>DASUAU010000040.1:0-45960 GCA_035763705.1 Occallatibacter sp. | reverse complement strand
AAATGCCTCAATGTATTCCGGTTTCCGGGTATGGCAACTCTGGAGCCGCACCAGCCAATCCAGCGCCGCCTCGCTTCAAACATAAATAAGCCCCGGCCTGCGCCGGGGCTTTCGGGCTCTGGTGTGCCGTGTCCGCTTACGCCATCGCCGCCATGTGAGATTCCCGTCCGCCCACCGCCGCCGCGGGCACAGCCGGCGTCGCGTGCGTGCCGTTGCCGGTGTGTGCGTGTCCGCGCGTGAGCCGGTGGACAAAGTGATACGGAGGCCACGGCCCTGAAAGCTGCAGGTGGCACTCGCGCATCATCGCGCTGGTTGACGCAAATTTGTTCTGGTAGCGCTCCACGTGCTTGCGCTCGATCAGGTGCGCCACGTCCAGCACCATTTTGCCGCTCTCCGTCAGCCGGCAGCTCACTTCCTCGTCCAGCGGTATGAACAGACGATGCATCTGGAAGCTCACTGCGCGGGCCCGCGTCTGGCGCTCGCGCTGCCGCGTGGCGGTCTCGCGCAGGCTGGTCAGATACTCCCGGCCCACGCCTTCAGCCAGCCCATGGTGGATCAGCTCGCGCGCGCAACAGTCGTCCACAAAGATGCGCAGATGCATCTCCGTTTTGCCGCGCAGTTTTTCAATGTTGTTCACGAACTGCCGCTGGTTGGACCGAATGGACTTCCGCAGGCTCTCGTCGTCGCTGAAGACCGTTCCAAAGCGGAAGGGCAGAACCGTTGAGTGCTGGAAGCAGTCCGCGATGACCCGCGCATGGTCCACGCCTGCCTTCTGGCTCAGCTCCTCTGCCGGGTTGTGTTCGCTCACGACAATGGCCAGGTCGCTTGCCGGATAGAGAAACACCTGGTTTCCGCTCACTCCATGGACGGTTTCAAGAGGAACAGGTTTGCGATGACGGGCCAGTTCAGGAAAGGCTTGTTTTTCACCGATGCAGTAGGCATACCATGCCATAGTCGAGACACTCCCTACGCGGTCGCCGGTAAGCGCCGCCCGTTTGTGAAGCTCTGTGAACTTAGGAACAACTGCATTGCGGCTCGGGGCATATTCCCCCAAGTTGAAACTAACCGGAATACTAGACCTGCGAAAATACGACTGGCAACCGCTGACCTCGCAAACTTCGTAAAAGGTAGCAAAGAATCGGCAGTTTGATTTGGTCAGCTTAAAAAGCTAATTGAAGCAATCAAAATTCAGCGGGTTACGCCCTCCAGCCATCGGACGGCAGATCCGGCCCTCACAACCCTGCGCCGCGGCTTAGCGCATCCAGCCCAGCGCTCGCGCCAGCAGTATCCCGTTGGCCGCAAGCGAGGCCGCCAGCAGCACAAAGCCCAGCCAGGCCACCCAGATCACCCGGCGGCGCAGCCGGCGCAACCCCTCGGCCATCTCCTCGCGCTCCCGCGCGTTGCGGTCGGCCTGCTCCTGCAGGGCCGCAACCTGCTCGCTCAGGTGGTGCAGGCTCGCGGCCTGGGCCACAACCTGCGTCCGCAGCTCCACCTGCCCGCTGTGCAGCTTGTCCACGGCCGCCTCCAGCGGATGCAGGTCCACGGGCCGCCGCGGAGCCTCCAGCGTGGGCGCCAGCAGGTTGGCCACCGTCAGCGGAACATTGCCATCCAGCAGCGGCAGCACCTTCCGCACCACCGGAATCACCTTGCGCGCCACGTCCATCACGCGCTCCAGCCCCGTATACCGCACTGCGGGCTCCTGGGCCGGCGATTTGCGAGCCAGCGGCCGCACCGGCGCAGCCGGCCGCAGTACCTTCACCTCTGCCGGCACGGGCCGCAGCTTTTCGGCGTCTATTTTCTCCGCGGCGCCGGGCTTTTCAATCATGCGCGTGCGCGGGCGCAGCGCTTCCTGCGCCTCAGTGGAGGCCTCGGCCACGGCGGCAGCAGCTTGCGTCGCGGACTGGGGCCGGTGCGCCTCTTCCGCCTGCAACGTCTCAGCCGTCTTGCCTTCCTCCATCTCCGCTTTTCCGCTCATCGCCTCGCCTCACCCTCCACTATATAGACCCAACCGCGCCACTGGAACCCTCAGCAGGCCTTCCGCGTGCCTTGCCCAGCCGGGAACCCCCGCCGCACCTTTCCCGCCGCATCCCAACTTCGCTCGCGTATTCTCGACGGCAGGAGAGGCGCATGAAACCCGTGTTTTCCCACGCTCTGCGCGATCTGCAGCGCAACATTCTCGCCGGACTCATCACCATCGGCCCACTCTTTGTCACCTGGCTCGTCTTCAGCTTCGTCCTCGGCGACCTGGCCCGCGCCGGCCGCCCGCTCATTGCGCTCTTTGTCCCGTTCATTCCTCATGCATGGATAGCGCAGGACTGGGTGCGGGCCGCGCTGGCCATCGCGCTCACACTGATTGCGCTCTATCTCCTCGGCCGCATCACCTCGCTCGTCGTCGGCCGCCAGATCTTCGGCCTGCTGGAGTGGGTGCTGGAGCGCCTGCCCTTCGTTGCCAAAATTTACACCTCGGTGCGCCAGCTTCTTGACTCCATGATGGCCAAGAAGGACGCAAGCCAGCGCGTGGTGCTCGTCGATTTTCCCATCGCCGGCCAAAAGAGCCTGGGCTTCCTCACCCGCACGCTCAAGGACGCAACCACCGGACAGGATCTGGCCGCCGTCCTGCTGCCCAACGCCATCAATCCCACCTCGGCCTTCCTTCAGATTCTGCCGCTGGAGCGCGTGACGGAAACTGATCTCACCATGGAGCAGGCCATGAGCATGCTGCTTACCGGCGGAGCCGTCGCGCCGGAACGCCTGCGCTTTACACGGCCCACCATTGCCGCCGTGCCTTCGCCCACGCCCTGATTCTCAAAGATTGCTTCGCAGCGGTAATTACCCTTCAGCCTGCTCCGCTGTATCGGCTGCCTCTGTGGTTTCAGCGGATTCCAGCGCTTCCTCGGCGTGCTCGCTCTCCACAGTCACCTTGCGCAGGCTCACGTGCTCAATCTGCGCCCACACCAGCCCCACCGGCACAATGCTCAGAAAGGTCACCAGCAGCAGCGTCGCGGCGCCGGCCGTCGCCGCCTCTTTGGCCACGCCGAAGCCTGCCGTCAGGATCGCCGCCACCGCGATGATCTGGGTGAACCACCCGATGACGGGAAGCTGAAAGATGCTTGCGCCGCCACTTGCGACCATCAGCAGCACGCTCTTCTGCGGGCTGATCGCCGCAAGCTCCGGGCTGGCGACAAATGCCCGGCAGCTCAGCAGATACGACAGCGCAATCAGTATCCACATCGCAATCGACAGTGCGCTGATCATCGCAAAATCGCTCTTGTGGCGCATCGTGTCCAGGCCCGAGCGGAAAGCTCGAATCTTATGTCCTGCTGAGCTGCCAAGCTGCGCGGAAAAAATGCTGAAGCTCTTTTCCATCACCACTGCCACAAGCTCCCCGCTCATGCGAATCGCCAGCAGGAACAAAAATCCAAGCAGTGTCAGAACCAGAACGCCATAGCGCACCGCAAAGGAAATGGCTCGAGGATCGCTAAGCTTCAATATCGACAACAGGTGTGAATGCGAGGTCGCATGAACAATCTGGTCCGTCGGAATTCCAAGCATCGCCACCGAAAAGATAAAGGCCATTGTGCCCGCGTCGAACAATCGCTCAAGAACATAGACCGCGACCTGATTGCTCAGCGGCAGTCTGGTCTTTTTGGAGACAAGGAAAGGGCGCACGGGGTCAGCCAGCCTTCCGATGAGCGCGACGGCCGTGAAACCAATGACCTGCGTATCAAGAAGCGAAAGCAGAGGCACGCGCTTGCTGTGCCGGATCAGCCATGCCCATCGGATTGCACGCACAATAAAAGCCAGGTAGATGCAGCCGATGGCAAGACCCACCTCTCCCCAATTCGCTTGCGCGAACTGATGGGCGACTTTGTGCCAATCGAACGAGTAGCGATGCTGGGCGTATAAACCCAGTACAACAAGCCCAACAAGCACTACCAGGCCCGCCATCCATTGCCTTCTCTTCAAGCGTTCTCCATTTCGGAATTTCGGTGGTCTGCGTCCATTCTAAGTTCAAGGCGCATGGCGCATCCGTCAATTTGCAGGGAATCAATGAGGAGGTGAGCCTTTCGCGCAACAGAGCCACTGAACAGAAAAGGTGCGCCGCGCTCATCGCCCACCCCGCCGGCCGGCGGTCAAAGGTCGCGCTTCGGCCTCGCGCGCCCGCACCCTGCGGTTGAACGCGTGAATCACCCGCGCCACGTAGGCTTGCGTCTCCGTGTACGGCGGAATGCCGTGCCAGCGGTCCACCGCCTCCGGCCCGGCATTGTAGGCCGCCAGCGCCAGCGCAAGATTCTCGTGGTAGCGCCGTAGCAGCGCGTCCAGATACGCCGAGCCGCCCTGCACATTCTCGCCCGCGTTAAAGCTGTCCTGCACGCCCAGGCCCGCCGCCGTCTCCGGCATCAGCTGCATCAGCCCGCGGGCGCCGGCACGGCTCACCGCGCGCGTCTGCCCGTTGCTTTCGGCCTTCACCACGCTCGCCAGCAAGTCCACATCCAGGTTGTGCGCCATGCCCGCGCGGTTCAGCATCTCGCGCAGGTCCGCCGGGCTCAGCGCCACCGCGTCCTTCGCCACGGGTTGTGCATTTCTACTGCCTTGCGCGGGCGCTGCAGCAGGGTCGTCCATCTTCTCATAGCCCGCAATCTCCTCCGGCTGCAGCGCAATGTAATTGTCCGCGCCCGCCGTCAGGTAGAGCCGCACCTGCCCGTCCACGCGCGCATGGTGATCGCAGGTCATCGTGAAGCCGTTGCGCAGTTGGACACGTTCTGCCGCGCGCGTCACCGCAGGCGCGGCCAGCGCCGCCACAACCAGCGCCGCGCAAATCGTCACGCCTGTCCGCATCGCATCACGCTTCCACATCACTCTTTGGCCGCCATCCGCCTGGCCAGCTCACGCTCCAGCACCACGGCCACGCCGTCCTCGTTGTTCGGCGGAGCCTGCTTCCATCCCCGCAGCCTGGCCAGCGCGCGCAGCTCCTCTGGGGCATTTCCCATCACCACCGCCTGCCCGGCCCACTCCAGCATATCCTCGTCGTTCCAGTTGTCGCCGATGGCCATCGTCTCCCGGCGATCAATACCCAGCCGTGCGGCCAGCCGCTCCAGCGCCCATCCCTTTGAGACCCCCGGCGGCAGCAGGTCAAGAATCGACAAATCCCGCTCGCCGTACTCCGTCAGCACGCACTCACACTGCGCCGCCCACTCGCTCGCCTCCAGCGCCTTCTCTGCCTTCCGCATCTGCCGCACGCTGCCCGCCAGCATGCCTTGAATAGGGCCCTGAATCGGGTCTTCGCCGCCGCCCAGCGCATCTTCCAGCGGCTTCACCACCTCAATCGCGCCATGGTTGGCCTCCACCCACAACGCAAGGCGCCCGTGCGCCGCGTCCAAATCCTCCAGCACCAGCTCGCCCCGCCCGTTGCGGTCGAAGGTGAAAACCAGAATCCCGAATCCCCGCAGCAGTCCGCAGATTCCCCGCGCCGCCGTCGCCGGCATCTGCGAGTGGTCAATGGGCTCGCCGCCCAGTGTGCGCGTCACTGCACCATTGGACGTAATCAGGGGCGTCTCCGCTCGCAGGCCAACGCCTTCCAGCAGCGGCGTGGTGTAAGCCTGCCGCCGCCCCGTGGCAATCGTCACCGTAATCCCCGCATCCTGCGCGGCTTTCAGCGCCTTCGCATTGCGTGGGCTGATGGTCTGGGCAAAGGTCGCCAGCAGCGTGCCGTCCACGTCAATGGCCACCAGGCGAACTGGAGGGTGCATCTCCCCAGTGTACCGGCTGCGCGCCTGCGCCCTCATCCGGTAATCTTGTCTCCATGGAGCGCATTTGCACCCAGTGCCAAGCCGTGCTTGCCGCTGAAACCCGGGCCGACTGGTGCCCGGCCTGCGGAGGCGCGCTCACCGAGCGTCCAACCCTGCCACCGGACTCATCCAAAACTCCGCTCCACACAGTGGAGGTGGATCATCGGGGCATTGTGCTGCCGCGCCGCCACGCTCTCGGCGGCATCATCACTCCGCAGTAGCTTTATTCGTAACGCAGCGCCTCTGCCGGCAGAATCCGCGCCGCCGACGACGAGGGATACAGCGTCGCCAGCAGCGAAATCCCAATCGACACCGCCGCCACAATCACGCCGTGAATCGCCAGCGGCGCAAAAGGCAGCGTGTCGATCGAGTACACCTCGGCCGAAAGATGAATAAAGTGGTAGTGCCCGCCGGCCCACGACGCCACATAGCCCAGCACCAGCCCCAGCGCCGTACCCACCACGCTGATCAGCAACCCCTGCATCAGGAAAATCCGCCGCACCTGCGCCGGGTCCACGCCAAAGCTCATCAGCACGGCGATGTCGCGTGTCTTCTCCATCACCATCATCGTCAGCGCGATCATGATGTTCAGCGCCGCCACAATCACAATCAGCGCAATCACGATGAACGTCACCGCCTGCTCTTCCTTCAGCGCGCGAAACAGCGCAAGGTTCTGCTCCTCCCAGTTCGTCGTCATAAATCCCTTGCCTGCGGCCTGCTCAATCTGCCTGCCCACCTGCGGCGCAAGGTTCATGTTGTCCAGCTTGAAGTTGATTACAGAAAGCAGGTCCGGCTCGCTGAACAGCCGCTGCGCATCGCCCAGCCGCAGAAAACCCATTTGTCCGTCGTACTGGTAAAAGCCCGTGTGATAGGTGCCCGCCAGCCGGAAGCGCAGCACGCGCGGATACATGCCCAGCGGCGTCATCTCGCCCTGCGGGCTGATCACCGTCACCGTGTCGCCCACCTCCGCGCCAATGGAGTCGGCCAGGTCCTTGCCCAGCACAATCGGCGGCTCGCCTTCGGCTGCCGCGCCGGGTTTTGCCGGTTGCAGCGCCGCAATCGAGCCCGGCGTGGCCGTCGACAGCAGGGAACTCACGCGCTTTTCATACTCCGGCAGAATCCCCTCAATCACCGCACCGCCGTCGCGCGCGCCCCGCGTCACCAGCACCTGCTCATACAATCCAGGCGAGTCCGCCACCACGTGCGGCAGCTTGCTCAGCCGCTCCAGCAGCGGCTGCCAGTTGCGAATGCCGTCGTCCTTCACGCGCATCAGCATCACGTGCGCGCTGGAGTCCACCAGCTTGTCCTGCAAATCGCGCTGCATTCCGTTTGTAATCGCCAGCGCGATGATCAGCGCCGCCACGCCCGCCGCCACGCCGGCCACGCTGATGGACGTGACCACGCCCACCACCGCCTGGCGCCGCTTGGCTCTCAGGTATCGCGCCGCTACAAACAGTTCGAATCGCATCGCGCCTACTTTGCAGGCGTGCCGAAAACCGTCTTGGCCACGCCCACGTTGTCATACCTGTCATAGACGCGCACCGTCAGCAGATGCTCGCCCGGCGCCCTGGCAAGCGCCTTGGCCGGCAGCGTCAGCTCATAGCTCTCGCGCTTCGAGTCAGACAGCACGCCCACCGGCGTCATGAACTGCCACGGTCCGGCGTCCAGCGAGTACTCTGCATGCGCAATCGGCGAGGTCGCGTCCGTCGCGTCAAAGGTCACATGCGCCTGTTGGCCGCAGACCGTCTTCACGCAAACCGCGGTTTCCAGCGTCGCCTTCAGGTTCGCAATCACCGGCGCAGTCGTATCCACCACGAAACGGTCGCTCACCTTTTCGCCCGTCAGCGCCGTGCCCGGCGTGTGCGAGGGTGCATCGGAGGCCATCACCTTCACCGTATAACCGCCATCGGGAATCCGCGTCGCGTCAAAGCTGTAGGCCGTGTCCGTCAATCCCTTCTTCAGCAGCCGCCACACATGCTCGCCGTCGCCCTTGATGTAGAGCGAATACTTGAGGTCGTCGCCGTCGTCGTCGTGTGCCGCCCAGCGCACCGTCACCGCCGTGCGGTCCTTCGTTGCCTGCAGCGGAGAAGACGACGTGTCTGTCGCCGCCGTGATGCTGCCGGAATTCGTTGAGCCGAACGCGATGTTCACGGTTTGCGGAGTGCTGGTCTGCGGCTGCGCATTCACGCGCGCCCCCGGCGCCACCACCAGGTTGTCCACCACGGGCGCGGAGTTCACCGGCAGATAATTCACGCCCACGCTGCCCAGCGTTCCGCCCGCTTCGATCTCCGCCTTCCACTGCAAATAGCGCCCGGCGGGCGAGGCCACCTCGCCATCCTTCAGCGGCGTCCAGTCGCTCCATCCGCGCACCGGCTGCTCCACGTTGCCCGTTCGCGTCCACAGCGTATAGCCGGCGGAACCCGGCTCCACTTCCACGTGCCCAAAGCGCGCCATCGCGCCGGCGTCCAGCACGTCGCTTGCATACTCGTGCGTCTTTGCCTCGCACAGGCACACCAGCTTGCCGGTGTTTCCCGTTCCAATCAGCACGCTGCCCGCGTCCGCTTTCGTGTCTGGGCCCGCCTTCTCAATCGCAAGGCTCAATCCCTGCTGCGCCGCCAGGTGCGCCGCGTCCACATAGTCGCCGTCCGGCTCAATCCTGAAGACGTGCCCTCCGTTGCCGCTCACGGCCAGCAGCCCATTGGGCCGCGCCGCCAGCGCATACACAATGTCGTCCTTGCTGGACCACACCTTGCGCGCAGCCTGGCCATCCTTCAGCGCGTAAATGTCCGTACCCTCCGGCACACTGCTGCTTGCGTTCACCGCCTGCACTGATCCCGGTTGCAGCACCGTAATCGTGATGGACGCCACGCCCTGGATGGGCAGCGGCGGCAGCGGGTTGCGGCTCTTGTCGCCCACGCTCGCCGCATAAATGGTTCCGTCGGCCGCCACCGCCACTGAGGTAATCTCACGCCGGGGCGCTTCAAACAGCACATAGCCCTTGCCCTCGGGATTGATGCGATACACCAGCCCGCTGCCATCCGAGCCCGCAATCAAATCGCCCTTCGCGTCCCACGCCAGTGAGCGGATATGCTGCTCATCGCTCTTGAAGAACAGCTCCGGCTTCGCACCCGGCTTGCGCACGTCCACGCGATACACCGCCGCCGGCCCGCCCGTGGCAATGTACAGCCGTCCCTCGGCATCGAACGTCATATCCCAGATGTAGTGCGAATTCTTGTCGCCGCTCTTCGCCGCGTCCACCTTTGACGCATCAAAAACCACCGTCGCGTGCGAGTCGTCCGTCTTTGCCGTTGCCGCCGGGTCCAGCTTGTACACCTTGCCGCTGGGCATCGTCGCCGCGTAAAGCGCGCCGTCCGGCCCCAGCCGCACCACCTGCACGTTCAGGTCCCTGGTCTCGAACAGCGTGAAGGGTTTCGCATCCTTCCCGCTCTCCAGCCGCAGCACCGTGCCCGGCGAGCCCGTTGCCAGGTACGCCGTCCCGCGCGTATCCACGGCCACTGACCACACAAAGGTCGAAGGTGTCGTCAGACGCTCCTCGGCCTGTGGCCCGGCGCGCAACCGGCCGTCGCTGCCGATGGCCACGCCCTGCGGAGTCCCTTTTTCAAACTCGCTGAACTGCGATTGCGTCCAAAGGTGGGTTTGTTGCGCGGCCGCCCGCGGGCCCACGCCCGCTGCGGCCATCATCGCCAGCGCCAAAGTTCCAGAACATCCCACGCGGCGGAAGAAACCATGCGTCAAAGAGGCGACATCCATGCTGCTTTCGAGTCTACTAAAGTTGGCCCGTACCGGGCAGGGAAGGAGTGCCTGAACCCCCTCCGCCGCGCAACCCGTCGAGTCGATTGCCGCAAAACAGGCATGGATTTTCCGCGGCAAGCCCTATGGAGCGCCCAGCGGCTTCCCCGGAGGACCCTTGAGCTTTTGAAAATCGGGATGGACCGTCTCGTAAATGCGCAGTTCGGCCTGATACTCCCGCAGCGCATCTGCCGGCTGTTTCCTCTGCATATAGAGATTTTCGAGCATCTGATGCGCGGGCCGGAAGTTCGGATCGAGCTGGGCGGCAGTCTTTGCTTCCAGGAAAGCTTCATCAAGGCTGCGCTGGTCGCGGCGCCCCGAGCGCAACAGGTGGACGGCGGCGACAAAATGGCTGAGAGCGGAAACCTGAGGGACCTGGAAATTGCCGTCGTATTCCAATATCTCTCCCCGCAGGATGGCCGCCGGGTGCATTCCCACAAACTGGTTATAGGGATTCAGATCCTCGGGTCCAAAATCGAAGCCGGTCAGCTCATTGGAGCCGATAAACACCGGCCCCTGAATCTCTTCCGGCACTACCCCCTGCGACCCGCCGGCAAGCAGCGAAAACAATGAGGGCAGCGGTGTGCATGGAATGTGATAGTAGGCCGGGTCGTTCGGCGCGTCGAACGCGAACCAGCAATGCGTGATGTGCCGGCGATTCAGATTGCTCTGCAGCGCCTTCAACCCGGTCTCCCAGCCAACGTTGGCGTCCGACACAACCTTGTAGGTGTTCGAGGGGCCGCCAAAGGCTTCATTCGAGTAGGGCAGGTAAGCGGGAAAGGCCCACAGGGAAGACGCGATGTGAAACGTCAGCAGAAGGGCCACGGCAAAGGCCCAGCGACGCGATTGCCGCGCGAGCATCCATGCTGCCCCGCCGGCCAGCACCATCAGGAAGGGATAAATGGGGAACACGTGCCGCAGCCCGATATCCAGTTTGGAAGTCATGGCGATGCCAAACCAGATGACCGGCGGCGCGAGAAGGAAGAGAAGTTCTCGCCGGTACTCAAATCGCCAGATCTTCTTTGCGGCAACAACCAATGCGAGCAGGAACATGAATCCGAGGGTCGACTTGATGGCAAACACCGCCGGAAAATAGAACCACCGGCCTCCTGCGTAAAGGTGGCCGAGCAGGTACGCTGGACGGCCTTCCCTGCTGAGCAGAACGATGTCGGTCACACCATAGAGATAGGCCTCCGGGAGCAACTTCCGGTGTTCAAAGAAGCGAATGATCCCTGCCTCCGCCGGATACTTGAGGCCGGCCAGATAAGCCGCGGTCGGCGGCGTAATCTGAAGATTTCCCGGCCGTGCCTGATAGCGGAATCCGTAGAAGGCCCACAGAATCGCAATCGAGACCAACGAAATTGTCGCCAGCGCGGCCGCCAAGCGCAGCGCCTGTCGTCCGCGTGTTTCCGCCGTGGCCGCTCCGGCGCTCCGGCGGCGCGCAATCTCGGTGAGCGCAAGTACCACGGAGATGGGGAGCAATAGAACGGCCGAGTGCTTTGCCGCCAGGGCCAGCCCCGCCGCCAGGCAGCACACCGAGAGCCGCAAAAGAGTGGGCTTTCTGCAATATCGATAGAAGGCATAGACCGCCGCGAAGACGAGGCAAGTGGCGCCCATATCCGTGGCCACCAGGGCTCCGTTGGCCAGCATGTTTGGATCGAAGACGAACAGGGCAAGCGCAAACAGTCCGGCGCCCGCACCGAACATCTCATAACCGGCCAGAAAGATCAGCAGCGCCAGAGTCAGGGTAAAGATCGTTACAGCCGTCCGCGCACGAAACAAAAGCGCATCGGCATCGTTGGAGTAAAGAAGCTGAAGCCCGCCTACCATTGAGACGCCGCGAAAGAAGATATTACGCGGCGGCGGCACCGGCAACCCCAGCGGCAACAGCGGGAGCGCCGCAACCATCTTCACCAGCGGCGGGTGCTCCGGGTTGATGCCAAAGTCTCCCCGCTTCAGATAAGAATAGCCCGCGTAGAGATGAGCGCTTTCGTCAAAGGATTGCGACTCCTGCCGAACTGAAAGCAATAACTGCGCTTCCAGAATTGCAAGAAGAACCGCAGCCGCCGCGATGGTCCATTGCTTTCTGCTGAACTTTCCCGACATGCCCCGCCTCCGGCGCCGTGAGGCGCCTTGTTCCTAGTAGGGTCTTCCTGAGGGAGCGCCCATCGCGGCAAGCCTTGGGAACGGCGCGTGGGGCCCTCGCTGAGTATGCCGGTAGTATGGCAAGCAGCTTAGCATCAAGTGTCGGATTTTAGGTGACTTTTTGTTCGCTGCCGGTTGAGCCGCGTCGCCGCTCTCACCCTCTCCCGCGAAACTGGATGATTCTCCGCCGGTCGCGCTTGCCGGGCCGCCGCTCCGGCAGCGGCGCGTATTGCATCATCGCCTTGTGCTCGGCCGCGGCGCGCATCCGCGCCTCTTTGCCGGCCTCCGTCTCGCGGTAAAGCTCCTGCGCCGCGGCTGCCGGCCCCCGCATCTCGGTCAGAGCCAGCACATCCACTTCCCACTCGCCGCCTTCATTTTTGATGTGCAGCCGGTCGCCCGCCTTCACCTCGCGCGCCGGCTTTGCCTCCACGCCGTTGGACCGCACGCGCCCCAGCTCGCAGGCCTTCACCGCCAGTGCACGCGTCTTGAAGAACCGCGCAGCCCACAGCCACTTGTCCATCCGCACGCCGTTCATCGCGCCCCCCGGGGAAAAATCCAGCCCAAATAAAAAGACGCGCTTCCCGCGCGTCCCTTCGTTGCCTTTCGCTCAGTTGGCCAGCACCGCGCGGTAGCGAACCTTGTTTCTCTTCACCTTCTCGATTGCCTCGTTGGCCTTGGCCATGGCAAAGCGCTCGGTCTGCGCCTTCACGCCGTGCCGCGCGGCCACGTCCATCATCTCCCGCAGCCGGTGCGGGCTCCCAATCGGGCTGCCGGTAATCGACCGCACCCCGGAAATCATCGGAAAAGCCTGCACCGCCACCGGCGACGGCGGCACGCCCACAAAGCACAGCGTTCCGGTGGGCCGCAGCGCCTGCATGTAACTGGCCCACTCCTGGTCGGCGTTGACCGTGCTCAGAATAAAATCCTGTGTCCCGGCAACGTCCTTCATCTGCTTGCTCTCGCGCGTGTTCACAAACCGCTGCGCGCCCAGCTTGCGCGCCTCGTCCTCCTTGGCCGCCGAGGTGGAAAACGCCGTCACCTCAGCGCCAAACACCCGCGCAAACTGGATTGCAAGGTGCCCCAGCCCGCCAATGCCCACCACGCCCACGCGCGACGACGGATTGATGCCGTGCGTCCGCATCGGCGAATACACCGTGATGCCCCCGCAAAGCAGCGGCGCGGCGTGCTCGCTGTCCAGCTCATCGGGAACCGGAATCACAAACCGCGCATCGGCCCGCACCCGCTCCGCATACCCGCCATTCCGGCGCACGCAGGTTCCTTCCATCTCCGGGCACAGGTTTTCCATTCCCCGGATGCACCACTCGCACCGCCCGCAACTGTTTGACTGCCAGCCCAGTCCCACCCGGTGGCCTTCTTCCAGACCGCGAACCTCGTCGCCCACCGCCGCCACCGTGCCGATAATCTCGTGGCCGGGAATGAAGGGAAACTGGCTCATGCCCCAGTCGTTCGCAATCATGTGCAGGTCGCTGTAGCAAACGCCGCAGTGCGAGATGACAATCTCCACCTCGTGCGGCCCCAGCGCTCCCGGGTCGTATCGGAACTGCACAAGCTCAGCTCCCGCCGCATGCGCTGCCAGTCCTTGAATCTGATTCATGGTCGTTGCGCAGTCCTTGCCGGGGGCTCAGGAAAATCGCCTCGCATCGCGCGGAGCCGGCTCCCGTTTCGGCGCACCGTTGGGCTGCGCCAGAGTCAGTGTAACCCGCCTCCGCCCTCCACGTGCACACTCAGAATCGCGTAGCCGGAAAGCACGCCGCCCGCCGGCGCCTCCGCGGCCACCACGGCCGACTCGCCATTCAGTTGCGCATCGCGCGCCGCGCGCATCGGCTCCAGCACATTCGCCATCGAAAGCGGCAGGCCCGAAAGCGTTTCCCCACCCATCTCCGCCTGCGCATCCGGCGTCAGCAGGCTCACATACACGCGGTCCGCCGCGTGCTGCTGCCGGTCCCTGGCAAGCACCGCATCCAGGTCCGGTGTCCTGGTTGCCAGCGTGGGCGGATGCAGTGCGCGGTCCAGCGTTCCCCCGTTCGAAACCAGAATCCTCAGCGTCCCTTCGCCCAGCCCCGCCGGAATCCGCACCGGAATGCGCACATTGCGCGCCGCCTGCTGCCAGGGCCGCAGCGTCGCCTCCACCATCACCGTGTCGCCGGCGTGTACCTGGTCGCCGGAGACAAGCCGCGCCCCCTCCAGCGTCACCCGCGCGTTGTGGTTCAGCGCCTCCACGTGCAGGTCAATGCCGCGCACCGTGCCCATCCGGCTTTCGTTGGCATAAATCTGGTCAAACTGCCGCCCGAACTCGAGCGCCGCCAGCAGCGGTGCCGTTGCGCCGCCCGTCGCCGCCGCCCACTGGTTCACCGGCACCGGCTCGCGTCCCTGCAGCCGGATTGAACCCGTCACGTGATAGCTCGTATCTGCAGTGCTGTCGTTTGACTCCAGCAGCGAATCGTACACCGCCACCATCAGCGCTTGCGGCGTCAATGACGCCAGGTCCAGCACCTCGAAGTTCAGCGTCCGCATGTGCCCCGGCCGCGGGTCCTGCGCGTCCTCAATCGACAGGTGTACCGGAATCATCTCCGCCTTCGCGCCCAGCACGCCGCGAATCGCCGAGTCCCGGTCCTCGGTGAACGCGCCAATCGTCGCCCCTGTGTTCACAATCTTGAAGGCATTCATAGGCGAGGCCAGCGTGGCCACCACGTCGGCCGTCGTCATCGGCAACGACACCGGCCCCGACTGCAGAATCGGGTGCCCGCAGGCCAGCAGTTGCTTCGGGTCAATATAGGTCACCGTGCAGGTGGCGGATATCTCCAGGTCGCCGCGAATCAACTGCGCGCTCACCGCCGAGCCCGGTTCCATCGTCGCCATCGCCTTGCGCGAAATCGCATCCTGCGTCGCGGAGTCGCCCACGCCGCCCGCCGCCACCATGTCCAGCCCCGTCCCGGCCATCTTTTTCTTCCACAGTTGGATCGCCTCGGGCCGGAATCCGCTCATCACCAGCGGCGTTTCCATCGCCTGAAAAGTCATTCCGCCGGCAGCAAAATCCCCGCCCGCATCGGCGTCTCCGGCTGCGGCCGTTCCCAGACCCGTCCCGTCCGCGTCAATCTGGCTCGCGTCAATCTGGCCCGCGCCCGTCCGGCCATCGCCAAGCGGAATATTCTTCACCTCCAGCATCTGTGCAATCGGCGTAATGCCCGCAATCGGGTCCTTGCTGAACTGCCCAATGCGATAAGACAGCGAGCCCATCAGCTGGTCGCCCACATACACCGGGCTGCCGCTCATGCCCGCCACCACGCCCGTGTACTCGGGTTTGGCGCCCTTGAGCAGTGCCAGAATCATGTCGTGCCCCGGACCCCGCGCCCCCCGCAGCACGCCCAGAATCTCCACCTGCATCGGTTCCGGTTTCGTCCCCTCAAAAACCGTCCACGCCGTGGCCATCAGCCCGCGGTGTACCTTGCTCAGCGGATAAAACCCTCCCGTGGAGGCCGGCGGAGAGGCCTGTCCCGATGCTTGTCCCGATGCCCGGCCGGATGTCTGACCCGTCGTTTGGCCCTGCATCGGCTGCGCAGCCGGCATCTCCGGAGTCTTCAGCGCCTGTGCCGATGCCAGCGCCGTGCCCAGCAGGGCGGCAGCCAACATGCAGGGCCGTAACCGGCTCAGCGCGGCGGCAACGCCCTTCGGCGATTTCAGTCTGTGCTTTCTCAGGGTGTCCTTCGGGTATGGATTCACGTCTATAAGAGTACAACCGGCAGCAGGGGTTCTCCTGGTTCCACGCCTGGCTTTCATGCTCGTCGGAATTCGGCTCGTCTGGCTCTGAATCGTCAGGCTCTGGCTCATCAGGCTCCGGCCCGTCATCTTTCGGCACGTCCAAGTCTTGCGCAGCAGGCTTCCTCCGTTGGACGCGCGTGCCGGGCCGCCGGTCACCGGGGATTCCTCGCCACGGCGGTGCAATTCCGGCTTCAGCGTCATTCCCGGTTGCCGCCCGATACGGGTCTTCCCGTATCCTTGCTGCAAGAATCGAGGTCGTTATGCCGTTCCTGCGACTGCACCGCGTGTCCAGCTCCCTGTCCAGCTCCCTGTCCCGCTCCTTGCCCCGCTCCTTGCCCCGCTCCTTGCCCCGCTCCCTGTCTCGCTTGCTGCCCCGCTCGCCGCTCCGCAGCTTTTCGCTCGCCGCCGCCCTCGTTCTGGCCCTTGCCGGCGCGCCGCTCGGCCGCACCCAGAGCACCACCGACACCCAGCAGCAGACCCAGCAGCAGCAGACCCCGCCGGCGCAGCCGCAGAAGCCTTCCACCATCCAGCCTGCGCCCGCCGCCGGTGGCCCGGCAGCCGACAACGGCGTCATCGCCCTGCCCAAAAAGAAAACGCCTCAGGTGGCTCCCGTCCCGGCCCCCGCGCAACCCAAATTCAAGAACCCGCCCGGAACCCCGAATTACACTCTCCGCGTCGAAGTCCCTGAGGTCACGCTCGATGTGGGCGTGCTCCTGCAAAAAACCGGCCAGTTCGTCCCCAATCTCAAGCCGGACAACTTCCGCGTCTTTGAGAACGGCGTGCCGCAAAAGGTCATCGGCTTCAAGCGCGTTGAGGCGCCCATCACCGCGCTGCTGCTCTGCGAGTTCTCCAACAACCCCTACACCTACCGCTTTATTTACGACATGCGCAACGCCGCATGGTCCTTTGCCCAGCAGCTTCGCCCGCAGGACTACGTGGCGCTGATGACCTATGACATGAAGACCACCATCTGGCTGGACTTTACCCAGGACAAGGGCCAGTTGCTCAACGCCATCAACTCGCTCGTCATTCCCGGCTTCAGCGAGTACGACTTGTTCGACGCGCTCAACGAAGCAATCGACCGGCTAAGCCGCATCCCCGGCCGCAAATACATCATTCTCGTCAGTTCAGGCCGCAACTCCTTCTCCCGCGCCACCCTTGACCAGGTCTATAAAAGGGTGAAGGCCGCGCGCGACATCACCATTTACACCATCTCCACCGGCGGCGCCCTGCGTGCCATGACCGAAGGCTCGCCCGGCATGGAAAATTCCCTGCGCGACATGGACTTCCTGCAGGGCGACAATGAGATGCGCACCTTCGCCAAGTACACCGGCGGCATGAGCTTCTTCCCGCGCTTTGAGGGCGAGCTGCCTGACGACTTTGCCGCCATCAACGCCGCCATCCGCGCCAAATACCAGCTCATCTACCAGCCCAGTGACGCCAAGCAGGACGGCACCTACCGCAAGATCCGCGTCGAGCTGGTCGACGACGAAGGCCACCCCCTGCGCATCCAGGACCCGAAGCATCACCAGTTGAAGTATGAAGTGCTGGCGCGCGACGGCTACCGCGCCAAGCAGGAGGTTGAGTAGCGCGGCCGCTGCCCTCTGCCCGTCCCGCAGCACTCATGCGGGCGCTCACGGCTTTGGGGCTGCGCGTGCAGCCCCGTTCAGCCCAGTCTCTTCTGCGCAGCCCGGTTCCGGCTCAGCCCAGCTTGATCATGAAATCGCG
Organism: Occallatibacter sp.; assembly: GCA_035763705.1. Taxonomy (GTDB): domain Bacteria; phylum Acidobacteriota; class Terriglobia; order Terriglobales; family Acidobacteriaceae; genus Telmatobacter. The sequence continues at coordinate 28,708 of DASUAU010000040.1, read as the reverse complement.
AACGTAATAGCCAATCACAAACAGCGTGGCGAGGATGCAAACCCACTTGAATGTCCGGATCACCGGCTCAAGCCGGTTCACCCTGGCCACAATCGCCTCTTGTGCGTTCTTCTCGTGGTCAAACGACTCGTCCAGGAAAATCTGGCCCTCTTCATCCTTGGTCAGGTTGGTGCGATACAGGAAAAGTCCAATCATAATCAGCACCAGCACGCCCCAAACCACCCACATGACGGGGATAAATGTCATACACCACCTCCGGCGCACGCATGGGTCCAGCCCTCGCCGTCGGTCGCCCGTTTTCAGCGGCCTTCCGCGAGTCAGGGCCCATTTGGCTGGACATCATAGTCCTCTCCTGCGCCCCTTGTGGTGATAAAAATCACACAACCCGCTGTGGCTGCGGTCCCTCCGCACTTTGGCCGGGCGCACTTTTGCCGGGGCAGGCGCTCTCCGGCCGCCCACTCCTGTCCCGGCCTGGAACCTGCAACTTTCTCCCGTCCCCGGCATCCAATTCAGTTAGCGGGACGAGGGCCTTGAATCCCGCCCCCCAGCCGAGTACAGTTATCGGTAGGGAAACGTAATTTCAACCCACGGGAGTGTCCATGTCCACCGTTGCCAACCCACCAGTTCAGGAAACCGAAAAGAAGGCTCCGCTTATCCTCACCCCCCAGGCTGTCGCCAAGGTGCGGGAGATCATGGCCACGCAGGACCCCCTGCCCGCCGGGCTGCGTATTGGCGTCGTCGGCGGAGGGTGCTCCGGCTTCCAGTACTCCATGGCCTTTGAGAACCAGGCCGGCATGATGGACAAGGTCTACCACTTTGATGACCTCAAGGTCTTTGTCGATGCCACCTCGCTCATGTACCTGAACGGCTGCATCGTCGACTACGTGGAGAACCTTGAGGCCGCCGGCTTCAAGTTTGAGAACCCCCAGGTCAAGTCCACCTGCGGCTGCGGTTCCTCCTTCAACGTTTAAAGTTCCCGAGCATCCGGTTTTCCCCCAACTCGAAAGCCCGTCCTGCCAGGAGGACGGGCTTTTGCATGCCTGTTTCTTCTTGTCTTGCCATCTTGTCAGCCGCGCCGCTCGTTTTTACTGCGGCACAATCCCGCTCGGCGGGTTCGGACTTGCAGTTGGTGGGGGCGTGGTTCCCGGCGTCCCAGAGGCATCATTGCCGTTCAGGTTGCTGGCCGGCGTCCCGCCCGCTCCACTCCCGCTGCTGATCGTCTTGCGGTCCATCAGCGGGTCATAGGTGAACTCCCACTGGTTGTAGTGGTCCTTCCCCTTGTAAAGAAAAATCGACTTCGCCGGGCTCGCCGGCCGCACGCCGATAATCCCCGCGCCGCCAAAGGTTTGCCCGTTTGAGGATCCAAAGCTGTCATTTGAAGATCCGCCCGCCGATCCGTTGGACGAGCCGCCGCTCCCGGTCCCGATTCCTGAGGTCCCGGTTCCTGAATTGATCCCGCCCATCCCCGTCGTCACCCCCGCGCCGCCCGTTCCCGTCCCGTTCAGCGGCCCGCCCAGCGTCGTCGCTCCCGCCACGCCGTTGCCGCCGCTCGGCCCTGTGCCCGCCAGAGTCGTCTGCCCCACCGCCTGGCCAAAGAATCCCATCACAATCGGCACCTTGTTCTCGCCCATGTGGATCACCTGCCAGTCGTCCTTGCCCGTGGTCGGATCAATGTAGCGCTTGCGCAGGAACCGAATCTCGTTGGTCTTCACCAGAGCGTCAATGCTCGGCGGATAGCGCCCGAATTTCCGGTAGTAAAGCTGGATGGCCCGAATGTACTGTTTGCCGCGCTCCATCGTCTCGCGGTCCCGGTCCCGCTGGATGCTCTCCCGCACCTTGGGCAGCGCAATCGCCAGCGTCAGCGTCAGCAGGAAAAGCAGAAAGATGACCGCGACCAGCAGAATGCCCTCTTCGCCGGGCTTCTTCCGCGCCGGGCCACAACTCAGGCTTCGATGCCGGCTTCGGATGCGGCTTCGCATTGTTGCAATGCGGCTCAACGCGCCTCAGCCTCCTGCTCAGTTCGACGCAAGCGCCAGCGTTTGCGTGTCGTTGTAGCCCAGGTCGGTAATCTGCACGCTTCCCGGCAGAATCACGTTCACCTTGTAGCGGTGGTCCACAATCTCGCCCGGCCTGGCGATGAAAATGTCGTCGCCGTCCACCAGAAACGCCTGCAAATGCTTGTCCGGCGTCTCGCTGTAGCCAAAATACTTCAGCGCAATCAGCGGCGGCCGCGGCGGCGCAGGCGGCACATACACGGCCGCCCTGTCCATCCGCGCGCTCTTCACGGGCTGGGGAATCTCCGGCGCGGACTCCGCCGAGAAGATGTTCCGCCCTGTTCCCGCGTACACCACATCCTCGCTCTCGGCCAGCTTGGCAAAGTGCAGAGTCGGGTCAATGTCCTCGTTCGTCAGCCGCTGCGCCGCGGGGCCCACGGCCGTGACCGTCCTCGCGCGCGCATTTGCTGCTGCGCTCGGCGCGGCTCGCGAGCCCTCGCCAAAGTTGTTCCATAGCTCATATCCGGCCACGCACACCAGCACCACCAGCAGCGCCGCCACCAGGGCCACCTGGCGCTTGTTCTCCGTTCCCAGAGCCATCGCCATGGTTTACTCGCCCTCCTTCGCCGCCGTCGTCACATCGCTCGCCGTCTGCGCCGGCGTTCCGCTGGCCGCCGCATCCGCAGGCCGCATCCACGTGGACACCCGCAGCCGCAGATTCACCATTCCACCCTGCTGCCCGGTCAGCGACATGGCGCGAATCACAAAGAACATCGGGTCGCGCTCAAGGCCATTCACAAACTTCATCATCTGCGGATACTCGCCGCTCACGCCCGCGTCCAGCACAATCTCCGTCAGCTTCTCGCTGCCCTGCTTCTGCGCATAGGTCACGCGGGAAACCCGCACCCCCGACTTCACCTCCAGCTCGCCAATCCGTGCGGCAATCGACGAGTAGCTCGAGGGAATCCGCTGCGCATAAAAATCATCCATCTCCGTCCGCGTTTTCTTCACGCGCTGGTCCAGCCCCCGCAGCGGCGCGGTCCGCAGCGTCAGCGTCTTCAGCTCCATCTGCTTCGTCAGCAGCGCCGCGGCTGAGCTGGCGTGCATCGCCTGCCAGTCCATGCCCAGCCGCACCGCCATTGCCATCACCGCCAGCGCCAGAATCACCGTGCCCACCGCGTGCCAGGTCAGCGGCTGGCTCAGCCGCTCGCGCATCTTTGAAGGAGCCTGTCCGTTCATCGCGGCCCTCCTTGCGCGGCCGGCAGCCGCCTGTACGGAGCCCGGTGATGCTCACCCGCCGGCGTTGCCGTGTGCGCGTTCCCGCCCGTTCCAGCGCGATCCGTTCCAGTGCGGCTCGTCCCTGCGCGATCCGTTCCTGCCCGGCTCGTCCCTGCCCGCCGCTCGGTTTTCGCCGGCCCGTCCGCGCCGCCGGACTTTGGCGCCTGCGCCTCGTCCCCCGCCGTTGCCGGATTGTACTCGGCTTCCAGCTCGAAGTTCTCGCGCATCGCCGCGCTCACCGGCTGCACCGCCTGTCCCGGCCCGGTCGCATTCTCCGCGCTCTCGCCCACAATCCGCGGCACAAGAAAGTGCCGCGAGTGCTCCAGGTTCCGCACCAGGTCCACTGACTTGTCCCGCGGGCCCTGCACCCGCAGCCGCAGCAGAATGTGCCCATCCTTCTCGCGGTTCGGCTCAATCGACGTCACCTGCACGCCGCCCGGCAGCACCGTCTCCAGGTCCTCCATCGCCAGCGTCCAGCTAAAGGCCTTCTCGTCGAAAAGCGCGTTCAGATACTTCACCTGGTTCAGTAGTGCGGCGTTGGCCGGCTCGCGCATCAGCGCCGAGTAGCCCTGCCGCTCCCCGCGAACCTGCGCAATCTTCGCCTCCAGCGCCGTGTCGTGCTGTCGCGCCTCCTCGGCCTGCGTGTCCACCATGTGCAGCCCCACGCCCAGCCCAATCGCCGCCACGGCCAGCACGGCCATGGCAATGCGCAGCTTGCGAATCGCCGGACCCTGGTCGGCAAACGGCCGCGTGGCAAGATTCAGCGTAATCTTCATGCGCTTGCTCCCGCCAGCGCGCCGTCAACGCCCGCCACGCTCAGCTCACCCAGCGCGGTCATCGCGCCCTGTGTGGGCCGCTTGGCCATCTCCACCACGCGCAGTTCGCGCTCACCGGTCCAGCGCGCAAACTCATCCGCCGAGCCGATTCCCGCATAGAGCACCCGCTCCGGCCGCGCCGCCATCGTGTCCTCAAAGTACGCCGCCGCCACCGCAATATCCCGCTGCACCTCGGCCAGCCGTGCCGCCGCATCCGCCGGCAGGTCCGCCGTGCGATACAGCAGCAGATCCGTGCCCCGCGTAATCGCCGTCGTCAAAGACAGCCCGTTCATGCACGCGGCCAGCACCGGCTCCTCGCCCTGCAAGCCTGCCAGCGCCGCCAGCCCCGCCGGCAGCACCGCGCCGGGGTCATAGCCCGCCGCGCGCACCGCGCTCTCATACTCCTCCAGAACCTGTGCCGCCGTGGTCGCCACCAGCACGCGCGCCGCGTCCTTGCCGGCCGAAAGCACCTGGTAGCTCACGCCCGCCCGCTCCACGTCAAACGGAACCATCTTGCGCAGCCTGAAGCGCAGAACCTCCAGAGTCTCGGCCGCCCGCGAGGGCAGGGAATCGAAGTCCAGTACAAACACCCGCACCGCCGTATCCGGGAGCACCAGCGTCACCGCGCGTGTCCGCGGCCCAACCGCCTCCAGCGCGGTCTTGATCGCCGCTGCCAGCGTCTCCGGCTGCTGCACATTCGCCTCCGTCAGCGAGGGCGTCAGCGCTCCGGCCGGCAGCGCCTCAAAGGCATACACCGCCGCCGCATTCCGGGCCGGCAAGGCCGCCGCCAGCACGCCCTGCGGCGTCAGTTCCACCGCCGCCGCCGGCCGTCCGCCACTCTGCGCTGCTTTCGTTCTTGTCCCCATCGCTCCTGCTTACCTTGAAGCCTCAATGAACGTGACTTTGTTGATCTCTTTCAGCGTCGTAATCCCGCGCCGCACCCGCTCCAGCGCCGACTCGCGCAGGAACGTCATGCCTTCCTTCTGCGCCAGCTTGCGAACCTCTGAGGTGGGCTTCTTTTCAAGAATCAGCTCGCGGATGGCGTCGGTCAAGTCCAGCAGCTCGTGGATCGCCGTCCGGCCCCGGTAGCCCGTTCCGCCGCACTCAATGCATCCCGCGCCCTCGCGGAAGGGAAACGTCCGCCACTCGCCCAGCTCCAGCCCGCTGGCCACCAGCAGTTCGTCGTCATAGCGCACCGTGCGCGCGCAGTGTTCGCAGATGGTCCGCACCAGCCGCTGCGCCAGAATGCAGTTAAGCGCCGACACAAAGTTGTAGGCTTCCACGCCCATGTTCAGGAACCGCCCCAGCACGTCCACCACGTTGTTCGCGTGTACCGTGGTGAAAACCAGGTGCCCGGTCAGCGCCGAGTTGATGGCAATCTGCGCCGTCTCCTGGTCGCGAATCTCGCCCACCAGAATCTTGTCCGGGTCGTGCCGCAGAATCGACCGCAATCCGCGCGCAAACGTCAGTCCCTTCTTCTCGTTCACCGGAATCTGCGTCACCCCGCGAATCTGGTACTCCACCGGGTCTTCAATCGGAATGATCTTGTCCTCGTCGCTCTTGATCTCGTTCAGCGCGGCATAGAGCGTCGTCGTCTTGCCGGAGCCCGTCGGCCCCGTCACCAGCACCATTCCATAGGGCTCGCGAATATACCGCCGGAAGCGCCGCAGATCCTCGTCCGCAAATCCCACCACGTCCAGCGTCAGGTGGCGGAACTTCTCGCTCATCGATTCCTTGTCCAGCACGCGCAGCACCGCGTTCTCGCCGTGTACCGTGGGCATTATCGATACGCGAAAATCAATCAACCGTCCCTTGTAGCGCACCCGGAAACGCCCGTCCTGCGGCACGCGCCGCTCGGCAATGTCCAGCTCGCTCATGATCTTGATGCGGCTCAGAATCGTCGAGTGGTGCTCGCGCGCAATCGGCGCCATCGCCTCCTGCAGCACGCCGTCAATGCGGTACTTCACGTGCAGCGAGTCGTCGTAGGTCTCAATGTGGATGTCGCTCGCCCGCCGCTCCAGCGCCGTGAAAATCGTGGTGTCCACCAGCCGGATAATCGGGCTGATGTCCTCGTCGCTGGTCAGCTTCTCAATCGAGATGTTCTCGTCCGCATTGTCCTCGCCCGTCAGCACGTCAAAGGTCAGCCCTTCGCTGGCCTCGTCCAGCACGCGCTGGCTCTGCTCGGTCTTCTTCAGCAGGTCGGTAATCTGCGAGAGCGTGGCCACGCGCGGCACAATCCGGTGCCCCAGCAGTCCCGCAATCTCGTCCAGCACCATCAGCCGCGAGGGGTCGCTCACCGCAATCACCAGCGCCTCGCCCTGCTGCTCAATCGGCACAAAGTTGTAGCGAAACATCAGCTCCACCGGCACCGTCCGCAGCAGGTCGTGCTGGATGCGGAAATGCTGCAGGTCCACGAACTCCGCGCGATACCGCTTGGCCAGCGCCTCGGCCTGCACGCGCTCATCCTCGCTGCCCGGAGCAGGCCCGCTCGTCAAACCGTTCGCCGCCGCCAGCACATTCGCATCCGCCATGCCCGTTTTCACCCCTGCATCCCGCCCGTCGATCCCATTGAGAAGATCGGCAGGTAAAGCGATATCAGAATGAACACCACCACAATGCCCATCACAATCAGAATCACCGGCTCAATCAGCGCCAGCGACGCCGTCAGCGCCGTGGCCACGTCTTCCTCAAAAAACTCGGCCACTGAATTCAGCATCTGCGGCAGCGCGCCCGTCTGCTCGCCCACGCCAATCATCTCCGTCGCCAGGTCCGGCATCATCTTCGTCGCCGTCAGTGATTCCGCCAGGCTCTTGCCCTCGCGCACCGTGCCAATCGAGGTCGTCACCGCCTTGGTCACCTTGCGCGACGAAATCGACCGCGACGCCGTCTCCAGCGACGGCACCAGCGGCAGGCCGCCCGTCAGCAGCGTTGAAAGCGTCCGCGCAAACAGCGCCACCTGGTACTTGAGCCAGATCTTGCCAAACACCGGCATCCCAATGCGAACGCCGTCCATCGTCTCGCGCCCGCGCTCCGTTAGCGAAAATCTCCACACCGCCAGCCCCGTGCCCACCGCCACCACGGCAATCCACACGATGTTGTGCTGCGTCCACTGCCCAAACGCCAGCAGGTCCAGCGTCATCGTCGGCAGCTTCGATCCCATCTGGTCATAGAGCTCGGCAAACTGCGGAATCACCACCGTGAACATGAAGATCAGCAGCCCCGTCACCATCGTCAGCAGCAGCGACGGATAAATCAGCGACGCCTTCACCTTTTTCCTGAAGGTCAGCGAGACCCGCTGGAAGCTCACATAGCGCTCCAGCACCTCCTGCAGATTGCCGCTGCGCTCGCCCGCCAGCAGCGTCGTCGTGTAAATCTGCGGAATCCCGCTCTGCGCCTCAAACGCCGACGACAACGCCTCGCCCGTCTTCACCCGGTTGGCCACGTCGTCCAGTTGCGCGGCAAAATGCCGGTCCTTGTGGCCCTTGGCCAGCATCGAAATCGAGCCCAGAATCGGCAGCCCCGCGCGAATCAGCGTCAAAAACTGCTGGTTGAAGATCAGAAACGGCTCCAGCTTTACCTTGCGCCGCCCAAACAGCGAAAACCCGCTCCGCGCCTTCACGCTGAAGACGTGATAGCCCGCGTGCGTAAACCGCGCCCGCAGCTCCTCGGCCGTTGCAGCGGTTTGCACCTGCTCCTGCACCCGGCCCCGCTCATCGGCCAGCTTGATGACGAACTCTGCCATGTTTCTGCTCGCTCGACCGGCCCATCCCGCGCCGCCCGCGCTTTAGAGTATTTCCTCGCCTAAGGGTATCAGCAAAACCAGGGTCGCTATTTCCCGGAGGCGCGCCACTCAAGTCAACGCGACCCACATTGAGCCGCGACTTTGAACCAACCCGGAAAGGGCACTGAACCCCCGGTTTTGCTCTATCCGCGCCAACGATTCATAGACGCACTTTCCCCTCGAATCGTTCACGCCGCGTCTTCTGCCATGTATTCTTGTTTCGATTCGGGGTTTCGAAGCCGATTTCCGATTCCGGTCCCGTTCCCAGCTCCGTTCCCGCATTTCCAGGCCGCGAGGTGCCCGCCGTGCCTCTTTTCCCAATCCGCCGTCCGCGCTCGGCTGGGTATCCGGCCCGTCCTGTTCTTACCATCCTTGCCCTCGTCGTCCTTGCCGTCCTCTCGCTCACCGCCTGCGGCGCGGGCTCGGCCATCGTTCCCGCGCCCTATCCCCACCAGCTCGCCCAGGTCCGCATCGCCGCCTCCGGGGACGTTATCCCCCATGAGGCCGTCAAAGCCGCGGCCGCCGCCGCCGGACCCGGCGCTGAAGGCTGGGCCGCGTTGCTCTCTCACGTCGCAGACGTCTTCCGCTCCGCCGACATCGGCTTCGTCAACATGGAAACCCCCGTCGCGCCCGGCCACGGCCACGGCACCCACGCCTTCCTCTTCAACGCGCCCGTCGCCCTGCCCCAGGCGCTCAAGCAGAGCGGCATCACCGTCGTCTCTTTCGCCAACAATCACGTCATGGACCAGGGCTGGCCCGGCTTCGACGAAACCCTCCAGCACCTCCGCACCATAGGCCTCACTTACGTCGGAGATTCCGACACCGCCGCCTCGGCCTTTCAGCCCGTCGTCACCACCAACAACGGCATCAAAATCGGCTGGCTTGGAATGACGCGCTGGCTCAACGGCAACCGCAACCCGTCTGACCCTTCACAGCCCCGCGTCAACTTCTTCCCTTATCCCGGTGAAGCCAACGGCACGTCCGGCGCCGATGAAGCCCAGGTCCTCGCCGCCGTCAAAGCCGCCCGCGCCCAGTGCGACTTCCTCATCGTCTCCGTCCACTGGGGCATCGAGTACGCCACCACCCCGCGGCCTGAGGATGTCACCCTCGCTCACAAAATCCTCGACGCCGGTGCCACCGTCATCCTCGGCGCGCATCCCCACGTCCTGCAGCCCGTGGAAACCTACCGCACCGCCGACGGCCGCAACGCCGTCGTCTTTTACTCCCTCGGCAACTTCCTCTCCAACCAGTCCCGCACCTATATTGATGCCCTCATGCCTGACTCCGACGGCGACCCCCGCGACGAAATGATCGCCCTCTTCTCCGCCGTCAAAAACGACTACGGCCCCGCCGGCATCCGCGTCGAGCTCGGCCATGTCGGCATCCTGCCCGCCTGGGGCGTCAACAACCGCAATCAGCTCGCCTCGGGCCGCGCCAAAACCCCCGTCATCGGACCGATTTTGATTGACAGAGAAATTCCCGCGCTCCAGGCTCAGCTCGACCCGCTCACCAAAATCGCCAGCGCGCACACCGCCGACCCCGCCGCACCCGCGCTCACCGCCGGGCAAAAACAGCAATTCATCGCCCTCACCACCCGCCTCAAGCTCCTTAGCGACCGCCGCCGGCAAATCGTCGCCCGCGTCGGCGACGAATACATCACCGCCCCGCCGCCCCTGCCCGCCAAGCCCTAGCGATTCAGAATCGAATCACCCCAGCAGCGCCACGCCCGCCGCCTCGGCCGCCGTCTGCAGGGCCTTGTCCAGCGTGGCCAGCGGCAGACGCTCGCGCACGGCCAGCGCCAGATACGCCGCCTCGTAAAAAGATAGCCGATGCTCGCGCGCCAAACGCAGCGTCAACTCCTCATCTTGCGCCGTGTCCACCGCAATCGGATAGCCCGTCAGCAGGTCCAGAAACACGGCAGAGTCTGAGGCCGTCATACGAGACCGGCGTTCATTCACGACGAGCACGTTGCGTACTTCATACCACCACACGGCCGGCACCAGCGCTGTCTCTGACTTAATCAGGACTTCGGCATAATCGGCGATCACTGAGGATTCATCGGCGAGCGCCCACGCGGCGCAGATGGATGCATCAAGGACAAACGCCATCAGGCTCGCCCTTCGTCGCGCACGGATTGAATCTCTTCCAGCGAAACCTTGCCGATTCTTTGCCTCAGTGCCTTCATCTCCTCGATCGCCCGCTCCACGCGCTCCCGGTCAATCTCCGGCTGCGGGCTCAGCCGCGCCACGGGCTTGCCATGCCGCGTAATCACCACGCTCTCCCCGCGCTCCACATCGTCCAGAATCCGCAGGAACTTCGCCTTGGCTTCCGATGCTTGAATCGTTTTCATAGAAATGACCAGTCAATTGACTAGTCAAAGTCTAACGCATTTCCTTTCAACTGTCCACAGACGCACCAAAGGCGCGGCCACCCACTCCGCGCCTTCCCGCAAACTGCTCGCTATCAACTGTCAACTGTCAGCTGTCGGCTGCCTCAGTACCCCCGCTCCACCAGCCACGCCTCCGTCAGTTCCGTCTCCTTTGGGTGCCCCATCCTTTCCGCGTCGTTTGCGGAAAGGGTGGGAGTGGCATTCCGCATCCGCTCCACCGCCAGCTTCACCAGAACATCGCCCTCCACATTCACCGGTGCGCCCGTTTGCAACGTGTGCAGGTTGGTCCGCCAATACGTCAGCGGCAAAATCGCCACCGTCACCAGCTCCCCATCCCACTCGGCAATCGTCAGGCTGATGCCCTCAATCGCCACGCTGCCCTTCGGCACCATCCACTGCCGCACCGTCTCCGGCACCCTCACCTTCAGCGTCCAGTCTGTCGTCTTCTCGTCAAAGTCAGGCCGCGAACGTGGAACCAAAGGCTCCAGTGCCGTCAACACCCCCGTCCCGTCCACATGCCCCTGCACCACGTGCCCACCCAGCGGACTTCCCGCCGCCGTCGGCAGCTCCAGGTTCACCTTCGCGCCCGCCGCCAACCGCCCCAGCGACGTCTTCTCCAGCGTCTCCCGCGCCAGGTCTGCATAAAAATACCTCGGATTCACATCCAGCGCCGTCAGGCACACGCCGCTCACCGCCAGCGAGTCGCCCTCGTGCAGCCGTCCGGCAATCCCCGGCGCTTCCACCGTGATGCGCCGCACGCCGCCGCTTGCCGCGCCGCGCTCCTCCAGCCCTACCAGCGTCCCCGTCTGCTCAACAATCCCCGTAAACATGCCTTCATTCTAGCCGCGTCCCGCTCGCGCTCCTCGCGTTGCTCGCGCAATCTCTGAAACTTTCCGCCGCCCCAAGGGTTCTATCAGGCAGAGACCTGCATCGCGCGGCGCATGCGCCGCCTCAAACATCGCGCATCCGGCGGAAGGGTTCCCAATGAGCACACTCTGGCGGTCCGCAGTTCAAAATCCCCTCAGTGGCATCGTGACCCTGCTGTCCTTCGCTGTCGTCGGCCTCGCCGGCTGCTCCGTTCTCCATCCGCGCCCCTTGCTGCTCACGCCGCTGGCCACCCTGCAGCTCTCCCACATGCAGGTCACCCTGCCCAAAGGCAGCACACTTGCCCCCGGCAAAAAATCCCCGCTCGTCGTCACGTTTACTGACCCCACCGGCCAGACTCTCTCCACCATCGGCCAGGGCCACGGCACCATCCCCTGGAGCTCCCTCTCGGTCAGCGCCACAGTCGTCCAGGTCAATGCAAAAGGCGTCGTCCAGATGCCCAGACTCCCATGGCAAAGTGACGGCAAAACCGGCACGGTCACCGTCACCGTTCCCGGCGAGCCCGCCCTCACCGCCCAAATCGCCGTCACGCCGCGCTACGACCTCGACTACCATGCCGAGTACTCAGGCTCCGACGGCCTTGCCGGCCTGGATGGCAACAATGGCCTCGACGGCACCGACGGTCTTCCCGGCTCCATCGACCCCAACAACCCCTCGCCCGGCGGCAACGGCTCCGACGGGGGCAACGGCTCTGACGGCGATCAGGGCGGCCAGGGCGGCCAGGGCCCGCCCGTCCTCGTCAACGTGGCCATGAGTCCCGGCAACCGCACACTGCTTGAAGTCTCCGTCTCCTCGTCCGGAACGCAGAAGGACTGGTTCCTCATCGACCCCAACGGCGGCACGCTCACCGTCGCCTCCCACGGCGGCCGCGGCGGCGCAGGCGGCAAAGGCGGCAAGGGTGGACGCGGCGGAGCGGGCGGCATCGGCTCGCCCAACGGCATGGCCGGCAACAACGGCCTCGAAGGCCAGGACGGCATCTCCGGCTTTGATGGCCCGGCCGGCCGGGTCACCCTGTTTTACGATCCCGCCGCCGCGCCTTACATCCACGTCATCCACATCGAGTCGGGCATTCTGCAGCCCATCATCCAGGCAAGGCCCACTCCGCCTCTCTGGTAACGCGCCGGCCATAAGCGCCGCGCCTCTTCACGGCGCCGCTCTCAAGGCAGCTCTCTCAAGGTACAGGCACAATCTCCAGCTTTCCCTTGTCCATCACCGCCGCGTGCTTCCCATCCGGCGCCAGCGCCATCCGCCCCAGCACGCTCACCTTTTCCTTGAGCAGTGTCTGCTTGCTCTTCACGTCAAAGACCACAAACTCGCCGTTCGTCGGACAGTACTGGCCCTCCGTGCGGCACTCCTCGATCTCTTCCCTGGTCAGCAGCACACTTGCCCGGCTTCCATCCCGTGACGCGCCTGTGAACATCATCACCTCTTCGCCCTTCGGCGCAGGAAAACCGTCCGCATCGTGCGCCCGCTTCTCCATCGCATCCAGCTCCGCCGCCGCGCACGCCCCCGTCTCCGCCAGCGGGCTCCCGCCAAACTCCACGCAGTGCGCATCGTTCAGCCGGTTCGTCCCGCGCCACATCACCATCCGCTGCCCATCCGCCGTCACGCCCATCGGATGCAGCTCATCCTCCGCGTCGCCGTTCAGCGAAATCACCTGCGCCGTCTTAAAATCGGCCTGCCACACCGCCAGCTCGCCCGCCGCCGCCGGTCCCCGCGCCCACTTCGCCGGCGGCAGCTCCACCGCCACGCGCCCATCCGCCAGCGCCCACACCCCGTCGTGCGGCAGCATGTTGTTCAGCCCCGCCACATAGGGCACGTTCACCGTGTGCAGCAGCCTGCCCTCCGCGTCAAACGCCGCCAGTTTCAGCACCGCATTCACCGCCGGCGCCATCGTCGCCGGGCACGGCGGCGTCACCGTATACGCCGCCAGAACCGTCCCCGCATCCAGCCACGCCACCGCCCGATACGTCAGCAGATCATTCGGGCAGCGCGCCAGCGTACCCGCGTGAAACATATCCTTCGGCATCCCCAGCTTTTCCAGGTCCACCGTCGCGCCCTGGCCGCCGCCGCCCGCCGCCATGCCTGCCACAGCCGCCGCCAGCGCCAGCGCGGCAATCCCCAAGCCTCGCCCCACGCCTTGCATCGCCCACATTCCTCTCATGCCGCACAAGTCTACCGCCGCCGGTGGCAGCCCCGCTGCGCATTCAGCATAAAAAGCAGCCGGGCCGCGAATCGGTCACCTCTCGGCTCCCATCCGCGGCCCCCGGAAATCCTGCCCGCTCCTGCTTTACTCCACCGCCGCCTCTTCAGCCGGCTCCAGCGTCAGCGGCTCGCGCGTCAGCTTGCGGTAGAGTGCATACAGCGCCATCCGCCAGCGCAGAATCATCCCGAACGCCAGAATGAAAAACAGCCCGCCCGTCTGCTCCAGCGTCAGGTACTTGTCAAAAAATCCCCGCGCAAAGTAGCGCACCGCCGCCAGCACCACCACCACCAGAAAAAACGCCACGCTCCGCTTCATCCAGATCACGCCGCCCTCGCGCCGCAGGCTCGACGTCCGCAGCAGCGGATACGCCAGCAACGTCGCGCCAATCGCAAACGCCCCCAGCGCCCACGCCCACGGCACGCGGAACCCCGGAACCACAAACATGCAAAAGCCCGTCGACATTCCCAGCGGAGGAAACACAATCTTCCGCGCCGTAATCGGCCGCTGCCCCTCGCGCACGCGCCACACCAGCACGCCGCACAACCCCACCACTGAAACCACCGCCGTCAGCACCGGCGTTGAAACCGTCACCGCAATCATTCCTCGCTAGTCTCTATTCTCGCAGCCCGCGCGCTCCCAGTCCCAAAAGCGGCACGCCAGACCCGCCAATCCACTTGGATGCCGTCAAACGCCGCGCCGCATTCCTACTCCCTACTCCCTACTTCCTTTTCCGGCCACGGGTCCTTCAGCAGCGAGCACAACCCCACATCCTCGCCATAGCGCTCCACATCCACATCCTTCAGCCACGCCGCATGCGTCATTCCCTTGAACGCCGGTGCCGCATCGGACCCCAGAATCTGCGGCGATACAAACAGGTGAACCCTGTCCACCAGCCCCGCCGCCAGCAGCGCCGTATTCAGCCGCGTGCCCGTCTCCGTCAGCACCGTCAAAATTCCCTCCGCGCCCAGCCGCTCCAGCACGCTGCCCAGCGGTACCCGTCCCGTCTCGGCCTCCAGCACCTCCACGCGCACGCCCCGCTCCCGCAGCGCCGCCGCCTGCGCTTCATCGTGACTCACGGTGAACACCACCACGTCGCCCTCCGCGTGGGTCACCATCTTCGCGTCCAGCGGCATCCGCAACGCCGAGTCCAGCACCACGCGCAGCAGCTTCCGCCGCCGCCGCATTCCGCTCCGGTCCGTCAGCAACGGGTCGTCGGCCAGCACCGTGTCCACGCCCGTCAGCGCCGCATCCGCCTGCCAGCGCAACGTCTGCACCGCCGCCCGTGACGCCTCGCACGTAATCCAATAAGGCTCCCGCGCCGCATGCACCCCCGACGGCGGCGCAATCCGCCCATCCAGCGTCATCGCCACCTTCATCAGCACCAGCGGCCGCCCGCTCTGTGCCCATCGCGCAAAACCTTCATTCAGCCGCCGCGCGTCCTTTTCACACACACCCAGACTTGTTTCGAGCCCCGCTGCATGCAATGCAGCCATCCCGTGCCCGGCCACCTTGGGATTCGGATCCGCCGTCGCCGCCACCACGCGCCCCAGCCCCGCTTGCGTCAGCGCCTCCGTACAAGGCCCAGTCCGCCCCGTGTGGTTGCACGGCTCCAGCGTCACATACGCCGTGCCGCCCTTCAGCCTGTCCTCTTTCTTTTCGCTGAGCGCATGCTGCTTGGCCTCTCTCAGCGCCACAATCTCCGCATGGTCCTTCAGGTCATACTCGTGCCAGCCCTCGCCCACCACCTGTCCCGCGCGGTCCAGAATCACGCACCCCACCGCCGGGTTCGGCGACGACACACCCGTCCCCCGCCGCGCCAGCTCCAGCGCCCGCTGCATCCAGTAGATGTCTTGGTTGGACGAAGTCATCGCCTGCTCCCTGTAGGAACGCTTCAAGTGTACATGCCGTCAGGCTCGGTTTCAGCGGCCCATGCCCTATGCAAATTACTTCTTGATTCTTGTATAGTGTATTGATACGATATACAGGTGATTCAGAGCTTCCGCCACGCTGGTCTGGAGAGTTTTTACCGGAGTGACAGCAAAGCCGGCATTCAGCCCGCGCATGCAACAAGGCTCAGGCGGCAGTTGACATTGCTCGATGCCGGCACCTCGCCCAAGGACATGAACGTGCCTGGGTGGAGCTTGCATCCGCTCAAAGGAAAGCTCACAGGCCACTGGTCCGTTCGCGTCAACGGAAACTGGCGTATGACGTTCAAATTCGATGGGGAAGACGCGATCCTGGTCGACTACCGGGATTATCACTGAAGGAGAAATGCATATGATGTACAACCCTGCGCATCCGGGCGAGATGATTCAAGAGTACGTGGAGGGCCTGGGCCTGACCGTTTCCGCCCTCGCCGCTCATCTGAAGATCACGCGTGCCAACCTGTCGCGGATAATCCACGGCAAAACCGGCGTCTCAGCCGAGATGGCCCTGCGCCTCTCAGAAGCCTTTGGAACCTCTGCTGAAGTTTGGATTCGGCTCCAGTCCAATTACGATCTGGCGAAGGCCATGCGCCATCGCCGCGTGAAAATCGCCCGGCTGGCCGCATGAATAGATCCCCCTCTGCGGTCTGCGCAGGCTGAGGCGAGCTTTCTCGCCCTTCACCCCACCAGCGCGTCCACAAACGCCCCCGCGTCAAACTCCAGCAGGTCTTCCATCTTCTCGCCCACGCCCACAAACCGCACCGGCAGGTTCATCTCCCGCGCAATCGCCACCGCAATGCCGCCCTTTGCCGTCCCGTCCAGCTTGGTCAGCACAATCCCCGTCACGCCCGCCGCCGCCGTAAACAGCCGCGCCTGCTGCAAGCCGTTCTGCCCCGTCGTTGCATCCATCACCAGCAGCACCTCGTGCGGAGCCCCCGGCACCAGCTTCGCCGCCGTCCGCCGCATCTTGTCCAGCTCGTCCATAAGCCCGGTCTTGGTGTGCAGCCGCCCCGCCGTATCCACAATCAAGTCCGTAATCCCGCGCGCCTTCGCCGCCGCCGCCGCATCGTAGAGCACCGCCGCCGGATCGCCGCCCTGCCGCGTCTTCACCATCTCCACGCCGCTGCGCCCCGCCCACACCTCAAGCTGCTCAATCGCCGCCGCGCGAAACGTATCCGCCGCGCACAGCAGCACCGTGCGCCCCTGCCCGCGCAGCCACGCCGCCAGCTTGCCGCTCGTCGTCGTCTTGCCCGTCCCGTTCACGCCCACCAGAAACGTCACCTTCGGCGGCGCAATCGGCTCCGGCCACAGTCCCGGTCCCGGCCCCGGCCCCGGCATGGCCCGGCGCGGCTCCTCCAGAATTCCGCGAATCTGTTCCTTCAAGAGAGCCTTCAGCTCCGCGCCGCCGGCAATCGCCTGCCGCTTCGCCCGCTCCCGCAGCGCATCCAGAATCTCCGCCGTCGTCCTCACGCCCAGGTCGCTCGTCAGCAGAGCCGTCTCCAGCTCTTCCAGCGCCGCCTCGTCCACCTCGCGCGTCAGCGCCGCCAGGTCGCCCATCTTCGCGGCAAGGCTCTCCCGCGTCCGCGTCACAGCCTGCTTCATGCGGCTGAAAAATCCGGACTTCGTCTCGGTTGCCTGCTCGGGCTCCGGCTCGTTCTGGCTGCCAAAAAGGGTTGTAATCATGCACTCTTCCTGGCTCAAGTCTACAGC
Organism: Occallatibacter sp.; assembly: GCA_035763705.1. GTDB lineage: Bacteria > Acidobacteriota > Terriglobia > Terriglobales > Acidobacteriaceae > Telmatobacter. The sequence goes on along the minus strand of DASUAU010000040.1, from coordinate 11,725 downwards.
GGCTCCAGAGTTGACATACGCCGGAGCCAATTCCGACAAGGGATGTCTTTCTTAAGAAAACACCGCTCTTTACAAATCCGAAGAGGGCAGGGAACTCTGGAACCGCTCCAGTGCATGGCATTCCCCGGCCAAAACCCGCCGCCCGCGCCTCCGCATTCACCCCACGCGGAAATTGCCCATGGAGGCCGCCGCTTTGCAACGGCGTCCTTTGCCCAACCTCAAAAAAATGACTTGCACTTCACAACCGAAGTAGGAAAAAATCGCAGGACAGGTTCGCGCCCGTGCGGCGCATCCACTCATTCTCCGGAGGATCGACAAACCATGAGTAAAGTGCGTGTTCTGGTTGGAACCCGTAAAGGAGCATTCCTTCTCACCGCTGACGGCAAGCGCGACAAGTGGGAGGTCAGCGGACCCCACTTCGCCGGCTGGGAAATCTACCACATGAAGGGCTCGCCCGTTGACCCTGACCGTATCTGGGTCTCGCAGACCAGCAGCTGGTTCGGCCAGCTCCTCCAGCGCTCCACCGACGGCGGAAAAACCTGGCACCAGCCCGGCGTCACCGACGAAAAGCCCATCCAGTTCCCCAACAAGGCGCCCAACCGCTTCCTTTATGACACCACCGACGCCTCCGGCGCGCCCCTCACCACCCACCAGTGGTACGACGGCACGCAGCACCCCTGGGAGTTCAAGCGCGTCTGGCACATCGAGCCCTCGCTCACTGACGCCAACACCGTCTACGCCGGCGTCGAGGACGCGGCCATCTTCCGCTCCACCGACGGCGGCGAATCCTGGCAGGAGCTCAGCGGCCTGCGCGGCCATGGCACCGGCCCCAATTGGCAGCCCGGCGCCGGCGGCATGTGCCTCCACACGCTCATCCTTGACCCCTCCAACCCCCAGCGCATCTACATCGCCATCTCCGCCGCCGGAGCCTTCCGCTCCGACGATGGCGGCAAAAGCTGGAAGCCCATCAACAAGGGTCTCGTCTCCCAGTTCATGCCCGATCCCAACGCCGAGGTCGGCCACTGCGTCCACCACATCGCCATGAACCCCGCCCGCCCCAGCACGCTCTTCATGCAAAAGCACTGGGACGTTATGCGCTCTGACGATGCCGGCGACAACTGGCATGAGGTCAGCGGAAACCTGCCCACCGACTTTGGCTTTTGCATCGACATCCACGCCCACCAGCCCGACACCATCTACGTCGTGCCCATCAAGAGCGACTCCGAGCATTTCCCCATCGACGGCAAGCTCCAGGTTTACCGCTCCCGCACCGGCGGCAATGAGTGGGAGGCGCTCAGCAAAGGCCTGCCCCAAAAAGATTGCTACGTCGACATCCTTCGCGACGCCATGGCCGTTGACCACCTCGACGACTGCGGCATTTACTTCGGCACCACCGGCGGACAGGTCTACGTCTCGCCCAACGGCGGCGACACCTGGCAGGCCATCGTGCATGATCTGCCGCCCGTCCTCTCCGTCGAGGTCCAGACCATCGCATGACGCAGAACAACAGCCGCGTACTTTATTCATGCGGCGAGCCGGGGTGGTTGGCCGCATCGGTGGGAAACCACGGAGGGAGCAGGGGCCTTCAGGCCCCTGAATACCAGCCACGCCGGAAAAGGGGCTTCAGCCCAGGGTATTTGTCTTCTGCTTTGTAACAGGGCACGGCTTCACAGACTGCGGAACAACTCGCGGCATGCGGGGCACTGTAACAGGGCACGACTTCAGTCGTGCCGCAACGGTCGCGAAATCAGAACGAACTCCGTGTGCCCCAGGTCTCGCTTTTGAGACCTGGGAAACCACCAACCTCAACCCGCCCATCAATCCGCTTTGTAACAGGGCCCAGCTTTAGCCCCTGCCCATCTCTGTATCATGAATTGTCCTCCGGCGCATCGAAGGATCCGCTTCTCAAAATCGAGAAATGACCCCCACCCCCCCAATCCGCGTCCAGCTTCCTTACCATCTCCGCAACCTCGCCCAGGTCTCCGGCGATGTCACCCTCGACGTCCCCGTCCCCGTCACCATCCGCGCCGTCCTTGACGCGCTCGAGGCCCGTTACCCCGCGCTCCGCGGCACCATCCGCGACCACTCGACCCTCCAGCGCCGCGCCTTCCTCCGCTTCTTCGCCTGCCAGCAGGATCTCTCCCTCGAACCGCCCGACACGCCGCTCCCCGCCGACGTCCTCTCCGGCCGCGAACCGTTCCTCATCCTCGGCGCCATCGCCGGCGGCTAGTCGGCTGGCGATTCGGTTGATGGACTCCGGCGCACGGCGTCAGTTTTAGCTCGCGCGCCAGCATACAACTCCAAGCATGTCCTCTCAATGCAGTAGTAGCTGAAGATCGTCATCACCAGCAGCAGGGTAAGCCGCAACAGCGTACCACGTACACCCCACGATCCTGGGAAAAACAGAAAGAGCTGCTGCCACAGATAAAGACTGTAGGAGATCGTGCCAATGTAGGCGAGGGGCCTCCAGTCCAGCAGGCGCGAGATTGCAGTCTTCGGATTCAAAGATGTAACGCATAGCAGCAGCGCGATCACCACCGACTCGCCAAATGGAATCAGGTCGCTGTATCGCAGGCCGCACCAGACCAGAATTACCGCCAGGGGCCACACCATCCATCCCCGCAAGTACACGCGGATCTGAGGCAATAAAAGGGCAGCCGCGCATCCAAGAAGCAACGCGTCGGCATGGTATTGGCTCTCGTAGCGCACCTGAAATGTCGCCTGCAATAACGCATGCTCGTGACTGAAGCGGTAGAGGGCCAGTCCTGATGCCAGAACAAGCGCAACCCAGCGGGCCTTTCGCAGCCCGGCAAGAACCATCACTCCCGGCCAGAGAAGATAGAACTGTTCCTCCATCGAGAGGGTCCAGAAATGTGCAGTCAGCCAGAACTGGCCGGTATCCTGCAACCGTCCATGCAGGTCCAGGTAATTGCGGAAAAACAGCAGGGACGCCACGATTGCTTCAGCGTGCGTCTGTACTGTGACCGAAGCCGCCCCGACAATCGCCACTGCCACGAGCAGATAAAGCCACGCCGCCGGCATGAGCCGGAAAAAACGTCGCAGGTAGAAGCGCCTCAGGCTAATCCTTCCGGTCCGTGCCTGCTCTTCCATGAGCTTTGTCGTAATCAGGTATCCGCTGAGTACGAAGAAGATAGTGACCCCATGAACACCAAAGGGAATCGACACTGGATGTCCAAGAACACCCATCGTCACGTGGCTCGCCAGCACAAGCAGAATCGCAATTCCACGCCATCCATCCAGAGTGGGAATCCGTCCTGTTGTGGGTTGGGGCGTCATGTGCGAGAGCTTCACCGTTAACGCCATCGTATCTCGACTCCTCTTCATTGCAGTTGAGCAAATAGGAACCCGTCCCCACCATGGTCACCACCGGCCGCGAACCGTTCCTCATCCTCGGCGCCATCGCCGGCGGCTGAGCACATCCGCTCCCGCCCATCCGTCCCCGGCGTATATCATGGTCCCGCTTGAAAATTGCCCCGGAGGACCATTCTCAAATCATGCGCATCCGCCTTGCCGTTCTCTTCCTCGCACTCGTCTCGTTCGCCGTCAGCCCCCTCGCTGCATCCGCCCAGTCCGCCACGCCCCACCCGGCAGACATGCACTGGGTCGGCGCATGGGCTGCCTCGCCGCTCTCCGGCGACCCCTGGCACACCATCCCCACACTCGTTGACTCCACCATCCGCAACGTCGTCCACACCTCGCTCGCCGGCTCCCATCTCCGCGTCCGCCTCACCAATGAGTTCGGCAGGGAGCCCCTCCACGTCGACGCCGCCACCGTCGCCCTCAGCACCGGCGCAGGCAGCAGCGATATTGACGCCTCCACCCTCCACTCCCTCACCTTCGGCGGCTCGCCCTCCATCGTCATCCCGCCCGGCGCTCAGGCGCTCTCAGATTCCGTCGATCTCGCCACGCCCGCCTTCGCCAACCTCTCCATCAGCCTCTATCTGCCCCTCCAGCAAATCAGCGAGGTCAGCGTCCACTCCAGCGCCCAGCAGGATAACTACATTGTCGCCGGCAATCACGTCACCGATGCCGCCCTCGCCAGTCCCCGCGTCGTCTCCTCCTGGTACTTCGTCAAGGGCGTCGATGTCCAGCCCACCCAGCCCCACGCCGCCGCCGTCGTCGCCTTTGGTGACTCCATCACCGACGGCGCCTACGCCACTGAGAACCAGAACCACCGCTGGCCCGACTATCTCGCCCAGCGCCTCCACGCCAATCCCGCCACCGCCAACCTCTCCGTGCTCGATGAGGGCATCGGCGGCAACTGCGTCCTCATCCACTGCGCCGGACCCAACGCCCTCGCCCGCTTCGATCGCGACGTCCTCTCCCAGGCCGGCGTCAAATACATCATCGTGCTCGAAAGCATCAACGACATCGGCGCGCTCCACAACCCCAACAACCCTGATTACAAGCTCACCGCCGCCGCTCTCGAGCAGGGACTCGCCCAGCTCGTCGCCCGCGCCCACCAGCACGGCATCAAAGTCTTCGGCGCAACCCTCACGCCCTATAAAGGTGCGGGCTACTTCACTGAGAAAGGCGAGCAGATTCGCGAGGCCGTCAACCAGTGGATTCTCACCTCCGGCGTCTTCGACGGCGCAGTCGACTTCGACAAGGCCACCCGCGACCCCGCCAACCCCCTCGTCTACGCCGCGCAGTACGACTCCGGCGACCACCTCCACCCCAAAGACGCCGGCTACTCCGCCATGGCCGACTCCATCAACCTCTCGCTCTTTGAGTAGCAATCGCACACTCTCCCGGGTACCCAGAGGCGAGGCACCCGGGCCACCCGTCTTCATTGGCTAACCGACGTGCTCGGCCACAATAGGCGGCAACCCTGCTGAGGAGGTCGAGAGATCATGAAAATGAACGTTAAACGGTTAGTATTTTGGGTCACCGTCTTGGCATTTGTGGCTCTTGGCAGCCAAACTGGGCAGGCCCAGTCCATCCAGGTGAGAGTTCTGGATGGGCACAGCGGAAAGCGCATCTCGAACGAGAAAGTGTCGGTCTTGATAAAGGGGGAGAAGGGGGCAAGGGAGTACAAGACCGATGATGAAGGAGATTTTACGCTTCCAATAAATCCTTCGGCTGACATATTCGTGGCTACTGAATGGCGGGTGACGTGTAGAGCCGTCAAGCCGGGTGTGATTCCTTTCGTTTCAGTGACGACGATCCTGCAGGAAGGGGTCACGTTGCCCAATACATGCGGTCATGCCGAAAGTGAAACTATCAAAGGCAAATTGGTTATCTTCACGAGGAAGGCTTCGTTCTTCGAGAACTTCAAGCGATGAGCTGTCCTTCGGAGCGACTCTGCGGGTGGCTGTAGAAGGTCAAGAGGTTGTTCCATCGGCGGGTGGCCAGGTGCCGGATTTGAAAGGTACGTTCTCCCACTGAAGATGAGCGGCAGGCGGCCTGCTCATTGATTTGTAGCTGTGCCCCGTTCATTGCGTTCTTCGCAATGAGCGGGTCGCGCTGGGACGGATCATGGAGAGGACCGCGGGCGTGACCTATACTTTCGACGGAAACTTCGAGCGGGTGATGGATGACTCGCCGAAGCTATACTGGTACGGCATTGACGGCTCGGTGCTGGCACAGACCGACGGAAGCGGAAACCCGGTGAACGAGTACATTTACTTCGACGGGATGCGGATTGCGCGGCGCGATGCGAGTGGGAACGTGTACTACTCTTTCGGCAACGAGCTGGGCTCGCCCACCGTCACCACAGCCGCAGGCAGCCTTTGTTATGACGCGGACTTTTTCCCCTTTGGAGGAGAGCGCGCGTACACCAGCACCTGCGCGCCGAATCACAAATTTGCAGGCATGGAGCAGGACTCGTCCACCGGGCTCTACAGAACCATCTTCCGCCAATACGCGGCCAACAACGGCCGCTGGCTCAGCCCCGACCCCTACAGGGGCAGCTATGACCCCTCCAACCCGCAGAGCATGAACAGGTACGCCTATGTGGGCAACATGCCGATGAACTACATCGACCCGACCGACCTGGATTGGTATTGCATGCCACAATCGCTTGAAGGCGGTGGATGGATATGGAACTGCGTGTGGATCGAGCCTATGACGACGACAGTGAAAGTCACTGCCAATTCCGACGGATGTTCCGCTACCAATCAATCCGCTTGTGCGCCCGCACAGCCCGGGAATGGCCCGTATGGCCCCTCAAATGGTGGATACGGAGGATCTGGAGGCTATGGCGGTGGTGGGGGAGGGGGCGGATCAAATAACGGTGTTCCTCCCATTGTCCAGATTGCATTCCACGAATCGCTGGATTGGATTCAGCACCACGCTGCTGAATTAGAGGGTGCGGCATGGAAGTTTGATCAACAAGTGACCGCCTGTACGGACCAATTGACGTTGGACAATGCTCAGACTTTGGGGGAGGTCAACACCAATCAGCACATTGTTGTTGAATCAAGCTCCAACTTTGGGAACTGCATGATAAATGTCATAGATTCACTCTAACAGATAGATCTGAAACAAGCGATATCCCTATACCAGTGGTGCATGTGTGGATGGAGGAACTTGAGGTGAACGCGATGCGACAAATCTTAACCATATATGCACTGTTAGTGCTGGCAGCATTCAGGACAGTGTACTGTTGGGCTTTCCTTATTGCTTCATTTTTCGAAATCCATCGCGCCTACAACGACATTCGAGGGTTGATGCAAACTCATGCGGTTAATATAGGTAACATAGTAAGTAACACGAGTATCACGGCCTATTCCATCGTCTGGACCATCGCGTGGTGGATGATCTTGAGAAAGAAACCTACGGCAAATCGATGGGCCATCGCTGCAAATATTATCTTCATCTTTGACTATTTCCCTCTACTTGCGTTTGGGAATTGGCGAGGCTTTTTGGCCGCAGAGAGAGCCTGGTGGTTATTTATCCTGGTCGGAATCTTTGGAATCATCATCTTCAGCATCCCCTATCACGGCTGGCGGCCCAAGGAGCCTTTGATAAGTGCTCAGAAGGTGAATTGATGTGGTCTATGCGGGAGACACCTGGCCTGGGACGCGGAAAGACGGATGACCACCTCCGCGGGCGTGTCCTATACTTTCGACGGGAACTTCGAGCGGGTGATGGACACCTCTCCCAAGCTCTACTGGTATGGGCTGGACGGCTCGGTGCTGGCACAGACCGACGGAAGCGGAAACCCGGTGAACGAGTACATCTACTTCGACGCGATGCGGATTGCGCGACGCGATGCGAGCGGGAATGTGTACTACTCCTTCGGCAACGAGCTGGGCTCGCCCACCGTCACCACAGCCGCAGGCAGCCCCGGGTCCCGCAGTCCCTGCGTCCCTTGCATTCCCGTCAAGTCCTGCATGCGTCGAAACGCCCCCAACCGACTCATTCCACTGGCCCAAATCCCCGCCGCATTTTGCCGATTATTTCCCCACTTCGGCGCACAATGGAGATTTGAAGGAAACCGCTCGACCTCAACCAGCCACAATCAAGCTGAAAGCTGACGGCTGACGGCTGATAGCTGCACTGAAGGTGCATTTTCGACTGTGAAACTGTGCAGCACAGCCCGACACGCATTTTTGCGGCTGTGAAACTGTGAAACTGTGCAGCACAGCCTGACACTCGTTTTTGCGGCTGTGAAACTGTGAAACTGTGCAGCACAGCCTGCGCACCGGCCGCCGCGCTTGACGGCCCCGACCCTTGAAGGGCATACTCGCCTTCATCCTTGCCAGCACGGACTCACCCCCCGGCCCGCGCGAAAGTGGCCTCTTTTATGGATCTGGTTCTCGTTCGCATTCTTTTTGTCGTACTTCTTTCCGCCGTCTGCTTCTTCCTTCGCCCCTTTGGCCTGGCGCAGCCCATCGCCGCGGCCGCCGGAGCAGCCGCCGCGGCCGCCGTCATCGTCTTTGAGCTCCGTGTCCGCGCGCTCTCGCTGCGCCGCCTCATCGGCGCGGTCGCCGGCTCGGTCCTCGGCATCTTCGGCGCGGCCCTCTTCTGTCTGGTGCTGCGCTCCGCGCCGCTGCCGGAGTCCACCTCCGCCGTTCTGCAAATCTTCGTCCTGCTGCTGATGACCTACGTCGGGCTCATCGTGGGCGCAAGCAAGGGCGACCTGCTGAACCCCGCGGCGCTCGGCGGCCTCTTCTCCGGTGAGCGCCCCGCCCGCCGCGCCGCGAAGGTCCTCGACACCTCCGTCATCATCGACGGCCGCATCGCCGACATCGCTGAAGCCGGATTCATCGACGGCCCCATGGTCATCCCCGAGTTTGTCCTGCGTGAGCTCCAGGTCGTCGCCGACTCCACGGACGGCTCCAAGCGCCAGCGCGGCCGCCGCGGCCTGGACATGCTGCAGCGCATGCAGTCCAACGCCGCCCTGCAAATCCAGATTGTCCCCGACGACTTTCCTTCCATCCGCGAAGTCGACCTGAAGCTGCTTGAGCTGGCCAAAAAAATGGAGGCCAAAGTCGTCACCAACGACTTCAACCTCAACAAGGTCGCGCACCTGCATCACGTTGAGGTGCTCAACATCAACGACCTTGCCAACGCCCTGAAGCCCGTCGTCCTGCCCGGCGAGCGCATGACCATCCTCATCCTCAAGGAAGGCAAGGAATTCAACCAGGGCGTGGGCTATCTCGACGACGGCACCATGGTCGTGGTTGACCACGCGCGCAAAATGATTGGCAAAACCGTGGACATCGCCGTCACCAGCGTTCTGCAAACCGCCAGCGGCAAAATGATCTTCGGCAAGATGGACGAGAACGGCCGCGGCGCAGAATCCCAGCGCCCCACCCCCGCCGAACTGGCGCGCTGACGCACCCTTCTATGTGCTAGATTTGCGCTACAGAGAAATCGGCCCATGATGAACCTGTTCACAAGGATCGCCTTTGCTGCGCTTCTGCCCGCAAGCCTGATGATTGCGCAGCAAACCCCGCCCGCTGCCACACCGTCCGCGCAAGCGTCGGGAGACGAAATCCTGACGATCCAACCATCCACTACCGGCCTCGTGTCCCCGGTCATTCAGATGGCGGAATTGCGGCCCGCGGCGCACAAGCGCTGCAAACATGCTGACGAGAAGAAGGTCGCGCTGTTCGCAGCGATTGACGCAGATGGCAGGCCCCATTTTTCACCCAGCGATGCAAGCGGCCGCATGGGATGGGCTGCCCAGTTGCTGCAATCCGAGCATTACCTTCCCGCCACGCTCAATCAGAAGCCGGTTGCTGTCGCGCTTCGCATCGCCCTTGAAGTGAGTGCTTGCCGCGACAAACACGCCAAGAAAGACTCGCCCGTGGATCCCACGCGGCTCTCGCGTCAGCCTAAAATCAGCCTTGAGCCCCTTGGCATTCCCGTCACTCAGGTGGACCTTTCGGCAGACGGCGCCATCGAAAGCTTCTCAACGGACAAGGTGCAGAACGTTGTATTCGTCGTCAAGGGAAGAGTCGACCCTCCCGTATTTATCGACGCACCGGATGTCCAGTTTCCTGATGAGTTGCGCGCCGTTGCACCTGAAGGCAATTGCCGGTTCGACGTCATCGTGGGCAAGGACGGGCGTGTGAAACAGTTTGGTTTGTCGCACGCCTCAAATCCGGTTTTCATTCCAAGTGCGGCACAGGCTGTGAGTGGTTATCTCTTTAAGCCGGCGATGAGGAATGGCGAACCTGTGCCGGTTCAGATCCAGATCGTAATCAATTTCAATCCCAATCAGATGAACTAACGCCCAAACCAATGCACCGCGCTGAGCCTTCACCCTGCCCAGCTCCGCGCCCTGGCGACTAATCCCAGCGCCCCACCCCCGCCGAACTGGCGCGCTAATCCTCTCAGCTACGACAGCTCTACGGCAGCTACGCCTGCGCAGGCGTAGCCGGCGTGAGGCCGTACCGCCGCATCAGCGCAGCCACCTTCGCCATCTCCGGCGGCCCGCCCGCCGACGCGCGAATCAACTCGGCGGTCTCGCGAAAGAACTCGGGGCCAATCGCCGCCGGCGTGACCATGCACAGCACCTTCGCATCCTCGCTGGCATTGTTGTCGAAGCGGTGTACCGCGCCGCGCGGAATGCACAGCGCCTCTGCCGGCCGCACGTCGATGGGCTTGCCGTTCACGGTCCAGGTGAGCACGCCCTCCATGCCGTAGATCGTCTCCTCATAGTGGTCGTGGCTGTGCGCCGGCCCAGCCAGCCGCTGCCCGCCCGGCACCGTCACCTCAAACACCGCCACCGTCCCGCCCGAGTTCTCCCCGGTGACCAGGAACCGCACCTCGAGCGGCCCCAGCCGGATTGTCTCCCTGGCCGGATTCACGTTAAGTTCCGCCGCCGCGCTTGTCATCGCAATCTCCTTTTCTCGAGTGCAAATCCGGGCTCGACTATGCCGGTGGAAGCAGCTCAAGCCCATACTTGGGAGCCGCCACAAGCACGCGCGCAAACATTTCCGCGCCCATCGCCGGCGGTACAGCCGCGCGATCGGTCGCCGGCTCAAACGACTCCTCAAAAAAGCCCTCAAGACCGGCCGGCGTCGCCTGCACCAGCGCTCGAGCATTGCCTGCGCCGTTGTTCTGAAAGCTATGCGCAATCCCGCGGGGAAGATACACAAAATCGCCCGCCGATGCCGACATTGTATGCCCGCCGACAGTCACCGTCAGCGATCCTTCAAGCAGATAAAAGGATTCCTCCTCGCGGTGGTGAATATGCGGCGGCGTTCCTCCGCCCGGCGCCACGGAAATCTCCGCCAGGAAAAACGCGCCGCCCGTCTCCTTGCCCGTGGCCAGAAACGTCATCAGCTCTCCCGGCCCCCAGTAGGCCGCGCCGCTTGCTGCCGGCACGTGCTTCACCTGGCCTTGCTGCACCTGGCCCTGCTGCGAATCCCCGGTCTCGCTTCCGCTGTGCGCAACCGCCGAAGCCTCACTCGCCCATGCACTCATATCAATCTCCTCATATCAATCTCCTCATTTCTACTCATTTTAGTAAACTACATTTACCTTGAGAATAAGGTAAACATAGTTTACTCTGAATGTCAATGACGAACTTGCGGAAGAATTCACGCCACGCCACAACCGTGGCGACAAAGGACATGCTCATCGGCGCGCTGCTGCGCGTTCCGGCCGAGGCCATTCACCGCCGCATTATCCGTGAGCTGAACGCGGCCGGCTTTGGCGACCTGAGCCTGCCCCACATGGCCATCTTCCGTTTTCCCGGACCGGACGGCGCCCGCCCAGTCGTACTGGCCCAGCGCGCGGGAATGAGCAAGCAGGCCATGAACCGGCTCCTCGGCAGCCTTGAGGAGCTCGGCTACCTCAAGCGGTCAGACGCGCCGGGCGAAAGCCGTGCCCGCATCGTGCGACTCACCCGCCGCGGCCACGCCGTCTACGCCCGGGCCATCGATATCCTTGAGGAGATTGAGCACGAATGGAACGCGGAGCTCGGTAGAGAAGATTTCGTTCGCCTCAAGCAGCTTCTTTTTCGCGTATGGGAGAGCCCCCTGGTGCGCTGATTCCAGGCCGCGCCTCGCCCGCGGCTGCTAACACGCCGGTTTCACTGCTCGTCCTTGCCTCAGTGCGGACTCGCCGGCTTCACTGCTCGTCCTTGCCTCAGTGCGGACTCGCCGGCTGCACTGCTCGTCCTTGCCTCAGCGCGGACTCGCCGGTTTCACTGCTCGTCCTTGCCACAGTGCGGACTCGCCGGTTTCACTGCTCGTCCTTGCCACAGTGCGGACTCGCCGGTTTCACTGCTCGTCCTTACCAC
>DASUAU010000039.1:0-26216 GCA_035763705.1 Occallatibacter sp. | reverse complement strand
CTCGAGTGTCTGCTATGCCTCGTCGAGCCTGGGCCCGGTGCATTTCGGGCTGGGACCGGATGATGTTGCTGAGAAGGTCATCATCACATGGCCCAGCGGCATTGTGCAGACGCTCAAAAACGTCAAGGCCGACCGGATTGTCCATCTGACAGAGGCCGCCGCGGCGGGGAAATAACTCTTCGCTCCTTCGCACTTCGTGCAGTTACCTCGCTCTGCGAACCTGACACAACCTTAGCCAGATATCCGCGCTAGAAGCCGTGTCACGGCACACACGCTGTGTCTTTCTGCACACGTTTCTCAGAGGCCGGATTCGGTATAAGTCGCTTATTTTCATCTCTCTCCGATTGGCCACCGCCTTGCACTTTCAGTGGGCGCAGGCAGAAGACAAGCAGCGGGATCCGATGGGGAGGACGCGATGAAAAACCTGATGCAGAGCGGATTTTGGATGGCAGTGGCGATGATGGCGGCGATGGCGGCCGTTCCAGCAAGCGCGCAGATGGCAGGTGCGCAGACGGCAACAGTGCCAAACGCGTCGGCCGCAGCCGCTGAGGCGACGCCCGAGCGAGAGATTGTGGTGAGCCTGGTGGACCACAAGCTGGCCTTGCTGGAAGACGGGCGGGTTGTCCATGTGTATCCGGTGGCCGTGGGCAAGCCCTCCACGCCCAGCCCGGTGGGCACCTTTACCATCGTCCACCGCGTTCTAAACCCCACCTACTATCACCACGGCAAGGTCATCCCTCCCGGCCCTTACAACCCGGTGGGCAACCGCTGGATGAGCCTGAGCATTCCCGGCTACGGCATCCACGGCACCAACGAGCCGCTCTCCATCGGCAAGGCGGCCTCGCATGGCTGCATTCGCCTGGGCCGTCGCGACATTGAGGATCTCTTCCGCCGCGTCCGCATTGGCGACAAGGTGGTCTTTATCGCCGGGCGTGACGAGGAGACGGCGCAGATCTTTGGAGACACGCCGGCGCCCATCGCACCAGCCCGGCAGCCCGTTCTGCTGGTGAAGGCTGAGCCCTTGCAGACGCCAGCGCCTCAACCCGTGCAGGTGGTGAGCGCGAATGCTTCGCAGCCGGCCGCCGAGAACGCGAGCCTGATGGCAAAGAATGCGCCCGCCACCGTAGCCGGAATCTCCGCGGCGGGCTCCTGGTAACGGAGCGAATTGGGAACCGGGTGGGGGAGTACGACGATGCATCGCCTGTCGGACGCATTCAACGTTTTGGGAGCAGTGCTGTTGCCCCTCGCGGCGGCACTGCTCTTTGAGGAGTTAACCGTGGGAGGACTGGTCCGGCTGCTGCTGGCTCCATGGCCGGGCCCCAGGAAACAGAAGGGCCACAACACCCCAAAAGGAGACGAGAAATGCTCGCGATCAAAACACTCCTGACGCTTGCCGCCCTGGCGATACTGCTCACCGCGATTGGAATTCCCCTTTACCAGCTCTGGCTGCGCCTTGAGCTCAAACTGCGCATCCGGCGGGCCGCAGAATCCACCGGCGAATTTGACGGCATGCTTCCCGCGCCGGAGTCGCCGGAGATGGAATGGCGCCGTCCCGCGGCCCTGGTGCTTGCCGCCTGCCTGCCGTGGCTGGTGGCCAAAAGCATTGTGGTGGTGCCCAGCGGCATGGGTGCCGTACGCGTGAGCCAGATGAGTGGAACGCTGCCCGGCACGCTCTATCCCGGCGTCCACTTCCTCTTTCCTCTGGTCGATTCCGTGCAGATATTCGACCTGCGCGACCACCTTTACACCGCGGGCCAGCCTTTCAACGCGGGGAAAACCAAATCCGCATCCGTGCAGCAGGCGGCGCTTGAAGTGCAATCGCGCGAAGGGCTCAACATTGGCCTCGGCGTCACTGTCCGCTACCGGCTGGACCCCGCGAAGCTGGCGAGCGTGCAGGCGCACCTGCCGCAGCCCGCGGACCAGCAGCTTGTGCCGCCGGTTGTGGCCAGCGCCTGGCGCGAGCTGACGCCGGAGTACACGGTGCGCGAGATATTCTCCTCCAAACGCGAGGAAGTCCGCTCCCGCGCCGCGGACCTCATCACGCGCAAGCTGGCCGCGGACGGCATTGTGGTGGAAGAGGTGATGCTCTCCGACATTCAGCTGCCTGAGGAGTATTCCAAGGGGTTGGAGGGGCTGCTTTTGAAGGAGCAGCAGGACGACCAGATGAGCGTGGACACGGAGATCCAGCGCAAACAGGTGACTATTGCCGAGCTTGAGGCCGAGGCCGAGGCGCGCCAGAAGGTGCAGCAGGCCAAGGGCGAGGCGCAGGCCCGCGTGGTGGAGGCCAAGGGCGAAGCCGACGCCATGCAATATACCCTGCCGCTGAAGCAGAAGCAGATTGAGCAAAGCAAGCTGGAGGCCGAAGCCCGCAAGGAGGCCACCATCCAGAATGCGGATGCTGAAGCCCAGGCAAAAATTATTGACAGCAAGGCCGAGTTGCAGCGCCGCGACCTGCTGGCGCAGGCTGAGGCCAGTCGCATCCGCCTTGTGGCCGCGGCCAACGCCGACCGCATGAAGAGCGAGGCCGTGCTGCTGAACCAGTCGCCGCTGCTCATCAACAAAATCATCGCCGAGCGGCTCTCCGACAAGATTCGCCTCGTCATGGTTCCTTCCGACGGCAAGTACTTTTTTGCCAGCGACATTCTGAAGGGCCTTGACACAAACGCCACGGCCAACCAGCCGATGGCAAACCGCCAACCCGGCACGGGCGACGGCAACTGAGCGCCGTTCCGCGTCGCCTAACCCGATCCGCGCTTCCACGGCTGCCGCAATCCATCGCGCCGGCTGTGGAAGCGCAGCGGCAAAGGAATATAATCCGCGCAAACGCAGCGTGCGCAGAATTGACGGAGACTATGAGGCGAGTCAGGCTGTTGGCGGCAACCTGGATTGTGTGTACAGCGCTGGCTGCCGCGGCCCTTGCGCAGGCGCAAGCCCAACCGGCCAATGCACAATTGGACCAATGGTCCGCGCCCGCCGCAGCGCTCGCGCAGCGAATCGCCGCGGTTCTCGGTCCCGGCCCGGTGCAGTTCTCGCTCAACAATCTGTCCTCGCTTTCGCCTGCTGATGTGGCCGTCATTCGTCGCCTGCTGCACCGCGACCTTGCCACGAGCGGCATCTCCTTTGGTGGAGGCGAAAGTGCCGACGTGCTCCGCGTTACGCTGAGTGAAAATCCACGCCAGCGGCTGTGGATTGCTGAAATTGTGGAGGGCACGGAGACGCAGGTGGTGATGGAGCCGCTGGCTGCCGTGCCTGCCGTTGCTGCGCTGCCCGCCGCGGGGCTCACGCTGCGCATGCAGGCCATCTACGCTTCACCCGTTCCGATTCTTGCGCTGCTGCCCACACCCAACGGCCTCATCGTGCTTGAGCCGGGCCAGCTTCTCGTGGAATCGCGCGCCAGCGACGGTTGGCAGGTGACGCAGCAAGTCAGTCTGCCGCTGAATCGCGCGCGCTCCCGCGATCCGCGCGGCCGCATTGTGGCTGCGGGCGACAGTCAGAGCTTTGTGGCCTATACCGGCGGTGCGGCGTGCCGGGGAAGCTACTCGCCGGGGATTGCGCAAAGTGGATGGACCGTGACCTGCGCGCCGAGCGACGATCCCTGGACGCTGGTGCAGCCCGCTGTTGCCGGTACTGCAACTGCCGGCCCTGCGGTTCCGCTCAAGGCCTTCTTCAATGCCGCGCGCAACTTTTTCACCGGAGTTGTGACGCCCAGCTTTGGGGTTGACCTGCAACCGTTCTATGCGATGGCGATGTTGCCGCGCCCTGCCGGCACCGATGCACTGCTGCTCACTGGCGTCGATGGCCGCGTGTTGCTCGCGCAGTTCGGCTCGCTCAAGGCCATCGCAGGTACGCGCGACTGGGGCAGCGATGAGGCTGCGCTCCGCTCCGGCTGCGGCGCGGACACGCAAATTCTGGCTTCCGGCTCCGGCCAGGCGATAAATGACAGCCTTCGCGCATACAGTCTTCCCGCGCTGGAGGCGGTTCCGGCCTCCGCACCGCTTGCGATGAACGGTACGGTCACCGCGCTTTTTTCCGTGCCCGATGGTTCTTCCGTCATCGCCATCGTCCGCACGCCCGACAACCACTATGAGGGATATCGTGTTACGGCGCTTTGCAATTAGCGGATTTGCTGCTGCCCTCGCGCTTGGCCTGATGGCGAGCGATGCCGGAGCGCGCACGCGTCCGCATTACGGCGGCACATTGCGTGTGGAGATTGCAGGCGATGCCTGGCAGGGCCCCGGCGGCCTGGCGCGCAGCCTGGTGCTCGACGGCCTCACTGCCCTCTCGCCCGCGGGTGAAGTTCGGCCCTCACTCGCCGTTGCGTGGTCGGCGGATGACGCCGCGCATCGCTGGCAGTTCCAACTGCGGCCTGGCGTCCACTTTCAGGATGGCTCGCCGCTCACCTCCGATGCGGTTGTCGCCTCGCTCAATCTCGCCTGCGCCTCCGGCTGCCCGTGGTCCGTCGTGCATGCGGTTGGGCCGTCGGTTGTTTTCACATCGGACTCGCCGCTGCCCAACCTGCCCGCGCTGCTGGCCGGCGACCGCTACCTCATCGCGCTGGCCGTGGCTAAGAACGGCCAGGCCCCGCGGAATCCCGTCGGCACCGGACCGTTCGCGGTTTCCAGTTCCGCCAACGGCGCGCTCACGCTCGTTGCAAATAACGATGACTGGCAGGGACGGCCGTTTCTCGACACCATCCAGATCCTCTCGCACCGCTCCATTCGCGACCAGTGGCTCGACCTTGCCATCGGCCGCGCGGATGTGGTCGAGGTTCCGCCGGAGCGTCTGCGCCAGGCCCGCGAGCAGCAGTTCACAGTTCTCGAATCGCCTCCCGTTACGCTGCTTGCGCTGCAGGTTGCCGACACGGGCGCGCTCTCGAACCCCGCACTGCGTGCCGCGCTGGCACAGGCCGTTGACCGCTCCGCGCTTTTCAATGTCATCTTTCAAAAGCAGGGTGCCATCACCGCCAGCCTGCTGCCGCAGTCGTTCACGGGCTACGCATTTCTCTTTCCCGCCGCGCGCAACCTGAACAAGGCCCGCGAACTGCGCGGCGGACTCAGCGCTCCGCAGCTTTCGCTGGCCGTTGCCGGTGACAGCGCCATGCAACTGGCCGCGCAACGCCTGGCGCTCAACCTGCAGGAGGCGGGCTTAAGCGTTCGCGTGGTGCAGGCGGCAAGCACGACCCATCCCGCTCTTGCGCTTGTTCGCCTTCCGCTCACGGGCAGCTCACCCCCGGCCATGATGGAAACCCTTCTTCGCTCGGCCGGCGTTGCGGCGCCCGTGGTTGCGCAGGACTCCGCCGGTCTTTACAAAACGGAACGCGATTTTCTTGCGCTGCACACGATTCTTCCGCTGCTGGACCTGCCGCGTGCATATGCCATCAGCGCTCGCGTGCGCGATCTTCGTCTCCGCGCCGATGGCACGTCCGATCTGGCTGACGCCTCGCTGGAGGACGCGCCGTGAGCCTTCGCCAAAAGCTTCTGCTCCTCTTCTCGCTCACCGTCGCCGCTGCGGTTGCCGCCGTTGCGTGGACCGTCCAGGTGCGCATTCGCCAGGTATTTGAGCAGCGCGACCAGCAGGAGACCGCGCTGTTCGTCAGCCAGTTTCAACGCGAGTTTCAGCAGCGTTCCGCGCAAGTGGCGCAGGCCGTGGGGCACCTTGCCGAGAGCGAGCAGGCGCGCGTGATGGCCGTGCACATCGTTCAATCGGGCGACAGCGCCTCCTATGTGAACGAGGCGCAGGCCATGGCCCAGAGCGCCCAGCTCGACTTTCTTGAGATTGTCGGCGTCGATGGCAACATTGTCAGCTCCGCGCAATGGCCCGCACGCTTCAGCTATCCTGAGCCCGCTGTTGCGTTGGTCAACAAACCATCGTTCCTCAAGCGCGAAGACCTTCCCGACGGATCCACGGCGCTTGGACTTTTCGCAGTGCGCGCCATCGCGAGCTCCACGCCATCCGTGGCTCTGGTGGGCGGTGAGCGGCTTGACCAGGCCTTCCTTGCCGATTTGCCTGTTGCGCCAGGCATGCAGGTGGGGCTTTACACGGAGGCGGGCGGCGCGGATAATTCCGCAGCCGCTGCATCTTCGGCGACGAGCGCAGGCTTGGATTTTGATCCCAATCGCTTGGTCGGACCCTCCGGCGCCGTTCCCGGTGCTGCCGTTTACCGGTCCCTCATCCTCACCGCGCGCAGCACGGGCCACCCCGTCAGCGCCATTCTCTTTCTCTCCGGCAAGCGCGAGGACTCAGTGAACGCCACGGCCATTCCGCTCGCAAATGATGCGGGCCGCGTGCTCGCCGTGCTCACCGTCGCGCTTTCGCGCCAGGGTATGGTGCGGGCGCAGCAGCACATTCGCGCCATTGCTTACGGCGTGGCCGCCGCGGGCATTCTTCTGGCCATTGCCTTCAGCCTGTGGATTGCCGCGCGTGTCTCGCGGCCCATCGAGCAACTGGCGCGCGCGGCGGAGGACGTTGCGGGCGGCAACCTGGATGTGCGTGTTCCGGTTCGCGGCCGTGATGAAGTGAGCGTGCTGGCCGGGAGCTTCAACCACATGACCGCAGAGCTGGCCAGCCAGCGGGAGCGGCTGGTGCAGAGTGAGCGCGTGGCCGCGTGGCGCGAACTGGCCCGCCGCCTGGCCCACGAGCTCAAGAATCCGCTATTTCCCTTGCAACTGACCGTTGAAAACATGGTTCGCGCGCGGGAACTTGCCCCTGGCGAATTCGATGAGGTCTTCCGCGAGAGCGCGGCCACGCTCACCGCTGAGATTGCCAATTTGAAAACCATCATTGGCCGCTTTTCCGACTTCAGCAAAATGCCCAGGCCCGAGTTGCAGCGCGTAGACGCGAAGGATCTTGTCGAGCGTGTGCGCTCACTCTACGGCGCCACAGCGGCCCTCCGCGAAGCCAAAATTCGATTCGAGACAGATATCCCGCCTGAGACCATGCCGCTCGATGCCGACCCGGAGCTGCTGCATCGCGCACTTTCGAATCTGGTTCTCAACGCAATGGACGCGATGCCGGAAGGCGGCACTCTCACGCTGGCCGCGCGCCCGATGGACGGCAAGGTTGAACTCCGCGTATCAGACACCGGCGCCGGCCTGACGCCTGAAGAGTGCGAGCGCCTCTTTACGCCCTACTACACCACTCGGCAGCATGGCACGGGCCTCGGTCTTGCCATTGTGCAGTCTGTTGTGGCCGACCACGCAGGCACCATTGCCGTGAAAAGCCGCACCGGCGGGGGCGCAACGTTTATCATCACACTGCCCGGAGCCGAAGCATGAGTGCGAAAGCCAACATCCTCATCGTCGACGACGAGGCCAACACGCTGGCCTCGCTCGCTCGCGCCTTTCGGCTCGCCGGCCATGAAGCAGTTGTCTGCGACAACGCCGCGCGCGCACTCGAGCTTGCGCAGGCACAACCTTTCGATCTGATCCTGAGCGACGTGGTAATGCCGCGCCGTGATGGCCTGGCGCTGCTGGAAGATCTCAAGAACGCCGGCGTTGCCGCTCCCGTGGTGATGATGAGCGGCCAGGCGCATATCGAGATGGCCGTGCGCGCCACGCGACTGGGCGCGCTGGATTTCCTTGAGAAACCGCTCTCGACGGAAAAGCTGCTTGTTACGCTTGAAAATGCGCTCAAGCTCACGCGCCTTGAAGCCGAGAACCGCGACCTCCGTTCCCGCATCGGCAAGCACACGCTTATCTGGTCCGGCGAAACCATGCGCCGCGTGATGGCGCAACTAGAGCGCGTTGCCGCCAGTGAAACGCGCGTCTGCATATACGGCGAAACCGGCACCGGCAAGGAGTTGGCCGCACGCACGCTGCATGAAAAGAGCCATCGCTCCGCGGGTCCTTTTGTCACGCTCAACTGCGCCGCTGTTCCTGCTGAGCTGATTGAGAGCGAGCTCTTTGGCCACGAGAAAGGTTCCTTTACCGGCGCAGCGCAGCGCCACACCGGCAAATTCGAGCAGGCTCATCGCGGCACGCTCTTTCTTGACGAAATCGGCGACATGCCGCTCGCCATGCAGGCCAAGCTGCTGCGCGTGCTGGAGGAGGGCGAGGTGGAGCGCATTGGCGCGGGCAAGCCCACCGCCGTGGACGTGCGCGTTCTGGTGGCCACACACCGCAATCTTGAGCAGCTCGTCGAGGCTGGCGGATTCCGCCGCGACCTTTACCATCGCGTGGTCGTCTTTCCTGTCGAGCTGCCGCCGCTGCGCAGCCGCACGGAAGATCTTCCGGCACTGGTGGAGCACCTCGCGCGCCAGCTGAGCGCGCAAAACGGCTGGAAGACGGCAGCCTTCACGCCCGAGGGCATTGCAGCCTTGCAACGTTACTCGTGGCCGGGCAACATTCGCGAGCTGCGCAACGTGGTCGAGCGGCTGCTTCTGCTGGCCGATGGAAACGTGAATGAGAGCACCGTTCAGCTTGCTCTTCCCGCACTTCGTTCCGCAGTGGCGCAGCCCGGTGATGCGCCCGGCAACGCGCCCGGCCGCGCGGATGAACCGCTTGCCGAACGCGTTCTGGCCTTTGAAAAGGCGCAGGTGCTGGCTGAGCTCGAGCGCCACGACCGGCACATCACGCAAACCGCGCGAGCCCTCGGCCTGGAGCGGAGTCATCTCTACAAAAAGTGTCAGCAGCTTGGCATCGATCTGCGCAATTTACCCGGCCGAGAGTAGTCCAAGCGCCACAATCGAATTCGGCGGCGTATTCTTCCATGCAGGGAGTCTCATGCTGCGAATCACTCTGCTTTCCATGCGCATCCTTCGCCCGATTCGCGTCCTCATCGCGCTTTGCCTGCTCGCCGCCGCGCTGCCTACGCACGCGCAGGTGCATCGCGCATCGCCTGCACACGTAAAATCGCGCTTCGCCACGCTGGACGCGATCATGCAGCAGGCCGTCAACACCGGCAACATACCTGGAGGCGTGCTGCTCATCGGCCACAATGGCAGAATTGTCTATCGCAAAGCCTTCGGTTGGCGCTCACTGGAGCCAACACGCGAACGCATGACGGTGGGCACGATCTTTGACCTGGCCTCGCTAACCAAGTGCCTCGCCACCACCACCGCGGTCATGCAGCTTGTTCAGCAGGGCCGCATCCGGCTCAACGATCCCGTTGCGAACTACCTGCCGGAATTCGCGCAGAATGGCAAGGCCGACATCACGGTGCGCGAGCTGATGACACACTTCTCCGGCCTCGCGCCCGATCTTGACCTCTCGCAGCCATGGCAGGGCAGGGCCGCCGCGTATCAGCGCGTGATGCAGCAGACGCCCCAGATCCCGCCCGGCTCGCGCTTCGTCTATAGCGACATCAACTTTGAGACGCTTGGCTTTCTGGTGGAAAAACTTACAGGCCAGTCTCTTGCCGACTACACCCAGAAACACATCTTCACTCCGCTCGGCATGCGCCACACGCGCTTTCTTCCGCCCGCGTCGTGGATTCCTGAAATTGCGCCAACGCAATATGATGAGCACGGCCACATGTTGCGCGGCGTGGTACACGACCCCACGGCAAGGCGCATGGGCGGCGTTGCCGGTCACGCCGGACTCTTCTCCACCGCGAATGATATGGCGATCTTTGCCCGTGCGCTGCTCCATGGTTCGCCGGTTCTCAGTCGCCTGATGATCGAAAAGATGACCACGCCGCAGCAACCCGCCAACGCGGCAAGCCTGCGCGGCCTGGGCTGGGACATTGATTCACCCTTCTCCACCAACCGCGGAGCCCTTTTGCCTGTTGGCTCTTTCGGGCACACCGGCTTCACCGGAACCTCGCTCTGGATTGATCCGGTAACCGACACCTACATCATCCTGCTCACCAACCGCGTTCATCCGCGCGGCGGCCACTCTGTTGTCTCGCTGCGCTCGCGCATCGCCACCGCCGCAGTGCAGGCGCTCTCGCTCACCGTCACTCAATGGCAGCAAATGCGCTGGGCGCGCATCACCGGTTACAACGAGTCGCTGATGACCGAACGCCGGCTGACCGCGCGCAATGGCCGCGTGCTTGACGGCATAGACGTGCTCGAAGATGACCACTTTCTCGAGCTCCATCCGGATAGCGCGCATCCCGTGCGCATCGGCCTGGTGATGAATCAGACATCAGTGGATGCCGAGGGCCGCCGCACCGCGGACGTGCTTGCGCACGCTTCCGGCCTGCGCCTGACGGCCATCTTCAGCCCGGAGCACGGCGTCAGCGGCACGCTGGACGCCACGCACATTGCCAACTCACTCGACGCCGCGACCGATGTTCCTGTATACAGCGTATACGGCGCAACCGATACGGACCGGCGCCCCACCGCCGCTGAGATGGATTCCCTTGACGCCATTGTCTTTGACATTCAGGACATCGGCGTTCGTTATTACACATACGAGACCACGCTGGGCTACTTTCTTGAGGCCGCGGCCAGGACGCACAAGCCCATTTACGTGCTTGATCGCCCCAACCCCATCAACGGCGTTGATGTGCAGGGTCCCATCGCCGACGCAGGCCGCGAGTCCTTTGTCAGCTACTGGCAAACGCCTGCCCGCCACGGCATGACCCTCGGCGAGCTCGCACGAATGTTCAATGCCGAACGGCGCATCGGCGCACGGCTCACCGTGGTGCCCATGCAGGGCTGGATGCGCGGCGACTGGTTCGATTCCACCGGCCGCCTCTGGATCAATCCCTCGCCCAACATGCGAAACCTGACCGAGGCAGCGCTTTATCCCGGTATTGGCATGATTGAAGGCGCGAACATCTCCGTCGGGCGCGGGACGGACACACCCTTTGAGCTTGTGGGCGCGCCGTGGATTGATCCGGTCCAGCTTGCGGATGCGCTCAATCAGCGCCAAATTGAGGGCGTTCGCTTTGTGCCCACGCGCTTCACGCCGCAGTCGTCTTTCTATGCGGGTGAGTCCTGCGGAGGTGTCAGCATCGTGGTCACGTATCGCGAATCCATCGATGCGCCGGAGCTTGGCCTGGAAATAGCCGCCGCACTCCATCGTCTTTACCCGCAGATGTTCAAGCTGGATGGAATCGACGGTCTTGTGCGCAACAAAGCAACGCTCGACGCATTGCGCGCCGGCGAAGATCCGCGCCGCATTGAAGAGGTGTGGCAGGACCTACTCGCCCGCTTCCAACTCATCCGCGCAAAATATCTGCTCTATTAGCGCGTTCAAATGTGGCGCAGCCTACGGCTCAACGACTGCCTTGGACAGATTCCGCGGGCGGTCCACGTCCACGCCGTGTTCCAGCGCCATGAAGTAAGCGAACAACTGCAGCGGCACCACCTCGATCATGGGCAACAGATACTCATTGGCAGGCTCGACGACCACGCAATCGCTTGACAGCCTGGCAACCTCATCGTCGCCGGCATTCGCAATTGCAATCACCGTGGCTCCCTGCGCCTTCATGTCGGCCAGCAGCTGCAGGGTCTTCTCGTAGCGCACCTCGGAATCCTTCAACGCGCGGTCCACCGTGGCCAGCACCAGCAGCGGCACGCGGTCGCTTACTAGCGCGTTCGGCCCGTGCTTGAGCTCGCCGGTTGGATAACCCTCCGCGTGTACATAGGAGGCCTCCTTCAGCTTGAGTGCGCCCTCGCGCGCAATTGCGTAATGCACGCCGCGGCCAAGAAACAGGAATGTGTTCGCAGCGCGATATTTTGCGGCCAGGGAGGCCATCTGCGCACGCCAGCCGTCCAGTTGCGCGGCCAGCGCACCGGGAATGGAACGTAATCGCGCGATGTTGGCCGTCAGTGTCTCCGCATCCATGCGCCCATTCCGCGCGCCCTCATAAAGCGCCAGCAGATAAAGCACGGCGAGCTGGCAGGTGAAACTCTTGGTCGCCGGAATCGCGCGCTCTTTCCCAGCCGCCAGAGGCATGGAGACCTGCGCCTCGCGCGCCATCGTGGATTCCGCCGCGTTCGTGATGGCCAGCGTGGCCTGCCCCCGCGCACGCACTTCGCGCAACGCCGCCAGAGTGTCCGACGTTTCTCCCGACTGCGAAATCACGATCACCGCGGGCCGGCGCGCATCGCCCTCGCCGCGGCAACTGTACTCGCTGGCATACTCCACGTCCACGGCGAGGCCGCACAAATCCTCTAGCAGAATCTCCGCCGCAAGGCCGCTATGGCGGCTCGATCCGCTGGCTGCAATCAGCACTTCGCCCGCTGGATGCGCCCATTGGGCAATCCGTGTGGCCACCTCCGGCCGCAGTGCAAGCCCTTTCAGATATGCATCCAGCGTGCGCTCAAGCGCGTCGGGCTGTTCATATATCTCGCGCAGCATCGCGTGCGGAAATTCCATCGCCTTGCTCATATGTTTCATCGCTCCGTTCCGTGGCTGATCAATTTAAAAATACGTCTCCACCACGTCGACCACGTCATACCGCGCATTCACCACCAGCAGCGTGCGCCACTTGTCGAAGGTCAGGCAGGGATGCGATATGTCGAAGCCGATCATGTCGCCCACGCGCACATCGTCCTGCGCCGCAATCTGCATATACGCATGCTGGTCCATCAGTTTTGTCGTCTTCCAGTGTGCCGCAGCCGCTTTCGCCTCCGCATCGCCGGGCCTGAAGTGCAACGCCGGCGCCGGCAGGCCCAGATCAAAAGCCGCATCGCGCTTGCCCAGCGCAACAATCGCTTTCTCCGCCTCAGGCCGCGACTGCACATAGGCCCAAACCTGGAGCGCCGGCTTCAAGCCTTCGCGCATCCGCCGCGCCACCGGGTTCGCCGCCAGAATCCTCTCCTGCACCGCGCGATAGGGGCCCACATCATGCGTCAAATAGCAGCCCGGCCGCAGCACCATCTCCACTGCATCACCAAACTCTGCCGCGGCAAACTCCTCGGCCACTACGTCGTACCATGCCGAGCCTGCGCCCGACAGCACAATCGGCTCGCGACGGAAGCGCTTCTTCTCCGCCAGCCGCCGAGTCACTTCCACAGCTCGCCGCAAAAACGCGCGAATCTCCTGCTCGTTGTCGAGCACGCCCTCATAGAGCTCAACGCCGCTCAGGCGCAGCGTATTTTCATGCTGCGCCAATGCATCCAGCGTTGCGTCCAACTGCTTTTCGTCGCGCACACCGGCGCGTCCGCCCGTCACGCCGAGCTCCAGCAGAACCTGCAACCGATGCCCGCGCCCGGCAAAGAACTCGCCAAGCTGTTCAACCTGCGCAGCCGAATCCACCAGGCAGAAAAACTCGAAGCTCTCGTCGCCAAGCAGCCCGGCAATCCTCTCCATGTTTGCCTTGCCCACAAGCTGGTTGGCCATCAGCACGCGCCGCACGCCGTGCGCATGGGCCACGCATACCTGTTGCACCGTGGCCAGCGTAATGCCCCACGCACCGGATTCGAGTTGCATTTCAAAGAGCCGCGGCGCCATCGTCGTTTTGCCGTGCGGCGCCAGCTTCAATCCATAGGCGTGAATAAATTGCTGCATCCATTCCAGGTTGTGCCGGAGATTCTCCTCGCAGAGCACGGCCGTGGGCAGGCCCAAATCCTCGCGCAGCAGATTCCAGCCGCGCGCGACGAGTTCTTCGGCACTCATCACGCTCTCCATTCGCCCCAGTCCCTTATGCAGCGCGGAAATGCCCGGTCTGGATTTCTGCTCGGCTCCCATCCCTTCTCCTTATTCTCAACCGTTCGCGCATGGCTGCGCATGGAAACGATGCCGCCCATAGTCTATAGTCTGTACGAGCCGACATGCCTGCCCCGCACACCCTTCTGCGCAACGCAACCGTCCTTGACGGCAGCGGTGGTCCTCCACAGGTCCTCGACGTTGCACTCGTCGAGGATCGCATCGCGCACGTGGGCGCGTCGTTGCCGCAGGAGGCCGACCGCATCATTGATGCATCCGGCCTGGCCCTTGCTCCTGGATTTATTGACACACATACGCATGATGATTTTGCGGTTCTCGAACGGCCTGAGATGCTGCCCAAGCTCTCGCAAGGCGTCACTACGGTTATCGTGGGCAACTGCGGCATCAGCGCCTCGCCGGTCACACTCAACGGCCCACCGCCTGACCCCATGAACCTGCTGGGCGAGACCACGGGCTTTCGTTATGCGACGTTTGCCTCCTATGTGGACGCGGTTGGCCGGGCGCGACCCGCTGTAAACGTGGCTGCTCTTGTGGGCCACACCGCGCTGCGCAGCAACCACATGGACCGGTTCGATCGCGAAGCCGGACCCGGCGAAATTGCGGCCATGCGCGCGCAACTCTCTGACGCGCTTGCCCACGGCGCACTCGGCCTCAGCACAGGCCTCGCTTATCGCAATGCAAACGCGGCTTCTACGGCAGAGGTTCTTGCGCTCACGCCACCGCTGGCCGCGGCGGGTGGGCTCTATGCCACGCATCTGCGCACTGAAGGCGATGCGGTGCTCGACGCGCTCGAAGAGGCTTTTTGCATTGGCCGCCACGCGCGCGTGCCTGTTGTTGTTTCGCATTTGAAGTGCGCCGGCATTGCGAACTGGGGCCGCGCCGGAGAAGTGTTGCGCGCGCTGGACGAAGCCCGGATTACGCAGTCCGCCGGATGCGATTGCTATCCCTACGCCGCCGGCTCCAGCACGCTTGACCTGAGCCAGGTGGACACACGCGTCGAAATCACCATCACCTGGAGCGACGCGCACCCTGAGGCCGCGGGCCGCGCGCTTGCGCAGATTGCCGAAGAATGGAAGACCTCGCAGCACGAGGCAGCTCGCCGCCTGCAGCCCGCCGGCGCCATCTATCACAGCATCGATGAGCACGATATGCGCCGCATACTTGCGCATCCGGCCACCATGATCGGCTCTGACGGCCTGCCCAACGACGCGCACCCGCATCCACGCTTGTGGGGCGCCTTTCCGCGCGTGCTGGGCCGCTACTGTCGCGACGAAAAACTCTTCCCCCTGCCGGAGGCGATCCGCAAAATGACTTCACTTTCCGCCGAGCGCTTTGGCCTGGTGGAGCGTGGCCGTGTGCGTGAGGGCTACTTCGCCGATCTGGTTCTCTTCGATCCCCTCCGCATCCGCGACACGGCAACCTACGACGATCCCATCCGGCCCGCCGAGGGCATTCAAGCCGTGTGGGTGAATGGCGCGCTTGCCTACACACCCGCGGGCGCAACCACAATCCGCGCCGGACGCTTTTTGCCGCGTGCGCCCAAACCCGCTGCGCGTGCCGCGGCACATGTGGCGAGCTCATGATGGATCCACACAGCCTCTATCTTCTGATTTCGGCGTTTCTCTCCGTCGTTGTCCTCATCGTTCTCATCGCCGTCGCTCGCCTCAATCCCTTCATCTCGCTTTTCTGCGTCTCGCTGGCGCTGGCGCTGGTCACGGGCATGCCGTTCCTTGACGGCGTAAAGGCATTCGAGACCGGCCTCGGCTCCACGCTTGGCCACATCGCCATCGTCATCGCGCTGGGCACCATTCTTGGCAAAATGATGGCCGAGTCCGGCGGCGCCGACCAGATTGCGCAAACGCTCATCCGTCTCTTCGGGCCCAGGCGCGTGCCGTGGGCCATGATGGTGGTTGCGCTCATTGTGGGCCTGCCCGCTTTTTTTGAGGTCGGCTTTGTTCTTCTCATCCCAATCGCGTACACCGTTGCGCGGCGCACGCGCACGTCGCTCGTCCTCGTGGCGCTGCCCATGGTGGCGGGGCTTTCAGTGGTGCATGGCCTCGTCCCGCCTCATCCGGCCGCGATGCTTGCTGTCACCATCTTCCACGCGGATGTTGGCCGCACCATTCTTTATGCGCTTGTCATCGGCCTTCCCACGGCCATCCTCGCCGGCCCGCTCTACGCCTATTTCATTGCGCCGCACATTCAACTGCCAGAAGAAAATGCGATGGCCGCCGAGTTCGTTGACCATGGCGTAGAGGAAAATCAGGAGCGCAGCCTGCCCAGCTTTCCTGTCACCGTCGCCACCATTCTTCTCCCTGTCGCGCTCATGCTCATCGGCAGTTGGGCAAATGTATTTGCAGCCCCCGGCAGCACGCTCAACCAGGCGTTGCGCCTGGTGGGCAATGACGATATGGCGCTGCTGATCGGCGCGCTCTTCAGCTTTGTCTCGCTGGGCCTGATGCGCGGCTTTTCGCGCGTCGCCATCCTGCGCTTCAGCAATGATTGCCTTGCGCCCACGGCCATGGTCACGCTGCTTGTTGGCGCGGGCGGCGGCTTTGGCCGCGTGCTCATCACAAGCGGCGTCTCGCACGCCATCATCGACGTCGCCATGCGGAGCCATATTCCGGTGCTGTTGCTGGCATGGCTCGTGGCCGCATTGCTGCGCCTGGCCACGGGTTCTTCCACGGTGGCCATGTCCACCGCGGCTTCCATCATCGCGCCCATCGCGCTCCACGTTCCGGGCGTGCACCCTGAGCTGCTGGCCATTGCCACAGGCTCCGGTTCGCTCATCTTTTCGCACGTGAATGACGGCGGTTTCTGGCTGGTGAAGGAGTACCTGAACATGTCTGTTCCGCAGACCATCAAGTCCTGGTCGATTTGCGAAACCATCATCTCCGTCTGCGGCCTCGCGTTTGCCGTAGCTCTTTCGTTCGCACTTTAGCCGGCCTGGCGCCGCGCCCCATCCACTCAGCAGGAGTACTCCAGTGACCACTGAACACTCGCCACTGCATCCCACGCGCCGCAGCCTTCTGCGTGCCTCGCCGGTACTCGCGCTCGCGCCCGCTCTGCCGGCCTTTGCACGCGCCGCAGCCTTGCACGCACCCAGCTTCGCCTTCGTCGGCACTTATGACAACGCGCCCGGCGCCCCGGGCAATGGCCAGGGAATCTATCGCTTCAAATTAGATCCGCACACCGGCGGCCTGATGGACCGCACTCTGGTGGCGCAGACGCCCAACCCTTCGTGGATTGCGATTCACCCCACGCGCCGCCTGCTTTTCTGTGTCAACGAGGTCACCAATTTTGAGGGCGATTCTGGCGCGGCCAGCGCCTTCGCCCTTTCGCCCGCCACAGGCAGCCTGCGCCAGATCAACACCGTCAACTCCCACGGAACAACGCCTGCCTTCCTCAGTATCGACCCGCGCGGCCGTTTCGTTTTTGTGGCGGATTATGGCAGCGGCGTCATTGCCGTGTTGCCCATCCTGCCCGGCGGTGCGCTTGGCCCCGCGGTGGATATCCACCACGACGTGGGCTCCGTTGGCAGCACGCATGCCGCCGATGCGCCCGCAGGCAGCTTCGCCATCAGCGGCCATGACGCGCCCCACGCCCACATGATCGCGGCCGACCCCGAAGGCCGCTTTGTGCTCGCCACCGATCTTGGCCAGGACCGTATTTACACTTACCGCTTTGACCACTCCACCGGCAAGCTCTCGCCCGCTGCGCATCCCTTCGTCTCGCTGCCCTCCGGCGACGGCCCGCGCCACTTTGTCTTTCATCCCAACGGCCGCTGGTTTTACTCCATTCAGGAAGAGGCCTCGACGGTTGCGTTTTTCCGTTACAACCAGGCCAGCGGCGCGCTCGCCCATCAGCAAACTCTCTCAACGCTGCCCCCAGGTTTCGCCGGCACCAACTTCGCATCAGAGATACTCGTCTCTCCCGACGGACGCTCGCTTTACGCCGCCAATCGACTGCATGACACGATTGCCCATTTTGCCATAGGCGCAGACGGCCGCCTGGCATGGGTCGGCGAAACCCCGACCCTCGGCGATTATCCGCGCCACTGCTGCATCGCGCCCGGCGGCAATTTTCTCTTCGTCTGCAATCAACACAGTGATGCCATCGCCGCCTTCCGCATCCATCGCCCCAACGGCCAGCTCCAGTTCACAGGCCAATACACCCCTGTCGGCAGTCCCAGTTGCATCGCGTTTCTATGAGCGTCCCACGCGCGTCGCGCTCACGCCGGCCTTTCCGTGCGCGGGCCCGCAGGCAGTAAACTTTTCTTGAGCACATCTGTCGCTCAATTTATCGCTCAACACGGCCCCTGCAGCAGGAGAACCGCCTATGAAAGCCCTCGTGAAAGCGCGCTCTGAACCCGGCCTCTGGCTCGAAGAGATTCCCGAGCCCGCCATGGGCATCAACGATGTGCTCATCCGCGTCCGCTACACTGGCATCTGCGGCACCGATGTGCACATCTACAACTGGGATGAGTGGGCGCAGAAGACCATTCCCGTGCCCATGGCCATCGGCCACGAGTTTGTTGGCGAAATTGTCGCTGTCGGCTCCAACGTGAACGACTTTTTTCCCGGCGACATTGTCAGCGGCGAGGGGCACGTGGTCTGCGGCCGCTGCCGCAACTGCCTTGCCGGCCGCCGCCATCTCTGCGTCTCCACGCAGGGCGTGGGCGTCAACCGCCCCGGCGCATTTGCTGAGCTCATCGTGCTGCCCATGACCAACATCTGGCGTCACCACGCCGGAATCGACCACCATGTGGCCGCCATCTTTGACCCCTTTGGCAACGCCGTCCACACCGCGCTCTCGTTCCCGGTGCTGGGGGAAGATGTGCTCATCACCGGCGCGGGTCCCATCGGCATCATGGCCATCCCCGTGGTGCGCCACGCCGGCGCGCGCCACGTTGTCGTCACGGACTTCAATCCCTTCCGCCTGGAGCTGGCGCGCAAAATGGGCGCAACCCTCGCCGTCAATCCTTCGGAGACTCCGCTGGCCGAGGTGCAGAAGCAGTTGGGCATGGCCGAGGGCTTTGACGTGGGCCTTGAAATGTCGGGCAATCCGCAGGCCCTGGCCGACATGATTGCCAGCATGAGCCACGGCGGCAAAATCGCCATCCTCGGCATCCCCGCCAAAACCGCGCCCATGGACTGGCGGCCCGTGATCTTCAACATGATTACCATCAAGGGCATCTACGGCCGCGAAATGTACGAGACCTGGTACAAGATGTCCGTCATGCTCGACTCCGGCCTCGACATCTCGCCGGTCATCACCCATCGCTTCCGCTTCGACGAGTTCCAGAAGGGCTTTGACGCGATGATCTCCGGCCAGGCCTGCAAGGTGGTGCTGGATTGGACGAGTTTGAAGTAGGGGCGCGACGCCGCAACATTTTCCCTTGTGCTCCAAACGCCAAAAAGCGGCCCATCGGCCGCTTTTGTTTTGCTCAATCTTTTGGTGCCGAAGAAGGGACTCGAACTTGAGTCGCCTTGCGGGCGTCAGCGTAGCGCGAGCCCGCAGACGAAATCCTGAGCGGAGCGAAGGACCCCCGGCCTGGGAAATAGTCTTGTCAGAAGATTGGTGCCGAAGAAGGGACTCGAACCCCCACACCCTTGCGAGTACGTGGACCTGAACCACGCGCGTCTGCCAATTCCGCCACTTCGGCACGGGACACAGTGCAGGCCTTCAGGGCCTCACCGGCAGCATCTTTGAGTCTCGCAAAACCGGCCTTTGAAGTCAACTTCCCCGCGCCGCCCGCGGCCCACGCGTCATCTCCGCTTCAGCGCTTCCAGCTCTTCCAGCGTGCGCGGCCAGTCGGAGCCCAGCAGTCGCGACAATCCGCGATCCGCAAGCACCTTGCCGCCTGTCTGGCACTCGGCGCAGTAGTTTGTCTCATTGTCCGCATAGCGAATCCGCTGCACCGGCTGGCCGCACCGCGGGCAGGGCTTGCCAAAGCGGCCATGCACGGCCATCTCCGGCCGGAAGGCCGTCACGTGTTCGGGAAATTGCCGGTCCGCCTCCGCGCCCAGCCGATCCATCCATGCGGCCAGCGTCTCCCGCGCTGCTGCATAAAGCCGCTCCCATTCGTCGGGCTTGAGCTTCTGTGTCTGCGCCAGCGGAGAAAGCTTTGCCGCGTGCAGAATCTCGTCGGAATACGCATTGCCCACTCCGCTGATTACGCGCGGGTCTGTCAACGCGCGTTTGAGCGTGTGATTCTCCACGGCCAAAGCCGCGCGGAAGCCCGCAAGGTCTGTTTCAAGAATCTCGATGCCGCCGGGATCAATGCCGCGCAGCCCATCCTCGCCGCGCACCACGTGCAGGCTGGCGCGCCGCTTGCTGCCCGCCTCAGTCAGCACCAGCGAACCCGTGGCAAAATCGAAGGCCGCCAGAGCATTCCGCCCCGCCAGTTTTGCGCCCGCAGGTTTCCAGTGCAGCCGCCCGGCAATCATGAGGTGCAGCACCAGCCAGATGTCAGTGTCCGTTCCGAGTGCAATGCGCTTGCCCACGCGCCGCACAGCCCGCACCACGCGCCCGTGCGCGGCCTCCAGCGGCGGGTCTACCGTGCGCAGCAGAAAGACACTCGCCACGCGCACCTGTTCCAGCCGCTGCCCCACCACGCGCGGCTCCAGCGCACGAATGTAGGCGGAAATGTCGGGCAGCTCCGGCATGACTCCAGCTTACAGACAAGTGTCGCTAAGATTTGATTGAGGATTAGGTAAAGTTTACGGTCAATTCGAACCTGAAAACTCGTCCTCGGAAATCCAAGTGAATCGAGTCGGGGCTTTACCTCGGAGGCTGCGCGCGCCCTTGTAGGCCGCTGCACCGAATCCCGCGATCAAAAGGAGCATCGCCGCCACCCATAACCAGAATCCAAAGCGTATGGACCCTTGAGCCTCAATCCACCAACCGAGGCACCAGCCATAGACGGTTCCAATTCCCGCCGAAACAGCGGTCGCGTACAAGCGGAAGAGCGCAAAAGTGAAACGATGAACCAGCTTTTGATGGACCCACGCAGCCCCAGTAGCCACAACCACAGTGACAAGCACCCCTGCGGCCAGGTATCCCCATCCAAGCGCTCTTGCGACTGCCGGCATGGTGGTCCAATCTATGCTCCCTGGCTTCATCAGCAGCGACGTGCCCAGAATTCCCAGCACGGCAAGCACAATCAGCCCGTCCAAACATGGACCCCAGGCTGCGAACCACAATGCAGTGCTGAGCGCAAATCGGCGCGCCGGTGGCACCAGAACACACACCACGAACGCAAGCGATCCCAAGACCAGGAACGCGAAAGCGACCATGGCGCACAGAACGAGAATCATCTAGTCATTATTTGTCTGGCCGCTCTCAAGAGTCAATCGTGCATTGCAGCGAATGGGGACTCGGCCTTACCGAATCACCGCGTTGTCAATCAGCCGCGTTTCGCCCACCCACGCCGCCACGGCAAACAGCGTTCCCCGCGCGGCCTCTGCAACCGGCTGCAGCGTCGCCCAGTCCACCAGCTCGACGTAATCCACTTTGACCTCAGGCTCGGCTGCAAACGTGGGCCGCGCCGCCGCCAGCAGTGTCTCCGCGTTTCGCTCGCCCGCCGTCACCAGCGCCTCCACGCGGCGCACGGCCCGGCTCAGCACCAGCGCCTGCGTGCGCTCGGTTTCGTTCAGGTAGCGATTGCGAGAGCTCAGCGCCAGTCCATCGGCCTCGCGCACAATCGGGCACACCACAATCTCCGTGCCCAGCCGCAAATCCGCCACCATCCGCCGCAGCACGGCCACCTGCGCCGCATCTTTTTGCCCAAAATAAGCGCGGTCTGCCTCGGCCGCAATCATCAGTTTCGCAACCACTGTAGCCACTCCGCGAAAATGCCCCGGCCGCGATTTGCCATCGAGGCGATTGCTTAAACCTTCCACCTCGACAAAAGTCGCCGCGCCCGCCGGATAAAGCTCCTCCACCGCCGGCGCAAAAATCACATCCGCGCCTTCGGCTTCCGCCAATGCACAATCCGCATCAAAGCTCCGCGGATAACGCGCGAAATCCTCGTTCGGCCCAAACTGCGTGGGATTTACAAAGACGGTGACCGCTACAAAATCGCACTCGCGCCTCGCCGCACGAATGAGCGAGGCATGCCCAGCGTGTAGCGCGCCCATCGTTGGCACAAGGCCAATCGTTTTTCCCTTTGCCCGCGCCATCCGCGTCCGCTGCCGCAGTGCCTCCACCGTCCGCACAACCTCCATCATGCCTTCCTGAGCGCGTGCAGCTTGCGCGCAGGTGCCGGCTTCGGCTTCAGCGCCTCGCGTGCGGCTTCCGGCAGGTGATAGCTCTCCGCGTCTGCAGGAAAGGCTCGCCGCGTCACATCATCGCGATAGTGCTCCACCGCTCCACGCATCATCGCCGCCGCGTCCGCATAGCGACGCACAAACTTTGCCGGCGGCGCAAACGTCAGGTTCACCATGTCGTGGAAGACCAGAATCTGCCCATCGCACTCCGGCCCTGCGCCAATGCCAATCGTCGGAATCGCAAGCTCGCGCGTTACGGCCGCCGCAGCCTCGCGCGGAACGCCCTCCAGCACCAGCGCGCCCGCTCCTGCCTCTTCGAGAGCCAGCGCCTCAGCCGTCAGCCGCTCCACTGCGGCCACCGTCTTGCCCTGCACCTTGTAGCCGCCCATGCGATGCAGGCTTTGCGGCGTCAAGCCCAGGTGGCCCACCACGGGAATCTCGCACGCGACCAGCGCGCGCACCAGCTCCACGCGCGGCCCCTCAATCTTCACCGCCTCAGCGCCCGCTTCCTTCACAAAGCGCACCGCGTTGGCCACACCGTCTGCCACAGCCCCGTGATAGCTGCCGAACGGCATATCGGCCACCAGAAGCGCCCGCCGCACGCCGCGCCGCACCGCGCGCGTATGGTGCAGCATCTCGTCCACGGTGACCGACAACGTATTCTCGTGGCCCAGCACCACCATGGCCAGGCTGTCGCCCACCAGCACCAGGTCCACGCCTGCCTCGTCCACCAGCCGGGCCGTCGCGTAATCGTAGGCCGTCAGCGCGCAAATCGGCTCGCCCAGCCGCTTCTTCTCGGCCAGCCCGGGCATGGTCATTTTTGTCGCAGGGGTCTTTGTTGCAGGATTCTGGGCGGAAGACACTCCGCCGTCGGGGAAGCCCTCGGGGAATTTGGTTACGCTCATCGTCTCTCCAGTGCCGCTCCGTCAACGCAGGATGCAGCCCGAACACTAGTGAGTATACGCCTGTTGGGGTTGCGATGTGCCGATTGACACTGGCTCGGCCTTGGTTTGCGTGGGGTTTAGGAATGGACGGCGATGTGCAATTGCCGGGAGATTGTCGATTCACAAAGCAGCAGTGTCAGCATTGACGGTAATCCGCCCGGAACTCCGAATTTGGCTCGGTGAGTGCCTTGGCGATCCAGCCACTTTCATTTGCCGGCATCAGGAAGGGCAAGCTGACTCCTATTCGCGCGCAAAGACACGCCGCATTTGGCTAACCGGCTTAACCTCTTGGGACCAGCGACTCGCCGAACGCAATCCACCCAGGCGTCTGCGTGAAATAGAGAGCCGCGTGAAATGCGCCCACAAAAAGCAATGCGCCCCACCCAAAAGCCGGATGCAGGCGCCGATGCCGGATCGTGTCCACCCCCACACAGAGCAGTACGAATAGATCGAGGCCCAGCATGATGCGCAGATTGAGTTGTGCTTCGGTAGTCTCGGTCATGAAGGTGATCGGCAACCGCGCCAGCGCATCCGGCAGCATGCAGGCGATTGTCAGCAGCATCAACCGCTTGTGCTGGTCGGGCCGGTGACGCAGCCGCACCGCCAGAACGACGAACACCGCAAAGAACAGCATCTGCAACAGGTCCAGGCTCGTAATCGTGATCTGGCTCGCGGCAAAGGATGTGTGAGCGCGCACCTCGCGCGCCGCGGCGTGCAGTGTCGTGATCGATCCCAGAAGTACAACCAGCGCCGCCCAGTAAACGCCAAACACACCCAACCGTCGATGCCACTGCACGCGATGGGCGGCAACCAGACCGGTCTGCGCCACCAGCAGCACCACCCATCCGGTCATCACCGTACCGTGAACATAGAGCAGCGCCGTCAGGGGAGGCGAGTCGAAGAACTGCTTCAGATAGAACGTGCGCGCGAACGTCCAGAAGACGAGCGCAAGAAAGAAGACGCTCGTGCCCAGGTAAAGAATTCGATTGAAGCGCCGTTCCGCTCCAGAGGGACTAATCATCGATCAAACCCTTCTCTGTTGCGAGCAGGGCAAACAAATCCCAACAGCTTAAACGATACTCCAAAATCTGCCAAGGTTCAGAGGAAATGCATGACTGAAACGCTCAATAGGCGAACAGATCAATGCGCACGGTGGAGGGGTTGCGGGAGCATCGTCGGCAACGCTCCAATTGCCTGCGAGTGAATTTCCCCAGTCTTTGGAGATGCAGTACATCTGCTCCGCCGCTTGCCCTCAACCCCCGCCACCCCGCACACTTGTAGTCAGCATGTCCGTCTCGCTCGCCACCGGCCTCACCGTCGGCCTTTCCTCCACCGTCGCCCTCGTGGGCCTGGCCGCCGGCGGCGCGTGGGCTGCCATGGGCCCCGGCTCGCAGCTCTTTGGCCGCACACTCACTGCCCCACCGCGCCCCGGCGAGCTGGCCCTCACCTTTGACGATGGCCCCAACCCCGCGCACACGCCGCGCCTGCTCGACATTCTGGCCGAGCACGACGTTCGCGCCACCTTCTTCCTCATCGGCCGCTATGCCCAGGCCGAGCCCTCGCTCGTCCGCCGCATGGTGCAGGCCGGCCACCTCATCGGCAACCACTCCTGGTCGCATCCCAATCTCGCCTTCGTTTCCGCTGCCCGCATCCAGGACGAGCTTCGTCGCACCAGTGATACCCTTGCCGAACTCACCGGCAAGCGCATCCGCTTCTTCCGCCCTCCCTTCGGCGGACGGCGGCCTTTTGTTCTGCGCACGGCGCGCGAGCTCGGCATGGTTCCCGTCCTGTGGAACGCCATCACGACGGACTGGTCCGAGCCCTCCGCCACACGCATCGCCGCGCGCATGATGAGCAAGATTGATCGCAATCAAGCCCGCGGCTTTGCCACCAACATCGTCCTGCATGACGGCGGACATCGCGAGCCTGGCGCCAACCGCGGACCCTCGGTGGATGCCGTTGCGCAGCTACTCACGCGCTACCGCCGCACGCACACCTTCGTCACCGTGGACGACTGGCCCGCACCCGTATAGCGTCGCTCCATCTTTCCTCGCATTCAAATTCCATGCCCGATCTTCTCCACATCGCCGCCGTTTTGCTGGCCTCGCTTGTCGCGGCCACGCTGGCCGCCGTCGCGGGTTTCGGCGGAGCCGCCGTGCTGCTTCCCGTCCTCGTCTGGACCTTCGGTATTCGCGAAGCCATCCCCATCCTCACCGTTGCGCAGCTCATCGGCAACGCCAGCCGCGTCTGGTTCAACCGCAGCCTCGTCAACCTGCGTGTCGTCGGCTGGTTCGCTCTGGGCGGCGTGCCCATGGCGCTGGCCGGCGGGCTGCTCTTTGCCCGCGCGCCGCTGCCCGCGCTCACGCGCATCCTCGGTGCGTTCCTTTTGCTGATCGTGGTCTGGCGACACGTGCGCCCCAAAACTCTATGGAAGCCGCCCGCGCCAGCCTTTGCCGGAATCGGCGCGGGAGCCGGCTTTCTGTCCGCATTGCTGGGCAGCGTCGGCCCGCTCATGGCGCCGTTCTTCCTCGCCTTTGGCCTGGTCAAGGGCGCTTACATCGGCACAGAAGCCCTGGCAACGGTCACCATGCACGTGGCCAAGCTCATCGCCTATCGCGACGCCCACATCCTGCCTCTGCGCGACATCCTCATCGGCCTTTTCCTCGGCCCGCTCATGGTACTAGGCTCGTTCTGGGGCAAGCGCATTGTGGACCGCCTGCCTGAGCGCGTCTTTGTCTGGATCATCGAGGGCACGCTCATCGTCGCGGGCCTGCTGTTTCTCATCCGCGGAGCCTAAAGCATTTTCAGAGTTGCTGTAAACCGAAGCAGGGATATCAAGTCGACACGACCAACAGGGAGCGGCGGCCCTGCACGAAGCAAATAGGGCACGGTAACTCTGAAAATGCCTGAATGCCGCTGCGACCGCAACGCATGCATCCTTCACCGCAAGCAGGCACTTATCCGGCTTTCACCGCTTTGAATGCCGCTCGCGCCGCCGAGAACGTCTTCTCCACCTCCGCCGCGCCGTGCGCCGTGCTCACAAACGCTGCTTCAAACTGCGACGGCGGCAGCCACACGCCGCCCTCCAGCATCGCCCGGTGGAAGCACCCAAAGGCCGCCGTATCGCTCCTGGCCGCCTCGTCGTAATTCGTAACCGGCCCGGCCTGGAAGAACCATGTTCCCATCGCGCCAACGCGATTCACGCACAGCGCAACGCCTGCCTTGGCCGCCTCCGCAGCCACGCCGTCGAAAATCGTCTTCGCCGTCGCCTCAAGCTGTGCGTAGACCTCGCTCTGATGATCTTGAAGATAGCCAATCGTCGCCATCCCCGCGGCCATTGCCAGCGGATTGCCGCTGAGCGTTCCGGCCTGGTAAACGGGCCCCAGAGGCGCAAGGAGATCCATGTACTGCCGCTTGCCGCCAAAGACGCCCACCGGCAG
>DASUAU010000038.1:0-143924 GCA_035763705.1 Occallatibacter sp. | reverse complement strand
AGCAGGAGCACGAAGCCGCCGCTGCGGCCGCTGCAGCCGAATAGTGCTTGAGTCAACCACGCCGCCTCCCGGCCGCGAAGCCGGGGGGCGGTGGTGTGTTTGGATGAATGCTAGAAGAGCTTCTTGGCGGCCTCGCCGCCGTCGAGGGCGATGAGCGCCTGGAGAGCCGTGGTCATCGGGTAGGCGAAGTCGGGGTCCGCGCTGGCCTTGTATTGCGCGAAAAGCAGGCGGGCGCGATTCGCGGGAATGTTGGTGACGGGCTGATTCTGCTTGTCATAGCAGGTGCGGGCGGGCTTGCCGCTCAAGCCGACGATGGTGACGCGGAGGAGTTTCTCGCGGGTGTCGACGGAGTCGCTGGCGTCAAAGACATCCCAGACGATGGTGTTTGCGTCAAGGTTGTTGAAGAAGACTTCGCAGCGGCCATCGGGCTGCTTGACGGTCATGACCTGGTTGGCGGCGTCAAAGGCGACTTCCTGATTGTCGTTGATGCCGTCGTCGGGCGAAAGCGAGAGAAGCTGCCCGCGGATGTATTCGGCGAGTTCCGGCGCGGTGGGCGGGGGCTTGGTGGTCTTCTTGTGGTGCGCGGACTGCGCGCCGGCGAAGGGCACGGCCGCAAACAGCGCAACGGCACAGAGGGTCGCGAGGGTCCTCATAGCCTGCCTCCTCAAAAAAAATGCAAACACTTCCCTTCTACCTCAACCAGCGGGCGGATTCACGCGGAATCGTGCGGGGGCAGGTTACTTGTTTCACCGGCAGGCGCTGACCCCACTGTTGCGAGTGGACGGTTGCGCGGAGTGCGGAGAGTGGGTACGGCGGCGAGGAGGCTGCGCGTGTAGTGGTGTCGGGGCGCGGTGAGCAGGCGGGCGGTGGGACCGGTTTCGACGATGTTGCCGGACTGCATGACGGCGACGCGGTTGGCGACCTGGCCGACGACGGCGAGGTCATGCGAGATGAAGAGCATGGCGAGTTGATGCTCGCGCTGAAGCTGGGCGAGCAGGGCGAGAATCTGGGCCTGGACGGTGACGTCGAGGGCGGTGGTGGGCTCGTCGGCAATGAGCAGGCGGGGGCGGTTGATGAGCGCCATGGCGATAAGGATGCGCTGGCGCTGGCCGCCGGAAAACTGGTGGGGATAGTCGCCGAAGCGGCGCGCGGCATCGGGAATGGCGACGGATTCGAGCGCCTGGATGGCGCGGCGGCGGGCCTCGCGCGGGCTCCAGCTTGGGGCGTGGGCCTGGGCACACTCGGCCACCTGGCGGCCGATGGACATGACGGGATTGAGCGCGGTCATGGGCTCCTGAAAGATGATGGCGATGCGGCGGCCGCGGATGCGGCGAAGAA
The DNA here is from genome assembly GCA_035763705.1 of Occallatibacter sp. Classification (GTDB taxonomy): domain Bacteria; phylum Acidobacteriota; class Terriglobia; order Terriglobales; family Acidobacteriaceae; genus Telmatobacter. The sequence continues at coordinate 142,586 of DASUAU010000038.1, read as the reverse complement.
CGCGCGGGGGCTGGGCGAGGAGATTGAGCGGCTGAGGCTCAGGGGTTTGGCCGGAAGCGGCGGGACGCCAGAGGATTTCGCCGGTGGCGCGCGCGGCCGGATCGAGCAGTCCGAGGATGGCCAGCGCGGTGACGCTTTTGCCGGAGCCGGATTCGCCGACCAGGCCGAGGACTTCGCCCTCGTCGATGTGGAAGCCGATGCCGGAGACCGCCTGCCGCGCACCAAAACAAATCTGGAGGTTGCGGGTTTCAAGAAGGGCCGGCATGATGCCATCGTAGCCGATGGAGATTCGTGTCCGCAGGAGCCGACGCCATTCAGGGTGGCACGGCGTGCCGGAGGTGAGTAGAATCGGCTTGCTTCAATCGTGTAGAGGCGACGTGAGGCGAGACAGGCCGACAGTTGATCGCAAGTGAGATGGTTTCCCGCAACCGCAAGACCATTAAGGCAAGACCAGAAAGGAGAGTTTAATCCATGAAACTCCGTCGATTTACAGTACCGGCACTCGCAATTCTGATGGGAACAGGCGGCCTGGGCATGGCCTTGACTGCAGGTGCGCAGCAAGGCCCACCGCAGGGCTACTATGGGCAGCAACACGACCGGGGCGACTGGGATGCGCCGCCACGCGAGTTCAACGACATTCAGCGCCGGGGTTTTCACGATGGAATTGAGGGCGCGCGCAAGGACCTTGACAATCACAGACGGCCGGATGTGGAGAATCGTGACGAGTACCGGCATCCAAACCTGCCACCCGAGCTGCGTGAGCAGTACCGCGAGGCTTTCCGGCGCGGCTATAACAGGGCGATGCGGCACCTGACGGGCGGCGGGCCCGGATATGGCGGTCCAGCGTACGCGGCTCCCGCGCCACCTCCGCCGCCGCGGGCGTGGGACATGGCGCCGGATGCGTTCAACGATCTGCAACGGCGCGGCTTTCATGACGGCATTGAGGGCGCACGCAAGGACTTTGAGAATCACAGGCGGCCGGATGTGGAGAATCGTGACGAGTACCGGCATCCGGATTTGTCGGGGGGCGCGCTGCGCGCTTATCGCGAGGGCTTCCGGCACGGCTATGCGGTGGGCGTGCGGCACATTTATGGCATTCTGTATCGCGACGACCACGACCGATACTGAATCTTGGAAAAACGCAGGAGAGCGCCAGGGTCAAGACGAGCCTGGCGCTTTGTCCTTTCTGGTCCGCGCGGGACGGATGAGAGCTAATCGTGGCGCAGTTGGGGGACTGAGGGTAGAATCGGTTTGCCTTGGAGGAGTGTAAGCGGCGCTGCAACCGCGGGCTGGAAAGTTGTACCTGTAGCCGGCGTGACCGGATAGGGCACAATGGCGGAGCGGCGTCAAAATGAATTGAGCAGTTTGAACGGCAACTGAAGGAAGGAGCGTATTCCCCATGAACCTGAAACGATTTGCAATTCCTGCTCTTGCAGTTTTTCTGGGATCGACCTGCGCCAGCGTGGCGTGGGCAGGCAGCGCTGCACCGGCGGCGCAGCCGGGCTACCATGATCGAGGCGGATGGGACATGCCGCCGCGCGAGTTCAACGATCTGCAACGGCGTGGCTTTCATGACGGCATTGAAGGCGCGCGCAAGGACTTTGAAAACCATCGCAGGCCTGACGTGAACAATCGCGATGAATACCGGCACCCCAATTTGCCCCGGGGCGACCGGCGCGTTTATCGCCAAGCCTTCCGGCGCGGCTATGAAGTGGGCGTGCGGCATTTCTACGGCAATCGCAGATAACACCCGTGACGAAAGACGCCCTGCGCATCACGTGCCGGGCGTTTTTTTGCGCGCGGCGCGGCGGTACACCGGACGAGGGCTAATCGTGGAGCAGCGCGGGCTGAGGGTGATGCAGCTCGATGTCAATCTGCGGCGGCGCAAGCAGCGTGTTGTGCACCAGGCAATGATGCACGCTGTGCAGGAGCCCTTGGTTCTGCTCGGGCGAGAGCGGCGCGGGGCAATGCACATGAATCTTGAAGTTGCCCAGCCGCGCGGGCTTGAGCAGCTTGTCGGCAGCGACGGTGACGGTGACGGGCTCGCCACCGAGAAGGTTGCGCGCCTTGAGGTACTCGACCGCGTAATGCGCGGCGCAGGAGCCGAGCGAGGCGAGCATGAGCTCGGGCGGGGTCATGCCGGCGTCCTGGCCGCCGTTGGCGGCTGGCTGGTCAGAAAGAATGGCGTGGGAGCGAGCCTGGATGCGGAAGCGAACGTCGCCAAGATGAGTGACTTTGATCTCCATGGGAATTTCCTGCCTTCATTACGCCAGCTCCGCGAGGACGAGCCAGTGGTATTTGCCGACGAGTGCGTCAGAGAGCGTTGCGAAGCCCATGGCAGCGAGTTCGCGCTGGGTGCGGTCGACGGGGATGCGATGCTCAAGGGGCGGGCCGGCTTCGCGCTCCACGTCAGGCCGCCAGTCCACGATGGCGATGCGGCCGCCGGGGCGGAGAATGCGCCGGACCTCGCGCAGGACGAGAGCGCGATCATCGAACTCATGCCAGACGTTGGCCAGAAAGGCGAGGGTGCAGCAGTGATCGTGCAGGCCTGTGGCGTCGGCCTCAGCCTGCGCGAGGTGGATGTTGCCGCTGCCGGGGGCATGGAGCTTTTGCGTGAGGAGATCGAGCATCTCCTGCTGCGCATCGACGGCGTAGACGAGGCCCTGTGGACCGGCGACCTGGGCGAGCGGCAGCGCGAAGTATCCGGTGCCCGCGCCGATGTCGGCGATGACATCCCCAGGATGCGCGCCGGCGGCCGCGATAATCTCAGCGGGCGGAAGCCAAGCGAGCCGCTCCGGCGACTCAAGGCGATGGGCCTGCGAGGCATGGAATCTGCGTTCCTTCATACACCTCCGATCGGGTTGCGCGGGATGGGTCCTTGATTCAAATCCAGGATTCCCGTCCAGGATTTCCATCATACGGAAGACGGTCATGGCCGGGCACCAGTTGGTGAGACCGGACCGGAAGAGGTTGAGGCCGGCGAAGGCCGTGAGCCAAAGCCGGAGCGTGTCGCGCCGAGGGTTTTGAATCTGTTAGAGGACTGGCGTGAGAATTCTGCCACAAAGGCGGCGGCGCTGGCACAGGAAGACTGTGCGGAGAAGGCGGCAGCCGCGCGTGCTAGGGGCCATGTAGACTGGTTGTGCTCTGCCGCCGGCCCATTGCGGGAAGGCCCGCTGAGGACGGAGAGGGCGCTGGTGAAATCCGGCGGCCGCAGGCGGAAACAGCATGCGCAAGGACCGGGAGCCGATGAGCACTCCGAACGAAGAAAGCATGACCAGGCCCGAGGGGCTGAAACCGGAAAGCAAACGCGCCTACAACCTGTTTTTGCTGATGGTGGCGGGGCTTGGCGGCCTGCTGTATGGCGTGGATGTGGGCATCATCGGCGGGGCGCTGCCTTATCTGCAGGCGACCTCACACCTGACCAACGCGCAGCTCTCGATTATTGTGGCGGCGGTGCTGCTGGGCAGTGTGATTTCCACGCTCTTTGCGGGCACCATTGCGGACTGGATGGGCCGCAAGCCGTTCATGGTGCTGAGCGGCATCACCTTTGTGATCAGCATTCCGGTAATTGCGCTTTCGCAGGGTTATGCGCCGCTGTTTTTCGGCCGGCTGCTGCAGGGCACGAGCGGCGGATTCATCGGCGTGGTGGTGCCGCTCTATCTGGCCGAGTGCCTGACGGCGGACAAGCGCGGCAAGGGTACGGGCGTCTTCCAGTGGATGCTGACGCTGGGGATTTTTGCGGCAGCGCTGGTGGGCATCTACTACAGCTATCGGGTGGCGGATGTGACGCGGCTGAGCGATGCAAAGGCGCTGTTCGATTTCCAGAACCAGGCGTGGCGGAGGATCTTCTGGGTGTCACTGCCGCCGGGCGTGCTGTTTGTGATTGGCAGCCTGCTGGTGGGCGAGTCGCCGCGGTGGCTCTATAGCAAGGGCCGCCGGAAGCAGGCCGAGGCGGCGCTGCTGCGCTCGCGCACGGCGGAACAGGCCGCGCGGGAGTTCCGCGAAATGGACGAGGCGGTGCGGGAGACGCGGGTGCGGCGCGGCATGGGCGAGGTGGTGAACGACTCGCTGCTGCGGCGCAAATACATCATCCCTTTTCTGCTGGCCTGCGTGATTCTGTTCTGCAACACGGCGACGGGCATCAACTCGCTCATCGGCTTCAACACGGCGATTCTGCTGCAAAGCGGGCTGAGCGACCTGCAGGCGCACTGGGGCTATGTGATTTTCACGGCCTTCAATTTTTTGATGACGATGATCGGCGTGATGCTGGTGGACCGCAAGGGGCGCAAGTTTCTGCTGGTGCTGGGCACGGGCGGCATTATTGTTTCGCTGGTGACGGTGGGTGCGATGTTTCTGCGCACGGAGCGGGTGAGCATCGATTGCCACGGGCTGATCCAGCAATCGGTCGAGGCCGACCAGTCGGTGACCGTGCGCCTTACGCCGCAGGAGGCGGAGAAGCTGCTGGCGGCCGCAGGCTACGAAGGCAGCGCGATCAACGCCAGCCGGGCGTCCTTTGCGGTGATTTACTCCTACGGCGGATTTACGGCGACGACGAGCTACGTGCGCTCGGACGACCCCGGCGCGCAGCCGCTGCACATTACGCGGGACAGCGCGGTGCCGGCAAACAAGGTGGAGGCCCTGTTCCAGAATCCGTTTGCGAACCTTTCGGCTGCGCGGACCGCGCCGCTGCGCATTGACAAGGCGATTCTGGGCGCAGTGCCGAACCAGCATCACGGCTGGCTGATTGCGCTGGGGCTCTATGCGTTTGTTTCGTTTTACGCGATGGGGCCGGGGGTGTGCGTGTGGCTGGCGCTGAGCGAGCTGATGCCGACGCGCATCCGCTCCAACGGCATGAGCATTGCACTGGTGATCAATCAGCTTGTGTCCACGACGCTGGCGGCCATCTTTCTGCCCTTCGTGAGCAAGTATGGCTACTCGTCGATCTTCTTTCTCTTCGCGGGCTTCACGGTAATCTACTTCCTGACCGCGGCTTTTCTGCTGCCGGAGACCAAGGGGAAGACGCTCGAGGAGATTGAAGCGCACTTTGAGGGCGAGCCGGCCTAGGTTCCCCTAACGCTGCTTCTGCTGCGGCGTGGCAGACACGGCTGTGGCGGTCTTGGCGGCGTCAGGCGAGGCTGCTTCGGGCGAGGGCTGCGCGGCCTTTGTCGGCGGGTTCTCCGCGGGTTTTGGGGAAGTGACGGATGGCTGCGAAGAGGACGACTCGCCGGAATCCTTCCCGGACGCGGGGGCGGGGATGGTGGCGGGCGGAGCCAGCGGACCATGGGCTGCGGTGAGCGTGATGGGCATGGTGAGGGTTTGCACGGTCTGCGGATCGTCGCGGAGCTTGAGGTAGAGCAAGCCGTCGACGGGGTGGGGCACGGTGAGCTGGGTTCCGGTGAAGTCGGGCGGCACGTCTGTGAAGGTTGAAAAGTCCGGCGTGGCGGCCACGGAGGCGGCGAGGAAGAGATTGCTGCCGGTGAGCAGGCAGGGGTGGGAGAGCGAGCGGGTGCAGCGCAGCTCCTTGAAGCCGGGAATGCGGACCAGCGTGCCCAGGGGAATCCAGTCGCCGGCCACGCCCTGCGCGGAGACGGCGCGGACGCGGACGGGACCAAAGGCCGAGGCGCCAAAGCGCGTGAGCGGCTCGACGACGCCGAGAGCGGTGTGCGCATCTTCCAGCATCAGGCTGCCGTCGGCAAGGGTGAGCGTGGTGTGGAATTCGCCGTCGTCCGCGGCCACTTCAACGCTCTCAGTGCGGGGAAAGTTGACCGGAGTCTTGGAGCGGAGGAAGAAGACAATCCTGCGGCTGATGGGCAGGTCGTCCGCGCTGCCGAGAGTGACCTGCGAGGGCGCATCGTCGGCCACCTCCTGCGCGCCCTTGCTAAGCAGAGCGATTTGCGGGCGGGGAGGATTGACGGTGACCTGGACGCGGAGGCGGCGGCCATCCCGCAGCTCCACGCGGGCCAGATAATGACGGCCGGGTTCGAGGCCCGCGGTGGAGCTGTCGCCCTTCATGGCAAGGCGGTCAGTATCCTGCACGCGGGTGAGTCCGTTGGGCAGCCAGTGAATGCCTTCGAGCGAGACTTTGGCCACCTCATCGAGGCGCGTGCCGGTGAGCGCGGCATCGGACTCGCCGGCGCTGAGCGTGAGCCGGTCAAGCGAAGCGGCCTCAGCGTAGGCCATCAAGGCCAGGGAGTCTGGCCGGGCCAGGCCGTACTGGTGGATGCGGACCTTGACGGCGCCGGGCGCCGCGTCCTGCATGGGCATGGTGACGGTCAGCAGGTCAGGCCGCGTGGATGTCCAGGTGAGCGGCAAGACCTGGCCGGAAGCGGTCTGCTCGTCCACGCGGTCAACGCACTGGGCATTTTCGCCTTCGATGTGGAGCAGGTCTTCGCGGCCGACGACGAGCGCCGACTGGTCGCCGGGCACGACGCTCCAGCCATCGGGCTGGGAGGAGCGCAATCGATAACGCGGGCCTTCCCAATCGTTGAAGCCCCACTTGCCGCGCACCACGGCGGTGACCTCGCTCTGCGGGAGCGGAGGGATGGGACGCTGCACCACCAGGCCGCCCAGAGCGGGCTCGGCCTTGAGAGGCAGACTGATGTCGCCTTTGCCGGTGGCGATTTGCAAGGTGAGGTCGTGCGCAAGATGAGTGGCGAGGGCAAGGGGCGCACCCTCGGCCGGCAGCACCAGGTTGGGCTGCTGGGCGCAGAAGGTGGCAGAAGGGTCCACCGGATGCAGCGGCGGCAGGACGGCACGGCCCACGGGCGGCAGCGCGATGATCACCACGGACTTGGGATTGCGGAAGGACGGCGCAACGCTGAGGCGCAGGTTGAGCGTGTCCTCGCGCGGGAGGGCCAGCGCGGGGATGTACTGGTAATGCGCGGTGTGCAGCGAGGAGAGGATGCGCGCGGTGTCAAGAATCGCGCCGATGTAAGGGCTGTAAGCTCCGGCGCCGCCGACGGGCGAGTAAGAGATCTGGTTCATGAGGTCAACGGTGGAGCCGCTGGTGAGCTGGGCGACACGGGATTGGGTGTTGGCGTCGTCCATGACCAACCCCTCAGTGTGCTGCGAGAGGCAGGAGGACTGCTGCTCGACGGGGCGGAGGAAGCACTCCTTGTTGACCTTGATGCCGAGGCTTCGCGCGGCCTTCTCAGCCCGCTCCTGGAGGGCCTTGGGATCGGTTTGCGAGGTGGTCTTGATTTCATTGAGATATTCGTCCAGTCTCATGCGGTCCCAACTGGCGGCCTGCAGGTCCTGATTGGCGCGGACAAAGGTGCCGGGGCGTCCGCGCACGGTGTCGCGCAGGGTGCTGAAGTCGCCGCCGGTGGCCGGCGCGAGAAAGACCAGCGCCTGCTCGGCCTCATCGGGGACGACGACGAAGACGCCCTCCTCGCGCACCTTGCGCGACCAGGCATCGACGCGGGTGAACCACTCCGGCGGCGGCGGATTGGTGGCCCCGCGCAGGAAGGCGATGACCAGCACGAAATGCTCGGACTGGCTCTTGGGCAGATCGGGATGAACCCAGAGGCGGTCACCGGGCAGCAGGTTGGGCACCTGGCCGATGGGCAGGGTGATGGGACCCCGCTTGACGTGGACATCCACCTTGGGACCCGCGAGATCGAAGGCCTGGGCATTTGCGAGCAGCCCCGGGAAGACCAGCAGGGACGACAAAAGGAAAAATGAAGCAATACGGCGCCGCATATCCCTATTGTACGAAGGAGAGGCGGAAAGGAAACCCGGCGGCCTGCCGGAAAGGGCCGGCGCGCGGGACAAAGCATGGTTCCATCCACAGGCAGCGGGTGACTTCCGTTCCACGCGGGGGTGGTACAAAAGGCTCACAGGCTACCGGGAAAGGCTTGCCAGATAGCACGCTGTGCGCTACGGTGACTGCGTATCTACTTATGGGCTGTCAGGTTCCCCGAATTGGCCCCCGCCATGCCAGCATAAAAACTTATAGGGAGAAGAAAGCCATGAAATCGCCTCGGGCCGCGCTGAGCGGCGTCGAAGTTCACCCTCTGAGCATTCCGGATGCAGAAGCAATTATTGAAGAGGCCCTGAACGAGCTTGCCTACTCGCAGGACCCGGGACTGGCGCGCGCACTGCAGTTTCTTGCGCCTCCGGGCTACCAGGCGATTGTGGAGCTGTGCAGCGAGAACGGGCGCAGCAAGCGGCGCAACGCTCCGGCGGCGAGCTGGTCACCGGAAGACGACGAGGTGCGGATTTATTTTGAGCGGACGGACGAGGGCGAAGCGACGCCGCGCATGGCCCGCGTGCCCCGCGCGGTGCCGCAGGTGGACGACGACGAGGAGGAGGACGGCCAGCAGGAGCTGATGGGGGCGGAGATGGAGACGCGCACCCAAGAGCGCATCAAGGAGCTGTGCGGCGCTCTGGCTGAGGCCGAGCGCGGCGGGCACGCCTTTATCGCGCTGAAGTGGTTTCGCGACTCGTTTTTGCCGCGCAAGAACTACCGCTGGAACCAGCATCCGGAGTCGCGGCAGGCCGTGCTGGCTGAGGCGATCCAGCGCGGCGTGATTATGACCAGCAAGATTGCCAATCCCAAATCGCCGGCCTATCCGACGACGACCATCCGGCTGAACCGCGCCGAAGCCGGCATTCCCGAGGAGGGGCAGCGGTTCCACCCCGTGGCCGTGCAGGAAGGCGCCCTGGCGGAGACGATTGAGGAAGAGCGGAGCGAGGAGTGAGCTGCTACTTTCTTGAGACGACGGCCTTCGCCCGGCTGTTTGTGCGCGAGCCGGGAAGCGATGCGCTGGTGCGCCTGATGGAAAGCGTGGAAGACAATCGCAGGCTGATTGCGGCCTCAGCGCCGCTGGAGGTGCATGCGGCGATTCGGCGGATGGAGCGCGCCGGAGGCCTGAGCGCCGCGGACGCAGCGGCGGCGCTGGAGATGCTGAATGCCGAAGCCGCCCGCGTGGTGCAGGAGCCGCTGAACCCGGCCGTGCTGGAGACGGCGCGCCGGCTGCTGGAGCGCACCAGCCTGCGCTGGACCGAGACACTGCAACTGGCGGCGGCCCTTGTGGCGCGGGATATGTTTCCGGGAACGGAAATTCTGTTTGTCTCCGCCTCAGAGCGGATGATGGAGGCGGCGCGCGCCGAGGGCTTCAACGTGGTGGACCCGGCGAGTGAGCTGGCGGTGCGGGCGGCGCAGCAGGAAGCCTCCAGCCACGCGTGACGCGGGCCGAGCATGACTCGGGCCGGGCATGATGCCGGCCGGGCGTGATTCTGATTGAGTGTGATTCAGGAGTCGCGGCGGAAGCGATTGGCCTTGTCGAACTCGTCGCGCAGGGCCGGCGTGCGCAGATTTTCCCTGAGATGGGCAAGGCGCTGCTCAAGCGCCAGCAGCGCGTCGTGAATGGCCTCAGTGTTGGTGTGGGCGATGTCCCGCCACATGGAAAAGGGGCTTGCGCCGAGGCGCGTCATCTCGCGCAGTCCGCGGCCGCCCACGTCCTTGAGCTCCGGCGCGTCGCCCACTTCCTCTTCAAGCAGCGCGCTGAGCGCCGTGGCGACGAACTGCGGCAGATGGCTGACCCAGGCGACCAGCTCATCATGGCGCACCGGATCAAGGTCGAGAGTGCGCGCGCCCATCGCCGTGACCCACCTGCGCCACTCGGCAACCAGTGAGACGCTCTCGGGAGCACGCGCGTCGGAGTCCACATCCGTGAAGAGCCAGACGGTTCCGCGAAAGAGCGTGGCCTCGCCCAGCGCTGCGCCGCCGCGCTCCTTGCCGGCCATGGGATGACCGGGCAGAAAGGCGGCTTTGCCGGGCTGGTTGAAGAGGCGCAGACCGGACGAGGTAATCTGCATTTTGGTGCTGCCCACGTCGGTGACCAGTTGCGCGGGGCCGAGCGCGGGCGCGAGCTTCTCCATCCAGTCGAGAATGGAGAAGACGGGCGTGGCGAGCAGGATGAGATCGCTCTCGCGGGCCATGGCAAGCGCGTCGTCACTGATGGAATCGACCGCGCCCATTTTGAGCGCGGTCTCCGCTCCCTCCGCGCCGCGATTCCAGCCGGTAATCCGGCCCTGGAAGCCGGCCGCGCGCAGCGCCAGCCCGGTTGAGGCGCCCAGCAGGCCGGTTCCGAGGATGGCGATGCGCTGAATCATGCGGCGTGTGGTCCTTCTGCGGTTAGAGAGTACGCCCGACGGCAGTTGCGATGACGCGAAGCTGGCCCATGAGCTGCTCGAACTGGTCGAAGTAGAGGGTTTGCGCGGCGTCACTTGCGGCCTTGTCGGCATTGGGATGGACTTCAACGAGGATGGCGTCGGCCCCGGCGGCCACGGCGGCGCGGGCCAGGGGCGCAACCATGTCGCGGCGGCCGGTGCCATGGGAGGGGTCGCCGACGATGGGCATGTGGGAGAGTTTTTTGACGACGGGAATGGCCGAGATGTCCATGGTGTTGCGCGTGGCGGTCTCGTAAGTGCGGATGCCGCGTTCGCAGAGGATGACGTCGTAATTGCCGCCGGAGAGGATGTACTCGGCGGAGAGCAGGAGCTCCTCAATGGTGGCGGCGATGCCGCGCTTGAGCAGGACGGGCTTGCGCACCTGGCCGAGCTCGCGCAGCAGGTTGAAGTTCTGCATGTTGCGCGCGCCCACCTGGAAGCAATCGACCAGCGGCAGCATGGGCCCAATCTGCGCGATCTCCATGACCTCGCTGATGACCAGCAGGCCGTGGGCCTGGGCGGCCTGGCGCATGAGCTTGAGGCCGGGAATGCCGAGGCCCTGAAAGGCGTAAGGCGAGGAGCGCGGCTTGAATGCGCCTCCGCGCAGGAAGCTGCCGCCGGCGGCCTTGACGCGCGCGGCGGTTTCAAGAATCTGCTCCTCGTTCTCAATGGAACAGGGCCCGGCCATGACGGCGATGCGCTGAGCACCGATTTCGACACCATTGGCGAAGCGAACAACTGTGCCTTCCGGGCGAAAGCCGCGGCCGGCGAGCTTATAAGGCGAGCTGATGCGGTGGACGTGCAGCACGCCGGGCAGCAGCTCGAATTTGCTGAGGTCAAGGCCGGCGGTGGCGCCCACCCCGGCCAGAATAGTTTGCATGGATCCCGTGGTGCGATGGACGCCCACGCCCGCTTCCACCATGGCTCCGATTACTGCGTCAATCTGCTCCTCGGTGGCCTTCTCCTGCATTGCGACGATCATTTCCCGTTTCCTGTCTCCGGCGCTCCAGCGCCCGTTGGGTGGCCCGGCGCATGGGCCTGGGCCTTTCTTTCCGATGCCAACTCATTGCGCTGCAGCGCCCGCATCACGTCGATAATGCGCTCGTAGATGTGCGTGAGTTCGATGTCGGGCAAGGGCCCCTTGTTGGCTGCGCGCACGTTGGCATAGATGATTTTTTCGCGATTCGGCTCATAGACCGGAAGCGAAGTGGCCACCTTGAGGTGACCGATCATTTGCGCGGCGCGTGCCCGCTCGCTCAGCAGTTCCACAAGCTGGCGGTCGAGTTCATCGATCTTCAAGCGCAGTTCTTCGATCGTCATTCCATCCTCGTGAGGAGCTTCGCCAGCCGTGCGGAAAATCTGAGCGCGGCGTGCGCAGCAGTGAGAGTTGAAAACCTTCGCGCGAGGTCCGCTTGAGCGGGCCGCCCGCCGGGAAGAGCGTTTTGCTTTACCGGGCCAGCGCAGCCCTGGGCATGCGCAGACCCTTGATAAATCGAGCCACTTCGCCGGGTGCGGCCTCGGGTGTGGAGCGCCCAATGAGCTCCACAATCGCGCTGCCCACCACGGCGGCATCCGCAAACTCAGCAACCTGCGCAACGTGCTCGGCATTGGAAATTCCAAAACCGACGGCGACGGGCAGGCCCTCCCCCGCGGACCCGGTTCCCGGGCCGCACCATCGCCGGATGCGCGCGACCAGCGTAGCGGCATCCGCGGTGAGGCTGCTCTGCTTGCCGGTGATGCCGGTGCGGGAGATGGCATAAACAAAACCCTGGCTGTGCTCGGCGATGGCCTTGAGGCGCTCATCGGAGCTGGTGGGCGCGGCCAGAAAGACCGGGGCCAGGCCCACGCGGTGCATCTCGGCCAGGTATTCGGCGGCCTCCTCGACAATAATGTCGATGACGAGCACGCCGTCGGCGCCGGCAGCCGCGGCATCGCCGGCAAAGCGGGCCAGGCCATGGCGCAGGATGGGATTGAAGTAGCTGAAGAGGATGAGGCCGGCCTGAGGACGCGCGGCGCGCAACTGAGCTGTGAGGGCCAGAACATCCTTCAAGCGCGTTCCGCGGGCGAGGGCACGCTCACTGGCGCGCTGGATGATGGGCCCGTCGCCAAGCGGATCACTGAAGGGCACGCCCAGCTCAAGCACATCCGCGCCGGCGTCAATGGCCTCCAGCGCGATGGCGCGGGTGGCGTCGAGCGAGGGGTCGCCGACGGTGAGATAGACGACGAGGCCGGGCTTCTGCTGGAAACGGATGGTCATTGCGATTCTGCGTCATGCCCCTTCGAGCTTCAACTCGCGGGCCAGGATGCCCATGTCCTTGTCGCCGCGGCCGGAGAGATTCACCACCAGTATGTCATGCGCGGCCATGAGCGGCGCGATGCGCAGAGCCTCCGCCACGGCGTGCGCACTTTCAAGCGCGGGCAGAATGCCCTCCGTGCGCGCGAGGCGGACGACGGCATCGAGCGCGGCGGCGTCATCCTGCGCGGTGTACTGGGCGCGGCCGGAGTCATGCAGCGCGGCGTGCTCGGGGCCGATGGAGGCGTAGTCGAGCCCGGCGGAGACGGAGTGGGTTTGCGCAATCTGGCCGTCCTCATCCTGCAGGACATAAGAAAACGTGCCCTGCAGGACGCCGGGAGCGCCGCCGCGAAAGCGCATTGCGTGCTGACCGAGCGCAGAGCCGCGGCCGCCGGCCTCGACACCGATGAGCCGCACGTCGCGATCCTCAATGAACTCATAAAACGCGCCGATGGCGTTCGAGCCGCCGCCGACGCAGGCGATGACGGCGGTGGGCAGGCGGCCTTCCTTCTCCAGAATCTGCTGCTTGATTTCACGGCTGATGCAGCGGTGAAAGTCGCGCACGACGGTGGGATAAGGATGCGCGCCGAGGGCGCTGCCCAGCAGATAGTAAGTGGTGCGGACGTTGGTGACCCAGTCGCGCATGGCCTCGCTGATGGCGTCCTTGAGGGTTTTGGAGCCGGAGGAAACGCCGCGCACTTCCGCGCCGAGCAGCCGCATGCGAAGCACGTTGAGCTCCTGGCGCTCCATGTCCACGTCGCCCATGTAAATGACGCACTCCATGCCGAGCAGAGCGCAGACGGTGGCCGTGGCCACGCCGTGCTGGCCCGCGCCGGTTTCCGCAACGATGCGCTGCCTGCCCATGCGCCGGGCGAGCAGCGCCTGGCCGAGAGCATTGTTGATTTTGTGCGCGCCGGTGTGCAGCAGGTCTTCGCGCTTGAAGTAGATTTTTGCGCCGCCGAGCTGCTGAGAGAGACGCCGGGCAAAGTAGAGCGGCGTGGGCCGGCCGGCATAATCCTTGAGCAACAAGGCGAGCTCGGCCTGGAAGGCCTCGTCGGCTTTGGCGCGCTCGTACTCGATCTCGAGCTCCTGGAGCGCGGCCATCAGCGTCTCCGGCACGTAGCGGCCGCCGTAGATGCCGAAGCGGCCGGGCCGCGACTCCGACGGCGCGGCGGGAAGAATGACCGATGCCATGAGGGCCCTCCTGTGGGCTGTCCGCCATCCCGGGGATGGAAGGAGGATTCCTTGACAGTGTACTAGCAATACGAAATCGCGGGCCAACGCAGAAGCGACGTCAGAGGCGGCCTCGCGCGCTCATTCGCCGTCGGCTGGTGAAGCCTGCGGGGTAAGGCCGGACGCGAAGCCGGAGAAAATGAGCCGGTAGAGCCTGCCCACGAAGGTCATGTCCTGCAGGAAGACGAGAATGGCGGTGAGCAGGATGCTGAAAAGGACTACGGCATAGGTGCTGTTCTGGATCAGGTCGCCGCCGGGAATGTGCTGTTCCAGGGGGAGCGAGGCAAGCACAGCGGCTGCCAGGCCTTTGGGCGTGATGGCGGCCATGCGGCATGCATCCGGCCGCGGTACGGACTTGTTCACCGCGAAACGGACAATCGGGATGCGGACGGCAAAGATGAGGAGCGTGACGGTGAGTCCGAAGGCAATCCAGCCAAAGTTGGTGAACTGGATGGAAAGGCCAATGTAGACGAAGAAGAATGTTTTGAGCAGAAAAACAATTTCAGAAAAGAACCCCTTCTCGCGGTCATTGAGCTCGACGGGCGCCAGAAAAGGAAAGCGTTTGGAAAGCAGCCCGCCATGCCAGGCGACATTGCCGAGCCCGATGCCGAAGACCAGAACGGCAATGGCGCCGCTGTAGCCGAGAATCTCAGTGACGCCGTAGAGCAGAAAGACGAAAGCCGCTGTGGTGAACATGCCGTTCTGCAGCGCGCGCATCCGGTTGAGCAGGTTGGACCAGAGGACAGCGCCCAGCGCGCCCAGCAGCGAGGCGATGAGGAATGAGCCCATCAGATGGCCCGCCATGGAGCCCCAGCGCACATTGCCGGCCTGCATGCCATCCATTAAGGCAATGGCGAGGACGATGGAGAAAACGTCACTGATGGCGGACTCAAGAAAGAGCATGGCCGATGCGTCACGGCCGAGCTTGAGCTGAGCGGAGAGCGGGATGACGACCGCCGGCGAAGTGCCGCCGAGGATTGCGCCCAGCATGAGCGAGAGCATGGGGCTGAGATGGGCGTAGCGCCAGGCGAGCGCCGCCACAACGATTGCCGTGACCACAAAGTTGAGCATGGACAGAATGACGGTGCCGCGCAGGGTGCTGCGCAGCGTGCCAATGTGCAACTCCGTCCCGCTCTCAAAAAGCAGAAAGACCAGCGTAATGGTATTGAAGACCGGACCCACACGGCCGAACTCCGCGGGGGTGACCAGATGGCTGACGGGGCCCAGAGCAAGGCCGATGACGATGAGAAGAAGAACATCAGGAATACGCGTTTTGGCGAACATGCCCACAAAGAAATGCGCGCCGAAGACGAGTGCGCCGATGAACGCGATGGTCAACGCGATATTCATTCTGATTCACACTATCGCCCGGAACAGGCCAACCACAACAACGAAACGGCCGGGCCGCGACAGGAAAGCCGCAACGCAGGCATGCCTATCGGCTTGCGGCGCGCGCGTGATGGATGAATGCGCGGACCTTATCGGGGTCTTTGCGGCCGGGTTCGGCTTCAACGCCGCTGACCACATCCACGCCCCACGGATGCAGCGTGCGAATCGCTTCGACGACATTCTGCGGGGTGAGGCCTCCGGCGACAATCATCCGGGCCTGCATCTGGGCCTGCATTCGGGTATGGGCGCTGCCGAAGAGGGTTTCGCGCGCGGCCTGCCAGTCAAAGGCAATGCCGGTGCCGCCGACGGCCGTGACGGTGCGGGAATCGATGAGCAGCGCGTCCACGTGGGGGTCTTGCGCGTATTCGGCGGCGTGGCGGGCTGCGTCCGGCCCGTAATGCACCACGCGCAGCACGCGGAGCGGCGGGCCGAGCCGGGACTTGAGACCTGCGGAGGCTTCAGGGCCGGCCTCGCCGTGAATCTGCACGCCGGTGAGGCCGCAGGCGCGCACGGCATTCTCTATGTCGACGAGGCTTTCACTGACGAAGATGCCGATTTTCTCGAGCGCGGCGGGCAGGCGCGGCACGATGGCTGCAACCTGCGCCACGGTGACGCGGCGCGGGCTGGGCGCGAAGACAAAACCCACGGCGTCGGCGCCGGCATCGGCGGCCAGTTCGGCGTCAGCCAGCGAGGTGTTGCCGCAGATTTTGATCCACAGACTCATCGCGGCCTCACCGCCCTGCCACCGTCGCGGCCAGCAGCGCTTCCAGCGCAGCACCGGGGTCAGGCTGGCGCATCAGGCTTTCGCCGATGAGAAAGGCATGGAAGCCGGCGGCGCGCAGGCGGGCCAGGTGAGCGGATGTAGAAAGGCCGCTCTCGGCCACGCGCACTACGCCGGCGGGAATGGCTGCGGCGAGCTCGAGCGAAGTTTCAAGGCGCACGCCGAAGGTCTTCAGGTTGCGGTTGTTCACGCCGATGGCGTCCGCGCCTGACTCGCCCAGCGCTTGAAGCGCGCGATCGAGTTCGTCTGCCGTGTGGACCTCAACGAGCACGTCCAACTGCTGCGCGCGGGCGGCGGCGGCGAAGCGCTTGAGCTCAGCGTCGGCGAGCGCCGCCACGATGAGCAGAATGGCATCGGCGCGGTGGGCACGGGCCTCGAGCATCTGGTACTCGTCCACGGTGAAATCCTTGCGAAGGCAGGGCAGCGGGACCGCCTGCGACGCCAGCTCAAGGTTGCGCAGAGTGCCCTGGAACCACGGCTCATCGGTGAGCACGGAAAGCGCAGCCGCGCCGCCCGCCTGGTAACGCCGGGCGAGCCACGCGGGGTCGAACTCCGCGCGAATGAGTCCGCGCGAGGGCGAGGCTTTCTTGATTTCGGCGATGATGGCCGGGCCTGATTCAGCACGACGGCGCAGCGCCGCCGCCCAGCCCCGCGGCGTGTGCGCGGCGGCCGCCGCCTCAAGGCTCGCGGCGGGCACAGCGGCTTTGGCCGCGGCCACGGTGGCGCGCGTGCGCTCCAGAATCGTATCGAGTCGCGTGGTCATACGCTTAGTTTGAGTATACGGGCGAGGGAGGCAAGAGATAGCGCTACAGCGGCTCCAGAGTTGACATACCCCGAAGCCATTTCTGACAAGGGGCGTTTCCCTTAAGAAAACGCCACCCTTTACAAATCTGAATAGGGCACGGGAACTCTGGAACCGCGTTAACGCGGAGGGATGCGGACCACATTCGCGCGGCAGGAGCGCAGATTTGCGGGGCAGGGGATGGGATGCAGGCCCTTATCCATGCAGATTTCAACGGCGGTGAGGTAGTTGTGTCCGCAACTGACGCGAAAACTGGAGCGCGGAAAAGAGGGATTGCTGCGTGCAAACAGCGCGGCGATTTCATCGGGGCTGAGCGAGGTTTGGGTGTGGAGCGAGTTCAATTCGCCGGGAATGGCGACGGAATGGACGGCCTGACGCGCGGCGGCGAAGAAGGCGTCCGCGCCCATGCCGGAGCAGGTTCCGTGGGTTTGCCACTCATGGTGCAGCAGGCCGCTGTCAGGATAGAGATCGCGATAGTCGTCCGGGTCCGCAGGGCCGGGCGCATCGGAACAGTGCTCCGGATAGGTGCCGTCGGTGTTCTGCGGCCACAGGCCGTGGAGTACAAAGCCGGGGTGCTGCGCGCACTCGGCTGCCTGCGGGTGCGAGTAACAGAACTCCGGCGACCAGGAGAGATTCAAGAGGTAGTAATCGAAGCCGGAGGTGGAAGACGCGTGGGAGTGGCTGTGCGTTTCCGCTGGGCGCGGGCTACCGGACGAATCCTGCGAAGCCGGCACAGGGGTTCTGCATGCGGCAAGCGGAAGCGCAAGCAGGGCGACCGCAAGGGCGCAGGCAATCTTCATGGAGGGAGCATAGCAGCCGGGGCTGGACGGCGCTGCGCTTTGCAACGCGCGGGTTGCCGCGTGCCAGGCGATGGTGGGCCCGGAGGGATTCGAACCCCCAACCAAGGGATTATGAGTCCCCTGCTCTAACCGTTGAGCTACAGGCCCATCCGTGGCACGCAGGCGCGCTCTGCCTGCGCCTGGTAGCGGTTATTGTAGCGGGGTGGCGGCTGTTTTGGCTTGTTTGCAAGGCCTATGCCGGAGGGCCGCCGCTTTGCCCCTGCCGGGCGCGGGAGATAGAAGAGTCCATCCTCAACTGCTGCTGCCGAGTTCAGCCAGGCGCAGGTAGCAGTAGAGCGGCCAGGCGTGGGCATGGGCACACCAGGGAATGGCGGTGGAGAGGCCGCTGGTGGGAAGCAGCGAGGAGTCAAGGCTGTCGGATGCGGACCAGAGGCCGGTCCAATAGTCAGGGAAGTGCGCGGCGTAGTTGGCGAAGGTCATGCGGCGGAGGAGGTCGTGCGCGGCAGCGCGGTCAAAGGTGGCCACGCCCAGCACGACGGGTCCGTTGAGGGCGTACCAGAAGCCGCCATTCTCGCGGGAACCCTGGGCAGTGCCCGAGCGCGGCGTGGGCTTTTCAATCTGGCGTATGCCGAGCGATTCCCCGGCAAGCAGGCGATGCTGGAGCTGGGCGAAGAGCCGGCGCTTGAGCTCGACGCTGAATTCAGGAATCAAAAGCGTGTAGCCCTGCGGCTCAAGCCACATGTTGTCCTCGCCCAGCGGCGTTCGCGCATCCATCCATGCGCGGCGCGGAAAGGCGCGGTCGTCAAGGTCGCGCGCAAAGGCGGCGTGGAGCTCGGCGCGGTATTCGCGCATGGCGGCGGCCAGCTCGGCAGCCTGCGGCGACGGGAACGCGTCGAGGTTGGAAGACAGATCGCCAAGGATGACAAGGGCCATGGCGGAGTTCATGTGGCTCTCGCCCGCGTCGAATTCAGTGTTGTAAGGGATGGGGCTGATCCACCAGCCGAACATGTCGTTCCAGTCGGAGTTCCAGCGGCGGATGATGCCATGGCCGGCGGTACCGACGCGGTCGCGCAGGAAGAGGAACGCCTGACGGACGTGGGCAAGGCCCGTGTCATGGCCTGAGTTCTCAAGCGGGTAATAGCCAATGGATTCGGTGAGGATGGTTTTGTCGTGGGTGACGCGCAGGTACTCGGCGAGGAGCAGAAAGAAGTAGAGCTGCTGGTCGCTGGTTTGCTGCGCTCCGCTGGGAACCCACCCGAAGCCCTCGTCGTTGAGCATGATGGCGCCATCGGGGAGGGTGCGCTTCATGATGAAGCGCAGGGTGGAGCGGGCAACGGCGGGGTTGGTGTGGCAGAAGGGCAGCGCCTGCTGGGCGAGGTCGCGGCTGGAGGCCATGTTGCCCCAGATGTAGTCGTACATGGTGCCTTGCGGAACGACGGTTTCGTCGTAGTACTCGCGCCAGGTGGACATGGATTCCAGCGCGGCGGCGTTCCAGAGCATTTCGCGGCGGAGAATGGGATCGGATTCGCCGGAGAATTTCGGCAGGACGGCGAGCCATTCGTGGGCAAAGGCGGAGCCGAGGGGCTTGGCGGCTGCGGGCGGGGTTAGCTCGGCAACGAGCGCGGCCACGAGCGAGTCAATGGCGGCGGTATCGCGGGTGTATCCGGTGACGAAGGCGAGCGTGCGGGATTCGCCTGGCTGGAGGGTGAGCGAGGCGGCGATGCCGAGGTTGGTGTGGCCGTCGGAGTCGTTGCGACACTCGGCGAGAAGCCCGCTGCCGACGGTTTTGACGAAGAGCGAGGGCGGGTGTTGCTCGTAACGGGACATTTGCCCGCTCGGCGGGAAGGTGAGCCGGCGGCGGGGGACAGCGGCGAAGGAAGCAAGGGCGAGACCGTTGCCGCACGGAGATTGTTGCTCTTTGATGGGCCAGGTGACGTCCTCCTGGGGGAGATCCCATGCGGCAAAGAGTTGCTGGTATTGCGCGCGCGTGGACTCGGAGTAGCGAAGGTGCAACGGCGCGGAGCCGGAGTTGCGCAGAGTGACCTGCGTGAGGAAGGCGGACAGGCCCTGATGAATTTTTGTGGACGGCTTGACGGAGAGCAGGCGCGTGACGGTGAGCGAGGGGGTGAGCGCATAGTCATAACGCGCGAATCCGACGCCAAAGCGCCGGGTGGCGGCGGCGGCGGCGGGAGCGTCGAGGCCGATGAGGTCGTGACGCTGGCCGGAGAGTTCCACGGCAGCCTGGTTGACGCCGCCCCAGCGGGCCTCGCCCTGGTTCATGCGGCCCCAGGCGCGCTCGCCGGTGACAATCTGGTAGAGCCCGCTGGCGTGGGTGAAAAGCGTGAGCCGGTAATTGCCGGTGAGGAAGAAGGGGTCGTCGGGGATCATGGGCGCGCCGTCGCGCCGGGGGCTGTGGGGAAAGCGCATGGGGCCGGTGTAATGGTAGGCGGGAAGGCCGTGGTCATCGTCAATCCAGCCGCCCAGCGAGGACGCGGAGGAGGCGGATGCGGCCCAGGAAGGAGTGCCGGCTGCGGCCAGCGACGTGGCCGCGAGCGCGCCGGCTGTGGCAAGAAAAGTGCGGCGGGTGAGTAGGTTGTCGGCGTCAGACACGTGTGGCCTCCGGAGTGATGAATTGCCCCGCAGGAATTCTACGACCGAGGGGCGGCGCGGAAACGGACGGCGCGAGCGGGCGGAATTTGGATGCGCTGAAAACGGGCGCGCGGGCCGGCTTCCAAAGCCGGAGCAGGCGGGCATATAATCCCCTTGCACGGACTGGGAGTGAAATGGAAGCCTTTTCTTCCAGACGGGTGGGCCTGTAAGACGCGGAGCCTGCGCTAGCAGCTTGCCGCCGCCCTGGCACATATATTTCCGCGCTGCAAACCGCCTGCCAGCGGCGAGTCCGCTCTACGGCAGGCATAGACAACACGCACATTGCCACGGGCGAAAGGCTCGTGCACACGTAAGGAGGACCTCATGGGCGAGCGCACATCCTCCCCGCCGGAAACCCTACCGGAACGGAACCCTACGGAGCAGGCCCGGCAGCCCGCGTCCGGCGGCCTTACGCGCCGCGGATTCCTGAAGGGCGCCGGCATTACCGCCGCGGGAACGGCGCTGCTGGACGGCCTGCAGGGCGTGCAGAGCCAGGCAGCGGAAACCGGCCCGGCGGGCGTGAAGGAGTATGGCCCCAATGCCGCGGCCGTAACCCTGCGCGTGAATGGCCGTGAGCGCGCGGTACACATTGAGCCGCGCACCACGCTGGCCGAGGCGCTGCGCGTTCACCTGGGCATGACCGGCACCAAAATCAGCTGCGACCGCGGCGTCTGCTCCAGCTGCACGGTGTGGCTGGACAAGATGCCGGTGAACAGTTGCATGACGCTGGCTCTGGATGCGGTGGGCCACGAGGTGACGACCATTGAAGGGTTGAGCGAGGACCTGGAGCGCCACGCCGTAATTGAGTCTTTTGTGCGGCACGACGCGCTGCAATGCGGCTTTTGCACGCCGGGCATGGTGATGAGCAGCGCGGCGCTGCTGGAGCGCAACCCGCACCCGACCGAGGCCGATGTGCGCATGGCCGTGAGCGGCAACCTGTGCCGCTGCGGAACCTATCCCAAGGTTTTTGCCGCCGTGCTGGATGCAGCCGGCCGGCACGCGCAGAAGGCGTGAGGAGAAGAGCTTATGAACCCGCTGATTCCGCAATCCGCTCCCGATGCCGTGCTGGGCGCAGCCGCCGATGCGGCGGCGTCCACCCGCGCGGTGGAGATGCCGGTGGGCATTCCGGGGTACACGCTGCGCGAGGAAAAGCGCACCGTTCCGGCAAGCGAGCCGCCCGTGCTGCCGGTGAACAAGGACCTGAACTACATTGGCAAGCCCACGGAGCGCTGGGACGGCCTGGAAAAGGCCACCGGCCGCGCGCGCTACACGGCGGACGTGCAGTTGCCGGGCATGCTCTACGCGAGCTTTGTGAACGCGCGGATTCCACACGCGAAGATTGTGTCGATTGACACCTCTGAGGCCGAAAACTATCCCGGCGTAAAGGGCGTGCACGTGATGCAGCATGAGCTGGGCAACGCAGTGCTGCGCAACCCGGCGCTGGACCAGTCAAGGTATCCGGTGGTGCGTTACGCGGGCCAGCCGATTGCGGCGGTGGCGGCCGCCACGCAGGAGGCCGCGGAGGAAGCCGCCGCCAAGGTCAAGGTGAAGTATGAGGCGCTGCCCTTTGTGGTGGACCAGAACCTGGCGCGGGAGCCCAACGCTCCGCAGGTTTTTCCGGGCCCGGCGGACGAGGCCGGTTCCGCGGGCGGCGGCGGCGGCGACAGCAGCGTGAAGCAAAAGGGCAATATTCACGGGCCCAGCGTGAACAAGCATGGCGACGCGGAGCAGGGCTTTAAGGATGCGGACGTGATTGTGGACGCGCACTACACCACGCAGGTGCAGACGCACTCAGCGCTGGAGACGCATGGCGTGGTGGCCGACTGGAAGCCGGAGATGCTGACGGTTTACGCCTCCACGCAGGGCACGGCCAGCGTGCGCGCGGAGCTTGCGGGCTTTTTCAAGCTGCCCATGTCCAAGGTGCGCGTGATTACGGAATTCATGGGCGGCGGCTTTGGCGCCAAGTTCGGCGCGGGCAATCCGGGCGTGGCGGCGGCGGCGCTTTCACGCAAAACCGGTGCGCCGGTGCGGCTGATGCTGAACCGCGAGGAGGAGCATCTCTCGGTGGGCAACCGCCCCAGCTCCGACCAGCGGCTGCGCATTGGCGCGAAGAAGGACGGCACCATCACGGCCATCCAGCTCATCAGTTACGGAACGGCCGGCTGCGGCACGGGCGCGGGATGCGCCGGCCCGGCCACGAATCTCTACAAGTGGGCCGCGCTGCACACGGAGGAGAACGACGTTTTTATCAACGCGGGTCCGGCGTCGGCCTTTCGCGCGCCGGGTCATCCCCAGGGCGCCTTCGCACTGGAGCAGTCCATTGACGATCTGGCGGCGAAACTGCAGATGGATCCGATTGACCTGCGCGACCGCATCGACGAGAACCCGGTGCGCCGCGTGCAGCGCCAGATCATCCGCGAAAGCGCAATCTGGAAGTCGCGCAACCCGAAAGCCAACGCCGATGCGGGCCCCATCAAGCGCGGCGTGGGCCTTTCGCAATCCGTCTGGTACCGCTTTATCAATCGCAACTCGGCGGCGGAAGTGCGCGTACACAAGGACGGCTCACTGGAGATTCTCTCCGCGGTGCAGGACATCGGCAGCGGCATCAAGACCGTGCTGGCGCAGATTGTGGCCGAGCAGTTCGGCGTGCCGCCGGCAAAGATTGCCGTGAAGGTGGGCGACACGAATTACCCGGTGGGACCGAACTCCGGCGGCAGCGTGACCACGGCATCACTGACCCCGGCTGCGCGCGACGCGGCGTGGCAGGCCTCGCGAAAGTTTCTGGCCAGCATTGCCCCGGCGCTGCACACCACGGCGGCGGACCTGTCTATTTCCGACGGCAAAGTACACAGCGCCTCAGGAAAATTCCAGCCCATCAGCTTTCGCGCGGCGGCGGCGAAAATGGACACGGATCAGGTTTCCGCGCAGGCGCGCCGCGTTGCCGACTACGACCCGCACCACTACAACACCTACGGCGGCGTGGACATTGCCGAAGTGGCCGTGGACACGGGGACCGGGCGCATCCACGTGAAGCGCGTGCTGGCCGTGCACGATTGCGGACGGCCTATGAATCCAACACAGACCATCAGCCAGATCAACGGCGGCATGATTCAGGGCATCTCCTACACGCTCTTCGAGCATCGGCTGCTGGATCCGAATTACGGCCTGATGATGAACGCCAACCTGGACAAGTACAAAATCGCCGGGTCACTTGAAATTCCGGAGATTGAAGTGCAGCTCACCGAGTCCTACATCGGGCAGAGCTCCACGGATGCTTCCGGCATTGGCGAGGCGGCGGGCATCATCTCCGCGGGAGCCGCAATCGGCAACGCGGTGTTCAACGCGACCGGCGTGCGCATTCGCCAACTGCCCATGACGCCGGCGGTGGTGCTTGCGGCGTTTAACCAGCCACAATCAACCCTGGAAGCACTCAATGGGGAGGCGCGATGAACTCCTTCACTCTTGCAGAATGCACCACGGTGGACGCCGCGCTGAAGCAGCTGAAAGATGGCGCGGTGGTGAAGGCCGGCGGCGTGGACCTGCTGGACCGCATGAAGAACGGCACGGACACGCCCACGCGCCTGGTGAACATCCGGCGCATTGACGAGCTGCGCGGCGTGGAGGAAACCGATGCGGGCCTGCGCATTGGCGCGCTGACCACGCTGGCCGAAGTGGCGGATCATGCGGCAATTCGCGCGCGCTATACGGTCCTGTCTGACGCGTGCGGCCACGCCGCGACGCCGCACATTCGCAACATGGCCACCATGGGCGGCAACCTGCTGCAGGAGCTGCAATGCTGGTATTTCCGCTCGGCGGATTTCCAGTGCTTGCGCAAGGGCAAGGAGGTTTGCTTTGCCTTCTCCGGCCTCAACCAGTTCCACGCCATCATGGACTACGGCGGCTGCCCGTCGGTGGCGCCATCGTCGGGCGCGGTGGCCGTGCTGGCGCTGGGCGGCAGCGTGGAGCTTGCCTCAGCCAAGCGCGGCAAACGCTCAGTGCCGCTCGACGAGTTTTATGTGCAGCCGGATGCCAATCCGAATCGCTTCCACGTGATGGAGCCGGACGAGCTGCTGCTGGCCGTGCACATTCCCAAACCAAAGGCGGGAACGCGCTCGGCCTATCAGAAATACGCCGACAAGGAGAGCCACGACTGGGCGAACGCCGACGCGGGCATTGTGCTGGAGATGGATGGCAACGTGTGCCGGCGTGCGGTGGTGGCCATGGGCGCGGCGTCGCCGGTGGTGCGGCGATCAAAGGAAGCCGAGGCCGTGCTCGCCGGCAAGGCCATTACTCCGCAGACGGCGCGCGCCGCGGGAGATGCCGCAATGACTGGCGCCATGCCGCTCTCCATGAACGGATACAAGGTGCAGCTTTTTCCGGTTGCCATTGCGCGCACCATTCTGCTGGCCGCCGGACAGATGGGCCGCGACCCCAGCGCCGCCGGTTGAGTGAGTACGCAGCCGCGCCGCGTGCAGACAGAAAGCGGCGCAGAAAGGAATTGCCGATGAGCCCCGCCACAGAACGCACCGCGCAGCCCTGCCAATGCCTGCGCACCAAAAACCCTTACGGTACGACGCCGCAGAATGCCGAATCGTGGCTGCCGGGTGTCGCGTCCAGCTCCACCTACTGGTGCATGCGCACCATGGGCCCTGCCGGACCCGATGAGCACTTTGTGCATCTCTCGCAATGCACGCCGGCGCGCCGCTGCTATGAAGCTGCGGAAGATTAATTCTCTCCGTTTGCAGGCGCATCCCGCTTCGGCTGGTCTTTCAGGATGCCGTTGCCTTTGGTGAGCCAGGCGATACCGAAAGCCATGAGCGCCAGCGTTTCGCAAAGCAGCAGGGCGCGATCGTTCCAGAAGCGCAGGGCGACGGCCGGAAACGCCAGAGCCGCCATGCCCGCATCGCACGCCAGAATCACAAGTCCGCAGGCCAGGTAGATGCGGTTCCGATGCAGCTTGCGCCGGGTGACCTTGCGCAGCGGCGAGGTTCTGCGGAAAAGCACCAGGCAGAAATAGGCCAGGGCCAGAAACATGAGCCCCGCAAAGGCGCTGTGAAGATGGCCGGTCTCGATCTGCATGCGCGTGTACGGACCACCCCCTGGATTGAGCGAAGGCACCAGGGCAACACCCAGGCTGCCGACTCCGGCAACGTAACCGGCCACCTCGTCGGCCGGGTCGTAACCGCGCGAGCAGATGAGAAAAACAGCGATGGCGCACAAGCTGCCCACCAGCACGTTGCCCATCGACGAGTAGTAGTAATCGCTGATGGAGTGCTCAAGGATGGGCTTAGGCAGCCGGTGGCCCGGCCCCAGCAGCGCCAGCACCACCCTGCCCCCCGCCAGCAGAAAGGGCAGCGAAAGCGCAAGGATGCCCACCGCCCTGCGCTGTTCGTGATAGGAAAGCACAACGGGATTGATGGTGGACACGCGGGATGACACGGCGCCTCCTCACTAGGGGTTCCCTGAACCGAGCAGGATAGCGCAACCGGCCCGCTGTGTTCCTGCGCAGGCGCGCCGGCCCCTTGCAGAATGCCGCGTGCATCCGCGCGCTCTGCGAAAATGGAAGCGTATGCTTTCCCTGCAACAGGCCGGCAAGCGCTTTGGTCCGCGCGTTCTTTTTCTTGAGGCTGACTGGCTCATTCGCGCCAGGGAAAAGACCGCATTGGTCGGCGCCAACGGCACGGGCAAGTCCACGCTGATGAAGATTCTTGCCGGGCTGGAGCCGCTGGACTACGGCAATTTGCAGCAAACGCGCGGCATGAGCATCGGCTACCTGCCGCAGGAGGGCCTTCAGCTCACGGGGCGAACAGTTTTTCAGGAATGCCTTTCTGTTTTTGACGAGCTGCGCGGCATGGAGCGCGCCATCGAACAGGAGGCTGCGCGCCTCTCCGAGCTGGACCACGCAAGCGCCGAGTATGAGGCGGCGGCCGAGCGCTACTCCATGCTGCAGGATCGCTTTCACGCGCTGGACGGCTACGCGCTGGATGCGCAGGTGGGCAGCGTGCTGACCGGCCTGGGCTTTGGCAAGGACGATTGGCCGCGGCTGACGGATGAATTCAGCGGCGGCTGGCAGATGCGCATTGCGCTGGCCAAGCTGCTGCTGGCACGGCCCAACCTGCTGCTGCTGGACGAGCCGACGAATCATCTCGACCTGGAAACCCGCAACTGGCTGGAGGACTATCTCAAGAGTTATCCCTTCGGTTACATCCTTATCTCGCACGACCGCTATTTTCTGGACGTAACCATCGACCGGACGGTGGAGATATGGAACAAGCGGCTGACCACTTATCAGGGGAATTACACGAAGTATCTGAGCCAGAAGGAGGAGCGCCGCACGCAGTTACTCGCGGCTTATCGCAACCAGCGCGGCCAGATTGAGCATCTTGAGGCCTTCGTCAACCGCTTTCGCTACCAGGCCACCAAGGCCAAGCAGGTGCAGAGCCGCATCAAGGAGCTTGAAAAGATCGAGCGCATCGAGGTTCCCGAGGAAGAGCCGGTCATCCACTTCAGCTTTCCGCAGCCGCCGCCCTCAGGACGCATGGTGGCAGAGGCCGATGGGCTGGCCAAGCGCTACGGAGAGAAACAGGTCTTTGCCGGCGGACGATTCACAATTGAGCGCGGCGACCGCGTGGCGCTGGTGGGCGTGAATGGCGCGGGCAAATCCACACTCATCCGGCTGCTGACCGGCGCTGAGCAACCCAGCGGGGGAGCCGTGAAGCTGGGGCACAACGTGGCGAGCGAGTACTTTGCGCAGGACCAGTACAAGGTGCTGGACCCGGAGGCGCGCATGCTGGACGACATGAGCCGCGCCGCGCGCAAGGTTCCGGAGGGCGAATTGCGGTCGCTGCTGGGCTGCTTCCTCTTCTCGGGCGATGACGTCTTCAAGCCGCTGGGCGTGCTCTCCGGCGGCGAGCGCAACCGCTATGCGCTGGCGCGGATACTGGTGTCGCCCTCCAACTTTCTGCTGCTGGACGAGCCGACCAACCACCTGGACATGCGCGCCAAGGATGTGCTGCTGGACGCGCTGGCGGCCTTCAGCGGCACGGTGATCTTTGTCTCGCACGACCGCTACTTTATTGACCGGCTGGCAACGCGCGTGCTGGAAGTGGAGAACGGCGCGATAACAACTTACGAAGGCAATTACGAGGACTATCTGCGCTGGAAGGCTGCGCAGGCGCTGGCCGCAAGCGAGCATGAGCCGGAGGCCGAGATGAAATCTGCCGCGCAAACGCCGCCCGCGCCAGATTGCGATGCGGAAAGGATGGACACGGCGCAGGGGAGAGAAACACAGGGCGAATTGAACGGCTCAGGACCGCGCGTTCGACGACTGAACCCGATCAAGCAGCGACAGATGGAAGAGCGCTGCACGTTTTTGGAAGAGGAGATTCCGCGCGTGGAGGCTGCGCTGACCAACACGGAGCAGGAGCTGGGCATCTTTGTCTCAGCGGAGGAGACCGAGCGGCTGACCCGACTGGCCGCAAGCCTGCGCGAACAGACGGCCGCGCTGACCGCCGAGTGGGAAGAGCTGATGCAGCAGCTCGAAGCCTGATTGTCTTTTCGCGTACCATCGAAGCCATGACCGCCGCACACACAAAACTCCGCTGCGCCTGGGCCGAAAGCGACCCACTGCTGCGCGACTACCACGACACCGAATGGGGCGTGCCGGTGCGCGAGAGCCGCGCACTGTGGGAGCTGCTGATGCTGGAGGGCTTTCAGGCGGGGCTCGCCTGGATTACCGTGCTGCGCAAACGCGACGCGTTCCGCAAGGCTTTCAGGGGCTTCAATCCGGCGAAGGTTGCCCGCTTTACGGAAGCCGACATTGTGCGTCTCCTGGAGAATCCGGGCATCATTCGCTCACGCGCCAAGATTGAAGCAACCATCCAGGCCGCGCGCATCTATCTCGAGATGCAAAAAAGCGGCGAGGACTTCTCCGCGCTTCTCTGGGGCATTGTCGGCGGCAAGCCCATTCGGAATGAAGGTCCCGTTCCCGCGCAAACGCCGCTGGCCGTTGAAATGTCAAAGCAACTGAAAAAGCGCGAATTCAAATTCGCGGGACCGGTGATTGTGTACGCCTTTATGCAGGCCGCGGGGATGGTGAACGACCACAGCCCCGGCTGCTTCCGGCGCGGCGCGGGGCCGCGAAAAGGGCCGGGACACCCTTGCGAATGAGACGCCGGCGCGATTTCTCTCGCGCGTCAGGCATAATTTAGAGAACGATGGCCTTGCTATGGAAACCCGAGAGCTGGTCACAGCGACTGGCAGAACTGGAGGCGCGAAGCGGCGAGCTGAAGGAGGCTCCGCTGCGGCGCGACGTGCGCTCGCTGGGCACGCTGCTGGGCGCGGTGCTGCGCGAGCAGGCCGGCGAAGAGCTGTTTGCGCAGGTGGAGGCGCTGCGGCAGGGCACCATTCGCCGGCGCGACGCGGAGGCCGGCGGCCGCGACGAGGAAGCCGCGCGCCACGCCGAGCAGGCGCTGCGGCTGGTGCACTCGCTGCCCGTGGAGCAGGCGCTGCTGCTGACGCGCGCATTCGCCTTCTACTTTGAACTGATTAATCTTGCGGAGACCAACCACCGCAAGCGGCGGCGGCTGGCCCTGCAGGTGAGCGGAGAAGCAGGCAGGCAGCGCGGCTCGCTGGCTGGCACGCTGGCCGAGATGCGCCGCGTGGGCATTGGCGCCGAGGAAGCCATGGAGTGGCTGCGCAAGGTGCTCATCGTTCCGGTGTTTACCGCGCACCCCACTGAGGTGGCGCGACGCTCAGTGATGTTCAAGCGCCGCCGCATTGGAGAATTTCTGGCTGCGCTTGATCGTATTCCGATTCCCGACGAGGAGCTGGTGCGGCTGGAAGAGCTGGTGCGCGCGGAGATTACCAGCCTGTGGCAGACCGATGAGGTGCGCTCGCGCCGGCCCACCGTCTACGACGAAATCAAGATGGGCCTCGACTACTACGACGTCTCCATCTTTGCCACGCTGCCCACGCTGTATCGCGAGATTGCAGAAGCGCTGCGCGCGGCATACGGCGTGGAACTGGAGGCGCACGCGCTGCCGTTGCTGCTGCGCTTTGGCTCGTGGATTGGCGGCGACCGCGACGGCAACCCGTTTGTGACGCCGGAGTTGACGCGCGATGCCATTCAACTGGCGCGCGGCCATCTGCTGCTCTACTACCAGCGCCGGCTCGACACCCTGACGGAGCTTGTAACCTCCAGCGCGCAGCAGCGGCCCGTGAGCGATGCCTTGCGCGAGCGGCTGCAGGAATATGTGGCGCGCGTGCACACGCCGGAGGCGCAGGTGTTCGGCGCGCAGTATGAATTTGAAATCTACCGGCGCTTTGTGATCTGCCTGAAGGCGCGGCTGCAACGCACGCTGCTGGCGATGAACCGCTCCGGGCGGTCCGCCGGCGCGCCCATGCCGGTGACGGCTTTTGCGCAGGCGCAGAGCCACGAACGAGGACAGGACCAGCTTGCCCAGGTGCTGCCACCTTACAACGGCGTGAAGGAGTTCCTGGACGACCTGGAGCTGATGCGCGCGTCACTTGCCGCGCATGACGGGCTGCGCATTGCGCGCACGCTGCTGGACCCGTTGATTCTGCAGGTGCGCACGTTTGGCCTGCACCTGCACACGCTGGATGTTCGCCAGCACGCACGCGCGCTGAAAACGGCGCTGAAGGAGGCGATTGCCGACACCATTGCGCCGAACCTGGCTGGAGAGCTTTCCACGGAAACAGCGAACGTGCTGGAAACTTTTCGCGTGGTGAGCGAGGTGAAGGCGGGCTGCTCGCCGGAGGCGATTCGGCAATACGTCATCAGCGGCGCGGCGACGGTGGAGGATGTGCTGGCCGTGGTGCGGCTGGCGCGGCTGGGCGGCGTGCGCGTGGAAGGCAACGGCGGCGGGCCGGCGATGGACCCGGGACTGATGCCGGTGCCGCTTTTCGAGTCGATTGAAGATTTGCGCCGCGCGCCGGAGGTGTGCCGCGCATTGTGGCAGCGCGAGGACTATCGCAAGCTGCTGGCGAGCTGGGGCAACTGGCAGGAAGTGATGCTGGGCTACTCGGACTCAAACAAGGACGGCGGCATGCTGACCAGCACGTGGGAGATCTTCCGCGCGCATCGCGATCTGCACGTGGCGGCGCGGGAGTGCGGCGTGAAGCTGCGGCTCTTCCACGGGCGCGGCGGCACGGTGGGCCGCGGCGGCGGACCCACGCATCGCGCCATTTTTGCGCAGCCCATGGACTCCTTTGAGGGCCAGTTCCGCATCACCGAACAGGGCGAGGTGCTCAACTTCAAATATGCCGACGAGGTGCTGGCCGAGCGCAATCTCGAGCTGATGATTGCCGCGTCACTTGACGCACTGGCACGACCCAACGCACGCGACCCCGAGGGCCACTTTACAGGCATCCTTGAACCCGAGTGGGAGGCCGCGCTGGATGAGCTCTCGAAGATTTCGTTCGGCTTTTATCGCACGCACATCCTCGACAACCCGGACGTGATTACCTACTTTGAGCAGTCCACGCCGGTGGGCGAGCTGGAGCACGCAAAGATTGGCTCGCGGCCCTCGCGGCGCAAGGCTTCTCCGCACATCGGCGACCTGCGCGCCATTCCCTGGGTCTTTGGCTGGACGCAGTCGCGGCTGCCGGTGCCGGCGTGGTTTGGCGTGGGCTTCGCTCTGGGCGAATTTCTGGAAAAGCCGGGTGCGCATCCGGGCATGAATCTGGAGCTGCTGCAAACCATGGCACGCGAGTTTCCGCTTTTCATTGACCTGATACGCAACGTGGAGATGGCGTTGGGCAAGGCCGACCTTGGAACCGCGCGGCTCTACTCCACGCTGGTGGAGGACGGTGAGCTGCGCGAGCGCGTGTATGACCTGCTGGAGGCGGAATTTCATCGCACCGTGCGCGCGGTGCTTGCAGTGACAGGACAGACGGCGCTGCTCGAGAAGAACCAGGTGCTGGCCCGCTCGATCCGGCTGCGCAATCCTTATGTGGACCCCATGCACCTGATCCAGGTGGACATGCTGCGGCGCAAACGCGCCGGCGAGAACACGCCGGAAGTGAATCGCGCCATTGCCGCCACCATCAGCGGAATCAGCGCCGGGCTGCGAAACACGGGCTGAGCACAAGCGCCGGCCAGTCGATTCGCGGATTCAGATGCCGGCGTACCACGCGTAGCCGTATTCCGGATCGACCGAGCCAAGGCCGTTGCCGTAGTGCTTTACAGAATCCAGGGCTGTGATGTGCGTGACGTACTTGAGGCTCTTGTAGCCGAGCTGGCGCGGCAGGCGCAGCCGCAGCGGCCCGCCGAAACCGACGGGCAGCTCGCCGTCATTCATGCCCACGGTGAGGATGGTCTGCGGATGCAGGGCGTCGCCCATGTCGATACTCTCCCATAGAAACGTCTGGAAGGAGCGGTAGACGATGTAGCGCGTCTGCGGCAGTATGCCCACTTCATTCAGCACAGTATGCAGCGGCGTGCCAATCCACTCGGCAACGTAGGACCAGCCTTCTTCGCAGGCGATCTCGGTAATCTGGCTGCGCATGGGCATCGCCTTGATGTCCGCCAGCGAAAAAGTGGTGGGATGCGCCACCATGCCGTCGACGGTGAGCTTCCAATCCTTGAAGCCGGCGTCCTGCGAGCGCTTGAAGACGTCGCCGAGGGGCGCGACCTCATTTGCGAAGGGCTTTTTTGAAATCATGCTGCGCGGAAACTGGTGCGCGGGGGCATGCGTGTCAAGGATGCGCTGGGCGGCGTAAGTGAGCGTCTCGCCGGGCCCCCACACACCGCCGCTGTCGGGCGGGATGAGGCCATAGCGGCGCGCCATGCGGTCCGCTGTTGCAAGTCCGGCAACGCCGGCAGCCGCGGCGATGCCGCCGAAGAGAAATTTGCGACGCGAGGCGGAGCTCATGCCCTCTCCTTTTCAGCCGTGGCGGATGCTTCCACCGCGGCGTGGCCGGTAATCATGGCGCGGGTGCGCCGCCAGAAGCCAGCCAGAGTAATCATGCAGAGATGAATGGCCAGGAACGCCACCAGAGCGACGGTGACAAAAAGATGCAGCGTGCGCGCCGTTTGCCGGCCGCCCAGCAGAGTGACGGTTTGCGGAAAGGCAGCCGTGAAGGCCGGCGACATGGCCAGTCCCGTCCAGATGATGAGCGGAAAGAACACGAAGATGACGATGAGATAGCTGATGCGCTGCAGGGCATTGTAGGAGTGGGTTTCCTCCGGGCCCGGCCGGCTGAAGCGCAACGATTTCATAAACGCCTGGCCCAGCGCGGGCAACAGCCGCTGGCCGCGCTCAGGCAGCATGCGGCGGCGAAAGTGCCCGCGAAACACGCCCCATACGACATAGGCCAGGCCGGTGAGCACGGCAACCCACGCCGCCTCAAAGTGCAGGGCGCGGCCCCAGCCGTTCTCGTCCGGCATCACGTAGCCGTAGCTGGTGGGCACGGTATCGCGCGAGGCGGGAATGGGCAGCGTGAAGGCCGGGTGGGTGTTTACGTTGCCCGCCTCGCCCCAGTAAAAACGCGGATGGGGGACGATAATCTCCGCACCGCTGAGCAGCAGGGCAAGGAAGGCGATGACGGTGAGCCAGTGGGTGACGCGAACAACGGCTGCGTGACGCGGGGAATCGAATTTCAGGCCGGGGTCTGCGGTGGGCACGCGCAAGGATAGCACGGCGATTGCGCAGCTGACGTGGAATTCCGCGGCAGACAAACGAAGGGCCGGAATGCGCTTCCGGCCCCTGTCGTATTGCACGTTCGCGCGCCTACTCGGCGCCTGCTCCGTCCTCAGTGCTGCGAATGAAGTCGGCGGTTTGCTGGTGCAGTTCCTTCAGGGCGGTGGAGGTGACGTAAACCATGTGGCCGGTCTGAAAGAAGTGGTAGGTGATGTTCTTGTCGAGCGACGCGGGGATTTGCAGGTGCTTGTCCTCATAGGTCGCGCCAAAGTAAGTGCAGCCGAGGTCAAAGTATCCGCCCATGAGCAGGACGTGCAGCCTGGGGTTGTGCTTCATGGCATTGGCCAGGTCGGGCATCACGTTGGTGCTCGAGTCCCATCCGCGCAGGCCCGGAGGGGAGTGGCGCATGTCCCAGTGGAAGTCAGGACTGTAGGCGCTGGGCTTGTAGGTCTCGTTCTCTCCATACTTCAGCGTCTGGCGCACATATTGATTGATGGCCGTGTCATAGGGCGAAGTGAGCGCGTCCGTGAACGGGTCATACTGCGCGGACTCGCTGAGCGGATCGATATCGGGGCCCTCGTACCGCGTGTCGAGGCGGCCGGTGGTGATGCCCAGTTCCGATTGCAGCTCCTTTGAAAATTCGCCGCCGCTCACGCGAAGGTCCGCCTTGATCCAGTAGGCGGCGGGAACGCCGGTGAAGCTTTCCAGCTTGCCGGCAATCTGCTTTTCGTCGGCCTGGGAAAGGTCAGAGCCCTGCAGCAGAGCGCCTGCATAGGGGCCCAGCGCAAACTGCTCCACCGATTTCAGCCACGGCTCCAGTTGCGCCGGCTGGCTGGGCACGTGGTGGTGATACCAGGCCGTGGCCGCCATCGACGGCAAGGCCAGGAAGTATCCGTTGTCAGTGCCCGGATTGCCCTCCGGGTCGTCGGCGCTGTCGTCAAAGCTCAAAATCTGCGAGAGGAAGATGGAGCCGTTCAGGTCCAGGTGCCGCGCAAGCAGGTTGGTGAGCACCGCGGTGCGCGTGGTGCCATAGCTTTCGCCAAAGAGATACTTGGGCGAGTTCCAGCGGTTGTACCTGGTGAGGAAGCGAAGGATGAAGCGGCTGAAGGCGTGCGCGTCCTGGTCAACGCCGAAAAAGTGCTTGGCGGCGTCCTTGCCGTAGATGCGGCTGAAGCCGGTTGCCGGCGCATCAATAAACACCAGGTCGCTGACGTCGAGCAGGCTGTACTGGTTGGGCTCAACGGTGTAAGGCGCGCCCTCCTGGTGGGTTGCGTTCTGGGGCACCACGACGCGCTGGGGGCCGAACGCGCCCATGTGCAGATACATGGTGGAGCTGCCGGGGCCGCCGTTATAGAGGAAGGTGATGGGCCGGTTACTGGGCGCATTCTTCTCAAAGTAGGCCACGTAGAACATGCGCGCGGTGGCCGGCTGGTCCTGGGGCTTGGCGTGCGTGTCCACTGTGGCGTCGGGCAGGTAGTGGCCGTCGAGGCTAATCATGGCGTCCTGCGCGTCGGTGGAGCCCACGGTGAGCGTGCCGGCAACGGCGCGGTACTCAATCGTCCTGCCCTCCACCGTGACCGAGCCTTCGGTGATGGAGTCAGGGGGAACTTCAGTGGGGGCCGCTTTGGCGGCTTCAGGCTTGGCGTGCGTGCTGCTCTGCGCCACGGCCAGCGGCGCGGCCACCAGGCCCGCTGCCAACAGAAACCTCCAGGTTCGTGGAATACGCTTCATCATGAGTGAATTGGACCTCCTGCAAGGGGAACTCTTGTGTCGCCGAGTATACAAGATTGCATACGGTTGCCGGGCATGCGCAATGGCCCCGGCCCCAGTTCCGGACCCGGACCCGGACCCGGTTGCGCCGGATGAAAGCGCGGCGGCCTGCGCAAACGGTACCAATGGCACCATCAAAAGGGTGCTCTACATCGAATGTGTGATTTCTCCACACAATGCCCCCGGGGTTTAATGCAGCAGAGGGAGAGACCTATGCCCGCAGTTGCCAGAGACGAAACCTACCGCACTGCCATTGACATGGCGGTGGCCGAGCTGAATCAGCTCTCAGAGATGATGGAAAATCTTGTGGTGCGCAAATCACGCCTGGAGAAGGCGACCGAGGGTTTGAAGTATCTTATCGGCTCAATGAGCGAGCAGAACGCACCCATGCCGCCGCGGGAGATGGCGCCGCAAGGAAACTTTGCGCCCAGCGGAATGATGCCTGCCGGCGATTTTTCGCCAGTGGTGCGCTTCCCAGAGAGAGCCGACTAAAGCGGTTCCAGAATAGACGTACCCTATTGGCGCCGGTGATAGGCGGCATTTTCCCGATGAAAATGCCGCAATGTATTCCGGTTTCTGGATATCGAATTCAGGAACCGCTGTAAGGGCAGGGCCGCATACAGGCCGGGCCGCCAGGGGCCTGGCCATGCAACCGGACCTCCGCCCACGCGAATCCCAAGCCTACGCAATCTGAACCGAAGCCCGCGACTCAAGCTCACGATTCAAGCCCACGACTCAAGCCCGCGCGCCGGGAGCAATCCTTGCGTGCGGCGCCGCGTTTGATGAGCCCGAGCCTGACTTATTGCGCCGCTTTGGCTGAGCCGCTCTCCATCTGCTTCAGCAGCTCCACGGATCGCTTCTCATCGATATTGTGCCGGCGACCATCCGGGCTGGCCGTCGATCCGGCGATGATCAGGTGAATGGTCTGCCCGGGGGTCAGCTTCGGGTCGAGAGCAATGAGCTTTGCGGCCAGGTTGACCGTGTTGGGCGAGGCCATGGAGGTGCCCGACATGCGCAGCTTCTCGCCGCCCGGCACCACGGACTGCACCTGGTAGCCGTCGGCATCCACCTTCACCGTGGGTCCATAGCTGGTGAAGCTGGCCTCATCGCCTGCCTGGTCCACCGCTCCCACGGCAAGCATGTTGGGCAGGTTGAACGACGACGGAATGTCCTGGAGGAAGGTGCTGTTGCTGTCTGAGTTGCCCGCCGCGCAGATAAACAGAATGCCGGGCGCGCTCTTCATGGCGCTGTAGAGGCCGTCCCGCTCGATGGTGAAGAGCTTGGCGGCAATGGCCTTGCGATCGGCTGCATTCTTGCCCATGCCGTTCTTTTCCAGCGCCACCTCATAGTCCTGCGGGCCGCCGCCCCAGCTCATGTTCACCACGCGGATGTGGTTGGCCTTGAACCAGTCCACGTAGGCCTGACTGTCCTGGGCGTCGCGCCGCGACATCTCCTCACTGGGCGGCAGCGGAACATTGTGCCAGTCAAAGGTGATTCTTCCCACGGCCAGCCGGATTGCCGGATTGCCGCGCGCCGCAATGCCCGCCACATGCGTCCCATGCGAATAATTCGCGAAGAGCTCAATCTGCTCAATGAACTTGCCCACCTCGGACGCCGGCAAGTGAGCAATCTTCTGCCTCAGAGCGGTTGCTTCAGGGCTGTCGATGGAGAGCTCAAGATCAGAGAAGCCCTTCAACTCGCTGATGGTGCCCGGAAACTCCTCCTGCTGCTCCGGCGTGAGCGGGTAGAGATATCCGTGCGAGGGAAAACCTTTCAGATCAAACGCAATGTCGTGCGGGTCGGCTCCCGGCGCCGGGTGGGGAACCGTGTAGACGCGGCCGGGAAATAGCGAGAGATCGCTGCCCGAGTCCCAGATGGCCACGCGCACCGGGGTGAGCTTGTCCGCCGCCGTGAGAGTGACCTCGCGGGCCGCCCAGATCTCCGGCTTCACCACGTTGTTGGCTGCAACCTCCTTGCTGAGCACGGCGTCCACGGCGGGCATGAGCGGCAGCTCGCGTTGCAGCACCAGCCGGGCGGAAATCAGTCCCCAAGCCAAATCGTTGCTGAGCGTGTGCGTCTTGGCCACCGCGGGCTCCACGTTGGCCTGGATGCTGCCCAGCACCAGCGCCGGAGTAAGAATCTCCGCGCGGCTCTTCCCTTCCTTGACGCTGTCGCCCACCACCGCCCAGGGCAGCGGCTTGATCAGCGCCGCGTATGCCTTCTGAAAGGCCTCTGTGAATTCCGGGCCCGCGGTCTTTCCCGTCGACTCCTGCGCCTGAATCATCGCTTTGGTCATGAGCCCGGTCATCAGCCGGGCGTCGGGCTTGTCCTGCATGGCGCGCAGCCTGGCCACCGTCTCCAGCGCATCCTTGTTGTCGCCGTTCAGCAATCGCAGATCCAGCTGCACGCCCAGCAGATCGCGCATCGCGGCATGGTCCTGAATGTCGTAGTTCGCCAGCACCGAATCCACATCCGCCTTTACCTTGGCCGCGAAGGCATTGAAGGTGGCATCGTCGGACTGGAGCAGACCCGTCGCCGTCCCGCTCAGCTCGTAGTTGAACCGGGGCAGATCGGCTTCGGTTTTCACCACCTTCCTGGCCGCGGTCTGGGCAAGGCAAAGCGAAGCGGGCGTCAAGACAACTCCCGCGGAGAACAGCGCGCACAGCGCCAGGCAAAGGATTCTGGGGCGATTTGAATGCTTCATTGGCAATTTCTCCGTGGAAAATCCGGGCTGAATCGTGTGTGCCGCTGATTGTATGCGACCGGGAAGCCCTCTGTCAGTGCGGGATTGAGGCGGGCAAGGCAGCTTCAACCAAAGACGCCGGACCGAAGGCCTGTCGCCTGAGGCACTTCATTCCCTGTCCGCTCCGGCATTTCGCCGTTCACGGTTTTGCCGCCAAAACGCAAAACGAGGACCGGGATGGCTCCCGATCCTCGCTTGTGTTTGCTTGATTCTGCCGGAATCCGGCCTCTCAGTGGTTGCTTAGAGCGGCTGAACGTCAGCCGCCTGCCAGCCCTTGGGGCCCTTCACCACGTTGAACTGCACGGCTTGACCTTCCTGCAGGCTCTTGAACCCGGACGAGTTGATTGCCGAGTAATGCACGAAGACGTCTTCGCCGTTCTGACGCGAGATGAAGCCGAAGCCCTTCGCGTCATTGAACCACTTCACAGTACCTTGTTCCATTGTGTTCGTATTTCCTGGATTGAATTGCGCTGGATGAATCGGAGCGACCACTGGCAGAATCTTGCTTTGTTGGGCGAGTGCTGCACACGCCCGGTTCGGTTCTAACGCTAGCGCTAGTGTAGCATTGCTCTGGAAAAACCGGATACGAAAGTTGGCCCGCGAGCGGCTGAGAACCCTCCCGATTGCGGAAACTGACCTGAAATCTGTGCGTTGGCGAGCACCGCACGCGCCGGTCCGGCGGTAGGTTGGGATGGCTGACGATCCTCTTCCAGAACTGCTTGTTCCAGAATTGCTTGCCCGGGCCTCGCGCTCCCTGCAGGCTGGCTTTGCGGGCCTGCCCGGCTTTACCCCCGCGCACCCATCGGCGGCAGACCCGGCGGCCATGATGGCGGTTCTTGAGGAAACCGCCCGGCGGCTCATCGACAACTATCCCTACTTCCATCCGCTCTATGCCGGGCAGATGCTCAAGCCGCCGCATCCGGTGGCGCGGGCGGCCTATGCGCTGGCCATGCAACTGAACCCGAACAACCACGCGCTGGACGGCGGCCGCGCCAGCTCCGCTTTGGAAGTGGAGGCAGTGGCGCAGATTGCGCGCATGTTTGGCTGGGCGGAGCCGTTTCTCGGCCACCTGACCTCGAGCGGCACCATCGCGAACCTTGAGGCCCTTTGGATTGCGGGGCGGCTGGCTCCCGGACGCAGGATTGTGGCCAGCGACCAGGCGCATTACACCCATGAGCGCATCTCGGGCGTGCTGCAGTTGCCGTTTACGCCCGTTCCCACCGGCCAGGACGGCCGCATGCGACTGGACGCCCTTGAGGACGAGCTGCGCAAGGGCGATGTGGGCACGGTGGTGGCCACGCTGGGCACAACGGCAATTGGCGCCGTGGACCCGCTGCCGGAAATTGTGGAGCTGCGCAGGCGTTATGGC
This sequence comes from Occallatibacter sp., assembly GCA_035763705.1. Classification (GTDB taxonomy): domain Bacteria; phylum Acidobacteriota; class Terriglobia; order Terriglobales; family Acidobacteriaceae; genus Telmatobacter. Next base: position 103,919 of record DASUAU010000038.1, on the reverse strand, counting down.
TTCCGCATCCATGTGGACGCGGCCTATGGCGGCTACTTTCGCCTGATTGCGCCGGAGCTGGCCGAGCCGGCGCGGCGGGCCTTTGAGGCAATCGACCAGGCCGATTCAATTGTGGTGGACCCGCACAAGCACGGCCTGCAGCCCTATGGCTGCGGCTCGGTGCTCTTTCGCGATGCAGCGGTGGGCAGCTTTTACAGGCACGACTCGCCCTACACCTACTTCACCTCGAAGGAGCTGCACCTGGGCGAGATTTCGCTGGAGTGCTCGCGGGCCGGAGCCGCCGCCGTGGCGCTGTGGGCCACGCAACGGCTGCTGCCGCTGGAGCCGGGCGGGGAGTTTGCGCGGGGGCTGGCGCAGGGGAGGGCCGCGGCGCTTGAGCTCGACCGCCGCCTGCGCGCCGATGAGCGCTTTGTTGCGCGCAAGGCCGGACCGCCGGAGCTGGACATTGTGGTTTGGCGGATGGAGGCGGCCACGGGGGAAGAGGCTTCGCGGCGTGCTGAATCGATTTTTAAGGCATGTTCGGCACACGATTTGCACCTGGCCCTTGTACAATTGCCGCAATCGTGGTTTCAAGGCAAGGCACGGGCCGCGAGTGGCCCGGAGTACGGAACGTGCATGCGCTCTGTGCTGATGAAACCCGAGCACTCTGAGTGGATTGAGGCAATCTGGGATAGACTTGGGGCTGCCTGCACGGAGACATGGGGAAGGACGCGCTGATGCGGAGTGTCGAGTGAAAGTGGAGACGGAAGAAAACGTTACCATCTGCGCGAGGAACTGCTCCGTCTCCCTCCTGCCCGCTCTGGGCGGAAAAATCGCCTCCCTGTTTTTCAACGGTGAAGAATTGCTGCAAGCTCCTTTGGCCACGCCCGCGCCGCGGACACGCACCATGAGCTTTGACGCAGGGGACGCCAGTGGATGGGACGAGTGCCTGCCCTCCGTGGCCGCCTGCCGCGTGGAAACGACGAGCGGCACGGCGGAGATTCCCGACCACGGCGACCTGTGGCGCGTGGAGTGGCAGGTGATGCACGCTGATGAGCGCTCCGCCACCCTGGCCGGCGCATGCTTTTCGCTGCCGCTGCGGCTGGAGCGCACGCTGGATATCTCTGAAACCGGCACAGGCTGCCGGATTGCACTGCACTATGCCGTCACGAACACGGGCACGCACCCGGTGCCGTGGTGCTGGTCCGCGCATCCTCTTTTTGCCTGCGAGCCGGGCGACACGCTTCGCCTGCCCGCGTCGGTTTCCACGTTGCGCCTTGAGGGCTCGGGCGGCAACCGGCTGGGCAAGGGCGGGGACACGGTGGCCTGGCCCGTGGCGCGACTGGCCAACGGCGCGGAAACGGACCTGAGCAAAGCCGCGGCGGCTGACTCCGGCATTGGGGACAAACTTTTTGCCGGTCCTCTCCATGCAAGCCAGAACTGGTGCGAGATTCTTCGCCCGCGCGCCGGCGTACGCATCCGCATGCGCTTTGAGCCCGCCTGCACACCCTATCTTGGGCTGTGGCTCTGCTACGGCGGATGGCCTGAGCGGCCCGGACAGGAATCCGGACCCAGGCAGATGTGCATCGCGCCGGAGCCCTGCACGGCGCCTGTCGATTCGCTGGCCGCAACCGGCTCCTGGTCGCGCACGCTCGCCGCCGGCGAAACCTTTCGCTGGCCGATGGAGCTGGAGCTGGAAACCCCTGGGAGGGCAAGCTGACCCATGCATGACCCTTCCACCCTGCGCGCGCTGCATCGCAGCCGGTTCAAGGCCGAGCCGTCCCTCTTTGCCGCGCCCGGACGCGTGAACCTGATTGGCGAGCACACGGATTACGCCGAAGGCTTTGTGATGCCGGCGGCCATTGAGTTTGCCACGCTGGCGGCCATTTCGCCGCGCGCCGACGGAAAGATTGTGCTCTTCTCTGAGAACAACGGCGAGGAGGCTTCCTTTGACGCTGGTGCCGCGCCGGCACGCAACGGCGGCTGGACCGACTATCCGCTGGGCGTGGTTTCCATTCTTGAAGGCGAAGGCCACAAGGTTCCCGGCTTCAGCCTGAGCGTGTGGGGCGACGTGCCGCTGGGCTCGGGACTTTCGAGCTCCGCCGCGCTGGAAGTTGCCACGGGACTCGCCGTTACATCGCTAATGGGCGTTGCCTATCCCGGCCCCGTGCTGGCCAGGCTATGCCAGCGCGCGGAGAACGAGTTTGTGGGCGCCAACTGCGGCATCATGGACCAGTTCATCTCCGCCAACGGCGAGGCGGACCACGCGCTGCTGCTCGATTGCCGCGACCTCAGCTTCCGGCTTGCGCCCATTCCGCACTCGGTGGCGCTGGTGATTGCCAACACCATGGTGAAGCACTCGGTGGCCGGCGGCGAATACACCACGCGCCGCGCGGAGGTGGAGGAAGCCTGCGCGGTAATCGCGCGCCATCGGCCCGAGGTGCATTTTTTGCGCGATGCAACGGTGGACGACCTGGGAAAGTGGGGCGGGGAGATGAGCCCCAACGCGCTGAAGCGCGCCCGCCACGTGATCACGGAGAACACGCGTACCGTGGCCGCGGCGGAGGCGCTGCTGCGGCACGACATGGCCGAGCTGGGCCGGCTGATGGCCGAGGCGCACGTGAGCTATAGCCGCGACTTTGAGGCAAGTTGCGTGGAGGCCGACGCCATGGTGGCCCTGGCGCATGAGCTGCCCGGCCTGATTGGCGCGCGGCTCACCGGCGGCGGTTTTGGCGGCTGCACCGTGAATGTTGTGGAATGCGGGCAGGCCGGCGAGTTTGCCGAGGCGCTGGGCGCGAGTTATGCCACTGAGACCGGCATTGTGCCGGAGATTCACATTTGCCACGCCTCACGGGGCGCGCGGCGGCTTTCATGAGAGCAAAATCGCGCGGCGCGCGCGCCTGTCTAACTGCTGATCCCATTGCCGGTAATGGTTACGTGCGTGCCGCGGCGGCGATGGTCCGGGAAAAAAGCCGCCACGCATCCTTGGTAAAATCGTCCTCAGTTTCCGCATAGACCGGGCAGCAGGACCGCTGGCCCGGCGCGTGGATTTTTTTGAGCAGTGTTTGACGGAAACATCGGTAAGAAGCGTCCGGCGCAGGAAAGAAATCCGGAGCAGGCCTGAACCGCGGCCTGCTCCGCAAACCTGAGCCGCAGACCTGAACCAGAGATGAGCCGCATGGAACTGAACCTGCAAAAGCCCCAATCCTACGCATCCTTCACCAACTCCGGCCCCACACCGGGTCCGCATTCCAGCCTGGTGGCGTACTTCTCCATGGAGATTGCCATCCATCCCTCCATGCCCACTTACTCGGGCGGGCTGGGCGTGCTGGCCGGCGACACGCTGCGCTCGGCCGCGGACCTGGGCGTGCCCCTGGTGGCTTTCACGCTGGCCCACCGCAAAGGCTACTTCCAGCAGCACCTGGACACCACCGGTGAGCAGACGGAGGACGTGCAGCCCTGGAACCCCTCCGACTTTTGCACGGAGGAAGCCGCGCGCGCAACCGTGAGCGTGGAAGACCGCGTGGTGACGATTCGCGCCTGGCGCTATGACCTGGCCGGCCGCTACGGGCACGTTGTGCCCATCTATCTGCTGGACACGGACCTTGAAGAAAACTCCGGATGGGATCGAGGACTGACGGACCATCTTTACGGCGGCGACTCCAGCTACCGGCTTGAGCAGGAGATTGTGCTGGGCATGGGCGGGGCGCGCATGGCCCACGCACTGGGCCTGGACGTCAACGTTTACCACATGAACGAAGGCCACGCCGCGCTGCTGACGCAGGCTCTGCTGGAAAGCGAGCTGGGCGGCGGACCGCTGGGCGCGCCCACTCCGGCGGATATAGCGCAGGTGCGCCAGAAGTGCGTCTTCACCACGCACACGCCGGTGCCCGCCGGCCACGACCGCTTTCTCCGCGACCAGTCGGTGCGCATCCTGGGACCGGGACGCACGGAACGCCTGGAGAAGATGGGCTGCTTTGAGGATGGCATGCTGAACATGACGCTGGTGGCGCTGCAATTCTCGCGCTACGCCAACGGCGTGGCCCTGCAGCACGGCAAGGTTTCGCGCGCCATGTTTCCCCAGTTTTCGATTCACGCCATAACCAACGGCGTACACGCGCCCACCTGGGTCTCCGAGCCCATCCAGCAGATGCTCGACCGGCACATCCCCTTCTGGCGGCGCGACAACCTGAGCCTGCGCAATGCGCTGGTGGAGCTGCCCACTGAGGAGCTGGCCGCCGCGCATCGCCGCGCCAAGCAGTCGCTGCTGGACGAGGTGGCCACGCGAACCGGCCAGTCACTGCGGGCGGAGGCGCTCACCCTGGGCTTTGCGCGCCGCGCGGCCACTTACAAGCGCGCCGCCCTGCTGTTCACCGATCCTGACAGGCTGCTTGAAATTGCCTCGGCCGCCGGCGGCCTGCAGATTCTCTACTCCGGCAAGGCCCATCCGCAGGATGAGCCGGGCAAGGCGCTGATTCACACGGTCATCGAGTCGGCGCATCGGTTCTCAAACGACCTGCTGCGCATTGTGTATCTCGAAAATTATGCGTGGGACCTGGGCGCGCTGCTCACCGCCGGCGTTGACCTGTGGGTGAACACGCCGCGGCGGCCTTACGAGGCCAGCGGCACCAGCGGCATGAAGGCTGCACTCAACGGCGTGCCCAGTCTTTCCATTCTTGACGGCTGGTGGATGGAAGGCTGCATCGAGGGCGTCACGGGATGGGCGATTGAAGACGGCGCGGACGATGCCGAGGAGGCGCAGAACCTCTATCGCAAGCTGGAAAACGTGATTGTGCCGCTCTATCGCGACCAGCCGGAGCAGTGGACGCGGGTGATGCGCGGCGCGCTGGCCTTCAACGGATCCTACTTCAACACCAACCGCATGGTGGCGCAGTACACGCGCAATGCCTACTACCCGGTGAAGCTGGTGGAAGCCGCGCATGTGGAAGAGCCGGCGTACGCGAACGGCTGAAAAGGTTGACTCGTGTCCTCCGTCAGTCGCCGTGCTGGCCTTCCAGCTCCTCGCCGATGCGGTGCAGCTTCATGAACTTCCACTGCAGCCGGTCAAAGAAGAGATAGACAACGGGCGTGGTGAAGAGCGTGAGCATCTGCGAAACAAGCAGCCCGCCCACGATGGTGATGCCCAGCGGCTTGCGCAGCTCAGAGCCCACACCCAGCCCGATGGCCAGCGGCAGCCCGCCGAAGAGCGCGGCCATGGTGGTCATCATGATGGGCCTGAAGCGCAGCAGGCACGCCTGATAAATGGCCTCCACGGGCGGCAGCCCCTGGTCGCGCTCGGCCTGCAGCGCAAAGTCGATCATCAGGATCGCGTTTTTCTTCACGATGCCAATCAGCAGCAGAATGCCGATGAGCGCGATGATGGTGAGATCCGTGCCCGTGATGAGCAGCGCCAGAATGGCGCCGACGCCGGCCGGCGGCAGTGTGGAGAGAATGGTGAGCGGGTGGATGAGGCTTTCATACAGAATGCCCAGCACAATGTAGACCGCCACCAGTGCGGCCAGAATCAGGTAAGGCTCAGTGCGCAGCGACTCCTGAAAGGCCTGCGCGGTTCCGGAGAAGGATGCATGCATCGCGCTGGGCATGCCCATCTGCACCTCAGCGTTCTCAATGACCGTTACCGCCTGGCCCAGAGAGACATTGGGCGCGAGATTGAACGAGAGCGAAACCGACGGGTACTGTCCCTGGTGGTTCACGGTGAGCGAGGTGCGCTCAGCCTGATAATGCGCGATGGCCGACAGCGGCACCATTTGCCCGGTGGAGGACTTGATGTAAATGCCGTTCAGCGCGTCGGGGCTCTGCTGGTATTTCGGGTCCACCTCCATCACCACGAAGTACTGGTTCAGACCCGTATACATGGTGGACACCTCGCGCTGGCCAAAGGCGTCATAGAGGGTCTGATCGATTGCCGAGGCGGAGACGCCCAGGCGCGAAGCCGTGTCGCGGTCGACGACAAGCTGCTCGGCCAGCCCCTGGTCCTGCTGGTCGGTGGAGACGTCGCGCAACTCGGGAATGGTGCGCATGCGGGCCTGCAACAACGGCGCCCAGTGGTTCAGCTCCTCCAGGTTCGGGTCAGAGAGCGTGTAGGAGTACTCCGCAGCGCCGCCGTGGCCGCCGATCGTGATGTCCTGGAAGGAATGCAGAAAGAGCTGCGCGCCGGGCACGCGGGAAAGTTTGCGCCGCAGGCGGTTGATGACATCGTTTGACGAGACGTGACCTGGCCGCTTGTTCAGATCCTTGAGGCTGACAAACATGAAGCCGACGTTGTTGCTGTTGCGTCCGCCGCCGGCAAAGGCTGTGACCGAGCTCACGGCCGGATCATCCAGCACCGTCTGCGCCAGCTTGCGCTGCTTAGTGTGCATCGCGGGAAAGCTGATGTCCTGCGAGGCGATGGTCTGGCCGCCCATTCTGCCCGTGTCCTGCTCAGGGAAAAAACCCTTGGGTACGATTTTGTAAAGATAAACGTTGAGCGCCACGGTGCCCAGCAGAACGCCGAGCATGAGCCACTGGTGGCGCAGCACCCAGCGCAGGCCCGCGGCGTACTCCTCATGGAGCCACTGGAAGGCGCGCTCGCTCATGCGGTAGAGCCTGCCGTGCCGCACTTCGTCGTGCGACCGCAGAAATTTGGCGCAGAGCATGGGCGTGGTTGTGAGGCTCACCAGCAGAGACACCGCGATGGCCACGGAAAGCGTGACCGCGAACTCGCGGAAGAGCTTGCCCACAATGCCGCCCATCAGCAGAATCGGGATGAAGACGGCAATCAGCGAGGTGCTCATTGACAGCACCGTGAAGCCAATCTCCTTTGAGCCCTTCATCGCCGCGTCAAAGGGGTTCATGCCCATTTCGAGATAGCGCGTGATGTTCTCGATCACAACGATGGCGTCGTCCACCACAAAGCCGGTGGAGATGGTGAGCGCCATCAGCGAAAGGTTGTCCACCGAGTAGCCCAGCAGATACATGACGCCGAAGGTGCCCACCAGCGAGAGCGGCACGGCAACGGAAGGAATGATGGTGGCCCACACCTCACGCAGGAAGAGAAAGACCACCAGCACCACCAGCACCACGCTGATCATCAGCGAAATCTCCACATCGCGCACGCCGGAGCGAATCGTGGTGGTGCGGTCCTGCGCCACGTTGATCTTGATGGTGGGCGGAATGGAGGCCTGCAGCCGCGGCATCTCCTTCATCACGTTGTCCACGGTGGAAATGACGTTGGCGCCGGGAATCTTGAAGACGATGATGAGCACCGCGCTGCCCAGCTTGGCCGGCGGTCCTTTGACGGGATTGATGCCGGAGACGCCGTCGGTGTGGATGTCGGCCACTGAATCGGTCACCGTGCCCACATCCTCCACGCGCACCGGCGCGCCGGTGGCATGGTTGTAACCGGCGATGATGGGTGCGTAATCGGCGGCCTTGAAGATCTGATCGTTGTCGCTGATCATCCAGCGGTGCTGCGCATCCTGAAAGCTGCCCTTGGGCCGGTTGGCGTTGGCGTTGGAGAGCGCGGTGCGGACCGCCTCAATCCCGATGCCGGTGTTGGCCAGTTGCAGCGGGTTGAGCTCCACGCGCACGGCGGGGCTGGCGCTGCCGCCCACAAAGACCTGTCCCACGCCGCTAATCTCCGAGATGCGCTGGGCCAGGATGGAGTCGGCCATGTCGTAAATCTGCGGTTTGGGAACCACGTTTGAAGTGAGCGTGAGAATCAGGATGGGCGCGTCGGAAGGGTTGGCCTTGCGGTAGCCCGGATTCTGCGGCAGATACGACGGCAGTTGTCCGCGAGCGGCGTTGATGGCGGCCTGCACGTCGCGCGCCGCATTGTCGATGTTGCGGTTCATGTCGAACTGCAGCACCACGTTGGCCGAGCCCAGCGTGCTGGTGGAGGTCATTTCATTTACGCCGGCAATGCGGCCGAACTGCCTCTCCAGCGGCGTGGCCACCGCCGAGGCCATGGTCTCAGGGCTCGCGCCGGGCAGCCCCGCGCTGACGCCGATGACCGGATAGTCCACATCCGGCAGCGAAGCCACCGGCAGCACGCTGTAAGCCACGGCCCCGGCAAGCAGCAGGGCCAGGCTCAACAGCGACGTGGCGACAGGACGCCGGATGAAGAGCGCGGAGATATGCATCGTCAGTCTCCCGTCGTCATTTGCTCGTGGAGTCCGGGCTGCACCATGGCGAAGCCGAGCCTGTGCGCCAGCTTGTCAAAGTAGAGGTAGACAACCGGCGTGGTATAGAGCGTGAGCAATTGCGAGAAGATGAGTCCGCCCACAATGGAGATGCCCAGCGGCCGGCGCAGTTCCGCGCCCACGCCGCCGCCCAGCCACAGCGGCAGCCCGCCCAGCAGCGCCGCCATGGTGGTCATGAGGATGGGCCGGAAGCGCAGCAGGCAGGCCTGAAAGATGGCATCCTCGGCGTCGTGCCCCATGCGCCGCTCATCGTCCAGCGCAAAGTCGATCATCATGATGGCGTTCTTTTGCACAATGCCGATGAGCAGGATGATGCCGATGAGCGCGATGACGCTGAACTCCTCATGCGTGAGCAGCAGGGCCAGCAGCGCGCCCACCCCGGCCGAGGGCAGCGTGGAGATGATGGTGATGGGATGAATGTAGCTCTCGTACAGCACGCCCAGCACAATGTAGACCGTGACCAGCGCGGCCAGAATCAGCAGCGGCTCATTGGCCAGCGACGACTGGAAGGCCGCCGCCGTGCCCTGGAAGCCGGCATTGATGGAGTTCGGCATCTGAATCTGCTTCTCCACATCCTTCACGGCATTCACGGCATCGCCCAGCGAGTGGCCCGGCGCCAGATTGAAGCTGATGACGGTGGAAGGGAACTGGCCCTGGTGGCCGATGGCCAGTTGCGCACGCGTCTGCTGCCAGTGGGCCAGCATGCTGAGCGGCACCTGCGTGCCGTTGCCCGACTTTACATAGAGATCGTTCAGCGTGGAGGGGTCGGTCTGGAACTGCGGTCCCACTTCCATCACCACGTGGTACTGGTTGAGCTGGGTAAAGATGGTGGAGACCTGCCGCTGGCCGAAAGCATCGTAAAGCGTGTTGTCCACGTCGGTCATGGAGATGCCCAGCCGCGCGGCGGTATCGCGATCAATCACCAGCTCCGCGCCCAGACCCTGGTCCTGCAGGTCGCTGGCCACGTCGGTGAGCACCTTCTCCTGGCTCAGCGCGGCCACCATCTTGCGCGTGTAAGTGGCCAGCTCCTGCTGGTCGGGGTCTTCGAGCGAATATTGAAACTGCGTGCGGCTCACGCGGTCAGCCACGGACAGGTCCTGCAGCGGCTGCAGAAAGAGCTGAATGCCCTTGAGCCCGGCCAGCTTGGGTTGCAGGCGTGCAATTACGTCAGTGGCCGAGATCTTGCGCACGTCCAGCGGCTTCAGCGTGATCTGGATGCGGCCGGAGTTGAGCGTGGTGTTGGTGCCATCCACGCCGATGAACGAGGAAACATTGTCCACCGCCGGATCCTGCAGCACCACATCCACCAGCTTCTGCTGGAGCCTGGCCATGCGGTCAAAGCTCACCGTCTGCGGCGCTTCGCTGGTGCCCAGAATCACGCCCGTATCCTGCACCGGGAAAAAGCCCTTGGGGACGATGAGGAACAGCAGCACCGTGGCCACAAAGGTGGAGATGGTGACCACCAGCGTGGTGAACCGATGGCGCAGCACGGCCTTGAGCGTGCGGCCGTAAAACGCGATGATGCGGTCGAAGATGTTCTCAGACCAGACGTAAAAGCGGGACTGGCTCGCATGAGCCTTGTCCTTGAGGATGCGCGAGCACATCATCGGCGTGAGCGTGAGCGAAACCACGGCCGACACCAGGATGGTGATCGCCAGGGTGATGGCGAACTCGCGGAAGAGCCGGCCCACCACATCGCTCATGAACAGCAGCGGAATGAGCACGGCGATGAGCGAGACGGTGAGCGAAATGATGGTGAAGCCGATTTGGGAGCTGCCCACCAGCGCCGCGCGCATGGGGCTGTCTCCGGCTTCAATAAAGCGCGAGATGTTCTCGATCATCACGATGGCGTCGTCCACGACAAAGCCGGTCGAGATGATCAGCGCCATCAGTGTCAGGTTGTTCAGGCTGTAGCCCAGCAGATACATGACGCCGAAGGTGCCCACGATGGAAAGCGGCACCGCAACCGATGGAATAATGGTTGCCGGAAGATTTCGCAGGAAGAGGAAGATGACGATGACGACAAGTGCGACGGTAAGCAGCAGCTCAAAGACCGCATCCTTCACTGACGCGCGAATCGTGGTGGTGCGGTCCGTGAGGATATGCACCTGGATGCTGGCCGGCAGGCTGGTCTTGAGCTGCGGCAGAAGCTTTTGAATGCGGTCCACCACGGCGATGATGTTTGCGCCGGGCTGCCGCTGGATGTTCACAATCACGGCCGGGGTCTTGTTCATCCACGCGGCCTGCTGCGTGTTCTCCGCCGAGTCGATGATGGTGGCCACGTCACTGGCGCGCACGGCGGCGCCGTTGCGATAGGCCACAATCACCGGCTGGTAGTCCTGGCCGGAAATAAGCTGATCGTTCGCGCCGATCGTGTAAGAGAGCCGCGGCCCATTCAGCGTGCCCTTGGCCTGGTCCACATTGGCCGCGGCCAGCGCGGTGCGCAGATCCTCCAGGCTCAGGTTGTAGGCGGCAAGCTGCGTGGGATTGGCCTGGATGCGCACCGCGGGCTTTTGCCCGCCGGCAATCGAAACCAGACCGACGCCCGTCACCTGCGAAATCTTCTGGGCCAGGTTGGTATCCGCCGCGTCCTCAATCTTGTCCAGCGGCAGCGTGTCCGAGGTGAGCGCCAGCGTAAGAATCGGCGCATCGGCCGGGTTCACCTTGCTGTAGATGGGCGGGTTTGGCAGGTCAGAAGGCAGAAAGCTTTGCGCGGCGTTGATGGCCGCCTGCACCTCCTGCTCGGCCACGTCGATGTTCTCGTCGAGGTTGAACTCGAGCGTAACCACCGAGCCGCCGCCCGAGCTGACCGATGTCATCTGCTTCAGTCCCGGCATCTGACCGAACTGCCGCTCCAGCGGCGAGGTTACCGACGAGGCCATGACCGCAGGGCCCGCGCCGGGATAAAACGTCTGCACCTGAATGATGGGGTAATCGACCTCGGGCAGCGCGGAGACCGGCAACTGGGTATACGCCACAAAGCCCGCCAGAAACACCGCCGCCATCAGCAGCGATGTGGCGATGGGCCGCAGAATGAATGGTTGGGAGGGACTCACAGCGCGCCTCTCTGGCTGGCGCCATGCGCCGCCGAGGATGCGTGTCCCTTGCCGCCCGGCCCCGATGTGGAGATGAATGGCGAATCACCGGCGGCCGGCGGAGCCTGGCCGTTGCCCTGCCGGTGAGGCGCGCTCACTTCCACCAGTTGCGAAGGCTGCAGCTTCTCCGCGCCGTCAATCACCACCTGCGCTCCGGCGGCCGGGCCGCTGTCGAGAATCGTGTTCTGGCCCTCGGCCATGGCCACCTTCACCGCCTGCATCTGCGCCACCGGCTTGCCCTGGGCATTCTTTGCAATCACCCACACAAACGAGCCGTCCACGCCGCTCTGGATGGCCGCCGTGGGCACCACCAGCGCGTGCGGCCGGTTCTCCAGCACCAGGTGGATGTTGACGAACTGGTTGGGAAACAGAACCTCGTTCTCATTGGCGAAGACGGCCTTCAGCTTGTCGGTTCCGGTGGTGGTGTCAATCTGGTTGTCGGCGGTCAGCAGCGTTCCGGCGGCCAGCTTGTTCACGTCGCTGCGGTCATAGGCGTCCACGGCCATGCGATGCTCCGCCGCCAGCTTTTGCAGCACGGGCGGAAGCTGACTCTCTGGCAGCGTGAAGTAGACCGCGATGGGCCGGAACTGGTTGATGACCACCAGATTCGTGGTGTTGGCCGTCACCTGGTTGCCGGGGTCCACCAGGCGCAGGCCAATGCGCCCGTCAATCGGCGACTGGATATTGCACCAGCTCAGTTGCAGAGCGGCATTCTCCACCGCCGCCTCGTCGGACTGGATGGCGCCCTGATACTGGCCCATGGTGGCCTCGTCGGTCTCCATCACTTCCTTTGAAACCACGCCTGCGTCATAAAGCGCCTTGTAGCGCGCGTACTCGGTCTTGGCATTGTTCAGCAGGGCTTGGTCGTGGGCCAGCGTGCCCTTGGCCTGGTCCAGCGCGGCTTTGTAGGAGCTGGGGTCAATCTGCAGAATGGTCTGGCCCTTGCGCACCTCCTGACCCTCCACAAAGCGCACCGGCAAAAGCTGGCCGCCGACGCGCGCCTTCACCGTCACGCTCATATTCGGCGTCACCGTGCCCAGAGCGGTGAGGTAGATGGGCATCGGCTTCTGCTCCACCGGCGTCACCTGCACGGGCACGGGGCGGTTCATCAGCGCGGCGGCCTGCTTGGTCTTGGCATCGGAGGCCTTCTGCTTGTTCTGGTAGATTCTCCAGCCCACCAGCCCCAGAAGGCCGGCCAGCACCAGATAAACCACCACACGCACCCAGGGATTGCGCGGCCGTGCGGGTTGCGTGTCGTCAAGCGAGGGAGAGAGTGGAGAGGTCTTGTGTTCCATCGGCATAGTGAAGGTTCTCTTTGTCTTCTTTTCAAGAAAAAAGGGCTACGGCGCGAGATGTATGAGCCCGAAATGCAACTGCCAGGTCCCAGGGATGGGTCCGTTCCATTGGACGGAATCGTTTCTGCAAAAGTTTAGATTCTGAAGGCCATCGTCAGGCAGCCTGCCTTTCCGCCCGCTCGCCCTCATTTTGCGGGATTTGATGCCTGCCCGACGGCCATTCGCCAGCCGCTATACTGGAGCCGGACTTCCGACTCCCCGAGGGACTGCATGACCGTGGAAGCCGACGCCGCGCCCCCGCTCTCCGACCCTCCGCTCTGCGTCGATCTCGACGGCACCCTGGTTAAGTCGGATACTTTTCAGGACGCACTCTGTAATCTCCTGCGGCACAATCCAATGGCTCTGCTGCGGGCTCCGTTCTGGCTCCGCGGCGGCCGCGCCGGCGTCAAGCATCAGGTGGCCCAGAGGGCCCCGCTGGAACCGGCTCATCTTCCTTACAACAATGAACTTATACGTTTTCTGCAAGCCGAGCACCGCCGGGGACGCAGTCTTTACCTGGCCACCGGCGCGGACGGCGAGCTGGCCCAGCGCGTCGCCGCGCACCTGGGCCTTTTTCAGGGCGTGCTGGCCAGCAATGGCGAAACCAACCTGACCCGCGAGCGCAAGCTGCATCGCCTGCGCGAGCAATTCGGCAGCTTTGATTACGTGGGCAACTCCCGGGCCGACCTCATCCTGCTGGCCCACGCCCGCCAGGCCATGGTGGCCAACCCCACCCTCGGCCTGCGCCTGGCTCTCCGCAAGCGAAACGTCGCTGTGCAGCGGGTCTTTCTGGACCTTCAGCCGGTTTTTGGCTCGCTGCTCTCCGTTCTGCACATACGCCGGTGGTCCATCAATCTCCTGCTCTTCCTTCCGCTGCTGCTTGCGCATCGCATCACGAGGCCCGCGGTGGCCGCAGCTTTCACGGCTTTCCTTTGCTTCAGCTTCTTGGCTTCCGCCGGTTGGCTTGTGGATGGCCTGCTCCACATGGAGAGCGACCGCCGCAACCCGGCCCGGCGCATGGGTCCGTTCGCAGCGGGCAATCTCACCGTCACCGCCGGCGTCGCGCTGGCCGCGGCCCTGGTGCTGGGCTCCGTGGCGCTGTTGCCGCGCTTGCCCTCGGCCTTCGCCTTTTATCTCGGGCTCTACTTTTTGGCCGGCCCGCTTTACGTGCTTTTCCTCAGGCGCGTTCCCATCCTTGGCGCGCTCCTGCTGGCCGGCCTGTGCATGGTGCGCCTGCTGGCCGGCGGCGCAGCCACGGCTACACCCCTCCCGCATGACCTTGCCGCCGTTGCCGCCTTGTTGTTTTTTGTGGCCGCACTGGCCGCGCGAGTGGTGTCCGGGAGATTCATCTCCTGACGAATTGCACAGCGTTGGCAGGCATGCCCGCGCCGGCCCAGGTCACCATCCCAGGTCGCCATCCCAGGCCTTTGAGTTGGAACCGGCTCAAAGCCGCTCACATGCCGGGACGCTGCCTTGCCGGGCTCTCCCGATGCGCATCTTCCTGCCCTCGGGCGGCGTCTTATCAACATGCCCCTGAGCCAGGCCCGTGCGGAGTGCTCTGCGGTCCGCGCTGAGGGGCAGGTTCTTCAACTACCATAGTTTTCACATCATTCCGCCGCAAAGCGTCCGAGCCGCATTTGCAATCGCTCGCCGCGCGGCTCCAGTTGTGAGTGCCCACCCATGTGGATTGTGCGGCTTGCCCTCCGGCGGCCTTATACCTTCATCGTCGCCGCGCTCCTGATCCTCATTCTGGGCGCCTACAGCATCCTCACGATGCCGACCGATATTTTTCCGAATATCGACATCCCCGTCGTCACCGTGGTCTGGCACTTCAGCGGCATGTCGGCCAAGCAGATTGCCGACCGCATCGTCTCCAACAGCGAACGCGGCATGACCGTGACGGTGAACGACATCGAGCACATCGAGTCGCAGTCCCTCACCGGCATCGGCATCATCAAAATCTTCTTCCAGCCCAACGTGAACGTCGCGCAGGCCGTGGCGCAGGTGAACGCCATCTGCACCGCCGAGGTCCACTCCCTTCCTCCCGGCACGCAGCCGCCCTTTATCATCCAGTACAACGCCTCCAGCGTGCCCGTGATGCAGCTTGGCGTCTCCGGCCCGGGATTGAATGAGCAGCAGCTCAACGACCTTGCGCAAAACCACATCCGCACGCAACTGGCCACGGTGGAGGGCGCGCAGACGCCCTACCCTTACGGCGGCAAGCAGCGCCTGATCTCAGTGGACCTGAACCTGCCCGCGCTGCAGGCCAAGGGCCTTACTCCGGCCGACGTGGTGAACGCCATTGGCGTGCAGAACATCATTGCACCCTCGGGCACCATCAAGATTCACCGCTTTGAATATGCCGTGGACACCAACTCCGCCCCCGCGCTGGTTGAGCAGCTCAACAACCTGCCCATCAAGACCGTGAACGGCGCCGTCATTTACATCCGCGACGTGGCGCACGTGCGCGACGGCAACCCGCCGCAGACCAACATTGTCCGCGTGGACGGCAAGCGCGCCATCCTGATGAACGTGCTCAAAACCGGCTCGGCCTCCACGCTGGACATCATCCGCGGGGTGCGCGAGCGCCTGGCCGCCGTGAAAAGCCAGCTTCCGCCCCAGCTTCGGATTGATGCGCTCAGTGACCAGTCCATCTTTGTGCGCTCCGCCATTGACGGCGTGGTGCGCGAGGCCATCATTGCCGCGTGCTTGACGGCCATCATGATTCTCATCTTCCTGGGAAGCTGGCGCTCCACGGTCATCATCGCCATCTCCATTCCGCTTTCCATCCTCTGCTCGCTGGCCGCACTGGCCGCGCTGCACGAGACCATCAACATCATGACCCTTGGCGGCATGGCGCTCGCCGTCGGCATCCTTGTGGACGACGCCACGGTGGCAATCGAGAACATCAATCGCAATCTGGAGGCCGGCAAGGAGCTGGAACTGGCCATCCTCGACGGCTCCGCGCAAATCGCCGTCCCCGCGCTGGTCTCCACGCTGGCCATCTGCATCGTCTTTGTGCCCATGTTCTTCCTGAGCGGCGTGGCGCATTATCTCTTTGTGCCCATGGCGGAGGCTGTCGTCTTTGCCATGCTTGCCAGCTATCTGCTCTCGCGCACCGTGGTTCCCACCATGGCCAAATATCTGCTGGAGGAGCACGACGACGCCCGCGCCATCGGCCGCCGCGCCAGCCGCAACCCCTTCGTCCGCTTCCAGGCCGCGTTTGAAAGCGGCTTCGAGCGCTTCCGCCGCTTCTATCTCGGCCTGCTGACGCTGTGTGTGGACCACGCGGTCCTCTTCCTCATCGGCTTCTTCGCCTTCACGGTTGTCTCTGTTGCGGGCCTGCTGCCGTGGCTCGGCCAGGACTTCTTTCCCTCAGTGGACTCCGGCCAGTTCAAGATTCACGTTCGCGCCCATACCGGCATGCGCATCGAAGAGACTGCCGCGCTCTGCGACCACATTGACGCCACCATCCGCAGCCAGATTCCCAGGGACGAGCTCGTCACCATCCTCGACAACATCGGCCTGCCTTACTCCGGCCTCAACCTGAGTTACTCCACGTCCGCCCCCATCGGCCCCTCCGACGCGGACATCCAGGTACAGCTGGCCCCGCATCACCACCCCACCGGGCAATATGTGGAGCGGTTGCGCACCGTGCTCGCGCGGGAGTATCCCGGCGTCACCTTTTATGCGCTGCCCGTCGACATCGTTACGCAGATTCTCAACTTCGGCCTCTCCGCGCCCATCGATATCCAGATTGTGGGCCCCAACATTTACGCCAACCGCGCCCTCGCCGAAAAAATACTCAACCAGGTGCGCCAGGTTCCCGGCGCCGTGGATGCGCGCATCCAGCAGCCGTTCAACTATCCCAACCTGACCGTGGACGTGGACCGCACCCGCGCCGCCACCATCGGCCTTACCCAGCAGGACGTGGCGCAGAACCTCCTGGTGGCGCTCAGCGGCAGCTTTCAAACCACGCCCAGCTACTATCTGGACCCGCGCAGCGGCGTCACCTATGACGTTGAGGTGATGGCGCCGCAGTATCGCGTGGACACACTGGCGGAGCTGAAGAGCCTGCCCATCAACGGCTCAAGCACCGCTGCACCGCCGTCGGGCAGCGCTCCCACGGGCGCACCCGGCGCGCAATCGCCCGTTGAAGTGCTGAGCAATGTCGCGCGCATCGTGCCCGGCGCGCAAATCGGCGCAGTGAGCCATTACGACATCCAGCCCGTCATCGACATCTACACCAACGTGGAAGGCACTGACCTGGGCACGGTCACCGGCAACCTGCAGGGCATCCTCGCCCAGTACCGGAAGGACCTGCCGCGCGGCTCGCACTTCGTTCTGCGCGGCCAGAGCGAAACCATGGCGCACTCCTATCGCGGGCTGCTGGCCGGGCTGGCTTTCAGCATCCTGCTTGTCTACCTGCTCATTGTCGTCAACTTCCAGTCCTGGCTGGATCCGTTCCTCATCATCTCTGCGCTGCCCGCCGCGCTGGCCGGCATTGTGTGGATACTCTTCCTCTCCGGAACCCACCTGAGCGTGCCCGCGCTCACCGGCGCAATCATGTGCATGGGCGTGGCCACGGCCAACTCCATCCTGGTGGTGAGCTTTGCCCGCGAGCAGATGGATGCGCTGGTGGGCGATGCGCGACGCGCGGCGCTCAACGCGGGGTTCGTGCGCCTGCGCCCCGTGCTGATGACCGCCCTCGCCATGATTATCGGCATGGTGCCCATGGCGCTTGGGCTGGGCGACGGCGGCGAGCAGAATGCGCCACTGGGCCGCGCCGTGATTGGCGGACTGCTGCTGGCCACCGTGGCCACGCTCTTCTTTGTTCCCGCATTCTTCTCCGTCGCGCACGGCTGGCTGCATCGCCGCCGCCTGGCCCGCGCCGGAGCTGACACCCACGCTGAATTGGACGAGTTCGATTAAGCCGCACGTTCTGGAGCATCACGCCATGACCGAATCAAGGCCCGAATCAAGGCCCGAATCAAAACCCGAATCAAGGTCAGAATCAAGGCCAGACCAATCCAACCCGCACCGGCATGACGGCGCGCACGATTCTGCGGTTGAGGCCGCCGACCTCTCTCCGCGCAAGGTTCTGGCCGGCGTGGTTGCGCTGCTCGTCGTCTTCGCCGTTTTGGCCGCCGTGGGCATTCTTGGCCGCCTGCACAGCCAAAAGGTTCTGGCCAGCACCACCACGGCCGATGCGCCGCCCACCGTCATCGCGCTGCCCGCCAAACCCGGCGCGCCAATGGACAACTTTGTGCTGCCCGGCAACGTGACCGCATGGACGGACTCGCCCATCTATGCGCGCACCTCCGGCTACCTTACCCGCTGGTACTACGACATCGGTGCGCATGTGGGGAAGGGCGCGCTGCTGGCAACCATTTCAAGCCCTGAAGTGGACCAGCAGCTGGCCCAGGCCCGCGCCGACCTGGCCACCGCCCAGGCCAACGCCGGCAACGCGCGCATCCAGGCCCAGCGCTACTCCACGCTCGTCAAATCCCACGCCGTCTCCACGCAGGACGCGGACACCTACGCGAGCCAGGCCGCGGCCACCGCCGCCGCCGCGCGCTCCGCCCAGGCCAATGTTGACCGGCTGCGCGAGTTGCAGTCGTTCGAGAAGGTCTATGCACCCTTCAGCGGCGTAGTGACCGCGCGCAACGTGGATACCGGCCAGCTGATCGACGCCGGCGTCAACAAAGAGCTCTTCCACATGCAGGCCCTCGAAACGCTCCGCGTTTACACCAACGTGCCGCAGCTTTATGCCGACACCGCGAAGCGCGGCCTCAAGCTCGACCTCAGCTTTCCTGAGCATCCAGGCAAAACCTTTACCGGCACGCTGGTCCGCACCGCCAACGCAATCGACCCCGCCAGCCGCACGCTGCTTGTCGAAATCGACGTGAACAACCGCAACGGCGAACTGCTGCCCGGCTCGCTCGCGCAGGTTCACTTCAAGGCCACCGCCGCGCAGGCCACTTACATTGTGCCCGTCGCCGCGCTCATCTTCCGCCGCCAGGGCATGCAGCTTGCCACCCTGGGTCCGGGCAACAAGGCGCATCTCGTCTCCGTTTCCATTGGCCAGGACGATGGCGCGACCGTGCAGATTGTGAGCGGACTGAAGGCCACGGACAAGGTCATTCAGGACCCGCCCGACTCGCTGATTGAAGGGGAGCTTGTGGAGCCTGAGTCGCCCAGCCAGACCGCTGAGGGAGGCTACTAGCAATGCCTCTTAAGCGCCGCGCCGCATCGCTTGCCGCTCTCGCCGCCGTGGCGTGCCTGGCGGGCTGCAGGCCCGTTGGCCCCAATTACACGCGGCCCCAGGTCACCGCGCCCTCGGCTTACGGCGAATCCGGCGGCCCGGACGTTCATGTGCCTCCGCTCAATCCCAACGGCGGCGCGTGGCAGCCCGCCTCGCCCTCTGACGGCATGCTGCGCGGCGCGTGGTGGACCGTGTACAACGACCCCGGGCTCGACCGCCTTGAAGCTCTGGTCACGCCAAACAACCAGAATCTGCGCGCCGCCATGCAGCTTTATCTTGCCGCGCACGATGCGGTCACGGCCGCGCGCGCCGCGCTCTATCCCACGCTTTCGGCCGGACCGTCTTTCTCGCACAACAAACTCTCCGCGCATCGCCCGCTCAGCACATCCGCCACCTCAGTCAATTACAACGATTTCAATCTCTCCGGCCAGGCAGGCTGGGAGCCCGACTTCTGGGGCCGCATCCGCCGCACGGTTCAGGCCGCCAGCGCCAACGCGCAGGCCACGGCCGCGGATGCAGCCACGCTCGACCTCGCCTTCCACGCCGAGCTGGCGCAGGACTACTTTGAGCTGCGCGGCCTTGACGCGCAGAGCCGCCTGCTGCAATCCACAGTCACCGACTACGAAAATCAGCTTAGCCTGACGCAGAAACTTCTCGCCAACGGCATCGGCACGGACGTGGATGTGGCGCAGGCGCGCACGCAATTGCAGACCCTTCGCGCACAGCTTATTGATGTGAATCAGGCGCGCGCGCAATTCCGCCACGCCATTGCCACGCTGGTGAACCTTGAGGCCGGCCGGCTCACGCTGCCGCCCGCGCCGCTGGACGGCAATCCGCCGCAGATTCCTCTCGGAGTGCCCTCGCAGCTCATCCAGCGACGGCCCGACGTGGCCGCCGCGGAGCGACGCGTGGCCCAGGCAAACGCTGAAATCGGCATCGCCGTCAGCGCCTTTTATCCCGACATCACCCTGGGCGGCGCGGGCGGCTTTGAAAGCACGCACGGCGGCACGTGGATTCAGGGTCCCAGTGCTCTGTGGAGCCTGGGCGCGCAGGCAACCGAGCTCCTGTTTGACGCGGGCCAGCGCCGCGCGCTCTCCAGCCAGGCGCGGCACCTCTATGAAGCGCAGGCCGCCACCTACAAGGCCACCGTGCTGGCCGCCTTCAACGAAGTGGAAGACCGCCTCTCCGACCTTCGCGTACTGGAACAGGAGTCGGCGGCTGAGCGCCTCGCCGTTGCCGATGCCGAGCACTCGCTTGCGCTCAGCAACCAGCGTTACCAAGGCGGCGTCACCAGCTATCTTGAGGTGCTGACCGCGGAGAACACGCTGCTCCAGAACCAGCGCACGCTCGCCGACCTGGAAACGCGCCTCTTCGCGGCCAGCGTGGGCCTTGTCCGCGCCCTGGGCGGCGGATGGGACGTGAGCCAACTGCCGAAATGAATATCCTTCAAATCCCTTCGCCCATCGATACGTAGTCGCGCAGCCGGCCCAGTTCCTCGCGATAGGCGGTGCGCTCGGCCTCTTCGGCGGCAAAGGGTTCTGACGGCGCTTCAACCGCCCCCACGCTGCCCTCCAGCCGGTCCACGCGCGCGGCCAGCGCAATCAGCGCATCGCTCAGCGGGTCCTTGATCTCGTGCGGGTCGGTAATCACCACGCGGTTGCCCTTGCGGTAGACAATGTGCGCCGGCACGCCCACGACGGTTGAGTTCGGCGGCACATCGGAAAGCACAACAGAGCCCGCGCCCACGCGCGAGTTCTCGCCCACCGTGATGTTGCCCAGCACATTTGCGTTGTTGCCGATAAAAACCCCGTCGCACACGGTCGGGTGGCGCTTGCCCTGGCCCTTGCCCGTCCCGCCCAGGGTCACGCCCTGGTAGATGGTCACATCGCTGCCCACAATCGCCGTTTCGCCGATGACCACGCCGGCCGCATGATCAATAAACAGCCTTCGCCCCAGCAGCGCGCCCGGATGAATATCCACGCCGGTGAGGAATCGCGCGATTTGCGAAAGCACCCGCGCGGGCAGCCGCAGATGCATGCGCCACAGCCCATGGCTCACGCGCTGGAACCACACCGCCCACAGCCCCGGATAGCACAGCAGCACCTCCAGCCGTGAGCGGGCCGCGGGATCCCGCTCCAGCACGGAGGCCATATCTTCGCGAATCCGTTCGAACAGCTCCATACGTTTCCTGCCGGGCGCGCGCGCCGGCGGAGTCGCTCTCCACCGGCCGCCGCCAGCCCGTTATACGGCCACAACCTCCGGCTGCATCGCCAGCACTTCCTGGCGCAGCCCGTCAAACAGCACGCTGGAAAGGTACCGTTCGCCAAAGCTGGGCAGCACCGCCACAATCAGCTTGCCTTTGTTCTCAGCCCGTGCGGCCACCTTGAGCGCCGCAGCCACCGCCGCGCCGCTGCTGATGCCCACAAACAGGCCCTCCTCCACGTGCAGCCGCCGCGCCATGGCGATGGACTCGTCGTTGGTCACCTGCACCACGTCATCAATCAGCTTGGTATCCAGGACCGCCGGCACAAACCCCGCGCCGAGGCCCTGAATCTTGTGCGGGCCAGGCTTGCCGCCGCTCAGTATTGCGCTGTCCGTCGGCTCCACGGCCACCGCCTTGAAGTCAGGATTCTTTTCCTTGATGAAGCGCGCCACGCCGGTGAGCGTGCCTCCCGTGCCCACGCCGGAGATGAGAATATCGGCCTTGCCGTCCGTGGCCTCCCAAATCTCCGGGCCCGTGGTGTGGTAGTGGATGGCCGGATTCGCGGGGTTGTCGAACTGGCCCAGAATATAGCTGTTGGTCGTGTGCGCCTTGATATCGTCGGCTTTGGCCATTGCGCCTTTCATGCCGCCGGGGCCCGGCGTCAGCACAATTTCAGCGCCCAGCGCCTTGAGCAGCACACGCCGCTCCTGGCTCATCGTTTCCGGCATCGTCAAAATCAGCCGGTAGCCCTTCACCGCGGCCACAAACGCCAGCGCAATGCCTGTGTTGCCGCTGGTCGAC
Organism: Occallatibacter sp.; assembly: GCA_035763705.1. Taxonomy (GTDB): domain Bacteria; phylum Acidobacteriota; class Terriglobia; order Terriglobales; family Acidobacteriaceae; genus Telmatobacter. The sequence continues at coordinate 82,041 of DASUAU010000038.1, read as the reverse complement.
TCCACCAGCACCGTCTCGCCCGGCTTGATTTTGCCCCGCCGCTCGGCGTCCTCAACCATTGCATTGCCGATGCGGTCCTTCACGCTCGACAGCGGGTTCTGGCTTTCCAGCTTGGCCACCACGGTGGCCGGCAGTCCAGCCGACACGCGATTCAATCGCACCAGCGGGGTGTTCCCGATCACTTCCGTCACATTCGCGGCAATACGCGCCATATTGAGCTTCTCCTCGTTGCGTCCACGCACACGTGTTGGACGCCGTTTATTTGAATTTCAGGGAATGGGGTCCGTGCGCCGCGCAAAATCGGATGGGTAAGGAGCGCGCCTCCAAGGGCGCAACCCTGCGTCGCGGCAGACACCAGGTCGGCGTTAGCGACATCGACGCATGCACCTAGCCTAGACCGGCCCCGCGCACTCTGGCAAGTGCCAACCCCACCCCGGCCCGCAATTCCCCGGCGCTGCGGTATATCCTGAAAGGTTGCCGCCAGGCCCTCAGGCGCAGATTTCGCCGCCCCGGCCTTGCACCGCACATCCATCATCATGAGCCAGCAAACCATCTCCGTTCATCTGCCCGACGGGTCTGTCCGCGAAGTGTCCGCGGGCACCACGCCGCTTGAAATCGCCAACTCCATCTCGCCGCGCCTGGCCGCGGTCTCGGTCGTCGCGCGCCTTACGCCGGTGGCCGCGGCTGGCACCGCCGCGACCGGAAAAGAAGAAAACTCGGAGCACGCAATGTATGCCGCCGAGGATGCCTCCGCGCCGCGCCTTGTTGACCTCTCCGCGCCGCTTACCCAGGACACGCGCCTGGAGCTGGTGAAGGAGAGCGACCCCGAGGCCCTGAAGGTTGTGCGCCACTCCGCCGCGCACGTGCTGGCCACCGCCGTGCTCGAGCTGTTTCCTGAAACCAAGCTCGGCCACGGCCCCGCCACTGACTCGGGATTCTTCTACGACTTCCACCGCGAAAAACCTTTCACGCCGGAAGACCTGGCCGCCATTGAGGCGAAGATGGCCGAGGTCATCGCGCGCAACGAGCCCTTTGTCCGCGAATATGAGCCGCGCGAGAAAGCGCTGGCTGAATTTGCCAAAGACGGCGACTTCATGAAGAGCCACTTCGTTACGCGCTTCACGCAGCCGGGTTCCGATGTGAGCTTCTATCGCAACGGAGCCTTCGTCGACTTCTGCCGCGGCCCGCACGTGCCCTCCACCGGCCGCGTGAAAGCTGTGAAGGTCACCAGCCTCGCCGGCGCGTACTGGCTGGGCGACGAGAAAAATCCCCAACTGCAACGCATCTACGGCACGGCCTTCTTCTCTCAAAAAGATCTCGACGCCCACTTCGCGCGCCTGGAGGAAGCCGCGCGCCGCGACCATCGCGTGCTGGGCAGGCAGCTTGACCTCTTCAGCATTCAGGAACTGGCCGGCGCGGGCCTCATCTTCTGGCATCCCAAAGGCGCCATGATTCGCAAAATCATGGAGGACTGGATGCGCGACGAGTGCCTGCGCCGCGGCTACGAGCTGGTGTACACGCCGCACGTGGCCCGCGTGAATCTTTGGCAGACCAGCGGCCATGAGGGTTTTTACGCCCAAAACATGTTCACGCCCATGGAACTGGACGATGCGTTCTACCGCATGAAGCCGATGAATTGTCCGTTCCACATTCTCATCTATAAGAACTCGCCCAAGAGCTATCGCGACCTGCCCGTGCGCTACGCCGAGCTGGGCAACGTCTACCGCTACGAGCGCTCGGGAACCATGCACGGCCTGCTGCGCGTGCGCGGCTTTACGCAGGACGACGCGCACATTTTCTGCATGCCTTCGCAGATTGAGAGCGAAGTGGCCGCGTGCATCGACTTTGCCGAAGCCGTGCTCAAGACCTTCGGCTTCTCCGAGTACAAGGTCGAGCTGAGCACATGGGACCCCAACGACCGCGCGCACTATGCCGGCAGCGACGACAACTGGAACCTGGCCATCCGCTCGCTCGACAACGTGCTGAAGGCCCGCGGCATCCCCTACAAGACCATCTCCGGCGAAGCCGCGTTTTACGGGCCGAAGATCGATGTCAAGCTCGTCGATGTCCTGGGCCGCCTGTGGCAGTTGTCAACGGTGCAGTTCGACTTCAACCTGCCGGCGCGCTTTGAGCTCGAATATGTGGGCGAGGACGGCGCGCGCCACCAGCCCGTCATGGTCCATCGCGCACTCTTCGGCTCCGTGGAACGCTTCTTTGGCGTGCTGATTGAGCACTACGCCGGCGCATTTCCGCTGTGGCTGGCGCCCGTGCAAATCGGCCTGGTGCCCATCAGCGAACGCCACGCCGCGTATGCCGAAAAGGTCGCGGCAGAGCTGCGGTCCGCAGGACTCCGCGTGGAAGTGGACGGGCGCAACGAGAAGATGAATGCCAAAATCCGCGACTTTGCCAACCAGAAGACGCCGTACATCCTCGTCTTCGGCGACAAGGAAGCCGAGGCCAACGCCGTGAGCGTGCGCACGCGCGGCAAAGGCGACCAGGGCTCCATGCCCCTGGCCGATTTCATCGCCAAGACAAAGGCGCTGGTGGCGAGCCAGTCGACGGAGTTGTAGCCATTCGGCGCGGCGCAATGCTCCGCGCTCTTCGCCCCCGGTGACCTTCGCGTTCCCCGCCTGCGCTTTCCCGTTTCCGCCCGCCCCAAACTCTGCTATCGTTCCTGCTACCGGGAAAACCTACGCTCATGCGCCGCCTTCTCTCTCCGCTGTTGCGCTCCGGCTTGCACCGCGGCTCCGCCGCTCTCGCAGGCCTCGTTCTCGCGGCATTCTGCACGCCTGTGCCCGCGCAAACGCCTGCCTCCGCGCCGGCCCAAGCACCCGCGGCCACGCAGCCTGCATCCCCGGCCGGCCAGCCCAAACCGACTTTGCCGAGCGCGGCCTCTGCTGCCGCTGCCGCCAAGCCCACGACCAAGCCCGCATCCAAGCCGGCACCCGAGTCCGGAACCAAGCCGGCCACATCCAAGCCTGCTACGGACAAGCCGGCCGCGTCCAAGCCCCACGACTTCTCCCAGGAAGCTCTCGTCTTTGACCAGCTCAAGACCCGCATCCGCATGGAGGCCGACGGCACCGGCACCCGCGAAACCACCGCGCGCATCCGCATCCAGGCCGACGCCGGCGTGAAGGCCATGGCCGTGCTCACCTTTACTTACACGGCGTCCGACGAGGCAGTGGACATCGGCTACGTCCGCGTCATCAAGCCCGACGGAACCATCGTCGTCACGCCGCCCTACAACGTGCAGGACCTGCCCGCTGACGTGACCCGCTCGGCGCCCATGTACTCTGACATTCACCAGAAGCACGTGGCCGTCCGCGGCCTGGGCGTGGGAGACACGCTCGAGTACCAGTCGACTCTGCACATCCTCAAGCCCGAGGTTCCCGGCCAGTTCTGGGACGAGTACACCTTTGAGAAGAACCTCATTATTCTGGATGAGGAGCTTGATCTCGACGTGCCCGCCGGCAAACCCGTGACCGTGACCAGCACCGGCGTGCAGCCCGCCATCACCACCGCCAACGGCCGCAAGCTCTACCACTGGGTGAGCTCGAATCTGAAGCGCCCCGACCCCGAGCACCCCACATCCACCAAGCACTGGAAGCCCTCCGTGCAGGTGACCACCTTCACAAGCTGGCAGCAGATTGGCGCGTGGTACCAGTCGCTGCAGCAACAGGCCGTCACCGTCACGCCCGCCATCCAGGCGCGCGTGGACACGCTCACCCGCGGCCTCGCCACTCCTGAAGAAAAACTGCGCGCCATCTTTCGCGACGTTTCCATGAACATTCATTACGTCGGCCTCGAGTTCGGCATTGGCCGCTACCAGCCCCACAACGCGGACGATGTGCTGGCCAACGAGTATGGCGACTGCAAGGACAAGCACACCCTGCTGGCCACCATGCTCAAGGCCGCCGGCATCACCGCCTGGCCGGTGCTGATCAACAGCAGCCGCGAGCTTGACCCCGACACGCCCTCGCCCGCGCAATTTGACCACGTCATCACCATCGTCCCGCTGGACGGCAAGCTCCTGTGGATGGACTCGACGGAAGAAGTTGCGCCCATTGGCACGCTGGCCGGCACCCTGCGCGACAAGCAGGCGCTCGCCATTCCGCCGGACAAGCCCGCCTATCTCATCCGCACACCGGCTGACCTGCCTTACCAGCAGAGCTTCGACTTCACCGTCACCGGCAAGCTCAGCGATCAGGGCCAGTTCACCGGCCACTTTGTGCAGTCCTACCACGGCGACGTGGGCAACCTGCTGCGCCTCATCTTTCGCGCCACGCCGCAGTCGCAGTGGAAGCAGCTCGTGCAGCGCTACTCCAACGCCACCGGCTTTGGCGGCGTGGTGGACACGCCCACCGTCTCGCCCATCGAGAAGATTGCCCAGCCGTTCGAGCTCACTTACGACTACACGCGCGATAAATACGGCGAGTGGGACCAGCACCGCGTCTCGCCGCCCTTTCCGTCCACGGGCTGGGAGACAGCCCCCGGCGCGCACAACATCAAACCCGCTGACGATATCGACATCGGCTCACCCGGCGCCTCAGACTACCGTGCCACCATGCAGTTGCCCACCGGCTGGACCATGTACCCACGCAAAGGCGTTGACCTTGTGCAGGACTGGGCCGAGTACCACTCCACTTACACCTTCAAGGACGGCGCTTACACCGCCGAGCGCCGCCTCATCATCAAAAAAGACAAGGTGCCCCTCGCCGACTGGGACAAGTACCTCGCCTTCCGCAACGCCATCTACGACGACGAGAACTGGATGACGGGGCTGGTCCCGCCCGGCGGCAGCATGGCCTTTGGCGGCAGAATGCCGGACCCCGCCCTGCTGGCCATCTGGCGCGGATTTGTCCAGGATTTGCAGCCCAGCACAGATGCGCGCAAGATTCTCGCTGCCGATCCCGCGCCGCCCAAGGCGGACGTGGCTCATGCCGTCGATCTCGCCACAAAAGGCGTTCGCGCAGTGGAAGCCCGCACCGCGACCATCGATACCGGCGACGCGCATTCGCTCCAGTTCGCGCAGATACTCGCCACCTCATGGTGCATTCGCGGCTGGGCCGCGCTGGATGCGCAAGATTTGCCGACCGCCGGAACCTATCTCCGCGCCGCATGGCAGTTAAGCCCGGACCGCGTCACCGGCTATCTGCTGGGCCAGCTTCTGGTCGCGCTCGGCAAAAAGAAACAGGCGGCCCATCAGTTCGAGCTGGCCAGCGTTGCGCCTCAACACAATCTCTTCGGCGGCCCAGCCTTCAACGGCTTCGATCCAGGCCCCCGCATTGCCGGCGCGTATCGCGACCTGACCGGCCACGAGCTCAGCGCCACGGCGTACAACCACGGCGCCTACGACGGCAGCCTGCAAGCCGAGCTCGACAGCATGGAACAGATTCGTCCTCTCGTCCACTCCACCCGGCTCACCGGCTCAGCCCTCTTTATCCTCGCGTTCCAGCTAGACAAGCCCATGCAGATCATCTTCCTCGACGGCGACCCGCCGTTCCACGTGCTTGAGGGCCCATTGCGCGCGCACCATTTTGCCCAGCAGCTTCCCTCGGGCTCCAAAGCCCGTCTGCTGCGCGAAGTCCGCGTCATCTGCTCGCCATGGGCGGGCTGCGATGCTTACCTGCTGGCGCCCACTGAAATCGCGTACCGCGGTTCCAGCAAGCCCATACGCGCCATTCCATTGCCCCTGCCTACGATGCAAAAGGGGGCCAAGGTCGTCGAGATTCCAGCACAGCCACAACCCAAATAAAAAACGGGCCGCCCGTTGCAGAGGCTGCCCGTCTTTTCTACTTCCCACGAATTGCTCAAGGCGATGTGCCAGCCGTTTCGCCGCCGCGTGCGCGGAGTTGGCTCCACGGCAGGCGCTCAGGCGTTGATGGCCATGCCATCCACCGCTGCGTAGGCGTCAAGCATGGCCTCAGCCAGCGTGGGGTGCGCGTGAATCTGGAACATCATCTCCTCCACAGTGCCTTCCAGCTCCATCACCGTCACGGCCTCGCTCACCAGTTCCGTGGCCTGCGGCCCGATGATGTGCACGCCCAGAATCTCGCCGTACTTGGCGTCGGCCACAATCTTCACAAAGCCGTCGTGGCTGCCCACAATCGTGGCCTTGGAGTTGCCCGCGAATGGAAACTTGCCCACCTTCACCTCATGGCCCTTCTCGCGCGCCTGCGCCTCGGTGAGCCCCACGCTGCCAATCTGCGGCTCGCAGTAGGTTGCGCCCGGAACGCGGTCCCGCCGCACGGGCCTGTAATGCCGGCCCGCAATTTTTGTCACCGCCACAATTCCGCTCATCGCGCCGACGTGCGCCAGTTGCGGAAGCCCGGCCACAATGTCGCCCACGGCAAAGACGCCCGGCTCGGCCGTCTCCTGCGCCTCATTCACCTTCACAAAGCCGCGGTCGAGCTCCACCTTCGTCTTCTCCAGCCCAACATTTTCCGTGCGCGGTGCGCGGCCCACGGCCACCAGAACCTTCTCCGCCTCTTTCTCCACGGTCTTGCCGTTCGCGCCGGTCCAGGTCACCTTCACGCCCGCTTTGGTCTTCTCAATCTTCTCCACCTTCGCGCCGGTATTCACGTCAATGCCGCGCTTTTTGAAGACGCGCGTCAGCTCCTTCGAAATCTCCTCGTCCTCCACCGGCACAATACGCGGCAAAAACTCCACCAGCGTCACATCCGTGCCAAAGCTCTTGAAGATGGAGCCGAACTCCACGCCCACCGCGCCCGCGCCAATCACAATCAGCGACCTGGGCGGCTCGGCAACCGACAGCATTTCAATATTCGTCAGGATGCGGTCATCCGGCTTGAGCCCGAGCATCATCTTCGCCTCTGACCCTGAGGCTACAATCACGTGCTTCGCCTTCACTTCCGTCGGTCCGCCTTCAGGCGTCTGGGTGAGCGCCACCGTGTGCACGCCGTCTTTCGCAGTACCGGTCAGCTTTCCGTAGCCGCGAATCACCGTCACCTTGTTCTTCTTCATCAGGAAGTCGAGACCCTTGGTGTGCCGGGTCACAATCGCTTCCTTGCGCTTCTGCACGGCGGCCCAGTTCAGCGCGCGCTCGTCTACGCCGTTGATGCCGTACTCATCGGCATGCTTCAGGTGGTCCCACAGCTCGGCGTTGAACAGCAGAGCCTTGGTGGGAATGCAGCCCACGTGCAGACAGGTTCCACCCAGCACATTGTCGGCCTCAATCAGCGCCACCTTCAGCCCCAGCTGCCCGCCGCGAATGGCCGCCGTATACCCCGCCGGCCCGCTGCCCACAATCGCCACGTCAAACACCGTCGTCTCTGCCAAAGCACACCTCGTTCCCCGCGCTCCGCGCACTTGCCGAGCGCAGCCATGCCATTCCTCAGTCTAATATGGGTGCGGCGATTTCTCGTCCGCTTAAGCTGGATTGCCTATATGCTTGACGTGCGTATCGGAGGCAGGCCCCAGCGTGAATTCCCGCACACTCATTCGGGCAGGAATGTGGATTGCTGGAACGATACTTTTCATCGGAGCCAGCTTTGAGGCCGCGCGTCTCTATGTCCGCGTGATGCAGGCGTGGCTGATTCATTCCCATGCGTCGCGCGGAGACATCATTGAAATTCGGTTTGTGGGAATGCCCGTGTTCTGGATATGCCTGATTGCCGGGGCACTTTATGCGTCAGCACTCGCGCGGCCATCCCACTTTGGCGGCCTGCCCCGCATCTGGCGTCACCTCGCCATAACCTTTCTACTTTTTCTCTTCGCCTGTGTGCCCGCTGTTCCGGCGACACTCATTCGTTTCCCGGACTTCGCCCATGATTTTGAGCGGAACGCCTATCTCTTTATTCTCCTGAGCCTGCCGGTCGTCTGCTTTGTCCTCGGCATTCTCGCCTGGGCGCGCCTCGCGTTCGCAGGCAGGCTTGTGAGCAGAGAAGGGAATTCTGAAGCGGCAAATCCGGCCAGCTAATTCGCCGTCCTCTTCAAGGCCGGCTCCACCCACTCCAGCGCCAGCCTTAGCGTTTCACGCTCGTCTCCGAAGCCCGCGATCCAGCGCACCTCGGGCTCGCGGCGAAACCACGTTCTCTGACGTTTCGCATAATTCCTGTGCCCCTGCTGCGCCGCTGCAATCGCCTCGGCCTCGCGCATCTCGCCCCGCACAACGGCCAGCGCTTGTTTGTACCCGAGAGAATCCAGCGCCTTCACCGGCCCATAGCGCGCAAGCAGCTCGCGCGTCTCCTCCACAAGCCCCGCGGCAAACATCTGCTGGCAGCGCGGGTTCAGCCGGGCATACAACTCGGCCCTCGGCGGGTCCAGCCCGATGCGCAGTAAACGAAATCCAGTCAGCGGGTCGCGCGCCTCGTCCGGGCTCCCCAGCACCTCGCTCATCGGCCTACGCCCGGCCAGGCACACCTCAATCGCACGCATCACCTTTGCCGCGTCGTTCGCGTGAATCTCCTTTGCCCGCGCAGCGTCCAGCCGCATGAGCACACGATGCAGCCATTGTTTCCCGTGACGGGACTCGCTCCGGAGCAACGCCGCACGCAGAGCCTGCTGCCGCGCCGGCCCGGCAAACAGGCCCTCCGTGAGCGCACGCAGATAGAGCCCGGTTCCGCCGGTGACAATGGGCAACCTTCCCCGCGCGGTGATCTCGCGCAACGCCGCCCGCGCCGCGCGGCTGTAAGCCCCGGCGGTGAACGGCTCGTCGGGATTGGCCACGTCAATCAGATGGTGCGGCAGCAGCGCCCGCTCCTCGCGCGAAGGCTTGGCGCTGCCTGCGTCCATGCCGCGATAGACGGCCACCGAGTCGCAGCTCACCACTTCGCCGCCGAACCGCTGGCCCAGCGCCAGCGACAGCGCCGTTTTGCCGCTGCCCGTGGGCCCCAGCAGCAGAACCGCCAACGGCATGCTCTCGTCCAAAGAGTTGCTGGATGCAATCCTTACCAATGCCACCATCCCGCCGGAAAAATCCAGCCGCGAGGGGTATGCACCAGCCACCACGCCAGCGCAGCCGCCGCCAGCATCACCATGCCCACAGCCTGGTTGCGCACCGTCGCCCGCCGCTGCGCCGCGCGCGCCTCCTCTTCGGCCTTCTGCACGTTGTAGGGCTTAATCCAGCGGTCCGTCATGGCGTCTCTCTGCATCCGTGCCGCATCCATCGCGGCTCGCGCTGCACGCCTCAGTATAGGAGAAGAAAGAATCGGCCGCGCCGTTTGACTTCCCCGCCCCCCATTGCGGACCATAGCCTGTCGGGGGTCAGCACACAACAATGAAAGTTCTCATCCTTGGTTCCGGCGGCCGTGAGCACGCGCTGGCCTGGGCGGCAAAGCGCAGTCCGCGCGTCACTGAGGTGGTTTGCGCGCCCGGCAACGGCGGCATGGCCCAGATTGCACGCTGCGTGCCCGTGGACCTGAAGGACCCGGCCGCCATGGCGCGCCTGGCCCAGGCTGAGCAGCCCGGCCTCACCATCGCGGGCCCTGAGTTGCCTCTCTCGCTGGGCATTGTGGACCAGTTGCAGCGTCTTGGTCTGCGCGTCTTTGGCCCCACGCGCTCGGCCGCCATGCTGGAAACGAGCAAGGCCTTTGCCAAGCAGTTCATGAAGCGCAACAAGATTCCCACCGCCAACTACGCCGTCTGCACCTCGCCCGCCGAGTTTGAAAAGGCCATCGACTACTTTCACGCGCCGGTCGTCGTGAAGGCGGACGGGCTGGCCGCCGGCAAGGGCGTTCTGATCTGCCCCTCGCGCAACACCGCGCTTGAGGCGGCGCACGGCCTCTTCACGGGCTCGCTGCTGGGCACGGCCGAGCAGCAGATTGTCCTGGAGGAATGCCTGGAAGGCGAGGAAATCAGCTTCCTCTGCCTCTCAGACGGCACGCACGTGACGCCGCTGGCTCCCGCGCAGGACCACAAGCGCATCGGCGAGGGCGACACCGGCCCCAACACCGGCGGCATGGGCGTCTACTCCACCAGCGATATGCTGGAGCCGCAGATGGTCGACTGGCTTCTCCACCACATTGCCCAGCCCACCATCCGCGGCATGGCCGAGGAGGGCGCGCCCTTTGTGGGCGTGCTTTACTGCGGCCTGATGATGACCCCGCGCGGCCCCGAGGTGCTCGAATTCAACTGCCGCTTCGGCGATCCGGAGACGCAGGCCATTCTGCTGCGGCTTGAATCCGACCTGATGGAGGCCCTTGAAGCCTGCGTGGAAGGCCGCCTGTCTGAAACCGAGATGCGCTGGAGCCCGGGAGCCTCAGCCTGCGTCGTCGCCAGCTCCGCCGGTTACCCCGGCAGCTACCAGACCGGCCTGCCCATCAGCGGCCTGGGCACGGCCGCACAGGTGCCCGGCGTGCAGGTCTTCCACTCCGGCACGGCGCGCGTGGGCGGGCAAACCCTCACCGCCGGCGGCCGCGTGCTGGGCGTCTCCGCCGTGGGCGACACCCTGCAGCAGGCGCTGAGCCGCGCCTACCAGGCGATGGTGGAAATCTCTTTTGAAGGCATCTATTTCCGGCGTGACATCGGCCATCGCGCCCTGGCCCGGCAGTCCTAGAGCAAAACCAGACTTTCTGTGTCCCTTTTGAGAACCTTGCCACGTTGCCGATTCCTGAGGGTCCCACCCCAACGACGAAGACCTGTCGTTGGGGACCCGGGTCGCGTCGACTTGAGAGGATCAGCTTGAAAGAATCGGCTTGAGAGAACCGGCTCCGGGATACACCGAGGCTGGTTTTGCATTCAGCCGAAGCCTCCGCGGCTACCCATCCGCGGGCCGCAATGCCGGCTCACGCACACCCCCGCACGGGCTTTGTCCCTTGTGTGGCCCGCGCCGCGCGGCTGCAGCTCAGGCCACGCCCACAGACGCTGCGCCCTGGTGCTTTTGGAAGCACGAGCGGCACAGCACCGGACGCCCCTGCGTCGGCTTGAACGGCACCGTGGTTGGCGCGCCGCACTCCGAGCACGTTGTCCGCGTCTCCGTGCGCACCCGGCCGCTGCCGCTGGCGCGTTTGGCCTTGCACTGCTTGCAGCGCTTGGGGTCGTTGGTAAATTGCTTGTCGTGGAAGAAAAGCTGCTCGCCCGCGGTGAACACAAACTCCGCGCCGCAGTCGATACACTTCAAAATCCGATCTGTAAATTCCATGGCCGGCTTCCCGCAAGAAGGGACTTCTCGGAAATCGGCCAATGACCATGAGAGCGTGCCGGTCCGGATTCCCTACCTTCGTTCTGTTAAAACCAGGGGCCCGGTGCCGCCCAAATCAGGCGGCAGCTTCAGCCGGCTCTGCGGGGGTCGGAGCCCGTATTTCAACCCGTCCAGAATAGACGACATTCGACGGGAAACGGGGGTAAAGAAAGAATCGCGACAGACCGCCCCACGCTGGTCTCTTCCAAACTTGCCCCGCCTGCGCTCTTGCTGCCGGTCGGGTCGGGGCGGTGCCTGCCACGATTCAGTTTTGCTGCCTTTACTGCTTAATCCTGCTCTTTGCGAGCCTTCTTGCGATTCCGCTTGCGCGCCAAAGCCGCCTTTACGCGGCGCTTTTCGCCGGGCTTCAGATAGTAGGAGTGACGCTTCACTTCCTTAATGATGTCCTCCGTCTGTACCTTCCGCTTGAACCGGCGCAGCGCGTTTTCCAGCGGCTCGCCTTCCTGAACGCGAACCTCTGCCAAAGGGTTCCACCTCCAAACATGCTTGTAAGCCCTTCCATCATACTGGAAATCGACCTCTTTAGCGCCGGTTTGCCCTGATTATTTTTGCCTGCCGCGGTCTTCTTCGGCCCGCTTCAATGCTTCTGAAAGGCTTCTGCTCAAAGCACTTGGCCGCCGAATCCAGGCCCGCCCAATTTCACCGCGCACCCGTGGCAGTACCCGCGCCCAGGCAACGCATTCACGCCGTCCTCAGCCGCATGGGCCACGGCATTTCCCGAATTGATTTGACCGCTACGGTTCGGTGAAAGGTCGCCGCTCCCGGATGGTTGCGTCGGCTTGAACGCTCCGGCTCCGGGTACAGTGACTCAGAAATTGCTTTAGACTCTCCAAGGAGGCCAGCGCCATGATCCGCACCTACCAGGGCATTACGCCCACCATCCCCGCCTCCTGTTACGTCGATCTCTCCGCGCAAATCCTCGGTGACGTCGTCCTGGGCGAAAACTCCTCAGTCTGGATGAATGCCGTCCTGCGCGGCGACGTCCACTCCATTCGCGTGGGCGCAAACTCCAATGTGCAGGATTGCTGTGTCCTCCACGGCCAGCGCAATCTTTACCCGGTGCAGGTGGGCGACTGGGTCACCATCGGCCACAACGCCACCGTCCACGGCTGTCGTGTTGAGGATGAAGTCCTCATCGGCATGGGCGTCACCATCCTCAACGACTGCCACATCGGCGCCGGCGCCATCCTTGCCGCGGGCGCCGTGCTGCCCGAGCACACCATTGTGCCGCCGCGCACCCTGTGGGCCGGCGTTCCGGCAAAGCAGCGCCGTGAGCTTGGCACCGCTGACCTTACCCTCATCCGCGAGTACGCCCAGAACTATCTCGACTACGTGAAAATCTATCTCGCCCAGGCTGGCAAGTAGATGCAGATACGGACCCCTCGCCTCACTCGCCTTCTTGCCGCCTGTGCGTGCTCATGCGCGCTTGGGCTCTGCGCCGCAATCTGCGCCGCAGCCCAGAATTCCGGTGCGCCATCCGCCGCATCCACATTGCCCAACGCGCCCGCGCCTCACGTAACCATCCGCGACCTGCCGCACAACCTGCTGCATGACCAGGTTGCAATCTGGACCAGCCCCTCGCGTCTGCGCAGCTCCAACATCGCCGGCCCCGCCGCCCTCGTCCTCGCCACCGCCCTTGTCATCACCACCGATCACCAGGTGATGTCCTCACCACGCCTCGTCAACCCCGCGCTCAACCAGCACGCCGCCACGGCTTCCAACGGCCTCGTTGGCGGCTTTGTCGCCGCGCCCGTCCTTTTCTACGGACTCGGACGCATCCATCACGACCATCACGCCACTGAAACCGGCATCCTTGCCGCCGAAGCCATCGGCGACAGCCTCGCCGTCAACGAAGTCATAAAATCCATCTCCCTGCGCGAGCGCCCCACAATCGACAATGCGCATGGCCGCTTCTTCCAGACCAGCGTGGGCTTCGACTCCTCGTTCCCGTCCAACCACGCCATCGTCGCCTGGTCTTCGGCCTCGGTCATCGCCTCGGAGTACCCCGGCTTCCTTACCCGGCTCACCGTCTACGGCCTGGCCACAGGCGTCGACGTTGCCCGCGTGGTGGGCCGTGAGCACTTCCCGTCCGATGTGCTGGTCGGCAGCGCCCTTGGCTGGATGATTGGCCGCTACGTCTTTCACCGCCACGCAAAATCCTTCTAGTATTCCCGCGCGGCACAGTCTCTCAATCCTGTTGTTTACGCCTCGCTCTGGTGGCTGAGCATCGCGCATCGCATCATCGGCTAGAGGGCAGAGCGCATGCAAACAACCGCTTGCATTTCCATTTAATTGTAGCTACAATCAGGTTGTGCTCGTCTGGGATGAGGCAAAACGGAAAGCCAACATCAGGAAACACGGGCTCGACTTTCAGGATGCCTGCCTCGTCTACGACAACCCGGACAAATGCACCTATGAAAGCCATCGCCTGGGCGAATCCCGTTGGATGGACATCGCCATGGCGGTCATTCGCGGCCGGTTGTTGACATTGATTTACACGCGGCGGGGAGACGACATCCGCATCATCTCATTTCGCCCGGCCAGCCGAGAGGAGCGCAAACAGCATGAAGAAGACAGCCACTAAAACAGACTGGAAGCGCGTACTGGCTCATCAAGAGGGCGACCGCATTCCCTTTGCGGCGGGAGACGGCCCTTACGACCCCAATGACGCCGAGGCTGCGCGCGCATGGCTCAGGAATGCCGATGTCACGCGCAAGGGCAAGGTTGTTCGCCGCGGCAAGCGCGGCCCGCAGAAAGCTCCCACCAAAAAGCTGGTCTCTTTGCGTCTTTCGCCGGAGGTCGTCGACCACTTCAAAGCCACCGGCCCGGGCTGGCAAACCCGCATTGACAGCACCCTGCTCAAATCCATCAAGAAGCGGGCGTAGCGGCGCTCGCGTCAAGTCTTTTAGAGAAGTGCAAGGAACTCATCCACACTGAGCCCGGCGGTTCTGATCAACGCCCGCAGTGTGCCTGGGGCCAATTCCCCATGCTGAGGAACCGTGAGGTTTGCGCGAATCCCCGGCCGTGTCAGCACAAGATGGCTGCCCACTTGGCCACGCACCTGCCAGCCGGCCTTCTGGAAGGCCTTCGCGGCTTTTTTGCCCGAAATATTGCTGAGTTTACCCACGCAGCTGCCTCACTCTTCCCATGATATGCAAATTGCACTGGTTTTCATGCACCATGATTAGTGAATGCGCCTGTGAATAATTGTCTCCACGTGTGCGAAAGCCGGCCCTTAAACCGCGATCACGACCGGCATCTCGCCTTCGGGTAGCGCATCGGCAGCCTTCTGATCTTCGGCCCACAGCCACGCGGTGATTGCCTCTTTGATGTTCGCGAGCGCTTCCTGCTCCGTCTTGCCCTGAGACACACAGCCGGGCAGGGCGGGGCACTCGGCCACAATCCAGCCATCCTCGTCGGGTTTCAAAACCACGTGAAACATCATGGGAGTGCTCCGGCGCCGCGCACGGCATGCATACACTGTTATACCGCAAACTGCGACCATGGACACCACTCGCGCCTCGTCCGCCAACGCCCGCCAGTTAAACTGGAACAGTCATGTCCACCCTGAAAGCCGTCCGCGGCACCCGCGATCTGCTGCCGCCCGAAACCGCCCTCTGGAACCACATCGAAGCCACCGCCCGCAGCGTCTTTGCCCGCTACAACTTTGGCGAAATCCGCACCCCCGTCTTTGAGGACACCGCCCTCTTTGCCCGCGGCGTGGGTGAGGAGACCGACATCGTCTCCAAGGAAATGTACACATGGGAGGACCGCGCCCGCGCCCAGTCGGAAAAGCCGCAGTCCCTCACCCTTCGCCCGGAAAACACTGCCGGCGTGGTCCGCGCCTACATTGAGCACAAGCTGGGCGACACCGGCCAGCTGCAAAAGCTCTATTACATCGGCCCGCAGTTCCGCCGCGAGCGCCCGCAGAAGGGCCGCTATCGCCAGTTCTCGCAAATCGGCGCCGAGGTCATCGGTCCGCCTTCGGCCGGCAGCGAAAGCCCCCTGCGCGACGCCGAAGTCCTCGAGATGCTCGCCACCCTCCTCGACGAGCTCGGCATCACCGGCTGGACGCTTCACCTCAACTCCGTGGGCTCCGCTGAAGACCGCGCGGCCTATAACGAAACTCTCCGCGCCGCTCTCGTCCCTGTCGCGCCAACCATGTGCGTAGACTGCCAGCGCCGCGCCGTCACCAATCCTCTCCGCGTTCTGGACTGCAAGGTGCCGGAGGACCAGCCCATCATCGATGCGCTGCCCAAAATTGCCGATTCGCTCAGCGGCGAGGCCCGCGCCCACTTTGCCGCTGTCACCGCCGCGCTGGACCAGGCTCACGTGCCTTACACGCGCAATCACCGTCTCGTCCGCGGCCTTGACTACTACACCCGCACCACCTTCGAGTTCACCCACGGCGGCCTTGGCGCGCAGAACGCCCTGCTGGGCGGCGGCCGCTATGACGGCCTGAGCGAGGCCCTGGGCGGACCGCGCGCGCCCGGCATCGGCTTTGCCATGGGCGAGGATCGTTTGGTCCTGACGCTGCAATCCCTGGAGTCCGCCCCGCCTGAGAAGGCGCATGCCTACATTGCCCCTCTGGGCGAAACCATAAACCCCCACGCCTTGGCTCTGGCCCGTGAGCTGCGCCGCGCCGGACTCACCGTCGAACTTGGCGACGGCAGCTTCCGCCTGAAGAAATCCTTTGAGGCCGCTGACAAGTGCGCCCGTCGCATCGTCATCCTCGGCGAGGATGAGCTCCAATCCGGTATCCTGACGGTGAAGGACTTCTCCACCGGCAACCAGACCAAGGTTCCGCTCGCCGAGCTGGTCTCGCACCTGGCAGGCGAAGAATAAGGTCAGGAACCCGGCCAACACCGTGGCCCTCCAAAAGACCCATCACAAGGACTGATCGTAGTGCTCGACTTTTTAGGCAATCTTGAACGCACGCACCTTTGCGGCGAACTGCGCGCGGCGCACGCCGGGCAAAACGTGGTCCTCATGGGCTGGGTCAACCGCCGCCGCGACCACGGCAACCTCATCTTCCTTGACCTCCGCGACCGCTCCGGCATTGCCCAGGTCGTTCTCGACAAGGAGCTCACGCCGGACGGCCATGCCAAGGGCGAGCTGGTCCGCCCCGAGTATGTCGTCGCCGCCGTCGGCAAGGTCACCCTGCGCGACAAGGACGCCATCAATCCCAAGATGCCCACCGGCGAAATCGAAATTGAGGCCACTGAGCTGCGCGTCCTGAATGACACGCGCCTCGCGCCTTTCTCGCCCGCTGAGGAAGCTATCCAGAACGAGGAAGTCCGCCTCAAGCATCGATACGTGGACCTGCGCCGCACCGAGATGCAGTACAACTTCCGCCTGCGCCACGGAATCACCCGCGCCATCCGCGAAAGCCTTTCCGCGCAGGGTTTTCTTGAAATTGAAACCCCCATCCTCACCAAATCCACGCCTGAAGGCGCGCGCGATTTTCTCGTGCCCAGCCGCGTCCATCCCGGCGAGTTCTATGCGCTGCCGCAATCGCCGCAGATCTTCAAGCAGATTTTGATGATCTCCGGCTTCGACCGCTACTTTCAGATTGCCCGCTGCTTCCGCGATGAGGATCTGCGCGCCGACCGTCAGCTCGAATTCACGCAGGTCGATCTCGAAATGAGCTTTCCGCGCCAGGAGTCGGTCTTCGCCGTCGTGGAAAACTTTCTGGCCGCGGCCTTTGCCGCCGCCGGAATCAAGCTGCCCACGCCCTTCCCGCGCATTACCTATGACCAGTCCATGCAGCAGTACGGCACCGACAAGCCCGACCTGCGCCTGCCCGGACTCGCCGATGTGCGTTCCGCATTTCCTGACGAAGCCCTGGCAACACTGCAAATCGATCCCGCGCTGCCCATCGTCGCCTTCCGTATCCCCGGCGTGGGCGAGCTCAGCCGCAAGGAACGCGAGGACAACCATCCCCTCTTCGACAAGAAAAAGGGCGCGAAATTCATTGACGATTTCAAGCGCCTGGCCAAAAGCTTCCCTCGCTCCGCAACAAAAGTCCGCGAGCTCGCCGGTGCGGCTGACGCCGACTTCGTCCTCATCGTCGCCGGCGACCCCGCGCACCACATCAAGGCCAGCGACACCAAATTTGAAGGCCGCCTCTCCGAGCGCGAAATCAACGTCTACGCCGCCGCCGGAAATTTCCGCACGGAGCTGGCCAAGAAATATGCCGACCGCCACGGCGCCTTTCGCTTCACCGAGGAGATTATTCAGAATGCGGCCTCACGCAGCGGCGGTGAACAGGAGCTGGACGGCGCAGCCGCCTTCCATCCCATCTGGCTCGTCGACTTCCCCATGTTCGAGTACGACCTGGCCACGCAGCGCTGGGTACCCGCGCACCATCCCTTCACCGCGCCTCATGAGGCGGACATGGCCAACCTCGTCTCTGATCCCGCCAGCGTCCGCGCCAACTGCTATGACCTGGCGATGAACGGACTCGAGCTCGGCTCCGGCTCCATTCGTATCCATCGCAAGGATGTGCAGCAGGTCATCTTTCAGTCGCTCGGCATCAGCGACGAGGAGGCGCACAAGCGCTTCGGCTTCTTCCTGGATGCGCTCGAATACGGCACGCCGCCCCACGGCGGCATTGCCCTGGGCCTGGACCGCATCGTGATGCTGCTTACCGGCGCAACCAGCCTGCGCGAGGTGATCGCCTTCCCCAAGACGGCCAAGGCCATTGACCTGATGGCCGACGCGCCCACCACCGTCACCGACGAGCAGCTTAAGGAACTCCACATCCGCGTCGCGCTGAAGAGCTAATCCCCCGCCGTCTCCAGCGCCGGGCCCGCGGCCTTCATCGTCGCGTAGTCCATGCCCAGGCACGTGCCCAGCTCCGCGAAGCACTGCTCCCAGCGCGCGCGGTCTTCGTGCGGCTGCTCCTCCTCGGTCTCGTCCATCGTGCGCACAATTCCATACCAGAGGTTCTGCGCCTGCCAAAAGTTCAGCTCAAAGGGCAGCTCGCGCAGGGTCCGCGCCATGGTCAGAGCCTTCTCCAGCGCTACCAGGCTCGCGCCCGACCCCTGCACCTCGTCCATCGCGCGCTTCATCCGGGCCCCGGCCAAAAAGCTCAGTGACGCCTCCTCCAGCGCCACGCCGTCGGCGCGCGCCTGTTGCAGGTGAGCGCGCACCGCGGCCGGGTCAATCGTCTCGCTCTCCAGCGCCTGCCGCAGCGCAGAGTTCACGGCAAAGCCCGCCGCCAGCGTAAGCGCCGGAGGCTTGGGCAATCCCGCCTGCGCCAGAAAATGCAGCAGGCTCGCATGATCGTGATAAATCTTCGTCAGCGAGCTCTCGATATCGCCCACCGTCGAGTTCAGAATCCGATGCAGAATCCGCCGCTGCTCGTCGGTGAACAGCGACGTAAGCGAGTAATCCGCACGGCCGTAGTAGCCATCCAGAAGCCGGATTACCTCAGGAAAATTCGCCAGTTGCACCTGCGCCGCCGTCTCTGCCGCAAAGCGTTCAAAGCCCGCAGCCTCCCCGGCGTCATAGGCCTTCACAGCCGCAGTAATATTCTGGTCGCCAAAGTGCAGCGCCGCATAGCTGAAGCTCTGCCGCTCGCCCGTAATCGTGCTCGCAATCTCCGCACGGCCCAGCGCAAGCCGCCCGCGTCCGGAAGTGTGGATCTCATGCGAGATGCGCATCACGCGATAGCAGTAGAGTTCGGTCTCCTCGCCAAAGGTGGTGAACATGCTGCTGATGGCGTAGTGCGCGGCCACCTTCTCCAGCTCCACCTCCAGCGTCCGCATCTTCTCCTTGTAGATCCGCGCTCCGTCGCCCGCCTCAGGCTTGTTTGACTTCGCTTCCGCAAGCCGCTCCACAAACCGCGCTTCCAGCTCGCCCACCCGCTCGCCCCACAGCGCGCGCCCCAGTTGCAGCACGCGCCCCGCGTACACGATCACCTGCTCGGTCTCAATGCCTGAAATGTCGTCAAAAAACCATCCGCAGCTTGTGTACATCAGCAGTGCGTTCCGTTGCAGCTCCATCAGCATCCGCGCGCGCACGCGTTCCTGCTCGTTCAGCGTGTGCCGCTGGTGCGCCTCAAAGAATCTCTCCCCGGCCTCCTGCGCGCCCTCGCTTTTGCGGCTCAGAATCACGCCAATGTAGCCGTCGCGCGCCTGCCACACATTGCGGAAATGCTGTGCGCCCTCCTCCTCGGTCAGCGGAATCAGTGCGTCGCGCAGCGCATCCAGCGCTTCACGCAGCGGACTGCGCCACTTCTGGTTCCACCCCGGAATTCCGCTGCTGCATCCGCAGTCGCTGCGCCATCGCTCCACCCCGTGCACGCAACTCCACGAGGTGTTGTCCTCAATCTCGCACTCCTCTTCCGGCGCGAACTGCGCCAGAAAACTCCCGTAATTCGTCAGCCGCACTCCGTGGTCCTGCTCCATCAGTTGCAGCGCATAGGCCAGCGCCATTTCGCCGTAGCGGTGGTGGTGCCCGTAGCTTTCTCCATCCGTGGCCACATGCACCAGTTGCAGCTGCGCGCCGTCTTTGAATTCCTCTTTCAGCCGCGCCGCAAACGCGTCGCCGGAGTTCAGCAGCCCCTCAAACGCAATCGCCCGCGAGGTTGGCCCGTCATAAAAAAACACCGCCATCGCCGCTCCCGATTCAAACCGGATCCGGTAAGGCAGCGTTGTATCCACGGTCGCGTTCGGCTTCGGCGACCACACCGCGCCCTCCTTCAGTGGCCGCACGCGACGGCACTGGTGCGGGGCAAGCACCGTGAACTTGATTCCCTCCCGCGCCAGCAGCTCCAGCGTCTCGGTGTCCGCCGCGGTCTCCGCCAGCCACATCCCCTCCGGCGCTTTGCCAAAGTGCTGTTGATAGTCGGCAATTCCCCAGCGAATCTGCGTCTCGCGGTCGCGCCGGTTCGCCAGCGGCATAATCACGTGGTTGTACACCTGCGCCATTGCCGAGCTGTGGCCTTTATAGCTCCTCCGGCTCCTTCGCTCGCCGTCCAGAATCATGGCGTAGGTGCGCGGCGCATTCTCCTTCAGCCAGCTCAGCAGCGTCGGACCGAAGTTGAAGCTGATCCGCGCATAGTTGTTCATGATCTGCGTAATCTTGTTTTCGCGGTTCTGGATGCGCGCCGCGCCGTTGCTCGCGTAGCACTCCGCGCAAATGCGCTCGTTCCAGTCGTGATAAGGCGCCG
This sequence comes from Occallatibacter sp., assembly GCA_035763705.1. Taxonomy (GTDB): domain Bacteria; phylum Acidobacteriota; class Terriglobia; order Terriglobales; family Acidobacteriaceae; genus Telmatobacter. The sequence continues at coordinate 61,702 of DASUAU010000038.1, read as the reverse complement.
CCGAGTCCTGCGTCTCCACAGCCTCCAGCCAGGGATTCTCCCTGGGCGGCTGATAAAAATGCCCATGAATGCAAATGAATCGTTTGCTTGCTGCCATTCCTGTCCCAATCGCCGGGCGCGTCCGCCGGCATTTTGCTTATTGTAGGGCCGACCGGCCCGCGGAAGGCGTCTTCTTCGCCAGGTCGCACGCCCGCCACAAATACCAGCTCGCCACCGTGCGATACGGCGCCCACTTTTTGCCGCGCCGCAGCATCACGTCAGCAGCCGGCAAATCCGCCGCCTCAATGGGCCGCGACCTCGGCGCGCGCTGGAAGGTCAGCAGAAAGCCCTTCCGCACGCCGTAATCGGTCACCGGCAGCACGTCCGGACGCCCCATGCGGAAAATCAGCAGCATCTCCACCGTCCATGTGCCAATGCCGCGCACCGCCGTCAGCCGCTTCACAATCTCCGCATCGCTCATCCGCCGGATGGCCGCATGAGCGGGCACCGTGCCGTCCAGCGTCTTCGCCGCCAGGTCGTGCAGCGCCTTGATCTTGTTGCCGGAAACGCCTGCCGCGCGCAGCGGCCCATCCGGCGTCTCCAGCAATTGACGCGGCGTCGGGTCGCCTCCGAAATACTCGCGCACCCGCCTGTGAATGGTGGCTGCGGCCTTGCCGTGCAGTTGCTGATAAAGAATCGATTCCAGCAGTGACTCAAAGGGCGAGGGCGAATCATCCAGCCGCAGCGCGAAAGGCCCCACGCACTCCATCAGCACCGCCAGCTTGGCATCGCCGTCCGTGAGATGCGCCACCGCCGCCGCCGCGTCAAACGGCAGCTTCCGGCTCTTGCCGTCGTGGATCATAGGCGACCAGTGTATCGCGACGCCGTGTGCTGCTGCTTCCCGCCCTCTTCCGCCTTTTTCCAATACACCCACAGATAAAACACCGCCATCGCCAGCAGCGCCAGTGACGGTGCCCGGGTCAGCGTCAAGATCAGCCATCTCGCGCCAGAGCCCGGGGAATTGACTAACAGATGCTCCACAAGACTCATCAACGCAGCAATGAAAACATCGCCCGTCAGGATAACTCCCAATCCCGTGATCGCAAGCGCAGCCCCACCTGCCTTGCCGCCTTTTGCCCATAACGTCGCGCAGGCAGGAATCGTCAGCAACAACAATTTCGCATCATACGGCCGGTGATAGGTGACAAGCATCGTGATGGGCACCGCCGCTGCCAATGCCAGCCACGCGTGTTCTACGGTCACGCGCTTCCGCACGGTGGCGACTGCCCACGCTAGTATCAACAGTCCGCAAATCGCGTATGCCACCGGATCATATATCCTCGGATCGTCCCGAAATACCGCAATCACCGCCTGCAAATCAATCACTGTACCCGTTATGATTCCGGGATCGCTCGTATACCCCGGCCTGGAGATCGCCGCCACATTTGCGTGCCACTGCTGCATCCAATGTGGAGCCGACTGCGATACCCAGATAAGTGCTGTAGCTCCCAACACGGCCGCCGCGCCCAGCGTCTGCAGCGCGCGTTTGCGCATGGTTCCACCGGCAATCAGGAAATAGAGCCACACAAGCCCGCCGTCATGCGGTTTTATTGCCAGGCTCATGGCCATGCACAGCACGCCCAGCAACGCAAACCGTTCCTCCACAAAACACCATGCGGCAAGCACGCATAGGCTCACTGCAATTCCCGCTGAATTTCCCCCTCCGAACAACACTTCACAGTTCAGCAAAATCCCGCAGGCCAGCATGAGCGACACGCCCGGCGCCAGGCGCACACCCACACGCCACATCCACACAGTTGCCGTGGCAAGCAGCGCCACGAGCAGCGCAAACCACGCCATCCGCGCCACGCTCCAAGGCAGAAGCGCAAAAGGCGCAACTACAGGGAAGATCGTCGGCTGATAGATAAACCAGGTCACCGCTTGAGGCGTGTCCACCTCGCCTTTTGGAACTTTCGTTGCCTGCTCGCGATAGGTTTCCTTCAACTCATTGAGGTTGTAGGGGTCACGATGATCCATCAGCGTGCGCGTGCCGTAGTACACCACCTGGAAGTCCACCAGACCGCCAGGAATTGCGCGCCACATCTGCACGCCCCATAGCAGCGAAATTCCGCCGCACACCAGCAGCAACACCGCGCCCAACCGCTTCTTTCTGTCCACGGCCCTCATCCCCATGTCTGTCTCATCGCACCGCCAGTATATGCAAGCATGCGCGCAATATGCCGCGCCCGTGGGCCGGAACCTCCGCGTTCCTTAATTTCCTTGTAGCCCATTGCTCCCTCGGTGATAGCTTTGGGAATACCCACGGAGGTCAGCCGCATGCCTCACAGTATCCGCGCGGGCTTCCTTCCGCCTGTTCGCCTCTGCCCCTCTTTTGTTTACTGCCTTGCCCTCGCCGGCGTTACCCAGGCCCAATCGTCGCACCCGCCGCATCAACTTCCCTTGCGCGCACCTTCGGCCAGGCCGACGACATCACCGTGCTTTCGCTCATTTTTGCTCCAGCCCGCGCGTAGAAAATCATCTCCCTCCGCCCCCGCCTAGTACCATGAAGTCCGGGCCTGCCCCAAGGAGTTCCTCCCCATGAAAATGCGCCCCGGTGCGCAAACCGGCTTTCTGCTTTGCGGCAAAGAATGGATTGAAGGCGACGCGATGGAAGTCCGCTCGCCCTGGGACCAGGGACTTGTGGGCCGCGTCACCGTGGCCACGCGCGCAGACGCCCGCCAGGCCGTCCATCACGCCGTCGCCAGCCTGCGCCGCACCCGCGCGCTGCCCCGCTGGAAGCGCCGCGAAATCCTTGAGGACGTGGCCGCCGCGCTCATCGAACAGCACGAGCGCTTCGCCCAGCTCATCCTCGCCGAGGCCGGCAAGCCCATCCGCCTGGCCCGCGCGGAAGTTGATCGCGCCATCCTCACCTTCAAAACCGCCGCGGAAGAAGCCGCGCGCCTCGGCGGCGAATCCATCCCTCTTGATCTCACGGAAGGCAATGAAGGCCGCTGGGGGCTCGTCCAGCGTTTTCCCATCGGACCCATCCTTGCCGTCACGCCCTTCAACTTCCCGCTCAATCTTGTCGCGCACAAGCTTGCGCCCGCCATGGCTTCGGGCTGCCCCATTCTGCTCAAGCCCGCCCCGCAAACCCCATTCACCGCGCTGGCACTCGGTGAAGTCATTCTCAAAGCCGGTTGGCCCGAGGAATCTCTCGCAGTCCTGCCGCTCTCGAATGCGGACACGGCATGGCTGGCTGAAAAGGAAGACCGCATCAAGCTCCTCAGCTTCACCGGCTCGGCGCAGGCCGGCTGGCAGCTCAAATCCCGCTCGGGCCGCAAGCGCGCGCTGCTTGAGCTCGGCGGAAACGCCGCCCTCATCGTCCACTCTGACTGGAAAGAGAACCTGCCTGAAGCCGCAGCCCAGGCCGCGCACGCCGCGTTCGACTACGCAGGCCAATCCTGCATCAGCCTGCAGCGCATTTTCGTCGAGCGCCCCGTCTTCCAAACCTTCCTTTGGAAATTCGTCGAGTGCGCCGGAACCCTTGTCGCCGGCGACCCCGCCAAGGACGACACCGACCTCGGCCCGCTCATCCGCCCCGCCGAAGCCGAACGTATCGAGGCCTGGATCAAGGAAGCCGTTGAAGCCGGCGCGCGCCTGGTTGCCGGCGGCGAGCGCCGCGACTCAGTCCTCATCCCGGCCATCCTTTCCGGCACGCGCACCGGCATGAAGCTTCGCGATGAGGAAATCTTCGGCCCCGTCGTCGTCATCGAGCCTTACGACGACTTCGAGGAAGCACTGGCCGAAGTCAACCACTCGCACTTTGGACTGCAGGCCGGCCTGCTCACCCGCGACTCCGGCCGCATCCTCACCGCCTATCGCGAGCTCGAGGTTGGCGCGCTCATCGTCGGCGACATGCCCACCTGGCGTCTTGACCCCATGCCCTACGGCGGCGTCAAGGACTCCGGCCTCGGCCGCGAAGGCCTCCGCTCCGCCATCCACGAAATGACCGAGCCGCGCATGCTCGTCATGTGCGGCCCACACTAGTTCCTTAACTTTGGAGGGTACGAGCTCAGGCCTGTACAAACATCCTCCAATGCGCACGCAGACCCTCAAGCCCATAGTGGAATCCCGGAGAAGCAGATGGATCTCGGCCTCAAAAACAAGCTCATCGTCGTCACCGGCGGCGGCGCGGGCATCGGCGGCGGCATCTCCCGCGCCTGCCTTCAGGAGGGCGCGCGCGTCGTCGTCCTCAGCCGCTCTTCAGACAATGTCCGCGCCTTCATGGCTGAGATGGATGCCGCACACCAGTCCTGCCATCTTGTCGAAGCCCACCTCGACGACCTCGACCGCTGCCGCTCCGCCATCGACGAAATCCTCGCCGCCCACGGCGACATCTACGGCCTGGTAAACAACGCCGGCGTCAATGACGGCGTCGGCCTCGCTTCAGGCTCCGTGGAAAAATTTCTCGCCAGCCTGAACAAAAACCTCCACCACTACTACGCCCTCGCGCACTATGCGCTGCCCGCGCTCCAGCGCACCCAGGGCGCAATCGTCAACATCAGCTCCAAGGTTGCGCTCACCGGCCAGGGCAACACCTCCGGGTACGCCGCCAGCAAAGGCGCGCAGCTTGCCCTCACGCGCGAGTGGGCCGCCGAGCTGCTGCCCTTCAACATCCGCGTCAACGCCGTCCTCCCCGCGGAAGTCATGACGCCCCTTTACCGCCGCTGGCTCAACACCCTCGGCAACCCCGACGCCGAGCTCCGTCGCATCAACGCCAAAATACCCCTCGGCCGCCGCATGACCACCCAGGAAGAGATCGCCGCCGCCACCGTCTTTCTTCTCTCGCCCACCCAATCCGGCCACACCACCGGCCAGCACCTCATCGTCGACGGCGGCTACGTCCACCTCGACCGCGCGCTGACCTAGCGAGCATCTCCGCGTCGCCTTATGGCGTCATTTTCACCCTGCCGTAGTCGACGTAAAACGAAAATGTGATCAGCACTTCATATTCCACCGCAAGGTCGCCAACCATCATTGGCTTGAACTTCCATTTCCGCGCAGCTTGAAGCATTGCATCCCACCCGCTCCGCGCAAAAAAAAGCGCCCCCCGGTTAGCCAGCCCGGCAAAAGCCAGGCAACCAACCGCAGGGGCGAGGAGCCGCAATCACAAGAAGACACACTACCCAAGTTCCGCGTGGCGAGGTATCGTCTCCCGTCCCGCAGTCTCGCATGCCGTGCATCTTCCGGACCAACTGCAGATTAGCGCTCGTCGTGCCCGCCCGCTAGGTTCTATCGGGTAGTTAGGGCGCGCTTTTCTGCTAAACCCTTCCCGGAATTCATCTTCTTCTTTCGTAGACAATCGTCCAATCGGCACGTATGATACGCACAACGGGCCGATAAATCCCAATTTCCACAGGCAGGATTCGCTCCAGACCGTTTGTGCGCCTGTCTTCGGTTGCTCTGGGCAGCTTCGCAACCCGCCTCTTTTGCGCTCTTGCGGCGCACCGTGTCTGGGACGTCCTTCTGACGATTCGCGGCCGAGGCGCCGGGAGCATTGTCCCCTCCGGGGGCATCTGAGCCCAGTCTCCGAGCCCAGTTAAGGAGCAGCGCCATGCCGCCGGCGAGCCGACCACTCCAGGGACCGCTTCAGGGACCGCCTCCTGGGCCGATACCCGGACCTATTCCCGGACACGTTTCAGGGCCGGTTCAGGACGAAGAGTCCTCTCCGCCCCGGCTGGACCACGCCCATATCCGCGAGCAGCTCGCCCGCCTCCTCACCCATCCCCTCTTTGCCAACAGCAAGCGCTACCCCGCGCTGCTGGCCTATGCCGTCGAGCAGACCCTTCAGGGCAATGCCGCCGAGCTCAAGGAGCGTGCCATCGGCGCCGAGGTCTTTGGCCGGTCGCCCGACTACGACGCCAACGCCGACCCCGTTGTCCGCATCACCGCCGGCGAAGTCCGCAAACGCCTTTCGCAGTACTACTACGACGACTCGCACCAGGGTGAAATCGTCCTTGAGCTGCCCATCGGCTCCTACGTACCTGCCTTCCGCATGCCGCGCTCCGCGCCGGAGCCCGCCATCCTGCTGCCGGAGCCGGTCCCCGCTCCCGTGGCGCCCACGCAGATCATCCATCGCGTCCACTCCCTGGCATGGGCGGGCTGGGTCGCCGGCATCATCATGATCGCCTGCGCAACCTTTGGCGGCTTCCAGCTCGGCCGCCAGTATCCCGCCACGCCGCCGCCCACCAACATTGACCTCTTCTGGGCGCCGATCCTCTCCAGCGCCAATCCCGCCACCTTCTGCCTCGGCGAGCCCGGCAAGCCCATTCCGCAGGACGCCGTCAATTCCTACGACGCGCCCATCCCTGACACCAAGCCCGAGCCGCTCTACTTCCGCCTGCAATATGCCGGTGACCTGTCTCTGGCCGATGTCATCACCCTCACACGCACCGCAGCGGCGCTGCAAATCCGCCACAAGGCTTTCCGCGTGGAGCCCGCCTCCAGCGCCACCTTTGCTGAGTTGCGTGAGGGGCCCGGTGTCTTCATTGGCGCGTTCGACAACATCTGGACCCTGCGCCTGACGCAGAAGCTTCGCTTCGGCTTCGAGTCGCGCAACGGCGTCGCCATGCTCGTGGACCGCAAGAGCCACAACGCTACAGCGTGGCAAACCGCGTGGGACCTGCCCTATCAGAAACTGGCCCGCGATTACGCCATTGTCGCCCGCCTGCAGGATGCCGTCACCGGCCAGCCCGTCATCATCGCCGCCGGCATCTCTGAGCAGGGCACTGAGGCCGCGGGCGAGATCCTCTATAACCCCGTCTATCTCCAGTCGCTCATCGCCAAAGCCCCTGCGGACTGGGAGCACAAGAACCTTGAGGCCGTCATCGAGACGCAGATTATCCAGGGCCACTCCGGCCCGCCGGAAGTGCTGGCCGTAGAAACCTGGTAACCTCGCACTGAGCCCGGTTAACCTTGATGACTGTCGCGGCCTGTACTTACTTCTTCGCCTTGGCCTTCTGTGCGGCCCAGCGGCGGCGCTGTGCATCTGCAATGCGCTTGCGCGCCTCGGCGCTCAGCACGCGCTTCTTGCGCGCTTTGCCCGTTACCGTCTTTGCGGCGCGGCCCCCCACGGTGCTTGTCGTCTTTCCTGTTCCGGCCAGAAGGTTTCGCGCCTGCTTCAGCAGTGCGATCTCCGCATCGATTTGTGCAAGTATGTGAGCAATTGCCATGCATCGAGCATAGCGCACGCACGCGCGTCCGCGCCAATCGCCCGGCCTAAGTGGTCACTTAGCTCCCCGGCTCGCGTCCCACATCGCGCCCATTCCCATCCGAGCAATGCTTGACCCGGCGTCATCGTGATCTTATCCACGCTCTAACTTTGCCGCGCCGTATTTGCGCGCATAGGAAAAGGACAGGCCGAAGCCTGTCCTTTCCTTCCTGCTGCGCTGCGTGACTTATGCGCCCAGAAACATCACGTGCACATAGGTTCCCAGTCGCATGTTATACGCCAGATACCAGCCCACGTGGTCTGGGTCTTCATAAATCACAATCTCATCCGAGTCCCACATCCATCCGTCGCAATAGCCCACGTCATACGGGGCCACGCTGAAGTAGTAGCCGTTGAACCAGAACCGCGACGGTGCGCCGCCGGCCAGACGCCAGACATGCGTCTTGCCGAATCCGCCTTCAAAATGCCCGTGCTGCCACGGACGGTCCAGGTGATAGTGCGGATCGTCCTTCCCTGTGCTGTGCCCCACCCACGTGTTTTTGTCTACGTGCGGCACGTTCGGATGGCCCGGCTTGTCCTGGAAGTTCCGCTGGCCGCCCTTCGGCTGCGCCACAGGGTTGCTGCGCGTCAGTTTGGGTCCGTGCGAAGGCGCATGGTGCGTCTGCGCGCTCCGATTCTCCTTGTTGTTCTTCTGGTTGTTGTGGTGGTCGCCCTGCTGGGCGAAGGCTGGCACTGCAACAACAAGCAACGCTGTGAAAGCAAGCTGTGCTGCACGCATGGTGTCCTCCCGGATGCCATCCGCGCGGCGCCTGGCCTTTGGCCTGCGCGCCCTTTCGCCCGGCGGGCGATCCTGATTACAGCTACTCCAACACAGCCCACGCGCGCAAGTTGTGATTGAAAATTTTCTATAGAAAAATCAGCCGTTTAGGCCACAACGGCGGCCGGCGTCCTGCGCCAGGCATACAGCGGAAAACGGTTCGCCATCTCGGCCACCTCGCCGCGAATCCGCTCCAGCGCGCCATCGTCGCCGCGTTTCTCCAGCGCCTGCGCAATCCACGCGCCTATCTGCCGCATCTCGGCTTCCTTCATGCCCCGCGTCGTCAGCGCCGGCGTGCCAATCCGAATTCCCGAAGGCTTGAGCGGCGGATTGGTGTCATACGGAATCGCATTCTTGTTCACCGTAATGCCCGCCTTGCCCAGCGCCAGCTCCGCCTCGCTGCCCAGTATCCCTTTTTCAAACACATCCACCAGCATCAGGTGGTTGTCCGTGCCGCCAGAGACCAGCCGGAAGCCCGCTGCCTGCAAACTCTCCGCCAGCGCCTTCGCGTTGGCCACAATCTGCGCGGCATAGGCCTTGAATTCCGGCTGCAGCGCCTCACCCAGTGCCACTGCCTTGGCCGCCACAATGTGCACCAGTGGCCCGCCCTGCTGGCCCGGAAACACTGCCTTGTCCACCGCCGCTGCGTGCGCCTGCCCGCACAAAATCAGCCCCGCGCGCGGTCCGCGCAAGGTCTTGTGCGTCGTCGTGGTGGTAATGTGCGCATGGGGCACGGGCGAGGGATGCGCTCCACCTGCCACCAAACCTGCAATATGCGCCATGTCAAACACAAACACCGCGCCAACCTTGTCGGCGATCGCCCGCATCCGCTCGCAATCCCACAACCGCGAATACGCGCTTGCCCCGCCAATCAGCACCTTCGGCTTCTCCCGCACCGCAATCGACTCCAGCTCGTCGTAGTCAATCCGCTCCGTCTCGCGCCGCACCGTGTAAAAGGTCGTCCGATACAGCTTTCCGCTGAAGCTCAGCTTGTGACCATGCGTCAGGTGCCCGCCGTGCGCCAGGTCCAGCCCCAGAATCGTGTCGCCCGCCTGCAGCACCGCCATGTACGCCGAGGCATTCGCCTGCGAGCCGGAGTGCGGCTGCACATTCGCATGCTCTGAGCCAAACAGCTCCTTCGCCCGATCACGCGCCAGGTTTTCCACCACGTCCGCATACTCGCATCCGCCGTAGTAGCGCCGCCCCGGATACCCCTCCGCATACTTGTTGGTAAACACGCTGCCCGCCGCTTCCAGCACCGCTTCAGAGACAAAATTCTCGCTGGCAATCATCTCCAGCCCCTCGTGCTGGCGCAGGGCTTCATGGTCAATGGCTGCGGCCACCACGGGGTCGGCCTGGGCAAGCGAAAGCGACATCGGATCAGTCATGGCTCAATTCTAGGCCAACCCCCCGCCCTCGTGCCCGCGGAAAATCTCCTCGCGTTCCCATATACTTCCTCCCATGATTCCCATCGGGTCCCACCCGGCATGGCATCCGGTTTTTGAGGTTGCTGCCTATGTCGTCGGCTATCTCGTCTTCCGCCGCGCCGCGCGTCGCTATGGTGATCCGCTTCCGGACGAGGAGCGTTGGCGCATCCTCGCCGCCGCAGCCGTCGGGGCGCTCGTCGGCAGCCGCCTTCTTGGCCTCGTCGAACAGTTTCCCACCATACTCGCCGGCCTCCGCGACCATCGCGCTCTTGACTTGCTCTTCGCTCCCGGCGGCAAAACCATCGTGGGTGGTTTGCTGGGTGGCTGGCTCGGCGTCGAACTCGTCAAGCGCTTCACCGGCATGAGCGCCTCCACCGGTGACATCCTCGTTCTTCCTCTTTGCATTGGAATTGCCATCGGCCGCATCGGCTGCTTCTTCGCCGGCATTGCCGACGATACCTACGGCAAGCCAACCCAACTTCCCTGGGCCGTCGATTTTGGCGACGGCATCGGCCGCCATCCCACGCAGCTTTACGAGATGCTCTTTCTTCTCGCCCTCGCAGCACTGCTCAGCCGGCCCTGGAATCTCCCCTCCGGCGCGCGTTTCCGCATCTTTCTTGCTGCATATCTTGCCTGGCGCCTCCTCATCGACTTCCTGAAACCCCAACCGCTCCTCTTCGGCTTGAACTGTATTCAATGGGCCTGCGCCGCCGGCCTCGCCGCGCTCGCAATCTCTGCATTCTCAAATCTCCGCGCACTGCGCAGAAAGCAGACTCCGCATGCCACGCCTGCTTGAACACATCAACTTTTCCAAAATCGTCGTCATCCTCGCCAGCACCTTCGGCGTCGCCCTCGGCGCCTGCGGACTCACTGCCCTGGTGTCCAGGGGAATCAACGACAATGGCCAATTCCTGAGCTACTTTGGACTTCTAGAGCTTGCCGTCATGATTCTCTCCAGCATCGGCCTCGTCCTCACCATTATCATCTGGGTCATCGCCTCCATCTTCGGCAACCGTGGTGGCTCTGACTCCGAGCCCATTCGCATCTTCGACAACTCCTCAGAGGACGACAAGCAACCGTAGCTTCGCCCGGCCCGGAACCGGCATCCGAGCGATCTATCCCCCCTGTTAGTTAGGACACTTTCGCAACCGTCACAATGCGTATCTCCTCCGGCCAAACCGGCGCTACACTTGCGGCATGCTTGAGAAGAAGCTCCTCACTCTCGCGTGCGTCCTCGCCATCCTCGGCATCGGCGCGTGCTTTCTTCCGCCGCCAAGGCCGCCTGCCTTTCCGCTGCCACCTAACATGGTGGGCGCACGCGTTCTCGCCATCGACGTGCGCGATGCCTCGCCCACGGAGCCTTTCGACGGCGCCGCTCTCAGCAACTTCACCGCGGACCAGATCAATCAGCAGTGGAGTCTCCCCCAGCTTCGCGTCGTGCCGGAAGGCGACCCCGCGTCTGCCGACGCCACCCTCCACATCACCATTGTCAGCAGACAGGCAATCTGCGGTCGGCCGGCCAAACACGGGTGTCTTTGGAATCTCACGCTCGCCGCGCGCATGGAACTCGTCGCCAGGGACGGCCAGCGAATCTGGCTTCGCGACGAGCCTCCCACCACCTTCACACTCTGGCGCATCACCAAAGCAACTCCCTTCTCCTGGCAGGAATATGGCGTGCGGAACGCTGTCGCTTCCAACCTCGCCTTACGCGCCGGCAACGCCATCCACAATCCCAATAGCCCTAACACGCCGAGGAACGCTGATGACCGATAAGTTACGCCCCTATCTCTTCTACGATGTCGCCATCTCCATTTGCTCCACGTGCTTTCAACGCGTCGACGCAAAAATTGTCTTTGAGGACGACAAGGTTTGGATGCTCAAGCGCTGCCCGCAGCATGGTCATCAGCGAGTCCTCGTCGCGGACGATATCGACTACTACCGCCGCTCACGCGAAATCTTCCTTAAAACTCCTGAGCAGCCCATGCGCTACAACACCCCCATCAAATATGGCTGCCCTTACGATTGCGGCCTTTGCCCCGACCACGAGCAGCATAGTTGCCTCACGCTCGTTGAAATCTGCGACGCCTGCAACCTCACCTGCCCCATCTGCTACGCCGGCAGCGGCCAGCACCGCACTGAATTCCGCACCCTCGCGCAAATTGAGGCCATGCTCGACTGCGTCGTCCAGAATGAAAAGCAGCCTGACGTCGTGCAAATCTCCGGTGGCGAGCCCACGCTCCATCCTGACTTCTTCCGCGTGCTCGAACTGTGCAAGCAGCGGCCCATTCGCCATCTCATGGTCAACACCAACGGCATTCGCATTGCTCAGGAGCCGGGTTTCGCCGAGCGCCTCACCGAATTCATGCCCCAATTCGAAATCTATCTTCAGTTCGACTCGCTTCACCGCGAGCCCCTTATGCAATTGCGCGGCGCTGACCTCCGCAATATCCGCCAGAAGGCTATCGAACGTCTCAACGCTCTCGACATCTCCACCACGCTTGTCATCACCGTCGAGCGCGGTGTGAATGACGGCGAACTCGGCGCCATCATCGATTTCGCATTGCAGCAGCCTGCCGTGCGCGGCGTCACCATCCAGCCCGTGCAGCAGGCCGGTCGCGTGCAGGGCTTCCAATCAGCCCACCACCGTCTCACGCTTACTGAGGTGCGCCGCCGCATCCTTCAGCAAACCAGCGCCTTCCGTCCGGAAGACCTCATCCCCGTGCCTTGCCATCCTGACGCGCTCGCCATGGCTTACGCGCTCAAGCTCGATGGCAAAACCGTTCCGCTCACCGGCATGGTCCCGCCCCAGGTGCTCATCAACGCCGCGCGCAACACCATCGTTTATGAGCAGGAATCCGGCCTCCGCGATCATCTCTTCAAGCTCTTCGCCACCAACCACTCGCCGCAATCGCAGGCAGCCACGCTCCGCGAGCTGCTCTGCTGCCTGCCCAAGGTTCTCATTCCCGGCAATCTCTCTTACAGGAATCTCTTTCGAGTGCTCATCGTCCAGTTCATTGATGCGGAAGCCTTCGACGTGCGCAGCGTGAAGAAGAGCTGCATCCACATCGCCCACCCTGACGGCAAGCGCCTCATCCCCTTCGACACATTCAATCTCTTCTATCGCGGAGAACTGGAATCCACGCGCCTCGCCGCCCTGCGCAATCAGGACGCGGCGCTCGTCTAGGTCAGGCGGCTCTTCCTCACCGCCCCACCGCTTCTTCTTCCGCCATGTGCTCGCGCTCGGCCACAGTACCAGCCGCATCCGCCCGCGCAGCCTTCTCTGCGCGTAGCGCCTTGAACGCCCGATAAACAAACCAGCCCATGTACCAGCCGTCCATGTACTGAAAAGGCGTTTCGCCCGTCGTGTAATGCCCGCACGGAAGCACGCGCAGCTCAAAGTCCAGCCCAATGCGCTTGAACGCATCCACCACCTGCACCGAGTACTCGCGCGGAAACGTCAGATCGTACTCCGCATAAATCAGCAGCGCTTTCTTCAGCGGTCCGCCCGCCGCCTCGCTCGCCACCCGGTCGTAATAGTGCACCGGACTAATCGCCGCCCACAGCTTTCGCAGCCGCTCCTGCGTCAGCCCTGCGTCTTCCAGTCCACGCCGGATGTGCCGCGTGCTTTGCCCCGCCCACACCACATCGCCAAAGGCCGTGGATGCATGGTTGAACGCGTTCACGCGCAACCGCCGGTCATGCGCGCTGGCCAAAAACGCATAGCACGATCCCAGGCTCGTCCCCAGCACGCCAAGGTGCTCGCAGCCCTGCTCCTCCAGCCAGTCCAGGCAGCAGCGAATGTCCACCACCGCCTGCCTGCATGCCGAAATCGTCCGCCCAATGTTCGCGCTCACCGCATAATCGCTGCGTTCCAGCTCGCCAGGCCGGCGAATGTCGTGGTACGGCTTCGACAGCCGCAGCGCAGAAACGCCCATGCGATTGAAGATCCGGCACAGCGCGTTGTGGCTGAAGGCGTCGGCATTCCACTGCGGCATCACCACAATCGCCTGCTTCGGCCGCTGCGGATCCTTGTGCGCCGGCGCGGGAAACCACCGCGCGTTCACCAGGTCGTTCTCGGCGTGCGGTGTCCGCTCCGGTGATGTAAACCGCAAAAACTGCGTCCGCTCCAGTTTCCCCTCGGCCGCCTGCCGCTTCAGCTCCTCATCGCGAGCCAGCGTCTCCGGCCGCACGTTCGTCGGGAACAGCTCGGGATGCCGCTCCTCCAGCCGAAAATCCGCCGGCGGCTCGTAGCCGAAAAACTGGTCGCTGTGCTCAATCAGCAGCTCATTGATGCGCACCATCGCGGCTTCAGCCGCCGCTTCGTCGCGCAGGGTTCCGGGCCGCGGCACGGCTGCGCCGAATCCATGGCGCTCAAGCCAGGGCGTCACCCACTCAAAGCCCCACTCCAGCGGCCGCACCACGCGATTTTCGTCGCGCGTCGTCAGCCGCGTCTCCCACTCGTACATCCAGCGCGCGTATCGCCCTTTTAGCATGCAATTGGGTAGATTTTATCAGCACGGATCGTACACGGCCGAGCCCGCTCCGCGCGCTCAGCTCTTTGCCGCGTTCGCCTTCGCCGCCCGCTTCAGCCCCTCATATTCCGCGCCGAACCAGCCCAGGCTTCCCAGCAGCATCAACGAAATAATCCCCTGCGAGATGACGCAGTAGAGGCACCACACCTCCAGCACATACTGCTCAATCATGGTAAGCCGCAGCGCAAAGCAGAAGGCCGCAAAAACCGAAAGCAGCAGCAGAAACCTGCGCCGCAACAGCGCCATGGCCAGCAATGCCAGATAGCCCACAATCCCCACCGCGGCCACCGGCACCTTGCCCATCATCGCAAACGGGCTGTGATTCACAATCCCGCAATCCCAGTGCGCATTGATCGAGCAGGGCAACACCGCCGTGGAATAGTGCGCCTGCAGAGCCAGTCCGCTCGCCACCGCGCCCGCCAACGCCAAAATCGCCAGCACATATCGCATAATGTCCTCCATGGTAAGGCATTACCATAGCCCCATGCCTCCCGCGCCTTCCGGCGAGCCGTCCCCTGCACCCCGCGTGGCCTTTTTTGGCGGCAGCTTTGACCCTCCGCACCAGGGCCACCTCGCCATTGCCCGCGCTGCACGCCAAGCCCTCAATCTTGACCGCATCCTCTTCGCGCCCGTCGCCGCCCAGCCCCTCAAGCCGCATGGTTCCTCGGCTGCCTTTCAGGATCGAGCCGCCATGACCCGCCTCGCCATCGCCGATGAGCCCGCCTTTCAGCTCTCGCTCCTCGACGCGCCGGAGGAATCGGCCTCGCCGGCATCCGTTCCCGCCAGGCCCAATTACACCATCGACACGCTCGCGCGCCTGCGCACCCAGCTTCCCCCTGCCGCACGGCTCTACTGTCTCATCGGCGCTGACTCCTTCCTCACCCTCCGCCGCTGGCATCGCGCCGCTGAAATCCCCTTTGCCGCCGCTCTCATCGTTGCCGCACGCCCCGGCCGAAGCCTCCAGGACCTTGCCGCAGCCCTGCCCGCCGGGCTCGCGCTTGAACCCGATCCTGGCGGAGGCTCCTCCAGCCCAGTCGAGCTCCACACCTTCACTGTCCGCAACGCTGCCGGCCTCACCGCTCCGTTTTATCTGCTCCCCGGGCTGCATTTTGACTTCAGCGCAACCCGGATTCGCAGCGCTCTCCACGCCGGCCAATCCGCATCCGGTTCGCTGCTGCCCACGGCCGTTGCCCGGTACATCGCTGAGCATCATCTCTACGAATAGCGCCCTTGCCCGCGCCCCGGCAACCGTCTACGATTGCCTTGGAGACCCAATTTCCGCGAATGACCAGCCAAAAGTCCCTCGAACAGACACGCATCCTCGTGCAGACCGCCGCCAAAGTCTGCGAAGACAAGAAGGGCCAGGAAACGCGCATCCTCGCGCTCGATCCCATTGACTCCGGCCTCGCCGATTTCTTCCTCATCACCTCGGCCACCAATGACCGCCAGGCCGTCGCCATTGCCGACGATATTGAGCTGCGCCTCAAGCGCGAATTCGGCGTCCTGGCCCACTCCGTGGAAGGCCGCACGCGCGGCGAATGGATTCTCCTCGACTACATCGACTTCGTCGTCCACGTTTTTCTCGTCGAGCGGCGCGCCTTTTACGACATCGAGCGCCTGAGGAAATCCGCCCGCCCGCTCACCCCGGCCGAGTTCGACGCCGAGCTCACCGCCGCCCTGGCCGCCAAAACCCGCGCCGCCCGCGGCAAGGCCGAAAAGAAGCCCGCAGCCGCGCCGAAGAAGGCTGCCGCAACCAGGCCGCCCGTCCGCAAGCCCGCGGCCAAAGCCCCATCCCGCTCCACTGCAAAAAAGCCCGCAAAGAAAGCCCCCGCAAAAAAGCCGGCCGCAAGACCCTCGGCCAAAACCAGCACGCCCAAAAAGAAATCCACCGCCCGCAAAGCAGGGAAGAAGTAAATCCGGGCCAGCCCGCCAGCATTCCAACCCGGCCAAACCGATCGACAAACACAAAGGGCGCCCGCTTGGGGCGCCCTTTGCACTG
This sequence comes from Occallatibacter sp., assembly GCA_035763705.1. Classification (GTDB taxonomy): domain Bacteria; phylum Acidobacteriota; class Terriglobia; order Terriglobales; family Acidobacteriaceae; genus Telmatobacter. Next base: position 45,717 of record DASUAU010000038.1, on the reverse strand, counting down.
CGGCCGTTGCCGGCCGCTTGGTTGGTTTAGAACGCAAACTTCAGCGACAACTGCATCGAACGCGCATTGGCGGCGAAGAAATGTCCCGGCACGTTGAAGAATGCGTTGCTGGCAGTCTGGAAGTTGCTCGACGCCGTGTAACCCGCGCTGTTGATTCCGTCAATCGAGCCCGGAACAAACTGCGAGTGGTTCAGCACGTTGTAGGCATTCACCGAGAACTGCAGCGACCGCGATTCGCCGAAACTGAACTTCTTCACCACGGTTGCGTCGATGTTGTTGATGGGCTGGATGCCCTGCGTGTTGCGCTCGGCCGTCGGCAGCGTGCCCTTACCCGCCACAATGTACCTTGCGTTCGGGTTGTCAGCCACGTAAGCCACGGTGTCGGCGCTGCAGATATACGTGAGGTTGGGGTCCTGTGGGCTGCCGGCCGGGCAGTTGCCTTGCAGGTCCGGATTGGCATACGCCGTCACTGCGGAACCGGTGCCGTTCTTGCCGCTGGCATTGTAAATGGTGCGGTCTATCTGGCTCGAGTCGCCGTTCATGTTCGAGTTGATGCCCGAAAGCACCGTGTAGTACTCCGGCGACTCGTAGGTGTAAATCGGAGCGATTGTCCAGTTGCCAATCAGGTTCTTCGCCATCCAGTTTGAGTTCTTGAAGAACGGCAGATCGTAGATGGCGACCAGCGTCAACCGATGCGTGCGGTCCAGGGCCGAGCGGCTGTAGTCCGCTGCCACGTCCTGCGAGTTCTGCGGACGCCGCGGCGTCAGCACCGTCGAGAAGACCGAAGCCGTCGCGTCGTCCATCGTCTTGCTGTAGGTGTAGGCAAAGTTCAGTGCCAGCCCGTTGGTGAACTGCCGGCGAAGGCCCGCTTCCAGGCCGTTGTAGTTTGACTCTGACTTCGGCTGGTATGAGGTGATTTTGGAGGTGAATCCCGCAGCGTCGTAAGCGGGGAGGATATAGTTCGTGCTGATTGCGCTAAGAGTGTTGGTCAGCGATGTCAATTCGTCCGCAGAAGGCGCTTCCATGTACGTTTGCAGTTGGTTGGCGGCGGTCACCTGTGGCGCCACATTGGGCTGGATCTGCGTCGGAAGGTGAATGCCGCGCGTGCCCACGTAGCGGACCTCCATCGTGTACTTCTGCGCGAAGACATGCTCCACACCGAGATTCCAGGTCTCGGCATAAGGCACTGTCTGGTTCGGATCAAAGGCTGAAGTTGCTGCCCGTTGGTCGGCGATGGAATCAAACGTCTGCAGTGTGCCCGTGCCCGGCAGCAGGCCGCCATTGGCAAGGAAGTTCGGTGATCCGAAATCAGGGCAGGGAACCGTTCCACACTGACCGCCACTGCCTACATCCTGGGTTGAAGAAAACTGCGGCGGGAAGGAGAGGATGCCCAGGTTGTCATAGAGCACGTCGTCCGCCATGCCGAATCCGGCGCGGATGGAGGTGTTCGGGCTCCATGCATAGTTGATGCCGAAGCGCGGCAGGATGTTCTTCTTCTGCGGCTCGGGCTTGTTGAACACAATAAGGCCGGGAGCGCTGGCCGCTGAGTTCAGCGCCTGCACCTTCTCGCCTTCCGGAATTGAGGTGAACTCGTAGCGCAGACCCATGTTCAGGGTCAGCTTCTGGCTGATGCGGTAGATATCGTTCACGTAGCCGTAGAACGCTGTCTGGTCGCCGTAGTAGTTGAAGTTGCCCGTCGAACGCTCGCCGAAGCCGAGGCCTGCTTCAACGGCAAGATCATGCAGGTAATCCGTTGTGCCACCCCACTCATAGTCGCCGCGCGCACGCTGCGTAAAGCTCTGCGGCGAGATGAACTTGCGTCCGTCAAAGCCGAACTTCAGTGTGTGCTTGCCCTTCACCCAGCTAATGTTGTCGGTGAACTGATAAAGGTTCTGGATCGTCCCCTGCGGCGCGTTGCCGTCAGGGCCGATGTCCAGGAAGCCCTGGTCATAGAGCCAGATGTTCGGGAACTGGTCCAGTCCAGGGAAACTCTGGCTGCCCACGATATACGTTTGGGCGTAGCGATTGAAGCCAATCCGCGCCTCGTTGATCAGGTTCGGCGTAAAGTTGTGGTACTCGCTGATGGCGATCAGGTGGTAAGGAATCGGCAGCGGCTCAAAGAACGCCGGCAGCTCCGCCGCTGTGTCAATGCCCGTGTACTTGTTGTAGATATACCGCAGGCGCAGGCTGTCCTTGGACGAGATCGTCCAGTCGCCGCTCGTTGTCAGCGCGTTGAAGTTGTTGTAGTTCGGCGCGTTCACCAGGTAGTTGCCCAGCGGAACATCGTACTCGTTGCCCGCCTCATAGTAGCCTGTGTTCGGATCCTGCACACTGCTGGTCCCGTCCCACACCGGCACATATTGCTCAGGGTCCGGATTATCAAGGGTAGGAGCAATCGACCCGCAGGCAAGGTCGCTGTTGTAGTCCACTTGGCTCGGCGACACCGGCGAGTACTGGGTCATGATGCCCAGGTTGGTCGGGTTCAGGTTGGGAATAGTGTTCAGCATGGCGACGCCGGCTGCTGTCGGCGTGCAAATGTAGTACTGGCCGCTCTGGCCCACCGAGTTCCTCTCGAAGTTCACAAAGTAGAAGAGCTTGTCCTTCTTGATCGGTCCGCCAAACTGGCCGCCGTAGCGGTTGTTGTCATAGCGCGGATTCGGAACCTTGCCGCCCTGGACCGCGTTTTCCGCGTTCAGGTTGCGGTTCTGCATCACTTCGTAGGCTTCGCCGTGCATGTGGTTCGTGCCGCTCTTCACCGTCAGGTTGAACTGCCCGCCGGCCGAGTGGCCAAACTCGGGCGAAAACTGGTTGGTGATGGCCGTGAACTCGCCCACCGCGTCGCCCGGCACATACACCAGCGGTCCGGTCACGGACTTGTCGTTGTTGTCGATGCCTTCAATCGTGTAGTTGTTGTCGCGCGAGCGCTGGCCGCCCACCGAGGGGCCGGTGCCGTCGCCAACCGCGCCCGGAGACGCAACGCCCGGAACCAGCAGCGAAAGGTTCAGCACGCCAAGGCCGCTGGCCGCCGTCGGAAGCACCTGCATGTCTTCGGTCTGGAAGGTCGTCTGCATCTGCGCCGTCGTTGTGTCGATCACCGCATACGAGTCGGCCGAAACTTCAACGCTCGTGGACGCCGAGGCCACCGGAAGCACCATCCGCGCCGTTGCCGTCGCGTTCAACTCCACCTGGAAGTTCTTCAGCGTGAAAACCGCGAACCCCGGCGCCGTGGCCGTGATGTTGTAAGTGCCGGCCGGCAGGTTGGGAATCCGGAACTCTCCCAGCTTGTCGGCGGTCGTCTTCGTCACCACGCCTGTGGCCACGTTGGTCGCCGTCACTGTCGCGTCGCCGATCACGGCTCCGCTCTTGTCCAGCACGCTGCCCACCACGTCGCCGCTCGTTAACTGGCTCCATGCAGCCGGTGTAGCGCACATGCTCAGCAAAAGCGCCAACATGGCTGTCGCAAATGCGGCCCATTTCATCCGGTTAAATCGCATCGGTATTCCTCCAGGAACTACAGTTGACAAAGAGCTCAACCAATTCTCCCTGACCGTAACGCTCACTTCCTGCTGCCTTCCGGCCGGTTGGGATTTCGGCGAGCTCCTCGACATGCACTGCAGATTCTTACTCTCGTTGAATGGCAGGAAAGGGTGGATTGCAAATCCTCGTTCCTCAAACCCGGATCCCCTGTCCCCTGTCCAAAAACGTCCAAAAACGCACTTTTGGATAGAAATAAACATGCAAACCACGTGCCAATCTTGCACACCCCTCAAGACAAACGCTTTCCTGCATATAATCAATCGATTACCCCTGCGCCTTTTCAGTACCTCCATCTCGTTCTATGAAAAACGGTAGAATTCTTTTCGAACCTGACGTAATTTCCATAGAACCGCTCTGCGCGCCCTGCGCTATCCTCCTCCCCATGCTGCTCACTCTGGCCCACATCGGCGCCCGCCCCGCCGCCCGCGACCCCCTGGAAACCCTCGCAGCCGATTACCTCAAGCGCTGCTCCATCCTCGCCCCGGCCCACGCGCCCACCAATACCCAGACCTTTCGCACCGCGGAGGCATTTCTCGAATGGCTCAGCCGCGCGCCCGGCCGCACTCGCCCCCTCGCCGTCCTGCTTGACAGCCGCGGACGCTCCTTCACGTCGGAAGCCTTTGCCGCATGGCTCGGCACCGAGCGCGATCGCGGCGCGCAGCACATCGTCTTCGCCGTCGGCCCCGCCAGCGGATGGTCGGCTCAAGCCCTCGCGCACGCGCAGCTTACTCTTTCGCTGGGGCCGCTCACCTTCGCCCATGCGCTCGCGCGCCTCGTGCTCGCCGAACAGCTTTACCGCGCCGCCACCATCCTGGCTGGTCATCCTTACCACACCGGCCACTAGGGTCCGCGCCGCATCGTTCCAGCCTCGTCCTCATTCCCCGCAATCTTTCTTCCATCCCGCCAAAATCCTCCGCACCCGCGCGCCGCGTTGCCCATCTTCTCCTGCTACTCTCACAACAGAAAGCGGCTCATCTCCCACTCCTCGCCCTCGGGCGCGTACTCCTCTCATGACCGACTCCCGCAAAGGCCTCGTCCTCATCAACACCGGCCCCGGCAAGGGCAAAACCACCGCCGCCCTCGGCCTTGCCCTGCGCGCCGTTGGCAACGGCATGCGCGTGCTCATGCTCCAGTTCCTCAAGGGCTCCTGGCATTACGGTGAGCTCGACGCCGCCCGTTCCTTCGGCGAAAACTTCGTCCTCCGGCAGATGGGCCGCGGCTTTGTGAAGGTTGGCGGCGCGGAGACCGATCCCGAAGACATTCGCATGGTGGAAGAAGCCTGGCAGGAGGCTGAAGCCGCCATCCTCTCCGGCGACTGGGACCTCGTCATCCTCGACGAAATCCACTACGCCATCAGCTACGGCATGCTTGCGCCGGAGCGCGTCGCAGAAATCATTCGACAGCGCCCGGAGAGGGTCCACGTCGTACTCACCGGCCGCAACGCTCATCCCCTTCTCGTCGAACTGGCTGACACCGTCACCGAAATGCGCGAAGTCAAGCACGCCTATCAGAAAGGCATCCTCGCCCAGCGCGGCATCGAGTACTAACTCCATACACCGGCCCGCGCGCAGCCGCCCATTGCTGCCTGCAAGCGCGCCCCCTTCATCTTGTCCAGCGCACTCCGTTAAGATGGTCAGCGGCAGGGCATGCTGCTCACGCTGCGTCTCCAATCAACACGCGCAAATTCCGCTCCCGCACGGCTGCCCTTGCTCAACGCCGTTTCGTTACGGTGCATTTCCCAGGAGGTTTTCTCGCGTGCCCATCCAGTTGCCCCGCATCTTCTCCAGGCTTTCCGGCCCCGCAGTTTCGCTTCTCTGCGCCGCGCTCGTCCTCCCGCTCTGCGCGCAGGTCAAGACAATTGTTCCGCCCATCGTCCCCGGTGCAAAGCAAGTCACCGTTCAGCACATCAAGGTTCACTCCGCCGCCATCCAGGGCAATCTTGAAGGCGAGTCCGCCGACCGCGATGTCATCGTCTTTCTGCCGCCCGGATACTTCACCCATCCAAATCGCCGCTATCCCGTCGTCTATGCGCTGCACGGCTTTTCCATTGGCGCTGAGCAATGGACCCACGAAATCCACGTTCCGCAGACCATCGAAGGCGCATTCGCCCTCGGCGCGAAGCCGATGATCGTTGTCCTGCCCGACTCAAAAACCGCTTACGGCGGCTCCATGTATTCCAGCTCCCCCACAACCGGCGATTTTGAGCGTTTCATCTATCACGATCTCATCTCCTACGTGGACGCGCACTACCGCACCCTCCCCAATCGCCTCAGCCGCGGACTCGCCGGCCACTCCATGGGCGGCTATGGCGCATCGCGCATCGGTATGCAACACCCTGAGGTCTTCGGCGCGCTTTACATCATGAGCCCCTGCTGCATGTCGCCGCGCCCCGCCAGTCTGCCGCCCGGCATGGACGCCCAAAAATTTGAGCAGCTTGAAAAGCAGTTTGAAGCCACCGTCGCCGCCATGAAATCCCCCGCAGATGCCGCCAACCTGCCCTTCTTCACCAAGGCACAGCTCGCCAGCGCCGCTGCCTGGTCGCCCGATCCCAAAAATCCGCCGCTCTACCTTGATCTGCCTTCCAAAGACGGCGTTCCCCAGCCCGAAGTCCGCAACAAGTGGACCGCCAATGCGCCTCTCGCCTTCGTCGACCAGTACATCGGCAACCTGCGCCAATACCGCGCCATCGCCATGGACGTCGGCGACCAGGATGGCCTGCGCTTCGACACCGAAAAGCTCCACCGGATCCTTGACTCCTATGGCGTCAAAAACTCCTTCGAGCTCTACCACGGAACCCACACCAGCGCCGTCGCTGACCGTTTCCAGAACCATGTCCTGCCCTTTTTCAGCAGGAACCTCTGCTTCACGAAGAACTGTGACTAAGCCTGCCGCTCTCAGCCGTCGGCTTCCACTAACTCTGTCTAACTTGCACGGGCGGAACTTACCCTTCCGCCCGCAACCGGTCTAACTCATTGCGTCCGGCAAAAAGCTCGCCGCGTTTTTTGGCTGCCGGGAACCTCGTCCCTCGTTGCCCACTTACTCCGCCCGCAGCGCCCGCATCGGGTCAATCCGTGCCGCGCGCCACGCCGGAACCAGGCACGCCAGTGCTGACACCGCCAGCAGCGTGCAGGCCACTGCCGCAAACACCGCCGGGTCCAGTGTCCGCACGCCCGAGAGCATGAACCGGATGAGCCGCACGGCAAGCACACTCGCCGCCAGCCCAAAACCCAGCCCCAGCAGCGCCGGCCTCAGCCCGTCCATCAGCATAAGACGCAGCACCTCCTCGCGCTGCGCGCCCAGCGCCATGCGTATTCCAATCTCCGCCATCCGCTGGGTCGTCAGGTACGAAATCACCCCGTAGAGCCCCACCGCCGCCAGCACCAGAGACAAAATCGCAAACGCCAGCACCAGCGTCGCGCTCAATTGCTGGTTGTCCAGTGACCCTCCAACGATCTGCTGCATTGTCAACACGTCCGTCACCGGCAGTTGCGGATCCTGCTCCGCAATCTCCTTCTGTATCGGCACAGACAACGCCAGCGGATTAGCCGCCGCCCGCACCACGAGCGTGTATCCCATATCGTCATCCCCGTTCAGCACCGGAAAATACATCGCTGGCCGTGCCGGTTCGCCCACCTGATACAGCGTGTCGCCAACCACTCCCACAATTTCGAAATCGGCATGTTCATACGGACCCACATGCATATGCTGCCCCAGGGGATTCTCGCCCGGAAAGTACTGTCGCGCCAGGTCGCGGCTGATAATCACCGTCCTCGGTTGCCCGGCGCGATCGTTCTTGGTAAAAAACCGGCCCTGCACCAGCGGAATGTACAGCGCCTTGAAGTAATCCGGACTCACCATGCGGAACAGCGCGTCCGGCAGCGCCGCGCTCGTTGAAGTGGGCGGGTGCTCGACAATCGTGAAGATATTGTCTTCCATGGCGCCCGCTCCCGGAACCACCGTTGTCAGAGCTGCCGCCTGCACGCCCGGCATCGCTTTCACCCGCTCCAGCAGAGCCTCATTGAAGGCATTCACCTTCGCCGGCTGGTCATACTGCTTGGCAGGCAGGCTGTAGCCCATCGTCAAAACATTCCGGGTTGTGCATCCCAGGCTCGCCGTCCGCAGCCGCCAAAAGCTTTTCAGCAGCAGCCCCGCGCCTATCAGCAGCACCACCGTAGCCGCAATCTCCACCGTCAGCAGCGTCTTGCGCAGCGTCGCGTGCATCGGCCTGCCTGCCCCGCTGCGCGCGGAGGCGTGAAGAATCGGAATGCTCTTCCTTCGCGTCGACGTCAGTGCGGGCAGCAGCCCCGCCAGCAGCGCGGCCAGCACCGCAAGCCCGCACGCAAACGCCAGCACCACCCCGTCCACGTGGATTCCCTGCGCCGTCGGCAGCCCCTTCCACGCGTGCGTCAGCCACTGCGTCGCCGCCACTGACAGGCCCACCCCCGCCGCGCCGCCCGCCGCGCACAGCAGCAGGCTCTCCGCCATCTGCTGGCGAATCAGCGCCAGCCGTCCTGCACCAAGCGCCTCGCGAATCGCCACCTCGTTCTGCCGTGCCGCCGCGCGCGCCACCAGCAGATTGGCCACGTTCAGGCAGCCAATCAGCAGCATGCACGCCGCCGCGCAAAACAGCAGGATTAGCGGCTTCCTCACCGTATGCGAAAGGTCCTGGATCAGCGTTCGTGAAACCACATCCTCGGCCACCGGCGCAGGCTCGTTCGCCGTATGCAGCCGGAACTGCAGCGCGCTCACCTCGCTCAACGCGCTCGCCAGGCTCACGCCGGGCCTGAGCCGGGCCGCTACAAAGCTGAAGTGGTAGTCGTGATGCTTCAGAATCTCCGGCGGCATGCCCAACTTGAACGGCACCCATATCTGCACCTTCGCATCCGGCCACGTAAACCACTTCGGCAGCACGCCCACCACCGTGTAGAGCTTTCCATCCAGATGAATCTGCCGCCCCACAATCGAAGGGTTGCCCGCAAAGCGCCGCTCGAACAGGCTCCACGTCAGCATCGCCACAGCCCCATCCGGCCGATCCTCGCTCTCGGTAAACGTGCGTCCGATCACCGGCTTCACGCCCAGTATTGAGAACAGGTTCCACGTCGCTGCCCGCGCGCTCATCGCCTCCGGCAGCTCGCCGTGCGCCCCCGTCAGGTTGAATTGCGCATAGCGCCACGCCGCCATGCCGGCAAACCCGTGGGTCTCTGATTGCCAGTCATAAAAGTCCGCCGGCGCAACGCTGTTGTAGTTGAAATCCTGCGAATTCATGCTGGGGTCGCGAAAATGCTCATAGAGCATCACCAGCCGGCCCGGATCGCGAAAGGGAAGCGGCCGCAGCAGCACCGACCGCACCACCGTGAACAGCGAAGTCGTTGCGCCGATGCACAGCGCCATCACCCCAATCGCAATCAGCGTAAAGCCCGGCGTGCGCAGCAGTGTCCGCGCCGCATAGCGAAGGTCGCGCGCGGCGCCATCCAGCCATGGAATCGAATTCTGCCGCCACAGCCGCTCGCGCACCTTGCCCGCGTTGCCCAGCTTGATCCGCGCCAGCCGCTGCGCCTCTTCCGCCGTCATGCCGCGCTGCCGGTTCTCAGCGGCTTCCTCCGCCACATAGCTTTCCATCTCTTCCGCCAGCTCGGCATCCGCGTGCCTGCGGCTGAAAAACCTGCGCCAGCTCATTCCGCGCCTCCATTCCCCGCAAACTCCTCGCCCATCACCAGTCCGATGGCGCGCGTCATCTGCCGCCAGCGGCTCGTCTCGCGCGCCAGCTGCCGCCGCCCCGCTGCCGTCAGCCTGTAAAACTTCGCCTTGCGATTGTTCTCGCTCGCGCCCCAATAGGAGGTCACCCATCCGCGGTCCTCAAGCCGGTGCAGCGCCGGATACAACGACCCCTGCTCCACCTCCAGCACATCCTCTGACGTGTGCTCAATCACCTTCGCAATCGTGTGCCCGTGCGCATCCCCGCCCGCCAGCGTGCGCAGAATCATCATGTCCAGCGTGCCCTTCAGCATCTCCCCATCGGGTTGATTCCTGCTCGGTTGATTTTTTTGGCTCACGCACCCCTCCACTCGAACTTCTATGGGAAATCATCCTACCACCACTCGAACATCTATGGGAAGACCCCCGCCAAAATCCCCTTCGCGCACCGCCCCTTCATTTACAATGAGCTTCGGCATGTCCTGGTTTAAGCGCGAGAACGGCGAGTTCCCTCCCAACGGCCCCAACAATCCCGGCGGCGGCCCCGGCGGCAGCCCCAGCGACGACCCCAACGACGATTCCAACAATGACAAGGAGCGCCGCGTACGCACCGAAGGCCTCTGGAGCAAATGTCCCGGTTGCCGCCAGGCCCTCTTCAAGGCAGACCTTGAAGCCAACCTCAACGTCTGCCCCAAGTGCGGCCATCACTTCAAGCTCGGCGCGCGGCAGCGCCTTGAACTCCTGCTCGATCCGGGCTTCGAGCTCGTCGACGGCGGCCTGCGCTCCACGGATCCGCTCGACTTTGTGGATACACGGCCTTACAAGCAGCGCCTGGCCAAGGCCCGCGAGCAAACCGGCCTCGATGACGCCATCCTCAATGCCCAGGGCAGCCTCGGCCCGCATCGCGTCGTCGTCAGCGCCATGGAATACGGCTTCATCGGCGGCTCCATGGGCGCCGTCGTGGGAGAAACCATCGCCCGCGCCGTCGATCGCGCCCGCGCCCAGCGCATTCCCCTCATCGTCGTCGCCGCCTCCGGGGGCGCGCGCATGATGGAGGGCGTCGTAAGCCTCATGCAGATGGCCAAAATCTCCACCGCCCTCGCGCAGCTTGACGACGCGCGCGTGCCCTACATCTGCGTGCTCACTGATCCCACCACCGGCGGCGTCACCGCCAGCTTCGCCATGCTCGGCGACCTCAACATCGCCGAACCCGGCGCGCTCATCGGCTTCGCCGGCCCCCGTGTCATTGAGCAGACCATCCGCCAGAAGCTGCCTGAAGGCTTCCAGCGCTCTGAGTTCCTGCTCGAAAAAGGCTTCCTCGACGACGTCGTCGCGCGCAAAGACCAGAAGGCCTACCTCATCCGCGCCCTCGACTTCCTCAGGACTCCCGCCGTCGCCTGAGCCCCCGCGCCGCACAAACCCTCCCGCCCATCGCGTAGACTGTTGGCCCAGAGTGGCTTCCTGTCATCCGGATACCGTGTCGCACCTTTGCCCGCCTCCGGACCCACGAAGTTCAGCAGTTCAAAGGATCCCCATGCCTCATTTGCTCCGCTCGCCGCGCCTTGTTCTCTCCGTGCTTCTCGCCCTCGTCGCCGCGCATCTTCCCGCGCAAGCTCCGGCGTCCATGCAACCCCCGCCCGTCTTCACCGCAATCGCGCCCATCGCATTCAACACCTCCGGCCCGGTGCTGCGCGCGCCCGCACAAAGCCAGAAGCCCTTCACCGTCGCCGGCCCGCGCGGCATTCTCGTCGGCCGGCAGGACGGCTCGCTCGAGGCCTGGGCCCTCCCCGTCAAAATCCTCTCGCACCTCACCATCACCGCCGAGATCCAGGGCTACACCGTCCCCATCAACGTCAACCGGCAGGCCGCGCAAATTGAAGTCCGCCCCGGCCGCACCATCCTCACCTATGCGCACATCGGCTTCACCGTGCGGCAAATCATGTTCTCGCCGTCCAACGCGCCCCCGGGTACAGGCCCTATCGTCCTCTTTGAATTCGACTGCCTCCATCCCACCGAATTCACGCTCAGCTTCACGCCGGAGATGCGCTGGATGTGGCCTGAGCGCAACGACGGCACACCCAGCCTCGAATGGGTCTCGCCCAACCCGCATGAGGAGGACGAGCCCGGCGGCTTTTACGTCCTCCACACCGACTATTCTGACTTTGCCGCCGCCGTCACCATGCCCGGCGCCGAGCCCGGCATCCTCGCGCCCTATCAGGAGCGCCCCCACGACTATCCCGCGCAGCTCAAAATCCACATCGACCCCGCGCGCGACCACGGCCGCCTCTTCCCGCTGCTCATGGCTTACGGCTCCACCTTGGCCACCGCCAATGACCACGCTCTCGGCCAGGCCCTCGCCGGCCTCAACGCACAAATCCCCGCGCTCTATAAGGCTGAGAACGACTACTGGCAGAACTTCCTCGCCCACGCGACTACAATCTCCACGCCCAACAAGGACCTCGACCAGGCCTTTCAGTGGGCCGAAATCTCCATCGAGCAGCTCCGCACGCTTTCCCAATCCGGCCAGACGGCTCTCGTCGCCGGCTACTACGAATCCGGCGATTCCGCGCGCCCCGGCTTTGGCTGGTTCTTCGGCCGCGACGCGCTTTACACCCTCTACGCCGTCAACGGCTTCGGTGACTTCGCGCTCTCCAGGGACGAGCTTGAGTTCCTCCTCCGCCGCCAGCGCGCCGACGGCAAAATCATGCACGAGTACTCGCAAGCCGCCGCCGCCAGCAACTGGCAGCAATTCCCTTACGAGTATGCCGCCGCCGATTCCACGCCGCTCTTCCTCCTCGCCACGCTCGACTACGTGCGCTTGAGCGGCGACACCGCGTTCCTCGCTGCGCATCGCCAGGCAATCGAAAAGGCGTGGGCCTTCGAGACCGATCCCGCGCACGACACTGACCATGACGGCATCTATGACAACTCGCAGGGCACCGGCTGGGTGGAGAGCTGGCCGCCCGGCATGCCCCACCAGGAGATCTACCTCGCGCTGCTCGATCAGCAGGCCTCCGCCGCCATGGCGCAAATTTTCTCTCTGCTCCACGATGCTTCAGGAGCGAAAACTGCGGAGCAGCGCGCAACCGCCATCGCTGCCACCATCAATCGCGAATACGAGGACGCAAACAAAGGCTGCTACGCCTTCAGCGAGAACGGCGATGGCAAGCTCGACCGCACCACCACCGTCTTTCCGGCATTGGCTTGGTGGAGCGGCAAGCCCATCCTTGACCACCCCGCGCCCTGCCTTCGGCAATTCGCCTCCGCCTCGCTCGACACTGACTGGGGCCTGCGCGACGTGGCCAACACTGAGCCGCTCTACAACGGCATGAGCTACCACCAGGGCTCCGTCTGGCCGCTCTTCACCGGCTGGGCCGCGCTCGCCGAATACCGCGGCGGTCAGCCCCTCGCCGGCTATCGCATGCTGATGCAGAATGCCAACCTCACCCGCGCGCAGGACCTCGGCGCGGACACCGAACTGCTCTCCGGCGACTTCTTCGTCCCCTTCGGCCGCAGCACATCGCATCAGCTCTGGTCCTCGGCCATGGTCGTCACGCCCACCCTCCGCGGCCTCTTCGGCATCAGCATCAACGCCCAGACCAAAACCATCACGGTTGATCCGCATCTGCCGGCAATATGGGACACTGCCATCCTGAGCCACATCGCCGTCGGACAGCAATCGGTAGAATTGCTGTTCCATCAATCACACGGCATCATTTCTGTCGGCTTTGCAACTCGCGATCACGAAGGGATTCACATTCGCAGCACCTTGCCAAACGCAAAGCTCACCGCTGATGGCGAGGTCATCATCCCACGCCAGCCTATTGAAGTGGCGCCTGTTCTTGAACAGACTCTTCCCGGCGATCGCACGCAGTTCGCGCGCGTAATCGACCAACAATACAGCGCACATAAACTCATTCTCACCATCGAAGGCCGCGCGGGCACAGAATCCATAACCCCGCTAGCCGTCAACGCAAGCGGACTTCAGCTTCACGCCCAAAATGCTGAACTCGTAGGCCGCTCGCCCAGGAAAGGCAAGGACGCGCTCACTGAAACCGACCTGCTCAGCGTCCACTTCCCCCCCGGCACCGGCTGGAAAACCATCACCGTCACCCTCACGTGGTAACTTGCGCGGCACGTTTTGCACGTCTCAACAAATCTCCGCCCCACGCAAAACAGCCCGGCATCCTCGCCGGGCCGCCCAATTTCCATCTCCTTATCTCCGGTCCGCTTTCCGTGCCTGCTTGTCCTTGTACATCAGCGCATCCGCGCGCGCCACCAGCTCCTTCAGCGCCTCGGTCGAGTGCGACTCCACCGTCACATACCCGATGCTGAAAGCCAGCGGATATTTTCTGTCCGCCTTCGCATTGCGCTCCGCCGCCGTCGCCTTCAGCCGCTGCGCTGCCACCTCAATGCCCACCATGCTGAACTGCCCGGCCACCACAAACTCGTCGCCGCCGAACCGCCCCTTCACATCGCCGTCTCGAAAATTCTCAAGAACCACCTGGCCCGTCTCCGCCAGATATGCCGATCCCATGCTGTGTCCCAGCCGGTCGTTGATCTGCTTCAAGCCGTCCAGGTCAAGAAACAGCACTGAGAACGGCTGCCCCGTGCGCTTCGCCAGCCGATACGTCTGCTCCGCCAGCAGATAAAAGCCGCGCATGTTCATCAGCCCCGTCAGCTCGTCGCGCAGCGTCAGGTCATGGATCTCCTTCTCCATGTCATTAATGCGCCACACCAGAACCAGCAGCAGCGCCATCGACAGCACAAACTCAATCGACGTCAGGATTGACGCCACAAAGTGCTCCGGCACCAGCTCCCGCAGCGCCACCTGGTAGTCAATAATCCTGCCCAGAAACGGCCACAGTATCAGCACCAGCGCAAATCCGCGTGCAACCCGGCTGCCAATGCCGCGGCCCAGAAAAATCGACAACACTCCGCATTCCGTCTGCCGAAAAACCACCGACGCCGTCAGCAGCAGAATGCAGCCCAGCAACTGCGGCGACAGGTGATCCTTCTCCACCACGCCAAACAGATTCAGCGCGCCAAACACGCTTTGCGAAAGAAGCGTAAAGGTCAGCAGGCCCAGGTAAATCACCAGCACATCCGCCACGTGCTGCACCACCACATTCCTGCTTCCCACAAAAAACATCACAATCGCAATCGACAGGAACGCCACCTCGGCCTGCGGCGACTGCGCGCCGGCAAGCAGATTCGCATTCGGCCCGCTCAACAACGCGCCCGGCAGAATCGCCAATTGCGAGAATCGCTCCAGCAGAATGGCCGCGGACAGCAGCGCGGCGCCGGCTGCAAACACGCGGCCATTGAACACCAGGTAGCCCGGATGCCCCGGCTCGGCCATCAGCATCCCCAGCGCGCAAAACAGCGCCGCCAGCGCCATGGGAGCGCTCATGCGCACATACGCCATCACGGGATAGAGAGCCAGAGTTGGAGAGACGAAGGCCAGGAATGCCGCAAGGCTCGTCAGCAGAACCAGCAGCAGAAAACCGCGCTCCAGCAGCAGAAGCCGATGCGCAAGCACCGGATCGGGGCGGCCGGGCGGCAGGGTTGGGTGCGCTCTGCGCATCGCTCTTTACGCTATCAGCATGGGTCCATCCACGAACCCACAAATCCGCTCAGGGGCGCTCGCTTTGCCACCCTCTGCTCAAATCCGCATCGGCATCAGCACATAGCGCGAGTGGTATTCGGCATCCGGATCCTCGGGCCGCATCTGCCCCGCGGACTGCGCGTCCTTGAACTCCAGACGCACCTCGCCCTCGTTGCCCAGCGCCTTCAGAAAGTCAATCACGTAGGTCGAGTTGAAGCCCACCACGATCGGGTCGCCTGAGTAGGGCGTGTCAATCGTGTCTTCACTCTCGCCGCTCTCGCTGGACTGCGAGCTGATCTTCAGCTCATTGGCTTCCAGCCGCAGCCGGATTGCGCCCGAGCGCTCATCGGCAAACTGCGCCACGCGCTGGATCGCCGCGGAAAGCTCGCTGGACCGCACCACCGCGAACTTCGTGTTGTCGCGCGGCATCACCGCCTCGTAGTTGGGAAACTGCCCGGTCAGCTTGCGCGAGCTCAGCGTCCTGTGTCCCACGCGGAAGAAAAGCGTGTGCTCGTCGTCGGCAAACTCCACCTTCTCGGCGTCGCTGTTGGCCATCAGTTGCTGCAGCTCCTGCAGCGCCTTGCGCGGAATCAGCACGCGCTTTTCGCCGCTGATGCCGGCCAGGTCCTCGCCCGGCTTCTCCACAAAGCTCAGCCGGTGCCCGTCGGTCGCCACCATCGCCAGGCTCTCTGCCTTCAGCACCAGCAAGGCGCCGTTCAGTGTGTAGCGCGACTCTTCGTTGGAAATGGCAAAAATCGTCCGCGCAATCAGCGTCTTCAAGGCCGGCGCGGAAATGCTCGTCACCGCCACGGTCGGAAACTCCGGCACCTGCGGGTAATTCGCCCGCGCCATGCCCACCATCTTTGTGTTGGAGCGACCGCTGCGGATCTGCACCCAATGGTTTTCCAGCAGCTTGATGGAGATTTCGCCATCCGGCAGCAGCTTGATGTAGTCATAAAGCTTTCGCGCCGGAATCGTGCAGGAGCCCGGCTTCTTCACCTTCACCGCCGCGCTCGTGCGAATCGCCTGGTCCAGATCTGTCGCCGTAATCGTCAGCCACTCGCCCTCGGCCTCAATCAAAAAATTCGACAGGATGGGAATCGTGGTCTTCCGCTCCACAACGCTCTGCGTCGCGGTCAGCTCTTTCACCAGTTCCTGGCGGCTTACGGTTATCTCCATCGCTGCCCCCTGTGCGGCCGGCTTCTCCAGCTCCGCTTCCACCGTCGACATCGCTCTACTCCTCGCCTCGTCCTGCGCATATTGTCCTGCGCACTTCATCCCGCGCACCTGCCCCGCGTCACGCCACACAGGCCCCAGCCTACATCACCCCGCCAGCCCGCGAACAGGCCCGTCGTTTCTTGCTTTTGATTGTATTCACCTGCGCAATCCCCCACGCGTGGAAAACCCGTCCCCTATTTAGATTTCGCGGCTTGCCGCATCGACCCGGTCTGCCGTGCCACCTCCCGAGTCGTCCCGCCCACCCTTCTCTCGCATACGACGGAGATCCACGGAAGAGGAGAGAAAGAATAAATACTTCCCGTAGTAGCCGTCGTTTGCCCTGCAAAAGTGGAAACCCGGCGCAAAGCCGCTCCAGTCGCGGCTTCCGTAGCCCTCCCGGTTTTCGAAAACCCGCCGCGCAGATTCTGGACAAGTGCAAAACATCTTCACAACCGCCGCAACCCATCCCTGTTTTCCCACCGCTCCCACAGCCCCGCGCAAAACCCCTGTGCATCGCCTGCGGATTCTGTGCAAACCGCGTCCTCACCCGCGCCAATCCACCGGTTCACGTGTCCCGGTCCTCCACAACGGCCGTCTCTTCCACGCTTCCAAACACTGTCCAACCCCCGTGCATAATCTATCCTTAAATGAATTTCCTCCCATCGCATTCCCAATCCAGCACAGGCTCCATTCCTTCGTTGCGGCGTTGCGTTCCGGCTGCCGCCGTGGGAACGATAGCCTGAGCAAAGCGAAAAAGCATGTCCATTGACATTCACCAGCTCGAGCGCCATCTCCTCGACATGTCTGCCCGCGGCGCGCCGGGCCGCGAGTTCTGCCTCGCCATTGCCGAGCTGGCCCGCACCGGCCGCTTCCAGCAGCTCCGCGCCATCCTGCCCGCCATCGTTTACGACGAGTTGCACGACCGTTACCGCAAGGACCCCGAGGCCTTCGTCGCCGGCTGGCGCAGCCTCGCCCATGAGATGCGCCAGGGCTTTATCGACCACGCACGCCAGCGCCTTACCTCGCTCACCCGCCTCAACCCGCCTGAGAAAAGCAGCGCCGCCCCCGCCTGGCAATCCATCCAACGCGCCCTGGACGCGCAGCAGCACGACCTGCTCCGCGCCGCCTTCGCGCTCGAGCTCCTCCAGCTCATCGAGCCCGCCGTCCTGCGCGCCAATGAGCTCCGCGAGTGCGTCGTCTCCTCGCCCGCCAGCGATGAGGCCGACCGCTATCTCGACGAGGCCACCCGCTGCTACTTCTACGGCCTCTTCACCGCCTGCGCCGTCATGTGCCGCTCCGTGCTTGAGGAGGCCGTCAAGCAAAAGCTCCCGGCGCAGCTTGCCCGGCTCATCCGCAGCCGCTACCGCAACGCCGCCACCCTCGGCAACCTGCTGCATGAGGTCAACAACAACCTCCAGCTCACCGGCTTCCATCCTGAATTTCCCGCCGTCGCCAATCGCGTGAATGACGCCGGCAAGCGCGCCGTCCACCAGGGCCTGCTCACTGAGGATGAAGCCCGCCAGTGCCTCCAGTCGGCCCGCGCCGCCCTCCAGCTCCTGCTGCAATAGCCCGCTGCACGCACCCCCGCATCCCTTCTATACTTACCTTGATGTCCTACGCCGCGGCCATTGAAGAGCTCAACGCCCTGGCGCCGGAGCTCTACACTGCGCCCGGCCTGCCCCGGCGCAAGTTTTCCCTCGACGAAATCCGCGCCCTGCTCGACGTGCTCGGCCAGCCTCATCGCAGCGTGCCCGCCGTGCTCATCGCCGGCACCAACGGCAAGGGCTCCACCGCCGCCGCCCTCGCATCCATCCTCGCCGCCGGCAGCCTGCGCACCGGCCTTTACACCTCGCCGCATCTCACGCGGCCCAATGAGCGCATCCGCATCCTCGGCCCCGGCGCAGGCACCGGCACAACCGGCGAAATCTCCGACGACGACTTCGGCCGCCTCTACTTCCAGGTTCATCGCGCCGCGCAGCAGGCAATCCGCGCCGGCACTCTCAATCGCTTCCCCAGCTTCTTTGAGACCATCACCGCCATGGCCTTTCTCCACTTCGCGGCAGACCCGGTCCAGATCGCGGTCCTTGAAGTCGGCATGGGCGGCCGCCTGGACGCCACCAACGTCGCCGATCCCCTCGTCTCCGTCATCACCGACATTTCGCTCGACCACACCGAGTGGCTCGGCCCCACCATCGCCGACATCACGCGCGAAAAGGCCGGCATCCTCCGCGGCGGCGGAACATTCGTCACCCTTCCGCAGCATCCTCAGGCCAACCAGGTCCTCGGCGAAGTCGCCACCGGGCTCAACGCCCCGGGCATCAACGCCGCCCCTTACATGCCGCCCCTCGGCACCCCCGGCCACGCCGTCTACGCCGTCGAGGTCCTCGGCGAAACCATCCAGCTTGACCCTCCACTCGCCGGCGCGCACCAGCAGCGCAACATGGCTCTGGCCATCGCCGCCGCCGTTGAGCTCGCGCTCCACCACGGCTTTCCCATCACCCCGCTCACCATTCAGGAAGGCATCAACCACGTCTTCTGGCCCGGACGCCTGGAGCGCATCACCCGCCTGCGCCGCACCGAGCCCGGCGAGCCGGACACATGGCCCTCCTGGGTGCTCGACGTTGCCCACAATCCTGCCGGCGCATGGGCCCTCCGCGCCGGTCTCCGCGGCTCCTGGGACGACGAAGGCCCGCAGACCCTCCTCTTCGCCTGCCTGCGCGACAAGCCTCTCCGTGAGCTCGCGCAAATCCTCTTCCCGCTCTTCCACCAAATCGTCTTCGCGCCCATCCACTCGCCCCGCGCCACGCCCATGGCAGACCTGCTGGCCGCTGCCCAGGCCACAGGAACCCCCGCCCACGCCGCCGATTCCATCCCCCACGCCCTCGACCTCGCCGCCCAGCTCACACCCTCCGGCCGCGTCGTCGTCTCCGGCTCCGTCTATCTCGTCGGAGAAGCCCGTCCCCTCATCCTCGCCCGCGCAGGACGTCACGCATGACCACGCACAACCATCCGCCGCGCAACGCTTCCCGCCTGCGCCCGCCCGAGCCCTTGCCGCGCCTCTACCGCTGGCGCACCAATCTCATTCAGGCGCCCATCTTCCTGGCTTCCACCAGCCTCTTCGGCTCGCTGGCGCTCCTCGCCTCTCTCTTTGACCGCTCCGGCCGCGCCCAGCACGCCATCGCCCGCCTCTGGGCCCGCGCCAGCCTCTTCTCCTCGGGCGCACGGCTCATCATTCGCGGCGAAGAAAACCTGCGCAGGCATCCCGTCGCCGTCTTCGCCGCCAACCACACGTCTTATATGGATACGCCGGTCGTCTTCTCGGCCCTGCCCTTCCAGTTCCGCATCCTCGCCAAGGCCGAGCTGTGGAAGATGCCTTTCATCGGCTGGTATCTCAACCGCTCCGGCCAAATACCCATTGACACCACCAGCGCCCACACCACCCTCTCCAGCCTCGGCGCAGGCGTCAAAGCTCTCCGCGGCGGAATGCCGCTCTTCGTCTTTCCTGAGGGCTCGCGCACGCCCGACGGCGCCATGCAGTCCTTCCTCTCCGGAGCGGCCTTCCTCGCCATCCGCGCCCAGGTCCCGCTCGTCCCCATCGCACTTTCGGGCGTTTACGACCTGCTGCCCATCCACACCCGCCACTTCTTCCCCGGCCCGCTCACCCTCACCGTCGGCCAGCCCATCTCCACCACGGGCATCAAGCTCAGCCAGGCCGACGAGCTCACCCAGCGCCTCCGCACTGCCATCCTTGACCTGCAATCCTCCCGCGTCACCCTCGTCGCCAACACCGCCGATTCCGTGGCGTGAGTCACCAGCCCTCGCACCACAAACTCCACACGCTGTTCCCGGACTTCCATCTGTTTCCACGGCATCGCCTTTACACCTCCGCGCTCGCTCTCGCTCGCGCGGAAGTGTAAAGAATCTCCAGAGACACGATGTAAAGAATGTCATGGAACTGAACAATGCGCGTGCGGGGTCCCCGGTGACGGGTCTTCGTCGCTTGGGTGGTTGAGCGCAGGAGTCGGAGGCCTGCACGCTTTGTAACAGGGCACGGCTTCAGCCGTGCCGAAAGCTTCGGAGGGAGGCGGGGGTTTCAACCCCCGCAAAACTCGCTCAGCAACAGCGTGGCTTTAGCCCCGGAAGAAATCCAGCCTTGAAGGGTACCTGCTTCAGCCCGTCCATCCAACCCACCGAAGACTGTCCTCTTGACCCACCCACCAACCACTGTCCTCTTGAGCGAGCTGCGCACGCGCAGCGAGTCGAAAGATCTGCGGTTGCTTTTCGGGCGAGAGCAGGCTTCAGCCGACGCCTGGGCCTTCCTCTTCGCCAATCTTGGAATGTCCGCGAACTAACGCGCTATTTGCTTACGCCGCCATGCCCACCGCGCTCACCTCGTGCGCCCACTCCATCGCGCGCCACAGCGTCTCGGCCACATAGCTCTCCGTCAGCCCGATGCTCTCGCACCACCGCGCCGCCTCGTCCCACGCGCCGGCCTCCACCGCCACCACCAGCTTGTACACCGGCGTCAGGCTGCCTTCCTCGTCCAGCAGCGCCGCCGTCAGGTCGTGATGTACGTGCAGCGCCTCCAGCGCGCGCCGCATCGGTATCTCCAGAATCGAATCCATCAGCGACAGCAGCCCCAGCAGAAACAGATCCGACTCGGCATAATTCAGCCGGTCGCCCAGCAACTCGCTCAGCCGCGCGCGCGTCAGCGCCGCCAGCAGCAGGTCTGACGGCTTGTTGCGCGTCATGTCCACCGTCACCGCCAGCCGGCACCAGCGCCGCGTCTCGTTCTCGCCCAGAATCATCAGCGCCTGCCGCACCGTCCTTATCTCGCTGCGGAATCCAAAGAACGGCGAATTCAAATAGCGCAGCAGCCGGTAGCACAGTGTCGCGTCGCACTTGATCACCCGCTCCACCTCGTTCCAGTCCAGGTCCGCGCGCGAAACCTCGCGCAGCAGGTTCATGCTCGACATCTGCGCCGGTGACCCGCTCCACGTCCGCACCATCTGCGGCCGCCTGAAAAAATATCCCTGGAACAGGTGATAGCCCGCACGCTTGGCCTGCGTGTAGTCCTCGCGCGTCTCCACCTTCTGCGCCACCATCTTGCAAATGTGTCCCCGCCGCGCCGCCAGAGTCTCCGCATCCTTCAGCGGCATCGCCTGCAGGTCCACCTTCAAAAAATCTGCATAGTCGGCCAGCGTCTCGCGCGGATCGTCCATCCGGTAGTCGTCCAGCGCAATCTTGTAGCCCATCTCTTTCAGCCGTTGCAGCGCCTCGGTCACATCCGCGTCCGGCTCCACGCTGGGCAGCACCTCCAGCACCACGTTGCGCGGCGCCAGCAGCGTCACAAACTCGCTCAACAGAATCTCCCGCGTGCAATTCAAAAACGCCTGCCGGTCGTCGCAAAGAATATCCAGCCCCAGCAGGCTCGACATGTCAATCACGCTTCGTGTCGCGTCATCCGGATTCGGGCAGCTGAACTGGTTCTCCTCGCCCGAGCGGTACAGCAGCTCGTAGCCATACACCTTCTCGTCCGCCGTCAGAATCGGCTGCCGCGCCGCATAGTGCGCCACCTGCCCGGCCATCCCCGCGTCTTTCCCCGCCTGCAAATCCTCGCTGCCCAGCATCTTCAGTCCCCTCCTATTGCACAGGTGTCGAGCGGCTCCGCCCAGTTCCCACTGCTAGATACCCGCTGCCAGATACCCGCTGCGGCCCCGCATTCGACCCCGTCTTTCAACCCTACCCAAGGTTCATCGGCAGATTTTCGTTTTTCTCAAGTGCGCCCGCCGCTTCATCGCCCGGCACTCATCCACAACTCCTTCACCACGCAAATCCCGGTTGACCCATCTCTCCGGCTCTTGGAGAGGAGGGAAAGCAAGCCGTACACTAATTCCGCCATGCCCCTCCGCATCGCCATCCCTGAGCCCTCCTCGCTCGACACTG
Source organism: Occallatibacter sp. (assembly GCA_035763705.1). Classification (GTDB taxonomy): domain Bacteria; phylum Acidobacteriota; class Terriglobia; order Terriglobales; family Acidobacteriaceae; genus Telmatobacter. The sequence continues at coordinate 23,714 of DASUAU010000038.1, read as the reverse complement.
AGTACAACCAGCGCGCCCTGCCGCCTTACCTCGCCGCGCTCCACTCCGCCGGCGCAGTTCCTCTCCTCGTGCCCCTCCATGAGCGCCCGGATCGCGTCGCTAGGCTGCTTGCCCAGGCCCACGGCATTCTGTTGCCAGGTAGCCGCTATGATGTTGAGCCAGAAAGATTTAATGAGGCACGCATCCCCCAGTGCGGCCCCGCGGACTCCGGCCGCACCGCCGCCGATGAGCTCCTCCTGCAGGACGCCTTCAACCTCCGCAAGCCCATCCTCGCCATCTGCCACGGCGCCCAAACCCTCAACGTCTGGCGCAATGGCAGCCTTTTTCAGGACCTGCCCACCCAGCTCGGCACCCAGGTCGACCACAGCCCCGGCCGGGCCGTCGTCGAAGCCCACCCCGTCCGCCTCACTCCCGGCTCGCGCCTGGCCGCCTTGAGCAGCGCCGCCGACGAGTCCCGAAAGAACGAGTCCCAATCCAACCAGACCCAGACCAGCGAGACCCAGACCCGCGAGACTCAGGTCAACTCCAGCCACCATCAGGCCATCCGCCGCGTGGGCGACCAGCTCCGCGTTGCCGCCGTCTCGCCCGCGGACGGCGTCATCGAGGCCGTCGAGCTCGACTCCGCGGATCACTGGGTCGTTGCCGTCCAGTGGCACCCCGAGCGCACTTACGCCGAAAGCCCGCTCTCCCGCGACCTCTTCGCCGCCTTTCTCCGCGCCGCCCAGGCCTGGCAACCACGCCCCATCCATGAATCGGTCCATGAGCCCATCGTCCGCTGAGGGTTCCGGCGCCCTGCCTGGCTCGCCGGCCTCCGTGCTCCGGTCGCTACTCAGCGCGGCCGGCCTTACTACACTACAAAGCATGCAAAATCAACAAGTTACAGACTATCTCGCGCTTTTGCTCCGCTGGAATACCCGCACCAATCTCACCGCCCTCCGTGACCCCCGCGAGATTCTCGCCCGTCACTTTGTGGAGTCCATCGCCTGCGCCCAGGCCCTGCCCGCCGGCATCGGCACACTCCTCGACTTCGGTTCCGGCGCGGGTTTTCCCGGCATTCCCATCGCTCTCTGCCGGCCGGAAATCGCCGTCACCCTCGCCGAATCCCAGGGCAAGAAAGCCGCCTTTCTGCAGGAGGCTCTCCGCGTTCTTCGCCTTCCAGCGCGCATCCACGCCGGCCGCGCCGAGACCCTTAGAGAGACGTTTGACTGCGTCACCCTCCGCGCCGTGGACCGCATGGAGTCGGCCGTCGCCGTCGCCGCCCGTCTGGTCCGACAATCGGACAGCCCGGGAGGCTGGCTGGCTCTGCTCACCACGCGTGCCGATTTACCCGCCCTTCAAGACGCCGTACAGAAAGCCGCTGGCCCCGGTTTCGAATGGATCGAGCCCATCGCCCTGCCCGGCAGCGACGCCCGCATTCTGGCTCTCGGAAGGGCCATCGACCGCACATCCGCCGAATAGGGGTGGGGGGGCGGGGGTATCGCTCCTTCCGGCTGCGGTGTTCCACGTGGAACACTGGCCGCACCAACCGCCGCCTCCTCGAAATGTTCCACGTGGAACATACCCCCCTCCCCCCCCCCTCCCTGTCGTGCTCCGCGCCAACCCGCCATCGCTCAGAGATCCTCCCGCCATCGCCCCAAGATCCACCCGTCCTCCTCCCGTCCCGCAAAAGTTTTCCACCGACGCCCATTTTTCGCCCCAGAATCTCCCGTTTGCGCGAATTGCACCAAAAACCTTGCCCCTCAAACGCTTGCGCCGCTCCCCTTCGCCGCCCTTTTTGCGCTTTCCACAGCTTCGGCCAGTTCTCCACAGGTCATTTCCCTGCACGCGACCGCCCCGGCCCTTTACCCTGATACCCCATGAGAAAGATTCTCGGCCTCGTCAACCAGAAAGGCGGCGTGGGCAAAACCACCACAGCCATCAATCTGGCCGCCTGCCTGGCTCTCGAAGGCCTCAAGGTCCTGCTCGTCGATTGCGACCCCCAGGCCAACGCCTCCAGTGGCCTGGGTCTGCAGCGTGATGACAACCGCCACTCCATCTATGACGTGCTGGTGGGCAATGCCTCCGCCGAGCAGGTCATCCTGCCCACCGAGATCGAAACACTCTCCATTCTGCCCGGCTCAAAGAACCTGACCGGCGCCAACGTCGAGCTGGCCGCCGTGGAAGACCGCGCCATCCGCCTGCGCCAGGCTCTTGAGCCCATTCGCGACCGCTACGACCTGATTATGCTCGACTGCCCGCCCGCGCTCGATCTGCTCACGCTGAATGTTCTGGTGGCCGCCAGCTCGCTCATCGTGCCCATGCAGGCCGAGTATTTCGCGCTCGAAGGCGTCTCCGAGCTGATTTCCACTCTGGAGCGCGTCCGCGACTCGCTCAACCCCGGCATTCAAATCGAGGGCGTCCTGCTCACCATGTATGACGACCGCACCAATCTTGCCCAACAGGTGACTGAAACCCTCCGCGAATACTTCAAGGACCGGCTTTTCCGCACCGTGATTCCGCGCAATGTGCGGCTGGCGGAGGCTCCCAGTCACGGCCGCCCCGTGGCGCTTTACGATGGGCGCTCCCGCGGCGCCGAAGCCTATTTTGAGCTGGCCGGCGAGTTTATGGCCCGCAACGGCATGGAAAGCCCCCGCGCCAACGCCCGCAAGGCCGGCCACACCGGTCAATCCAGCCAGGAGAAGCCGCAGGGCAAATCCAAAACAGAGGTTCGCTTCTGGCCTTATGGATGAGCCCGGTGCAACCATGGACGGCCCGCGACCTGGCTGTCTGAACCCTTTCCTGAATGGGCCATGTACGGCTGAAAGAAAGATTTAAAAGGACTTACTTCCAATGACGACTGCCGCTGACAACAAACGCCGCGCCCTGGGCAAGGGGCTGGACTCGCTTTTGCCGCGCGTGCAGGCTGCCGCAACGCCCGCCGTGCCCACGCTTGAGCCGGAAGGCGGCAAGCCCCGCGAGATCTCCGTCGAGCTGATTGACCGCAACCCTTTCCAGACGCGCATGCGCGTGGATGAGGCCCAGCTTGCCGAGCTGGCCGCCTCCATCACGGCCAACGGGGTGGTGCAGCCGATTCTCGTCCGGCCGCAGGCCAACGGTCGCTTCCAGCTCATCGCGGGCGAGCGGCGGTGGCTGGCCTCGCAGCATGCGGGCAAAAAGACCATCCCGGCGATTCTGCGCCAGGTCTCCGACGAGCAGGCGATGGAGATCACCATCGTTGAGAATCTGCAGCGGGCTGACCTGAACCCGATTGAGCAGGCGCGGGCCTTCAGCCGGCTCTCCGGCGAGTTCCACATGACGCAGGAGCAGATGGCGCAGCGGACGGGCAAGGATCGGGCAACCGTCTCTAACTTCCTTCGTTTGTTAAAGTTGCCAAACAGCGTGCAGGACATGGTGGAGACCGGAGCCCTGAGTTTTGGCCATGCCAGGGCGCTGCTGGGGCTGAATCAACATCCGGACCTGGAAAAGGTTGCGCATCGGGTTGCACAGCTTTCGCTTTCTGTTCGCCAAACGGAGACGATGGTGCAGAGCATGCTCAATCCGGAGCTGGCAAAGAAGGAGCCGAAGGCCGAGCCTCCGGTGGACCCGAATGTGCGCGAGGTGGCCGAGCAACTGCAGCGCGCGCTGGGGCTGAAGGTGCGCATTGAAGACAAAAACGGCCGCGGCCGCGTGGTCATCGAGTACTCAAAGATTGAGGATTTCGACGCGCTGCTGGAGCGGCTGGCCGGGAAGTGAGCGCGGACGCGAGCCTCTTGCTGAACTCAGGCCGGTTTCCTGGCGCCTGAATTCCCTGAGGAATCTTTCGCAGACTTCAGCCCCAGAAGTCCGCCTCGTGCGATGCGTGTGGATGGCATCAAGCCTCGCCCATCAACTCTCGCTTGGATTCAATCCCATTTTCCTTCTCATCGAGCCTGTGACGGCTTTGCTTTTACTCCGCGCGCAGAGTCTCCACCGGGTCGACTCTGGAGGCACGCACAGCAGGCAACAGAGCCGCGGCGCTTGCGACGAGCAGCAACAGGCCGCCTGAGACAAAAAGAGTCTCCGCATCCAGCGCTTTCACCCCAAAGAGGAAGGATCGCACCGCATCTCCGGCAACCCACGCGCCCGCGACCCCAGGAACGAGTCCGAGCAGGACCATCCTCATCGCCTGGCCTGCAACCAATCCAGCGGCTCCCTGCCGCGACGATCCAAGCGCCATGCGGATTCCAATCTCACGCCGCCGCAGCGCTACGGAGTATGCCAATACGCCGTAAATTCCCACGGCCGCAAGCACGAGCGCGACAATTCCGAACCCGGCGACCAGCCGCAAAGCCAGTCGCCGTTGACCAAGCGATTGCGAAATATCCTCCTCCATCGGCTTCAGGCTCAACTCCACCATGGTTGGTGCATCTTGTTTCACCACGGAGCGAAGCTCGGCCGCCACGGTTGCCGCGGGCAGCGGGGAGCGCACGGCATATTGCGCACTCATGCTGAAAACCGCGCTCAGGAACGAGGTCTTCGGCAGCGCCAGATAATCGAGGTAGACCATTGGCTGAAACGGCGCTCCCAGGTCTCCACCTTGCACCTCGTTCTGCACCACGCCGACGACGGTCATGGCCTGGGCCAGGGGCAGATCCGCATCAGTATCTCCAGGGTCGCGGTGGAATCGGAGCGTCATGCCGATGGGCTCGCGATTGCCCAGAAACATCTTGACGAATGCCTCATTGACCAGGACCGCGATTGCACCGCTCGACTCATCCTTGGCGACAAAGCCGCGACCTTGCAGCAGATGAATGCCGCTTGTTTTCACAAAGCTTGTACTTACAAAACTGTAGTAAGCAGAGTCTCCCTTGTGGTAGGGACGCCCGGAAACATCGGTGGTTCCGTTGAGCGTTATTCCGTATTGAGAAAACGGAATCTCCGATTGCATGGTCACCGATTGAACACCGGGAAGAGCTTCGAACCTATTCAGCAGGCCGGTTTCGATCGAACGCGAATGCTCGGGATCCTGCCCCTGGTTCTCTGGCATCAGCACCAGCGTGGTGACGCCTTTCGGGTTGAAGCCGAGTTCCACGCTTTCGAGCAATTGCAATGTACGCACGAAGAGGCCGCTCGTCACCAGCAGCACGCATGTCAGCGCCACCTGAACGGCAACCAGTAGTCCGGGCAACCGCGATCGATGCGTGGTATTCCTTGTCGTCAGGCGCCCGGCCACCTGCCGGCGAACGTTCAGCGCAGGCGCCGCCGTTGCCGCGATTCCCACCACGATTGCCAGCGCAAACAGGGCAATCAGAATCATCGGATGAATGGAGAGCTCGTCGAATCTTGGATACCTGTCGCCATATGCGTGGCGCACTGCCTTCACAGCGACGAACGCCAATCCGCAGCCCAATGCAGCCCCAGACAAAGACACAAGCATGCTTTCTGTCACCAGCTGCTGCATCAGGCGTCCCATGCCCGCACCAAGCGCGGAACGAATCCTCATCTCCGGCATGCGGCTTGCCATCCTGCCAATTTGCAGGTTTGCCGCGTTGGCGCACGCAATCAACAGCAGAACAAGAGCAGCGCCCAGAAGAGCCCAAAGAGGACGCTGCATCTTTCCCGTCACAAGCTCCTGGTAGGAGCGCATCTCCAGCCGCCGGCGCTCCTCGGCAGAAGTGCGGCCGGAGTGCGCAAAGACGCTTTGTGCTTCTGCGCGTGCCTGCTGAATCGAAACGTCATCCTTGAGCCGCGCGATCACTTCTGCCGATTCCATCTTGAAGAGGTCTTGTCCCGATGGGCCAACAGCGATCGGTAGAAACACCACCTGTGCACCGGTCATTCCCGGAGCGTGAAATCCCGCGGGCAGGATGCCGATCACCGTCCACTGCCTGCCCGAGACCGTGATTGCGCTGCCAACTGCATGGGGGCTCTTTTGCATTCTGTCGCGCCAGAACGCATCGCTGACAACTGCAACCTGAGCCCTGGCGTTCTCCGGCCCAATCAGACGTCCCGTTGTAGCGGCAACACCCAGCGTTTGAAAAAATTCCGGGGATACTTCCATCAACGGGTCAACCCGCGAGCCGTCCGCCGCCGTCACAGGCAACACCACCGTGTTATATCCGCTCACGCCGGCAAAGGAGCGCGTGTCGCCGCGCAGCGCGTCGATGGCCGTGAAGGAGAGCGCGTGCTGGCTGGAAGCAACTCCCTGCGCTGCCTCCTCGCCGTAGATTTGCACCAGACGACCAGGATGCGGCAGGTTCACGGGAAGCAACAGCACCGATTGGACGACCGCCAGCATCGCGGTGACGCAACCCAGGCCCAGCGCAAGAGTACACACCAGAGCGGCCGAATAGCTCGGAGCTGCAATCAGGCTGCGCGCGGAATATCGGATGTCACGGAGCAGGTTCTCCAGCCACACCGCCCCCCACACCCTGCGGGAATCTTCAACGGCCAAAAGCACATTGCCGAACTTTCTCTTTGCGGTTTGCTTCGCCTGTTCAGGTTGCATCCCCGCTTCGATGTTCTGCTGGGTTTCGATCGCAAGATGCGCCTCAATCTCTTCCAGCAGCTCCCTCCTGCGAGTGCGCCATCCAAACATACTCAAACCCTCGTTTCTACGAGTTCTCTTTCACCGCCGGAGAGAGAATGCGCGCGATCGCCTCCGAGAACTTCTGCCACTTCGAGGCTTCGGCAAACAGATGCCTGCGCCCTTTCGCGGTTAAGCGATAGAACCTGGCCTTGCGATTGTTCTCAGAAATCCCGTTCTCGGCTTCGATCAGGCCAAGCTTAAGAAGACGTTGAAGAGCCGGGTACAGCGACCCATGTCCCACCTGCAATACTTCATCGGATCGCCGTTCGATTGAGCAGGCAATGGCGTGTCCGTGTGCGCGCCCGGGCGCCAGCGTCTGCAGAACCAGGAGATCGAGAGTGCCCTGCATCAGTTCGAGCGGATCGTTTGTCTTTCTAGTCGACATTCGACTAGAACATAAAACGAGTTCCGGTCGAATGTCAACCGGAACACGATCTCATTTTCGGTTTTTAAGCCGGATACGATTGAAAATCGGTCCCGATAAACAGGCTTCGCGACCATGGCTGGTGCGCGGTGCGAGCGTGACTTGCCGATACGAGTGACCGCTGCCGGAGCGGCTGGCGAAAGCGTGAAGCCAGGCCGGCCACTGGTGAGCCAATGGCGGCGGGACTGGTTACTGTTGAAGCAGAATGGATACGGTTCCGTCCGTGCCATTGGTCACGGCGAGGTCGAGCTTGCCGTCGCCGTTGAAGTCCGCGGCTGCGAGAGCGTTGGGGCTTTTGCCCACCGGATAGGGAGAGCCGGAAGCCTGCGTGAATGTTCCGTCGCCGTTGCCTAGCAGGAGCGTGACTGTGTTGTCGCCACCGTTCGCAATGGCGAGGTCGAATTTGCCGTCGTTGTTGAAGTCGCCCGCGACGATTGCCGCAGGCGCATTTCCAACTGCGATGGGGATGGGCGTCTGGAAGGTTCCGTCGCCGTTTCCGAGCAGGATGAATACCTGGTTGCCGGCATAATCGGTTACGGCCAGGTCGAGCTTGCCATCGCTGTTGAAGTCGCCTGCGACAGTCGCGGAGAGGCTCTGCCCCACCGGAATCACAGGCGTGCCCGGTTCCATGAAGGTTCCGTTCCCATTCCCAAGTGAGATTGTGATGCCTGAATCGGGATATTTCGTAGATCCGCTGTCTGCGATTGCAACGTCCAGTTTTCCGTCTCCGTTGAAGTCGCCCACGGTCGCGCCCAGGGGAAAAGGCCCGGCATAGAGGTTGCCCGCCTGATTGAAGGCTCCGTCGCCGTAGCCCAGGTCGACAATGTCCGTGCCGGAGCTGGTGAGGGCAAGGTCGAGATTTCCATCCGCGTTGAAGTCCGCCGCCACAACGCTGGAAGTGTACAGGTTCATCGCATTGGCGAAGGTTGCCGAGGATGGGGTGAAGGCTCCGCTTCCATTCCCGAAGAGGATGACGACGGCTTCGTTCTGTTGTAACCCGACGGCCAAACCGGGATGGCCGCTGTGGTTGAAGTCGCCGACGGCGATAGCCGGCCCGGTGTAAGGAGATCCGAAATCATCGTAAGGCGGACTCGGCAGGCGTTGCGGGGAACCCGGCGCGGGCGTGAAGGTTCCGTCTCCGTTTCCGAGCACGGTATACAGCCGAACGTTGGCTGCAATGGCAAGGTCGGGCTTGCCGTCCTGATTGAAGTCGGCGGCCACCAGTACAAACGGCTCAGGAATTTGCAGCGGAGAGTTGGGTGCGTTGGCAAAGCTTACTGTTGCTTCCGGGGCCCCCACGGGCAGATAGACGGCATTGGATGCGCCGCCGCCCGGAGCCGGATTCATCACGGTCACGGTGGCAGTTTGGGCGATTGCCACGTCGGCTGCCGGCACGACCGCGCTGAGATGTTCGCTGTCCACGAAGACGGTGGGCAAGGGCACGCCGTTGCATTCGACGGCAGCGCCGTTTACGAAGCCCGTTCCGCTGACGTGCAGCGCAAGCGCGCCCGAGCCGGGTGCGACGGAGGCGGGCATAAGCGGCTGGTTGAGGTAAGGCACGGGATTTGCGGCGGCGGCGGCGGGATTGATCTGGATGCTCATGAACCCGTTGAATGTGTTGCCGCCAACGGAGTCGACCAGGGTTGCTTCAAAGTACCAGGTGCCTGCCGCGGTGGGAGTTCCGCTGATTGTGCCGGTGCTGGTGTCCAGCGTGAGCCCATCGGGCACGGCTCCGCCCACTTGCCATCCGGTGAGGATCTGTCCGTTATAAACACCCCACTGGAAGGGAGCTGTGCCGCCGGTGAAGGCGACGGGTTGGTTGTAAGGCACGCCCACGGAGCCTTCGGGCAGGTTTTCTGACGTTATGAAGGGGTAAGGGTTCACGGTGATAACGAGAGACGCGCTCATTGCCGGGTCGGCCACGGAAGTCGCCGTCACCGTTGCCTGCTCCGGGCTGGCAATGGCGTTGGCCGGTGAAACGTAGTTGGCGGAAGAGCCATTCGTGGTGAGGGATCCGGGACCAACCAGGTTCCAGGTGACGCCTTTCAAAGATCCATCGTTCGCGAGCAAAGCCGCGATTGGAATTGACTGACTCTGATCAATGGCTCGCGAGGAAGAGGGAGACAGGCTCAAGGAAATTGTCGGCGGGGAGCTGGAACACCCGCTCAGAGAGATAGCAATCGCCACCGCAGCAAAAAGCGCCACCCAACACGAACGCGACCCTGACATGGCTCACCCCAATTTTTTTCGAACAGGATTGATTGTACGAATTCAATGTAGACCGTTTCATTGCGATGCGGAAGAGCCACACCGGCGCATGGCGTGAGAGTGAAGCATTCTGCGGGCAAGATTCGAGCGGAAGGGGCATGTTCGATTTCGGACAGGGGGCGGCGGTTTTGGACACTCGGGCGGCGGGCCCAAGCGGGTAAGTTGTTTGGTTCAAGGATGAATGGAATGGCGGACTGCTTGCAGGAACTCTAGGGTTGAAGATTCCGTAGGCAGGAGCATAAGCATGTTCCAGGACATTCGATATGCATTGCGGCAACTGCGCAAGTCGCCGGGCTTTGCGCTGACGGCGGTGATCACGCTGGCTCTGGCCATTGGGGCGAATGCGATTGTTTTCAGCGTGCTGAACGCGCTGATTCTGCACCCGCTGAATGTGCCGGACGCGAAGAGCCTTTACATGGTGCAGCGATTTGTTCCGGGCATGGGACAAGTGCCTTCGCAGTCCTACATGGACTACCAGGAGCTGCTCAACCGCAACCACACGTTTGATTCGCTGGCGGCATACAACATTCAGGGAGCGATGGGGGTGGCCACAGGCGGAGCAACGCCGACAGAGGCGTGGCCGTACCTGGTGAGCGGAAATTATTTCCGCACGGTGGGCGCCAAGCCGTATCTGGGGCGGTTCTTTGGCGCGGCGGACGAGCGCGGCGACAACAGCGTGCCCTACCTTGTGCTGAGCTACGGCTTTTGGAAGAGCCACTTTGAGGCTGACCGGAATGTGGTGGGGCGCACGGTGGAGGTGAATGGCCATGCGTTCACGGTTCTGGGCGTAACGCAGCCGGAGTTTCGCGGGACGGAGCTGTTTTTTGCGCCGTCGGTCTACATGCCAATCGTCGATCTTCCGGAGATTATGGGTTGGAATCCGCTGCACCAGCGAGGCGACCATTTCACCTGGGTCATTGGCCATGTGAAGGCGGGAGTGACGCCGCAGCAGGCCAACGCGGACCTGAATACGATTGCGGCGGAGATGGCAAAGGAGTATCCGAAGGATGACTCGGGATTGAAGCCGGACGTGGCGCAGCCGGGGCTGGTGGGGGATTATTTCCGGCGGCCGGCGCGTGCGTTCATGGCCGGCCTCATGCTGCTGGCGGGGCTGATTCTGCTGGCGGCATGCGCGAACCTGGGCAGCCTGTTTGCGGCGCGCGCGGCGGACCGCTCCAAGGAGATTGCGCTGCGCATGGCGCTGGGCTCGCGGCGGGCGCTGGTGATGCGTCAGTTACTCACCGAGTCAGTGCTGGTGTCGCTGGTGGGCGGGGCAGTGGGACTGTTTGCGAGCGTGGCGATTCTGCGCTGGCTGAGCGCGTGGAACCCAATTCCGAATATTCCCATCAATGTGCCGGTGAATCCGGATGCAAGCACCTATCTTGTGGCGCTGGGGCTGGCGCTGGCAAGCGGATTTTTGTTTGGCATGGTTCCGGTGCGGCAGGTTCTGCGCGCCAACCCGTGGCAGATGATTCGCAGCGGCTCGACGGGCGGGAGCATGCGGCGGCTGACGGTGCGGGATGTGCTGCTGGCGGGGCAGATTGCGATTTGCGCGGTGCTGGTGACGGCCTCACTGGTGGCGGTGCGGGGCCTCGTGCGCTCCCTGCACAGCGATTTTGGATTCACGCCGCAGGGCGCGCTGCTGGCGCACGGTGACCTGAACATGGCGGGCATTGCCGGCGACCGGCAGCAGACTGTGGAGCAGCAGATGCTGACCGCCGCGGCGCAGATTCCGGGCGTCACGGCGGTGGGCTACGCGGATCGTCTGCCGTTGAGCGCGGGCGGAAACGACTCCTGCGTGTTTTATGCCAGCGACACGGATTTCCGCACGACGAACTGCCGCGCGGATGCGCAGCAGTTTAACGTATCGCCCGAGTACTTCAAGGCGGCGGGAACGGCAATGCTGGCAGGACGCACATTTACGCTGAATGACGCCAAGGGCGCGCCGCTGGTGGCGGTGGTGAACCGCGAGTTCGCGCGGAACATGTTTGGATCCGTTGCGAAGGCGATTGGCAGCAGCTACAAGGTATGGGGGGGCAAGAGCGTGCAGGTGGTGGGCGTGGTGCAGGATGGAAAGTACTCCTCGCTCACCGAAGACCAGCAGCCGGCAATGTTCTACTCGTTTTTGCAGCAGCCTGCAGGAACTCTGTGGCTGGTGGTGCGCTCGCGGCGCAATGCGGAGGAGACCGCGGCGGCGTTGCGGGAGACGCTGCAGAGCCTGACCCCGGGACTGCCAGTGCAAATTGAAAATTGGAACCGGGAGCTGAGCTGGGCGCTCTTTCCGGCGCACGTGGCCACGGTGTCACTGGGCGTGCTGGGGCTGCTGGGCGCGATGCTCGCGGTCACGGGGATTTTCGGCATGGCGTCCTATGTGGTCAGCAAGCGGCTGCGCGAGCTGGGGATTCGCGTGGCACTGGGCGCGAAGCACAGGCAGGTGCTGCGCGCTGCGCTGGGGCGGGTCTTCCGTCTGCTGGCCATTGGGTCGGCCGTGGGAATTCTGCTGGGCGTGCTGGCGGCAAAGGTGCTTTCCTACATCGTCTACCAGGCCACGTCCAAGGATCCGCTGGTGCTGGGCGGCGTGATTGCGGCCATGCTGCTGCTGGGGCTGCTGGCCGCGTTGATTCCGGCGCGGCGCGCACTGGCCGTGGACCCAATGGTTCTGCTGCGCGAGGAGTAGGCGGCTCAAGTTTTGACGCGAGAGCTCAGGCCGAGGCGGGTTCGGCTTCCACAATGCCAACGTCCCGGCCGACGCGAAAGACGGCGGTCAGCCGGCGCGGCGCACACGGCGCCAGCGGACCGCATAAGGCAGCATGAACAGGTAAACTCCGGTGAAGAAAAGGAAAGCCAGCGGGACGACGGCCACCAGTCCAAGAGTCCGCGAATAATGCCCGCGGAAGACGGCGATGGCGTTGAGGAGGACAGTCACCATAAAGGCAACGGAAAGCCAGCGGTGGGTCTGCCGAATCCAATGGTTCCACTTCATGACGGAATCTCCTGCGTTGCGGTTTCGGGCAACCGGGGCCGCGCTCCAATAGGCTGGAGTCAGGCTTTGCACGGTTGCCAATCAGGGTTATTTCATGCCGAGCTGCTCTGCGTACTCGGCGCTCAGCTGGTGCCAGCCGGAGATCTGCATAGCCGCCGGCCCGGCCATGCGGGGAATCGGCGTTCCGGCAAGCAGGCGGTCAAGCACGTCAAGGCTGATGTGCCAGCCGGCCGCGCCCCAGGCGACGTAGCGGCGATCGATGCTGTGCCAGAGGGTCAGGCGCGTGCCGCCGTCGACCGGCTCCAGTTGCCAGCGCATGTCCCCCACCTCCAGCAGGCGTGGCGCCTCCGCGCGGGTAACGGTGGCCTGAAAGGACTGTGGCGAGCCCACCCAGGTCAGCGTGACGGATGCGCCGGCGTCGGCCAGGCTGCGGTCCGCCTCATAGGGCGCCCATTGGGTCAGGTGCGTGGGCTCTGTGATCGCCTGCCAGACGCTGGCCGGCGCATGGCGCAACTGGCGGATGAGAATCAGGGTCCACTTGTCTCCGTTCCTTTCAACGGTTGCGCCCATGGCCGGGCCGGGTGCGTAGGATTCCTGCGGGTTCATTCTTCGTCTCCTTTTCTGTGCTTCTTCTTTTTCTTTTTGGATTTCTTTTTGGTCTTTTCAGCGGCGTGCATGTTGCTGGGCAGGCCGCCGGAGTGCGGGTCAAAGTGGCGGTCGAGATGGCGCTCGAGAGCATCGACGTGGGCCGACCAGAAGCGCCGGAACTGCGCCAGCCAGGCGTCGAGCTCCTGCAGGGGCTGGGGATTGATGCGGTAAAGACGGCGCTGCGCGTCCACGGTGGACTCGACAAAGCGGGCTTCACGCAGCACGCGAAGATGCTTTGACACCGCGGGCTGCGACATGCGGAGGCGGCGCTCGATTTCGCCCACGGACTGCTCGGAAGAGGCCAGCAGGCTGAGGATGGCGCGGCGGTTGGGCTCGGCGATGACTTCAAAGATGGATTCCACATCACGTATATACTGCAATTGGCATATACGTGTCAAGGAATTTATTGCGTCCCTTTTTCTTGTGATTGCGGGGGGAGTTATCTAGCTGGCGGCGCGGGGCGAGGCTTGCAGGGATTCCAGATCGGCGAGCATGGAATGGATGGTGCTCTGGTCTGCCCAGCGCGTCGCGTCGTATACGCCCTGCGATTGGCTGCTGAGTTCCTGCTGCTTCCCGGGCTGGTTAATGGGCATAAAGAGGAAGCCGATGCCCTTGTGATCCTTGCGGGCCACGCAGGCTTGCACTGCGACGCGGCTGATGGCGGCAAAGCCCAGCCGGTCCGTCCGTTCCAGGCGCAGCGGCAGGCAGGTTCCGGGCTGCCATTGCTCATCCGTCAGCATGTAAAAGCCGGTGGTGCTGATGTTGGTCACGGGATAGGGCGCGGAGGAGCCGACCATGCCGAGATAAGCCCGGAGAGGCGGCGAGGAAAGACGATTGCAGGTGCGGCGGTCCAGCAGGCGCGCCGGCTGCTTGAGCAGGCGCTTGAGACGGGAGCCCAAGGTGGAGTGCTCCCGGGACTCATTGCGATCAGGATCGGTTACAGACATGACAGGCCCCCTTTTCCGTCGCGGCGGGAGCGGCGCCCAGGGCAGGGCATGTCTCTCCGCAGACGCGGCACGGGACCATTTTGCCCCTTTTGCCGGCCGCGGGGCAACGGAAAACCGGATTCCGGGCCGACCGGCTGAGACCATTGGTGTGTTACCCTGCCCGGCTAGCTTTGGCCGGTGGGGCTGGCTTCAAGCTCGGCCACAAGCGCCTCGATGGTTTGGCGGTCAGCCCAGCGCGCACCCATCCATCCGGCCTCGGCCTCCGTGGTGGGCTTGCGGGGTTTTGAAGGTACCTCTTTGAAAACAAAGGTGAAACCGACGCCGTAATGGTCAGAGCGGACGACGCGGGTGGGCACGGCGACGCAGTGCAGGGCGGCAAAGCCGGGTTTGTCCGTCCGCTCCAGGCGAAGGGGCATGTTGGTGCCGGGCATCCAGTGGTTGGTGGTGCGCAGGTAAAAACCGGTGCTGCTGATGTTGCCCACCGGAATGGGCTCAGTGGATCCGAAGACCCCGAGATAGGCGCGCAGGGGTGGGTTGGAGATGCGCCGGTTCCCCCGGTGCTCAGAGACGCGGCGCTCCTCGTTGCTGAACAAACCAAGGAACTTGGAGGTGAAGGAGTCATGCGGCGGAACACGGCGCGGCACGGAGGCCGGGTTATCGCCAGGGTTGTTGCGAGCGGGTAGCGATGTGCTCTGGTTGGGGGACATGGGGGAGCCCTTTCCGTCGCGACGGATTGGGGCGCGCACTCAGCGGCGCGCCGAATCTGCGCACGCGGCATACGTACAGGCTACTCCCGTGGGATTGCGGGGGCAAGGGCAAATGTGGTTGGGGCGGTACGGCGGTGCCCATCGGGGAAGGACGGGTGGGCATCACCGGAGGGCTGGCTCGCAGCCTGCCAGGGATGCTTGGTCGCCCCAGGGATATTTGGTCGCCTCGGGGGTGTTTGGTAGCGGAGGTCCAATCTCGGGCGTCTGGAGACCTTGAAGTTGAACCGCTTGTGCTCCGCTGCTAAGCGTTGCTGTAGCCGAGGCCTGTGAGGAGGCCGCGCATGTAGGCGAAGCTGCGCAGGACGCCGGGCATGGGGTCGTCAGGGTGGACCTCGTACTCGAGATCGACGAAGCCGGGGTATTTGATTGCGATGAGGGCCTCAAAGATTTCGCGGAAGGGCAGGTGGCCGCGGCCGACGGCGACCTGGCTCTTAATGTCATGAAAATTGGTGAGGTCCTTGACGTGGAGGTTGAACAGGCGCGGCCCGGCGGCGTGGATGGCCTGGACCACGCTGGTGCCGGCGCGGACGCAGTGGCCGGCGTCAATGCAGCAGCCCATGCGCGGGTCCATGTGCTGGACGGCGCGCAGGACGTTGAGCGGCGAGGGAAAGACGGCGTCCTCAGGGCCGTGGTTGTGGATGGCGAAGCGGATGTCGTACTCGCGGACGAATTTTTCAATGCGCGGAAGGGCGGCGGGCAGCGGGTCGCCGGCGACGATGACTTTGACGCCGGCGCGGCGTGCGTACTCGAACTTGGCGCGGATGTCGGCATCGTCGTCCTTGCGGAAATAGAGGACACCGGCGGCATGGAGTTGGATGCCGGCTGCCTTGTAGTCCTTGAGCGCAGCGTCTTCGGCGGCGGGGCCGGTGGGCAGGTGGTCTTTCACGTCCTTGGCGTTGAGCGCGCTGATGCCAAGCTGCTGCATGAAGGCGATAAGCTGCGCGCGGCTGAAGTTGCGAAAGGTGTAACTGGCCAGACCGAGCCTGATGGGCGCGGCCGGCCCGGATTCCGGTTGCGGCCCGGATTCCCGGGGCTCCTTCCCTCGCTCATGTTCAAGAGATGGACCGGGGGCGCCTGGAGATTGCGCACCGAGCCGGGAGGACAGCGGCGCTGCGGCGGCGGCCAGGGCGGCGGAGCGAAGTAGCGTGCGGCGCGAGAGGGTGGCCGGCAATGTCATAGCGTGGGCTCCCATCCGGGCTGGTAGGTGCGGGTCCAGCGCTGCATGGCGTCGGCGTCGTTCAGGATGATGCCGCCGTTGCTGGGGTCGAGGCGCAACTCGCGGTTGACGAACCAGGCAATGTTGGAGAGCTGCAGCATGGTGACGGCGACGTTGCCGACGGCGATGGGCGCGTGGAGTTTTTGGCCGCTGCGGATGCCCGCGATGAAGTTGGCGAAGTGGGCGTTGGTCATGGAGTCGGCGCCGACCAGATCGGCCGTCGAGGTGTGTCCGCCCACTTTGAACTCGCCGGTCTTGCGGCCGTCGAGATCGTAGGTTTCGTAGCCGTCGCGATCAACGAGGACGGTGCCGTGGGTGCCTTCAATAATGGAGCCGCGGCCGCGGTTGAAGGAGCGCATGCCCTGGCAGCTTGTGCTCTCCCAGGCAATCATCTTGTCGCCATATTCAAAGCTGGTCAGCAGCGTGTCATAGAACTGCCAGTCGTCGTGGAAGGCGTAGCGGCCGCCGGTGGCGGTCACGCGTTGCGGGTAATCGACGCCGAGCGCCCAGCGGCAGACATCGACTTCATGGGTGCCGTTGTTGAGGGTTTCTCCGGTGCCCCAGATGCGGAACCAGTGCCAGTTGTAAGGCTGCACGTTGTCACGATAAGCGGTGCGCGGCGCGGGGCCCTGCCACAGGTCCCAGTCGAGCGTGTGCGGCACGGGAACCACCTTGCCGGTACCGATGGATTTGCGGGTGTTGTTGTACCAGCATTTCGCAAAATAAGGCCGGCCGATGAGGCCCGCGTGGATTTTGCCCACAATCTCAATGGTGTGCGGCGAGGAGCGCTGCTGCGTGCCCATCTGCACCAGCTTGCCGTACTTCTGCTGCGCGCGGACCAGCAGTGCGCCCTCGGCGGGGTTGTGGCTGCAGGGCTTTTCCACGTAAACGTGCTTGCCTGCCTTCAGCGCGAGGATGGCCATGGGCGTGTGCCAATGGTCGGGTGTGGCGATGGTGACGGCGTCCACGTCGGAGCGGTCCAGAACGCTGCGGAAGTCCTGCTGGGTGGCGGGCGCGGCGCCCATTTTTTTGGTGGCTGCGGCGGCAAAGCGCGCCAGGATGGTGGATTCCACGTCGCAGACGTGCGTGACGCGGGCGTGGGCCTGGTTGGCCTTGAGCGCGTCCAGGTGCGCGTAGGCGCGGCCGTTGAGGCCGATGACGGCGAAGTTGAGCCGTTCATTCGCGCCCAGGATCTGGCTGTAGCTTTTGGCCGGAGCGGTCAGGGCAAGGCCGGCTGCGCCGGCGGCCAGCGAGGCTGCGGATGCATTGAGGAATTCTCTGCGTGTGACCATCAGGGCTCCTTAAAGTGCAAAAGCGGCGAAGTGCAAAAAGCAGTGACGCGTGCACAGGCAACCTGGCCGGACAAGCTGCACGGACGAGCCGCACAGGCAAGCCGAACTGGCAAGTAAGGCACTGCGGATCGCGGAGCAGCCCACAGGCACACGGCTCCCCTTCAAGACGCGTCCTTGCTTTCTCGCTCGTTTCAGGACCCGTCCATGTTAGAGCAAAAAACAGAGAAGGTGTGCCGTGTCTCGTTTAGACGAGGGTTTGCCGCTCCCTGTTGGTCCCACCCCGCGGACGTAGACCTGTCCGTGGGGGCCCCGGCGTCGCGTCAACCCGGCGAGGTCTTCAAAGGGACACAGAAAGGCCGGTTTTGCTCTAATTGACGACTTTCGGCTCGGCGTCGGCGTCGGGCTTTGCGCGGCGGTCGCTGGAGGTCCCGCGGCGGTCTTCCGAGTGGAAGCGTCGCTCCACCTTATTGGGGCGGCGGTCATTGGAGCCCATGCGGCGGTCCCACATGTTTTCGCGGCGGTCGGTTCGCTTGATGCGGCGCTCCACGAAGGGCGCCTCGGGAGGCAGCAGATACTCTTCGCCGCCTTCGAGCTCGCCCTCGGCATTCTGGCCGTTGCGGTTGGGTCCGGCCGTGGCGGTCAGCAGCTTGTTCAGCACGGGAATCTCACTGCGCTGGGTTTCAACAAAGTCCACGCCCTGGGCGGTGAGGGTAAAGTCAGAGTTGTCAGCCTTGCTGATGTAGCCCTTGCGCTCAAGGTACCAGGTGGTGAAGTCAAGATAGTCGCGGGGGAAGCCCATGCGCTTCTCCACTTCCGCAAGCGGAACCTCAGGCGACCAGGGATTGGTGCGGCGGCGGTAATAAAGGACGGCGAGAAGGGCCAGGCGGCGGTTGAGCTCGCCTTCAATCTGATCCATAAAATCGATGGACGAGGAGAGCGGGACGAACTGGGGCGAATCCTTTTCGCGGGCCATGTCATATTTGGCGCGGCGCGTGGGGTCAGAAAGGACGTCGTAGGCGTTTTTAAGGACGGTAAACTTGTCGGCGTCACCGGATTTGGGGTTGTCCGGGTGGAAGCGCGTGGCCAGGAAGTGATAGACGCGATGGATGGTCTCGTGATCGGCGTTGGGGCTGATCTGAAGGAATTCGTAGTAATCGACTTGCTTTGCCATGGGCTTCAGATCAACCTCGCTGGATCAGGAATTCGGGGAATTGTAGCATCCATCGAAATGCGGCCGGCACGAAACAGGGCGTGCCGATGGGCCGCAGGGGGTACTTTGGGTTGGTGCGGGGCCAAGTGGGTGCAAACGCAAGGGAAAGCACCTCGGCCGCGCGGGTTCAGGCTCTGGTGTAATGGGGCCGCTCAAGGGAAAGCTGCTTGAGAAAGTGTTTGATGGTCTTGCGGTCCGCGCCATGGTCAACGCTGGTCAGCGCTTTGCCGCGCGCGGCCTGCGTTGGCAGCAGCTCAAAGCCGATCCCGTCGGGTCCCCAGCGAATCACACGCGACTGCACGGCGAGCACGTCGTCAGGGTCAGAGCCGCTGGAGCCGGAGCGCTGGAGGGTCAAGAGGATGCGGGTTCCGGGCATGGGGCGCTCCTCGGTCACCAGGAAAAAGCCTGTCTTGCTGATGTTGCCCACCAGCAGAGGCGTGGGCGTGCTGCCGCTCCAGTGGTAGCCCACCAGGCCGGGCAAGGGAAAGCGGTCAGCGCGGCGGCGCTCGCGCGGGCGCTCAAGGAACCAGTTGAGAAGACGTGTGTGCCAGGGCTCGGATTGTTGCGGCTGGAAGAGCTGTGAGTCGTAGGTGGACTGGCCCGCGCCCATGCCGGAAAGTCCATTTGAGGATGCGTGCGAAGCCGCGGGGGTTTCCAGAATGACGGCTGGAACGGCGGGAGGCAGCGAAGGCTCAGTCACGTGCAGGCTGGCGCGCAGGGCGGCCATTTCATCGGGAGTGCAGATGGCCAGTTGATCGCCGGGACGCACCAGCCTGGCCAGCACGGTGTGCGGCGTCAGCACCACGGCGCTGTCCGGCTCAGCCTTCAGCGGCTTGGGGCTGGGGCTGGGATAGGACTCCACTTCCTGCAGAACGCGCAGTTCCTCGTCGAGATAGAGAATCTCAAAAGGCGGAAAGCCTGGCGTGACCGGGATGCCGCGATAGGGCTTGAGCCACAGCGCGCCATCGGGCCGCAAAGCCAGGTCACCGACCATGGATTTGAGGCTTTCATTGATGGTGTCAACGAGAGTGATGTCAAGGCTAAGAAAGCTCTCGCGCGAGCGATTGCAAAGGCGAAACTTGGGGGATTCCATGGTGTGCATCCTCAACAGGAACGATTACAGAGATGTATAGACGAAGTCGGAACCCATTGTGCGCCGGGATTGGCCGGACACACTTGCCCCATTTGGGAACCTTGAGATGAACTTTAAGCCGTATTTGCTTCCACGCCAATCCAACTTTTCGGGGAAATGCACTTTCTTCGGTAATCCGGGAAAGGGTGCCTTCCGTTTTTTCTGCGGCTGGGAGAGTGGAATTCCGGGGCAGAAAGTCCGCATCGCGCTGGTACAAAAGGGGTTGCGAAAGGGATTTTGCTTGACGCTTGCGGGAAGAGTGGCGCATCGTGGCTTCCATGCAGAAGAGGATTTATTTTGTTGCCTTCCTGCTTGCGCTTCCGGCGATGGTTGCCGGCCAGAGCCCGAAATCGAACCCGCTTGCGCCGTACACCAGCGTGGACGCGCCGGTGGTGGCGCTGGAACACGTAGAGGTGATTGACGGCACGGGCAGCCCTGCGCGCAGCAACCAGACCGTTGTGATTGACCACGGAACGATTGCCGCGGTGGGTCCGGCTGCCTCGACGGCGGTTCCGGCGGATGCGAAGCGGATGGACCTGACGGGGCACACGGTGTATCCGGGTCTGGTGGGGATGCACGAGCACCTTTTTTACACCGAGCCGACTAGCTCGACTTTGCACGGGTTGGTGGTGGGCGAGCTGGTGGACACGGCTCCGCGGCTTTACCTGGCGGCCGGCGTAACGACGGCGCGGACAACGGGGAGCATATCGCCTTATACGGACCTGAACCTGCGCAAGGAGATTGATGCGGGGCTGATTCCGGGGCCGGCGCTGGACGTGACGGGGCCGTATTTGGAAGGCAGCCCGCCGCTGATTCCGCAGATGCATATTTTGACCGGGCCCCAGGACGCGCGGCGGATGGTGGACTACTGGGTCGAGGAGGGCGTGACCTCGTGGAAGGCGTATATGCACATTTCGCCGGCGGAGCTGAAAGCGGCGATTGATGAGGCGCATGCGCACGGGCAAAAGCTCACGGGCCACCTGTGCGCGGTGGGATTTACGGAGGCGGCCGAGCTGGGCATCGACAACCTGGAGCACGGCATTGCGGTGGATACGGAGTTTACGCCGGGGCGCAGCGAGGGCAAGTGCCCGACGAACGCGGTGCCCTACCTGGCCGGGCACGTGGCGATGGACTCGGCGCCGGTGAGGATGATGATTCATACTCTGGTGGCGCACCACGTGGCGGTGACTTCGACGCTGGCGGTGCTGGAGAGCTTTGTGCCGGATCATCCGCCGATGGCGTTCATGATGCGGGAGAAGGATTCGCTGCCGCCGGCGGCGTGGGCGGGGATTCTGGCAACGCGGGCGAGGATTGCGGAGAACGCGGCCAAGTCGCCGTGGCCGGCGATGCTGAAAAAGGAGATGCAGTTTGAGCGGGAGTTTGTGGCGGCGGGCGGGCGGCTGATGGCCGGCTGCGACCCCACAGGCTACGGCGCGGTGCTGCCGGGCTTTGGTGACGAGCGCAACCTGGAGCTGCTGGTGGAGGCGGGGTTTACGCCGGAGCAGGCGATTGAGATTGCGACGAAGAACGGCGCGGAGTTTGAGGGCAGGGCTGACCGCATTGGGACGATTGCCGCGGGCAAGCAGGCGGACCTGGTGGTGGCGGCGGGCGACGTGGCGAAGAACATCGACGCAGTGGAGAAGGTGGAGATTGTCTTCAAGAAGGGCGTGGGCTATGACTCGCAGAAGCTGATTGAGAGTGTGCGGGGGATGGTGGGGCTGCGGTGAAGGGGCGCACAGGAACAGGTGGGTGCAAGAATCTTTCTGCTGTCGCGGGTGCTGCGGGCGGTTTGAGGTGCAGCGTGCGGCACAGCCGGCTGTGCTGCACAGTTTCACAGTTTCACAGCCGCAAAAACGCGTGTTGGGCTGTGCTGCACAGTTTCACAGTTTCACAGCCGCAAAAATGCGTGTCGGGCTGTGCTGGCGGGTGGCCCGCATCTGGCGCTCCTTCCCGGTCATGAATTCCGGGTGCCCCGCATCTCCCGCTGTTGGAGATGTGGGAGAGCATGGGATTCAATCCTTCGCGCTTTTCATCTCGAATCCTTTCGGCAGCGTATAACCGCGCTCTGCGGCTGTCCAGTTGGATTCGATTTCCACTGTACCGCGTTTTCCCGTCTGGCAATGGTGAGATGGGCCGTCCGAACGAATAGACTCGAAGGGAGCGCGGAGCCGTTGGGACTGAGCGGGTGAGACGCGGCGCGCGATGAGGAGATTGCCGGTTTGCCGTTCAGCCGCCGTGGATTTTTGAAGTCGCTTTCGAGGACTGCTCTCGTACTCACGCTTGAAGATGTGCTGGCGCTGGCAAGGCCGCTGCGCGGGCAGGCTGCGCCGCCGCAGAAGCCGGGCGGCATGGCGCGGCAGACGTATTCTGCCGAGTCGCGGCCCAGGCCGAAGGGCGCTTTTTCGCCGGTGGAGGGAACGCCGCTGGGCGTCGAATTTGTGGATGTGGCGCGGGAGTCTGGCCTGACGGCGGAGACGATATACGGCGGCGTACACCACAACAAATATCTGCTGGAGACGACGGGCTGCGGGGCTGCGTTTTATGACTACGACCAGGACGACTGGCTGGATATTTTTCTGGTGAATGGCTGGCGGCTGGATGGTTTTGCGAAGGGCGACGAGCCGGTGTGCCACCTGTTCAAGAACAATCGCGACGGCACGTTTACCGATGTGACGCGGAAGGCGGGGCTGGCGCGATCGGGCTGGGGGCAGGCGTGCTGCGTGGGCGACTACAACAACGACGGGTGGAACGACCTGTTTGTGAGCTACTACGGGCAGAACGCGCTCTTCCGCAATAACGGCAACGGCACGTTTACCGAGGTGACGAAGGAAGCGGGGTTGCTGCAGGACAGGAAGCGATGGAACTCGGGATGCAGCTTTCTGGACTACGACAAGGATGGGCATCTCGATTTGTTTGTGGGCAACTATATTGATTTCGACATCAAGACCGCGCCGCTGCCCGAGGATGCCGACTGCACCTACAAGGGGATTCAGGTGGCGTGCGGGCCGCCGGGTTTGCAGGGCGGGAAGAACATTCTCTACCACAACAACGGGAATGGAACGTTCACCGATGTGAGCGAGAAGGCGGGGATGTGGGGCACGCTGGGGACGTATGCATTGAGTTGCGCGGCGGCGGACCTGGACGACACGGGCTGGCCGAATATCTATGTGGCGAATGATTCGACGGCGGCCACCTATTACGTGAACCAGAAGGATGGAACGTTCAAGGACGAGGCGATTGAGGCGGGCGTGGCCTACTCTCCGGACGGCAAGCCGCAGGCGGGAATGGGCGTGAGCGTGGGCGACTACAACCGCGATGGGTTGCTGGATATTGTGAAGACGAACTTCGCGGGCGATACGGATTCGCTTTATATGAATCTGGGCGACAGCTCGTTTGACGATCGCACGTATCAGGCCGGGCTGGGCGTGAATACGCGGCTGCTGGGCTGGGGCGTGAGCTTTCTGGACATCGACAATGACGGATGGCTGGACATTCTGGTGGCCAACGGGCACGTGTATCCGGAGGTGGATGGGACGCAGGTGGACGCGTCGTATGCGGAGCGGAAGTACCTCTATCGCAACCTGCGCAACGGGCAGTTTGAGGACGTGAGCCTGAAGGGCGGGCCGGGGATTACGGCGCAGGCCAAGGCGCGCGGGTTTGCGGTGGGCGACTATGACAACGACGGCGACCTGGACGCGGTGGTGAACTGCGTGAATGCGATTCCGCAACTGCTGAGGTGCGACTCGACGTGGAAGCGGAGTTGGATCAAGATTCGCGTGGCGGGCGTGAAGAGCAACCGCACGGGGATTGGCGCGAAGGTCAAGGTTGTGGCGCAGACGGGGAGTCCGGTGCTCGCCGCGAAGCCTGGGTCGGCGCTTACGCAGGTGGATGAGGTGCGGTCGTGCAACGGGTACTACTCGGCCAGCGACCTGCGGCTGCACTTTGGGCTGGGCGATGCGAAGAAGGTGGACGTGGTGGAGATCAAGTGGCCCAGCGGGCAGGTGGACACGCTGAAGGACCTGGATGTAAACCGGCTTTATGTGATTGAAGAAGGCGGAAAGATTTTGAAGAACGAGGCGCTGAAGCCGGCCAGGAAGATTTGAGCGGGGAAGGTTTATGCGGCTGGCCTCTTTTCCGCGCGGTGCATCTTCACCCGTTTCGGCATGGTTGGACAATGGAGAGCGGCGGTGATTGCAGGCGGAGGACGCAGTTTGTTTCCCTGGATGCAGTTTGCTGTTGTTGCATTGTGTCTGATTGCGCTGTGCGCGGGCAGAGCGCGG
>DASUAU010000037.1:0-11471 GCA_035763705.1 Occallatibacter sp. | reverse complement strand
GGCCGCGAGCGAGACGCCAGTGGCTTCAAGCAGGAGCGTGCCGCCCATCTCAATGGGGTCAAGCCAGGTGAGCATGGCCGCGCCGTCAATGCCGTTGCCGCCGGTCATGCTGAGGCCGCCGCCGCCGAGAGAGAAGTAATTTCCGCCGCTTGAGGTAACCCAGACGCGCGGGTCGATTTCAGTTTCATTGAATAACTCGCGGATGATGTATTCCTGCGAGACGAGCGGAAAGTAAGGCGTGGCGGAAAGGAAGAAGCTGGTGGTAACTCCGTCGCCGAGGAAATATTCGGTGATGTATTCCCAGGGCTCATGCTGGCCGCAGACGGTGACGTCATTGGCCAGGGCGCGCCGCGCGGCGGCGGTGAGGGAAAGATTGGCGAGGGTGAGCGAGCCGTCGGTTTCGCTGAGCGCGTGGATCGCGCCGGGAATGGCGCTGAGAGCGAGCGCGCCCCCGGCAGCGCGGTAAGCAGCGCGGGCCTGGCTGGAGACAAGGGCGGCGTTGCCGCTCCACGTGGAACCCGGCTCCGGCACGTAATGCGTGACCGGCAGGGAGAGCGAAAGATTCTGCGTGGAAAGAGCGGAGGAGCCGGTGCGGGTGACAAGAGAAGCGAGTAACTGCCCGGCGGTCTGGTTTGCGGAACCTTTGCCGGGGTCGAGCGATAGCTGATCGAGGAGTAACTCGTCACTTACCGCCTGAAGCGCGGTGCGGTAGCGTGGACCCTCGATGCCCATGCCGGCATACTCCGGCAGCGGAGAAACGGCGAGATAGCCGGTGAAGTAGACGGTGCCGTCGTCACCGGCGACCGCGAGCGACTGGTTACGCTGCGGAGCGGGCAGCGCGGAGTTGGAGGGAATGCTGAGCCACAGTTCGCAGACCGTGGGCACGTTGAGCTTGCGCTCAATGGTGAGCGGATGCGAGGCGTCGAGCGTGGATGTGTAGTCCTGTCCCTGGATGGTGATTTTCATGCGATGAGTGCTCCGCTGGGTGTGCGAGTGGCCGCGGCCGCAAGTGGGCCGGCGATTGCCGCGCTAAACAAGTGACTGCGGCGCGGGCAGAAAGCTGCGATAACAGAGAACGCGTTCGGAGTCGAGAGCGTCGTTGACGGCAAGCGCGAGGAAATTGGCTTTGAGCAGGATGCGCTCCGAGCTTGGCGATTCTTTGGCGTTGAGCGGGACGGCGGCTTCCTCTGTTCCGGCGATGGGCTGCAGGCGCGGGTAGTGAAAGAAGACGCGCTCACCCTGGCTGCCCAGCAGGACGAAGAGCGCGGACCACTCCTGATAAAAGCAGCCGCCTTCGCGATCGACGAATCCGGAGATGGCCTGGAGTTTGAGGCCCGCGGCGGGCGCGCCGCCGGGCAACGGTGCGGCGAGGATGAGCTGCGTGCCGTCCACTGCGGCGACGAAGCCCACATTGAAGGTGACGCGGCGGATGTAATCCGCGTCGCTGATGGCTTGGCGAAGATAAGCTCCGGAGACGGGCGAGCCGACATAGCCGGTCTGGCCGGCGTAATCGGCATCGACGGCGATGAGCGTGCCGGCGCTGAATTTTGCTGCGTCGGTGGCGCTGAGCTCGACGGAGGATGCGGTGGAGCCGGATTGAACGACGACGGCGGTCGCGGCAGTTGCGCCGTCTGCTGCCAGCGGTGCGCCGGATGCGGGCGCGAGAAGATTCATGTGCTGCGAGCCGGTGGCCAGCGCCATGGTGAGCTTGGTCCAACTAAGGAATTGAAGGCTGACCTGGGCCTCGAGATTTTCGCGGACCTGCTCAAGCGGCGCCGAGGGAATGCCGGTGAGGATGGGCGCGGACTTGACGAGCGGCTTGCGTGTGAAGCCCTGGATCCATCCGAGATCGAGCCAGGGAGCGGGCGGCGCGTTGAGCGCGAAGGCGCCTTGCTGCGAGGGATCGAAGAGGACAGGAGTTTGCGCGGCGCGATTGACGGGCGCAAAGTAAGCGCGGACGCGGCGCGTGACCGGCGACGGAGCCGGGAACCAGGATGCGTTTGTGGTTGCGGTCATTTACTCCCCCTGCTCCTGATAGCTGTAGACAATAACTTTGGCGGAGCGCGTGATGCGGTCGCGGTTGGTGACGATGGGCGTGAAGAGGGGCTCGTCCCAGAAGACGTGGGTGAGCATGGTGACCGGCGGCTGCACGGAGTAATTGCACTTGGGCGTGCAGAACGGCTGCAGCATGGTGACCAGCTCCTGGTCCATGGCGGTGAGCTGGCGGCCGCGGTCAAGGCCGCCAAAGGCGATGGTGCCGCAGGTTTGATAAGTGATTTCGCACTCGGCGGCGATGAGCGGCGAGGCCAGGTTGAGATCGACGCCGAGGTTGAGCCAGCGGAGGATGAAAACGTCATTCGGCAACTGCGGGAAGGGCATCTCCGCCTCCTCCACAAGGATGCCGGGGCGGACTGCGCCGCGGAGCAGCGTGGTGCGATCGGGATTAACGGTGACGAGGCGCGATCGCAGCGTCATGTAAAACGAGTCTTTGGCATTTTGCATGAAGAGTTGCTCCTGAGTCAGGCGCGGAGTTACAGCTCCTGTGTGCGCGCTTCGCGCAGATACAGACGGTAAAGATAGACCTGGCCGAAGGCCTCATTGGAGGCGATGGCCTCAATAAGGTAGTCCTGGCCGGCGACGTTGACGGCGAATGCGGAGGCAAAAAGCGCCTGCGCGGAAGGCAGGTCGAGCGTGTTGATCTGCTGCTGGACGCTGGTGGCCGAGACCAGCAGCTCCCAGCGGTTCTGGTCGCCCTCAGTGACCCTTGCGTAGGGACGCAGAGCGCGCATGACGGCGGGGCTGAGCGCGACCTGCGCAAAGCCGGTGGACACAATGCCGACCTCGGTCTGGCTGGTGTTGGTGGTTGGGCCGGGGATGCGCAGCAGAGCCGTGGTTCCAGTGACGCTGCGGAGCAGTGCGTCGGCGAGCATTTGCGCGGCGCTGCTGGGATTGCGCGGTTGGGTGTCGCTCATCATTTACCCCAATCTGTTGGCCACGTAAGGGCGGAGCCAGGTTTGCACGGTTTCGTCCACCAGCGAACTGGAGAAGTACTGCATCTGCATGGTGTCAATGCGTGTGCGGCTGGCATTCAGCGCGGGCGTGGACTGTGCGTTACGGATAATCTGCGCGCAGGCGGTTTTCACGTCGTCGCCGATGGCGGACAGGCCGGCGGTGTAAGTGACGTTGACTTCGTTGTAAGGCAGGCCGAGAACGTTGAAGGGCAGCGTGAGCTCGCCGGTGGCGGTGTCGAAATCAACGGTGGTGGGGTCAATGGCGGTCCACTGGCCGGGCAGCGAAAAGGCCCATGCGATTTCAAAGAGCGGGCCGTCGACCATCTCGCCGCGCCGGGGTTTTGCGTAACGGCCTTCCACGGAGACGATGGGCGAGGTGGCCGCGCCAAGAGGCGTAAGCGGCAGATAAGTGAGGCGGACGGCGCAGGAACCGGAGGTGATGCGCAGCCGCTCAGTGTACTGAATGACATTGAGGTCGGGCCGCCTGCAGTAGTTGTTGATAAGCGCGGTTGCGGCGGTTGCCCAATCGGATGTGGTTCCGGCGGGCAGGCCGTAATTGGGATAATCCTCCGGCTGCAGATAGGGCATACCGATCCTTTCGCGTGGATGGGAGTGAAAAGAAAGACCCCCCGCCGCGGATAAGCTGCCTGCGGCGAGAGGTCATGAGAGTTAGCCGGCCAGGCCGGTTGGGAGTTACCGGTCAACAAGCACCTGGTAGTGGGCATAACTTGCACCCTTGACCACCACCGCGCCGAACTTGACCGCGACGTACTGGTAAGTGAGCGAGCCGGGCAGGCCGAGCTGGAAGATGCGCGGCGTGGGGTCGCCCAGCCAGTGGTACTCGATCAGATCTTCCGTGACGATGTACGCCGGCAGAACGGCCGAGCCGGAACCGGGAGTGCCGGTGTAGCTGAGGCTCCAGTCGGGGATGAGCGGCAGATCGCCGGCCTGCGTGGAGAGCATCTTCACGCGCAGTCCGCCGGTGATTTGATCCGTGTTGAGGACTACGTTGAACTCAGTCTTCATTTCGCGATCGATGAGATCGAGCAGCACAGGGTTGGCGTAGATGGCCGTGGGGCGCACCTGGTAACCGTTGCTGGCCACCATCTGCGCAACCGCGGACTTGATGCCATCGACGATGGAGGCCGAGGTGCCGATGGTGGTGGTTTGTCCGCCGCCGGCAATCTGGCCGGCCGCGCCAAAGTACTGCGTGGTGGTGGGCGAGCTGAGGCTGGTGTCGTCACCGTTCCACAGCGCCACATCGTGGGTCACCATCACGCCGCTGACGGTGTCCACCAGGTCCTTGGCCTGCAGGTAAGCGAACTGCTGCTGCTGGTTGCCGAGCTCGACATCGAAGAGGTTGTAATTGATTTGCGAGACGATGGCCTTGAGGGGCACGCTGCGCTCCACGCGCGTGGGGCTGACCACCGGCGCCACGATGCTGCGCGGATTGACGAAGCCCGCGGTTCCGGGATTGGGCAGCGCCGTCTCCTCAAAAAAGCGCGAGGGGTGGCCCGTGGCCGGAACCTGCTTGATGCGCTGGCCGAACGGGCTGGAACGGCGGCAGATGTCAAAGATTTCGGTCTGGTACAACGGAACTTCAACTGCGCCCGGCCCGATGTAGTCTGCCGCCGCGTGGATATCTGCAAAGGATGCGTTCATAGGCTTATCCGCCCCCTCCATGGGGCCAGTGTGGGGTGGGTTGCGCCGCAACGGCGAACAGCTGCGTCGAGGACACCCGGTTGAGGCTGCCGCGTGCGGCCGACAGCGCGGTGATTGGGTTAGGCGATGGCGCCGGCACGCAGCAACTGCGTTTTGACGGCGATGCGCTGCTCGAGCGAGAGGCCGGAGAGCGCGGCGTCCAGGGTGCGGACGTCGACCGGGCCGTCTGCGATGCCATGTTTGGCAAGCATCTCAGTGGTTGCGGAGGGCACCGTTTTGCGCAGAGGGTTGAGCACCGGCTGCGAGGATGCCGCCTTGAGCTCAGCCAGCTCGTTCTGCATCGCGGCAAGTTTCTCGGTCAGCTCCGATTCGCGGCGCGACTGCTCGACGGTGGCTGAGATCTTGTCCACTTCGCCGGTGAGCGTGGAGGCTGCGGTAATGCGCTCTTCCAGCCAGGCAAGAGTGCGTTCCAGCAATGTGGTGGCGGAGGCAAGCCTCTCAGCCACGTTGGTTTCGTTGGTTTCCATGACCTTCCTTTCGTAAGTCTGATTGAAGCGGTTATCAGTGATCAGCCCACAGTAGTCAGTGAGAGGTGGACTAACTTTCCATGCGGAAGCTGGTGGCCCGGTAGGCCGCCTTCTCACGCAAGAGGATGGCCGCGCCGGTGAAGGTGACGCGGGTGAGCTTCCATATCTCGGCGCGCATGTCTTCCACGCGCGCGTCGGCCAGCTCATAACTCATGCCCATGGATTGCGGCGCCTGGGCCTGGATGGCCTTGGCCACCTCGGGAAAGTCGCGGGCGTAAAGATAGCCGCGGACCACAAGCTTGTTGCCCGCGATGTCGGCCTCGGTGAGCAGGCCGATTTTGCGGCGGGCGTCGTGGCCGTCCCATCCGGGCCGGTAATCGACGGCCATGCCCAGCAGCGAAGGAAGCGCCTTTTCGGCGGCCAGGCTGGTGAGCATGACGCGGTGGCCGCGCGCGCCGGAGGGCGGCTTGTCGCTGGCCGTGTTGACGACGGTGAGCACGCCTTCAAAGGGCACCCGGTTGGGATGGCCTTCGACGTGTGGAATCTTGACTGCCATGGCTTCGAGTCGCATTCGATCTCCGCGAAAAAAGGGTCAAAAGAAAAGATGAGGGAGTGGGCGGAGTCCGCCAGCGGACGTCCGGCATGGGTTTGGCAGAGGCAGGGTGTCAGGCCGATTCTTCAGCGTGGGTGTCGGCGGGCGCATCCTCCTCTCCGGCGAGCTGTGCGACGCCGCTTTTGTTGAGCGGGCCAAGGCCGCGCATGGCGCGAACCTCATCGACGGTGAGCACGCCGGCGCCGAGCAACTGAATCTGCACGGCGAGCTCGGTGTCCTCATCGCGTGCGTTAAGGTCGTTGAAGACAAACTCGAATGCGCGCCAGCCGATGCACTTGGTGAAGAGGTCGCGGGTGAGGTGGCCGGCGATGAGTTTTGCCAGAGGCTGGATTGCGCCGCGGAAGGCCTCGTCAGCGAGTTCGGCGGCGGTGGAACGGTTGACGTCGCTCTCCAGGCCGAGCAGCAGCGGCGGAAGGCCGAAGGCGTTGGCGATCATGCGGATGAGGAACTGCTGCCAGGCGAGGCGGAGGTCGGCGTCCGTGCCCTGGGCGAAGCGGAGGACCTCGGGCTTTTGCTCAGTGGAGAGCAGCGGAACGCGGCCGGTGCCTTCGATTTCATCCTGCCACCAGCGGATGAGGCGGTCATGCTGGGTGGGCGTGGCCTCGTTCAGCCAGAGGGCGTACTGCGCGACGGAGTTGGCGGCCAGCTTGCCGGCAAAGCGATGCGCGGAGAGAAATTGATTGACGGTTTCGAAGGCGACTTCAAGCGGGCCCAGGCCGAAGGGCGTAAAGCTGCGGGGATTCATGCGCAGGTAGATGAGCTGGTCGTCGCGCAGCTCGACGGCGCCTGAACCGAGCCCAGGGCCAAAGCCGGTGAGGAGGCTGGAATCAGGTTGGCCGGCGAGGGTTTGCGCGTAGCGGGATGAGTCAGGCTGGCCGTCCCACCGCGCGTTGATGCGGATGGATGCGCCGTCCACGGGCCAGAGCATCGCGGGGCGGTCCTCATCGCCGGTGGGCTCCATCTCGATGGCGCCGTAGCCGCCGGTGAGCGCGTCTTCGATCACCTGCTCGATGAGAGTGCGAAAGCTGTCCACGGCGTTGGGCTCTTCGAGGGTGCGGCGCAGGGCGCGAAGCTTGCGGGGTGCGTCGACCAGCGTGCCGGGCGCGACGCCGCGGCGAACGCGCACCTGCCAGTCCATGGCGGAGATGCGGTCCTTGATGACGTTGATGGCCCGGCGGACGACGGGGGTTTCCGCAAACCTGCGCAGGTTGGCCGGCGTGGGCTTGGGCAGCAGGCGGCCTGGAAACTGGACCGGGCTGAGGATGGCGGGCAGGGCCAGCGTCTTGCGCTCGGCCTCGGCCTGGTCGGCAGTTTTGCGGGCGGCCGCTCCGCCGGTGGCCTGCATCCAGAGTTCCCTTAATTGCTCTCGCACCTTCACGCTCACCTTCCTTTTTGGGGCAAAGAAAAACGGCACGACCGTGAAGGGCCATGCCGCGGGTGAAAAACAGTTGTCAGTCCACAGGTGTCAGTTGTCAGCAGATCGCTGACAGCAGACAGGGATCGAAAGGATCAATTCTTCCGCTCGGCGGTCGGGGCGGTTCAGCCCGCGCGCCGCAAATCGACTTACACAACTCATACTAGCGAAACAGGGATAAATAGTCGGCAAACTTTGGAAGAAATATTTTTAGCGGATAAGTTGCTGATTTGGGGAGTTATAGGGGGATATCTGGAGGCAGGTGAAAAAGAAAAAGACTTGCCAAGGGGTGAAAGGCAGAGGCTAGGGACCAGAGACTAGGAACCAAGGAGTAGGAATGGAGGGCCTTGCTGAGAACTGACAACTGTTTGCTGTTCGCTGTTTGCTGCTTTCACACGCGGAGTTCGCGGCGGGCGGCGTCGGCAACACGGGAGAGATCCGAGGTGGTGAGGACGCGAATCTCGTGCTCCTCCATGGTCTCCACGCCGAAGCGGTAGAGGGCAAGGCGGTCCGGGTCGTCGTCGGTGGCGCCGAGTTTTTGGGCGGGCTCAATGATGGCGGCCAGATCCAGCTCGGCATTCTCCACGCGCTGGACCCCTGCGCGCAGGCTGGCGGCGGAAAAGGCGAGCACCTTGGCCATCTCCACGCCGGGCTCGAGGGAGACGGCGTGGAACATGCGGATGACGCCGTTCGGCCGATATCCGGCATCGATGCGCAGCGGATCGCCGGGGCGCGTGTAATCAGCGGCGGCAATGCGCTTGCGCAGCAGATCCCAGACGCCGGCGCGTTCAAACTCGGTGCGCATGCTGGCGTGGATGGCGGCGCGGCCGCTGAGGCGCGGGGCGCGCTCGCGCGGCGGAGGGTCAATGTATAGACGCATCAGCTCTTCAAGGCCCGCCGGAAGGCTCTCGGCGAGATAGGCCTTGGGCGCGGTCATCTGGATGTTGAGCGAGAGCGATTCATCGAGGATGCGCTGGAGCCTGCCGTCGGCGTCGTGCTCCAGGCGCAGGCGAAGGTCGGACTCAAGGGACTCAAGCAGCGCCGTGTCGGCATCCGGATCCATGCAGCGCAGGCGGCGCCAGTCGCGCGTGAAGCGCAGGGCGAAGCGCGATGCAGAGCCGGTTCCGTGAGCGGACTCAGCGCCGGCGGCCTCGCGCAGCAGCACGCCGAAGTGGACGAACTCATTGCGCACGGGATCGGAGACGTAGCGCAGAAGCTGAAATTCGCAGGGAAGCCGGCTGTGCGCGGTGGTCATGCTTAGTTCACCCTTGGGTTGAGAGTAGCGCCGATTGCCGGGAGGGTCCAGTCCCCCGCGGAGCGCGAAGGCGCGGAGCCCCAATTGGGGAAGGGCGCGCGCGAGGAGTCCCGAAAATCCTCGATGAGCATGCGGATGCGGTCGCGGCGTTTGAGGAGTTTTTCGACGAGGCTCTCCATTTCGCCAAGGTCGCCGCCATACCAGCCGGGCGGAACCTCATTGGCGGCGGCCCAGACGGCGTCGGCCGGCAGCGACTCAAATCGCGAGAGCCAGGGCTCGAAGGACTCCCAGCCGGTGATGAAGCCGTAGACATCGTTGCGGAAGTAGATACCGCGCAAAGGCGCGTCCTCAAACTTCCAGTCGCCGGCGTGGAAGCAGTAGCCGAAGTCGATGAAGACGGCGCGATAGCGGCGCTCGCGGGGGCGGCGGGCGAAGACGGCCTGGCGGCCATTGGCGTTGCCGGTCCACTTGTCGAGGGCGAGGACGCCGGCGAATTCGGTCAGGTTGCGCAGCTCGGCAAGCTGCTCGGGGGGGAGAAAATCGACGACCTGGCCGGGCATGAGGCCGCCCACGAAGCGCGAGCCGAATTGCAGGCCGGGCAGGCAGCGCTGGCGGGTGCGGCCCAGATCGATTTCGAGCTCGGGCGTGTTTTCGATGAGCCAGGGAGTGACCTCAACAAGCTCCACGTGTGGCACGGTGAGGCCGGCGGCGAGGGCGAGGCGGGAGACGAGAAACTCATTGGCGAGGACGCGAAGATGCTGCGGGTTGTTCTGGAATTTGACCACGTAGGCGTGGCCGTCCGCGCCGAGCATAAGCTGGCCCTGCGCGCCGCCGCGCATGCGCCGGATGTGCTGGACTGCGAGAACGGCCAAGAGGGTCTCCGGAGTGATTGCAGGCTGGGATGATTGTAAGGGATGGGGGAACAGCAAACAGCAGACAGTAGACAGCGAACAGAAGGCTGGATCAGAGCGGGCCGGATTCGAGCAGCGCGGCGCGGGCGGCGAGGGCGATGGCCATCGAGAGGACGCGGTCGTCGTGGGTGCCGGGGCGCGCGCCGGTGGAGCCGTTGGCCAGGCGGACGAAGCTGCGGCACTCGGCGAGGAGGCGGCGGCTCATGAAGCGCCGGGGCTGATCGATGAGCGCGGCGTTGAGGCGGCCGAGGATGGCCGGGCGGCTGAGGGACGTGGTGAGCCAGCCGGGCTGGGCATTTTGTGTAAAGATGCGCGGATAGTTGCACGCGGTTTCCGCCAGCGCCAGGATGCCGCTGCCGTGGTTGTTGCGTTCGATGACGAGCCAGGCCTGGTTGTATTCGGCGGCGAGAGCGCAGACGAAGCGGGCAAGCTCAAGGCCGCCGAGATGCGCGGCGAACTCGGCGCACTGCAGGCCGGTTTCCATTTCGACAACCTGCGCGGCGGAGTAGTCGCCCTCGCTGCCGCCTCCGGCTGGATCGACGGAGACTAGATAGTGCTTGCCGGGAACGGGCGGGAGCCAGAGCTCGAGCTCGCCGTTGCGGCGGGTTTGCAGGGGCGGCGGCGCGGAGGCGAGACGCGCCTCAATGGCGGCCAGCTCGAAGACGGAGTCGCCGCTCAGCAGGAAGCAGGTTTCCGGGTCTTCGGCAAATTCCTGCCGGGCGAGGCCGCGGAAGCTGGCGCGGAGACGGCGGCGAAAACCGATTTGCGCAAGATCAAGGCGTTCGCGCGCGGCGAGGTCGCGCTCTTCCGTGGTGAGCGACGACTCATCCACCGGCTCGGCGCGGTAGGAAGGCTCCATCCACCACGGGAAGAAGTGGCGGACGAGGCCAGTTTCCGCTGCCTTTTGCCACTCCTCGTGAAAGCAGCCGCCAACGCCTTCAGGTGTGGACTCGAGCACGAGCTCGCCGGAGGGAGCCAGCGCGGCGCGCAGGCCGGCGAGGGTTTCCCCGGGGTCGCCGGGCCAGCGGGCAAGCTCAGAGCAGTGGAGATTCTGGAGGGTGAGTCCGCGGCCCACGTTGCGGTCGCCGGCCGTGGCCACCATATATTGCGCGTCGAGCGCAGGAAATGTGAGCAGGCGGACGTTGGCCTGCGAGGTGCGCAGGGGCCCGGTGCGAAGAGACGCGGGGAGGCAACGGACGAAGCGATGGACGATGCGGAAGATGGCCTCAGCGGACTCCTGCGTGTGCGCCACCTGGAGAGTGAGCGAGCCGGGCTGGGTGATGGTGCGCAGGAAGAAGCGCGCGGCGGTCCAGGTGGTAAGGCCCATCTGGCGCGCCTTGAGCACAATGTTGTGGCGGCCGCGGCGCCGCTCAAATGCGCGCTGGACGGGATTGGGTACCAGAGGCTCAATGCGGCCCTGGCGCGTGCGGACTCGCAGCAGAGCGGCGATGAGAGATTCCGCAACGGTGCGTCCGCCGAGCACAACAGGGCGGCGATCGAGGATGCGGCCGAGGCGATCGAGCTCATCGCGGTCAAGATGGGCGATGTGCAGGAGCGCGGAATGATCGGATTGGGAAGGGAAAGCGGCGAAGTCTTTCAAGCCGAGGAATCCTTACTGCAATGCCGGGGAGAGTGAAAAGCGGCAAGGCAAATAGCAGCGGCGCCGGAGGGAAAACAGGCCGTGTTTGCCTGTCAACTTCCTGCGCCGCCCTGTTCAAGTGTGTTCCTGGAGATGGTTATGCTTGGCGTTCGTGTCCTGAGGGATGAGTTATCCGATAGATAACTCATCCCGGCTGGAAAGGCAGCGGTGACGGGCTGCTTTGGCATTACGCCAATCTGTCCCTATGGCCCAAGTCAACAGGGCCACAATTCACGGCGTCACCGTCCAGGTGATCTGGCAAATCGCGTTCACCGGAGGAGCTGCTGTCGTGGTGAAGGTCACGCTGCTCGTTGTCACTGTCGGAGCGGCATAAGTCACCGTGGTACAAGACGAGATACTCGAATAGGTTGGCGTCACCAGCGGCGGAACAGTAAAGGGTGTTGGGAAGAGATAAGTCAGTGTAGCACCCGTTGCCTGT
>DASUAU010000036.1:0-112866 GCA_035763705.1 Occallatibacter sp. | reverse complement strand
CGATCGGAACGCAATCTTCGGGTTGTGCTTGGAAAGCACCTTCGTGATCGCCGCCGTCAGCGTCGTCTTGCCGTGATCAATGTGCCCGATCGTTCCCACGTTCACGTGCGGCTTCGTACGATCAAACTTTTCCTTCGCCATCGCTTCTTCCAATCCCTTCGGTTGAACTTAAACTGAGCGGCCCACGGGGCCGAACCCGACTTGCTGAAAACCCCGGGCCTCGCGCCTCAATAGTAGGCGTAGGCCTTGAAATACCGCTGCCGCAGGTCGGCGGGCACCGCTTCCACCAGGCGCAGATACCGCTCGCGGGTCAGGCCCTGGTCGCTGACCGGAAGCGCGGCGTAAAGCGCCGGTGCGTCCTTGCCCAGATAGCCGCGCTTGAGCACCGACTCAAAGTCGCGGATGCGCAGCCGGGAACGTCGCACGCGGCTGAGAAGCACTTCCACTGCGCGCGGATCAAAAACCGCATCCAGAAGCGCGTGCAGCTTCTGGAAACCCTGCTCGTCCTGTACGGCGATTGCCGCCTGCTCAAACATGCTCGTCGTTCCTGCCTTGCCTGCTTGTGACCCGTGCAGCCAACCAAACTCTGGAGCGGGAGACGGGGATCGAACCCGCGACCAACAGCTTGGAAGGCTGTGACTCTACCACTGAGTTACTCCCGCCCAATACAGCCTTCAGCTTTCAGCCGTCAGCCTTCAGCTTCTTCATCGCGGCGCCAGCCCTGCAGACTGAACCCGCCGCGCAAACTGAAAGCTGAGAGCCAACAGCTCTTCGCTGACCTAACCTCTGGAGCTGATGACCAGGCTTGAACTGGTGACCTCTCCCTTACCAAGGGAGTGCTCTACCAACTGAGCTACATCAGCCCTTACTGCCAAAACACAACCGTGGACGCTCAATCCGCGTCCTGCTGCCCATTGCGGCGAATGCGTTCCGCGTGACGGGCCAACACGGTGCGGAGAACGAGGACGCCGAGCACCAGCTCAGGAAGCCATCGCATCTCCACCAGCCTGCCCGCCACGGGAACCTTGTCCGCGCCCATGGTCAACCAGACCAGCACCGCCAAAACCGCATACAGCACAAGAGCAATCCGGAACTTCTTCTCCAGATTCGCGCCAGAGGCCGGAAGACTCTCGTCGCGCTCCCGGGCCAGGTTCGTATTGCCATCGGCCAGCTCGCGCATGCAATCCCTCAATCCGTGGTGCACAGGGGAGGATTCGAACCTCCGTAGCTCGCAAGGAGCGGCAGATTTACAGTCTGCTGCCATTAACCGCTCGGCCACCTGTGCCCATTCGCTCCTTTGGCTTTAAACCGCCGCCGGAGATTCCAACCACTGCCGCCTGCATCTCTCGATTCCCCGC
Organism: Occallatibacter sp.; assembly: GCA_035763705.1. Classification (GTDB taxonomy): domain Bacteria; phylum Acidobacteriota; class Terriglobia; order Terriglobales; family Acidobacteriaceae; genus Telmatobacter. Next base: position 111,508 of record DASUAU010000036.1, on the reverse strand, counting down.
TTCCTTCCGCGGAGAATTTCCGCTTACTGCCGCGCATCAAGCCCCTTCCGGAGAGCCCTCCGGCATCCAGGAGCATGCACCTCAGTGGGGGTAACCGCAGAGGACAGGCACGGCGCCGAATCTTGCCTGCGCGCCGGTGAAACCTTGGCCGTTTCTGCCCCGATTCAGGCCCGAAGTGGAGCTGGCGAAGGGATTTGAACCCCCGACCCTCTGATTACAAATCAGATGCTCTACCAGCTGAGCTACGCCAGCCCAAACCACCCGGAAACCTCTCCGGAGACAAGACGATACACGGACACACTCCCGCTCCGCGCACGCCACGGCACAGACTCCAAGATTAGCATACCGGCGCGGGCGGAGCAAACCGGACAAAGGGCCGAGAAAGCTGCGCCGCGCCGTCCTTTATCCACAATTTACCTTGACACTCAGACGAACCGGAGTGAACCTGCTTGGGCAGTCACCTTTTCCCCAAGGAAGTTCTATGAAGATGCAACGGTTGCTCCCGGCCGGTGTGGCCGGGCTGGCTGTTCTGGTTGGGGTGTTGGTTGTTCCTGCTTACGCTCAAGCCCCGTCCCCGCGCAAACCCCGAATCGCTGTCATGGATTTTGATTACGCCACGGTGCAAACCGCTTCTGCGGCGATGTTCGGCACCAATGTGGATGTCGGCAAAGGTATTGCTGATTTGCTGGTTACCAACCTGGTGAAGGACGGAACCTTCTCCATCATCGAACGCAAGGCGCTGGACAAAATCATGGCCGAGCAGAATTTTTCCAATTCCAACCGCGCGGACCCCACGAGCGCCGCGCAACTGGGAAAACTGCTGGGCGTGGATGCCATCCTGGTGGGCAGCATTACTGAATTCGGCAATGAAACCAAGAAAACCAAGATTGGAGGCGGCGGCGGGAACTGGCGCGGCTTTGGCGTGGGTGGGTTTGGCCACTCGAACTCCAAGGCCAACGTGGCCATTACGGCGCGGCTGGTGAATGTGGATACCGGCGAAATTATTGCGGTGGCCGAAGGTACGGGCCAGTCAAGCCGGTCGAGCACCTCCATGCTGGGCGGAGGAGGCAACTGGCACGGATGGGGCGGCGGCAATGCCGACTTCGGCTCCAGCGACTTCCAGCAGACCATCATTGGCGAAGCCACGAAAAATGCCGTAGACAAGCTGGGCTCTGACCTGATCTCCAGCGCAGGCAAGGTGAGCGTGCGCACCATCTCGGTGGAAGGCGAAGTGGCCGCAGTGGATGGCGGGCAGGTGATCTTGAACGTGGGCAAGAAGGCCGGCGTGAACGTGGGCGATCAATTCGAAATTCTGCGCGTGACCCACGTGATCAAAGACCCGCAGACGGGAGCTGTATTACGGCGCATGACCACCACGCTGGGAGTGGTGAAGGCCACGGACGTCGATGATGTCTCCGCCGTATGCACACCCGTTTCAGGAACGGACTTCAAAACTGGAGATCTGGCGAAGACCGTGAAGCAGTGACCGGCGGGCGAGCCCGGCCGGCGGCCCCTGCACCCTGCCCGAGGTGGTAGGGTGAATGCAGGCGGCCTCCCAGGCCGGAGACGATGCACCGACGCACGCGACGAACGCTGATGATTGTGGCCGCGGTCCTTGTTTTGCTGGCCGTGGCCGTCTTTCTCCGCTCCAAGGCTCCGCCGGAGGCGGCGCGGCTGCTGCCTGAGTCCGATGGCATTCTCTACGTCAACCTGAAGCCCTTTCGCGCGCTGCTGCACGGCAAGCTTCAGCCGCCCCAGCGCGTGCCCGACTACCAGGAATTTGTGGACGCGACGGGCATCGACTGGGAGCGCGACCTGGACCAGGTGGCCATCGGGCTGAACCGCATGAAGGACCCCAACGGGCCCAACGGTCCGGTGGCCTACTCCATGGTGCTGGTGGGCAAAATCACCGGCAAACGGCTGAATGCCTGGCTGGACGCGCACGCCGAGGCCAGGGAGAGCTACGCCGGGCAGACCATTTACGAGATCCCCTCCGACGGCCGCACCGTTCGCGTGGCGCAGATTGGCTATGACATGGTGGCGGTGAGCAACGCGCCCACTGAAGAGCAGATTCACTCCATGATTGACCGGCACCGCACGGCGGCGCTGCCCTTTGCCGGCTCCACGCTGCTGGCGCGCCACTATCATGACGTGCCGCTGCTCTCGCTGGCCTGGGGCGTGGGGCAAATCGGGCTGCCCTTCTCGCAGAACGGCGGCATCCACATCTTCGGCTGGGATTTGCCGCTGGAGCCGGGCTCGACGCTGGTGGCCAGCATCTCACCCGCGCTGCCGCTGGGCGGCTCGCTGCGCTTCAGGGTTGAGGAGATTGCGCAGAACCAGCAGCAGGCCGCCAGCCAGGCCGCGGCGCTGGCCACGCTGGTGACCATGGCGCGGGGGCTTGCCGCTCCGCTGGGCAACAACTCGGCCAACAACGGCCTGCGTGAGCTGCTGAGCACGGCCGAGGTGACGCAAAAGCACGACCGTGTTCTGGTGACAGCCACGCTGACGCCCGGCCTGATGACCAGCCTGGCCGCGGACGGCACTTCCGGCCTGCAAACGCAATGAACACTGCGCAGGCGTGGAAACCGCGGCGCGGGCAATTCTGAATCACCCGCGGCCCACGCCAACTGTCAGCTCATTGCTGCTTCAGGCCCAGAGCCTGCACCACCAGCGGGTCCACGCGCGCCGGCTCACCGTCCTTCTTGTAAACCACGCCGAAGCTGCCGCGATAATCCCACATGGCCCAGCCGATTCCGTCGGCTTCGAGCGCGGTGCGCACGTCGTGAATCCAGCGCATGCGCGAGGCCGGGTCCACGTGCTCGCGAAAGGCGCCAAACTCATTGCAGATGAGCGGAACGTGGTTGGACTTTGCCCAGCCGGCGGCCTCGTCAATCAGCATGCGGATGTGCTGGCCGTCCCAGTGCTCCAGCCAGTAGTTCTCCATCTCGAAGCGGTCGGCGGGGTTGGGCACTTCCTTGAGCAGCGCGGCCATGGAATCCGCGGTGGGCGGATAGGGCAGGCCGTGCTCATAAACCCACCACGGTGTGCCCCACGTGGCGCCCTGGTGCGTAAAGGTGTGCGGATCGTAGAAGTGGAAGTTGTAAATCACGTTGCCGTCCGCCAGCGGGTGCATGGCCAGCAGATCCACAATGTCGGAGTAATTGGGTCCCGTGGCAATGATGGTGTTGTCCGGCGCAACCTCGCGAATGGCCGCTGCGGCGCGCGCCTGAATGCCGGCCCAGCGATAAGGATCATGCACCTCGGGCTCGTTCATCACCTCAAAGAACACCATGTTGGGATCGCGCGTGGCATAGTGCGCGGCCAGCCGCCGCCACAGCATCACAAAGCGGTCCACTCCCTCGTTGCCGGTGCGCACAGCTGTCTTGAAGGGCTCCTGCGGATGGATATCGATCTCGACGGCAAGGCCGTCGGCAATCATGGTGTCCACGGCCTTGTCCAGGCGGCCCAGGAAATCGTCGTTCATGCCGTCCTTGCCGCGCGGATAGTGCTCCAGCCCCGCGGGATCAATGCTGAGGCGAACGTTGTCAAAGCCCAGTTTGGCCATCAGCGCAATGTCGGCCGCGTCCGTGTAGCGGCTGGTGCGCTCGGCGGAGTAGTCGTTCGACTGCGCGAACCACTCCGAGGCGTTGATGCCGTGGCGCAGATGCTCAGCGCGCTTGAAGGCGAGTTCGAGCCCGGCCTGGCGGCTTTGCGCAAAGGCGGGTACGGTGAAGGCAAGCAAGGCAATACAAAGAAGCACTCGGCGAAACATTTCACACACTCCCAGGGGTTCAAGAAAAATACGACGCAACCATATCACGCGATGCCCGCGCGATGCGCCCGCCTGTCGCGCACGCAAAAGCGGCTCCCGCATGGGGAGCCGCCGTTGCAGGGATTCGGCGCGCGCTACTTGCTGGCGACGGTGGAGACCATGCCCTGTTCCAGGGCTTGCTGATAGGTGGTGCGCAGATATTTGTGGGGATTGACGGGCACGTTGTGCACGCGCACTTCGTAGTGAAGATGCGGGCCGGTGGCGCGTCCTGACTCGCCCACGTAGCCGATAATCTGGCCGCGCACAACATGCTGGCCGGGCACCACGGCGATGGCCGAAAGATGTCCGTAAAGCGTGCTCAGATCGTGGCCGTGGTCGAGCATGATTTCGCGGCCGTAGCCGTTCACCATGCCGGCATGAATCACGTCGCCATCGGCGGCCGCATGCACCGGGGTTCCGTAGGGCGCGTCAATGTCAATGCCGGGATGGAAGGCGCCTTCGCCGTTGAGCGGGTCTTCGCGCTCGCCAAAGCTTGAGGCAACGCGGCCTTCAATGGGCCACAGCGACGGCGCATTGGCCAGCGCGGTCCAGTCGCCGGTGAAGCTGGGAGAAAGTCCTCCGGCCAGCGCGCGGGCCACCTCGCCGGACATGGCCTGGTTGCGCAGTTGATAAAACTGCTGGATGGTCATCTTCACGTCAGCCTGGGTCAGGTCGTCAGGATTGGCGAGGGCTGCCGGCGTGGGCACGGTGGCGGCGCTGCCGTGCCTGCCCTTGTGCGTGCCCTGGTGCGCGGCCATCATCTTGTTCTCGCGCAGGCCGTAGAGGGTGGTCACCTCGCTGGCCAGCGCGCCCAGCGATGCCACCTGAACGTTGCGGTCATGCGCCACCTGGGCCATGTGCTTGTAATTCTGGCGCAGGATTTCCCGCTCCTGGCGAACCTGATTGAAGCTCTCGGTCTTCATCAGCATGCGGGTATAAGAACCCGCCAGGCCGACGATGGTGAAGGCGCCCACCACGGCCGCCGCAACAAAGCCGTAGAAGTAATGCATGGGAAGCGGAACCTTGCGGACGCGTCCGTCATCGTCCCTGGCCACAAAAAGAATGTAATAGCGTTTGCGCAGCATATTCCTCATCTCATCCGCGCAGTCAGGGAAGAGTGCATTTCGACCCGCTGCTTACTGAATGGGACGAAATTGAACGGACCGCGATAACCCCAAATGCCCTCTTAATTGCATCGCTTGCGCTCTTGCAGGCGCTTCTTTCATGGCGTTTTCACAGGCTAACAAAGGCCTCGGCGCAGGGTCAACGCATTGCAGAGGAAAAATCCTCCCAAAGTACCGGGCCAAAAATGGCAGGCCCTTGCGGCGATGCGACCCGCGCGGGCGCAATTCGCAAAGATGCCCTATCCTCTAGAGGATGCGGGCGAAGCAGAACAAGCCGGCCAGGGCGGCGGCAGGGGGCGAGCGGGCCCTGCTTGCACGGATTCGCGAACGCGCACGCGGCAGCGGCTCTCCGCCGGGCATCCGGCTGGGCATTGGCGACGACTGCGCTCTGCTGCGTGCGCGGCCCGGCGAAGAATTCGCGGTCACCACCGATCTCTCCATCGCCGGCCGGCATTTTCGTTTGGATGCTCACCCGCCGGAGGCTGTTGGCCATCGCACGCTGGCGCGCGGGCTGAGCGATCTGGCAGCGATGGGCGCGCGGCCGCTGGCGGCGTTTCTCTCGCTGGGCCTGCCGCGCGAGCTGACCCGCGCGCATGGCCGTGGACGCGCATGGGTGGAGCGATTCATGGATGGCCTGATGGCGCTGGCGGAATCCACCGGAACGCCGCTGGCCGGCGGTGACCTGGCCGAGTCGCCCCTGGCCGTGGCGGACATCGTGCTGGTGGGCGCGGTTCCGCGCGGGCGGGCGCTGCTGCGCTCGGGCGCAAGGCCGGGCGATGGAATCTACGTGACCGGCGCACTGGGCGGATCGGCGGCGGGGCTGGAGCGGTTGATGGAGATTGCCGGCCTACGCAGCAACACCGCGGGACGCGGCCGGACCGCGCCAACCCGGAACGCGCCAACAGGGAACGCACCAACCGGGAACGCACCGCTTGCGCCGCATCTCTTTCCGCAACCGCGCCTTGCGCAGGGACTGTTTTTGCAGCGGCGCGGAGTTGCCACGGCGGCCCTCGCCTCGGCAGCGATTGACCTGAGCGATGGGCTCTCAACCGACCTTGCGCATCTTTGCGAGGAGTCCGGCGTGGCGGCCGAGGTGGAAGCCGCGCGACTGCCCATCAGCTTTGGCGCAACGCTTGAGCAGGCGCTTAACGGCGGCGAGGATTACGAACTGCTCTTCACGGCAAAGCCAGAGGCAAAACTGCCGCGCGCAATCGGCGGAATCCCCATCACGCGCATCGGGCGTATGGTGCGGGCCGGCTCCCGCAAGCCGCGCGTGCAATTGAAGACCGCCCAAGGCCACCAGCCTTTGGAGGCAAAGGGCTGGGAGCATTTTTCCGGCTGAGCCGCAGGCAAGCCTCACTCACTGGCCCGCTTACGAATGCGGCTATTCGAGGATGGCGTCGTTCTCGATGCTGCCGATGGGCTAACCGGGCGGCGTGGGCAGCGCACCCGCGGGGACAAACTTTTTGTTTTTTCGGCTACTCCGAACAAACGAATTATCATCGTGGCAAACGATTTATCATCGTGGCTGCTATGAACCAGAAGAAAGCCCGCGTCCGTTTTGCTCCCTCGCCTACGGGACTGCTCCACGTGGGCAACGCGCGGACCGCATTGTTCAACTGGCTGTTTGCGCGGCATGCCGGGGGCGAGTTCATCCTCCGCATTGAGGACACCGACGTGGAAAGGTCCGAGGCGCGCTATGAGGGGCAGTTGATCGAGGACCTGAAGTGGCTGGGTCTGGACTGGGACGAAGGTCCAAATGGACCCGGAACCGCCGAAACCGGCGCGCACGGGCCCTATCGCCAATCGAAGCGCCTGGAAATCTACGCCAAATACACAGAGCGGCTGCTGGCCGAGGAGAAGGCCTACCGCTGCTTCTGCACGCCCGAGGAGCTGGAGGCCGAGCGCGACCGCGCGACCGCAAAGCGACTGCCCCAGGTCTACTCCGGCCGCTGCCGCCATTTGCCGCCCAAGGCCATCAAGAAAAATCTCGACGCGGGCAAGCCCTTTGCCGTGCGCCTGGTGATCGGCTCCGATCCGCTGCGCTTCCACGACATTGTGCGCGGCAATCTGGTCTTCGATCCAGGCTCCATCAGCGATCCCATTCTGGTACGCTCCGGCACCGACGAGCAGCCGCCCATGCCGGTATACAACTACGTGGTCACCATCGACGACGCGCTGATGCAGATTACGCATGTGATTCGCGGCGACGACCACCTTTCAAACACGCCAAAGCAGGTGGCGATCTACAAAGCTCTCGGCTGGGAGTTACCCGAGTTCGCGCATCTCTCCACCATTCTTGGCCCTGACCGCGAACGGCTCAGCAAACGCCACGGCGCCACATCGATTTCCAGCTTTCGCCACAAGGGCTACCTGCCCGAGGCGATGGTGAACTACCTTGCGCTGCTGGGCTGGGGCGCAGAGGACGGCAAGACAGAGACCTTTACGCTGGACAAGCTGACCCAGGCCTTCACTCTGGAGCGCGTGACGCCCTCGCCGGCCGTGTTTGACACGGACAAGCTGAACTGGCTCAACCGCTATTACATGAAGCGATCCACTCCTGCGCGGTTGACGGCGCTGGCTTGGGAGTACTTTGGCGGGCTGGTGCCGGACAAGGAAGACGCAAGCGACGATGTGCTGATGTGGTTCGTGGAACTGGTGGGGCTTTTTGCGCCCAAGGTGGACCACCTGGACCAGCTCATCAACCAGACCGCCTTCGTCTTCGGCTTTGACCCGGAGACCGTGCGCGCCGTGCCTGAGAATGCCGCGGTGCTGGCCGAAGACAGCGCCCGGATTGTGCTGAGCGAGCTGGCCGACCGGGTGCGCGCCTTCAATGACACGGTGACGCCGGAGATCTTCAAGAACTGGCTGGAGGAGATCAAGCAGGCCACGGGCATCAAAGGCAAGGAGCTCTTTCATCCGGTGCGCATCGCCATCACCGGCGCGCCTTCCGGGCCGGAGTTCGACAAGCTGCTGCCGATTCTCGAAACCGGATCCATGCTGGGCATTGGAATTCCCGGCGTGCGCGAGCGCGTGAAGCGCTTTGTGGGAGTGTGAGGGGTTGACCACGCCCTCGGTTCACCCCGGCTTTGCCCATGACTGGCAGGCGGAAGTGCTGGCCGCTCGGCCGATGATTCTGCCGCCGCGGCACTTTGTCTATCCGCGCGAGGTGGAAGAGGTGGAGCGCGGCGCGCTGGAGGTGCTGGTGCGGCCGGCCGCGGCAGGGCCTTTTCTTGCCACCTGCGCGCTGGGCTTTCGTGACCCGCTGGCGCCCGCCGGCGTGTGGTCCGCACCCAATCCCGATGAGCTGTGCGCCGTGGCTGGCGGCTATGCCTATCTGATTGACACACGCACGCCGGAGCGCTTCACCATGCTGCCGTATAAACCCGTTCTCGCCGTGCTGCCCGCGCCGGAAGCGGACCTGCTGCTCTTTGTCGGCCATCATGCAATTCTGGCATGGGGACACGAGGGCAGGGTGTGGGAGACCGAAAAGCTCTCCGACGAAGGCGTGACCGTGACGGGCATTGAAAACGGCGTGCTGCGCGGGCGCGGCTGGCAGATGATGACCGACCGGGAAACGGAGTTCGCGCTGGACCTGCGAACCGGCAGGCAAACCACTTAATTGCCTGCCCTGCCAGCCTGCGGCGCGCGGGCCACGGGCGCAACAGGCTTTTGCGGAGATCCGCCTCATTACCGCGTGCGGTGCAGCTCCGGGCCCATAAAGTCCTCAAAGGTTGCGCCGGGCAGCACTCCTTGAAAAGCATGCGCGGCGGCGGCGGCGGCCTCCGGCACAAGATGGTTTTCAGTGAGCCCGTTGCGCAGGAGCTCAAAGGCCTCCTCCGGACTCTCGGCGAACTGGAAGAGCTCCATGTCCTTGGGCGAGACGGCGCCGGTTTCCACCAGCACATCGAGATTGAAGACCTTCTTCCAGTACTCCGGCCCGTAAATCACCACGGTGATTTTTTTGGCGATTTTGCGGGTCTGCGTGAGGGTGAGCAGCTCAAACATCTCGTCCAGCGTGCCAAAGCCGCCGGGAAAGACCACCAGCGCCTTGGCCAGATAGGCGAACCAGAGCTTGCGCATGAAGAAGTAGTGGAACTCGAAGTTGAGCGCCGGCGTGATGTAGGGGTTGGGATGCTGCTCAAAAGGCAGGCGGATGTTCATGCCGATGGTTTTGCCGCCGGCCTCATACGCGCCGCGGTTGGCGGCTTCCATAATGCCGGGCCCGCCGCCGGATGTGACGACAAAACGATGGCGCTGCGAAGGCACGGTGCGCGCCCAGTCCGTGAGCATGTGGGCCAGCCGGCGGGCATCCTCGTAGTAGCGGGCCATCTGCACGGCGGCCTCGGCGCGCTTGCGCTGCAGTTCGGTGGCGGTTCCGGCGGCAATCTCCAGGGCGCGGGCCGGCTGCTCATCGCTGGGCGCCGGGCGCGTGGAGCCGGTGTTCTCCAGCAGCTCCAGTGTGTGATCAGCTTCTTCGCGGCTGCGGAAGCGGGCCGAGCCGAAGAAGACCACCGTGTCCTGGATGCGCTCGCGGCGGAAGCGCGCCAGCGGCTCAAGAAACTCGGAGATGATGCGGATGGGCCGGCCGTCAGCGCTGTCAAGAAAGCCCTTGTTTTCATAGGCCAGGGGAGCGCTGTCCAGTTGGGGCGGAACGGCGGATTGTCCGGATTCCGCTTCCGGCGATGCATCTGTGCTCACTGCGTTGTCCTGCTGCTTGTCGCTCATACGTCACCTGTCGCGATAGTGAACCGCGTCCTGAAAGGCGATCCACAAATTCAATAAGCCCAGCCCGGAAACAATTCCGCGCACGACGCCGTTGGCCGCGTAAATGGAGAGCGTGGGGAATTGGACAAAGAGCGGATTCTGGTCCCAGAACAGGGGCCACCACGGCGCGATGCAGACGGCCAGGCCAATGTACATCCGAATGAGAACGCGAATAAAGAGCTCAGTCCGCTCAAGCCAGCGGGGAATGCGCTGCGGGTGGGGCACGGCAGGGGCCTGGGAGGGTCCGTTGGCGTCTCCGGACTGAGGAGCCGGGCTCGCGGGTGGAGGGGGCGAAATCAATTCCGGCTGTTGAGACATTCTTGAAAGGCCTGAGGTTTGCCGGAGCCCCGGCTGGGGAACGCCGTACTGTCACGGTAACACAGGCAGCCATCGCCCGGAGGGGGTTTGAGGATGCGGCGGCGGCGTTGCCGGATGTGAAGAACGGCGCTATGGTGATTGCGTACGCGCTGCCCGGCGTCTGGCCCGGCGCGCAAGGGGAGGCTCCGATGAAATCTGCCATCCTGCCGTTGTTTGTCCTGTTTGTCCTGGCCGCCGGCTGTGGAGTTGGGATTACTTCCGCCCAGGCGCAAACGGCATCGCCCAACCAACGCCGCTGGAGCGTGCCCGAAGGCAGTGAGCTGATGCAAATGCTGCCTGCCGAGAGCTGCCCGGTGCGGATGGAGTTGCAGCAGAGATTTGAATATGCGCCGCGATTCGCCGGCAAGGATGCAACCGTGCAGGGTCCGGCACCGCGCATCCGGATTGTCCTCTCCAGCCTGTACGGCGACCCGGTGGTGAAAGCGAAGCTGACCGTGGTGGGGTGGGACACCGGCGCGCACCTGGTTCCAGTGGCGGGCGCGAAAGCCGGCTCCGGCAGGGCATCCGGCGACATGAGCCGCACCTTGGTGGCCGGCTTTACGGAGGCCGGCTTTACTTCTGGCGGCGACGGAAGCTCGGCTGAACTCGCGCTTCCCGGCTTCAGCGCCGTCCGTCTGGTGCAGTTGCGGCAGGTGACCTTTGCCGGCGGAACCACCATGAACTTTGCACCCGAGGACAACTGCCAGGCCGGACCCAACCCCATGGTGCTGGTGACGGCGCGCTGAGCCCCGCCCTCCAGATTTCTTCGCGCTTAACCGGCCGCGCAGGCCGCGCAACGCCCTCCGTCCACAGGCAGAATCGCGCTATGCTGGGAAGGCCCCCTATGCTGCGCTGGTTTTCTCCACATCTTTTCGCGGCGGTTGCTTTCGTTCTGCTCCTTCCACCCGCCTCACTCGCGGCCCAGAACTCTGCCGCCGCCATTCCCTATCTGGGTGAGCAGCCGGTGCGCGCGCAGCATGGCATGGTGGTGAGCGTGCATGCTCTGGCCTCTGATGCGGGCCTGGCCGTGTTGCGCGAGGGCGGCAATGCCGTGGATGCCGCCGTGGCCACGGGCTTTGCCCTGGCCGTGGTGCATCCCATCGCCGGCAACCTGGGCGGAGGCGGCTTTCTGCTGCTGCGCATGCACACCGGCAAGGCCACCTTTATCGACTTCCGCGAAAAAGCGCCGCTGGCGGCCACGCCCACGATGTATCTGGACACAAAGGGCAACCTGATTCCCGACGCCAGCATTCTGGGCTATCGCTCGATTGCCGTGCCCGGCTCCGTGGCGGGGCTGGTCTATTCCGAGCGCAAATATGGCCGCCTGGACCTGAAGCGCGTGATGGCTCCGGCCATTGAATTGGCAGAGAAGGGCTTTGTGCTCAGCCAGGAAGACGCCGACCATCTGGCCGACCCGGACCTGGCGCGCTTTCCTGATTCGCGCCACATCTTTCAGCGCGACGGCAAACTCTACAAGGCCGGCGAGGTCTTTCGGCAGCCGCTGCTGGCCCAGACGCTCCAGCGGATTGAAGCGGATCCCGACGACTTCTATCACGGCGTCATGGCCCGCGCGCTGGTCAACGACCTGAAAAAAGGCGGCGCGCTGATCTCGATCGAAGACCTGGCCCAGTACAACGTGGTGGAGCGCAGGCCGATTGTCGCCGGCTTCAGGAACTACACCATCCTCAGCGCGCCACCGCCGTCCTCTGGCGGGATTGTGCTGGTCAGCGCGCTGAATATTCTGGAGGGCTATGACCTGAGCCGGCTCGGCGACCGCTCAGCCGAGTGGATTCACCTGGTGACCGAAGCCTGGCGCCGCGCCTACATGGACCGCTCCCAATATCTTGGCGATCCAGACTGGAATACGATTCCCGTGGCCGCGCTCACCAGCAAGAAATATGGCGAGGCCTGGCGGCGCAGCATCCTGCCGGACGCGGCCAGCCCCAGTGCGACACTGGAGCGGCCGGAGGGATTTCTGCCGCCCGCACCCAAAACCGGCGGCCAGCGCCCGGAATCGCCCGACACCACGCACTACTCGGTGGTGGACCAGTGGGGCAACGCTGTGGCCGTAACCACCACGCTGAATGACAGTTTCGGCTCGCACGTCACCTCCGGCTCGTTGGGGATCCTGCTCAATGACGAGATGGACGACTTCACCTCCAGGCCCGGCACGCCGAACCTTTATGGACTGATTCAAGGCCCCGCCAACGCCATTGGGCCCGGCAAGCGACCGCTCAGTTCGATGACCCCGACCCTCGTGCTTGAGAACGGCAAGCTGCGCTTCGTGCTGGGGTCGCCGGGCGGTGCGCGCATCATCACCACGGTGGGCAACATCTTTCTTTCCGCCGCCGAGAGCGGTCTGAACATCCAGCAGGCCGTGGACGCGCCGCGCTTCCATCACCAGTACTTGCCGGACAGGCTCTACCTGGAGCCGGGCTTTTCCGAGGAGACGATTGCCGGCCTGCGCTCAATGGGCTACAACCTGGTGCTTGCGCAACGCCACTGGTCAGACGGGGAATGCATTGCCGTGGACCAGAAGACGGGCGAGCTGGAAGGCGGCCAGGATCGCAGGAGCGCTCTGGGTAAAGCGGCCGGGTATTGAGTGCAACCCGTCCGGCCCAATTTCAGATGGGCCCGATGTGGGGTCGCGCGCCGCGCGAAAATCCGGTTTTGCTTCGTCACAATGAACAGTGATTGCCGACACGCGATTTTCCTTGATTCGCGAACCAACCTGTGCAACCTTTCCCTCAGGTCTCCGTCGATGGAGTGGGAGACATTTCCGAAAAGGACCGCAGAGAGCGGGAAGAAACGCCGCACGGCGCTCCAAGCGGTCGTGTCAGCATGATTCACCACACCGGCCGCCACCGGGCGCGCCGCAAGGTGGAACTACAAGCGGACCTCTGCCCACCCAGGCATCGTCCGCCGCAACCCCAACCTGCCACCGGCAAGGAGGTTGCCATGATGACCCTCAAGCGTGGATGGAGCAAACCCTCTTCCATCCTGTTCGCTACTGAACTGCCCGCAAACGAAAGGGCCTTTGCATTCGCCCTCACTGAGGCGATGGGAGGCAGAGCAGATCTCATTCTTTTTCATGTGTGTCCTGTGCAAGCAGCCTCCGCGGCCGGCAACCCTGCCGCGCGGACGGCCGACTTTGCTGCGGCACGCGCCGTAAAAGAAGAACTGGAACCTCTGGTGCGCCGCGCCCACGACCTGGGCATTGCCTGCCGCGTGGTGGTTCGGGCGGGCAAGGTGGAGGAGACGGTGCTGCAATTTGCCGAGGAGCAACAGGTGGACCGCGTGGTGATGGGCGTACACACGCCCGGCCCCGTGGGCAAACTGCTGGTGGGTTCGGCGGCGGAGATGGTGCTGCGCAAGGCGCATGTGCCGGTCACCATCGTCGGGCCTTATCTCACCGAGGGGTCTTACCGCAACATGGCCGTGCGGACAATCCTGTGCCCCATCTGTGAGCATCCTTCCAGCCCGGCGGTGGCGCATCTTGCCACGGAGATGGCCTTTCGCCACGGCGCACGCCTGATTCTGCAGCAGATTATTCCGCCGCAGGATGCGGCTGAGATGCTGGCCGGACGCACTCTGCGCCAGATGGAAGCCGGACTGATGGAGCTGATTCCAGGGCGGCTGCGCGGAAGAGTCGAGGTGATGACGCACGTGATGGTGGGCGACCCGACCGAGGAGCTGCTCTACCAGAGCCGTGTGCTGCAGGCCAATCTGATTGTGATGGGCGCGCAGGGAGCGTCGCACTTTGCCGCCATCTCGCGCGCCGGCACGGTGTACAAGGTGCTGGCCTATGCCCATTGCCCGGTGATGACCCTTTCCCCGGTGCTGCTGGCCGGCTGCATGTCCATCCCGCCCAGAGCCCATCCCGCTGAGGTGCATTACATCGCCGGCGTGGTCTGAGCTGCCGGTTGCGCCAGCGGGGCAAAGCCGCTGGCGGCGCCGGAGTTCTCCGCCCCGGCTGCGCATCTGGTTCTACAACATCCAAGCCCGCCGTAAATTGTTCAAAACATGCGACAATAGACTGTGTACTGGCCGCTCGACGGCGGGCGGCCGCGTGCGGGAGAAGCCGTGGCCATGCTGAGAGTGTTGTCGACTCAACTGTTCCTCAAGCAGCGCCTGCATCCGGGTCTGCTGGAGCTGGCCGGCAAGGCCGGGGCACAGTCCGTGGAAGTCTTTGCCGCGCGCCAGCACTTTGACTACACCAGCCGCGAGCATGTGGCCGAGCTGGCCGACTGGTTCGCCTCCAATCCGCTGGAGCCTTTCGCTTTGCATGCACCCACATTTCCTGACCGCGAGATGGGCCGCGCCGGCGCGCCGGCGGTGAACGTGCTGCATCCTGAGAAATCCCGCCGCATTGACGCGATGGACGAGATCAAGCGCGCGCTCGAGGCCGCCGAGCGTATCCCCTTTCGCAACCTTGTCCTGCACATGGGCGAGCGCGAGGATGGCTGGTCACTGCGCACCATCGAATATGCAGAGACGGCTCTCGAGCATCTGGGCGCCTTCGCGCGTCCGCTGGGCGTGCGGCTGCTGGTGGAAAATCTGCTGAACGAGCCCACCACGCCCGAGCATCTGGCGGCGATTCTGGAGGCGGGCCACCTGCCCAACGTGGGCGTTTGCCTGGACATGGGCCACGCGCACATCACGGTCGGCGTGGATGCGGCAATGGCCACCCTCGGCGAGCGCATCTCCTCAGTCCACGTGCATGACAACCACGGCGACCGGGATGAGCACCTATGGCCAGGCGACGGAACCATCGACTGGCCGGCCGCCCACGCCGCGCTGGCAGCCCTGGCGGCTCCGCCCGCCTTGGTGCTTGAGCCGCATCCTTCTCTGGACGCCGATGCAGCCGACCTGACCCGGCAAATCGCGCGGGCCTTTGCGCTCTTCGACTGAAGGCAGCCCAGGCCGCGGACTCTCCCTTTACGCAGACTCTTCCTTTTCTTGATTCTTAACCGCTTCTCATGCGCTCGCCCGTCAGCGCCCGATGCGCGCAAAACTTGAGTGGATTTGGGTGGAACTTGTGCGGGTACACGTGACCACGGTCATTCAGCCCGCATGGCGACGCGGCAAATTGGCTTGAAAAGGAACAACGCCGCCCGCGCGCTCTCTCCTCTGCCTCGTTTTGAGACGGCGTGCAGCGCTGCAATGGCAGCCGACCGCGGCAGGACAGGCGCTGGCGAGCTTATCTGCGGGCTTTGCGCTCGTTCTCCGCCACGCGCGCCCGCACCATCTTGCGCACCAGCGCGGCCGGCAGCGGCTTGTCCAGCGGGAATTGCAGCGTTCCTTTCGCGGTGCGGTAGTCGGCCAGCCCGTCCTTCATCTGGTCCATCAGCGAGGACTGCATGGGGAAAAAGCTGCAATGGTCCTTGAAAGCCGCGTAGCCACCAGCGCACCCTTGTAGCGGAACGCGGGCATGCCGTAGCTGATGCACTCTTCAGCTTCGGCCGGAGCCGCGGCGCGAATCAGGTCGCGAATGCGCTCAAGCGTGCTGCGCGCCGGCTCCTTCACGCGCGCCAGATAGGACGCAACAGCCCTATTGCCGCTGCCTTTCAACGCGGCCTTGGCGGCGCGAGGTTTCGAACTGCGCAATACGGGTTTTGTTTGCATACCGTGCCTCCGGCGGTCACCCAGAACTACCACCCGGAACCATCCTCCAGAGCGGCTGCATGGCCCTGTGGCGGCGGCCTCTGCGTGGGGGGAACCCGCAAAGTATAGGCCAGTAGAGGCGGGTTCTCCATGCCGGAATGGAAAGAAGGGAATGTAAGATGGCTGAAGAAGGGATGCCCCGGTGAGCAAAGCCGTCCTCTCACATGCCCACACGCGCTCGCGCCTTACGCTCAGCGAGCTGGCCCCCGGCGCCATGCAGTCGGAGATTCGCGCCATGACCACCGAGTGCGACCGCATTGGCGGCATCAACCTGGCGCAGGGCGTCTGCGACACGCCCGTGCCCGCGCCAGTGGAGGCCGAGGCTCTGGCGGCAATCCAGGCCGGCCACAACATTTACACGCGCCTAGACGGCATCACGCGCCTGCGGCAGGCCATCGCCGGGAAACAACAGCGCGATTACGGCCTGGAGTACGACCCGGAGACCGAGGTGCTGGTGGCCAGCGGAGCCACCGGCGGCCTGCACGCCGCGGCCATGGCCCTCTTGAATCCCCAGGACGAGGTGCTGCTGTTTGAGCCGTTTTACGGCTACCACGTCAGCACGCTCAAATCCATGCGCGTCAAGCCGGTCTTTGTGCCGCTGGCCGCGCCGGACTGGGCGCTGGACACTGACGCGCTGCGCGCCGCCGTCTCGCCCCGCACGCGCGCCATTTTGCTGAACACGCCGGCCAACCCCAGCGGCAAAATCTTCACGCGCGCCGAGCTGGAAATCGTGGCGAACCTTGCCCGCGAGCACGACCTTTTTTTGCTCACCGATGAAATCTATGAGTACTTCGTCTATGACGGCGCGGAACACATCTCGCCCGCCACACTGGACGGCATGCGCGAGCGAACGGTTGTCATCTCCGGCTTCTCCAAGACCTTCAGCATCACCGGCTGGCGGCTGGGTTATGTGACCGCCGATGCAAAGTGGATGGGTGCGATGGCCTACTTCCACGACCTGACCTACGTCTGCGCGCCCTCCGCCTTGCAGCACGGCGCGGCCGCTGGGCTGGAGCAACTGAGGCCCGCCTTCTACGCGAAGCTCGCCTCCGATCATCAGTCCAAGCGTGAGCGCATGGTGGCCGCACTGCGTGAGGCGGGCATGGAGCCGAGCGTGCCTCCCGGCGCCTACTATGTGCTGGCCGATACGGGCCCGCTGCCCGGCAAAACCGCCGCGGAAAAAGCGCGCCATCTGCTGGCAGCCACCGGCGTGGCGTCCGTCGCCGGCTCAGCGTTCTTTCGGCCGGGCCGCGGTGAGAGTCTTTTGCGCTTCTGCTTCGCAAAAAAGGACGACGCGCTGGACGAGGCATGCGCGCGTCTGCGCCGGCTCTGAGCGTGGTGGCACATCCGAGCAGCAGGGCCCGCGTTCGTGCAACATCGCCGCGTCAATGCAGCATTGCAAGGACGGCCACGTTCAGCCCGATCATTCCTACAGCAAAAACCGGAATCACCAGCAGCGCTTTCTTCAGGCGCAGCGGGTCGCCGCCGGCAATGGCGCCAATCATCCGCGAGCTGATGGCCAGGCCGGCCCATCCGCAGGTAATCACCAGCCCGATGGCCGTGCCGCTCATGCGCGGAAATGCTCCGCCCACGATGGCCAGCGTGGTGGGAAAGACCGGCGCCATGGCCAGTCCGGCCAGAAACGTGAGCGCCGCGGCCATCGCCGGCTTTCGGGTGCGCAGCATAAAAAAGGTTGTGATGGCGATGGCGACCGACGCTGCCAGCGTAACCCGCGCCGCCGGCACATCCAGAAGAATGGTCGATGCGCCCACGCGGCCCAGCAGCAGCCCCAGCGCGAAGCCCAGCGAGAGAATGTTCAGCGCGCGCGACTCCGGAATGCCCTGCGCGATGAGGTGCCGGGGCAGCCAGTTCCACACGCCCACCTCGCAGGAGACATAAAGAAACAGCAGCAGGCCCAGCAGCAGCAGCAGCGGCTTGCCCAGCACCGGCCCGGCCTGCGCCAGCGCAAAGCCAGACGAGCCGGCCGGCGCGGGCATTCTGGTCACCACCTGCACCGCCAGCGTAAGCAGGGCGAGCCAGGCCACCGTGTAGCACAGCCTGACCCAATTCTTTTTGAACAGATTGGCGGAGATGAACGGCGTGGCAAATGCGCCCAGGCCAAAGAAGAGATTCACCAGGTTCAGCGCCGTGCCGCGATGCTCCACGCTCACCGCGCTCACCAGGGCGTTGGCGCCGGTGACCACCACGCCGCCGCCCGCGCCAAGCAGAAAAAGCAGGAGGACGATGGACCGGAATCCGCCCGAACGCGGCAGCCAGAACAAAGCCAAGGCGATGCAGGCCACGCCCAGCACCAGGCCCACCTTGTCGCCCTCGGTGTCCAGCAGCGGACCCACACCCAGCGAGGCAAGCATCAAACCCAGCGCCTGCGCAAAGGCGATGGTGCCGTTTTGTGCGGGCGTCAGCCGGAAGCGATCGGAGAGCTCAGGCAAAATGGTGCCCAGCATCGCGGCGGTCATTCCGTACACAAAAATGGCAAGGATTGCGGCAAAGATCAGCACGCGTTACCCTCCCCTTTCAATCCGTAGGCAAGCATACGGCATTGGAGCAGGCTGTTCGCGCTCCTGCTTGCGTCCCGCCGCCTTTTCCGGCGTCGCTCCGATAAACTGAATGCGATGCAGAGGCGAAAGCGAGGGTTGAGAATCGCGGCGGAAGCGGCACTGGCTTCCGTGCTGGCTGTTCTGGCGGCCGGCTGCGGCACGCCGGGTGCGCCTCAACCGCCCTCGCTGCGCCTGCCGCAGCGGGTTGCGGATCTTGCCGCCGTGCGCACCGGCGACCAGGTGACGCTCACCTGGACCATGCCGCAACGCAACACCGACAAACTGCTGCTGAAGGGTCCGGTGGATGTGTACATCTGCCGCGCGGAAGCAGCGGAGCCCTGCGTTGAGGCCGGACACGACCAGATGCTTGCGCCGGGATCCAATGCCAGCTATGTGGACGCGCTGCCGCAGCCGCTCACCCAGGGCACGCCGCGCCTGCTGTGCTACACCGTGGAGCTCAAAAACCACAGCGGCCGCTCGGCCGGGCCCTCCAGCGCTGCAATGGTTCTGGCAGGCGAAGCGCCGCCGGCAATCGACCAACTCAACGCAGAGGTCCACCCCGACGGCGTGGAACTGGCATGGTCGCCCGCGGGCAGCGATGTGCCCGTCCGGCTTGTGCGCACGCTGCTGACGCCGCCCAAAGCCCATGCCAAACCCGGCTCGCTCACGCCCTCTGCCGAACCACGCGAAGTGAGCTTGCTGGTTGACTCAGAAACCGCCGGGGGCCGAGCGCTGGACAAAACCGCGCGCTTCGGCGAGACCTACACCTATCGCGCACAACGAGTCGCCCGCGTCACCGCCGACGGCCAAACGCTGGAGCTTGCCGGCGCGTTGTCGCCGCCGGTCACCGTCAACGTTGCGGATGTCTTTCCGCCGGCCGTGCCCCGTGGCCTTGTGGCCGTGGCCACAGCGCCTGAGAACGGCGTGGCGGCTTTCATTGACCTGAGCTGGCGGCCCAACATCGAGCCTGACCTTGCCGGGTACGCGGTCTATCGCCGAGAAGACTCGAGTGCGTGGCAGCGCATTTCGCCCGCCGCGCCCATCGCCGGCCCGGCTTTCCACGATGCGCACGTTCAGCCCGGTGAGAACTACCACTACGCCGTCACCGCAATCGACCAAAGCGGCCGCGAGAGCGCGCGCTCTGCCGAAGCCGAAGAAACCGTGCCCGCGCCTTGAGCGCCGCAAGAGGAAATTCCAGATGAGATACTGCCGCTTTCTGCTCGATAACCAGCCCCGCTACGGAAGAGTTGAAGACCGCGCGGGTGAACAGTGGATTGTGGACCTCGCCGATGCGCCTGAAGAGGACCTGGCCTGCCGCCTTGCGCATCTGCACGCCGCTTCATCCACCTTCGACTTTGAGCCCATGCCGCTGCGCCGCGCGCAACTGCTCGCCCCCGTCATGCCGTCGAAGATCGTCTGCGTGGGCCGCAATTATCGCGACCATGCCAGGGAGCTGGGCAATGAGGTGCCGGCCGAGCCGCTGCTTTTCTTCAAGCCGCCGTCGTCGTTGCTGGCGCCGGGCGGAACGGTGCGCATGCCCGCAGCCGCTGCGCGCGTCGATTATGAAGGAGAGCTCGCGCTGATCATTGGCCGCCGCGCAACCAGGCTGCAAACGGGTGAAGACTGGCGCGGCTACGTCCGCGGATACACCATTGCCAACGACGTGACCGCGCGCGACCTGCAAAAAAAGGACGGCCAGTGGACCCGTGCCAAGGGCTTTGACACCTTCTGCCCCGTGGGCCCCTTTGTGAGCGATGAGGTGGACTATGAATCCGGCCTGGCCGTGGAGACGCGCGTAAATGGCGAGCTGCGCCAGCACGGCTCCACGCACGACTTCCTCTTCTCCATTCCGCAACTGCTCGTCTACATCACCGCGGCCATCACGCTGGAACCCGGTGATCTTCTGCTCACCGGCACGCCCGCCGGCGTGGGGCCGCTCAGCGCCGGCGACCGCGTGGAGGTCAGCATCACCGGCCTGGGCGCGCTCAGCAATCCCTTTGCGGCGGAATCGGCTTGATGACGATCCGCTGAAGCACACATCGCCTATTGCATCGTTCATCCGCGAAGGAAGGCATTCCTTCGCCGCTTTTCGCGCCCGTCAGCCTGCCTTCCTGCTCGTCGCGTCATCTAATGCCTCAGCAGCGGTTTTCAGGGGTCAGCAGTTCCCGGCGATGACGCAGCTCGGCAAAGCCGGAAGAGGAGACGATTGTGACAATGCCGCGCTGGCTCACCGAACATGGCCTCTCGCTTTCATTCGCGTCGCTATTCATGGCGTCCCTGGCCGGGCAAAGCATTGCGGGACACATCAGCTACAACTCCGAGCTTGCCATGCACGGGTTCGCCGGCCTCAGCTACCTTCATTACCTGCGCACCGGCAATTTTCTTGACGGCATTTTCACCAACTGGCAGGCGGCTCTTCTGCAACTGGGCTGCCTGGTGCTCTTCGGCGTAAAGCTGCGCGAGCGGGGCGCGGCGCACTCGCTCACCATCAGAAGCCTGCCCCGCAAGCGTTCGCATCAGAAGGGACCCAGGCGGTCATGGGTCTATCGCAACTCGCTCACGCTTGCCTTTGCCGCGCTGTTCGTCGTTTCGTTTGCTGCCCATCTGGCGTTTGGCGCAATGGACTACAGCGCGAGAATGCAGATGATCCATCGGCCGTCCATTTCCACCTTCAGCTACGGGCTCAGCTCCGGTTTCTGGTTCTCCAACATGCAAACCTGGGAAGCGGAATTCGCGGCCATTGCCATTTATGTGGTCTTCAGTATCTACCTCCGCCAGCAGGGATCGCCTGAGTCAAAGCCGGTGGAGAGCAGCAATGCAGTCACCGGCAAAACAAACCATTAAACGCGGCGGGCCGGCCCGGAAGCCCGGCCAGAAAAGGGAATTTGGCTGAAGTATCCTCAGCACTGCAACCTGCGCCCCGGCACGTGAATCAAAAAAGAGAGGTACACTGGAGCCGATCGCGCTCCCATGCGCCGCAATCTTCCCGCTTGGAGGAATCATGCCGCAGAATATGCTTGAACAGTTGCGCAATTACACCGTGGTCGTGGCCGACACCGGCGACATGGAAGCCATGGAGCAGTTCCATCCGCAGGACGCCACCACCAACCCCTCGCTCATCACCGCCGCCGCGCAGATGCCGCAGTACCAGCCCATTGTGGACGATGTGCTGAAGGGCGCGCGCAATGAACTGGGCGAAAGCGCAACGGACCAGGCCGTCGCCAATCTCGCTTTCCAGCGCCTGGCCATCGCCTTTGGCAAAAAAATTCTCGCCATCGTTCCCGGCCGCGTCTCCACTGAAGTGGATGCGCGCCTCTCTCACGACACGGACGCCACCATCGCGCAGGCACACAGCATCATCGCGCAGTACGACGCCGTTGGCATCGGCCGCGACCGCGTGCTCATCAAGATTGCCTCCACATGGGAAGGCATTCGCGCCGCTGAAGTGCTGGAGAAGGAAGGCATCCACTGCAACCTGACGTTGCTCTTCGGCGTCCACCAGGCCATCGCCGCCGCCGAGGCGCACGCCACGCTCATCTCACCTTTCGTCGGCCGCATTCTCGACTGGTACAAGAAGGATACGGGCAAGGATTTCCACGGCGCCGATGATCCCGGCGTGCAGTCGGTGACGCGCATTTACAACTACTTCAAGAAATTCGGTTACAAGACCGTGGTGATGGGCGCGAGCTTCCGCAACATTGGCGAAATTTGCGAGCTGGCGGGCTGCGACCTGCTCACCATCTCTCCGCAGTTGCTTGGCGAACTCGGTTCCACGCAGGCTGAGCTGCCGCGCAAACTGGATCCGGCGAAGGCCGCAACCATGCAGATTGAAAAGCTCACCATCGACAAGACCACCTTTGACCGCATGCATGCCGAGGACCGCATGGCCCACGACAAGCTGAAGGAAGGCATTGAGGGCTTCTCCGCGGCGCTGGTCAAGCTGGAAGCCCTGCTGGCCAACCGGCTGGCCGAGCTCGAATCGCGCACGCCGGCCGCCGTTTGATCCGGACCCGCAACCGCACACAAGGGCAGCCCGCGCGACTGCCTTTTTTTCGCTACGCGAAACGCCGGCCTTGCACTCCGCGGTACCTTCTGCCAAAAAAGTGATGGCGCCCTCTATCGAATTTCGCAACTTGTCCGTTAATCTCAGTGTCAATCTTGAGTACAAACGGCAGTGGCTGATGCACCGGCTGCCCTTTACCGCTACGGCGGGAGCACGACAGCGGCCAATGCCTTTGTGCAGGCCGGCTGCGCGCGCAGCGGCGGGAGGTGTGTATGCAGACGCAGGCTCATCCGCTCGAACCCTTCTTTCAGCAGGCAGTGCGCAACAGTTATGAAGGCAAGCTGGGGCTGCACGACCCCGACGTAACCGGCTACGTGGCCCGCATGCTCTGCGAATTCTCCGCCTCTGACAATCTCTATTGCGTGCGCGACGAAATGGGCCAGCCCGTGCAGGAGCTGGAAGCCATGCTGCGCGCTGCCGACCCGGTGAATGGCACCGCAGCTTCATTTGACGCGGAGCGCTCCGTGCGCAAGCACATCGGCGACTACGCGCTCTTTGTCGGCGGCATGTACCCTGAGGCGATTGCGCCCGGCCGGCGGCATCGCGGCGGCCACCCCACGCTCGGCGAGCTGATTGAAATCGGCAAGGAGAGCTACTTCATCGTGAGCCAGTTCAACCTCTTCGAGTACGAGCAGGAGGCGCCGCTGTTTGCGCGCCTGTCAGATTCCTTTGAGCGTTGCATCCTTGGGCTCACGCTGGTGCGCGAAGACCTGGGCAAGCGGCGGCCCAAGCTGCCGCCGCCAACCATCCACTAAAGCGGTTCCAGAGTAGACGTGCCCTACTGGTGCCGGCGATAGGCGACATTTTCTTGATGAAAGTGCCGCGATGTATTCCGGTTTCCGGGTATAGCAACTCTGGAACCGCTGTAGCGCAAAAGCCGAGATGCCGCGTTCCGGCGCCGCAGCCTCCGAGCGGACGCGACCATCAGCGAGCGGCAACCTGGAACTGCCCTCATGGCGCATACCCTCTCGGATTTTGCGCTGCAGCCGCGCTTACTCTGACCAGACCGCAAGCACGTTTCCGCAGCCGTCGCTGAAGTGAAAGCGGCGGCCGCCTGGAAACTCAAAGATCGCCACGTCGATTGCACCCCCGGCCGACACAACCGCCGCTTCGGTCGCCTTCAAGTCCGTGGAATAGAGCACGACCAACGGTGCATATTTCGGCTGCTCCGCGTGCGCATCACTTTTGTAAAACCCGCCACTCAAGCCCGCGGCATTCGCATCAAAGCTGGTGTACTCGGGCCCGTAGTCCTCAAAACTCCAGCCGAAGACTGTGGAGTAGAAGCGCTTCATTGCTTCGATGTCCGTCGAGGCAAATTCAATGTAGTTGATCGCGTGGTGTTTTCCTGATTGGCTCATGACCTCTCTCCTTTGTTGGGAACCAGTTGGGTTCGCGGGAGACAGCGCTCTGAATGCGAGGCGCAGGCACACCGTTCCCGATGCGCTTCTGAACGCCCCCATCCGCAATCCCTCAGAAGCAGGAGAACACGGGTAGAGTCCGCCGATTCCGGTGAAAGGCGGACTGCCGAGGTGCGCAATTACCTTATCAAACATGCGCCGCGATGCAAAGGTCCGCTCAGCGGCCAAGTTCGATCGCAACTCCGCCGGCGATTGCACGTCCCGGCATGGCCACGCCGCTGATCTCCTGGTAGCCCGTGTTGCTGAGGTTGCTGAGCCGCAGATAGGGCCGCAGACGGCCTGCGCGGCGGGCGATGGCCGCATCCCACACCGGATACGCCGTCTGCTGGTAGCGCCCGGCAACCTGCACAGCATTGGTCACCAGCCATTCGTGACCCAGCGTTGCCGTCCATGTGGCATGAAGGTTGTTGACCGGATAATTGAAGACATATTCTGACTCGAGACCGTTGAGTGCGCTCTGCGCGCCGTGCAGCGCCGTCCACGCCACCTGGATGCGCTGGCTGCGCGCCGGCATCCACGTCATCTGCGTCTCCACGCCCGCAAAATGCAGCCCGCTCAAATTCACCGCGTGCCACTGCGTCGTGGGGTCCGTGCGCACATAGTCGATGGTGTCGTGCTGGCGCGAGTAGAAACCGGTGGCGGAAAGCTCCAGCTTGCTGCCGGGCGTCCAGTCCGCCCCGCCCTCGCCGCTCCAGGCCGACTCCGGCTTCAGATTCGGATTGCCAAGCGTCGAAGGGTCTGAGTAATAAAGGTCCGTATACGTGGGAATGCGGAACCCATAGCCCGCATCGGCGCGCAGCTTGAGCGACGGCGCGACCCGAACGCTGCCGGCCAGTTGCGGCGACCATACTGACTGCCCGCCGCCGGAAAAAATCTCCTCGCGCACGCCGGCAGACAGATTCCACCGCGCCTTCGCCGGACGTATATCCAGGTCCGCGTAACCCGCGCCGCGATTGCGCGCATGTGTGCCCAGATTGTTGCTGCGAATGCCGTCCCCGTCGGCCTCAAGGCCCATCAGCAGCAGTCCCACACTGCGCAAATCCAGAGTGTGCCGCAGCGCGGCCTGCCACGAGCCGTCGATGTGATTGTTTTCGTAGATCGCGGGACTGTCGCGTATCAACACGAACTCGTCCGTGTGCCGGCGGAAGGCAAAGGCCGCCTGCGTGTGCGTGCCCAGTTCCTGCCGCACGCCCGCGAACCATTCCTTCGTCCGCTCCCACGACGGATAGTTGCCGTAAAACTGGTCGGCGCCAAAGGAGCGGTCGCTCGCGGCAAAAAGAAAATCGCTCACGCCCAGCCGCGTTCCCGCCCAGCTTTCCAGTGAGGCATCTTCGTTGCGGTAATCGCGATCGGCGATGAAGCCGGTGGAGAAGTTGCGGTCCGCGGTCAGCCGCGCGCTCCAGCGCGAGCGTTCCGCTTCCGCCAACAGCGATTCCTCATTCGCTCCAAAGCTGCCCGCGCCCGCGCGCAGCAGCAGCGAATCATGCCGCGGCGCAACAGTGAGAAAATCCACCACGCCGCTCAGCGCATCCACGCCGTGCAGCGTGGAGCCCGCGCCCTCCAGCACCTGAATGGAATCGATGGCCTCCAGCGGCAGCGGCAGATCCAAATTATGGTGCGCGGTCTGGCTGTCATTGATGCGAAAGCCATCCAGCAGCACCAGCGTCTGCTCAAAGCTGCCGCCGCGCAGCACCAGGTCAGCCTGTGCGCCGCCCGCGCCGCGCTGCTCAAGAAAAATTGACGAGTCCTGCCGCAGCACATCCAGCGGCGTCTGCACCGTGAGTTCCTGCTGCTTCACCGGCAGCACCTGCACAGGGCGGGACGACTCAGCCAGCGGCACCGGAGTGGCAGTCCCCAGCACCACCAGCGTCTCAACGGGCTTCTCGATTGATTTGTTCTTCGTCGGCTCAGAGGTCTGGCTCGCGGCAAGAGCAGCACCGCACAACAGCAGTGCGGCAACCGTCCACGCCGGAAATCCTGTTTCAGGTTTCATCATGTTCCCGCAACAATTGCAGACCGCGCGGCTCAATTCAACAATGATTCGATTCATGAAGAGATAGTTGGTTTGCTAAACTATTGCACACTGGCCATGCGCATTCACGTCTTTCTGCAGGAAAGCCCAATGTTCGCCGTCATCCGCGCGGCGCGACGGTTTGAAGCCCTCAGCAAGCAGGCTCTGCTGCCCGACAATCTCAGCTTTTTTGAGGGGCTGGTGCTGGCCGCGCTCTTTTTTGAGTCGCCCGCGCCCGTTAAGCCCTCGCAGCTCGCGCAATCGTTTGACACCACGCGCGGCAACATCAGCCACTGCGTTTCGTCGCTTGAGGCAAAGGGCCTGTTGCAGCGCAAAATCGACCCCGACGACGCCCGCGCCTATCTGCTCACGCTCAAGCCGCAGGGCCGGCGCTGCGCGCTGCGCGTCATCAGCGCATTCGACAGGCAGCAAAAAGAATTCGAGGCCGAAATCGGCCGCGCCGCACTCCTCAATCTGCTCAAAGACCTGCGCAAACTCGAGGCGCTACGCGGGCCGAAGGAGTAAACGAAAGCGGACTGTTTAAAGAATGTAGCGGCTCAAGTCCTGGTCCTTCACAATCGTGGCCACCATTTGCTTTACATAGTCGGGCGTAATGGTGAAGACCTTCTCGGGGCCCGATGCCGTCATTCGCTCCGCATAAGGCAACGGCGTGGAGGACTCCGCAATCACGGCCTCGGGCAGTGCGCCGGCATCCGCCTCAGGGTTGCGCCGCGCCACATCCGGCGCCAGAAAACTCACATCCTCCAGCACACGCTCCATAATGGTGTGCAGCCGCCGCGCGCCGATGTTCTCTGTCGACTCGTTCACGCGAAAGGCAAACTCGGCCATCTCACGCAGCGCCTCGGCAACAAACTCCAGCCGCACGCCCTCCGTCTCCAGCAGCGCCGTGTACTGCTTCACCAGCGACGATTTGGGCTCCGTAAGAATGCGCAGAAAATCCTCCACGGTCAGCGACTGCAATTCCACGCGCAGCGGAAAGCGTCCCTGCAGCTCCGGAATCAGGTCACTGGGCTTGGACACATGAAATGCGCCGGCGGCGATGAACAGGATGTGATCCGTGCGCACCATGCCATAGCGCGTGTTCACCGTGGTGCCTTCCACAATCGGCAGAATGTCCCGCTGCACGCCCTCGCGCGAAACGTCAGGCCCGTGGCCTCCTTCGCGCCCGGCAATCTTGTCAATCTCGTCCAGAAAGATGATGCCGCTGGACTCCACACGCTCCGTCGCCGCGCGGTTCACCTGGTCCATGTCGATCAGGCGGCTTTCTTCCTCCTGCACCAGGTAGTCGAAGGCGTCGGAGACCTTCATCTTGCGCTTTTTGGTGCCGCCGCCAAAAATGTTCGGCAGCATGTCCTTGAGGTTCATCTCCATGTCCTCAAGGTTCTGGTTGCTGATGATGCCGAACTGCGGCGTGCCGCGCTCGCGCACGTCCAACTCCACCATGCGGTCGTCCAGCTTGCCTTCGCGGAACTGCTGGCGCAATTTCTCCCGCGAGCGCTGGTGGCTCTCGGCCCCCGGCAGAGACAACTGGCCCTCCTGCGCGGGCGTGGCCGCGGCCGGTGGCGGAGGCAGCAGCACATCGAGCAGCCGCTCCTCGGCATTCATCTCCGCGCGGTCTTCCACCTCTTCCAGCCGCTCCTCGCGCACCATGTCGATGGCAATCTCCACCAGGTCGCGGATCATCGACTCCACGTCGCGGCCCACATAGCCCACCTCAGTGAACTTTGAGGCCTCCACCTTCAGGAACGGTGAATTGGCAAGCTTGGCCAGCCTGCGCGCAATCTCGGTTTTGCCCACGCCCGTCGGCCCAATCATGATGATGTTCTTGGGCATGATGTCGTCGGCCAGGTCGGGCGGCAGCTTTTGGCGGCGCTGGCGGTTGCGCAGCGCAATGGCCACGGCGCGCTTGGCCGCACGTTGCCCCACCACGTGCTTGTCCAGCTCGGCAACAATCTCGCGCGGCGTCAGGTCGTCCAGCGCCAGGTCCTGTTCTTCGGCAGATGCGGGTAGATAAATGGCCATGGAAACTCGGGCCGGCGTGAACGCCTCCTAGCCCTTCAACTCCTCAATCGTCACGTGGTCGTTGGTGTAGATGCAGATTTCGCCGGCGATCTTCATCGCCTTCTCGGCAATCTCGCGGGCGCTCAGCTCGGTGTTCTCCATCAGCGCGCGCGCGGCGGCCGTGGCATAGCTTCCGCCGGAGCCGATGGCCGCAATCTGCTCGTCCGGGTCAATCACGTCGCCCGAACCTGAAATCAAAAACGTCTGCTGCGTATCGG
Source organism: Occallatibacter sp. (assembly GCA_035763705.1). GTDB lineage: Bacteria > Acidobacteriota > Terriglobia > Terriglobales > Acidobacteriaceae > Telmatobacter. The sequence continues at coordinate 83,435 of DASUAU010000036.1, read as the reverse complement.
CCACCAGCAGCAGCGCCTCAAGGTTGCGCAGCATCTTGTCCGTACGCCAGTCCTTGGCCAGCTCCACGGCGGCGCGGTTCAGGTTGCCGGCAAACTGCTCCAGCTTGCCTTCAAAGCGCGCGAAAAGTGAAAACGCATCGGCGGTGGACCCGGCAAATCCGGCCAGAATCTTCTCCTGGTAAAGCCGGCGAATCTTGCGCGCCGAGTGCTTCAGCACATGGTCACCAAAGGTTACCTGGCCGTCTGCGGCCATCACCACCTGCCCATTGCGGCGCACGCAAATCACCGTGGTGGAGCGAATGCGCGGGGAATTTCTTGCGGATTTTGCTGCTCTGCTTTGCCTGATTGCACTCACGGAAACACCTTCAAGACGCAATTCCCAGTATAGGGCAACGCCGCGGTGCGCCGCTGCATTGCCTGCCGGCGAAACCGCGCATTGCGCCAACGCGCCGGCCCAAGCCGTTTGACGCCTTCACTTCGCCCGAATAGCTTGGAAGAGAGCGGGGGGTCGCGTCCGGCCCCTGCGCAAAGGAGCAGGGATGCGGAACAGACTTTCCCCCCGGCCGGGTATCGCCATCCGAACCGGGACAGGCGCGGCCGTTTTGGCGCTGGCCATGATGGGCGGCGCGGCGTGGTGCACTGCGCAGCAGGCGCAAACGCAACAAGACCAGGCAATGCAGGGCCAGGCGATGCAGGGCCAGGCGCAGAACCACCCCTATCTCAAGCGCTTCGAAAAGGAAATCACCGTCAAGGTGCTGCCCAATGGCCTCACGCTCATCCTGTGTCGCCGGCCGGATGCGCCCGTCTTCAGCTATGACACTTTTGTGAACGCGGGCGACGTGGACGACCCCGCCGGCGAGAGCGGCCTGGCCCACATGTTTGAGCACCTGGCCTTCAAGGGCACCACGCAGATCGGCACCAAAAACTGGCCTGCGGAAAAGATTGCCCTGGCCAAGGTGGAAGCCGCCAACAACGCCTATGAAGCCGAGTATCGCAATCCCAATGGCCGCGACCCGAATAAGCTGGAGGAGCTGAAGCAGGCCTTTGACAAGGCCCAGGCCGAGGCGGAGAAGTACGTCATCCCCAACCAATTTAGCGAGTTGGCCGACGCCAACGGCGCCGAAGGCCTGAACGCCGAAACCGGCCTGGACAGCACGCAATATTACTGGTCGATGCCGGAAAACCGGCTGCAGCTTTGGGCCTGGATGGAGAGCAGCCGCCTGGCCGACACCGTTCCGCGCGAGTTTTACAAGGAGCGCTCCGTGGTGATGGAGGAGCGCCGCATGCGCATCGATTCCAGCCCCACCGGCCGGCTGCTCGAGCAGTTTCTGGCTACGGCTTATGTGGCGCAGAACTATGGCCGCAGCGGCATTGGCTGGCCCAGCGAGGTGAGCCAGATTACAGCCACCGAGGCGATGGCCTTCCACAAAAAGTATTACGTGGCCTCGAACATCGTCGTCGCCGTTGTGGGCGACGTGGATGCAGAGAAGGACCTGCCCATGCTGGAGAAATACTTCAGCCGCGTGCCCAGCGGGCCCAGACCGCTGGAGATGACCACCGTCGAGCCCAGACAGTTCGCGGAGAAATCGGTCATTGTGCGTGAGGCCACGCAGCCCTTCTACATTGAGGGCTACCATCGGCCCAGCTATCGCAGCCCTGACGATGCCGTTTACGACGCCATCCAGGACATCATGTCCAACGGTCGCGTTGCCCGGCTTTATCGCGACCTGGTGGAGAAGCAGCAGATCGCCGCCTATGCCGCGGGTTTCAGCCCCTATCCCGGCGCAAAGTATCCCAGCCTCTTCGCCTTCTATGCCTACCCGCTGCCCGGCCACACGCCGGCGGAGATGCGCGCCGCCATTCACAAGGAAATTGACCGGCTGAAGACCGCCGACGTCACTGACCAGGAGCTGGAGATGTTCAAAACCCGCGCCCGCGCTGACCTGCTGCGCGGATTGAACAGCAATCAGGGACTGGCCAACGCGCTGGCCGAGTACCAGACGCGCTACGGCGACTGGCGGCAGCTCTTTCTGCAACTGGACCGCGTTGACAAGGTCACCAAAGCCGACATTCGCCGCGTGGCGAACCAGATCTTCGTCGCATCCAACCGCACCAGCGCGGAGACTGATTTTGTGCCTCCCGCGGCACAACAAACCCATTCACAGCAGACCCCGGCACAGAAAAACGGAGGCGCGCAATGAACACTCGCATGCTGAAACGCGTTTCCCGCTTTGCACTTTTCGGCATTGCCCTGGCCATCCTGCTTCTTCCCGCGGCCATGCCGGCCCAGCAGGCAGAGCCCTGGAAGAAGATCCCCATTCCACCGATGCCCGCCTTCCACCCGCATGAGCCCACGCGCATCGAGCTCAAGAACGGCATTGTTCTGTTTCTGCAGCCTGACCACGAGCTGCCCTTCATCAGCGGTTCGGTCTCCATTCCCGGCGGCTCGCGCAGCGAACCCGAGGACAAGGCCGGACTCGTCGATCTCTACAGCATGGCTTGGCGCACCAGCGGCAGCCGGCAGATGAGCGGCGATGCGATGGACGACTTTCTGGCCAAGCGCGCCGCGCACATTGAAACAGATGGCGATGTGGACTCCACCTCGCTCTCCTGGGACTCGCTCAAGGCCGACTCCGGCAAGGTCTATGACCTGGCGATGGATCTGCTTTTCCATCCCGACCTCAGCGCGGCCAAGCTTGAGCTGGCCAAACAACAGGAAGCCACCGGCATCGTCCGCCGCAACGACAGTGAAAACCAGATTGCCTTTCGCGAGGCAGACAAGCTGATCTACGGCGCTGACAGTCCTTACACGCGGCAGCCTGAGCTGGCCACCATCGCCCGCGTCACGGTGGCCGATCTCGATGCATGGCATGATCGCACCCTGCGCGGCAAGCTCATCGTCAGCGTCAGCGGCGACTTTGACCCCGCCGCCATGGAAGCGAAACTGCGCGCCACCTTCGGCAGTCTGCCCTCCGTCACGCCCATGCCGCCGCGGCATGATTCCTTTCCCGGTCCCAAACCCGGCGTCTATTTCATCAACAAGAACGACGTGAACCAGTCGAACGTTGAGATTGTCGGCCTGGGAACCCTGCGCAGCAATCCTGACGTTCCAGCCCTCGCCGTCATGAATGACATTTTCGGCAACGGCTTCGGCAGCCGGCTCTTCCAAACCGTACGCACACGGCTCGGGCTGGCCTACGAGGTCGGCGGCGGAATCGGCTTTGGATTCGACCATCCTTCGGAGTTCGACGTCTACGCGCTCACCAAAAGCCCTTCCACGGTGGAAGCCGCAAAGGCCGCGCTTGCAGAGATCCACGCACTCACCACCAAGCCTTTCACCACGGCGGAGCTGAACCGCGGCAAGGACGACCTGCTCAATGGGTTCCTTTTCCGTTATGACACGCGCGACAAGGTGCTCGCCGAACGCGTACAACTCGAGTTCTACGGCTACCCGCCGAATTATCTTGAGACCTACAAGGCCGGCATTGAAAAAGTGACCATCCCCGACCTCGATCGCGTGGCCAAAAAGTACATCCACCCCGGCATGTACGCAATTCTCGTTGTCGGCAACGAGTCGCAAATCAAGCCCGGACTGGAAACGCTCGACATGGGCCCCATCCATCCCATCGACATCACCATCCCCATGCCCAGGCACGAAGAGCGCGCAGCCCCGGCGGAGAAGAAACCGTGAGCAAGACCTCCAGCAACGGCCGGTACGCACGCAAGCTGGCCGTGATTCTTCTCGCCGCTGCCAGTGGCGCGCAGTTCCGCTCGCGCCGGCCCCGGGCGCTGCACCATGCCGGCGGCCGCACGCTGCTTGGCCATGCTCTCGCGGTAGTCTCCGGCTTTGCCGCGCCGGAGAATATCTTTGCCGTCCTCGGTCACCAGGCAGAACAGGTGCGGCTGGCTCTCGATGTGTCCAGTGTGGACGCATCCGGCGTGCAAACAATTCAGCTGCCAAAGCAAGGCGGCCTGCTCTCCGCCTTGCAATCCGCGCGCAAAGCGCTCGCCGGCTTTGACCGTCTGCTCATTCTTCCCTGCGATCTGCCTCTGCTCCGTCCGGAAACACTGGCGGTGCTCCTGCAGGTGCATCGCAGGCAACGCGCGGCAATCACCATCCTCACCGCGCCGCACGGCTCGGAGGTCGCCATTGTGCAATCGAAGGCGCTCTTCAAGCACGCCGGCAAGGTGCGCGACCTGTCCGCCCTCGCGGTTCATCTGCGCAACCTGGGCGGGCGGGTTGCGACTGCCGAGCCTGCCAATCCCGCCGAGCTGCGCGCCCCCAAGTTTCTCGCCGATCTCGCCGCGCTCGATGCCGAACTGCGCGCCGCAACTGCGCATCGTCTCATGGCCTCCGGCGTCACCGTGTATCGCCCGGAAACCTGCGTCTTCGACGCCGGCGTCCAGGTCGCGCCCGACACCATCATCGAGCCCTTTGTTCAGCTCCTCGGCCACACAACCATCGGTACCGCCTGCCGCATCCGCTCTTACTCCGTGATTGAAAACTGTGCGCTTGGCAGGAATGTGCTGGTGCGCCAGTCCTGCATTCTGGCCGAGAGCTCCATCGCCGACGGCGCGCGCATCGGCCCCTTTGCCCATCTGCGCCCGGGGAGCGAAATCGGCCCCGAGGTCCACATCGGCAACTTTGTTGAGACCAAGAAGGCCCGCCTGGGCAAAGGCGCCAAGGCCAACCATCTCTCTTATCTGGGCGATGCGGTGGTGGGCGCGGGCACCAACGTGGGCGCTGGCGTCATCACCTGCAATTACGACGGCCGGCACAAGCACACCACGCAGATTGGCGCGGGCGTCTTTGTCGGCAGCGATTCCACATTGGTCGCTCCGGTCACAATCGAGGACGGCGCTTACATCGGCGCGGGCTCCTGCATCACCCAGCCCGTGCCCGCGGGCGCGCTGGCCGTGGCCCGCGCTCACCAGGTCGTAAAGGAAGGCTGGGTCGCCGCCCGACGCCAGCGCCAGAAGCAGCGCTGCGACTGAGCCCATGGTGTCCACATTCGAACACCCTGCGCTGTTTGCGGAATCGTTAACATGACCTTGGAACCATTAAATAGTATGGTACGTCTTCCCGAAGCTCTTGCGCCCCGCCCGCCGCTGGCGTAACTTCGGGATATCTGCGAAGCAAACAGGGGCAGTGGGCCATTTCCTAGCACGCACCTGGGCAGAAACTAAGGCAGAATACGATTCCGAATTCGCCGGGCAATCGGCTCCGCCATTGGCTTCTTCCCGCAGGCAAATCGGTTTTTCAGGCGTGACCCGGCGTTGCGTTTGAGTTTCGCGGAAAATGAGGCCCAGGTTCCGTCCCACGGCGGAACCCGGATAGATCGAACGGGGAGAGTGCCGGCTGCATGGCGCACAGTCTGGCAAATCGGTTGAAGGACGCAAAGAAGGCGACAAGTCTGTCGATTGGAACAGACACCGGCGCGGACGCGCAGCAGGCCTCCGATGCTGAGCCGCAGCCTTCCCGGGTCGAGCCCCGCAGCGTCCACATTCTGGTGGTGGACGATGAAGCCCATGTCCGCTCCATGATCGGCGCAACGCTTGAGCGCCAAGGCTTTCTAATCGAGCTGGCCGTCAGCGGCACTGAGGCCGTCGAAATCATGCGCCGCCAGCCCTTTGATCTCGTCCTCACGGACATTGTGATGCAGGACGGCAACGGCATCGCGCTGCTTGAAACCATTCGCAGCCAGCATCCCGAGCTGCCCGTCGTCATGGTCAGCGCCATCCACGACATCAGCGTGGCCATTGATTCCATGCGCCGCGGCGCCTACGACTATCTGCTCAAGCCCTTTGAGCGTGAGCACCTCATCGCCACCGTGCAGCGCGCTCTTGACCATCGCCAGGCGCTGCAGGACAGCCAGAACTACCAGCAGAACCTTGAGCAGGTGGTCCGCGCCCGCACCGAGATGCTGCGCCAGGCCATGGAGGATCTTGAGCACTCTTACGACGTCACGCTTGAGGCTCTGGGCGACGCGCTCGACCTCAAGGACTCCGAGACCGAAGGCCACTCCAAGCGCGTCACCGCTTACACCATCGCGCTGGCTCGCGCCATGGGCATCCCGCCCATGGAAATCAAGGTCATCGCGCGCGGCGCCTTTCTGCACGACATTGGCAAGATGGCCATCCCCGACGAAATTCTGCGCAAGCCCGGCAAGCTCACCAAGGAGGAAGAAGAGGTGATGCGCGACCACTGCAGCCGCGGCTATCACATTCTGCGCAAAATTCCCTTCCTCAGTGAGGCGGCGGCCATCGTCTACACCCACCAGGAGCACTTTGACGGCGGCGGCTATCCCAGCGGACTGCGCGCCTCTGAGATTCCCATCGGCGCGCGCATCTTCGCCGTGGCGGACACGCTGGACGCCATCACCAGTGACCGGCCCTACCGCCGCTCACAAGCCTTCGACGTGGCCCGCGAGGAGATTCTTCGCTGCTCCGGCTCCCAGTTTGACCCCGCCGTGGTCGAAGTCTTCCTCAAGATTCCCAATGAACTGTGGCTCGAGCTGCGCAACGAAATCAATGGCCAGAACCGCCACTTCTCCACCTTCAGCTTCTCCTCCAAGGCCGCACCCACCGCCGAATAGCTGGCCTCTCCCTGCCGGTGTAGACTTTTGCTCACTGTCCGGAGGTATCGTTTGCCCGCGCAACCCCGCATCCCGCCCGTCTGGATGATGGGACTGACCGACCTCCCCTTCGGGATGGTCTCCACCTTCACCGTCACCACGCTGCCCCAGCTTCTCGCGGCACAGGGCATTCCCGGCGGCCACATCGCCGCCATGACCGCCTTCGCCCTCAGTCCGGGCTGGTGGGCGTTTCTCTTTTCGCCCATGCTGGACGTCCGCTTCCGCCGCCGCACCTACGCGCTGCTGCTCGGCTTCGTCGCAGCCACTGCCGTCGCATACATCACATTCGATCACCACAATCTGCTCATGGTCGAAATTGCCGCCTTCACAGGCAATATCGCCTCCGCGCTCTACCAGGGCGCAGTGGGCGGCTGGACAGGTAGCCTCATCCATAAGGAGCAGGATGCGCTCCTCAGTTCCTGGTTCATCGCCGCATGCATTGGCGCCGGAGGCCTCATGGCTCTTGCGGGCGAGCCCATCATCCAACACCTGCCGCCTGCGCTCGCCTCCGCTCTCATGTTTGCCATTGTCGCCGCGCCCATGGCCTTTTTTATCGCCATCCCCGCGCCCGAGCCGGATAAAGTGCTGGCCGCGGAAAGCTTCGGCCGCTTCTGGCGCGAAGTCTTCTCGCTCTTCAAGCGCCGCCAGGTCCTCATCGCTATGGTCCTCTTCATCTTTCCCTCAGCTTCGTTCGCGCTCACCAATGTAATCGCGGGCCTCGGCGGCGACTATCATGTCAGCGCAGACGTCGCCAGCTTTCTCCTGGCCGTGGGATACATCGTCGCCGGCGTGGCTGGCATTGTGGTTGTCCCTTTGCTCGCGAAAAGGTTCCCTCTTCGCCCCGTCTATCTCGGCATCGGCGTTGCCGGCGCGCTCTTCACGCTCAGCTCTCTGCTGCTGCCGCGCACGCCCTTCGCCTTCGCCGCCGTTTTTGCCGGAGAGCTCATCTTCCAGTCCCTGGCCCTCACCACCGCCACGGGCATCATCTTTCAGGTCATCGGCCCTGACAATCCCCTGGCCGCCACCACCTTCACTGTGCTCACGTCCGTCATGATCGTTCCCATCTTTTACATGGGCATCATGGATGGCTGGAGTTACGACTCCGGCGGTCTCGTCGGCTGCTATGCCGTGGATGCGGGGCTGGGCCTGGCCGCCTGCCTGCTGCTCGCCTATGCCCTGCGCCGCTGGCTCTTTGCCCCGCGGGCTCAGGAGCCGGAAACGGAATCTGCTTGACGGGTATTCGGCATCGGCACACCGAGCCGAAGCCTCTCACAGTTAATGCGCTGGCATGATTGCCACGATGGCCAAATCGACTGTACGGTCACTGTACGGTCATTTCCCAGAATGCCCACGACTTCTGATGCGGCACCGCTTCGCGCGGGCCAATCTCACTCCTTTTCTTCCTAACCGGCTTTGTAGTGACTTTTGTCACGGCGATTCATGCGTCCAACACCTACTGTGGTTGGTGTAAGAGATCATTCAACCTTTAGGAGCAAGCTTCCCCAATGGAAAAACACGATGAAGAACTAGACCTGCGCGAAGTGGCCCGTTTCCAGCGCCATCCACTTGTGTTTGCGAAATTCGATGCGCTCGAAGTTGGAGCGTCCTTCGTTCTGATCAACGATCACGATCCGGTTCCTTTGCACGGACAAATGGAAGCGATGCGCCCGCATCAGCTCACATGGGAATACATCGTGCGAGGGCCGGAGATCTATCGCATTCTGGTTCGCAGGGTGGCGCCATTGTGTGGATCCGAAGTTTCACCCTCCGCCACACCGCAGACGTTGTGGGGAATCCAGCATCCGCGGTAAGCATGACAGCTTCGCCGGCCCAGAACCGAATGCTGCTCCGAAGTTGTTGCGAGAGTAAGTCCATGCGATCGCGCGGATGTGTACATCCTTTTGAGCTCCACCTCCGTCCACTGTTCTCCAGCGACTTTCGTCACTGCTCCGCCGGACCGTTTATTCTAGTCTGAATTCTGGAGGTGCGAGTATGGCATACGTCATCGCTGAGCCCTGCATCGGGACCAAAGACACCGCCTGCGTGGATGCCTGCCCCGTGGATTGCATTCACCCGAGGAAGGACGAATCGACATTTGAAACGGAACCGCAGTTATACATCGATCCGGTAGAGTGCATCGACTGCGGCGCGTGCGTGCCGGCATGCCCGGTATCCGCCATATACGCGGCCGATGACTTGCCGGAAAAGTGGAAGCACTTTGCTGAAATCAATGCCAAGCACTACGGGCGATAAGCACTTCCATCTCGAGCCTCGCACCATGCCGAATCACGCGGTTGCAGCAATAGAGCATCTGTCCCTTAAGTCTGGAACTTCCATAGCCTAGATGCGCCTGCAGTGGCTACACGCTGCTTGTTTCCCCATGTCTAATCACCGGCCCTGGCATCTGGCGGTCATCGAGATTGCAGTAGCTCTGCACTGCCTGCAGGCCATTTGCTTCAATCGGCTGGCAGGTCTGAACTATCTGCTGTGGGCCGGGCTGAGGTACAGCGCGACGAAGAAGTTCAAAACCTGCCGCAGACTTGAGGAGAGCAGCGAAAGAATCAATCTCCAACGGTAAGTGCTGGCCAGAGGCCCATTCCTTCAGGAAGACAACCTGGCCGAGCAGCAACCGCTAGAAGCATGGAAGTTGTCTCAGCGCCACTCCGCTTTAAACGCGGAGTATCTGTCAAGCAGGAATGTTGGCGATGCGCGAATGCATTGCCGTAGAACTTAAGCCAATAGTTATCTTTCGTACGCGCATTTCCCCGCCAATACGCTCGACGCAATCAAGGATGCACCCCAAAGCCTGTTGCAGGTCCGACGCCAATTATATCTCTTTACGATTATCTCGCATAGAGATATAATAGTTTAGAGAACAGCACAGAGTGTCGTGGTGGCAATCCCATTGAGCGGTGGCTGTGGCGAGAGACAAAAAATCCAGAGAACTGTTTCATGAACTGGCGCTCTTCCGCCACAAGCTGCGGAGGTTTCTGCGTTTCAGCGAGAATGCCACACGTGCATGTGGAATCACTCCTCAGCAGCACCAGTTGATGCTCGGAATCGCCGGCTTTACGGGCACAGACAGGGCTAATATTTCGGAAATCGCCGAGTTTTTGCAGGAGAAGCACAACTCCGTTGTGGGACTCGTGGATCGTGCGGTTCAGAGCGGGCTGGTACAGCGAGATGACGACCCGGAAGACCGGCGAGTGGTTGTCGTTTCGTTGACGGATCGCGGAGTTGAGATTCTTAAAGCGCTATCGCTGATGCATCGCGAAGAGGTGAGACGCCTGCGCCATGAATTTATGGGAGCGGGGGAAGAGCCAATCCAAGAAGGGTCAAGCGGCCGAGGACGGGAGCAGATTCGAAGTGCACAGCATTCCTCCAACTGAAGTGACAGAAAGACCAGTGAAGGCTAAGAACACGGTGCCGGGGATACGGAGCAGATGGCTTCATCATCCGCTGTTGCGCAAATATGCCCCACTCATTCACGAGGATCTGGCGGCAGTCTATGCGCGCGATCTACGCAAATGGCTGCTGATTGCGCCGATGATCGGGGTTATCACGGGGCTGCTCATCACAGCGCTGGTGGTGATCATTCTGAATCGTATGTGGCCGCCAGTTTTGAGCTACTTTCTACACCATCATTGGGCAATATTGCCTGGATTGCTGCTGGGATGCGCTGCGGCAGGCCTGATCATGCAGTATTTCACTCCCGATCCCGACGAACACTCGACTGAAGAAATCATCCGCAGCTACCACGAGCACAACGGCGATGTGAACATGAAGCCATTCATTCCCAAGCTGCTGGCGGCGATTGCGACAGTGGGTTTTGGCGGAAGCGCGGCGCTGGAGGGGCCAAGCATCTACGGCGGGGGCGCGATCGGTTCGTGGCTGTGGAAGAAATTTCAGAACAGCAGGCTTGCCCAAACGGGGCGGTTGCAACTCGATGCGCGCGACCGGCGGATCATGCTGATTTGCGGCGCGGCGGCAGGGATGTCGGCGGTATTTCGCGCGCCGCTGACGGGCATTGTGTTTTCACTGGAGATGCCCTACAAGGATGACCTGGCGCATGAGGCGCTGTTGCCATCGCTGATTGCGTCGGTGGTGTCTTTCATGACGCTGAGCTGGTTCCTGGGCAGCCAGCCGCTATTCGACTTTGCCGCGGAACCGTCATTCACACGGCGCGACTTGCTGTGGTGCGCACTGCTTGGCCTGGGAATCGGCCTGGTGGGAATGGTGTTTGTCACGACCTTCCGCCGCGTACGCAATTTCTGCGTGGACTGGGGGGCGCCGCATTGGGTGAAGCTTGCCGCTGGCGGCGCATTGACCGGGCTCTGCGGGCTAACATTCGTGTATTTCTACAATGGACAGCTTGCGCCTTTGGGTCCGAACTACGAAGCGGTGGGACTCATCCTGCAACACTCGCACAATTCGGGTGAGTTAGCCCTCTTTGGCCTGTTGAAGATGGCGGCGACCATCTTCACACTGGGCGCCGGAGGGGTGAGCGCCATGTTTGTGCCTCTCTTTCTAACCGGGGGATCGTTTGGCGTGGCGTTTGCGCAGTCCGTGGCGCACAGCCCGGCCGTTGCGCTCTACGCGGCGGTTGGAATGGCTTCGCTTATTTCCGCGGGATATAAAACACCGCTGGCGGCAGTGGTGTTCGTGGCTGAAGCGACTGGTGGACATGCGTTCATCATTCCGAGCCTGATTGGGGCAGCGGTTGCATACGCGGTCTCGGGCGATGCGTCCGCGTCTGGCGATCAGCGTTTGCACGAGGCGGTGAAGGTTCATGCCCTGCTTGGCATCACGGTGGGGGATGTGATGCGCACCGATGTGATCGGCGCGCCTGCCACACTAACCCTGCGGGAATTTGCGGCCACGCTTTCACCGCACACACGTCACGAGGTGTTTCCTGTTTTTGACGGAGGAAAGCTGATCGGTACTTGCAGTGTCTGGTCATTGAGCCATATTCCGCCGGACAAGTGGAACACCACGAAGGTGCGCGACATAGCGCAGCCGCTCACAGGCCGTGTTTCTCGCGGGACATATCTACCCGAAGCTTTGCGCCAGATATTGCGTGAAGATTTCGAGCCGAACCTGCTTGTGGTTGAAGAGGATCATAAAGTCGTGGGTATTTTAACCAAGGGAGATATTCTGCAGTCACTACTGCTTTCGCAGATCGAGAAGCCTGCCTGCGAAGAGAAAGCGGCCGTCACAAATCCCGCATGACAGGAGAGTGACAAAGGCGAGGGAGGATCCCTATGTCCGATTTTTCCGCTCCGCAGTTTGATCAAATGGAGCCGGCGGCTGAAGATAAAGGGCAGTTCGGCATCGCGCTGGAGCCCCAGGCTGTCAAGATCTGCATTTATGCAGCGCTGGTAGGCATGCTCGGCGGCCTGGTGGCACAAGGCCTGCTGGAACTGATTTACCTTTTTACCAATCTCTTCTTTTACGGCCGCCTTTCCTTCGCCATCAGTTATCCCGCGCATAACCACCTGGGCTTCTGGGTGTTGCTGATTCCGGTGGTCGGCGCGCTCGTGGTGGGCCTGCTCATTTATTTTTTCGAACCCACCTTGAAAGGCCATGGCATACCCGAAGCGATGGAAGCGGTGCTGTTCGGTCACAGCCGCATGCGCCTGCGCGTGGCCATTTTGAAACCGTTGGCAACAGCTCTGGCCATTGGGACCGGCGGCCCGTTTGGTGCGGAGGGACCGATCATCCAAACGGGCGGCGCCATCGGTTCGTTACTGGGACAGGCACTGGGTTTGAGTCCATATAACCGGCGTGTGCTGCTCGCATCTGGCGCCGCCGCCGGCATGGCGGCAACCTTTACCGCGCCGCTGGCGGGAATCCTCGTCGCGGTGGAACTTCTGCTCTTCGAAATGCGGGCGCGGTCATTCATTCCCGTTGCGCTGGCCTCTGCCGTGGCCACTGGCGTGCGGGTTTATTTTGTTGGATGGGCGCCACTCTTCCCCACACCGGAATTCAAAATTACAGGCACCAACGAGTTGTGGTTGTTTGCCATTCTCGGCGTGCTTATGGGCGTGGTGGGAATCATCATGATCCGCGTGCTCTCGTGGCTTGAAGATTTCTTCGACAAACTGCCGATCAAATATGCGGTAATCTGGTCGCCTGCAATTGGAGCACTCATTCTTGGCGTGATCGGCTACTTCTACCCGCAGGTTTTCGGAACCAGCTACGACACAATCCGGGACATGCTGAACGACCGGCTAACGGTGGGCAGCCTTCTGGGAATTGGGTTTGCCAAGTTCTGGGCGCTGGTGATTTCGCTGGGATCGGGAACGACGGGCGGCGTCTTTGCTCCGTCACTGGTGGTGGGCGGCGGCCTGGGCGCGGCTTTTGCAATCGGGTGCAGACACATCTTTCCACACCTCGTGAGCGATCCGGCTTTCTACTCCCTGGTGGCAATGGCCGGAGTGTTCGGCTGTATTGCGCGCGCGCCATTTACCAGCATCGTATTTCTGCTGGAACTAAGCCATAATCCCAATTCTCTGCTGCCGCTGATCGTTTGCGTGATGATTGCGGACGGCGTGGTGCGGTTGTTCAGCCGAGACTCGATTATGACCGTGAAGCTGGTCAAGCGCGGACTTATTATTCTCCAGGACTACTGGGTTCCGGTAATGATGCGGGCACGCATCGACCAGGTGATGCGCAGAGAATTTCCCATTCTGCAGGGCGATGAGGAACTGAGAAAGGTGATCGCGAAACTTCCGACGAATCACCTGGATTTCATGCCGATCGTTGATCGCGATGGGAAGCTGATGGGAATTGTAGAGCCGCACGATTTGCTGCGCATCGAACCTCCTGATCACCATTTCACCATGAAGGACTTGGCGCATCAGGATTATGTGCTGGCATTTTCAGGCGAAACCGCGGATCGTGTGCAGCGCAAGATGATGCTCAATAATGTGGAGAACGTAGTAGTGGTCAAGCCGGGCGACCTCAAACCCGTGGGAATTGTGCGCGCCAATGACATTCTGCAGCTACGGCGCTGGCTGGTGGAAGAAGAGACTGGGGCACTGCGGCGGGAAACACTGGACAAGCCGGATGAGAGCCCAATCATCAAGCTGGATTAGACCAACCCCATCCTCAATTGCGACCGGCCTGAACATCGCCGCGCCGGGTCGTTACTCGCGCATGGCGCGGATACACGCAGCATTCTGCCCAGGAAACGTAACCGATCCTGCCTAGATCAACATCTCCTGGCTCCGTGCCATCTCCCGCAACAACTCACGGCACCGCTGCCACGCATCGCCGCCCAGCACTGGATAGCGATATTTCGTCGTCCACGCCCGGTGATACTTGCGATCCCACACCGTGCGGCTGCCACGCTTGTAGACTTCCATCCCTCCAAACCTAGCCCCATCCGTCGCCTAAAAACGAGGGGTTTACCGATCCCCTATCGGGGGCTCTAAATCCGATCGACGAGTACACGAGCTTCAACTCAAAAATGCGCGGCGAATTCCTGAACGCGGAGATCTTCTATTCATTTAAGGAGGCGCGGTGCTAACCGAACGCTGACGCGTCTACTACAACACCGGTCAGGCCGCCTTCATCAAGCACTGATTGACATCAGTGCTGCGCCAGGAAGCCGCCAGAACTGGAGTATGTTTGTACCGGCACAATCCGTCGATAGGGCCTGCTTTTTTAAGGACGCGTGTACTCGCCTCTGAGTACGAATGGACTATTTCAAATATGGAGATTTTGCATGAACTATGATTGTGGAACTGCGGATTGCCATTCAGGGAGGGCATGGAAACCCCTGGGCAAGCGAAAATGAATTGACCAAAGCTTCGAAGGGTCATTGCATGATTGAAAGTCCGAACTGGACTTACACCGCATGCAAGAACCATTCATCCGCACACTTGCTCTTCAAGAAGTCAGATGTTTGGACGCAGGACCGTCGCCGATGTTGCACATCTACGCGTGCGCTCCGAAAGCCGGCATAAGACGGCAGGAGTTTCACATCGGCCGAATCCGCCTACCGGCTTTGAAAACTGTGGTTTCGGTTACTTCGACTACGACCGTGAAAGCATATCCCGTCATTCCCGCGCAGCTACTGAAGAGAGGCCAATGGGTCGGCGCTGTCTTTGTGCTGCTGATCCTGTTTTCTCCAATGAGCTCAGCCAGGCCAACTCCGGTCACATCAACTTCTTCTGAAAACCCGCAAGGCTCGGCATCCCAAGGCGAGTCATTGTTCATGGGAAGAACTCATTTTCTTAATCGAGGTCCTGCCTGTATTGCCTGCCACAGCATTGCCGGACTCCCCTTTCCGAATGGAGGAACGCTCGGACCCGACCTGACGCAAACCTACGTGAAGCTCGGTCCAGCGGGAACCCAAGCGGCGATGCAAACTCTATACTTCCCGACCATGATTCCTGTTTACCGCGACCATCAACTGGTTCCACAAGAGCAGGCGGACATGGTGGCGTATTTTAAGGCAACAGCCGCTGAAGCCAGGCCACAGGAGCAGTGGACAACCGAGACTCTGATTCTCGCAGCGTTTGTGCTGGGAATCATTTTTGTCGCCCTCACTGCATTTTTCTGGAGAAAACGGGTGCTGTCGGTGCGGCGGGCTCTCGTCGCCCGAGCCACAGGAAAAGGAGTGCGATCTTGAGTTGGATCAAAGACATTCTTAACCCGAAGATGCGGCAGTGGGAAGAGTTCTACCGCAATCGCTGGCAGCACGACACGGTAGTGCGCAGCACTCATGGAGTGAACTGCACAGGCGGCTGCTCGTGGAATATCTACGTGAAGAACGGCATCGTCACCTGGGAGATGCAGGCGATTGATTACCCCAAGCTCGAAAGCGCGCTGCCGTTATATGAGCCTCGCGGATGCCAGCGCGGCATTGTATTTTCCTGGTACGTTTACAGCCCATTGCGGATCAAGTACCCCTATCTGCGCGGCGTACTGATGGACTTTTGGGAGAGCGCGCGGGCCAAATACGCCGATCCGGTGGAGGCGTGGGCGTCCATCGTTGAAAATGAAGAGAAGCGACACGACTACCAGACTGCGCGCGGCAAAGGTGGATTCCGACGCGCGACTTGGGATACGTGTTTAGAGATTATCGTCGCTTCAATGCTTTATACCGCAAAGAAGTATGGTCCGGATCGCGTGGTTGGGTTTTCCCCCATTCCCGCCATGTCCATGCTCAGCTACGCTGCCGGCTCGCGCTTTCTGCAACTTTTCGGCGGGGTGCTGCTCAGCTTTTACGACTTGTATGCTGATTTCCCGCCTGCCTCGCCGGAAACATGGGGGGAAAAAACGGACGTTGCCGAGAGTGCGGATTGGTTCAACAGCAAGTACATCGTGGTCACGGGAAGCAATCTGAACATGACCCGTACGCCCGATGCGCATTTCGCGATTGAGGCGCGTCACCACGGTGCCAAGTTGGTGGTTCTATCGCCGGATTTCAGCGATGTTTCCAAGCAGTCTGACTGGTGGGTTCCGGTCAACGCCGGCATGGACGGTGCATTCTGGATGGCCGTCAACCACGTCATCCTCCAAGAGTTCTATGTAGAGCGGCAGGTCCCCTATTTCATTGACTATCTGAAGCGCTACTCCGATACGCCGTTTTTGATCGAGATTGAAAAGGCCGCGGATGGCTATACCCCTGGACGGTTTGTTCGCGCAAACCGGGTTGCCCGCTATCGCGATACCGACAATGGCGAGTGGAAGTTCCTCGTATTCGACAGCCGGAGTGGCGAGGCGCGCATGCCCCAAGGCTCCGTTGGATTTCGCTGGCAAAAGCAGGAAGGTCAGTGGAATCTCGAGATGAAGGACGGTCAGGATGGCTCGCTGATCGATCCTCAACTCAGCCTGATCGATCATCGCGAGGAGGCCCTCGAAGTTTCATTCATCGACTTCGGAGGTGGACGGACGTTTCGGCGGAGCGTGCCCGTCCGGTACATCGATACGCTCGATGGGCGAGTTGCGGTCACCACAGGACTGGATCTGCTGATGGCCCAGTACGGCGTGCCGCGAGGACTTCCCGGTGATTATCCGGCCAACTACGAAGATGACGAGATCGCCTACACTCCGGCATGGCAGGAGAAGTTCACCGGAGTCGGGCGGAAAACCGTCATTCAATTGGCACGTGAGTTCGCTATTACGGCGGAGAAGACCAATGGTAAATGCACCATCATTATTGGCTCGGGCGTCAATCACTGGTATCACAATAATCTCAACTACCGCTCCGGGATTTCCGCTTTGATCCTGTGCGGGTGCGTGGGGGTAAATGGTGGCGGACTGAACCACTACACGGGCCAGGAGAAGCTCACGCCCATGGCTTCCTGGAGCAGTATCGCGATGGCGCTCGACTGGATTCGTCCGCCGCGCCTGCAAAACGGCCCTTCTTTCCACTACGTCCACAGTAACCAGTGGCGTTATGAGAAGACCCATGCCGATTATCATCCTCCTGGCGGCCGCTTCGCACGCGAGCACTGCATGGACCTGCAAGTGGACGCGGTGCGCATGGGTTGGCTTCCCTTCTACCCGCAATTCAATCGCAATCCAATCAACATGGTGCGTGAGGCCGGGGAAGCGGGCGCGCACACGACCCCGGAAATCTCGGCCTGGCTGGTGGAGCAACTCCGTACCGGAAGAACGCGCTTCGCAGTCGAAGAGCCAGATCTGCCTGAAAACTGGCCTCGCGTATGGCTGATCTGGCGGGCCAACGCCCTCCACACCAGCGCCAAAGGCCACGAATATTTTCTTCGCCATTATCTGGGCACGCACTCCAACGAAATTGCAAAGGAGACAGCGAAGGAATCAGTCCAGCAGGTGCAATGGCGGGAGGCTTCAGCCCAGGGCAAGATGGATTTGGTGGTCGACTTAAATTTCCGGATGGATACTTCGGCGCTCTATTCCGACATCATTCTGCCATCGGCCAGTTGGTACGAGAAAAACGACCTCAACACCACCGATCTGCATTCCTATTTTCACCCGCTGGGTGCGGCGGTGCCTCCCTGCTGGGAGTCGAGGAGCGACTGGGACATCTTCCGCGCACTCGCGGCAAAAACCAGCGAACTGGCAAAAACGCATTTCCCGGAGCCGTTCAAAGACCTCGTGGCAACTCCGCTGCTGCATGACACACCGGATGAGATTGCCCAGCCGGAAGTGCGCGATTGGACCAAAGGGGAATGTGAGCCGATTCCGGGCAAGACCATGCCGCACTTCTCGATTGTTGAGCGCGATTACGTCAACCTGGCCCATCATTTCAATTCGCTCGGCCCCGGCATCAAAGAACACGGGGTGGAGGACCACGGAATTGAGATGAAGGTGGCGGATTTGTACGATGAATTCGCCAAGCTTGTGCCTTCTTATGAGTGGGGCGGCCGTCGCTATCCTTCCTTGGAGGATGCGAAGTACGCCGCCGACGCTGTGCTCTTCTTTGCGCCAGAAGCCAACGGGGAGGTGGCTTATCGAGGGTTCAAGGACCGAGAGCGCCATGTGGGATTGCCACTCGCGGATCTGGCGGAGCGTCAACGCGCGGTCCGCTACAGCTTCAGCGACTTGGCCAAGCAGCCGCGCAGGATTCTGACCAGTCCCTGCTGGTCGGGTATCGTGAATGACGGCCGCGCCTACAGCGGGTTTGTCACCAACATCGAGCGGCTCGTCCCGTGGCGGACGCTCACCGGGCGTCAGCAACTCTATCAGGACCATGAAGCCTATCGGGCGTTCGGCGAGGCGTGCCCCACTTTCAAGCCGCGCATCTCTCTCGAAGATACATTTAACGTTGTCGAGAGCAAGCCGACCGAAAGATCCATCACCCTGGCCTGCATCACACCTCATGGAAAATGGCATATCCACTCCACCTACTACGACGACCTGCGGATGCTGACCCTCTCACGAGGAGTTGAGCCCTTCTGGCTGAATGACAAGGATGCTGCCGAGATTGGCGTACTCGACAACGATTGGGTAGAAGCTTACAACGACAACGGCGTGGTCGTGACGCGCGCGGTAGTCAGCGCCCGCATTCCGCGAGGAATCTGCATTTTCTACCACGCGCCGGAACGAACCATTTCTTTCCCCAAGTCTCCGATGCGCAAAAATCGGCGTCCGGGCGGAACCAACAGCCTGACCCGTATGCGCCTGAAGCCCGTGCTGATGGCCGGAGGATACGCGCACAATTGCTACCGCTTCAATGACTACGGTCCGCCGGGCACGGATCGCGATACCTACGTCATTGTTCACAAGCTTGAAGGCAAGCCACAGTGGTAAGAGGATCCCGCATGAACAGTGCAGCAATGAAGGAGTTTGCATGAACATCCGCGCTCAGGTTTCGATGGTCTTTCATCTCGACAAGTGCATCGGATGCCACACGTGCAGTCTGGCTTGCAAGAATCTCTGGACTGATCGGCCGGGCACCGAGTACATGTGGTGGAACAACGTCGAGACCAAGCCGGGAACCGGCTATCCCACCCTTTACGAGGACCAGGAACTCTATAACGGCGGTTGGGTGCTCGAAGACGGCAAACTTCGCCTGCGGCTGGGCAGCAAGAAGAGCGAACTCGTCAACATTTCGTATAATCCGCGCCTGCCTACTCTGGACGATTACTATCATCCATTTACTTACCGATACAGTGATCTGATCGAAGCGCCCCCAGGGGACGATCAGCCGGTTGCGCGGCCGATATCGATGATCACGGGCGAGGACATGGAGATCGAGGCCGGCCCGAACTGGGACGATTCCATGGGCGGCTCAGACATTTATGCTGCGAATGATCCGAATCTTAAATCCTTAACTGAGGAGGAGCGGCGGCGATTTTTCGAGCTCCAGCAATTGGTCTATTTTTACCTTCCAAGGATGTGCAATCACTGCCTGAACCCGAGTTGCGTCGCCGCATGCCCGTCGGGAGCAATCTACAAGCGCGGCGAAGACGGTATCGTACTGGTGAGCCAGGAAAAATGCCAGGGTTGGCGCATGTGCATCTCCGGCTGCCCATATAAGAAGGTGTATTTCAACTGGAATAGCGGAAAAGCGGAGAAGTGCATTCTCTGCTATCCGCGCATGGAGATGGGCGAACCGCCGGCGTGCATGCACACCTGCGTGGGAAAGATTCGCTATCTCGGAGTCGTTCTCTACGATGCGGATCGGATTGAAGAAACTGCCTCGAAGCCCGAGGCCGAGCTGGTGGAAGCGCAAAGAGACCTCATTCTGAATCCGTTCGATCCGGAGGTGATTCGGCAGGCGCTCGCGTGTGGCGTCGATTTGAAGATCATCGAATCCGCTCAGAAATCGCCGGTCTACAGGTATGTAAAGCAATGGCGAATGGCACTGCCTCTGCACCCGGAATGGCGGACGCTGCCCATGCTGTTTTATATTCCGCCGCTGCTTCCTGTCACTGCCACGTTGAGCCAGGAGGGCTATTACGAAATGGACTCGGACTTCTTCAGTTCGCTGGAAAGCGCGCGGCTGCCCATCCGTTACATGGCAAGCTTGTTTACCGCCGGCGATGAAGCGGAGGTCGTCGCGGTGTATCGCAAACTGCTGGGAGTTCGCATTTATAAGCGCGCGGAAAGCGTCGGCGACATTTCGATGGAAACCGCGGTCCAGGCGCTCAAGGAAGCCGGGTTAACACCCGAGGACGTGGAAGGCATCTACCATTTGACAGCAATTGCGGGAGCGGACGAGCGGATGGTTGTTCCGCCGTTCCTGCGCGAACAAGCCATTGAGATGGGAGTCGATACGCAGGACTTTCAAGAGCATCGCGGATTCGGAAATCTCATCTGGCCAACACGGGGGCTGTAAAGCGTGACCACCTATTCAGCGTTTGCCGTTATTGTTGATTATCCGAAAGCTCCTATCGCCGGGCTGCTTGACGACTGCATCGCCGAGCTCGCGTTGGAGGCCCCGGACGCACAGGCGCATCTGCTCGATTTTCAGGCTGTGGTCGCGCAGCAATCGCTAAGCCAGCTCCAGGAGGTCTACACCGCAGCTTTCGACCTGCGGCCGGATTGCACGCCGAACCTCGGCTATCACTTGTTCGGCGACGATGCACGACGCGGCGTTTTTCTGGCGGAGTTGAAAGGGCGGATGGAAGCTCATGGGATGGCGCTCGGAGTTGAACTTCCCGATCATATCTCTTTCATCTTGAATTACCTGGATGTGGCCCAGGAAGAACGCTCCGCCGTGATCGAGGACTGCCTTCTGCCGGCGGTTACGCAGATGATCGAGGTTCTCAAAGACAGCTGTAACCCCTATGAGCACGCATTGCGAGCTCTCCTGAAACTGCTGCAGCATCAGCACGAAATACTGGCCGCGTCCGCCGAGGTGGTGGACGCCTGATGGCATAGCAATTCCGCCCGGAGAAGCCGGCATGAATAATTTTCTCTTTATCGCGTTCCCCTATCTTGCGCTCACCCTGGCCATCGGTGTCGGTATTTATCGTCGCCTGCGGCGACCCTACACCTATTCCAGCCTTTCCTCAGAAATTCTTGAAAAGCGGAAGCTGTTCTGGGGATCGGTGCCTTTTCACTATGGACTCGTGCTAATCCTTCTGGCGCACTTGCTGGCAGCCTTTTTGCCGGGCCCCGCCGCGTGGCTCCTCGGAGACCAGACTCGTCGCCTGGTTCTCGAAGTGTCCGGAATGGCTCTGGGCCTGTACACCCTATTCGGATTGGTGGTGCTGATCATTCGCCGGCTGGCTCCAAAATCGCTTGTTCAGGCAGCAACCACCTACATGGATGGCCTAATCCTCTTCGTGCTTCTGATCCAGATCGGGAGCGGTGTTGCCATTGCCATTTTCGATCGCTGGGGAGGATTGTGGTACTTACATACCGCTGTTCCGTGGTTCTGGTCGCTGGCCACATTTCGGCCTGAACTGACAACGGTGGTATCGCTTCCCGCTTTTGTGAAGCTGCATTTTGTAGTCGGATTTCTTCTGATTCTCTTGTTTCCATTCAGCCGTCTGGTCCATCTGGTCATGCTCCCGCTTCAGTACCTCTGGCGCCCCTACCAGGTCGTAATCTGGAACCGCCGGAAAGAAAAGTCGGATTCGTACACGAAGGAGGTCGCAAAATGATTGAGAATCCCTGCTCGGGGGCTCCAATAAAGCACAGCCCGGAAATCAACCGGCGGAGATTTCTCGTTCGCCTCAGCGTCACCCTGAGTTCAATCGGCGCTGCCCTGATTGCTTTGCCCAGTGTCGCGTTCCTGTTGGGTTTGAGGAAATCTCCTCAGATCTGGCGGACTGTGGGTTCCCTCGATGACTTCAAGATCGGTTCAACCGTGAACGTGGCCTTCGAGGATCCGTCACCACTCCCCTGGGCCGGGGTGACCGCGCAAACAACGGCGTGGCTGCGCCGCGTGGACGAACGGGAATTTATCGCATTTTCGACGATCTGTACTCATCTCGGCTGCCCCGTTCGTTGGCTGGCCGACGCCGATCTGTTTATGTGCCCCTGTCACGGCGGGGTTTTTTACGCCGACGGACAGGTTGCCTCAGGCCCTCCGCCAAAGCCGCTTAATCGATACCCGGTGCGAGTCAACAACAACGTCGTTCAAATTTTGACGACGCCCGTTCCTATTGCCTAAGCCGGAGGAATCGACATGCAAATTTTGAGACGGGCATGGTTCTGGTTTGACGACCTGACCGGCATTTCGAAGATTGTTGTTCCGCTGTTGGATCACCCGGTCCCCAAGGCCCGCAAATCCGCATGGTTCTACGTCCTGGGCAGCGCAACTCTGATCGCCTTTCTGATTCAGGTCGTGACCGGGATCGCACTCGCGAGCGGCTATGTTGCGTCCTCAGGCCAGGCCTACAGCACTTTACAATTCATTACCGGTGCACCCATCGGGCGGATCGTACGAGGTATTCACTATTTCGGCGCTTCAGCAATGATTATCCTCATCGGACTGCATACGATTCGTGTGTATTTAATGGCGTCCTACAAGTATCCGCGCCAGATGAACTGGCTGAGTGGCGTTGTGCTGTTGCTGCTGACGCTCGCGATGGTCTTCACGGGACAATTGCTGCGCTGGGACCAAACGGGCTTTTGGTCCGTGCTCATCGCTGCCGAGCAGGCGGGGCGGGTTCCGGTCATTGGCAATTGGTTGGGCCACTTCATCCTCGCGGGAGACACCGTGGGCGGCGCCACCTTGAGCCGATTCTTCGTCGCCCATGTCTTTCTCTTTCCCGGATTAATTTTTCTCTTTGTCGGCTTCCATCTCTACCTCGTCGTCCACAACGGAATCTCCGAGCCTCCCTCTGTGGATCGACCCGTCGATCCTAAGACTTATCGGCCCTGGTTTCACGCGCTGCTCGCCCGTGAGGGGGAGCCCTTCTGGCCGGACGCTGCCTGGCGCGATGTCGTATTCGGTTTTTTGGTAGTGCTCACCGTTGTGGGGCTTGCGATTCTCGTCGGGCCTCCAATCTTGGGCAAGCCGCCGGATCCGTCCATTATCGAAGCTACGCCTCGGCCGGAGTGGTATTTCCTCTGGTATTACGCCATTCTCTCCCTCATTCCGAAATGGTCGGAAAACCTGGTGATGGTCTGGGGGCCGGCCGTCTTCGGAGTTGCGCTGATTCTGCTTCCTTTTGTGGCGCGCAAAGGTCAGCGCAGTCCGCTGCGGCGTCCATGGTCGTTCGTCATTGTGGCCGCGATTTTATTTATAATTGCGTACTATGGCGAAGTTGGCAAAATAGCACCGTGGTCTCCCCGCATGGACGCGCCTCCGCTGCCTGTCCAGGTCGTCGGCGTAACCAGCGGACCTATTGCCGAGGGCGCCCGGGTCTTTCACGATAAGGGGTGCGAGTATTGTCATAAGGTATCGGGGTACGGTGGCATTCGCGGGCCGGACCTCACGTATGCGGGCGATACCTTGACGCCGGCACAAATCACTACGCGCATATACAGCGGAGCGGAAAATATGCCGTCCTACCGCAACAACATGACATCGGATCAGTTGTCCGCCCTGCTTGCGTTTCTTGGCTCTCGCCACCGCCAGCCAATCGAGCCGCCGGCTGCTTCGGGCCAGTAGTTGCGAGGAGAGAGTTTGATGAACACAGATTCATGCCAGTCGAGCAAGGATTGGAGCGACGAATCCCTGGCAAGCCTGATGGAGCACATCGTCCAGACTCATCACGCTTTTTGCCGCCTGGAAGTCACCCGGATCGTACTGCTCTCAAAAGAAGCGATCGACAAGCAGGGGAAAAGTCATCCGGAGTTAAAGCGCATTCACGATCTCTTTTTTCAGATGAGCCGGGATCTCTTGATGCACCTGCTCAAAGAGGAACAGACGCTCTTTCCTTACATCGCCAAGGTCGAGGGAGAGGTCGCCCATGATGCTTCCGTGTCTTGGCCGCCATTTGGAACAGTGGAGAACCCGATTCGGATGATGGTTCTCGAACACGTCAAAACGGACGATGAACTCAATCAGATCCGAAAACTCAGCAATAACTACACTCCCGCCGATGACGCGTGCGACAGCTGCTCGAATCTATACAAGGCACTGGCGGCATTCGACCGCGACATGCAACAACATATTGAATGTGAAAACGACCTTCTGTTCCCACGCGCGGTCGCGATGGAGGAAGAGGCGTGCAAGAAATCGTGAGTGGTGAATGAGTAGCCTGATTTTGCAGAGCGTTAAGAAATTTCCTCTATCTCCCAGGCACGCGTGATAGAAACTTGCCTCGAATTCCTTCCGGGAGCGCCACCGACGTATTCAGTGGCGCGCCGCGGGATTCACAGGTGCTCGTTCTCGGCAGATTCATTCGGCAGCGGAAGATCGCTGGGAAAGGCTGATCGTGATCAAAATCAAAAGAGTTTATGAGGAAGCCAACCCGTCAGACGGAACTCGATTGCTGATTGAGCGGCTATGGCCTCGCGGCGTGAGGAAGGACTCGCTACCCCTCGACGGTTGGCTCAAAGACGCTGGTCCCAGTACGGCGCTGCGCAAATGGTTCAGCCACGATCCAGCCAAATGGGACGAATTCCGGCGGCGCTACTTTGCGGAACTGGAGGCGAATTCCCCTGCCTGGCGCCCAATCATGGATGCCGCGCGACGCGGAACCATCACTCTGATCTACAGTTCGCATGACGAGGAGCACAACAATGCCGTTGCGCTCCAGGAATTCCTAAAGCGCCATCTGAAGAGAAAGTAGCTTGGGAATGGGATGGAACCTGGTCGATTCGCTTTGCGCTTCGTGCAATGTCTGTTTCTCTAATCCCACGATGCAGAAAAGGCGTTGATTTCTTCGCACAGAGCATGATGAATCAGCTCTGAATCCAGCACCGCGACGCGGCACAAGATTTCAAGATGGCCTCAATTCTGGTCTTTGCCGCCACCAGCTACAAACGCATGATATCTCCAAAGCGGGTACGGCAATCCCGCCAGGCGATTGATGACGAGGGCTTGCGCTACAAGCAGAAAGACCGCTATCTCGATAATGACCAGCTCCTTCGGCTTAGAGATGATCCCGAGCGAGACGATGAGCGTCGTCGCGCCCGCGGGCGGATGGTCAGCGCGCAATAGAACCATAAATGCGCCTGTGAACGAAAGAGAGAGTGCGGCAGCCAGAATTCTTGGCCCGTATACGCCTGGATGCAAGCCGTAGGGCACGCTTGCGGCGTCCGTGACGACATAGGCGCCGTAGCCGCAGATCAATCCAATAGCATGGCCCAGGATCGTATTGCGCGGGCTGGAATTGGGCTGAAGAGGTGCAATGAAGAGCAAGTAAGCCGTCGGGCCGAGGGACGGAAAGACGAAAGGGCTCCCAGTGATCACCGCGAGCAGCGCAAGCAGTGCAATCGTCAGGAAGCCGTTCACCAGAATGTAAACCGACCAGACAACACGGGGCGAGAAATGTTCAAGCAGCCAAGCGAGCCGAAGCCGCTTCAAAAGCACCGAGACGTGCTCGTGGCCTCCGCCGACTATGCCGTGACTGTCCACTCTAGATCCTGGCGCCTCTCCAATTGCAAAATCGGCAGTTCATTTCACATCATTACATAGTAGATTATGCAGATCTTTGACACTCCACCTTGACCTGATACCAAGGAATGGGAAGAAGTGGTTTTCAAAGGAGCGGGTGAGCTTCAAAACTAAACCGACGCTCCATAGTCTGTCCAGCATGCGCGTGGCAGTTGCGGTGACAACTGTCAGCCGCAATGGTATAGCTGTTTGATTGTCCGTTCTCCTTTTGAAATGGAAACTAAAGGCCTAAGCACGTCTGCGCAGATGCATAAATGGATGCGATTCGAGGGGGATGAATTTTCTGGACCGGTTGTGAAGAGCCGTGCTGCCGCATCCGGGCTATACTCCTTTCCCGGTTCGCTTTCTCGAGATGGGGAACCGATAGTCGGCTCGACGAAACCGCGTCGTTAAGAGAAATTGGAGTCCGTGA
The DNA here is from genome assembly GCA_035763705.1 of Occallatibacter sp. GTDB lineage: Bacteria > Acidobacteriota > Terriglobia > Terriglobales > Acidobacteriaceae > Telmatobacter. The sequence goes on along the minus strand of DASUAU010000036.1, from coordinate 57,427 downwards.
TGCCAGACTTTCCTCAGCTCGAATTGTGGTTCGTTGCCGGGGGCCAGAATCTCTACGGCAAAGACGCGCTTGTGACTGTCCGGGAGCATTCCGGGCAAATCGCACATAATCTGTCCCAAGCGCCGTCGATGCCGGTGAAGATCGTTCCGAAGCCCGTCATGGTGTCGGCTGACGCCATTGCCGAACTCTGCCTCGATGCAAATCATAATGCAAACTGTATCGGCCTCATCGCTTGGATGCATACGTTCTCTCCGGCGCGAATGTGGATCGCAGGCCTCAGCGGTTTGCACAAGCCCTTTGCGCACCTCCATACCCAGTTCAATCGTGAACTGCCATGGTCCACAATCGACATGGAATTTATGAACCTGAATCAGTCAGCGCATGGGGACCGGGAGTTCGGATACATCGTGACGCGCATGGGCCTTCAAAGGAAGGTGATCGCGGGCTTTTGGCAAAACGGCGCGGTCCAAACGCAGCTTGCGACCTGGGCTCGCGCGGCTGTTGCCTGGCACGACGCGCAAGGCCTGAAGATCGCCCGGTTCGGGGACAATATGCGCAATGTTGCGGTAACCGAAGGCGATAAAGTGGAAGCTCAGCTCCGCCTCGGGTATTCGGTTTCGGGCTATGGCGTTGGCGACTTAACGGATTCTATCGCCGAGGTCTCGGACCACGAGATCTACAGGCTAATTGCGGAATACGAAGGGATGTATGAGGTGGCCTCATCGCTTCGTGCAGATGGAAGGCACCGCGCATCACTGCGAGAGGCCGCAAAGATTGAAATTGGACTCACAGCATTCCTCGAGGACGGCGGCTTCAAGGCTTTTACCGATAACTTTGAAGACCTGCACGACTTAACCCAACTGCCCGGCGTAGCCGTTCAGAGATTAATGGCGAGGGGATACGGGTTCGGCGCCGAAGGCGACTGGAAGACGGCCGCTCTGGTCCGAGCAATGAAGATGATGAGCGTGGGCATTCAAGGCGGCACATCGTTCATGGAGGACTACACGTATGATTTCGGTCAGCCGTCGAAGGTGCTCGGAGCTCACATGCTTGAAGTCTGCCCGTCCATTGCCGAACAGATGCCTTCTCTCGAGATCCACCCGCTGTCGATCGGAGGAAAGTCCGATCCGGTACGTTTGGTTTTCACTGCAAAAAGCGGACCTGCAGTAAACGCATGCCTAATCGATCTTGGAGGCCGATTTCGCATCGTCGCAAACGAAGTGGAAATTGTCCCGCCGACTGAACCGCTTGCCAAGCTCCCAGTCGCACGAGCGGTGTGGGTCCCGCAGCCAAACCTCGAGACTGCGGCGACTGCCTGGATCTATGCTGGAGGCTCGCATCACACCGGCCTGAGTCAGGCGTTAAGCATGGGTCATCTGGCGGATTTTGCCCAGATAGCCGGCGTTGAGTTCTTATCGATAGATAACCGAACGCGCCTTGAGGACTTCAGGAAGGAGCTGCGATGGAACGACGTTTATTACTTGTTGAAGACGAGATGAGCACACCTTCTGAATAGTGAATGGAGTGTGGAAGTGGACTGGTAATTTGTACCTGTGAAATTGTCGGTGTAGCGCAACGGTGAAGAGCCTTGCAATCAGAGGAGAAACATCCATTGGCCACTGTTTCTGATGTTCAGCCGCTTCTGGCAGAAGCGGCAACGATGCACAGGCACTCATGTCCACGGCAGGTCTTGGGGATCCGCATGGGATTATATGCAGGAGAATTGCTTGGCCTGGAACTCCCCCGGCGAGACAAGCGAGTCTACACGTTTGTCGAAACCGACGGATGCTTTGTCGATGGAGTTACGGCGGCTACAGGCTGCGCCATTGGGCACCGCACGTTGCGCCTCATGGACTACGGCAAGGTAGCTGCAAGCTGCGTGGACACAGAGTCAGGAAGAGCAGTTCGCATCTGGCCTAGTCCTCAATGCCGCGCACGCGCTGCATATTACGCACCCCTGGCACCGAATCGCTGGCGAGCCCAGCTTGAGGCGTATCAGATCATGCCGGCGGCGGAACTGCTCTCGGCGTGCGAGGTTGAATTACTCATCGACCTCAAGGCGCTGATCGCGCGGCGAGGCGTTCGAGTGAGTTGTAGCATCTGCGGAGAGGAAATCCTCAATCAACGCGAGGTGATTCGAGATGACAAAAAGCTTTGTCGTTTCTGCGCGAGCGGCGGCTATCTTCGGTTACTGAGTACCCACAGCGAAGAGTGATAACACTTGCACAATTTTGCCATATACATGGAATCCCAGTACCAAAGGCGGGTGGGGCTCTGCATCTGGGTTAGGCCGGTGGCCGACCGGCAATAGCCATTGATGAGGCCGATACGACACGATCCCGCAAACTTTCGCGGACATCAGATGAGGTGGCGGTGGACGGCATGTGTCACCGCCTCGAGCCGATTGTGAGTTCTGAGTTTCTTGTTGATGTGGTGAAGGTGATTGCGCAGCGTTTGCGGACTGATGCCGAGCGTCTTGGCGATATGTGGAGCATCCTTTCCCGCCGCAAACATCCGTAAGATCTCCGACTCCTGAGAAGACAGAGGAGTGACAGGAGCCGCTCCGTTCGGCGAATCCTCCATCGCACACACTTCCCGGGAAACGGCGATCATTTTGCGGAATGCTTCCTCGCGGTTCTTTTGAACGCTAATATCCCGCGCCAGATGGACAATCAGGGTCTTCTGCGTCCTGCGATTCAGAAATGGGATGGTCGAAATATTTACCCACTTTCGCTCTCCGTCGCGAGTCGTTGCGTTCAAATCGAAGTTCGGCATGGATTTTGGTTTCAGCGTGCATTGCAATTCCATGCATCGCTCATGACAGACCTGCGTGCCCAGAGCGCCTACGCCGTGGAGGACTTCCGAGCAGGTCTTGCCAGTTACTTCCTCATCGGAGTGCCCAAAAAGTTCCTGGGCAGCCCGATTCCAATAGCAAATCTCGCCTGATTCGCGAACCACAAACACGCCGTCAGAAGCTCCCGCAAGGAAGGCAAATAATTCGGCTTCCAGCATCCATGCACCCCCAGGGAAGAATTCTATTGAGCCCTTCCCTAGAATGGCCCTGCTTCCTACCAAACAGCAGTGACTTTTGTCCCACCGCGCGTTGCAACCGATTGTCAGATTAGCACATAAAAAACCGGATCGTACTCTTCACAACGGCATATTGGAATCCCCTGAGCCGGTTCTCAAGGTCCGCTGCACCGTTTTGCAATTGAAATCTCGCAAAGGCCGTCTTGCATTCGTGTCAGGGCGGCGCTCCGAAAGACGCACCTAGTGATCCAGCGTGCGCTCTATTGCGGCAACGATCTTCTCCACCGACAGTGTGCAAAAGCGTTCCAATTCTGCTGCTGCAGGAAGCAGCGGAACATCGGGTGCTGTGACTCGCAGAATGGGTGCGTCCAGGCAATCAAATGCCTGTTCGGCAATCACTGCCGACACTTCGGCGCCAATTCCGAGGGTGCGGTTATCCTCGTGCACCACCACGGCACGATTGGTCTTCGCAACCGATTCGAGGAACGTATCGGTATCAAGCGGGGACAGGGTCCGCAGATCAATGACCTCTATTTCGGCTCCGAGCTTCTTCCTTATCTGCTCGGCCGCCTGCAACGTATGCTGCAGCGTGTACCCATAGGAAATCGCGGTGAGATCCGTTCCTTTGCGGCGAACCGCGGCTTTCAGAAGGGGTACGGTGTCGTCCTCTTGTGGCACCTCTTCCTTGACCGACCGATAGAGCCTCTTGTGCTCGAAGAACATGACCGGGTTGTCATTGCGGATCGCTGCTTTGAGCATCCCTTTCGCATCGGAGGGGGTCGATGGAGCCACGACGACGAGCCCCGGACAATGGATGAACCAACTCGTCTTGCTCTGCGAGTGATATAGCCCTCCTCCCACGCCGCCGCCTTAGCAGACGCGCAGGGTGATCGGGATAGTCATTTGGTTCGCAGACACAGAAGAGGGCGAGCGGGCTGTTCATGACCCGCGTTCGAGAGAAGCGCTTCGGTGCGAAGGAAATCACGCCTTGTCTGCGGCGGGCTCGGTCTCGGGCCAGGCGATGGTGAGCAGGAATGCGCTTTCTTCGAGAGCCTCCACATCGTGCTCAAGGCAGCGCTGGAGCGTCAGAAGATCGCCCGGCTTGAGATCCTCCATGCGGTCCTCGGGAAGATGCACACGAATCTTGCCTTTCAGCGCATGGATGGAGATCGGGCCTTCAGCGCGATGGTGGCTCATATAGCTCCCCAGTTTCATCCGTACCAGTACGATGCGGAACTCCTCATACTTGACAAGGGTTTCGGAGCTTCGGCCGGATTCACGGTGCCAGGAGGGGGCTGTCTGCAGTTTTTCAAGCTCATCGCTGACGTTACACCGGATTACTTGATCGGCGAGTTCCGGAAGGCGGGTCATGCTTACCCGGTTGCTCCTCATACCATACGCTCCTTTTGTTTCTGGCCCATTCGTCATCACGCTGCCGCGCGCAACAACCGCTTTAGAGGCTATGCCACTCACCGGGCGCGGGAAATGGTCCGGATGTCATCCGCATAGAGACGCTTGTACCTGAGGTTGCCTTATATCGTGATTGAGCCCTGCTACTGCAAGCAGAGACACGATGCCGGCTCCTTTGGATTGAGTGAGTGCATAAGAAACTCTCTTAGCGCCACCGCATTGTTGTGCTTTTTGTCACGGCAGGTGTAAAGCAGCGTCACAGTGCCCTTGCGTGCGGCCTCCAGAATTGGAGACAAAGCATCCGTATGGTACTTCAGCTCAGCAAAATACCGCCTGCGGAATTCATCCCAGTACTTTGGATCGTGATGGAACCATTCGGACAGTTCAGGGCTTGGCGCAACCTCTCCCAGCCATGCAGCGCCGGCCAATGCGGATTTGTCCACGCCTCGCGGCCACTGCCGTTCTACGAAGAAACGGCTTCCATCCTGTTCGTCCGCGCGATTGAAGACGCGTTTCAATTGCACCTTGTTCGCCATCTTTGCTCACCTCCCTCTGTTGATTGTTTTAATCGTGTCTCCGGATTTCGGCATCTTGCGCATTGCGTCGATGTCTGCACCGGGGAGCCGATCCTGCTCCTATCCTGACGACATGTTCTGGGAATCGCCGCGGGAGCGTCGATGAGATCAGGGCTTGCCCCGCTGAATGCGGCCAGCGATTCTTCACGAGCCACCAGAAGTTCGCCCCAGAAGGACCGATGACGGTTCATGGAGTGCCTCCTTGGTTGGAAATGGGGTCGCTCAGTTGGCGCAGATGGGCTGGCTTTTGCATCAAAGTGCCCACAAGGTTTAGCGCGAAGAGGGTAACGGCGGTCAGCTCAATCACTGCCGAAACCGGAAGCAGCTTCCAGGCGATCTGCCAATCGAGTTCATAGGCCAGGGGCTCAATGCTCACGCGCAGCAGGCAGCCGGCATTCAGCAAGGCCAGCGACCACAACATCAGCTCCTTGCTCCAAAGAACGCGTATTCCGCAGAATGCAGGTAGGACGCGCTGGCCGATGGTGAATACCATCACCGCAATAAATCCGACAGTCAGGGCATGGCGGCTTGCTCCCCACAGCCCACCCGATCGGTCTTCGAACGCGGCTAGGCAGCCAAGGAGCGATGCAATCAAGAGCCAGCCATAAGCGATGCGCAGAAAATGCGGAAAGCTTGGATGAATGTTATGTACCTTGGCCGGCTGAACTGCCGGGTGCCACACACGTAATCCCTGAATTGCGAGCAACGCCGAGGCAACAAACACAGCGGAGGAGATTCCCCACCGGTTCAAAAAAACCAACACGATCCCAGTCAGGCTAAGCCCGTAAGCAGCAAACAACCATCCTGCGCGCGGCTGTTCGAATCCGGCAAAGATCGGCAGCCACCGCGCGTTGAAGCCCCAGATTGTGGGCACCAGCACTCCCCAGATTGCCATCATTACAAGTTGAAGATCTAGCAGATGTGGAAGAGCCGGCGTACTGCCAGTGAGCGCCAGTTTAAACAGCGCAATGGCGTTGATGACAAGTGTAAGAAGGAAGACAAAGGTGGATAAGATCACCAGCACCATCCAGATGGGTTTCGCTGATTGTCCACTGGCCGGACGGTGGCGGCGCACGGCCAGGAAGAAGAACAGAAATCCGCAGAGTTGGAGCAGTCCCGATGCCGGCAGGATCCAGCGCCAGCGCCAGCCGGTCACCCCGCCCAGCCAGCGCAGAGCCACTCCACACGTCCACAGGCTCCATGCTGTCCAGCCCTTCCCGACTGGAAACGTCCGGGTACTCTGCATCTTTGTCAGCGAATAGAAGCCGATGCCAAGGATGAACGACCCGACCCAGCCGAAAACCTGCGCCTGACCATGCGCCTGAAGCCATGCCGGGGAGAGCGCGCTAAGCGCCTGCCGCCGTGAGATTCCTATCAGGTTCCACACCCCCAGGAAAGTTCCCGGCAGCAACATAAAGAGCAGGCCGCTTGCCAGGAATGCTTCAATCAGGGCCTGGCTTTGCCGCTCCGCACGAATGTGAGGCGCCACTGCTGAATTGATCACTGATATCTTGTTCTTTTTGCGCATTGCATCTTTGCCAGCCTTCACCGCGTCTGAGATGACCTGGATCATCCTCTGACCCAGAACGGCAATTTGTGATCGTGTTCGGCGGAAGGCCGTTCGCGGCGGTCTGAATCACTCTTGAGCATTTCGCCCGCACTGCGAGCACTTCTTCTCGGAGAACGAATGGTCACGATGCATCGGGGCTTTCGCAAGAAATCGAAGTTGCGGTCAAGTTTGATCAGGATCTGCACATCTCCCTTTGAATCGCGTTCGACCCTCGGCTCTGGTTTTTCGTCGAGGAACACGCGCCGGTGAAGAATAGAAGGATGTTTGATTATTCTTCTGATCCATGGAGACAGGACAAGAGCGGCGCTGCCGGCGAGAACTACCCCAATCTTCCAGTGATCCGGCGGAAAACTGAATGAGCCGGCATCAAGGAGCGAGATGCTAGATAAAAGCGTACCGAGAAAAATCAGTCCGGTAGCGAATGGAAATACCTGTCCCACCGCTATCGATAGCCCAATCAGGACCACGGTAAATCCAATTATGCCGCCCAGGAGGATGCAATTGACCGTAGCAGATGCCTCATACAGGAGCAAGCTGGAGGCAACATAGACCCACGAAACCATCACAATGGTCGGGATCCATTTTCTCCATGTGCCGGCTGGCTTCAGCATCGCATCGTTGCCGTCTTCAATCGGCTGCGTTATAGAAGAGTCGCGCATGTCTAATAGATACGTTCGCCTTCCGGTTACGAACAATGAATCATCCATACCGCCAGGCATGACAAATGTTGTTCTCCGGGGCTCAGGTTGGCGTGTGCCGGTTGCGCAAATTGCCGCTTTGTGACAAAAGTCCCTGCAGCCGAATCTTGTTTTCTCTACATTCAACATTGAAGGAGATCTTTATGGCCACAACAACCCAAACCGTACGCGACATCGCGATGGAGAATCCGGCTGCGGTTCGTGTATTTGAAAAATACGGAATTGATTACTGCTGCGGAGGCCGGGTGCCGCTCACTGAAGCATGCGCTACACGAAATCTCGATCTCGATGAGGTGATCGCCTCTCTGGGGACCGCCACGGCTTCTTTTGCTCCCGGAGAGAAAGACTGGGCAAACGAGTCTCTCGTGAGCCTGGCCGCGCACATTGTGAATATCCACCACGCCTATGTAACCCGCGAAATTCCTCGCTTGAATGAACTTGCGGCCAAGGTTGTGAACCGTCACGGCGACACGCGAGAAGAACTCCCGGTGATTCAGTCGAAGTTGGCGGAACTCGGCGAAGAATTGGTTTCGCACCAAGGCAAGGAGGAGGTTGTGCTCTTTCCCTACATTGGCAAGCTGGAGCGATACGCGTCGGGGAACGGGACTCAACCACGGAACTGCTTTGGATCGATCACCCATCCCATCGAGATGATGACCAAAGATCATGACATTGCCGGGAACCTGCTTGGAGATATCCGCAAGCTGAGCGGGGACTATACGCCGCCGGCTGGCGCTTGCCCCACATTTCGCGCTTTTTATGCCGGTTTGCTCGAATTCGAGCGGGATCTGCACCTGCACATCCACCTTGAGAACAACATCCTGTTTCCGCGCGCAACTGCTTTGGAGGCTTCCGCGACTTAGCGCCTCGCAGATGAAATCAAAGAGAGGTCATCCCATGTCACGCGTCTCTGATAGATCATTCAGTTGCCGAAACCCCTTGTCGATACCAGAGAGGATGGTGGAGAGGCTGTCGTTGACCGCACGCACCGATTTCGAATCGTTGCTACGCGCTTCTTCCCACCAGTCGAACGCGGTCATTTTCACTGAAGGAGAACCGGCCACGGGTATCTATGTCGTCCTTGAGGGTGAAGTCCGCGTTTCCATTAGTTCAGCGGATGGCAAGCACCTCAGTCTCAGGATTGCCCGAAAGACAGATATTCTCGGCCTCTCTTCTGTGCTTGCTGGCGGCACGTACAACGTTACGGCGGAGACGCTATACCCAGCCAAACTGGCCTATGTGAGGCGTGAAAGTTTACTCGCCTTTCTTTCGCGCCATCCGAGCGCTTATCAAATGGTAGTCGAGGAACTTAGCCGGAAGGTGACGGTCGCATGTGAGCAGCTTCGAACGGTGGCGCTCTCGCATTCTGCTCCGGAGAAGCTTGCTCGGCTTCTATTGGAGTGGAGCGAGAGCGGCATGACCATGGGAAGCCAGAGCCGCATTCGATTCGCATTGACGCACGAGCAGATCAGCGAATTCATCGGCACGTCACGGGAAACCGTTACCCGGATCCTCGGAAATTTCCAGCGCCGCAGGCTGGTCCGGTTTGAAGGGTCTATGCTGACGATTCCTGACCGTGGTGCGCTGGCCAATTATGCCGCTCGCTGAGTCCGCAAGAACGGTGCGTGAATACCTGCCGCCGCTCCAGTAGGAGAGCAAGATCGACGTGGAGGAGGCGTTCTGCCAAGCCTGCTTCACATCACGATCTATGAGCCCTATATTTCGTCCTGGAATCGCCACCGCTGTCATGACTACGACGCCTCCGCGCTGCTCGCCACTGGCGTGCAGTAAGGCTGGCTAATTAAAGTGGTCAACAACAAAACAACCAGCGGAAGATGCAACTTTCAACCAGCCACAGTTTCTGGAAACTGCTTTCCACATAAAACATTTTCGTAACGCAAGCCCTCACACGCGCCTTTCCACGGGTATTCAGAAACTCCACATTCAGAAAATAGATTGCGAAATGCAAGTGACCTCTGTTAACGTTGCTTGCATATCTAAAGTCCCGCCTCGGTTTACTGCTCAGGCTGCGAGGGTAAGCGGCTCTGAATTCCGGCGAGACGGAAGGAGCGGAGGACATCAATGACGCTAACGCGATTGAGAATGATTTTGGTGCTGGGAGCCATGGCTGCCGGCATGTTGCAGGTGCATGCCCAGAGCGCTCAGACGCGATACCTCAAAATGGCTCCCTTGGGTGAGTACTTAATGGCGAATCGAAGCGCCGAAATTGCTCTTGCGCGGAGTGCCGCTCCGGAATCCATATCGGGCAAGGCTGAGGTGATGGTTCTCGAAAAGAGCGGTTTCAAGGTCGCGGTTCCCGGAACGAATCATTTTGTCTGCCTGGTTGAGCGAGGCTGGAACGCGGCCATCGGCGATCCCGTGTTCTGGAATCCTAAAGCCCGTGGCCCCATCTGTTTCAATGCGGCCGCTGCCCGGTCCAATCTCCCGATCGTGTTGTTCAAGACCCGGCTTGCACTGGCCGGCAAATCTCAGGCGCAGATCACCAAAGCCCTCCAAACTGCATTCGACGAGAAGAAGCTGCCGCAGATGGAACCAGGCGCAATGTGTTACATGCTGTCAAAAGACGGCTACCTGAACGATAGAGTTGGAAACTGGCATCCCCATCTGATGTTCTTTGTCCCGTTGGCAATGAGCAAAGCGTGGGGCGCGAACCTGCCGGGGTCACCAATTCTTTCCGGTGACGACGTCACCAGTCAGCTCACCATCTTCATGATCCCCGTCGCACGGTGGTCGGATGGAACTCCCGATTCCCACGCTGGACACTAACACGAAAATGCCTTGGCTGCTTTTAGGGGCAACTTCCTGATGAGTATCGTAGCTGCCGCCGATGTTGCCCCGGTTGCCCCTGGTTGCCCTTGGTTGCGCCTGGTTGCCTCTGGATGTCAACGGAGCGCAGAAGACATTGCCGGATCTTGATTCCATGTGAGCAATTGATTGTTCAGTGAGATTTGGATGGTTCTGGACTTGTTCAGAAGATAAATTGGTGGAGGCGGCGGGAGTCGAACCCGCGTCCGAAATCGCTGTCAGCCGGGAGAGTCCATGCTGTGTCCGCTTCCGCATGTTTTCGCCTCTGGAACTCAGAACGGACAAGATGCGCCAGAAGCTAGTCCGATGATCTCGCGCAAAACGACACGGACCGAGCCGTCTGCGCCAGCCCGCTGAATGACGTCCGCTCACAGCCCGCAGGCGAGGCCGTGGAAGACGGCAGCTTAGTTAATTAAGCTGCAAGTGCCAGATTATCGTTGGCAACTTTGGTTTTGCAGGCGATTACGGGTGCCCACACCCCGACATGTCTCCCTTGCCGCAATCGATCCCGTCGAAACCGTGACGCCCCCATGGTGATGGGTGCAGGCCCGGGCCAAACGGCTCGTGCTGCTTGCTTCTATTCTACTTCGAATCGACCTCCAGCGCTCCATCCAGGGTTGCCGCCGCCATCCGGCCATCCATGTTTCGGAGGTTTTCGGGCAAAAAAAGGCGGCACGAACGGTCGAGCTGCTCGTGCCGGGAGGCCAGTGACGCAAACTACTTCCGGCGGGAAAGCCTGTGACTAGCACTGGCTTCCAGCCGGAATATCTACACCATACTATAGATTCACGAGGAAGCAAATACCAAAATTTAAATTTTCCCACAATGCGGAACATGACACTTTCTACCCAATTCCACATCGAATCGAGGTACGCTTCTTATCTGCCTTGCGTCCTTCAGGCACACCAGCTTTTGGCGGAGAATCCATGGCAAGTGATTTAGAATCTGTGCCCTCTTCCTCAGAGTCCCCACAGAAACCCGGCCCCGGCGGCTGGGTCAGGATGGGTGCCGTCGCCGTAGCATCGGCTCTGGCGGCCGGCTTCGCGGTGAATTGGTTCTACCGCAAGACCCTCACACGCCTCCGCCAGGCCGAGCCCGGCACTGAGAATCCAGATTTTCAGAGTCGCCCGCCGGACGATTTCGACGACCTGTGATCGGCCCCGGCTCCTGTCCTGCCCTGTCCCGTCCTGCCCTGTCCCGTCCTGCCCAGTCCCGTCCGGTCCAGTCCTGTCCGGTCCTGTCCTGTCCGGTTCGCCGGAGCCAATCCTTTCCTTCATGCGATCCGTGCCTATTCCACCTCGCCGATGTAGACCCCGAACGGCTCCAGCGCAATCGATTGCAGAGAAGCCGGGTCCGTCCCGCCCGGCGACTTCAGCAGTGTCGTCGGCTTGCCGCTTGCGCCCGTAACGCTCAGGCTCACCGTCTGCGGCTCGGCGGTAAAGTTCACTGAGACCACCACCGTCTGCCCGCCATCCTCCTTCCGCATCCAACTCAACACCTTCTCGTTCGTCGCGTCCAGCATGGTCTCCTCGCCGTGGGCAAGCGCGGGGTTGGTCTTCTTCAGGTGGATGAGCGTGCGGTACCAGTTGAGCAGCGAATCCGGACTCGGCTTCTCCACCTCCACGTTCACGGTCTTGTAAGTGGGCGGAACCGGCAACCACGGCTTGACGCCCGCCGGACTAAAGCCTGCGTTCGCCGTCGTGTTCCACTGCATTGGCGTGCGCTCGCCGTCGCGGCCTTTGTACTTGGGCCAGTAGCGCAGCCCCACAGGGTCCTTCACCTCGGCCCTGGTCTTGGGCGGCGTGGTCTTCATCCCGATTTCGTCGCCGTAGTAAAACATGGACGCACCGCGGCTGGTGAAGAGAATCGTCGAAATCACGCGCTCAATGGCCTTGTTGTGTACGCCGTCGCCATAGCGCACGTCCAGGCGCGGATTGTCATGGTTGTCAAAGACGATCAGCGGGATGTGCCCGTCCAAATGCTCCTCTGCGTCAGTCAGCTTGGCGCGGAAGGCGGCAACATCCATCTTGTTGATGATTCCCAGCTGCATGTCCATGGGCAGCTCGAACTCCGGCTTGCCTTCAGGCCCATACATCTCTTCCAGGTCCTTAATGTTCGACATGTACGTTTCGCCAATCAGCACACGCTTGCCCGGAAACTTGTTGGAGTCGAACCTGTCGGCTTCGGCGCGCATCTCCTGCATCACCGGATGCACACCCGGCAGATTGTTCGTCCGCGTGTCGTTCAGCTCCGGCTTGCCGTCAGGGCCCATCATCGGCTTTCCATTCTTGTCGCGCTTCACCGTCTCGTCGCGCATCTGCGGATCTTCAAAGAGCGTGGTAATCGCGTCAAACCGGAAGCCGCCCACGCCGCGCTTGAGCCAGAAGCCGATGATGTTGCGGAAGGCCTGGTGTACCAGCGGATTGTTCCAATTCAGGTCCGGCTGCTGGATGTAGAACTTGTGGTAGTAGTACTGGCGCGTCTTGGGGTCCCATTGCCACGCGCTGCCGCCAAAGTCTGACACCCAGTTGTTCGGCGGCTCACCTTTTGACGTGGCCGTCTCGCCCTTGCCGTTGGCCCACATATACCAGTTGCGATACGGATTCGTCCGCGACGAGCGCGACTCAAGAAACCACTTGTGCTTGTCTGAGGTGTGGTTCATCACCATATCCATCAGAATGCGGATGTGGCGCTTGTTGGCCTCGGCAACAAGATGGTCAAAGTCGGCCAGCGTGCCGTATTGCGGATCGATATTCTCGTAGTCTGAGATGTCGTAGCCGAAGTCCACCTGCGGCGAGGGATAGATGGGCGTCAGCCAGATGGCGTCCACACCCAGCGACTTCAGATAGTCCAGGTGCTCGGTGATGCCTTTCAGGTCACCGATGCCGTCGCCGTTCGTGTCCTGATAGCTGCGCGGATAAATCTCCAGGATGACTGCATTCTTCCACCAGTTCTGCTCACTGGCGGCGGGGTTGGGCGCCTGTGTGGCCGGCTTTGCGGGCGTGCCCTGTCCGCTTGCCGTCAGCGCAGCGGCTCCCAGAAACAGGGCTGCTGCGCACGATGAGATGTGCTTGGTCCAGTGCATTGCGGGCTCCTTATGTTTGGCTCCTGCTGCTCGTCACTCCGGCAACAAGTACGCCGCCAGCCAAACTAACACATTCCGCAGATGCCGGGAGCACGTTCTAGCTGCCGGACCGCTCCGCCGCCACCATCGACTGCAATATCTGGTCCGCCACGTCCTTCACCGCGCCGGGCGAGTGCGCCACGAACAGCGTATTCGTCTTGTCGCTCTCACCGATTGACTTGAGCGTGTCGAAATACTGCGTAATCATCACCAGTTGCATCACTTCCTTGGCCGTCGTGCCCTCCACGGCCTTCTGGAACTGCTCAATCGAGGATTGCAACCCCTCCACAATCGCGCGCCGCTGGTTGGCAATGCCCTGCCCCTGCAGCGCCTTGCTCTCCGCCTCAGCCTCAGCCTTCTTCACCACCAGAATCTTGTCAGCCTCGCCGCGCGCCGTGGCCGCCACCTGCTCGCGCTGCGCCGCATTGATGTCGTTCATCGCCGATTTCACCTTCGAGTCCGGCACAATGTCGGTCACCAGCACGTTCACAATTTCGTAGCCAAAGGTCGCCATGTCCGCGTCCAGCTCCTTCTTCACCGCGGCGGCAATCGACGACTGCGAGGCGAACACCTCGTCCAGCGTCATACCCGGAACGTGGCCCAGAATCACCTGCTCCACATAGGACTTGATCTGCGCCACCGGGTCGCTCAGCCGGTAGAACGCGTCGTAAACCTTCTCCGAGCGCACACGGTTCTGCACGCTGATGGGAATCGTCACAAAGACGTTGTCCTTGGTCTTGGTTTCCATCGTCAGCGTTATCTGGTTCACGCGCAGGCTCACCAGCCCCGACACGGAATCGATGTAGGGCGTCTTCCAGTTCAGCCCCGCCTCCGCCACGCGCAAAAATTTGCCAAAGCGCGTGATGATGGCCACTTGCGCGGTGTTCACGGTAAAAAAGCTGCCCAGGACGAGTGACAGAACAATCAGGCTGGCCACCGCCAGCGGGATCAACACGAACAGATCCATGGTTCCTCCATCTTCAAGTGGGGTTCTGCAACTGCGAATTGTACAGGAATGCCGCTTCCGCTGAGCGAAAACCTGCGCGCCGGTCCCCTATCGCGTCAGGGCTGCTTTGGCGAAGGCGGATTTACCGGCGGAGTCTGCGTTTGCGTGGCCGGATTCGCCGGCGAAGTCGTCTTCAGCCGGTTCAGGTCAATGCCGAAATCCGGCTTGGATTCCGTTCCGTTCAGGTGAATGGGAATCACCGCGCCCGCGTCTCCATGCTCAAAGAGTTTGTCAGCCGGCTTCAGCAGCAGGCCCTTCCAGCCGCCCACCATGGCGGAGACCGTGGCCTTTGTGCGCGCCACGCCTGTAAAGTGCAGCGCGCCTCCGTCCAGCGCATAGGTGCCGCTCAGCCGGACGGCCGCGCCGGGCACTGTGAAGGATAGATCCGGCAGCGTCAGCACGCCCTTCACAATCTCAAAATGCCCCTGTATCTGCGACAGGATGCTCGCCGGATCCACGGTCTTTTTCGCGCCCGGGTTTCCCTGCGCGCGCAGGCTCAGGTCCATCACCTTGTCCTGCACACTCGCGCTCGTAAAGCGCGCGCCCGCCAGCGTGTATTGCCCCCGCGTGGCCATCCGCAAGTGTACCGGCTCATGGCCCGGCGGAATGTGCAGTGTGGCCGTTACGGCAAGGTTGCCCGTTATCAGCGGAGTGGGAGCGCTCATCGCCAGGCGCAGAAAATCCTCCACGCGGCCGCCGGCCACGCGCACATTCAGCGCAATGTCATGCCCAATGCTGTGCGGCGGTTCGGCCTCTGAGCCGGACGCCTGCCCGTCGCCCCCGGCGAGCACGCGCACCACATGGCCGCTGGTGTGGATGTGCGAGCTGCCCAGCGTCGCCTCCACATCCTCCAGATGCGTATCGCCATTGGTCGCATCCACCTGCGCGCGAAAGCGCGTCTTCAAATCCATCGCATGGCCGGCATGCGTCAGCCGGAAATCCGGCGTATCCGTCTCTCCGCTCACCTCCAGGCTGCGCAGCGTTCCGGCGTAGTTGCCCGTGGACCTCAGCATGCCCGCGATGCCGTGAAAATCCGCGAGGTTCGCGTGGGTAAAGCGGTAGGCGCCGGTCAACAGCGACTGGCCAGGGTCGTCCACCTGCCACGGCCCAAACTCGCCCGACGTAACAATCGTGCCCACCGGCCTGGGGTTGGTGAGCTCCGCCGCAAAGTGCATTGCGCCCTCGCGCGTAATGCCGGTCAGCCTCAAACGCGCAATGGCAACCTGCGTGGGCACCTTGCCCGGCTTGTCGGTTTCCAGCACCAGCAGCGCCTGCGTGCTTTCCACTCTGTCCAGGCGGACGGCCTTCAGCTTCAGCAGCGCAGCGGCGCTGTGCGGCTGGCGCGCCGGATGCAGGAAATGCGAGTGTGGCGGCAGACGCACCACCAGCCCCTTCAACTGCACCACGGAGATGGGCACCGGCTCGCCCCGCGAAAGCCTGAGCGGCACATGAAATCGAAACTCGGCCACCTGAATCAGCGGCTCTTCACTGGCCTGCTGCGCCGGCACACCCGCTCCGGCCACCTGCGCCGGAGGCCAGATGCGCAATCCGCGCCCCGAGGCCCACAGTCCCCACTCGCCGCGCAGGCTGTTACCCAGCGACACATGAAAGCCGTCCAGCTCCACCCGCGCATGGAAATGCTCTGAGAGGTCTTCCACCAGTTGCGCGCGCAAAAAGGGCTCGGCGTGCCGCGCCAGCACCGCGGCCGCCACCGCCAGCACGGCCGCCGCGGCCAGCACGCCGCCCGCGGTCCAGCGCAGCCAGCGATGCCTGCTCCAGAATGGTTTGCGCTCCGCCGCCAAGCCCGCCTCCTGCCTCTCTTCCCATTCTCGCAGCGTTGGGACGCATTTCTCACATCGCGGCTCCATGGCTTAGACTTCTCTTACACCGATGCAAGCTCTCATCGAACACCTCGCCAAACTGCAGAACGTGGAACTGGAGCGCGCGCGGCTCACCCAGGTATCGCGCGCCCTGCCCGCGGAAGCGGCCGAGGCTGAGACTGCTTTGACCCAGGCACAGCGCCGCGCCACCGAGGCCAGTGACGCACTGCGCCGCGAGGAAACCCTGCGCCGGCGGCAGGAGCGCGACGTGGAAGAGCTCCGCCAGAAGGCCGCTCGCTATCGCACCCAGCAGAACTCGGTCACCACGCCCGCGCAGGCCGCGGCCATTGAGCACGAGGTTGGCTTTGCTGAAGCGGAGATCACGCAGCTTGAAGACGAGGAGCTCGCCAGCCTGGAGCGGACTGAGGCGCAGGAGGCCGCGCTGGCCCAGGCGCGCACGCAGGTGGAGGAACTCGCCGTCGCGCTCGACAAGACCCGCGACCGCATCCGCGCCCGGCAGGAGGAGTGCGCCCGCGAACGGGCCATCCTCGACAAGGAACGCGAGAGCCTCCGCGCACTCATTGAGCCGGACTGGCTTGCGCGCTTTGACCGCATCGCCGCCAGCCGCGGCACCGGCATTGCGCGCGCGGAAAGCCAGCAGTGCACCGGCTGCCGCATGGGCGTACGCCCGCAGGTCTGGAACCAGCTTCGCGAGGGCCAGTTGCTCACCTGCGACAGTTGCAGCCGCCTGCTTTACTGGGACCCGGCAATGGTCCCCCCGCCCAAATCGCCGCAAATGGAGCGCGCCACCAGCGATGGCCACGCAATTCGCAAGCCGCACCAGGCCGGAGCCTGAGCGCCGCGCGCTTGCCCGCTCTTCGCCGTGCAACTCAGATTTCCGGAGCACCAATGCAGCGCATCTGCGTGGACATGGATGAGGTGATGGCCGATACGCTGGCCGAACACCTCCGCCGCTACAACCAGACATTCGACGAGGAGGTCACCACCGAGGACCTGGCCGGCAAAGGCCTGTGGGAGATTGTGCCCGCCGACCGCCAGGCCGATCTCCGCGCATTTCTCGACGCTGAGGATTTTTTTGAGGACCTTCACCTGATGCCCGGCGCGCAGCAGGTGCTCAAAGAGCTCTCCGCGCGCTTTGAAATCTTCATCGCCACCCAGGCCATGGTCATTCCCCACTCGCTCAGGCCCAAGTACCGCTGGCTGCAGCGCCACTTTGCCTTCATTCCGCCCACGCATTACGTCTTCTGCGGCACCAAGAGTATCCTCCGCGCTGACTTCTTGATTGACGACCAGCCACGCAACCTTCAGTATTTCGATGGCAAGGGCCTGCTCTTCACCGCACCCCACAATCTCGCGGTCACCGGCTTCACGCGCGTGGACAACTGGCAGCAGGTGGCGGAGTTCTTCGCCTCAATTCGCTAGAGCTGCGCATTCGCCGCAGCATGGGCCTGCGGAGCAGCCGCCGCCCGCGGTCCCGCCACGCGCAGTCCCGCCGGCTGTGCCGCGGGAGCCTGGTGCATCGTCACAATCAGCGCATCGGCCGGCTTCTTGCCCGCGCACAGGTAGGAGTGCGGCGTGCTGGCATCGAAATACACCGCATCGCCCGCGCCAAGAGTGCAGTGGTGCTCGCCGTGGCGCAGGTCCAGCTCGCCCTCCAGCACATAAAGAAACTCATAGCCCGGATGCATGTGCGGCCTCACCGTGCGGTCCTTCTCCTGAGGAACAAACTCGGCAAAGTACGGGTCCATGTGCCGGTCGGGAACCATATAGCCAAGGCTCTCGAAAAAATAGGTCGGCTCGTCCGCGCCCGTCTGCGGCAGCCGCACCCGCTCCTTCTTGCGGTGCACGCGGAACATCGCCTGCGGCTCCGTCTCAAAAAAGTAGCTCAGGTCCTTTGAGAAGACCATCGCAATCCGCGCCAGGTTGCGCAACGTGGGAACCACCCTCCCGGTCTCCAGTTGCGACAGAAAACTGGCCGAAAGCCCCGTGTGCCGGCCCAGCTCCACCAGGCCCATTGATTTCTTCAGACGCAGCCGCTTGATGCGCTCGCCAATGTGCTTTTCGGCGATAAAGCGCTCCGTCGTCTCGGCATCCACTTGCGACTTTTGCGTCTCTTCGCTCTGTACCACTGTCGCTTCGGTCATCTTCCCCTCCCGGTTCCCTTCCCGGTTTTCTTCCCGGATTTGTGCGGGATTAATGTTGCCCCTATCAAAAGCTATTCCTATAATACAAAATACCGGGGCGGACTCGCAATCCCGTCCCCATGAAACACTGGGCACGGCGCGCCCTTTCCGATGGACTCATGGAGCAACCCGCAACCCGTTCTGCTCAGCGGCGCTTCCGGCCTTCTTGGCGCCGGAATTCGTCATGCGCTCGAGGCCCGCGGCATCCCCGCGCTCCGGCTTGTCCGCAGCGTGCCCCATCAGGGCCAGATTGCCTGGAACCCCGTCCAGTTGGAGCCCGTGGCGGACCTCGCGCTGCTTGAGGGTTGCTCGGCCGCCATTCACCTCTCCGGCGCAAGCCTGGTGGGCCGCCGCTGGACGGCCGCCTACCGGCGCGAGATGGCCGCCAGCCGCATCGGTTCCACCCTCTCACTCACCCGTCTGCTCAGTGAGCTGCGCCAGCCGCCGGCAGTCTTGGCCGTCGCCTCGGCCATCGGCATTTATGGCGATCGCGGCGACGAGCTGCTCGACGAGTCCTCCGCCCCCGGCGACGGCTACCTGGCAGAGCTTTGCAGCGACTGGGAGGCGGCGGCAGCGCCGGCCCGAGCCGCCGGCATCCGTGTGGTTCATCTGCGCTTCGGCATCGTTCTCAGCCGCCATGGCGGCGCGCTGGCCCGTATGCTCCCGCTCTTTCGCCGGGGCCTGGGTGGCCGGCTCGGCAGCGGACGCCAGTGGATGAGCTGGATTAGCTGCACTGACGCCGTGCAGGCCCTGCTTTTTGCGCTGGAAACATCCGCGCTCCGTGGCCCCGTCAACCTCACCGCGCCGCAGCCCGTGCGCAACGCCGAGTTCACGCGCGTTCTTGCCCAGGCGCTCCAGCGCCGCGCCCTGCTGCCCGCGCCCGCTCTTGCGCTGCGCCTCGTCTTCGGCCAGATGGCCGACCAGGCCCTGCTGGCCAGCACGCGCGTGGTTCCCGCCGCGTTGCAATCCGCGGGCTTCCGCTTCGCCCATGCCACGCTTCCGCAGGCCCTGGCCGCGCAGCTCGCCTGATTTCCGGCGTCCAATTCCCCGCGTCCAATTCCCGGCTCACGCGCAAAAAAGATGAGGAGCACCCGCAGGCGCTCCTCATCGGTCCTTCTTGCCCGGTTTCCCTACCGCCGGCCCTGGACCACGCGGGTCCCGCCGCCACCGCCCTTGCCCGGCAGCTTCTTGGCCGCGCGCCGCGCCGCCAGGTCTTGCATCTCCTTGCCAACGCGCGACTGGTTCACGCCAATCTGCATGGCCAGGTTGATCACGTTGCTCGATCCCCAGTAGAGCGCGAGGCCCGAGGCGTAATGCCACAGCATGAAGCCGAAGACCACCGGCATCGCAATCGCCATCATGCGCCGCTGCGCCGGGTCCATGCCCGGCGAGGGCGTGATGTACTGCGTCAGGAACATCGTCACAATAATCAGGATGGGCAGAATGTGCGTGGGGTCCGGCGCGGCAAGGTCCGGCAGCCAAAGCCAGTGCGCATGGCGCAGCTCTACCGCGGCCTCCAGCACCTTGTAGAAGGCGAAGAAGAGCGGCATCTGCAGCAGCAGTGGAAGGCAGCTGCCGTACATGTTGACGTGCTCTTCCTTGTAGAGCGCCATCATCTCGGCATTCATTTCCTGCCGCTTGGGGTCGTTCATCTTCAGGTTCGCGTAGCGCTTCTTGATGGCGTCCACTTTGGGCTGGATGCGCATCATCTTCAGTGACGACTTCATCATCATGAAGCGCGTGGGCAGCAGCGCCAGCGTGAAGATAAGAGTAAAGAGCAGGATGGCCCAGCCCCAGCTATCGATTCCCGAGCCCATCATGTCGTTCAGCCAGCGCAGCGCCCAGTAGAGCGGCTTGGCAATGATCGTCCACCACCCGTAATCGATCAGTGGCTCCAGCGACGGGCCGTCCGGCTTGCCGTCCTCGCTGGTGGCGTGCACCGCGGCCAGCACGTCGGTCCCCTTGGGTCCGGCAAAGAGCCGCAGCCGGGTGATGCCCGTCGTGTCGCCCACCGCAATGCCCAGCACCGGATCCGGCTTTTTCTTGCTGGCCGGGTTTGACAGGTCGCTCGGCAGGTCCACGGAGTGTTGCAGCGTCACCACGGTCGTTTGATTAATCGAACTGGGCAGAAATGCCGCGGCAAAGTAGAGGTCCGTCACCGCCGCGTAGTCATAGGCCGCGTTGAAGGTCGCGTCGCCGCTCACCTTCTTGGCATCAATCGTCTTCTGCTTGCCGTCCTTTGACCACACAACCTGCGACGGCGTCAGCATCTGGTTGCGCGTGGCGGACGAAGGCAGAAACTCTTCCATGTCGCCCAGCCCGGCCGGCCAGCGCACCAGCGCCCGCACCGGCACGCCGTTGCGTTGCACCTCGGTCTGGATGCCAACCACATAGCTCGAGCTGAAGTGGAAGGTCTTCACCACGTCCAGGCCGCCCTGCTGGTAGCGGAAGCTCAGCGAGCCCGGCGTCAGCAGCTCGCCCGTTGCCGAGGGCTGGTAGAGCGCCGTGTTCAGCTCCTCGGTCAGCGATGAATCGTAGGTGAAAAACGAGAGCGGCAGCCCGAATTCCTTCGCCAGTTGCGGCTGCACCAGGTCCAGCGGCTTTCCCGCGGAGTCCGTGTACTTCTTCAGTATCCAGTGCTTCACCTGCGCACCGCGATTGGTGAACGTGATCTTGTAGAGCTCGTTCTCCACCGTCGTCTCGGTCTCGCTGGAGGCCACAATCGCCGGTCCCGCCACCGCCTTGGCCGCAGCCGAGCCCCTTGAGACTCTGCCCTTGGTCCCGGCTGTCACGGCAGCCGGAGCTGCTCCGCCGGAGGATGGGCCGCCGGAAACCGGCGCTGCTGCCTGCTTCTGGCTCTGCTTCTGGCTTTGCGCAGCCGGCGCAGGCGTGCTGCCCTGCGGCTTGAAGTACTGGAAGGCGAGCAGCAGAGCCACCGCCACAAAGCCGAAGGTAATCAGGCTGCGAAAATCGCCGCCGCTGCCTCCGCCGGAGCCCTGCGAATCAAGATTTGGATTACGAATTTCAGGCAAAGGATACGTCCTGTGAGTTGGAGAAGAAGCGCGCCTTGGAGCGCTGCTCTTCCTATGGTAATGGTTTAGGGGCAAAAGGTCTTCCCGCGCCCGCCGGCGGCACCGGGTCAAAGCCTCCTTTGCCAAATGGATGGCAGCGCAACAGCCGCCGAAACCCCATCCACGCCCCCTTCAGCGGGCCGTGCATGGCAATCGCCTCGGCCGCGTACTCCGAGCAGGTGGGCGTAAATTTGCACCCGCCCGCGCCCAGCGTGTGCAGCGCCGGCGAAAGCCAGCGCTTGTAAAAACCAAGCATTGCAAGAAGAATCCGCGTCATGCGCTGTCCGGCCCCGCGCCAGGCTTCATTCTCTCCGCCTCCGCGCGCGCCTCTCCCAGAATACGCACTACCTCGGCCTCCAGTTTCCTGAAATCCGCCGTCAGCACCGCCCGGCGCGGATGCAGAATCAAATCAAAGCCCTCCGGCAGCAGCTCCACGTGCCTGCGCAGCGCCTCGCGCATGCGCCGCTTCATGCGGTTGCGGTCGTGCGCCTTGCCCATCACCTTGCCCACCGTCAGCCCCACGCGCGGGCTCTCCGCGGGCGCGCCTTGCGGCGCAAGAAACCAGCTCATGCTTGAGGATTGCCGCTTGCGGCCGGCCGCATAAGCCCGTTGAAAATCCGCATGGCTGCGCAGCCGGAACGGGGCCAGCGAGTCCTGTCCGGACAAAGCCTGCCTGGACGTGAGCGCCCGCGTGGTCTGCGCCCCATCGGCTCGAACCCGATCGCGGGAAACCGGACCGGATGGTAGGGAATTGTTCATGGCTGTGCCGGAAGACGGCTAAACCGGAACGGCGAAAAGTTCAGCGCGCTCCGGCCGTGAAGATTGCGGACGGAGCTTGCCTAGTCGCGGTGTCCGGCGCTGACTGAAACCCGCTTGCGGCCCACGGCGCGGCGGCGGCTCAGCACCGCGGCCCCGCTCTTGGTCTTCATGCGCGCACGAAATCCGTGAGTCTTGACGCGGCGGCGGCGGTTGGGTTGAAATGTGCGCTTGGGCATGAAAGTGCGCTCCTGTTTCCGTTGAGAATCTGAGCCTTGACGGCAAGTATTTAGTGTATCGCAGGTCGCGTTTTGAATCCAGTCCCCGGCCTCTCGCGCGGTACCAGCGTGTTCCCTGCCCAATTCCGGCCCCGCCCCGCGTTTTCAATGTGCTTTGCCGGCGCAGCCGTGCCTCTTCTTTGCCCGGCCCAGCATTCCTGCCGCCTCGCCTTGCGCACCGCAGGCAAATTCGTTGCGCGTCTCTCTCTTCGTGGTTCTCGCAAGCAGATCTTGCGCACATCCCTCACGCGCTCTCCTCGCAGCCAAACCGATTTTCAATTTTTTCCCGCGCTTTCACCATCGTTGGTGCAACCTCCAAAAGATTGCCTGAAGTTCTGTGAATGGGGGATTGCAACCCAACCCAAATGTGCTACCATCGGACCCGTTCAAGTAAGTTCCATAGCGTCCCACGGAACGTGCTTCACTCCGTGTCCCGATGTTTGCATCCGGGACGGATCAACGGCGACCAGGCAGTTGGAAACCCTCCATCCACGGAGAGCCTTTGCGCTCCCCGCTGAAGAGTTGTTTCGCCGAAAATCAGCGGAGCGGAAGCCGTCCGCCATGGCAACTGGAGACGCAGGCAAGGATTCGCTCGATGGCATTCGCAATCTCTCCGGCTTCGGCAACCAATCCGTGGCACCAGATTCTCTCGGCCCTGGAAAAGAAGGTCATCCGCCAGTCATTTGAAACCTGGCTCAAGCCCACTCGCTTCAGCCATGCCGCCGGCCGCACGCTTTATGTGCGCGTGCCCTCGGCTGAGTTTCAGCACATCGGCGACAAGTATGGCGACCTCATCCAGGAGGCGCTCGATCTGCAGGGCCTCGAATTCGACGACGTCGTCTTCGTCACGGCCAGTGACGATCCTTCCATCCCGCCGCAGCGCAGGGATGGCGGTTTTCCTCCGCTGCCCGCCCATGCGCCCACCGCGCCGCCAGCGCCCGCCCATCGCGCGCCGGAGCAGGGACGCTTTGACTGGTCCACCGCCGCGCAGCTCAACTCGAAGTACACCTTTGACAACTTCGTCATCGGCAACGGCAACCAGTTTGCCCGCGCCGCCTCGCTGGCCGTGGCGGAGCGTCCTTCGCGCGCCTACAATCCGCTCTTCCTTTATGGCGGCGTCGGCATGGGCAAAACGCACCCCATGCATGCCATCGGCCATGAGGTAAAGCGCCGCCAGCCCACCTTCAGCATCTGCTATGTCTCGGCTGAAAAATTCACCAATGAGATGATCACCTCGTTGCGCAATGACCGCATGACCAGCTTCCGTGACCGCTTCCGCTCCGTGGACGTGCTGCTCATCGACGACATTCAGTTCATCGCGCAAAAGGAGCGCACGCAGGAGGAGTTCTTCCACACCTTCAACGCGCTGCATGAGAGCATGCACCAGATCGTCATCGCCTCTGACCGTCCGCCCAAGGAGCTGGCCGAGATAGAGGATCGCCTCCGCTCGCGCTTTGAGTGGGGCCTCATCGCCGACATTCAGCCGCCCGACCTCGAGACCAAAGTCGCCATCCTGCAAAAGAAGGCTGAGACCGAGCAGGTCCTGCTGCCCACCGATGTTGCACTCTTCATCGCCTCCAACGTCCGCACCAACGTCCGCGAGCTTGAGGGTGCGCTGGTCCGGCTCATCGCCTGGTGCCAGCTCAACCACGTCGACATCACCCTGCCCGCCACCCAGCAGTGCCTCAAGCAGTTCATTGACATGCAGGTGCGCAAAATCACCATTGAGGCCATCCAGCGCGCCGTCGCCGAGCAGTTCGGCATGAAGGTCAGCGACCTCAAGCAGAAGAACAACTCGCGCAACGTCGTCGTCCCGCGCCAGATTGCCATGTACCTGGCCAAGCAGATGACCGAGGCCAGCCTGCCGGAAATCGGCCGCCAGTTCGGCAACAAGCACCACACCACCGTCATGCACTCCATTGCCAAAATTGATGAGCAGCGCCGCGCCGACAAGGACCTGCACCGCACGCTCAACAAGCTGCAGGACGTGCTCAACGGCTGAGCGATTCCTCGCCTCACGCAACCAAAAAGGCCACCTGTCCGGTGGCCTTTTTCGCTGGATATCCAAACCGCGCCCGTCGTCCTACCTGTGAAACTCCGTCACGCTCAGCACATTTCCATCCGGATCGTGGAACCACGCCACCCGCGCGCCGCTCGGCGCGTTCCAGATTCCGTGCGGGTCGCCGTCATTCATCCCCGGATAGCGAATGCACTCCACGCCGGCCTTCGCCAGCCGCTCCACCACCGGCACAATCGCCTCCACCTGCCAACCCAGCACGGTGAACTGCGCCGGCTGATGTTCCTTCATCACCGTCACGCGCAGCATCGTTCCGCTCGCGTCAAACACCAGCGCAAAGGGCCGCTCGTCCGCCACCAGCGCAAGCCCCAGCGTCTCCTGATAGAAGTCCTTCGCCCGCTCCGGTTGCGCCGTCGGCACAAACGCCACCAGTCTCCCTGCGCCAAGAATCGACTCGCTCATCTTCCCGCCTCCTCCATCCATTTCAAGTACGGCTACAGCGGTTCCAGAGTTGCTATACCCGGAAACCGGAATACATTGCGCATTTCATCAGGAAAATGCCGCCTATCACCGGAACCAATAGGGCACGTCTACTCTGGGACCGCTCCAGTGTGTGCTCGCCCGCGTCAGCAGCGCCACAAACATCTTCTGGAATCGCGGCAAATCCACATCCATCTCCGCATGCACCAGCCGCTTTTGCGCCGCGCAGTCCAGCGCAGCCGGCAACAGGCACGCAACAAGATTTCTCATGCAGGGTATTGTGGCACAAAGCCCGGCAGGCCTCGCGCACTCCGTTGCAGTCTGCCGGCTCAGCGCCGGCCAAAGCCCCGCGGCCGCACCGGAGGCGCAACCGGAAGATTCGTTTTGCCTGCCGGAAAAACCGCCAGAAAGCGGTCCTGTCCCTCGCCGGAGCTCGCCGTTTCCACGCCTTCCAGGCTTTTGAAGGCCAGGTGCAGCAGCCGCCGCTCGCGGCTGTTCATCGGCGGAAACGCATAGGGAATGCCCGAGTGCAGCACCTTCTCCGCAGCGGTCTCGGCGGCCATGCGCAGCTCCTGCGCGCGCAGGGCCTTGAAGTTGCCTGCGTCAAAGCTCACCAGGTCGTGCTCGCGCTGCTCCAGGTGCAGCATCTGCGCCGCCAGCGTCTCCATGGCGCGCAGCAGCTCGCCGTTGTGCTGCGTCAGCAGCGGCACATCCGGCCCGTCCAGCTCCACATAAATCTCGCGCGCCTCCAGCCCCTGCGGGTCGCGCGCGCCGTCACCGGCGGTAATGCGATATTTCAGGCGCATGCCTCCCAGCTTGTTCAGGGAGGCAAGGAATCCGGCGATTTTCTGGGCGGCTTGCTGCAGGTCGGCTATCGGCATAACTCACCAAGTATCGCAGATGGTCCCCGTCCGGGTGAATCACCCGCCGGAGCGATCCGCGCTTTTGCCCTTGTAACTCCCTCCCGTCCCGGCCGAGCGCAACCATGCATCAAACCCATCATGCGGCGGTGACCTTCGTGCCAATTGCGCCGCACGCTCAGTGGAGATTAAGGTTCCAAACGTATGCTGAAGGTGAGTATGCTGCCTCTCGAACCCTCTTCAAGACGCCTTCGCGTCTTCTCCGCCGCTCTGCTGTCGGTCGCCTTGTCCGCGCCCAGCGCGCGCGCGCAGTCCGCCTCCGCAACGCTCACCGCGCAGGCCGCATCTTTTTCTGAGCCGGTTTCCATCACGCTCGCTCAAGCCATTCGCCGCGCACAGGCCAACGAACCCTCTTTCGCCGCCGCCAAAGCCGGCAGCGCCTCCGCCGCGCTCGACCGCTCCATTGCCCGCGCCGGCCTGCTGCCCAGCGTCCGCCTTTACAACCAGGACATCTACACCCAACCCAACGGGATCTACTCCGAAAACGGCGAAGGCGTGGCCTCCGCACCCAATCCCAAATTCGTCGCCAACGATTCCCGGCCGCGCGAGTACATCGCCCAGGGCGTCGTGGAGGAAACCATCGGCCTTGCCGGTCCCGCAGCCGTGCGCAGGGCTGACGCCGCCGCGGCCCTCGCCCGCGCCCAGCTTGAAGTCGCGCGCCGCGGCCTGGTCGTCACCGTCACCGGCCTCTTTTACGGCCAGCTCGCCGCCGAGCACAAGGTCGCCATCGCCCAAACCGCATATAAGGATGCGGCCCGCTTCACCACCATCACCGTGGACCGCGAAAAGCAGGGTGAAGCCGCGCACGCAGACGTGGTGAAGGCCCAGCTCACCCAGCAGCAGCAGGACCGCAACCTTCAGGACGCAAAACTCGCCGCGGAAACCGCCCGGATGAACCTCGCCGTGCTGCTCTTCCCCAATCCGCTCACTCCTTTTTCGCTCCAGGCAGACAACACCCTTGCCCCGCTGGCCTCCTTCGCGGACGTGCAGGCAGCCGCTGCCCGAAAAAATCCTCAGCTCAGGAGCGCTCTTGCAGCCCTGGGCGTCAGCAATGCGGATGTCATGGCGGCGCGCGCCGCGCTGCTGCCAAGCCTCGGGCTCAACTTCGCCTACGGCATAGACGCCAATGAGTTCGCCGTGAATGGCCCCCTGACTCCCGCCGGCGTCCAGGCGCGTAACCTCGGTTACTCAGCCACCGCAACCGTCAACATCCCCCTATGGGACTGGCTCTCCACCGAGCACAAGGTCAGGCAGAGCGAGATTCGGCGCGATGCGGCGCGCGTTGTGCTGAGTGCGGCGCAACGACAGCTCATCGCCGATTTGCAAACCGACTACGCAGCCGCACAAACCGCGCAGCAGGAGCTGGCCTCGCTCGACCTCAGCGTGAAGACCGCCGCCGAAAGCCTGCGCCTGGCCGAATTGCGCTACAAAAGCGGTGAGGCGCTGGTGCTCGAGGTCGTTGACGCGCAAAACACCTATGTGGCCGCGGAAAATGCGCGCGAAGATGGCCTCGTGCGCTATCGCCTTGCGCTTGCAACTCTCCAAACCCTCACCGGAAGCCTGTGACCCAGCCATGATGCTCACATCCTCACCTCGCTCCATTCGTGTCCGCCGCCTGCGCATCCTTGTTGCGGCAGCGACGCTGCCCGCGCTCCTGCTCTCCGGCTGCAAACAGCAGACCGCGCCCGCGCCGCAAGTCACCGTACAGGCCCAGCATCCTGAAATGGGATCCATCGCACGCCACATCTCCGCCGATGCCATCCTCGCTCCCCGCGCCCAGGCCGCAATCGAGCCGCGCATCACCGCGCCAGTCCAGCGTTTCTATGTGCAGCGCGGCGCGCGCGTCCATGCCGGCCAGCTTCTGGCCACCCTCCAGAACAGTGACCTTGCCGCGCTGGTCGAGGACAACAAAGGCGCGTACCTGGCCGCGCAAGCCACCTATGAAACCGCCACCAAAGCCCAGGTCCCTGAGGAAATGCAGACCGCCCGGCTCAATCTTGCCCAGGCCAAGGCCAATCTCGATTTGAACCGCAGCATCGTCAACGGCCGCAAGGCGCTCTTCGCCCAGGGCGCAATTCCCCAGCGCGATCTGGACACCGCCAGGGCCGCGCTGGTGCAGGCCCAGGCCGCGTATGACACTGCGCTCCAGCATCTCCGTGGACTTCAAAACGTGAGCCACAAGGCAGCGCTCCAGGCTGCGCAAGGCCAGCTCGCCAGCGCGCAGGGCAAATACAAGGATGCTGAAGCCCAGCTCAGCTTCTCGCAGATTCGCAGCCCCATCGATGGCTACGTCACTGACCGGCCTCTCTACGCCGGCGAAACCGCAACCGCCGGCACGCCGCTCATCACCGTCATGGACACCTCTGTCCTCATCGCCAAAACCCACGTTGCGCAGGAGCTCGCGCAGCAGATGAAGCTCGGCGACCAGGCCTCCATCACCGTCCCCGGCATCGACCATCCCGTGCCCGCAGCGGTCTCCCTCATCAGCCCCGCGCTCGACCCCGGCAGCACCACCGTGGAAGTCTGGCTCCGCGTGGACAACCGCTCCGGCGCGCTCAAAGCCGGCACGCCTGTTCACGTCTCCATCACCGCCGGAACCGTCGCCGACGCCCTCAAGCTCCCTGCCTCCGCCATCCTCACCGCACAGGACGGTTCAAAGTCCGTCATGGTCGTCGGCTCCGGCGGTCTCGCGCAGCGCAAGCCGGTCACCGTTGGCATTCAGGACGGCGATCAGGTGCAGATTCTCAGCGGCCTCTCGCAACAGGATATGGTCATCACCACCGGCGCTTACGGCCTCGACGCCGGCGTCAAAGTCAAAATCGGCGCGGCCGGCGCGGAGGACAATTGATGGCCCGCACGCCCGACGCACCCGGCGGCGATAGACCCTTCTGGCTCTCCCGCTCCACCCGCACCATCTTCTTTTTCGCCGCCGTGCTCACCATCGCCGGCGTCTATCTCGCGTTGCAGGTGCCCATCGCCGTCTTCCCGCAAACCAACTTCCCTCGCATCGTCATCGGCGTGGACAACGGCGTCATGCCTGCCGATCAAATGCAGGTCACCATCACGCGGCCCATTGAAAACGCAATCAACTCCGTCCCCGGCCTCGTCACCGTCCGCTCCACCACCAGCCGCGGCTCGGCGGAAGTCAGTCTCTTCTTTGACTGGCACCAGAACATGATTCAGGAGCTGCAGCTCGTGGATGCGGCCCTTGGCAAAGTGGAGCAGACGCTTCCCTCCACCGTCCGCATCACCACCAACCGCCTCACCTTCGCCACCTTTCCCATTCTTGGTTACAGCCTCACCTCTGACACCGTTCCCCAAACGCGCCTGTGGGAGATTGCCACTTACGACCTCAAGCCGCCGCTCAATCGTGTTCCCGGCGTCAGCACCGTCACCGTGCAGGGCGGCCAGGTGCCGGAACTCCACGTCATCCCCAATCTCGCCCAGCTCCAGGCCTCCAACGTCACCGTCACTGATCTTGTCAACGCCATCCAGGCCTCCAACATCATTGACTCGCCCGGCCTCTATGAAGCCAATCATCAGCTCATCCTCGGCCTCGTCGGCGCACAGGTCCACACTGCCGGCGAGCTCCGCCAGCTTGTCGTCAAAACCACAACCGGCGGCGCGCCCGTCCGCGTGGAGGATGTGGCCCAGGTCGTTCCCTCCACCATGCCCGTCTACACCACCGTCACCGCCAACGGCAAAAATGCCGTGCTGCTCAACCTCGCCCGCCAGCCCTCTAGCAA
The DNA here is from genome assembly GCA_035763705.1 of Occallatibacter sp. Taxonomy (GTDB): domain Bacteria; phylum Acidobacteriota; class Terriglobia; order Terriglobales; family Acidobacteriaceae; genus Telmatobacter. Next base: position 27,896 of record DASUAU010000036.1, on the reverse strand, counting down.
CACCGTCGCCGTGGCTGATGCAGTGGCCGCGCAGGTGGCCGAGCTCCGCGGCAAACTGCCTCCCGGCGTCACCCTCACGCCCTTTTACGACCAATCCGAACTCGTCCGCGACGCCATCACCAGCGTGCGCGATGCCATCGTTCTCGGCCTCGTCCTCGCCTGCATCATCCTCTTCCTTTTTCTGCGCGACTGGACCTCCTCGCTCATCGCCGGCCTGGTCATTCCCGTCACCGTCGCCGTCACCGTCGTCGTTCTCTGGACCATCGGCCAAAGCTTCAACCTCATGACCCTCGGCGGCCTCGCCGCTGCCATCGGCCTGGTCATTGACGATGCCATCGTCGTCGTCGAAAACATCGTCCTCCATCGCGACTCCGGCGAGCCGCGCATTCAGGCCGTGCGCGAGGCCCTCGCCGAGCTCACCGTCCCGCTCATCGGCTCCACCACCACGCCGGTCGTCGTCTTCCTTCCCCTCGTCGCCGTCAGCGGCGTCACCGGCAGCTTCTTCCGCGCGCTGGCCATCACCATGACCGCCGCGCTGCTCACCTCGCTCGCCCTCGCTCTCACCTGGACACCCGGCCTCAGCCTCGCGCTGCTGCGCAAACACAGCGGCCATCAGGCGGAGATTGATCACAGCGGCGGACGGATGATGGGCCGCGTCCTGCACATTCATCGCCGCATGCTTGACTGGTCCATCGCGCGCCCCGTCTGGCTCGGCGTCTGCTGCCTGGTGCTCGTCGGCGCAACCTGGGCCGGCTACAAATCTCTCGGCTCAAACCTGCTGCCTGAAATGGACGAAGGCGGCTTCATCCTCGACTACATCATGCCCGCCGGCAGCTCGCTCGATGAGACCAACCGCGTCCTCGATCACGTTTACCGCATTCTGCACTCCATCCCTGAAGTGGAAGGAACCTCGCGCCGCACCGGCCTGCAAATGGGCCTCGCCGCCGTCACTGAGGCCAACACCGGCGACTTCACCATCAAGCTCAAAAGCGATCGTCACCGCTCCGTCTGGCAGGTCATGAATGAAGTCCGCCGCAAAATCAATGCCAGCGAGCCCGAGCTCGACATCGAGGTCACGCAGATTCTGCAGGACAACATCAACGACCTTTCCAACGCGCCCGAGCCGATCCAGATCAAGCTCTTCTCTCCCGACGCCGCGCTGCTCAACCAGCTTGGACCTGAAGTCGGCGACGCCATCGGCAAAATCAACGGCGTGGTCGATGTCGAAAACGGAATCGACAACACCATCAGCGGCCCCGCAACCAATTTCAATGTGGATCCTGCCGTCGCCGCGCGCCTGGGCTTCACGCCCACTGAGGTTGCAGAGGACGCAACCTCCATCCTTGACGGCCTGCCCGCCGGCAATCCGCTCATCACGCAGGATCGCCCTTACACCATCCGCGTCCGCCTCAGCGCCGAACATCGCGCCTCGCTCTCCGCCATCCAGAACACCGTATTCAACAGCGCCTCGGGCCACACCGCCACCCTCGGCTCGCTCGCCGCCATCCAGCAGCTTCCCCCGCAAAACGAGATTCTCAGCGAAAATCTCCAGCGCATGGTCGTCGTCACCGGCGGCCTTGAGGGCAGTGACCTCGGCGGCACAATGACGAAGGTCCGCCAGACCGTCGCTTCACTCCATCTGCCTCCCACCGTCCGTGTCGACTACGGCGGAACCTATGAGACCCAGCAGCAATCCTTTCACGATCTTCTGCGCGTGCTCCTTCTCGCCCTCGCGCTTGTCTTCGGCGTGCTGCTCACTGAGTTCCGCAACTTCCCCGCGCCCATCGCCATTCTCACGTCCTCGGTGCTGTCCATCTCCGGCGTTATCCTCGCGCTGCTCCTCACCGCCACCACCTTCAACGTTGCGTCCTTCATGGGCCTCATCATGGTCATCGGCATCGTCGCCAAAAACGGAATCCTGCTTCTCGACGCCGACCAGAAATTCCGCGCCGACGGCCTCTCGCCCGCCGACGCCATGATCCAGGCCGCGCAGCGCCGTCTCCGCCCCATCCTCATGACCGCTCTTGCCGCCGTCTGCGGCATGCTGCCCCTGGCCTTCGCCATCGGCGCAGGCTCGCAAATGCTTCAGCCCCTCGCCATCGCGGTCATCGGCGGTCTGCTCATCTCCATGGTGCTCAGCCTGGTGGTCACCCCTGTGGTTTACTTCCTGCTCACGCGCGGCCCGCGCATCCGTCACACCAGCTCGTAGCCCGCGAACCAGTAGCCAATCTCGAAGGCCGCAGTCTCCTCGCCGTCCGAGCCGTGAATCGCATTCTCCTGGATCGATCCCGCAAACTTCTTGCGGATGGTTCCCTCCGCCGCGTTCGCCGGATTCGTAGCGCCCATCAGCGTACGCAAATCCGCAATCGCGTTCTCTTTTTCCAGCACCATCAGGAACAGCGGCCCTGAGGACATGAACGTCGTCAGCTCGTCAAAGAACGGCCGCTCCGCATGCACGTAATAGAATCCCTCGGCCTGCTTTTTTGATATCGACGCCTTCTTGATGGCCACGAGCTTGAATCCGGCCTTCTCAATCTCGGCCAGAATCGCGCCCGTGTAACCCTTCTTCACCGCATCCGGCTTCACAATGCTGAATGTGCGTTGCGCCACTCGTTCTGCTCCTTTGGCGGGCTTCAGCCCATCCCCCATTGTACCGGCCCCCGCTCCCCGCCTGCGCCTTTCATCTGCTAAAGTGTCGCCATGCCTCGTACAGTCCTTTCCCCGTTCCGCATCGCGCTTGTTGCTCTTCTTGCCGCCGCAACGCTCTCGCTCCCTTCCCTTGCGCAGTCGGCCGCCGGCTCCGCGTCCGCCAAACATGAGTTGCGCGTCTTCGATCCCTCGCTCATCGACAAGTCCATCGATCCCTGTCGGAACTTCTATCGCTTCGCCTGCAACAACTGGTTCAAGCAGAATCCCCTGCCCGCCGACGAGGCATCCTACGGCCGCTTCACTGAGCTTTATGAGCTCAATCGCCTCCATCTCCGCCAGATTCTCCAGCAGGCCGCCATCCCTTCGCCCAACCGCACGCCCAATGAGCAGAAAATCGGCGACGAGTACGCCAGTTGCATGGACGTTGCCTCCATCAACAGGCGCGGCCTTGCCCCGCTCCAGCCCGAGCTCGCGCGCATCAACGCGCTCCAGTCCACCGCCGGCCTGCCCGCTCTGCTCGCGCACCTCCACGACATCGGCGTCAACGCATTCTTCAGCATGGGCTCCAACCAGGACTTCGCCAACTCCAGCTCCGTCATCACCTTTTACTCCTCCGGCGGCCTCGGCCTGCCGGAGCGCGACTACTACACCCGCATGGACGCCAAATCCGTCCAGCAGCGTAAGCAGTACGTCCAGCACGTGCACAACATCTTCGTTCTCGCCGGCGAGCCCGACGCCAAAGCCACGCAGGATGCGCAAACTGTCCTCGCCCTCGAAACACGCCTCGCCAAAGCAACGCTCACCATCACCCAGATGCGCGACCCGCAGAACCTCAACCACCCCACCACCATCGCGCTCTTCGCCAAAACCCTGCCCAACTTCGCTCTGCCCCAATACATCGCCGCCGCGCACGCACCCGCCAGCGGCACAATGGACGACACGGAGCCAAAATTCTTTGCCGCCTTCAACCAGATTGTTGCCGACACGCCGCTCGACCAGGTCAAGGCCTATCTTCGCTGGCACCTGCTCCACTCCTTCGCCGGCACCAGCATGCCTCAATCCTTCGACCATGAAACCTGGCATTTCTACGCGCACATCCTCTACGGCGAACAGGCCCAGCAGGCCCGCTGGAAGCGCTGCACCAGCCGCGTCGATCATGAAATGGGCGAGGCCCTCGGCCAGGTCTACGTCGCCAAATACTTCCCGCCGGAAGCCAAGCAGCACGCGCTGGAAATGACGCTCGCCATTGAGCAAGCCATGGGCCGCGACATCGACGCCATCGACTGGATGAGCCCGGCAACGAAGGCAAAGGCGAAGGAAAAGCTCCACGCCGTGATGAACAAAATCGGCTATCCCAACAAGTGGCGCGACTACTCCAAACTCACCATCGTCCGCGGCAACCCACTCGGCAACCAGGAGCGCGTCCGCGAGTTCGACACCGCTCGCGACCTCGCCAAAATCGGCAAGCCCGTCAATAAGGATGAGTGGTTCATGTCGCCGCCCACCGTCAACGCCTATTACGATCCGCAGATGAACAATGTCAACTTCCCCGCCGGCTATCTTCAGCCGCCCTTCTTCAGTGACAAGGAGGACGACGCAGCCAATTACGGCGACATGGGCTCCACCATCGGCCACGAGCTCAGCCACGGCTTTGACGATGAAGGCCGCCAGTTCGACAAGAACGGCAACCTCCACGACTGGTGGACCAAATCCGATGCGCAGGCCTTCAACCAGCGCGCCGGGTGCCTCGTCAAGCAGTACGACGCCATCCAGGCCGTCCCCGGCGTACACCTCAACGGCAAGCTCACCCTCGGCGAAAACCTCGCTGACCTCGGCGGAACGTGGCTCGCATGGATGGCATGGCAGGAGCGCGCCCACGCCGAGCACGTGGACATGCAGGCAAAAATGGACGGCTACACGCCCGACCAGCGCTTCTGGATTGCCTACGCGCAGCAGTGGTGCACGCAGACGCGCCCCCAGCAGCTACGCACGCAGGCGCAGACTGACCCGCACGCCCCCGACGAGTACCGCGCCAACACCGTCCTCAGCGACCTGCCCGACTTCGCCAAAAGTTTCCAGTGCAAGCAGGACTCACCCATGGTCGCCAAGCCCGTCTGCCGCGTCTGGTAGCTCGGCAGTCCTGACGCAGAAACACAAAGGCCCACCATCCCGGTGGGCCTTCACCTTTTACTGTTAGCCGTTAGCTGTTAGCTGTTAGCTGTTAGCTGTCGGCTGTCGGCTGTTAGCTGTCGGCTGTTAGCTGTCGGCTGTTAGCGGTTAGCTGTTAGCTGTTAGCTGTCGGCTGTTAGCTGTCGGCTGATTTACTTCCCAATCACCTTCGCCAGCGTCTCGCCAATCTCTGCCGGCGAAACCACCACGTGAATCCCGGCCTCGCGCATCGCCTTCATCTTGTCGGCGGCCGTGCCCTGTCCGCCGCTGATGATGGCGCCGGCGTGGCCCATCCGCCGCCCCGGCGGCGCAGTCTGCCCGGCGATGAAGCCCACCACCGGCTTCTTCACGTTGGCCTTCACAAACGCGGCCGCGGCCTCTTCCGCCGATCCGCCAATCTCGCCAATCATGATGATCGCCTCAGTCCCGGGATCATCGTTCAGCAGGCGCAGCGCATCAATGTGCGTGGTGCCGATAATCGGGTCCCCGCCAATGCCAATCGCCGTCGACTGCCCGATGCCGCGCTGCGTCAACTGGTGCACGGCCTCATAGGTCAGCGTGCCAGAGCGCGACACAATCCCGATCGAGCCTTCCTTGTGAATCCGCCCCGGCATGATGCCAATCTTCGCCTTCCCAGGCGAAATCACGCCCGGGCAGTTCGGCCCAATCAGCCGCGACTTCGACGTCTTCAGCTTGGCCCACACCTTCACCATGTCCAGCGTCGGAATTCCCTCCGTGATGCACACAATCAGCGGAATCCCTGCATCCTCGGCCTCCAGAATCGCGTCGGCTGCAAACGGCGGCGGCACAAAAATCATCGTCGCGTTCGCGCCCGTCTTCTCCACCGCATCCTGCACCGTGTTGAAGACCGGCCAGCCCTCGTGCGTCATGCCGCCCTTGCCCGGCGTCACCCCGCCCACCACGTTCGTGCCATACTCCGCGCAGCCCTTCGCATGGAACGTGCCTTCCTTGCCCGTCAGGCCCTGCACAATCAGCCGCGTCTCTTTCGTTACCAGCACTGCCATACCTTAGCTCCTAGCGGTTAGCCCTCAGCCGTCAGCCATCAGCTTTCAGCTCTGTGTCCCACTTCCGACCTTATTGATCAGCGAAGTCAGCATCTTTGAAACCTCTTCACTTAGAGCTGCTGCTTCATCAATCTGTACGTCACTGCCCATTTCCAACTTGCGCGCCACCAAAAGTTGTGTCTTCACTTCAAAAATTGAACCAAGCGCAACCCCAAGGAATTGGCGAAACTCGCCTTGGTTCAGCCTGCCACGCCCTTCAGCGATATTGCTTGCAATTGAGACTGCGGCTCGCCGCAGCTGAGAGACAAGCCCGTAGAGTTCATCTTTCGGAAATCCTCTGGTCAACTTGTAAACGCTGACCGTCAAGTCCATTGCGCGCTGCCAAACTGCCATCTCCTGAACATCTTGTGGCATAAGTAATTCCTATCACTGTTACAACTGCAAAGCTGATAGCTGACGGCTGAAAGCTGATAGCTCATTTCGCGGCTTTCACAACCATCTCCGCCGCTTCCTTCATCGTCGCGCCCACCTGGAAGTTCAGCCCGGATTCCTTCAGAATCCTCCTGCCCTCTTCCACGTTCGTGCCCTCCAGCCGCAGCACAATCGGCACCTTCACCTTCAGCTTCTGCGCCGCCGCCACCACGCCCGTGGCCAGCCGGTCCACGCGCAGAATGCCGCCAAAAATGTTGATGAAGATCGCCTTCACATTCTTGTCTGACAGCAGAATTCCAAACGCGTGCTCAATCTTCTCCTGCGTCGCGCCGCCGCCCACGTCCAGAAAGTTCGCCGGGCTTCCGCCTGCGTACTGGATGATGTCCATCGTCGCCATCGCCAGCCCCGCGCCGTTCACCATGCACGCAATCGAGCCGTCCAGCTTGATGTAGTTCAGCGCGTACTTGCTCGCCTCCACTTCCAGCGGATCTTCCTCGGCCACGTCGCGCAGCGCCTTGATCTCCGCATGGCGAAACAGCGCGTTGTCGTCGAAGTTCATCTTCGCGTCCAGCGCAAACAGCTTGTCGTCCTTGGTCGTGATGAAGGGATTGATCTCCACAAGCGACGCATCCGTCTCCACAAACGCCTTGTACAGCGCCTGCAGAAAGCCCACCGCATGGTTAATCTGCGTCGGCTTCAGCCCCAGCGCAAACGCCAGCTTGCGCCCCTGCCATGCGCCAAAGCCCACCGCCGGGTCAATCGTCTCCTTATAGATGGCCTCCGGCGTCTTCGCCGCCACCTCTTCAATCTCAATGCCGCCGGCCTGCGACGCCATAAACACCAGCTTGCCCGTCGCGCGATCCAGCACAATGCCCAGGTAGAGCTCGCGGTCAATCGCCGCCGTCTCTTCAATCAGCAGCCGCTGCACCTTCTGCCCCTGCGGACCCGTCTGGTGCGTCACCAGTTGCATGCCCAGAATGTTCTTCACGTGCTCGTCGGCTTCGTCGCGCGTGCGCGCCACCTTCACGCCGCCGCCCTTGCCCCGGCCGCCCGCGTGGATCTGCGCCTTCACCACCACGCCGCTCGCGCCTTCCGCAAACAGCTTGCGCGCCACCGCCGCCGCTTCCTCCGGCGTGTTGGCCATCTCGCCCCAGGGCACGGCCACGCCGTACTTCGCCAGGATTTCCTTCGCCTGATACTCGTGGATTTTCATGTTGGCTCGTGGATTTTCGTTCTTGGGTGGATTTTTGTCTTTGCTTGCAACCGCCGCATTCGCCTGCATGGCTGTACTGCGCCATGAACGCACTCCTCAGGCAATTCGCATCAATCCCCGCGCGGCCGCGGCTGCAATGCCCTCATCCTATCCCGCTGCACTTTGCCCCCGCAAACCAGCCGTCCCATTTCACACCCGCGCGCTGCCCTTCTCGTCCCGGTTACCATAGCTTCTATGGGTTCCCTCCGCGATCTCCTCAAGCCGCTGGCTCAGGACGGCGCAGCGCTCACCCGCGAGCAGGCCGCCGATCTCCTCGTCGAAATCCTCGAGGGCACGGTGCCCGAGGTTGAAGTCGCGGCCCTCCTCGCCGTCCTCGCCACGCGCGGTGAGCAGGCCCCCGAGCTCGCCGGATTTGTTGAAACCATGCGCGCCCGCGCTACGCCCGTTCCCCTCACCAGTGAAGAGCGCGACTCGCTCGTGGACACCTGCGGCACCGGCGGAGGAGGCCCGCTCACCTTCAACATCTCCACCGGCGCGGCCCTGGTCGCCGCCGCCGCCGGAGCCCGCGTCGCCAAGCACGGCAACCGCGCCGTCACCTCCCGCGCCGGCTCGGCAGATGTGCTTGAGGCCCTCGGCGTGCCCATCCAGCTTGGGCCCGCGCTCGCCGCCGAGTGCCTGCGCGAAACCGGCTTCATCTTTCTCTTCGCGCCGCTTTACCACCCCGCCATGAAGGCCGTCGGCCCCTTGCGCAGCGCTCTCGGCTTCCGCACCATCTTCAACCTCTGCGGCCCGCTCACCAACCCCGCCGGAGCGCGAGCCCAGGTCATCGGCGTCCTCGCACCCAGCCGCGTCCTGCTCGTCGGCCGCACTCTGGCTGAGCTCGGCGCACGCCGCGCCTTCGTCGTCCACGGCGTCGATGGAATTGATGAGCTCACCCTCACCGGCGAATCCGTCGTCGCCCGCGTCGAGCAATCCGAATCCGGCGGCAAGCCCGGCCTCAAAGCCGCGCGCGTCACGCCCGAAATGGCCGGCCTGCCCCGCGCCACGCTCGACCAGTTCTCCGGCGTTGACGTCCCCACCAACGCCGCGCACCTCTACGACATCCTCACCGGCATCCCCGGTCCCCGCCGCGACATCGTTCTGCTCAACGCCGCCGCCGCCCTCGTCGCCTCCGGCCTCGCCGCCGACCTCAAGGAAGGCGTCGCCCGCGGAGCCGAGGCCATCGATTCCGGCCAGGCCGCCGCCACCCTCGCCAAACTCCGCCACTTCGGCGAAAAATACGGCAAATCCGCCTCGTAGAGCGCCAGCCTCCCCGCGCACTTTCCCGTTGCCCGCTTTCCCCCTCTCGCGTGTCTAATCAGGTGTCGATCTCTGTTTTGAAAGGACCCCCGCTCATGCGCATCGCTCTCCGCCTGAACCAGACCCTCCCCCTCGCCGCCGCCCTGTCGCTCGCCATCCCCGCGCCTGTCTCAATTTTTGCCCAGCAGCCCGGCCAGCCCGCGCTCGCCATCGGCGTCTCCAACCGCACCCTCTCGGTCTCCGCCACGGCCACCGTCTCCGTCGAGCCTGACCTCGCCATCGTCCACATCGGCTTCCAAACCCAGCCGGAAAGCGCCAAACAGGCCTACGCCGACGGCGCGCGCACCTCCAACGCCATCCTCGGCGCAGTCAAGCAGGCCGGCATCCCCGACGCCGACATCCGCAGCGAATCGCAATATCTCCAGCCCGACTACGCACCCAAATCCCACAAGTTCATCCTCAACCAGCAGTGGACCGTCCGCACCCCGCCCGCCCGCGCCGCCGAAATCCTCGACCTCGCCATCACCGCCGGCGCCAACAACTCCGGCCAAATCGAGTGGACCGTCAAGGACCAGCACGCCCTCGCCACCCAGGCCCTCGACAAGGCCGCCCAGCGCGCCCGCGAAGACGCCGCCACCCTCGCCCACGGCATGAATGTCCACCTCGGCCCGCTCGTCTATGTCAGCAACCAGCTCAGCTCCATCAACCTCCCGCGCCCCATGATGGTGAGCCGCCTCTTCGCAGCCGACAAGGCCAAAGCCGCACCACCCCTCGCCGTCGAACCCAACAAAGTCACCCGCGAGGCCACCGTCTACGCCGTCTTCGCCATCGAGTAGCGGCAGCATCTGAATGCAGCCTTCAAAACTGCGAAGGATTCTCCGCGCGGCACAGTTTTGAAAAGGCACAACCTCACAGGCTGCGGAAAAACTCGTCGCATGCGGGGCACTGTAACAGGGCACGAGTTTACTCGTGCCGCTACTGTCGCAAAATCAGCGCGGGCTTCAGCCCCTGCAAAACTCCACAAGCCTCAATAGCCGCCGAGGGAGAATTCTTCGTCACCGAATGAAGAGACTCTACCCCTCCCACCCCGCCGTCTCCGGGTCCTCCTCACCGCCAAAATACTTGTCCAGCCCCGCGCGAAACTCCGCCGCGGCCTCCGCATTTCCCGCCGCCTCCGCCGCCCGCGCAAACAACGTCATCGACGAGCGAAACTTCACATCATCCGGCCAGCCAAAGATCGCCTCCGCCGTCCGCCCCTCCACGGCATTTACCGCCCGCGCGCACTCCCGCAGCCGCAGCCCCAGCACCGGGTGCTTGAGATACGCCTGCGCCTCCTCCATCGACCCAATCCCATAAAATTCCGAGGTCGCGCTGCGTCCCAGCCCCTTCCGCTGCGGAAAGATAAACCAGATCCAGTGGCTCCGCTTCTGCCCCGCCCTCAGCTCGCTCAGCGCCTCCTCAAACGCGCCCTCCTGCGCCCGCACAAACCGCTCCAGATTGAACCCCTCTTCTGCCTTCTCCTGCATCGCCAACTCCTGTCTAACCAATTCACTTCACGCGCATCCAACTCGATGTAGCATATTCCCGTGATGCCGTTTCCCATTCGTACCTGCGTCATCTGTCATGAGGAGTTCGAGCTTCGCCCCGACAAGCCCGGCTTCGCCAATCGCTGCCCCTCCTGCACTGAGGAGGAAGCGGAGTCCAAACGCGCCGCAAAAGACGCCGCCGACGTCCTCGATCCCCGCTCCTCCGCCGAGCTCAACGCCGCCCGCCGCAAAGCCATGAAGGACATGCTCTACCGCAAGGAGAGCTAAGCCCGCCGGCCCGCGCCCGGCAGTCGGCTCTGCGCCCCATTTCCCGCGAATCCTTTGCCCCGTCTCGATCATCAGATAATTAGTTGTTGCAACAACCATCTCGTCCGGCGCGCACTCTACCCCGGCTAGGAGGCGCACATGTCCGCCACTCCAAAACGTCAGCCCGCGCTCTTCATCCCCCACGGCGGCGGCCCCTGCTTCTTCATGGACTGGACCTGGGGGCCGGCCGACACCTGGCACGCCACCCGCCGCTTTCTTGAAAGTATCGCCGCCTCCCTGCCGGAAGCCCCCCGCGCCATCCTCGTCGTCAGCGGCCACTGGGAGGAGCCCGCCTTCACCGCATCCGCCGCCGCGCAGCCCGCGCTCATCTTTGACTACTCCGGCTTCCCCGCGGACACTTACCAGCTCACATGGCCCGCGCCCGGCAGCCCCCATCTCGCCGCCCAGGCCGCTCAGCTTCTCCGCCACGCCGGCCTTCCCTCCGCCACCAGCCCCACGCGCGGCTTCGATCACGGCGTCTTCGTGCCGCTCAAGGTCGCCTTCCCCGGCGCTGACGTCCCTGTCGTGCCGCTTTCGCTGGTCTCCTCGCTTGACCCCGCGCTCCATCTCGCCGCCGGCCGCGCGCTCGCTCCCCTGCGCGACGAGGGCGTGCTCATCATCGCCAGCGGCATGAGCTTCCACAATCTCGGCGCTTATTTCCACCCGGAAACCCGTGATCGCGCCCGCGCTTTCGATGCATGGCTCACCGCAGCCGCACAGTCGCACGCGCTTGAACGCGCAGCCATCCTTACGCGCTGGCGTCAGGCGCCCTCCGCCGCCTTCGCTCATCCGCGCGAAGAGCATCTTGCGCCGCTCTTCGTCGCCGCCGGAGCCGCATCCGACGCGCCCGGAACCCGCATCTTTACCGGCGAGCCCATGGGAGCCGCCATCAGCGCCTATCGTTTCGATTGATTTTCGCCGTGCTCCGCGGCACGCCCCCGCGCCGCCCGCCCGCAAGGTCATACGCCACATGCTCAACCGCAGGCGCAGTCACGCCATCGGGTTTTCGCTTACGGTGCTCCAGGCGCGCATGTTTATACCGGCAACCGCGCCGGCAGCTCTTCCGCAAGGCGTGCTCCGGCCAGCAATCTGGCCGTCAGCACCACTGACCACACTGTGCGCACCGCCGTGGCCAGCTTTTCATACACCCCGGCCAGACCGCCCGGATGATTGGCCAATCCAAATGCCGTCAGAAAAAGCATCATCAAGAATGCGGTCGCGATGGAATAGGCTGCCCAGCCCCGCCAGCGGCGGTCGCAGCGAAATCGCCATGCAAACAGGAACAGCACAATCAGGGTCGCAATGAACGCGACTAAGTCGCATACCAGGTGTAGCGGCATGTGAATATACACCGCGTCGCCAATCACCGCGACTCCTGCCACACACTGAAAAAGGGGAATCAGATGTCCCGCGCGCCCGCCGCTCAGCTCTCGTTTCAGCGCCACGGCAAACGCGATAAGCAGCAGCCCGAACACCAGAAAGTTGGCGCGCTGCCCAATGCTGAATGTGGTGAACTCGATATCGCTGATCGTCTGATGCGCGGAACTGTAGTCCGGGGCAAGAGCGCCAAGTACGAGATACACAGCGATAAACAACACACCGCCAAAACCCGTTGTAATCAAAGCCTTCCTGAGCATGGCACCTTCCTGGGTGGTTTGTACCAAATCATCACACATCCGTCGCGTTGCCGCAGATGCTCTGCCGGCATCCTCTCTCCATCCCCTGTCGCTGTCCTTACTTCGGCTGGTACCACTTGCGCTTGCGCCCGATGCGCACGCCGCGGTCAATCAGCACGGCCGCCAGCCCAAACAGCATCGCCAGGTCCGTGCGCGCCTCGTGGATAAACTCCAAAATGCCGTAGGGGCCCTTCGCCGGCGCATGGAATCGCCAGAATCCGTGCCCCAGCAGAATCGGCAGCTTCGTCGTCACCAGCGCTGTCGCAATCACGCACAGCAGCAGCACCGCCGCGTCGCCGGCAAACAACCCCAGAATCATCGCCGCGCCGGCCACCGTCTCCACGCCGCCCACCAGCGGCCCCAGCACGTGCGCAAACGGCAGCCCGATGCGCGCAAACCGTCCCGCGCCCAGCTCCTCCGGCCGCATAAACTTTAAAATCCCCTCGGTGAAAAACACCACGCCCACAATCACGCGCACCAGCATCAGGGGAAGGTCTTTGCGCATTGGCAGCCTTTCTCGCGGTTGGGCAGGCACTCCCGCTACCACTTTGCGCGCGTGCTGTGCGCGCCACGCCCCGGCAACAAAAGCATAGCGCAGAGCCAATCAGACTTGAAGCCCGCACGCCCTGCCCATCCTTCTTTCAGTTTTCCTTAAGTAACTCTTCCACCTGCCCCGCAAGCTGCTCCGGCGTCACGCGCGGCGCATACCGCGCCTTCACCCGGCCCTGGCGATCCACCAGAAACTTCGTAAAGTTCCACTTGATGCCCTCGGTCCCCAGCAGCCCCGGCTGCTCCTTCTTCAAAAACCGATACAAGGGATGCGCCGTCCCGCCATTCACCTCCACCTTGGCAAATACGGGAAAGCTCACCCCGTAGTTCTTTTCGCAAAAGGCGCCTATCTGGCTGGCCGTGCCCGGCTCCTGCTGCCCAAACTGGTTGCACGGAAACCCCAGCACCGCGAATCCCCTGTCCTTATAAAAGCGGTGCAGCTTCTCCAGCCCCTCGTATTGCGGCGTAAATCCGCACTGGCTTGCCGTGTTCACAATCAGCAGCACCGTGCCGCGAAACTCCTCAAGACTCATCTCGCGTCCATCCAGCAACTCGGCCCGGTAGTCATAGACAGTTCCTGTCATGGTCTCCATTTTCCACCAATCCTCGTCTTCTCCCGATTTCCTGTGGCCCGCGCCTGCGTCTAAAAGGGATGCGGCGGCCGGGGCAGGGGATGCACAGCGCCTTCCAACCCGTTCGCTTCCGGTAGACTGGGGTGGGTTCCAGTGTGCCGGCTTCCCGGGATTCCGGCTCACACCGCGCCCTTGTCTGCATCATGCAGTGGCTCGCGGGTTGCGGCCTGGCTCTCTCGGGAATGGCAGTGCACGGCAAATGGTAATGCAGGACCGGCCCGGCTCCGGATTGCGGATCGCGAGGCAGGTGGGGTTTGGTAAGACGCGATTCCGGACCGTTGCGCGGGACCGGGGTCCTGGCTCGTGTTTCGGGGCTCGCACAGCCTCGCCGCGGCTCCACGGACCCTCCCCCCTGGGATGGTAAAATCAGTCTTTCCGCCAGGCGGTATCAGATTTCTTTCGCAATGAGGGTGTGCATATTCTTCCCGTGAAGCTTAACTATGGATCGCACCAGTACTTGTGCTCGACGCAGGACCCTGAGCTGCAGCAACTTCACCCGGTGCAAAACCCGGTGAAGAGCACGCACATTTCCACTCTCCGCGCATTCCACTCTCTTGCTCTTCTGGCCCGCATTGCCCTGGTATTCCTGCTTGTCGCGCTTGCCGGCACGGCCTTTGCGCAGTCCACCCCCAACGTCCCCAACGTCCCCAACGTCCCCAACGTCATTGACCAAATTCGCGTCATCGGCAACCGCCGCATCCCCAAGGAAACCATCCTCGCCCGCCTCTTCACCCATCCCGGCGACACCTACGATCCGGTTTCCATTGAGCGCGACTTCAACTCCCTGTGGAACACCGGCTACTTCGAGGATCTCCGCATCGAGCGCGAGGACAGCGAAAAAGGAATCATCCTCAACATCTTCGTCCGCGAGAAGCCCACCATCCGCGACATCAAATACAACGGCCTCAGCAGCGTCACCGTCTCTGACGTTCTTGACGCCTTCAAAAAAGCCAAGGTGCCGCTCTCGCCGGAAGGCCAGTACGACCCCACCAGCATCACCCGCGCTGAAACCGTCATCCGCGAAATGCTCGCCGAGCACGGCCACCAGTTCGCCGTCATCAAGCCGGACGTCAAGGCCATTCCGCCCGCCTCGGTACAGGTCATCTTCAACGTCAAGGAAGGCCCCGTCGTCAAGGTCGGCAAAATCCGCTTCACCGGCAACACGCACCTCAGCAGCCGCTACCTGCGCCGGTCCATGAAGAACCTGCGTCCCATCGGCATTCCTTACTCGCTCATCTTTGAGAACATCTTCCCCCGCACCTTTGACTCCTCCAAGCTCGAGGAGGACACTGAGCGCGTCCGCTTCGCCTACCGCGACAAGGGCTACTACAACGCCGCCGTTGAAACCCCCAAGACCCAGATTCGCGATGAGGGCGGCCTCAACTGGTTCACCTTCCAGCCCAACAAGGGCAAGCGCGTTGACATTCTGCTGCCCATCGAGGAAGGCGACCGCTACCGCCTCGGCACCATCACCTTCACCGGCAACAAGGCTTACAAGAACGTCAAGGCTCTCCGCTCCACCTTCCCCATCAAGGACGGAGACTGGTTCGACGCCACCGTCATCGGCAAAGGCCTTGACAACCTCAAGAAGGCCTATGGCGAAAACGGCTACATCAACTTCGCCGCCATCCCCAAGCCCGTCTTTAATGACAAGAACAAGACCGTCTCCCTCGTCATCGACATCGACGAGGGCAAGCCCTTCTACGTCTCCCGCATCGAGTTTGAGGGCAACACCACCACCCGCGACCGCGTCATCCGCCGCGAGCTGCTCCTCCAGGAGGGCCAGGTTTACAACTCCCACCTCTGGGAGCTCAGCCTGCTGCGCCTCAACCAGCTCCAGTACTTCTCGCCCCTCAAGGTCGACCAGGATTCTGAGGCCCACCAGAACCCTGAGGCCGGCACCGTCGAACTCCTCCTCAAGGTCAAGGAGAAGGGCAAGAACTCCATCGGCCTCAACGGCGGCATCAGCGGCCTCAGTGGCGCGTTCCTGGGCATCAATTACCAGACCAACAACTTCCTCGGCCTGGGTGAAACCCTCAGCCTGCAGGCCAACCTGGGCAACGTCAGCCGCCAGTTCCTCTTCGGCTTCACCCAGCCTTACGTCCGCAACCGCCCCGTACAGGTCGGCTTCCAGATCTTCAACCAGAAGCAGGACTACAACTCGGCCAAAAACTACGCGGCCACCAGCAGCCAGTCCGTCAACCTCACCAGCGCCCAGCAGAACCTGACGCAGAATTACAACCAGGCCACCACCGGCCTCAACTTCTCCATCAGCTATCCGCTCAAGCGCCATTCCTTCCAGCGCGTCGGCTTCACCTATGCGCTCACGCGCTCCAGCATCTCGGCATTCAGCACCGCGTCGCAAACCTTCTTCCAGACCATCAGCTTCCGCTCCGGAATCCAGGGCTCCAACGCCCTGGCCGGCATTGTCCAGAGCATGGCCTCGTTCAGCTATCTCTACAACACGGTCAATGACCCCCTGCGCCCCCGCTCCGGCAAGGAGTACTCGGCCGTCTTCCAGATTGCCGGCATCGGCGGCAATGTCCGCTACTTCGCGCCCTTCTTCGCTTACAAGAGCTACCGCTCCATGCACTTCCTCACCCCGTCGCCCACCGGACGCAACGTGCTTGCCCTGCGCGCGCAGCTCAGTTATGTCCAGGGCTTCGGCGGGGACGTGGCCCCGCCCAACAACCGCTTCTACACCGGCGGCGAGCAGGACATCCGCGGCTTTGACGTGCGCGGCGCAACGCCCTATGGCTATGTGCCCACCCGCGTCTACGTCCGGCTCACCAATCCGGATGGAACCCCCGTTCCCCGCGATCCCAACAATCCGCAGCTCAACCAGTACATTGAGATTCCCATCCCGGTTTACGGCGTCGCCTCCATCGGCGGTGACACCAGCCTTACCACCAACCTCGAGTACCGCATCCCCATCGGCCCCGTCACCTTCTCGCTCTTTGACGATTTCGGCCTCGACATGGTCCTCAACAAGGGCCAGCTCAAGCAGAGCCCGCAGGGCTTCGCCACCCTCACCGCGCCGCTCTACGGCTGCCCCGTCTATAACAACGGCGCATGCCAGGGCGGCATCCCCGGCTCTCTCGTCGGCTTCCAAAAGGACATCCGTCCCATCCGCGGAACCAACTTTGTGCCGCGCATGTCCGTCGGCGGCCAGTTCTCCTTCGTCATGCCGGTCATCAACCAGCCCCTCCAGATCTACTACGCTTACAACCCCCTGCGCCTCTATGAGCGGCCCTTCTGCAACGATGTCCATCTCGGCACCAACGTCCGCAGTTGCTCGGCTGAGCTCATCACCCGCGACATGTTCCCGCCCGGAGGCGCTGGCGACTACACCTATCAGGAAGCCATTGAGGGCTACGGCGCGCGCGACCTCTTCCGCGAGCCGCGCAAGACCTTCCGCCTCACCGTCGCCACCACCTTCTAAGCCCCCCGCGCTCTTCGCGCTCCAGCAGGCCGCTCCGGTGCGGGAGCGGCCTTTCCCTTTCCGCCCTCCCCGCGAGGCCCGGCAATTGACGCCACCCCCTCTCGCGCTCCTATAATTCCTTCTAGTTCTGCTGTCGTCACCCCTCCACGTCTTTTCCTGCGCCAGTTCGATCCGCGCAGAACCCTCCAAAAAGATTGCGTGGTGTTCAAGGAGACGCAGGCATGGTCTTGCGCGCGGCTCTGGCCCCGCACAGCAGCATTCAAGGAGCTTTCACCCGCATGAAACGTACTCTCGCACTGGCTCTCCTGCTGGCCTCGGGCTTCGCCCTGAACGCCTCCGCACAAACCAAACCCGCCGCCACTGAGCACTCCGGCACCCTCAAGATTGCCGTCATCTCCTTCCAGAACGCCGTCACACAGACCAACGAGTTCAAGCGCAACTACGCCGATCTGCAAAAGAAGTTCGACCCCCAGCGCACCCAGCTCAATTCCATGAAGAGTGAGGTGGACACCCTCTCCAAGCAGCTCAAGGCGCAAAGCGCCACGCTCAGTGATGCGGAGCGCGCCAGCCGCACCCGCGTCCTGGACCAAAAGCAGCGCGATTTGCAGCGCACCGCCCAGGACGACCAGACTGACTTCCAGCAGCAGTTGCAGGACACCTTCAACGGCGTCGCCACCAAGGTCGCAAAGATGATGACCGACTATGCCAAGCAGCACGGCTATGATCTGGTCCTCGATGTCTCCGAGCAGACCACGCCCGTCCTCTATGCCAGCCCCAAGGTCGACATCACCAAGTCGGTCATCGACGAGTACAACGTGCACTCGGGCATTCCCGCGCCGGCCGTCTCCGCGCCCACGCCCAAGTCCACCGGCGTCCAGCCCTCCGGGGGCATGTAGTCCCGCCGCCGGCCCTGCGCTCCGGCCTGCACTCCGGCCTGCACTCCGGCCTTGCGCACAAGGAAAAGCCCCGCCCGGCGGGGCTTTTCCGCTGTCCCGCTGCTCCGCCGCGCTCCCCGGAATTCCCCTTCCCAAACCCTCTCTTGCCGTATAATCCATCTAGTTCCTGCTGACGTCTCCATCCGCGTCTTGTTCTCCCGTCGCGCAGTCCTGCTGCGGCGCTTCTGAAAACAAGCACCGTGAGGTTTCTCAGGAGGCACACGCGTGTTTGCGCTTCCCGCGCGCACCCGTCCATCCAGGAATTTCGAAGGAGTTGTTTACCCGCATGAAGCGTTTGTTTGCATCCGCAGCCATTCTGGCGTCTCTGGCCTCGGGCGTCGCCCTGAGCGCCGTCGCACAAGCCCCTGCCAAGCCCGCCGTGCCGGCCTCCGCCGGTCCGGCCAAAATCGCCGTCATCGCCTTCCAGGTCGCCGTCGCCAAAACCAATGAAGGGCAGCGCGACTTCGCCAATCTCCAGAAGAAGTACGAGCCCAGGCAGCAGCAGCTCAAGGCTCTCAATGACGAAGTCACAACCCTCAAAAAGCAGCTCCAGACCCAGAGCGCCACGCTCTCTGACGCTGACCGCGCCGCTAAGACCAAGACCATCGACGAAAAGGAGAAGCAGCTCCAGCGCTCCCTTGAGGATGCGCGCGGCCAGATGCAGGGTGAAATGCAGGATCTCTACAACAGCCTCGCCTCCAAGGTCTATGACGTGATGGAGGGCTACGCCAAGCAGCACGGCTACACCCTAGTTCTCGACATCGCCCAGCAGCAGACCCCCGTGCTCTACGCTGCCGAGTCCTCCAACATCACCCAGGCTGTCATCGATGCCTACAACACCAAGTCCCCCGTGCCGCCGCCGGCTCCGGCCTCCGGCGCGCCCTCGGCTCCCACGCCCAAAACCCCCGGCAACTAAGGGGTCGGCAACTCTGTTTCGCCAATGCGAAGGCCCCGTTCTGCGGGGCCTTCGCATTGCTCTTTGCTCACCCCTGCCCAGGCCCGCTCCAATGCTGGGGCAATCCACGACTGGCCTGTGGAAAAAACTGTGGATCGCTTCCTGGAATTCTTGCGGGTTTTCCGCATTTTTCCTCTTGCCATCCTCACATCCCTTCTGGTATCTCTCATAACCCTTTCATTTTCAGCGCAAAATAACAGCGGGCGCAGCCCGTGCCGCGCCCGCCCCATCTTCTCGCCATCCTTGCGGAGGCATGCAGCTTTCCACAATTCCGTGTAAACGCTCTGTGACTGGGCCTTTCTTCAAGTGCCTCAGAAAAGGCTATTTCTGCTGGTCTTCTCCCACCCTCAAAACGGCCAGAAAAGCCTCCTGTGGAATATCCACTTTCCCGATCCGCTTCATCCGCTTCTTTCCCTCTTTCTGCTTCTCCAGCAGCTTGCGTTTCCGCGAAATATCGCCGCCATAGCACTTGGCCAGCACGTTCTTGCGCAGCGCGGTCACCGTCTCGCGCGCCACAATCTTCGCCCCAATCGCCGCCTGAATCGCCACCTCAAACTGCTGCCGCGGAATCAGCTCGCGCATCTTGGCCACCAGCGCCTTGCCGCGCTCATACGCAAAATCCCGGTGCACAATAATCGACAGCGCATCCACCGGCTCGCCCGACACCAGTATGTCCAGCTTCACCATCGGCGATTCCCACTCGCCTGCCAGTTGATAATCCAGTGAAGCATACCCGCGCGAGATCGACTTCAAGCGATCATAGAAGTCCAGCACAATCTCGTTCAGCGGCAGCTCATAGGTCAGCATCACGCGCGTCGGCGTCACATACTCAAAGTTGATCTGCTTGCCGCGCTTCTCCTCCACCAGCTTCAGAATCCCGCCCACATACTCTTCGTTGGTCAGTATCTTTGCCGTAATCACCGGCTCGCGAATGCTCTCAATGCTCTGCGGCTCCGGCCAGCGCGATGGATTGTCCACTTCAATCTCTGAGCCGTCCGTCAGCGTAATCTCATAGCGCACGCCCGGCGCTGTCGTAATCAGGTCCAGCTCATACTCGCGCTCCAGCCGCTCCTGGATAATCTCCATGTGCAGCAGCCCCAGAAAGCCGCAGCGAAATCCAAACCCCAGCGCCACTGAGCTCTCCGGCTCAAAAAAGAACGACGAATCGTTCAGCCGCAGCTTCTCCAGCGCATCGCGCAGCAGCGTGTGCTCATGCGAGTCCACCGTGTAGAGACCGCTGAAGACCATCGGCTTGATGTCTTCAAAGCCCGGCAACTGCGCCGTGGCCGGCCGCTCGTCGTCGGTCACCGTGTCGCCAATGCGCGTGTCGCTCACGGTCCTGATGGTCGCCGCAAAAAATCCCACCTCGCCCGCGCTCAGCTCGGCAATCTCCAAAGGCTTGGGCATCAGCACGCCCATCGACTCAACCTCGAAGGCCTTGCCGTTTGACATCAGCCGGATCCGCTGCCCCTTGCGCATCGTCCCCTGCATCACGCGCACCAGCACAATCACGCCGCGGTACGCATCGAACCACGAGTCAAAAATCAGCGCCTGCAGCGGAGCACTCGCATCGCCCTTCGGCGGCGGCAGCCGGTGCACAATCGCCTCCAGAACCTCTTCCACGCCCTGGCCCGTCTTCGCGCTCACCGGAATCGCATCCGTCGCGTCCAGCCCCACCGCCTGCTCAATCGCCTCCTGCGTCCGCAGAATATCGGCGGAAGGCAAATCAATCTTGTTGATCACCGAAATAATCTCAAGGCCGTGATTGATCGCCAGGTAGGCATTCGCCAGCGTCTGCGCTTCCACGCCCTGGCTCGCGTCCACCACCAGCAGCGCCCCCTCGCACGAGGCCAGCGACCGCGACACCTCGTAGCTGAAGTCCACATGGCCCGGCGTGTCAATCAGGTTTAGCTGATACGTCTCGCCGTCCTTGGCCTTGTAAAGCATGCGCACCGCGTGCGCCTTGATGGTGATGCCGCGCTCGCGCTCCAGATCCATGGCATCCAGAATCTGCGCCTGCATCTCGCGGCCGCTCACTGAGCCCGTCAGCTCCAGCAGACGGTCGCTCAACGTCGACTTGCCATGGTCGATATGCGCAATAATAGCGAAATTACGAAGGAATTTTGCTTCCATGAGGGTCGGCTTTCGGGCACAAATACGCGCCCATGACGCGCAAGCCCTCCTTTGCATAGCTTATCATCGGCTAAGGACTTGTTTCCTGAACCCAGCGGGCTCTCGCGCGGCCTCGCGGCTGCTCCGCTGGATCACTTGTTTTAGCGTGCTCATGAATCAAACCATTCTTCGTCTTCTTCCGTGCGCCGCGCTGGCCTTCCTCCTGGCCGGCTGCACGCCCTCCGGCCAAAAAGCCGGCTCGCCCGCATCGCTTCCCCAGGCCACCGCACCTGCCATTCAGCCCGCTGCCGCGCCGTCTTCCGCGCAGGCCGCGCCCGCGCCTCCGCCGGTCAATCCGCAGCAAAAGCAGGTCGACGATCTCATCGCCAAGGTTGAAGCCGCTTACGCCGCCGGCAACGCCGACTATCGCAAAGGACGGCTTCCCCAGGCCAAAGTGCAGTTTGACCACGCCGTCGATATCATGCTCACCAGCGGCTTGGACATCAAAGGCAATCCACAGCTCCTCGACGAATTCAATCGCGTCATCGATCAGGTCAACTCGCTCGAGATGGAGGCGCTCCAGCAGGGTAACGGCTTCGCGCCCAAGGTCGAGCCCTCGCCGGCCGACGTCGCCAACGACATCACCTTCAAGGTCGATCCCAACTTCGTCGCCCGCGCTAAATCCGATCTCGCCACCACCCACTCTGACCTTCCCCTGGTCATGAATGACTATGTCGCCGCCTTCATCAACTTCTTCGCCAACACCCAGCGCGGACACAACACCCTCCTTCACGCCTTTCAGCGCTCCGGCCGTTATCGCGCCATGATCCGGCGCGTCCTCGCCGAAGAAGGCGTGCCCCAGGACCTCATCTATCTCGCCGTCGCCGAGTCCGGCTTCCAGCCCAGGGCCATCGGGCCCAGAACCAGGCATGGCGGCAGGGCCGGCGGCATGTGGCAGTTCATGCCCGGCAATGAATACGGACTCGTCCGCAACCGCTATGTCGATGAGCGCTTCGATCCCGAGAAATCCACGCGCGCCTACGCCCGCTACATGAAGTTCCTCTATAACCAGCTCGGCGACTGGTATCTGGCCATGGCCGCCTACGACCACGGCGCGGGCAACATCCAGCACGCCGTCGCGCGCACCGGCTACGCCAGCTTCTGGCAGCTCTACAAACGCCATGAGCTGCCCACTGAAACCGAAAATTACGTGCCTGAAATCCTCGCCGCCATCATCATCGCCGGCCACCCCCGGCAATACGGCTTCGACGACATCACACTCGACCCTCCCGTCATCACCGACACGGTTTCCATCGATTACTCCGTCGATCTGCGCCTCGTCTCTGATCTTGTCGACACGCCCGTCAGCGAGATCGCCGCCCTCAATCCAAGCCTCCTCGGCTTCGTCACGCCGCCCGACATGCCTTTCGATCTGCATCTCCCCGCCGGAACCGCCTCGCTCTTTGAGCAGCGCATCGCGGAGATTCCTGAAAGCAAGCGCGACTCCTGGCGCTACCATCGCGTCGCCGCCGGTGACACGCTGGAATCCGTCGCAACCGAATTCCACGTCTCCCTCTCCGAGCTCGCCGCAACCAATCAACTCGGCATCCACGACCCGCTCGACGGCGTGCAGGCGCTCATCGTGCCCGTGGCGCGCAGCGTTTCGCACAGCCTTCGTTATACCGTTCGCCATGGTGACACGCTCATCTCCATCGCTGACCGCTTCGGCGTCTCCCTCAGCGATCTCCGCCGCTGGAATCACCTCCGCGGAAACACGGTGCGCACCGGCCGCCACATTTACGTTGCTGAGCCGCTGCGCCCCACAAGTGCGCGCCATCATTCCACGCATCGCCGCTCGCGCTCGCGCCACGCCTCCACTGCGCATCGCCGGTCTTCCGCTTCGCACAAAAAACGCTCCACGTCCTCTCATTCCGCGCACGCGCACAAAAAGACCACTGAGAAAAACTGAGCCGCGCCTTCCTCCCCGGCGTTCCATCCCATCGCAAAAATTTCATAGAGCCTTATTACTCACTTGTCAGTCCATGCCCTTTGCGTGCAAGCTATTGCTTAAATACTTTGCGCGGGCAGCCGGTCGTCTCTCGCCGCCGCTCCACAAAGAAACCCGAATCGGTCAGCGGCAAGCCGCTGGAGGCATCGGATGGATGAAGCGCTGAAGATGTATGCCATGGATGATGACGACCCAACCTTGGAGCCGGTAGAGTTCGGCTCCGGCCACGAGGAAGACTTCGAAGAGGAAGACGACGTCTCCACTCCCATCGTGCTCACTTCGTCTGACGATGACGATCTCGTCGTCGTGGATGAAGCAATCATCATAGCCACTCAGGTTCCCCCGCTGCCGGCTCCCACCAGAGCGGCGCCGGCGAAAAAGAAGGCTCCCGCAAAGAAGAAGCCCGCGGCAAAGAAAGCCGCCGCCAAAAAGCCTGTGGCTAAAAAAGCTGAGGCCAAAAAGTCCGCAGCGAAAAAGAAGAAGGCTCCCGGCAAGGCTGCCAGGAAAAAGGCAGTCAAAAAAGCCGCCAAAAAGATTGTGGCCAGAAAGGCCGCAAAAAAGTCCGCCGCCAAAAAAGCAGCTCCTGGCGCAAAGGGCGGAAAGGGCGCGGGCAAAAAGTCCGCGGCCAAAAAGAGCGCCAGAAAATCAACTAGACGAGGTAGAACATTGGCAGTTAAGAAAGCAGCAAAGAAGGCAGCGGCCAAGAAGGCTCCTGCAAAGAAAAAGGCCACCAAGAAGGCAGCCAAGAAGGCTCCTGCGAAGAAAAAGGCAGCCAAGAAGACCGCCAAGAAGAAGTAACCACGCAATATCGCAGTACAGGCAAGCAAAAAAGCCCGCCATCGGCGGGCTTTTTTGCGTCTGCATGCGGCTCAGCGCCTACTTCTTCGCCGTTTCAAGCGCCGCCAGCACATCCTGCGAGTGGTGCATGATGTCCTTGTCCACATCCGTCCACACCCTCACAATGTGTCCCTTCGGATTGATCAGGAATGTGTGCCGCTCGGCAATCGTCCATTTCCCAAAGTGACCCAGCGAGCCATACTCCTGCACCACCTTGGTGTCCGGGTCGGCCAGCAGATGGAACGTCAGTCCATCCTTGGTGCAGAACTCCTGGTGGCTTTGCACCGTGTCCACGCTCACGCCCAGAACCACGGCGTTCTCGGCCTCAAACTTTTTCAGGTCGCGTTGGAAGTTGTGCGCCTCCAGCGTGCAGCCGCTGGTCATGTCCTTCGGATAGAAGTAGAGCACCACCCACTTGCCGCGATAGCTCTTCAGTGAAATCTTCGCCCCCGTCTGCGAGGGCAGGGTAAAGGTCGGCGCCGCCTGGCCCACCGTGGGCATCGGCGCGTTGTCTGCGTACGCCGTCATCAGCGGAACCGTAACCAGCGCCGCCGCGGCAAGAAGAGGAAGAACAAGCTTTTTCAAGAGGGACCTCCATTCGTTGGGACGGGGAAAGGGCGTCACAGGACTCGCCCCGAGCGTCGCATTCAGTATCCGCGCCCGACCCCGCAAATGGCAATTCCCGCCGCTGCCGCCGCCTTGAGCAGCGCCTCGCGGTCAAACAGCAGCGTCCGCCCCGCCTCCACCGCCAGGCATGTCGCGCCCGCCGCCCGCATCGCCTCCACCGTCCGCACGCCAATCACCGGCACGTCAAAGCGCATATCCTGCTCCGGCTTGGCCACCTTCACCACCGTCAACGCCCGCTCAAGTGTCGGGGCCCCCGGCGACAGGTCTTCGTCGCCGGGGCGTAGTGTCGGGGCCCCCGGCGACAGGTCTTCGTCGCCGGGGCTGATCGACCGCATCAACTCGCCCGCCCTTGCTAGCGTCGCATCCGTGCCTTCCATCGCCTCCACAGCCACGCACGCCTGCGCCGCCACCACCACCGTCTGCCCAATATCGAATCCCGCCAGCGCTCGTGCCACCTGCAATCCGTATTCGATATTCTTCCGCTCTTCCTCATTCGGCGCGCGCTCCGTCAGCACGCCCTCCCCGGCCAGCAGCGGCTCCAGAAACGTCGTCGAGCTCAGCAGCTCAATGCCTTCATCGCTCAGCACCTTGGCCACCGCGCCCAGCAGCATGTCCGTGTTGCGCGTGCGCAGGTTCAGCAGCAGCTTGGCCAGCCGCCAGTCCGGCCGTATGCTCGAGAAGATCTGCCTGTGCTTCACCTGCCCCGCCATCACCGCGCGCTGCACGCCCTCTTTGTGAAAGGTCTCAATCAGCCGCGACAGCTCGCCCAGCGATAGCCAGTGAACCGTCACGCCGGGGTCCGCCGCCGCGCGCGCATCCATCTCCGGGTCGGTCTCTTCCTTGATCGCCGCCACCGCCACTTGAAGCCCCTCGGCCCGCGCCGCCTCCAGCAGCAAAAACGGAAATCGCCCGTTGCCCGCAATCAGCCCCAGCTTCATGGTTACTTGATCACCCCGCGCTGGCTGCGCTCAATAAACTCCGCCACAATCGCCGCGTCCTCGCTCTTCAGCTCGCGAATCTTCTCCACCGCCTGCGTCGTGTTCATCTTTGCCGCCAGCAGCAGCCGGAAGGCCTTCTGCAGCATCTGCAGCCGCTCGGCGGAAAATCCCTTCCGCGCCAGACCAACCTTGTTGATGCCGAATGCCTTGTTCTCCCGCCGCGCCGAGGTCAGCGAAAACGGCAGCACATCCTGCGTCACAATCGTCCCGCCGCCGATAAACGCATGCTGCCCCACCGTGCAAAACTGGTGTACCGGGCAAAACGCGCCCACGCTCGCATGGTCCTCGATCGTCACGTGCCCGGCCAGCGTCGCGCAATTCGCCAGAATGCAGTGGCTGCCCACGCGGCTGTCGTGCCCAATGTGTACATACGCCATCAGCAGATTGTGCGAGCCAATCCGCGTCACGCCGCCGCCCTTTTCCGTTCCCCGGCTGATCGTCACGCATTCGCGAATCGTATTGTCGTCGCCGATTTCGGCTGCCGTTGGCTCGCCCTTGTACTTCAAATCCTGCGGCGTCACGCCAATCGACGTGAACGGGTACACCCGATTCCGCGCGCCCAGCCGAGTCCGCCCGTCCAGCACCACGTGCGACTCCAGCACGCACTCCTCGCCCAGCTTCACCTCAGCCCCAATCGTGCAGTAGGGACCCACCGTGCAGCTCGCCGGAATCTCCGCCCCCGCCGCCACCACCGCGCTCGGGTGGATGCTCACTCCGCACCCGCGCCCGCCGCCGCCTCCGCGGCCCGCGGAACAATCATGCACGTCAGCGTCGCCTCGCCCGCCACCTTGCCGTCCACATACGCCTTGCCCGCCATGCGGCCCGCGCGCGTGCGAAAACTCAGCACCTCCACCTCAATCCGCAACTGGTCGCCCGGCACCACCTGCCGCCGAAACTTCGCATTGTCAATGCCCGTGAACACCGCCAGCTTCGCCTGACGGTCCGGCAGCTCCTTCAGCATCAGCACCGCGCCCGCCTGCGCCATCGCCTCCACCACCAGCACCCCCGGCATAATCGGATAACCCGGAAAATGCCCCTGGAAAAACGGCTCGTTGATGGTCACGTTTTTGATCGCCACCAGCCGCTTCGCCGGTTCAAACTCCACAATCCGGTCCAGCAGCAAAAAGGGGTAGCGGTGAGGAAGAATCTCCAGGATCTCCTGGATGTCAAACGTCATGGAAGGGCTCCCAACAGTGCGTCTTCGCGCACGTCAGGATTATATCCAAGCCTGCTTCCCGGCCTGCCAGTCGGCGCTCGTACAACCCGTCTCAAGTTTCATCAATGTATGTTCTGCAGATGTTCTGTAACAGGGCACGACTTCACAGGCTGCGGAAAAACTCCTGGCATGCGGGGCACTGTAACAGGGCACGACTTCAGTCGTGCCGCATCAAGTCAGAATGAAATACCCATGCTTTAGCCCTGCTGTGCCCGGCTCGAGCGACCAGCCGAAAGCGCATCCTCATTCTCCGGCGCAGTTCAGGGCCAGCCCGTCTACTTCTTCTTGATGCGCCGCGCCGTCGCGTTCACGTCCCAGAACTCCGCCGGCAGCGTCCGGTTGAACTCAACCTGCGTCACAAAAAACTCCCGCGTCATGTCGCCGTTCTTCGTCCGCGAAATCGTAAACGGCGCAGGCAGCCCATCCACCATGTGGTAGTCCGTGTAGTCCTCGGTCTCCGTGTTCTTGTCGTGGTAAACCGGGTCGCGCCACTGAAAGCTGCTCTCAATCGGCAAATGCGTCTGCGTGTCCGCCAGAATCGTAATAGCCTCGTTCCCGGCAGAAATCAGCGTCACCTGGTCGCCCATGTGGCGGTTCGCCATGTGCTGGCCCTCGTAAATCAGAATCGTCTTCGGATCCTTCATCCACACCTTCACCGCCGTCTCAATCGAGTGTGCGCGACGCCGCAAAAACTCATCCACAATATCCTTCGGCAGAGGAGCCTTCCCGCGGTACGTCACCTCCCAGCCCTCGTTGCCAATAAAAAAATCCACCACGTCGCGATGCTTCGTCGCCTCAATCCGGTCATGGCCCGGCCACTGGTGGAACTGCCATATCTGCGTCGTGCCCAGGTCCGGCTTGCCCTGGTAGAACGCCGCCACCTGCCCACGAATCATCTCGTTCTTCAGGTCCAGCCAGCGCTCGCCGCCCAGCGCCTGCACCATCGCGTTCAACACCGTGCGCGCCTTCGCCGCATTCTGGTCCGCCTGCGCATCCTGCGCCCGCAGCGCCGGCGTCGCACACACCATCGCCGCCGCCAGCATCGCCATCCACACCCGTCTCAGCCGCATCCCCATCCTCAAGCGCTTCCCGCTCATCACTCTCGACCGCATCAGCCCGCCAGCACCGCGCCGCCGTTCACGTTCAACACCTCGCCGCTCACAAAGCCCGCCAGCGGCGTACACAGGAACAGCACCGGCCCGGCAATCTCCCGCGCCCGGCCCACGCGCCCCACCGGAATCCCCGCCGCAATCCTCGGTCCCAGCACCG
>DASUAU010000035.1:0-430388 GCA_035763705.1 Occallatibacter sp. | reverse complement strand
AATGTCGGCGCGGACCTGGTCGGCGAGGTCCTTCTTGTTTTTGCCCTTCTTTACGTGCGTGCCGTTGAGGCGCTTGACGTAGAACTGGTCAAAGACGGCCGGCATGGGCTTGATGGATTCAAGGTAGGGCTTGAGCTTGTCGAGCGTCTCCTTGTCCAGCACCTTGGCGTGCGCGGCGGACTCGTAGACATTGTCCTCGAAGATGTCCCAGCCGGTGAAGACCACGTCGTTCAGGTCGGCCAGCGGAACAAAATCCTTGATCTTCGGCGATTGGTTGTCAGTGCGCTTGCCCAGGCGGATGGTGCCCATCTGGGTAAGCGAGCCGATGGGCTTGGCGAGGCCGCGCCGGACGGCCTCCACGCCCGCGATAAAGGTGGTGGCGACGGCGCCGAGGCCGACCACCATGACACCCAGCTTGCCCTTGGCGGGCGCTACGCTTGCTTGTCCGCTTGTTTGTCCGCTTGTTTGACCGCTTGCTTGACCGCTTGCTTGACCAGCGGTCTTCGAGCCGCCTTGCTGTTCCGTTGCCATGATTTTCCTAACACCTCGCTCGTTTGATATTTTCTGCGTCCGCCGTGGCGGCGCGTTGTGCGCCAAGGGCCGTCGAAGCGCCCCGGCGCGGGAAAAACCTACTTGTTCGCCGCGCCCTCCGCAAGGTTGGCAGCGCGGCTGCGTTGGATGTGCGTCCATAGAAACCAGACGAGAGCGGCCGCCAATGCCAGTTCCACCCCGAGGTGGAAGCGATGGAAGGCCTGCTCAAAGCGCGGGTCAGTGTGCCACCTCTGGCCCAGCTTCATGCCGACATAGGCCAGGGCAAAACACCATGGCCAGGAGCCAACGAAAGTATAGATGTGGAAGCGCAGTTGCGGCATCTTTGCGATTCCGGCGGGGAATGCGATGAAGGTGCGGACCACCGGAAGCAGGCGCGCAAGGAGCACGGTGATGGACCCATATTTGAGGAAAAAATGGGTCATGCGATCCAGGTCGTGGTGGCTCATCAGCACCCAGCGGCCATAGCGCTCAACCAGCGGGCGGCCGCCTTTTGCGCCAATCCAGTAAGCGACAACCGAGCCCAGATTGCAGCCCAAAGCGCCGGCCGTGGCCACGAGATAGAGATGGAGATGGCCCAGGTAGACCAGGTAGCCCGCGAAGGGCATGATGATTTCCGACGGAAGCGGGATGCAGGCCGATTCGATTCCCATCAGCGCGGCTATCCCGGCGTATCCGCCCAAATCGATGACGTGCGTGATGAACTGCACGATGTGAGCAAGGATGCGTTCGCTCATGGGCCTTATCAGTATATAGGGCGGGGGCGGGGATGCGCGGTGTGGGACGGCCGATGGGTGATGTGCCGCACTTTGCTAGGATTGGGGTGGTCAAGACCAATCGAATGAGGTGCTGAGTTGAGTGAGTTTCCCCCGGTTCCGTTGACGCTTGAAGGTTCGAGCGTGCTGCACCAGTTTTTCCGCTTCGACTGGAAGGCGTGGCGGCGCTGCGCGCAGGACGAGCGCGCGCAGATTGCGGGCGAGGCCATAGCCGCGCTGAAGGCGATGGAGCGCGACGGCGACGGCCACAATGGTGAAGGCCAAGGCGGCGAGGGAAAAGTTCAGACGGCGCTCTACTCGCAACTGGGGCACAAGGGCGATTTGATCCTGATTCATTTTCGCGAGGGGATGGAGGCGCTGAACCGGGTGGAGCTCGAGCTGGCGCAGACACGGCTTTACGACTTCATGGAGCTGAAGCATTCCTATGTGAGCGTGGTGGAGCTGGGGCTGTATGAGTCGACGCGGAAGACTTATGAGGCCGCGGCGGCCAAGGGCTTTGCGGCGCACACGCCGGAGTGGGAGGCCGAGGTGGCCGAGGCGATGAAGCGCGGGGCCGAGGCGATGAAGGCGCGGCTCTTCCCTGCCGTGCCGGAGGCGAAGTTCATCTGCTTTTATCCCATGGACCGGCCGCGCGGGGAGACGAAGAACTGGTATACGGTGCCGTTTGCCGAGCGGCAGCGGATGATGCACGAGCACGGGCTGGTGGGCCGGCGCTACGGCGACCGCGTGAAGCAGATTATCTCGGGCTCGATTGGCATGGACGACTGGGAGTGGGGCGTGACGCTGTTTGCCGAGGAGCCGGTGGTCTTCAAAAAATTGATTTACGAGATGCGCTTTGACGAGGTGAGCGCGGTGTACGCGCTCTTCGGGCAGTTCTTTCTGGGGATACGGCTGCCGCTGGATAGGCTGGGGGGATGGGTGGAGGGGAAGGTTTAAGAGAAGATTGCGAAGGAGCCGAAGATGGAGCGTCGCACTCGCTTTGGGTTGCGCTTCTGGGCGTTGAGCCTGGCCCTCGTGGGCTGCGCGGGTGCTACATCCCTAGGACAATCCGCGCAGACTTACACTGGCGCAGTTTCCGGCCACGTTTACTGCGCGGATACGAACACGCCGTGTCGGTTTGCATCGGTGAATCTGCAAAGTGCGCCGCCCGAGCGCACTGGGATGGCACCGAGCGAGGTTTCGCCATCCCATTCTTACGGCGCACAAGCAGATTTGAACGGATCCTATCGGATCGAGGGAGTGGCCCCCGGGCAGTACTTCATTGTGGCGCGCTATCCCGGCTACGTGTCTGGATACGACCTGGCGGAGGTACACAGCATTGGCGAACCTACTCTTTCCTCGCCCGCATTGAGGAAATACCTGACGCGCATTACCGTAACTGCAAACCAGACAACGACCGCCGATATCACGCTGGAACGCGGCGCCACCATTGAAGGAACGGTGCGCTACGACGACGGCGCTCCGGGGATTGGGATTCCGATTCGTCTCTTTCGGAAAGACGACAGCGGAAAGTGGGTCTTTTACAACCACGGTTCCGACGGTTCGCCATTTTCGATGATTGCACTGGCACTGGGAACGGATGCACGTGGCCATTACTACAAGGCGGGGCTGCCGCCGGGCTCATACATCGTGGAAGTGAAGCTTCCTGAAGTTTCGTTGGTTCCAACGACCATAGTTGGGAACCAGCCGCTGAAGATGACGGATAAGGGGGGTGATGCGCTGTGCGTCTTCAGCGGAGACAAATACAGGCTTGAGGATGCAACGCCCGTTGATGTGACCGCTGGCGAAGATTTGTCGGGAGTTGATATTGATATTCCGACCGTGGGCCTGCATTCGATCAGCGGTATCGTGGCAATGGCGGGGACGGGCGAGAGCGTAAGGGAGGGCGAGGTACTCCTGCTCGATCCGAAGGATAAGACGGAGTTGCGCAGGGCTGAGATTCAGGGGGATGGATCGTTCGAATTCAACTTCGTGCCGTCCGGCAATTATCTTGTGCGCGTGGACGCGCGGTCCGGGGGCAGGGGTGGTGTTCCGCTGATTGTCTACGCACCGCTGGAAATGCCAATGGACATCGAAAGCGACGTCACGAACCTGACGTTGAATGTGCCGAACGCGAAAGCGAAGACACAATGAGGAAGCAAGCGGGCATCGGTTTCAGGGGCCTGAAGGCCACTGCTCCCTCCGTGGAAAAGGCTGTCGGCGGCATTGGGTCAAATTGAATCAGCGAAAGGAATTGGCGGCGAATGAAAACCAGGGCGCAAAGTTCGGGAAGAATTTCGCGGCGTGGCGAGCTTGCCCCGGAGCGGGTGGCGGCGATTTTGCGGGCGCTGGATGAGGCGTATCCCGAGGCGGAGTGCGCGCTGGAGCATCGCACACCTTGGGAGCTGCTGGTGGCCACGATTCTGTCAGCCCAGTGCACGGATGTGCGGGTGAACATGGTGACGCCGGAGCTGTTTCGCCGCTTCCCCACCCCGGCGGCGATGGCGCGGGCCAAACAATCTGAAATCGAGGCGCTGATTCGCACGACGGGATTTTTTCGCAACAAGGCGAAGTCGATTGTGGGCGCGGCGAAGAAGGTGACGGAGGAGTTTGGCGGCAAGGTGCCGCAGACGCTGGCGGAGCTGACGACGATTCCCGGAGCGGCGCGCAAGACGGCGAACGTGGTGCTGGGCGTGAGCTTTGGCAAGGCGGAGGGCGTGGTGGTGGATACGCACGTGTTTCGCATTGCGCGGCGGCTGGGGCTGGCCAGGGGCGATACGCCGCAGAAGGTGGAGCAGGAGCTGATGCGCGTGCTGCCCGAGGAGCGCTGGATCCGCTTCAGCCACCAGATTATCCACCACGGGCGCAAGGTGTGCGTGGCGCGCAAGCCAAAGTGCCGCGAGTGCAGCCTGGAGCCGCTGTGCAGGGCGAAGGACAAGACGTGGGAGAGCTAGGCGTGCTGACCGCCCTCACTCTTCGACAAACGGTCCTTTGAATCGCTGATCTTCTTCCCATAGGTAGGACGAAGAGTGCCAAATGGGATGATGGCGAACAGCAATGAACTTCAGGTTCTCAAATTTATGCGCTAGTTTCTCTGCTAGTTTTTTATTGAGCCAGAAACCCCGCCGATATGAACCGCTGTATACCTTGCCTTCGACGCTGTACTTGTAGCGGATGATCGGGCAATCATAAAGCCAGGTGGAGAGAGTCGCTGAAGGGAGTGTTCCCTTAACCAGCGGCCAGCGCTTTGACCTCAGTCGCCAAAACAATCGGATGGTCGTGAGCACCACATAGATAACGACGTTGTCGAGAATCAGCCCGGCCATATTGAGAGCAATCTTACAAGCTCGTTGCCAAAAAGCGTGCGACAGCCTGCGCGAGGCTAGGGATGTCGTGCGGGTTGGCTTCGGCGGCGGGTGGCCAGCTGTGCTCGCGGAGGGTTTGCGAGGTGATGGGGCCGATGGAGACAGCGGGAATGCCTTCGAGCGGAAAGGCGAGGCCGGCGGCTTTTGCGACCTGGGCCAGATGTGTGACCGAGGAGGAACTGGTGAAGGCCGCGGCGTCGATTCCCTGCCGCAGCGCGGCGCGAAGCTGGGCGGGCGCGGCGGCGGGGATTGCGTTGGCGTAGGCATCGACGACATCGACGACGGCTCCGGCGGCGCGGAGGGCGTCGGGAATGACGTCGCGCGCGAGGGCGGCGCGGGCCAGCAGGATGCGGCTGCCGGAAGCCTGCGGGCCGAGGGCTTCGACGAGGCTTTCCGCAACGTAGGCCCTGGGCAGGAGCGCGGGCGGGAGTCCGGCTTCCGTGGCGGTCTGGGCGGTGGCGGAGCCGATGGTGGCGATTTTTACGCGGGCTGCGAGCGCGGGCAGATTGAGCGCGAGAGTTTTTGCGCGATTGGCGAGTGCGGCAACGGTGTTGGTGCTGGTGAGGATGAGCCAATCGTAGGCGGCGAGGTTGCGGAGGGCCGCGTCCAGTGCGTCAAAGGACGCGGGCGGACGGATTTCGAGGACAGGAACCTCGACGGGCTCCAGGCCGAGGGCGCGGAGCGCGGCGCTGAGTTTGCCGGCCTGATGCGCGGCGCGAGTGATGAGGACGCGGCGGCCGGCGAGCGGCGGTGTCATTGATCGAACCTCGAAGCCCATTCCATGCCCATATATCCTCAGGGGCCAAAGCCCCGGTCAATTTGCGGCATTTGCGGCACGGCTGAAGCCGTGCCCTGTTACACAGCAAATCACATCGCTGATGGCGCGGAGAAAGTCAGCAGCGGGCCTGCGCCGGAATCAAGCAACATGCGTGCGGCAAGCCGGCCGAGTGCTTCCGGCTGCGTGGCGGCGCGCTCGGCAACGTGATGGACGCGAACGGCTGCGCCTGTTTCCGGCACGGCGACGACGGCGAAGAGCTCGACCTGCTGCGGTGCTTCGGGATGCGGACGCACGTGGATGCCGATGGGCACCTGGCAGCCGCCGCCGAGAGCGGCCAGCGCAGCCCGCTCGGCGGTGACGGCGTAGCGCGTGGCGGGGTCGTTGAGAAATGCAAGAGCGGAGAGAACGGGCTCGTCGCCGAGACGCGCCTCAATGCCGAGCGCGCCCTGGCCCGCGGCGGGGCAAAATTGGCTGGGCTCGAGACGCTCGCGCACCCATTCGGCGCGCTCCAGGCGGTCCAGCCCGGCGGCGGCCAGCAGGATTGCGTCCACCTGGCCCTCGGCGAGCTTGCGCAGGCGCGTGTCCACGTTGCCGCGGAATTCGATGGCCTGGAGATCGGAGCGAAGGGCCTTCAACTGCGCGCGCCGGCGCTGGCTGCTGGTCCCCACGCGCGCGCCGGGGGGCAGCGCAGCCAGGCTTAGGTGTGCGACGGAGACGAAAACGTCTCGCGGGTCAACGCGGGCGGACGTGGCGGCAAGCGTGAAGGGCGCGGGCAATTCCGTCGGCAGGTCTTTGAGCGAGTGGACGGCGAGATCGACTTCGCCGGCGGCGAGAGCCTCTTCAATTTCCTTGGTGAACAGGCCCTTTGTGCCGGTGATTGAGCCGACTTGCGCGAAGGAGAGATCCTGCATCTGGTCGCCGGTGGTTTTGAGAATACGAATCTCCGCGGTGTGGCCCTGCGCGCGGAGTAAAGCGGCAATGTGGCCGGCCTGCCAGAGCGCGAGCTGCGAGCCGCGGCTGCCGATGCGGAGATTCATCGCTTGCCCACCGGCGCGGTATCGCTGCTCTGCGGGGATGAGGAAGGCGCGTCCTCGTGGCGGGCGGGTTCAGCGGGCTGCTGGCTGGTTTCGGCGAGTTCGGCCTGCGCATCGTTTCCCGCGCCGGGGATGGACCATGCCTCACAAAGGGCATCGACGCGGGCGAAGTCGTTGTCGCGCGCGGCCTGCTTGAGCGCCTGCATGTGAGGATGGAGAAACTTGTTGACCAGACCGCGCGTGACGGCTTCCACAGCGGCGGCCTGCTCAGAGGTGAGCGCACCCATGCGGGCCTGCAGGCGGTGCAACTCGCCCTGGCGGAGCTCCTCAGCGCGCTGTTGCAGCGCGGTGATGACGGGAGCCACGTTGACGGCGCGGCGGTGCATGTGGAAACGCTCCACCTCGGACTCGACGAGAGATTCGGCGTCGCCGGCATGGCGGCCGCGCTCTTCCATGTGCGCGGCGGCCACCTGCTGCAGATCGTCAATGTCGTAGACGAAGATGCCGTCGAGATTGTTGACGGCCGGATCAACGTCACGCGGCACGGCAATATCGATGAAGAACATGGGCCGGTTGCGGCGCTTGTGCAGAAACAACTGCGCGTGCTCCGTGCGGAAAATGGGATGCGGCGCGCCGGTGGAGCTGATGAGAATGTCGGCCTCGCTGGCAACTTCGTAGAGCTGGTCAAAAGGAATGACGCGGCCGTTGAAGGGCTCGGCAAGCCTGTGCGCGCGCTCCGCGGTGCGGTTGGTGACGAGGATGGCTCCGGCGCCCTGCTGGACAAGATGGCGCGCGGCGATTTCGCTCATTTTGCCCGCGCCCACCAGAAAGACGGTGCGGCCCTCGAGCGAGCCGAAGATTTTGCGGGCGAGATCGACGGCGACCGAGGCGACGGAGACGGAATGGGAGCCAATCTGGGTCTCCGTGCGGATGCGCTTGGCCGCGGCAAAGGTGCTTTGCAGCAGGTGGTCGAGCTGGCCGGAGACGGTTCCGGAGGCGCGCGCGACGGCAAAGGCGTCCTTGACCTGGCCGAGAATCTGCGGCTCGCCGACGATCATGGAGTCAAGGCTGGAGGCGACGCGGAAGAGATGGCGCACGGCCTCCTGATCGCGATGCTGGTAGATGTGCGGCGCGAGTGTGTCCGGCGCAAGACCGAAGCGGCGATGGAGGAATCCGGCGAGGTCAATTTGCGGGCCTTCCACGGTGGCCAGAATCTCCACGCGGTTGCAGGTGGAGAGAATCATGCACTCGGACACGCCGGGTTCGGCGGCCAGTGCGCGCAGGGTTTCCGGCAGGTCGTCGCGTCCGATGGCAATGCGCTCGCGCAGCGCGATGGGCGCGGTTTTGTGGTTGACGCCGATGAGCGAAAGGATCATCGGCCACCGAACCTGTGCACATGGCTGACGAGATTGGTGGCCCAGACGGCGAGCATGACGACGAGCACCGCGCCGGAGAGATACGCTGACTTGCGCCCGCGCAGGTTGGCCGTGCGGCGGATGAAAAGCAGCAGCACGTACGCCAGCCACATGGCGAAGGAGGCGAGTATCTTGGGATCGAGAAAATAGGATGCGCCGAGCGGGGTCTCCTGCACCAGCACGGCGCCGATGATGAGGCCTGCCGTCATGCACGGGAAGCCGAAGAGCAGCGTGCCGTGGGCGACGCGCTCCAGCGTGTCCAGCGGCGGAAGCCAGTCAAGCGGAGCGGAGGACGAGCCGTCGCCGGGCTTGAGCTTGGATTTCAGCCGCCGCTCCTGCAGCAGATAAAAGATGGAGGCGAGCAGGCTGAAGCCCAGGGCGACATAGGCGGCCAGCAGCGCGGCAATGTGCGCGATGAGCCAACTGTTGCGCACGCCCTCCGACGGAAAGGTGTAACGCGAGAGGCCGAGCGAAGGCACAAAGACGAGGAAGAAGGTGACCGGCAGGGCGAAGATGCCCATGGAGACCGCACCGTAAATCCACCAGACAAGGAAGAACATGGCCACCACGGCCAGGCCCATGATGGACTCAATTTCGCGCGCGCCCACCGGCACCCAGCGATGCGCCAGGGCGAGCATTTCCACCACGGAGACGAAGTGGAAAAAGAAGCCCAGGCCGGCCAGGTGAACGCAACTGCTGCGCCAGCGCTCGCGGTTATACAGGACGGCGGGAAAGACGGCGATGCTTGCCGCCGCGTAAAGCACTGCCGCCACTCTTAGCCACAGGAGGTGCATCCTGTCTACAATCTTAAGGCTTTGGGCGGTGAAGGTGTGTGACGCAAATCACCAAATATGCAGAATGGGGCCGGAATTGGGTGGGGCCGCCACGGTAATCTTGTAGTGGATTGTGCGATCTGTCAGAACCCAACCCGTGGCCCCGCCGGCCGGTGCAGCAGAGGCTGACGTGCCGGAACAGCCGGCCGCGCAGCAGGCGGCGG
Source organism: Occallatibacter sp. (assembly GCA_035763705.1). Classification (GTDB taxonomy): domain Bacteria; phylum Acidobacteriota; class Terriglobia; order Terriglobales; family Acidobacteriaceae; genus Telmatobacter. Next base: position 421,495 of record DASUAU010000035.1, on the reverse strand, counting down.
AGCTGACGCCGTTTATGCGGCAGTGGTCGGCGGCCAAGCAGGAGAACCCCGATGCCCTGCTCTTCTTCCGCATGGGGGATTTCTACGAGCTTTTCTATGACGATGCGGTGACAGCCAGCCGCGAGCTGCAACTGACCCTGACGGCGCGCGACCGCGAGCGGCAGGTGCCAATGTGCGGCGTACCCTACCACGCGGTGGAGGGCTACCTGGCGCGGCTGCTGCGCAAGGGATTCCGGATTGCCATCTGCGACCAGATGGAGGACCCGAAGCTGACGAAGAAAATTGTCCGGCGCGAGGTGACGCGCGTGCTTTCACCGGGCACGGCGCTGGACAGCACACTGGGGCAGGAGCAGAACAATTTTCTGGCCGCGCTGCTGGAAGCCGGCGGCGAAAAGGGCGGCGAGCCGGTGTGCGCCGTGGCGCTGCTGGATGTGTCCACAGGCGAATTTTCGACGGCGGAATACCGCGGCAGAACGGCGCGGCAGCAGGCCGTGGAGGCGCTGCTGCTGGCCGCGCCAAGCGAGATTCTGCTGCCGGCCGGCGCGAAACTTCCGGCGGGGCTGGAGAGCATTGCCGCGCGGACGCGCGTGGAGGATTGGGTTTGGACACGCGATTTCTCAGTGCCGCTGGTGGAGCGCCAACTGCACGTGCACTCGCTGGAGGGCTTTGGGCTGGTGGGCCACGATGCGGCGGCGATTGCGGCCGGAGCCATGCTGCACTATGTGCGTACGACGCAGAAGAATGAGGCTCTGCACATCGATTCGCTGCGCTTCCAGGAGCACTCGACGGTGCTCGAGCTGGACGCGGTGACGGTGCGGAATCTGGAGCTGGTGGAGCCGCTTTTTGCCGGGCAGGACGCGCGCGCCACGCTGTTTCATACCCTGGACGCATGCCAGACGGCGATGGGCAAACGGCTGCTGCGCGCCACGATTCTGCGGCCGCTGGTGGATCGCGCAGTGCTGACGGCGCGCTACGAGGCGGTGGGAGAAGCCCACGCGGATTTGCTGAAGCGCGAGGAGTTACGGCGGGCCTTTGATGGAATTCTCGATCTGGAACGGCTGCTGGCGCGGCTTTCACTCGATTCCGCCGGACCGCGCGACGTGCGCGCGCTGGCTGCGAGCCTGGCACGGCTGCCGGGACTCAAATCCGCGCTGGCTTCGTTTACAGCACAGGCATGGCAAGCAATTGCGGGCCGGCTGGACGCGCTGGAGGATGTGACCGCGAAGGTTGCGGCCACGCTGAAGGATGACCTGCCGCTGACGTTGGCCGACGGAGGCGTGATTGCCTCGGGCGTGGATGCCGAGCTGGATGAGCTGCGCGTGATTTCGACCACCGGACGGCAGCAGATTGCAGCCATTGAGGAGCGGGAGCGTGCGCGGACCGGGATAACTTCACTCAAGGTTCGCTATAACTCGGTCTTTGGTTATTACATTGAGATTACCAAGGCGAACTTAGCTCTGGCTCCCGCGGACTATGAGCGGAAGCAGACCCTGGTGAATGCCGAACGGTTTACCACGCCGGAGCTGAAGGACTACGAGCGCAAGATTCTGACCGCGCACGAGCGCTGCATCGAGATTGAGAGGCGCATCTTTGCCGGGCTGCGGCAGTTCGTGCTGGCGGCCGCGGGACGAATCCGCAAAACCTCCGCGGCGGTTGCGGAGGCGGACCTGCTGGCGGACTTTGCGCATCTGGCTGCGCTGCGCAGGTACGCGAGACCTGAGCTGACTGATGAGCCGGTGCTGGAGGCGGTTGCGGCGCGGCATCCGGTGATTGAGCAGTGGATGGAGGAGACGCGCGAAGGGCGGTTTATCCCCAACGATCTGTATCTGGATGCGGGCGCGGATGGCCCAGGCCTGCTGCTGATTACCGGCCCTAACATGGGAGGCAAGAGCACTTATCTTCGCCAGGCGGCGACGTTAGTGCTGATGGCGCAGATGGGATGCTATGTGCCGGCGGACAAGTTACGGCTTGGATTAGTGGACAGGATTTATACGCGCATCGGCGCGAGCGACAACGTGGCGCGCGGCCGCTCGACGTTTATGGTGGAGATGACCGAGACGGCAGCGATTTTGAACACGGCCACGCCACGTTCTCTGATTCTGCTGGATGAGATGGGCCGCGGCACGGCGACCTTCGACGGGCTTTCGCTGGCCTGGGCGACGGTGGAATATCTGCAGGCTGAAGTGGGCGGGCGCACCCTGTTCGCCACGCACTATCACGAGCTGACCATGCTTGCAGAGAAGCTGAAGCGCGTGCGCAACCTGCGCGTGGGCGTGAAAGAGACCGCGGGCGGAATTGTATTTCTGCATCACATTGAGCCGGGCGCGGCCAGCAAGAGCTATGGCATTGAGGTGGCGCGGCTGGCGGGGCTGCCCACGGCCGTGATTGAGCGCGCGCGGCACGTGCTGCGGCAGCACGAAAAGCAGGAGCGGCAGAACGTGCAGGTGGAGACCGAACCGGAGCCGTTGCAGATGACCATCTTCACGCCGCTTTCGCAGCGCATTGTGGACCGGCTGGAGCAGGTGGACGTGAACCAGTTGACTCCGCTGCAGGCCCTGAACCTGATCGAGGAGCTACAGCAGGAATTGAAGGAGAAGGCATGAGCGCGACACTGCGGCAGGCGGCAGGAAGCCTGATGGTGGTGGGGCTGGAGGGCGCGGAACTCACCGGCATGGAGCGTGCGTGGCTCAGGCTGGTGCAGCCGGCGGGCGTGATTCTCTTCAGGCGCAACATTGCCGATGCGCAGCAGACGCGGGCCCTGCTGGACGAAGCCACGGGGTTGTGCGTGCGCGACGCGTTTCGCTGTGTGGACGTGGAGGGTGGCACCGTGGACCGGCTGCGCGATGCGCTTGCGCCAATGCCTTCCGCGCAGGCCGTGGCCGCGGCAATGCGGCGTGCTGGCAAGCCCGCTTTTGCGCGCAGGAACGGCGAGCTGATTGCGCGCGGCGTGCGAACCTTCGGGTTCAACACAACACTTGCGCCGGTTTTGGATCTGGCACTGCCGGACTCAACCGTGGTGATGGGCACGCGCAGCGCTGCCGCCGATGCGGAAGGAGTGATTGCCTATGCGCGCGAATTTCTGCGCGGGCTGGCGGCGCATCAAGTGGCCGGATGCGGCAAGCATTTTCCGGGACTGGGCGGAGGCAAGCGCGATTCGCACGTGGAGACGCCGGCGATTGTGCGCGGCTGGCGCGAACTCTGGCGCGAGGACCTGGAACCGTATCGCGCATTGAAGAACGATCTGCCGATGGTGATGGTGAATCATGCGGCATATCCGAAGACCGCGGGCGGCAAGCGGCCGGCGAGCGCATCGCCTTACTGGATCTCAACAGTGCTGCGCAAACGCATCGGCTATCGCGGCATCGTTTTCTCCGACGACCTGGAGATGGGCGGAATTCTGAACTTTCTGCCGATGGAAGACGCGGTGATCGAGGCCCTGCGCGCGGGGATGGAGACGGTGGAGATTTGCCACAGCGCGGAGCTGATTCTGCGCGCGTATGAGGCGCTGGTGCGCGAGGCAGAACGGTCTGCGGCCTTCCGAGCGCTGCTGCTCGGGCGTGCGCGCGGGATGGCGCGCAAGAGGGCGAAGCTCTTCGGCAAAGGCGTGGGGCGCGCGCTGACGGCCAGGCAGCTTGAGTCGCTGCGAAGCGAGATTTTGCAGTTTCGCGACGAGGTGGCGAGGGCCGGCGAGATCGCAAGCGCGGAACCCACTGCACGACGCCGCGCAACGCCGGTGGAGACGGCATGAAGGAGCGCACGATGCTGGTTGCGGGCGTGATGAGCGGCACCTCGGCGGACGGCGTGGACGTGGCGCTGGTGCGCATTGCGCCCGGGCGGCGAACGCCGCAGATCACCCTGGAGGCGCACGAGCATTTTGCGTACCCGGCGGCGCTGCGGCGGGCGGTGCTGGCGGCGATGAACGCGAGAGCGATTGCGTCGGCGGAGCTGGCGCGTTTGCAGTGGCGGCTGGGAATTGCCTACGCGGAAGCGGTGGCGGCAACGGCGAAGAAGCACGCAGCCAAGGTGGATTTGATTGGCTGTCACGGGCAAACGCTCTATCACCAGCCGGCGCGCACGGCGTATGCGGGCAGAAGTTTTGCCTGCACGTGGCAGGCCGGCGAAATGGCGACGCTGGCGGCGTCGATTCATGCTCCCGTGGTTTCAAATTTTCGCCCGGCGGACATGGCGGCGGGCGGCGAGGGCGCGCCGCTGGTTCCGTTGCTGGACTATGTGCTGTTCGCCCACGCGACGCGCGGGCGGGTGCTGCAGAATGTGGGTGGCATTGCCAACCTGACGGCGATTCCGGCGGGCGCGGTGCAGGATGCGGTGATGGCCTTCGATACGGGGCCGGGCAACATGGTGATGGATTGGCTGGCGGAGAAACTGCTTGGCAGGCCCTTTGACCGTAACGGCGCCGTGGCGGCGCGCGGCGCGGTGCTGGAGCCGGTGTTGAGCCGGATGCTGAAGCAGCCGTACTTCAGAAAATCGCCGCCGAAGACGGCTGGGCGCGAACAGTTCGGACGCGAGTATTCCGCGGAGTTTCTGGCGGCATGCCGCAAAGCGAGCAGAAAGCCCGAGGATGCGCTGGCGACGGCGGCGGCGCTGACAGCGGCGACGATTGCGGGAGCTTATGCGCGTTTTGTGCGGAGGGCGATGGGCCGGCACGCGGTGGACTTTATCGTCTCCGGCGGGGGCGCGCGCAACGCCACGCTGATGCGGATGCTGGCGAATCTGCTGGAGCCGATGGGCTGCACGCTCGCCGCGAGCGAGGAGTTCGGCATGCCGGCCGAGGCCAAGGAGGCCGCGGCATTTGCGCTGCTGGCCTGGCAGACATGGCATCATCGTCCGGGCAACCTGCCGGCGGCCACGGGCGCGGCGCGGCCCGCGATTCTGGGCCAGGTGACCTATGTCTAAGCGCTGGGCGCTGGCGCTGCTGCTTGTGCTCACCGCGTGCCACGCATCCCGCCGCGACGCGAAGACGGTGGTGGTGCTGATTGAGAGCAGCCCGGCAAATCTTGACCCGCGCGTAGGCATCGATGCGCAGTCGGAGCGCATCGATACGCTGCTGTTTGACGGCCTGGTGGCGCGCAGATCGGATTTCCAGTTTGAGCCGGCGCTGGCCACCAGCTGGGAGCAGCCCAACCCGCTGACCTGGGTTTTTCATCTGCGGCCGGATGTGCACTTCAGCGACGGGCGGCCGCTGACGGCGCGCGACGTGGCGTGGACGATTGAGTCCATGAAGAAGGGCGTGGTGATTTCGGCCAAGACGAACAGCTATGCGTCAGTGGACAGCGTGGAGGCGGTGAATCCGGCGACGGTGGTTTTTCATTTGAACCGCCCGGACAATTTTCTGCTGACCAATCTTTCCACCATCGCGATTGGAATTGTGCCGTACGGAAGCGGGCCGGATTTCTGGCGGCATCCGGTGGGCACGGGACCGTTCAAGATGGTGAGCCAGCAACTGGATCAGGATGTGGTGCTCGCGCGCAATCCGCTGGCGTGGGGAACCAGACCGAAGATTGAGCGTGTGCGCTTTGCCGTGGTGCCGGATGCGATTACCGAGGCGCTGGAGCTGGAGAAAGGCTCGGGCGATGTGGCCATCAATTCCCTGCCCATGGATACGCTGCCGGTGCTGGCCAGGCGCGTGAATCTCGAACTCAAGGAAACGGACGGAACCGAGATTCAGTATCTTGCGTTCAACCTTCGCGACCCGATTCTGCGCCATGTGCGCGTGCGGCAGGCGATTGCCTGCGCCATCAACCGCGGGCTGATTATCCGCACGCTGCTGCGCGGATATGCGCGGCCCGCGGAGAGCCTGCTGCCGGCAACGCACTGGGCGTGGACCGGCGACGTGGCGCACTACGACTTTGACCCGGCGCGCGCGAACAGGCTGCTGGACGAGGCCGGCTATCCGCGCAAGGCGGACGGCGTGCGCTTCCACCTCACGATGAAGACCAGCACGGTGGAGGATACGCGGCTGCTGGCGGCGGTGCTGCAGCAGCAACTGGCTGGTGTGGGCATCGCGCTGGATTTGCGCAGCTTTGAGTTTGCGACGTTCTACTCGGACGTGACGCGCGGAGCTTTCCAGATGTATTCGCTGCGCTGGATTGGCGGCAATGAGCAGCCGCAGATCTTCAATTATGTGTTTGAGACGCAGAACTTCTCGCCGAAGGGCGCGAACCGCGGACACTATTCAAACGCCGAGGTGGACCGGCTGCTTGAGGAGGCGCAGGCGATTGGCGACCAGGCGAAGCGGCGCGCGGATTATGTGCGCGTGCAGCAGATTCTGGCGCGCGATTTGCCGGTGATCAATCTGTGGTATCAGGACACGGTGATCGTCCACAACCGGCGGCTGACGCATGTTACGCCGGAGCCCTCGGGGAGCTACCGCTTCCTGGAGACGGCGGAGCTGGCGCAGTGAGGCCGCTCGGTCTTCATGATGGTTTAAGGTTGGGCGCGAAATAGTTGTAGAAAACACTGGCTTTGCGCGGACTCGGTCCTGACGTGCCGGAGCGTGTTGCATTGTGGATGCGCCCTCAACCTTTTGCGCAGTTGCCTCGTCTACCGCAATAGAGAGTCTGCACAGGGCAGAGGCCAACGGCGCCCGGCGACGGAGACGAATGAGACAGAGAACGACCATGCAGGGATTTGCAAATACGGCGCGGCTGGTGCTGATGGTTTCGCTGGCGCTGGGCGCGAGCGGAGTGTGGGCGCAGGCTGGCGGGCATTTTGTGGGGACCATTACGGCCATCAGCAGCGGCACGCTGACGGTGAAGACGGACACAGGGGCTGAGCGGCAGGTGGAAGTGCCGTCCACGGCAGTGCTAAAGCGGGTTGAGCCGGGCCAGCGCGACCTTAGCGCGGCAGTGACCATCGCCCTGGCGGACCTTGCCACGGGCGACCGCGTGCTGGTGCGGCTGGCGGCGGAGTCCACCGGGACGGTTCCGCAGGCGGCGCAGATTATCGCCATCAAGCGGGCGGATGTGGCGCAGAAGCAGCAGCAGGAGCGCGAAGCCTGGCAGACGGACGGCGTGGGCGGGCTGGTGAAGAGCGTGGACCCCTCGACTGGCACGATTGAGCTGACCACCGGCGCGGGGCCGGCGATGAAAACGATTGCGGTGCAGGTGACCAGGACGACCATTCTGAAGCGCTATGCGCCGGCCTCGGTGCGTTTCGATCTGGCGCAGCCCGCGCCCATCGACTCGATTCACGCCGGCGACCAACTGCGCGCGCGCGGCCAGAAGAACGCCGCAGGAACTGGGTTGACGGCCGACGAGATTGTCTCCGGCAGCTTTCGCAACATCTCCGGACTCATCACGTCGATTGACGCGGCGCACTCCAGCGTGACGGTGAAGGATCTGCTGACCAAAAAGAACGTGACGGTGGAGATTCCCGCGGATACGCAGATGCACGCACTGCCGGAGACGATGGCGCGAGTGCTGGCCACACGTCTCAAGGGCCAGGCGCCGGCCAACGGCGCATCGCAATGGAGCCAGCACGCAGACAGCCCGGCGGTGCATGCAAATGGGCAGGCAAATTGGAGGGCCGGCGGCAACGGCGCCTGGCACGGGGCCGCGCATGCAGGCAGCGGCAATGATATGCGGCAGATGCTGAGCCGCGCGCCGTCCATCAATTTTGCAGATCTGAAGAAAGGCACTGCGGTCATGCTCGTCTCCACCGCAGGCAGGAACGACGTGACGGCAATTACGCTGCTGACCGGCGTGGAGCCGTTGCTGGAAGCTCCTGAAGCAAGCTCGAACCTGCTCTCGAACTGGAGCATGGGCTCCGGCGGAGCCGGCGAAGCGGACACGCAGTAGAACTACCCCAACCAATCAAACGGAAACAGAGAGGGACACGTGTATCACAAGCTGCACTCTTTAATTTATTGGTCGATTGCGCTGATTTTTGGACTCGCGATGGCAACATCCGCGCATGCGCAGTCTAACTCCGCGCCGGTGACGGCAGCGCTGCATGGGCAGATTTCCGACCCCAGCGGCGCGCTGATTCCGGGCGCGAAGGTTGAGATTCTGAATTCCGCTGGGACGCACGTCACCTCGCGCACGGCCGATGGCGAGGGCAACTACGATGTGCGCGGCCTGGCGCCCGGCGACTACATCCTCACGGTCGCCTTCAGCGGCTTTGCCCCGTTCCAGTCGCAGACGCTGACGCTGAAGGCCGGCGAGGTGAAGCGCGTAAACGTACAGATGGCGATACAGGTGGCGCAGCAGAACGTGGTGGTGAGCGATGACACGCCCACCGTGAGCGTGGATGCAAACGACAACGCAAATACCGTCGTGATTTCAGGCAAGGACCTGAACGCGCTGTCCGACGATCCGGACGAGCTTTCCAACGAGCTCTCAGCGCTGGCCGGCCCTTCCGCCGGGCCCAACGGCGGGCAGATTTATATCGACGGCTTTACCGGCGGACAGCTTCCGCCCAAGTCGGCCATTCGCGAAATTCGCATTAACCGGAACCCGTTCTCGGCGGAGTTTGACCGCCTGGGCTACGGGCGCATCGAGATCCTGACCAAGCCCGGAACCGACCAGTTGCACGGGCAGGTCTTTATCCAGGGCAATGAGAGCGCGCTCAACACGGGCAATCCCTTCGTGGCCAACGTGCCTGCGTATAACCGCATCCAGTACAACGGAACCCTCAGCGGCTCGCTGAACAAGAAGACCTCGTTCTTCGTCAGCGTTGAGCAGCGCGACAACCACGACCAGGATATTTACGTTTACACGCCTGCGGTGCTGGACACTTCCACCAATCAATATGTAGCGGGCTCGCAGACCTCCGGCACGCTCTCCAACCCGCACAACCACATCAATGTTTCGCCGCGTATTGACGTGCAGCTCGGCCAGTCGAATACGCTCACGCTGCGCTACCAGTTCTACTATGACTCGCAGTCGGGAGACCTGGACTCAACGCAGTTGCCCACAAATGCCGTGACCTCGACTTCGAAGGAGCACACCCTGCAGTTGAGCGATTCGCAGATTATCAACGACCATATGGTGAACGAGACGCGGTTCGAGTACCGGCGCGGCATCAGCTCCACTACGCCGGTCAGCACCGATCCGACAATCGTTTCAGAAGGCAACTTTACCGGCGGCGGGTCATCGGGCGGCAGCCAGAATTCGCACTCCGACCACATGGAGTTGCAGGACATTGTCACGATGAGCCACGGGCGACACGCCATCAAGTTCGGCACATGGCTGCGCGACAACCGTGATGCGGCCTCCTCCTTTGCCAACCGCAACGGCACGCTCATCTTCACTGAGCAGGGCTACGTGGATGCGCTGAACGCGCTGAATGCCGGCCAGAGCCTGAGTTCTCTTCCCGCGGGCGATTTTCAGAATTTGACGATTGCCGCCGGCCGGACGAGCTACACGGCGAACGTCTTTGACGGCGCGCTCTTTCTGGAAGACGACTGGAACGTGAACAAGCGGCTCACGCTCTCCGGAGGGCTTCGCTGGGAGACGCAGAACCACATTGCCGACCACGATGACTGGGCGCCGCGCGTGGCGCTGGCCTATGCGCTGGACGGCAAGGGCAACAAGCCGGCCAAGACGGTGTGGCGCGCGGGCTACGGCATCTTTTATGACCGGTTTGACGTGGGCAATGTGCTTTCCGCCACCAGCCAGGGCGCTGACTCCGGCCAGGTGGAGATTACCAACACCTCGCCCGACTGCCTGCAGGCGACGAGCCTGACAGACGTGAATTTTTCCGGCTGCCTGCCGGCTGCGCCTTACGCGGCCACGCCGGAGACGACCACGGTGGAGATTGCACCGCACTTCCACGCGCCTTACACGCACCAGTTCGGCACCAGCATTGAGCGGCAGTTGAGCAAGACCAGCACCGTGACGGTGACCTACCTGCGCTCCTTTGGCGTGCACCAGATTGTGACGCGCGATGCGAATGCCTATCTGCCCGGCGCCTATGACCCGAGCGCGACAACGCAGACCGCTACGCGGCCCAATCCAAACCTGGGCGTGGTGAACGAGTACTACCCTGAGGCGGTCTTCAAGCAGAACCAGATCATCGTGAACTTCAACGCGCTGCTCTCGCCCACCTTCCATCTCTTCGGCTTCTACGGCTATTCCGACGCGAACTCGAACGGCGCGGGCGGCACGGCTTCGAACTCCTACAACCTGGACGAGGATTACGGACGCGCGGCGTTTGTACGGCGAAACATGTTCTTTATGATGGGCGATTACACAGCGCCCTTCGCGGTTCATCTGAATCCGTTCATCATCACGCACTCGGGCCGGCCCTACAACATTGTCTCCAACCAGGATCTGACCGGCGACAACTACCTGAACGACAGGCCTGCCTACGCGGATGCATCCCTGTGTACCAATGGCTCGACGCGCTACTACACGACGCAGTTCGGCTGCCTGGACGCGACGCCGCAATCGGGCGAGACGTTGGTTCCGGTGAACATGGGCAACAGTCCCGCATCGTTTGCCTTCAATCTGCGCGTCAGCCGCCGATTCGGCATCGGGCCCAAGGTGGAAAACGGCAACGCCGGCGGCATGATGTGGCACGGCGGACACGGCGGCCATGGACACGGCGGCGGCCTTGGACCGGGCGGACTGGGCGGCGGTCCGTCGATGCGTCACCGTGAGGTGGCCAACCGCAAATTCAACCTGACGCTGACGGCCCAGGCGCTGAATCTGTTCAATATCGCGAATTACGGCACGCCGGGAGGAACACTGGGAAGCTCCACCTTTGGCCGGTCCACGTCTCTCGCGGGCGGGCCATTTTCCAACGGCGCAGCCTCGCGGCGCATCTTTCTGCAGGCCATTTTCTCGTTCTAGAGCAAAAGCAGGATTTCCGTGTCCTGTTGTGGGCTGAAGAAGGTCGCCGCTCCCTGCTGGTCGCGTCGACTTGAGTGTAGAGCCTCCGGGATACAGCCACCCTGCTTTTGCTGCAACCTGAGCGCGGAAACCCGCACAAAGGCCGGGAGAGCATCCCGGCTTTTGCTTTTTTGCGAATGAATTAATCAGTGCTTCGCGGCCCGGCGGCGGAAAAAAGTATCCACCGCGAAGAAGCCCGGGCCCAGGATGAGTATGAGCAGCGCCGCAAACCAGTAGGTGTAAGGCGTGGCGTTGTAAAAGTCGCCGGGGTTCGAGAAGATGTGCGAAAAGTTCACGCGATCGTCGGGCACGCTCAGGTAAGCCATGGTCATGTTGACGAGCAAAACCAGCGAGGTGAGACGCGAGAGCACGCCGAAGGCGAAGAGCAGTCCGCCGAAGAACTCGACAGACGCCACCAGGAGCGCGGTGGCGTGCGGCGCGGGTAGACTGAGGCTGACGAAGAAATCCGTCACCTTGTCGAGGTGGGTGAGCTTGCCCCATCCGTCCTGCGCGAACTGCCAGCCCCAGTAGAGGCGGATGGCGAGCAGCAGCGGGCTGCGGGCGCGGTCGAGGGTGGAGACAAAGCTCTCGTGCAGAGAGCCCAGTCGGGCAAAGAGGCTGTTCATCGGGTCTTCCTTTGTGCCATGTGTTTCAGGTGCGAATCGGTCAGTTGCGTCCCGGTCAGTTGTCTATCAGGGATTCAAGGTCGGGCGCGCAGATCCATCCCAGCTCAGCCCAGTTGGTAAACCACTGCTGCACGCGGGCTGCGCGGCGCGCGGCGGGAATTTTGGAGCCGACAAAGCCGGAGCCGAGCGCGTCGGCCAGCGGAATGCCCTGGCGAATGGCGGAGAGCGTGAGGAACTCCTCGCGGCAGAGACGAAGATAGAAGACTTCAAGATCGACGCGGTGCGCGGCGAGCCATGTGGGGCGAAGGCGCAGGCGCGGCAGCCTCGCCGGGGGCTCGTCGCCTTCGTCGTGGCTCACGCCTGCCTCGCTGGTCTGGCGCTTGTCGTGCTGGTGCAGGCTCAGCACAAGGTCGTCGGCCGGATAACTCATGGCGATCAGGCGCAGATGCGGCTGCAAATCGAGGCGCGACGCGGCGTCGAGCGTGGTGATTTGCTCAAGCGTGAGCGGCGCGCGCCCGGCATTGTCGAATGCCTCCACAAAGGCCCACTCGATGCGCGCAACATCCACGGCAAGGCGATGGCGGCGGCCGGTGAACTGGGGATTCGCCTCAAGCCACTGCGGAAGGCGCGAGCCCAGATTGCGCAGCGTGAAGGAGCGGTTGGGATGCGCGGTGAGATAGGCGACGGCGAGCGCGTGAAAGCGGCGCGTGCCCACCACGGCCCGCAGGCCCAGAAAATCCTCCGTGAGCGAGTCGATGACGCGGTACCAGTACTGGCGGTTGTAGATTTCGAGCCGCTCAAAGGACGTCAGGCGGCTGTTGGGCGCGATGAAGGAGCCGGCAACCTGCTCCATCGGGCGGCCGTCCGCCGAGGTCGCGCGCATGTCGTCGTTCGGCGTCAAGGGCTGCATCACGGCCGCGGCCATCTCGCGCTGCAACTGTTCAAGGGTCATCGTGGTCACTTCGCCACCCCGGTCAGCGCGCCGGGCCGCGCTTTGCCCGCCGGCTTGCCGCCGGGTTTCCCTGCTGGATGCAGAAAGCGCTCGGCCTTTTTCGCTTCGTTGTGCACTTCGTCAAAGCTGGGAATGTGGTCGTCCCACTCCAGCAGCGTGGGCGTGGGGCCGCAGCGCTCAACGGCGCGCGCATAAAGCTGCCAGACGGGATCGATGACCGGATGGTCATGCGTGTCGAGGATGTACTTCTCATAGCGCGAGTGGCCGGCGACATGAATCTGCGCCACGCGATGCGCGGGCACGGCGTTCACATAGTCCATCGGGTTGAACTCGTGGTTCATGGCCGAGACGTAGATGTTGTTCACGTCCAGAAGAATGCCGCAGTCGGCGCGCTCGACCACTTCGTTCAGGAACTCCCACTCCGTCATTTCGGATGCGGTGAAGGCGGCGTAGCTCGACACATTTTCGACGGCGATGGGAATCTCAAGAAAGTCCTGCACCATGCGGACGCGCTCGGCGGTGCGCTCCACGGCCTCCCATGTATACGGCAGGGGAAGCAGGTCGTGCGTGTAGGTTCCGTCCACGCTGCCCCAGCACAGATGATCGCTGAGCCACGGCGTGCCGGTGCGGCGGACAAGCTGCTTGAGCCGGCGCAGATGCTCGGGATCGGGCGCGGTCACCGAGCCGAAGTACATGGAGACACCGTGCTGCACCACGCGGTACTGCTCGAGGATGCGGTCGAGCATGGCCAGCGGGCGGCCCGCGTCAATCATAAAGTTTTCCGAGATGATTTCAAACCAGTCGACGACCGGCTTGCGCGAGAAGATGTGGTCGTAATGCGGAATGCGCAGGCCGATTCCGACGCCGTGATCCTGATACGCATTGAAACGATTGCCCGGCATGAGAGGAGAGGCGCGATGAATTGAGCGAACCACGCAGATCGCACATCTGCGTTCAAAGTGTGATGAATGGGATGGGACAAGCCGCGGCGCCACGCACAAGGCGAAGCTCCGCGGCCCGTCCCCCTGAGGGGGTGAGACTGAAGCAAAATCCGAGAGGATATGCCCCATGAGGGCTGTTCCAGGTTGCCGCTCCCTGATGGTCGCGTCAACTCAGAGGTTGCGGCTCCGGGGTACTGCATCTCGGATTTTGCTCTAAGCGAACTTCGGCATGTGCGAGCCGTCAGTGGCACAGCCGCCCTTGCCCTTGCAGCTGTTCTTGCCCTTGCAGCCGTTGTCACTGGACTTGCAGCCGCCCTGGCCCTTGCAGTCGTTCTTGCCTTTACAGGAGTGCTTGGCCACCTTGTGCTTGCTGGCCAGTTGCAGTCCTGCATTGACGGCGGTGAACTGCGCGTTTGAGTTGGCGTTGGGGGACGTGGCCGCATGCGCGGCAATCGCGGTGCCGCCCATCAGGCCGGAGAGAGCAGCGGTCAACAGCATGGCATTCAGTTGGTTCTTCATGGGAAATGGACCTCGCTTTGGTTGGGATGGTTGGGGCGGTTTCCCGGCATCTGGGGAATCGGAGTGGCCTTTCTTCCCTGGTTTAACTTCCCTGGTTTAACTTTCCTGGTTCAAGGTCACCGCTCCCTGCTGGTCGCGTTGACTTTTTGGCTTTCTGTTCGGTCAGCAACAATTCCGAAAATGCATTCGATTCCGCCGGGTTGCTCTCGCGGGGCGGCCTTGGGGTCCTTCCCGCACGTCAGGTCCTACTCAGTCTAGGACAGGCCGCATGCGCGAAAGGTTACAGCCTGCAAGCGATTTTTTGAAGAAGAAAACTTCTTCGAGCCTGTCAAACTTCCAGTATGCGGCCGGCGCCGGATCGGATGATTCAACCGAATGGGCGGCCCGGCCGGGGTGCGATACCCTGAATGCGCCCGCTTCCCTTGCCAACGGTCGCGGCGGCGGGGGGGGCGAAAGTGGAGATTAGCCGGGTGGAAACACGCAAGTTACGCTTTTTGGGCGGCGCAAGCCTGCTGATCGCGCTGGCGCAGAGCCTTTGCACCGCCGTGCTCACCATCAGCGGCATCCGCGTGGCCATTGGATTGACCGCTCTGGCCGCGGCCAGCGGCATTTACGCGCCCGCAACCGGCTGGCACCAGGACGCGATTCGCATTCCCATGCTGGCCGTTGCCACGGTGGGCGCCCTGGTGAACCTGGCCGTCCTCTGGTGGATTCGCCGCCTGCGCGCCCGGCCCAGCGCACAATGGCGCAAACGCGAGCTGAGCGCGAAAGAGAAGCGCAGCGAGAGGCTGCAAATCGTGCTGGCCATTGTCACGCTGCTTCTGGTGGGCCTGGAGACCTGGACACACACGATTGTGCATCGCACCGGGCCGCCGCCTCACGTGGTTACATTGCACTTTGGCAAATAGAACTCAGGTTGATTCGGCAAGGCCCAGTTCGCGATCAAGCCGCTCGTGGAGCCGCTGGCTGAAGCCGGCGGGCAGCTCGAAGACGCGGCCGTCGGCCACCAGCACCACCACGTTGCGCGTGGAGTCCAGCACGGCCGAGCAGATTTCGCAGGTCTCCAGGTGCTTGTCGATATCGGCGCGCAGCCGGGCGTCCACCTCGCCGTCAATGTAGGCCGAGATGTGCTCCCAGACGTGCTTGCAGTCAATCCTCATGGGCGCCCCCAAAGCCGTTTCTTGCGTTTGGGCGCAAACTCCTTCAGTTGCGGAGCCAGCGCGCGCTGCAGCAGGGCCCGCGCACGATGCAGGCGAACCTTCACTGCGCCCTCGCTAATGCCAAGGGCTGCGGCTGTCTCCCGGATATCCATCTCTTCGATGTCCCGAAGCAGCACAACGTTACGGTATATCTCGGGCAGGCTCTCCACGGCCCGGCGCAGCAGCGCGCCCAGCTCTTTGCGCTCCAGCACCTCGGCGGGTATCTCGCGCCAGCTTGTGAGGATGGCCGGTGTATAGTCGCCGGTCTGCTCGTCGGTGCCGGCCTCCAGTGAGTCCTCCCGCCGCGTGCCCAGCTTGCGCAGCCGTCCCAGCGCCTCATTGCGCGCAATGGAGAGCACCCAGGTGCGGAACTGCGAATCGCCGCGGTAGGCCTTGAGGTTAAGGAAGACCTTCAAAACCGTCTCCTGAGCCGCATCCTCGGCCTCGGCCTCGCTTTTGAGGATGGAGAGCAGCAGAAAGTAGATGGGGCGCTCGCAGGGGCGGATAAGGTCGTGGAAGAGGTGACGTTCGCCCAAAAGAATCCGGCGGATGCAGTCGCTTTCGAATTCGCTTGGGGCTCCGGTCATGGGGGTGGTCGAAGGCAGGCCTGCGCTGCTTAAAAAGCTATCATCCGGGGCCCTGGCCGGGGGCGGGCGGCCACCCCGGAGGCCTCCGGCCGGGCTCTCCGCTTCCTTATACGAAATCCTTATGCTGAAAATCCGGAATCACGGTACAATCACGCAGAGGTTCCGAGGTTCCCATGTCCGGTGACATCCAACTTACATGCAGCGATTGCGGGCAGGATTTTACCTTCACCGCTGCCGATCAGGCGTTCTTCCAGGAACGCGGCTACTCGACACCGAAGCGCTGCAGAAACTGCCGTACGGCAAAGAAGAATGCCCAGGGAGGCTCCGGCATGAGGGGGGGTGGCCAGTCGCAAGGCACGCCCGTCATCTGCTCAGGCTGCGGGCAGCCGACCACGGTACCCTTTGAACCGCGAGGCGACCGGCCGGTGTTTTGCCGCGACTGCTATCAGGCGCGCAAAGGCTCGGGCGGCGGCGGCGGGCGCGGTCGCTACTAGAGCAAAACCAGCCTTCACACTCTTCCATTGGCACTCTCACCCGGCTGCTGTCCGCTGCCGCGCGGAATTGTGCGCCCTGAACCGTGAGAGTTGTGCGCCCTGAATTGTGAAACGCTGCGGCGGCCTACTCGTGATCGCCCGCGGTGAAGGGGTTCCACGGGCCGGCGATCACGTCGTGAAGAACCGGCTTGCGGGGAGTCGTATTGCAGGAGTCGTATAGCCGGGTCGCCGTGAAAGGCGGCGCACTGGAGGGGGCTCAGCGCTTGCGGGCCGGCTTCGATGCGGCCTTTTTTAGGGCGGGCTTGGTCGCATGCTTGGCGGGCTTTGCGCTCTTTAGGGCTTTGGCCTTTTTCGCCGGCTGAGTCTTAACCGGCTTGGCAGGCTTCTTTGGCGCGGGCTTTGCCTTTGCCGGAGCCGCCTTCGCCACCTTGGCCGCGGCTG
Organism: Occallatibacter sp.; assembly: GCA_035763705.1. Lineage (GTDB taxonomy): Bacteria > Acidobacteriota > Terriglobia > Terriglobales > Acidobacteriaceae > Telmatobacter. The sequence goes on along the minus strand of DASUAU010000035.1, from coordinate 404,883 downwards.
CTTTTAGGGGTGCAGCCTTGGCGGACTTCTTCACCGGCGGAGCAGGCTTCGCCTTGGCCGCAGCCGGCCTGGCCTTCTCCGGCGCGGGCTTTGTTTTTTCAGGCACAGGCTTTGTTTTTTCCTGCACGGGCTTTGCAGCCGGAGCTTTCGTCTTCTCCTGCACGGGCTTTGCAGCCGGAGCTTTTGCTTTTTCCTGCACGGGCTTTTTGGCTGCATGCGGCTCCAGCTTCGACTTCGCCGGCGGAGCTTTCACCGTTGCGGGCGCTGCTCCCTTGACGGCCTTGGCTCCCTTGCGGCCGCGTCGCGGAGCAGACTCCTCTTCCTCTGCCTCCTCATCGCCTTCCTCGTCGTCCTCTGCCTCCAGGTCGCCCTTGGGAATTTCCATCTCGGGGAAGGCGTCTTCGTCGTCGCCGCCGCCAATGTCGTCCAGATCCTCTTCGTCGCCCGCTGGCTCATCGCTCTCCTCCTCGTCCTCAAAGGAGCGCTCCTTCACGCGGGCCTCGGCGCTGCGGCGCGCGCGGCTGCGCTTGATAGTGACCTGCGGCGGTGGCGCCGGCGGCGAGAAAGGCTGGAGGAACGCCTGAATCTCCTCCGGGGTGGTCAGCTTGCCGTCAATCAGCTCAAGGAAAACGGCGTGGAGAATCTCGTTGTAGCTGGCCAGCTCGGGCGTAATGCGCATCTCCAGCATCTGCGCGTTGGGAATGCGCTGGCGGGCCTGGGGCCACTCCTTCAGGAAGAGCCGGTAACGCTCTTTTACCGCCTCACTCTTCGCGGTAAAACCAAGCCAGAGAACTGCTTCCGGGTCATAGCTCGTAAAGAGCTTGAAGGCCTTGGAGGGCGTCTGGTTTTCCCTGGACATCAGCGCCTTCTGGAAGGCCGCGGCAATCGAGTCCAGGCTGTTCCACTCGGCCACAAAGCCGGGGCGCAGCATGTGCCGCTTGAGAGCCGCCAGTTCCTTGGCGGGCAGCTTGGCGGTAAGCAACTGCATTTGCGCGGCGGACATGTCGGCATGCACGCCCTGCAGCAGCAGCTCCACGGAGAGATCGTGCAGCGCCTGGAGCTTTTCGCGGTCGGCCCTGCCGTGGGTCCAGGCCGGGAAGAGCACCTTCATCCAGCCGGCGGCCTCCATGGCCTCCAGCACCTTCAGGCCATCGTCCCCGTGGCCAATCTGCTCCAGCTCTCGGTTGCGCTCGTGGGCGGAAAGCGCGCCGATGATGTCCTCCTCGCGGGCATTGTCATAGCGGGTCTGGCTGCGGGGGTCGAGCTCCCAGCCAAGGCTGGCGCGCAGGCGTGTGGCGCGCAGCATCAGGGCCGGCTCGTCCATAAATCCGTAATTGGAAACCAGGCGCAGGGTGCGCGCCTCGATGTCGGCGGCGCCATTCAGCGGGTCCATCAGCAGGCCGTAAGAGCCCTCATTGAGCGAAATAGCCATGGCGTTGACGGTGAAGTCGCGGCGGCGCAGATCCTCGTGAATCGAGGACCAGTGATAGACCGGCTTTCCGGGCTTGGGATACTCGGCGCGGTGGGCGCTGATCAGGTCAACGCGGACGGTTCCAGGGAAGCACAGGTAAAGCGAGCGGGAGGCCTCGTCGTCGCCCCAGATTTTGCCGCCGGCCTTTTCCACCGCGCGCTTCAGCTTGAGGGCGTTCGAGTGGACAACCACCTCAAGCTCGTGGACGGCGTGGCCGCTGGTGAGGTCGCGCACTGCCGAACCGGTGAGGAACAGGAGGGTTCCGGCCTCTCGGGCAACCTCACGAAGGTGGCGCAGGGCCTGCTGTTGGTCGGCTGAGAGCCGGTTCTCAAGGAGATAAATGTAGTCGGGCATCCGGTTCCCTGCTCCCGCAGACCCTCCGGTAGAGTCAAGTGTCTGATGGCACTGCGCTTAGTAGGTAGGGCACCGGAGGTTGCAAAGCAGTACCTTATCATACCTTGCGTCCGTTTGCTAGCGCCTGTGCACCTCCGTATGCACCACATACGCAGCTTTTTGACGCTGCCCCAGGCCCCCGCCATGCGACAATCCTCAACGATGGCCCAGGTGCGTAAACCCGTGATCGTGCGCAAGTTCTCCCGCGACTGGGTGGCCGGCTACGCGGATGCGGGCTTTGGCCCCGATGCGGCCCAACTGGAGCTGCTGGACCCCAACGGCAAGGTGGTGAGCCTGGCTTGGGAGACGGTGAAGTGGGTGTGTTTTGTGCGGGATCTGGCCGGAATTGACCCCGCCAACCCTGAGCGGCTGTTGCAGAGGCGCTTTACGGTGCGCCCGCGGACGGCAGGGCTGTGGCTGCGGCTGACTCTGACCGATGGCGATGAGCTGGAGGGCCTGGCCGCCAATGACCGTACGCTGATTGCCGGCGCCGGCCTGCTGCTGACGCCGCCCGACATGCGCTCCAACACGCAGCGGATCTTTGTGCCGCGCGGGGCCGTGCAGTCGCTTGAGGTGGTCAGCCTGATTGGCCATCCCGGCCGCCGCCGCGGCAAGGCTGCGCCGCAGCCGGAGCTCTTTCCCGAGGACTCCGAATAGGCATCCCGGGCCGGGCGCGCAACCCGCCGGAGCCGGTTCCATTTACAATGCCAACGATGAAGCTGGGTGAGCTGGCAACCCGTCTTGGCGCCGAGCTGCGGGGTGACCCCGAGCTGGAAGTGACTGCCGTCAAGGGGATTGAGGAAGCTGGCCCCGGCGATGTGACCTTTGTGGCCAACCCCAAGTATGCGGGCCTGGCACGCAAAACCCGTGCCGCCGCCGTGCTGGTGGAGCCGGATTTCCCTGAGATTGAGCGGCCCACGCTGCGCATTTCCAACCCCTACTACGCCTTTTCGCGGGCGCTGGGCATCTTCTATCAGGCACCGCTCTACGAGGCGGGCATCCACCCCACCGCCGTGGTCCATCCCACCGCACGGATTGGCGAGGGCGCGCACATCGGCGCTTACGTGGTGGTGGGGCCGGGCGTTTCGCTGGGACCGAACGCCACGCTGCTGCCCCACGTGGTGCTCTATCCCAATGTGATCGCCGGCAGCCACCTGTTTGCCCATGCTCACGCCGTGGTGCGCGAGGGCTGCACGCTGGGCGACCATGTAACCCTGGAAAACGGGGCCATCATCGGCTCGGACGGCTTCGGCTTTGCCAAAAACGACGCCGGCGAGTGGGAGAAGATTCCACAGTCCGGCCCGGTGCGGCTGGGCAGCCGGGTGGACGTGCAGGCCAACGCCTGCATTGACCGCGCGACGCTGGGGGCCACGGAGATTGGCGCGGGAACCAAGATTGACAACCTGGTGCAGGTGGGCCACGGCTCGCGCGTGGGAGAGAACACGCTGCTGTGCGCGCAGACCGGGCTGGCCGGCTCGTCCGTGATTGGCAACGATGCAATTCTGGCCGGACAGGTGGGCGTGGCGGGCCACTGCACGGTGGGCGACGGCGTGGTGCTGACGGCGCAATCCGGCGTCTCGCACGATGTTCCCGCCGGCAAAATGCTTTCCGGCTCGCCGGCCTTTGACAACCGCACGTGGCTGCGCGCCGTCGCGGTCTTCCAGCGGCTGCCGGAGCTGCTGCGCCGGCTCGACCGGCTCGAAAAAGACCGTCTGGAAAAAGCTCGGCTGGAAAAAGGCCGCGAGGAGAAAGAGCCGGCCGCGGCCGAGGCCTCCCGCACGGCGGCCGGGAATGGAGAAGATGCGTGAAACACTTACTGCGGGCCGCTGCTGCCCTGCTTCCCTGTTTTGTGCTGGGTTTTGTGCTGGCCGGTCTTGTCCCGCTGGCCGGATGCCACTCCTACCAGATCCAATGCACCGTGAAAAACCGCACCGGCGCGCCCATTGAGCTGGTGGAGGTGGATTATCCCGAGGCCAGCTTTGGAATCGACAGCCTGGCCAACGGCGCTGATTATGGCTATCGGTTCAAGGTGCGCGGCAGCGGGCCGGTCACCGTGCAATACACCGTGGCCGCGACCCACGCGCTGGTGAAGGCCAAAGGACCGGATGTGCGCGAAGGGCAGCAAGGCACGCTGGAGATTGTGCTGATGCCCGGCGGCACGGCCGAGTTCTATCCGCAGTTGAACACCGGCAGGTGAGCGATGCGCCGGCGGGCTCGGCCGCCCTCTCTTAGATGTTTCTAATGCCCCTATCCACCTTTCCTCTATTCCACTTGCAAATTCAACCGATATGCAAGTTGGGAGGGTGTGCGTGGCAGAAGGTTCCTTGGAACGGAAAGCGAGAGGACCGGGATTCCGGTGGCCTCCAGAGCTTTTTCGTCTGGCGGGCTGCTTTCTGCTGGTAAGCCTGGCGGCCGGTTATTCAACCATGGTGCAGGCCGGCAGCAGCAATCACTCCGGCTACGTCTGGATTGCCAACGGCATTGTTCTTGCATACCTGCTGACGGCTCCGCGCTGGCGCTGGAACGGCATCCTGCTGGTGAGCTGTCTGGCAATGTGGGCCGGCGGAACCCTGGCGGGCGCCGACTGGCGCGGTAATGCGGTGTACGCGCTGTTGGATGTGGGCGAGGCTCTGCTCAGCGCGCACCTGCTGCGCCGGCGGTCCATGGAGCTGCCCAACTTTACCGACGTGGCCTACCTGACCCGATTCGCCGGAATTGCGGTGGTGCTGTCGCCGTTGCTCACAGCGTTCGCCGAGGCCCTCTTCAGCCACTTTGTCTATCACGCGAAGTTTCTTGAGGTGCTGACGGATTGGATGGTGGGCGACGCCATGGGGGCGGCCATTGCCACACCGGCCTGCGTGGCCATCCTGCGCGACGGCCTGGGCACATGGCGCCGCGTTCGCTATCCATGGTTTTATCCCGCGATGCTTGCCGGCGCCACACTTTTGAGTTTCTCCGACGCGCACATTCCGGTCTTCTTCGTCATCTATCCGCTGTTGATTCTTGTCCTGCTCAAGCTGGATCTGGCATGGGCCTCGCTGGGCGCGCTTTATGTTTCCGTGGTGGGCGCATGGTTCACGCTGCATGGCCACGGCCCGCTGGTTCTGGTGCACACGCCGCCGGGGATGGTTCCGGTGGTGCTGCTGGAGCGCTACATGATCGCGGCCATGTTCATCCTCTACAGCATCTCGCTGGTGATGGACCGCAAGAGGGCCGTCGAGCGCAAGTTGCAGGAGATTGTCGCGCTGCATGAGCTGGTGACGGAAAACTCGCGCGACGTGATCATTCTTTCCGACTTCGATGGCCGCCGCACCTATGTCTCGGCGGCGGCGGCGCGGCTGGGCGGCTGGCAGACCGAGGAGCTGCTGGGCCGGCGCTCGCTTGACCTTGTGCATCCGATGGACCGCTCGCACGTGCAGTCTGTGCTGCACAGCCTGCGCACCGGCTCTGACACGGGCATTGTGGAATGCCGCGTGCGCAAGACCGACAACACCTATCTGTGGATTGAGGCGAGCATGAAGGCGGTGCGCGACCCGGTCACCGGCAAGGCCACCGGCATTCTGAACACGCTCAGGGATGTTTCCGAGCGCAAGGCCGCCGAGGAGGAGTTGAAGGACGCCTATCGCGCGCTGGAGGCCCTGGCGATAACCGATGCGCTGACGCACCTGGCCAACCGCCGGCATCTGGACCAGTACCTGACCGCGGAGTGGCGGCGCGGAATGCGCGACCACACGCCCCTCTCGCTGCTGCTGCTGGATGTGGACAAATTCAAGGCCTACAACGACACCTACGGACACCTGCGCGGCGACAGCCTGCTGAAGCAGGTGGCGGAAGCCGCACAGGACGTGGTGACGCGCACCGGCGACCTGGTGGCGCGCTTTGGCGGCGAGGAGTTTGCCATTGTGCTGCCCAACACGTGCAATGAAGGCGCGATGGAAGTGGCCGAGCAGGTGTGTGAGGCGGTGCGCAAGCGGCGCTTGCCGCACAAGGCCACGCCCTTGGGCTACCTGACGATCTCAGTGGGTTGCGCCACGCTGGTGCCGCAGCGCGGGCAGCACGCGGCCACGCTCATTCAGCTTGCCGACGATGCCCTTTATGCGGCCAAGAAAAGCGGACGCAACCAGGTGTGCAACGCCGGCGCACCCGTGGCGGAAGACGCCGTCTCGCAGGCCAGCTAGTGCGGCCGGACCCCTGAGTTCAGGCGAACAATTCCATACCCGTCGTCAATGCACCATGCTCTGAAAGAGCGAGGACTGCAGCAGGCTCTGGAAGTTGTCATTCGACGTGGCGAAGTGGATGGTGAGCATGCCGCCGCTGGAGGAGATGTCGGTGGCGGCCAGCGCCTGCTTCTCAATGGGCGAGCCGCTCATCTTGCGGTAGAGCACGGCCGCGTTCAGCAGCGAGGAGACCGTTGCCGCGGCAAAGGCGTCGCCGGTGGAGAGCGTGAGGTCGAAGCTGACCCCGTGCTGGAAGTCCATCGAATACCAGGAAGCAAGCAGCCGCTTACGCACCGAGTCGTAGTCGGTGACCGAGCCGGCCTGTCCCAGAACCTGCTTCATCATGGTCTGCGTGCCCAGCTGGTCAAGGATGCTCCACAAGGGCTCGGAGTCGACCGAGCGCATGGCGTCCATCATGGGGCCGTTGGTCAGCATGCTCTGGGCCATGCCGTCGCGCGCATTCAGTGACTGCGTTACCGATTGCTTGCTGCCGAAGATCATCGTGGAGGGATCGACGAAGCACAGAACCATGCCCGTATGCGCCATGGGCCAGATGCGGTTGGAACGCAGCACGATGGGCTTGACGCGCTGCTTGCGGAACCGCGCCACAATGCTGTCGGTGTCAAACTGCCCCTGGGCCACGCCCACGGTTTCAAGCTGGCTGGCCGTGCCCGGCACGCGATAGAGCGCGAAGGCCAGGTCTTCCACATCGTGATTCTCGTTCAGGCCGGAGCGGCGCAGCGCCTCGTCAAACTGCTTCAGGTCCGGCGGCATCACGCGGGAGCGCAATTGCATGGCCGAGGGTGAGTTCTGCATGGCCTGGTAATCGATTACGACAAGCTGCTGCACGTCGTGTGGAATCGAGGCGCGCGCGTCGCCTGAAAGCTGCGCGGCTCCGGCCGGCAGCGTGAACGCCAGAATGAGGGCGCACATCGAAAGTCCTGCACATCTGTTCCGCAACATCATCCTCCTGCAAAGGGGGCGAACCGGCGGCCCTGCCGCTGTCTGGTTGGACGCAGCCGGCAAGCCGGAGTTGCTCCAACCTTCACTTCCCTTCACTTCCCCGATCTTACTCTGGCACTGCCTCCACCGATGCGCCGGCGAAGCCTGCCGCCGGCACCACGGTACCGGATTGAGTCTGTCTCAACTCCGCTCCCGGCCAGGGAAGCGGGCGCTCCAGCCTTCGCTCCAGAATCTTGGTCTCCGGATCAAACCCAGTCAAATGACGCATCCACTCGCTCTCGCGCTCGCAGGCCGCCTCCGGCACCAGGCCGGTGATGCGCCCCTCCACCATCGCCGCCCGGTGGCGCAACGCAAGGCGCGAAACGCCGGCAAAGACCCGCGAAATGGGTGTGGCGTCAAGGTCGGCAATGTTCAGCGTAAGCTGCGCCCGGCCATCCACCAGGCCGCCCATGGCGCGAATGTCCTTCAGCCCGCTGGAGGCCGAGCGCAGCTCCCGAGCCATCGCGCGCACCAGCGAAACGTCGGCCGAATCAAAGGTGAGGATGTAGCTGACGAGAAGCTTGCGCGCGCCCACGGCGCATGCGCCGGCGGTGGGGTGCAACCCGGGGCCACCCAGGTCCGGCCGCCGCGCCGCCTCCTTGCGCACCTGCTCGCGCAGCCCTTCAAACTGGCCCTGGCGCACGTTGTCTAGGTTGGCGCGGTCAGGCCGAGCCGCGGCCGCTTCATAGAAATACACCGGAATGCCGCAGCGCTGCCAGATCGCCTGCCCTGCCTGGCGCGCCAGCAGCACGCACTGCTCCAGCCGCATGCCGCGGATGGGCACAAAGGGAATCACGTCTGCCGCTCCAATGCGCGGATGCTCGCCCTGCTGGCGCGTCAGGTCAATCAGCTCGGCGGCCTTGCCCACGCCGCGCACCGCAGCCTCCACAACCGCCTCCGGCGGGCCGGCCAGCGTTATCACGGAGCGGTTAGTCCCGGCGTCCATGGCCAGATCCAGCAGGGACACCCCGTCCACGCGCATGGCCGCAACAATGGCCTCGACCACACGCTCATCCCTGCCCTCTGAGAAATTGGGGACGCACTCCACAAGGGCTTTGCTCATGCCGTTCACTTCCAGAAGGTGTATCCAATCTGCACTTGAATGCTGGCGTTCACGCCGGGGTTCTTGTCGCCCAGCGAGGCCGACGAAATGTGCATCGCGTTTACGCCCAGGTCAATGGACCGGCCCGGCCGCAGAAAGTAATGAAAGCCGCCGCCGCCCTGCGGCGAAAAGTTGAACACCGAGGTGCCGCCCGGCGAGCCGTGCACCACCAGCAGGTTCGGCGGAAATTTGTGCGTGGTGTAAATGAGCCCCCCCGCCGCCTGGAACCAGGGCTGGAAACGCCGCGTGCGCGTGGCAAAGTTCCAGCGCAGGATTACGGGCGTGAGGCTGACGCCGGTGAAGGTGCCGCCGCCGTAATGCTCCAGAAATTGGCCGCCGGGCGTGGTCACCGTTGCGGTGTAAGGCGCGGGCGTGTAGGCCTGCCAGAAGGGCATCAGGTTGAAGCCGTATTCAAGCTGGCCGGACAAGTGCCCGCCCACGTGCAGCATCGGCGTAAGAATCTTGCCCGCCTGCACGCCCAGCGCCAGAAAGTGGTAGCGGTCGCGATTGCCGAATCCGTTGCCCACGTTCACAAACGGGCCAAACTCCCAGCTTTGCAGGTTGCGCACCTGCGCCACGGGGCTTTCGGCCGGCTCATCGCTGTGGCTTGCTGTTTGCGCCCATGCCGGCAAGGTCGCCAACGTGCCTGCAGCAAGAAAAAGAATCAACAGCTTCACAATCCGGTTCAATCCGACTTCCCTTCTCTGCTGCAATCTTGCTCGCTCCACAAGAAAGGCCGCCACACCGGGCGGCCTGCGCTTGCCCGTTCTTGCCCGGTCAGCCGGCCACCTGCTCCATTTGTTCGGCGTCCATGTCGAAATTGGAGTAGACGTTCTGCGTATCGTCCAGATCCTCCAGCGCGTCCAGCAGGCGCAACATCTGTGCGGCCGCCGGCCCTTCCAGCTTGGTATAGGTCGAGGCAATCATCGTCACCTCGCTCATCACCGTGGGAATCTTCGCCGACTTCACTGCGTTCAGCACGTCCTCATACGCAGCCGGATCCGTCAGAATCTCCCACGTGTCGCCTTCGTCGTTCAGGTCCTCGCCGCCGCTTTCCAGCACGATGTTCATCAGTTGCTCTTCATTGGCCGAGGACTTCTCCACGGCAATCACGCCCTTCTTTGAAAACAGGAAGCGCACTGAGCCGGTCTCGCCCAGGTTGCCGCCGTTTTTGGCAAAGGTGTGCCGAATCTCGCTGACCGCGCGGTTGCGATTGTCCGTGGTCACTTCCACAATCAGCGCGACGCCGCCGGGGCCGTAGCCCTCGAAGGCAATCTCCTCATACGTTGTGCCTTCCAGCTCGCCCGTGCCGCGCTGGATGGCCCGCTTGATGTTGTCGGCGGGCATGTTCTCAGCCTTGGCGGCCAGAATGGCTCCGCGCAGACGCGGATTGCCGTCAGGGTCGCCTCCGCCGGAACGCGCGGCAATGGTGATTTCCTTGATGAGACGGGTGAAAACCTTGCCGCGCTTGGCGTCCAGCGCGCCTTTTTTGTGCTTGATGGTGGCCCATTTCGAGTGGCCGGACATGGATACCTCAATCGATTGGAAGTCGAGGTGCGGAGACACACGCGCCCTTGTGAGTATACCACCCGCGGGGGGGTGGCGAAACCCCGCACCGTGGCCCGCGCCCCGGGGAATGACGGGATTCATGCCCATGGGCCAAACGCCGGCCGCACACCGGCCGCATCCACCGGCCACACACCAGCCGCATGCACCGGCCATCGGTCCGTGAAGGCCGTCGTCGAAGGCGATCGTTGGCCGCCGCTTTCGCTGGCCGCGCAAACTTCAGCACCAAATTTTTTGCATGCCCCTCGCTTCGCTGCTTGCCATACCTCTCGGTTCGAGGTATGATGACCGGCAATGACGGCGCGCGGCACCAATCCGAACTTCCTGAATGGCGTACCCGAGCTGCTCATCCTCTGCCTGCTGGCGGACGAAACCATGTACGGCTACGAGATTGTGCAGGCCATCCGCGCTCGCACGGGTTCTGTCGTTGCCGTGGGCGAAGGCGTCGTCTACCCCGTGCTGCACGCGCTCGAAGCCGACGGCGCACTCCGCACGAAGCGCAAGTCCGTGGATGGCCGCAGCCGCATTTACTATTCACTGACCGCCGCGGGCAAGCGCCGGCTGGCGCGGCTCACCAACGACTGGACCAGCCTGGCCGCCGCCATCCGCGGCGTGCTGAAGGGAGGTAAAGATGCACAGTCTTTTTCCTGAATTGCGCGAAAGGCTGCTGTCGGGTGGAGTGGCCCCGCGCCATGTGCGCCGTTACAGGACAGAACTCGCCGAGCACCTTGCCGACCTGACCGCTGAAGAAATACGCGCGGGACTCAACCAAAAAGATGCCGAAGCAGCGGCGCTCGCACGTCTGGGCACAGTCGACGAGCTTGCCCAGGCCATGCTGAGCCAGCCAAAGCTGCGCGCCTGGAGCGTCCGCGCGCCGTGGGCCGTATGCGCCCTGGCTCCGCTCGCCATTCTCGCCATCGCCCGCGGCCTTGCGCTGCTGGTGCTCTGGACGGGCTGGCAAATCTTTCTGCCCGGCGCCAACACACCCTTCGGCGCGCAGCACGTCTCATGGATTGGCAATGCGTGGTTCCAATTCGGCCGACTCATCTACTTCGGCACGCCCTTCGCGCTGGGCTGGGCACTGTGCGTGCTGGCTGCGCGGCAACGGCTGCGCGCAGGTTGGCCGGTTGCGGGAATGTTCCTCGTCGCGTTCCTTGCCACCGTGCAGAGCGTGGACGCAAATCGCGCCGCCATCTCCGGCGCAGGCCACATCCACATTGGCTTTGTCTTCGGTCCGTCGCCGCAGGCCTTTGCGGGCAACCTGGCCTATGCGGCAATCCTGTTCGCCTCTGCGCTGTTGCCCTATCTCGTCTGGCGCTGGCGCGAAGGCCGCGCTGCGGCCGCGTGATTCCGGAAGCGATTGCTATCCCACCAGCTCCAGCGCGCGGATGGTCTCCTTGCGCACGGTGAGCCGCTCAATCAGGTCGTAGCGCACCTCGTAGCCGCGCCCGGGCGAATCCATAATCGTGATTTCACCCTCGGGTGAAACCGTAATCTCCGGCTCCACGATGTCTTCCTTCCAGTAGCGCGCCGAGGCGGACACATCGCCGGGCAGCGAAAAGTTCTCGAGCGTCGAAAGCGCAATATTGTGTGCGCGGCCAATGCCCGACTCGAGCATTCCGCCGCACCACACGGGAATGCCCCGCTCCTGCGCCACGTTGTGCACGGCAATGGCCTCAGAGAATCCGCCCACGCGGCCCAGCTTGATGTTGATGATGCGGCAGGACTCCATTTCGATTGCCGCCAGGGCGTCGCGGCGGTTGCGGATCGACTCATCGAGGCAGATGGCCGTGTTCAGCCGCTTTTGCAGCATGGAGTGGAAGTAAAAATCGTCGTGCCATAGCGGCTGCTCAATCATCAGCAGGTCGAATGCGTCAAAGCTCACCAGATGGTCAGCGTCGCGCAGCTTGTATGCCGAGTTGGCGTCGCAGCTCAGCAGAATCTCCGGCCAGCGCGTGCGCACCTTCTCAAAAACCTCCACATCCCAGCCCGGCTTGCACTTCAGCTTGATGCGCCGGTAGCCGGCAGCCAGCTCGCGCTCAATCACCGCCATCAGCTCGGTGAGGCTCGGCTGGATGCCGATGGATACGCCGCATGGAATCGTCTCGTGCACGCCGCCCAGCAACTGGGCAAGAGGAATTCCTCCGCGCTGCGCTTCCAGGTCCCAGATTGCATTCTCCAGCGCGGCCTTGGCCATGCGGTTGGCACGCACTTTTTGAAAGATGCGCGGGCATTGGCCTCCGTGCTCGGGCGACTCGGAAGCTAGCATCGGCCCCAGCTCGTTCAGCAGCACCTGCCATGCCGTGTCGGTCGATTCGCCGGAAAAATAGGGCCGCTCGCCGGCCGTGCACTCACCCCAGCCGATCAGCCCTTCCGATCGCACTTCCACCAGCAGAATTCTGCGCTCGCGCGTGATGCCAAAGCTGGTTTCAAACGGACGGACGAGAGGCAGATGGAGCTCACGGAGAACAATTCCGTCGATTTTCATATGAATCGCATTCCTTGGCGCAGCAAAGTTGGCAACAGGACTGGTTCGTTTCGTGCGCGTGCAACCGATGGTTCAAGCAACATCAGGTCAACTCCGTCTGAGTGAGGGCTCCCAGCTCGAAGCATCCATTGCCTTCCGCATCCCTGGCAAACCCCACCACGGCCAACCCCCGCGCGAAGGCCTTCTGCAGCCTCTCGCGGTTTTCCGTCTGCAAAGCCAGGGCACGCTCCCGGGTTTCGTCCCTTGCCTTCCATGTGGAAATGGCTGCCGGAACCGGGATGCGCTCCTCAATCCTGTACGCAGGTCGTGGGCGGCCTTCCAGCGGAGCCGTCACGCGCTCCGAATCAAGCTGCCACTCGGCCACGAGCCTGTCCGTGGGCAACCCACCCTGCAATCGAGATGAGGATACACCATAAAAATCGGTCAAGTAGCAACGGGCAATCGCGCCCAGCTTGTGGATATTCAAATGCGCGTTGCGAATCTCCAGCGGATCAAAGGTCCACTCCATCCGCCGAATTCCCCGCGAAAGCGCTTCACGCCGTTGCTCCAGTTTGAGTTGCGCGCCGAGGCCGCGATTGCGGTAGCCCTCGCGCACGGCCAGCATGTGCGAATGCAGATACGGCTGCGGCTCGCCGTGGACGGTTTTTACGCCGGGCAAAGACATGGCGAAACCCACCATCGATTCCGGCCCGCCGTCCTCACCGTCGCCGGGCAAGCGAGTGTCGAACGCGCCGAGAATCTGCCCGCCAATCTTCTGCGCCACCAGAAACGCCTTGCGTGGAATCACGTCCGTCTGGTCGTAGCCCCAAGTCTCAATCTGCATCTGGACGCAGGCTTCGAACTCGTCAAATCCGCGGCAGGAGCGAATGCGAATCATGCGCGCGGCTCCGTAATTGGGATTGCGGACGAGGCAGACTCAGCCGCCAGCGTGCGCTTGGCCGCAGTCCACAGGGCTTCCAGCTCCGCCGGCGCAAGCTCCTCCAGCGGACGCGCGCTCGACTGCTCCATTTGCCGGAAGCGCCGGCGAAAGCGCAGATTGCAGCCGCGCAACGCCATCTCGGCATCCACGCCCAGATGCCGGCCCAGGTTGACAACGGTGAAAAGCAGATCGCCGAGCTCGGCCTCGACGGCGGGCTTGCGGGCAGCATCCTCGTGTGCGGCTTCGGCCTCCAGCTCCGCCACTTCCTCGGCCACCTTGGGCAGCAGGTCGCGCCACTCCGGCCAGTCAAAGCCGGACTTTGCCGCCTTCGCGCCAAGTTTCGCCGCCTCAGCCAGCGCGGGCATCGCGCGGTTCACGGAATCCAGCCTGGACTCGGACGCGTCCGACGCCGCTGCATGCAATGCCTCTGCGCTTTTGATTTCCTCCCAGTTGCGCAGCACGGCAGCCGACGAACCCTCCACCGCCGCGTCCACATGGGCGTTGTTGCCGGCCGCGCGCGAAGCCTCCTCGCCAAAAACGTGCGGATGCCTCCGGATGAGCTTGCGGTTGAGCTGGTCCAGCACATCGGCAATGGTAAAGCGGCCTTCATTCGCCGCCATCTCCGCATAAAACAAAACCTGAAGCAGCAGGTCGCCCAGCTCCTCAGAGAGATGCGGAAAGTCGCGCCGCTCAATGGCGTCGAAAACTTCGTAGGCCTCCTCGAGCGTGTATTTGCGAATGGTGTCGAAGGTCTGCTCGCGGTCCCACGGGCAGCCGCCGGGCGCGCGCAGCCGCGCCATGATTGCCGCCGACTGCTGAAAGAGCTCCGCGGCACGCGCCGGGTCAGTCGGAATCACCGGGCTCGATTCCGGTCCCAATGCAGCCGTGGAACGTTGAGGACTCTTTCCGTCTCTGGGCGCGTCCATCGCCCCCAGTGTACCGCGTGGCCTTTTGCAGGCAGCCCGCATCCTCGAACCAGCGCCTGCGGCCGGAACCAGCGCCTGCGGCCGGAACCGCCCCGGCCTCCTTGCGCCGTATACTCAAGCTCTCCACATGATTCGACTTGTGCTCACCGGCTTTGCGGCGCTGCTGGGGCTGGCCTTTGGCAGCTTTCTGAACGTGTGCCTCACGCGCTGGCCCGCGGAAGAGAGCATCGTGAAGCCGCGCTCGCACTGCCGCCAGTGCAACCGCACGCTGGCCTGGTGGGAAAACATTCCGCTGCTTAGCTGGCTCGCACTCGGCGGCCGCTGCCGGACGTGCAAAACGCCCATCGGCTGGCGCCATCCGCTGGTGGAGCTCGCCGTGGGCGGGTTGTGGATGGTGGCCGCGTGGACCACGTTTTCAGCAGACCCGGCCTCACTCGGCGATGTATCCAACTGGGTGCTTGTGGTCAGCCGGATGCTCTTCGCATGGCTCGTGGTTGCGCTTGCCGTGCTGGATGCCGAGCATCTGTGGCTGCCGAATTGGCTCACCTGGCCGGGCATCGTGCTCGGCTTCGCGTCGCAGCTCTGGGCCTTCTGGCTCAACTCGGGCCCGGTGCTGGAGAAGTACAACGCAACCGCGCTTCGCGGACAGATGTTGCGCACCTCGGCGCTGCATTCGGCAGTCGCCATCCTCATCGCCGCCGGCCTCGTCCTCCTCATCCGCTGGACCTACTGGCTCATCCGCAAGCAAGAGGGCATGGGCCTGGGCGACGCCAAGCTGATGGCGATGATGGCTGCATGGCTGGGCCTTCCCGGCGCGCTGGTGAGCTTTGTGCTGGCCGTGTGCATGGGCGCGGGCTTTGCCTTTGTGGTGCTGGCGCAGCCCAAAGCCCGACGCGGCGCAAAAAGCTGGGCCTCCACTCCCCTGCCCTTCGGCACATTCCTCTGCATCGCTGGAATTCTCTCCGCGCTCTGGGGCCAGCGGATCATCGACGCCTACCTGCACTGGTCCGGCCTGCGTTAGACGCTGGGCGAAGTCATCGCATGAACACAAGAGCGCGGAGCGCCTAGCGCGCACCCGGCGCGCCGGCCTTGGCGTTGGCAATCTCGGGCTGCTGGAGGTACTTCTTCGCATCCTTGCCGTGCCGGCTGTCCGGGTCGTACTCCATCACTTTCAAATAATTCGTCCGCGCCTCAGCGTACTGGCCCAAGTGGCGCTGGCACTCGGCCAATCCCCAGAAGACGTCAGGATTGTCCGGCGCAAGCACCAGTGCTGACTCAAAACGAGACAGCGCGCCCCTCCAGTCGTGCGTGCCCAGGTAGTAGTTGCCCACGCTGATGTCCTGCTTGGCCGTCTCCGGCGGCAGCGACGGCTCGGGAGCTCCCTTGCTGTGTTTGCCCTCATCCGGCGGCGGCTGCAAAATCTGGTCCAGGCCTGAAGAGCTGTCACTGAAGCCCGAGTCGCTGGCGGCGGTAGCGGCGTCATCGGGGCCGGTCACCGGATCAAGGTCCGCGTTGGGCAGGCGCACATGCGCGCCCGCGGCCTCGTCGGCGGAGGGCTCGGCAATCGACCCCGGCCTGCTGGGCAGCACCGGCACGGAATGTGTGTCCTCAGGAAACGGATTCGACTCGCGCGGCGCATTCTGTGCGGGCCCAGTCTGTGCGGGTGTCGTCTGTGCAGGTTTGGGCGCGGCCGGCTGCGTCCCTGGCGTGCCCGTCGATTGCGCGCACAGCCCCTGCGCGGCCATCCAGAATGCCGCCGCTGCCAGTGCCGCTGGAAATCCCTTTCGCATCCCTTCGCGCTTTCGCTCCTCTCACAGCCCCCTTCAATGGTACGATGCGGGCAACAGCGCACGCATCCTCAAACGCATCCTCAAAGAGGAACGATTCACATCTGCATGGGACTGATAATCCGCTCCTCCGCCATTCATGCCGCCGGCTGTTACACCACCACCGCCATCGCCAAGGGCGTTCGCGTGGCCGAGTACGACGGCCCCCGCATAAGCAGGGACGAGGCCGACGCCTGCTATGAGCAGAGCCCCATCACCTACCTTTTTGGACTGGGCGACGGCTCAATCGTCATCGACGGCCACTGCATGGCCATGTTCATCAACCACAGTTGCGACCCCAACTGCGAAACCGTTGAGGTTCGCGGCCGCGTGTGGATTACCGCCATCCGCAGCATCGCGCCCGGCGAGGAAATCACCTACGACTACTGCCTCTACGACGGCGGCGTGGATGAGGCCGCCTGCAACTGCGGCGCAAGGAAATGCCGCGGCACCATGTACTCGCCTGAAGAGCTTCGCCGCCGCAGGGCCGCCGCGCGCCGCGCACTGAAAAAGCGGCGGCAGGCGCCTCCCGAGGAGCTGCCCGGCAACGGCCACCCCGTCGACGATGCCGAGGAAAACGCGGCTTGATGCATTTCCGCGGAGCCCTCGGCAACTGCCTTTTCATCGCATCGGACCAAATCCACAGCCCGTCGCTCCGCAACCGTTACAATCCCTAGAGACCGCCTCAGTAGAACGGCGGCGCAAGGGGATTTGTCCGCATGGGCTATCAGGTTCTGGCCAGGAAATACCGTCCGCAGCGCTTTGCCGACGTGGCCGGCCAGGACCACGTGACCCGCACGCTGCTGAACGCCCTCAGCCAGAACCGCGTGGCCCACGGCTACATCTTTTCCGGCCATCGCGGCATTGGCAAAACCACCATCGCGCGCATTCTTGCCCAGGCGCTCAACTGCCGCACCGCGGTCGGCTCTGCCGGGCGGCCCACGCCGGAACCCTGCGGCCAGTGCGACAGTTGCAATGAGATTCGCCAGGGCTCGGCCGTGGACGTCATCGAGATTGACGCGGCCACCAATCGCGGCATTGACGAGATTCGCGAGCTGCGCGATGCGGCGCGCTACTCGCCCGCGCGTGATCGCTACAAGATTTACATTCTCGACGAAGCGCACCAGATAACCGAAGCGGCCTTCAACGCGCTGCTCAAAACCCTGGAAGAGCCGCCGCCGCACGTCATCTTCATGATGGCGACCACGGAGCCGGAAAACATTCCGCAAACCATCCGCTCGCGCTGCCAGCACTTCAGCTTTCACGCCGTCAAGTTTGACGACATCCTGGCGCAGTTGAAGTTGATAGCCGCGCAGGAGCAGGTGGAGGCCGAGGACGCCTCCCTGGCTCTTCTGGCCGAGGCCGGCGACGGCTCCATGCGCGATGCCCTCTCCATCATGGACCAGGCCATCGCCTCCGCGCCGGTGGAAAAGGGCCGCCCGGTGCTGGCCGCCGTGCAGATTCGCGAGCTGATGGGCTCGGTTCCGAATGCTGTCTTTGAGCGGCTGCTGGAAGCCGTGGCCGCGCAGCAGCCGGCCAATTTGATGGAGCAACTGCGCACGCTGCTCGATGCCGGGCACAGCCCTTCGTCGCTGGCGCGGCAGATGCTTCGCTACCTGCGCAACGCGCTCATGGCCAAAATCGGCGGCGAGCAGACTGAGCTGCTGCAAATCTCCGCTGACGAGCGCGCCCGCGCCTCGCGCACCGCCATGCTCTTTACGGAGGAGGAGCTCGCGCGCAACCTGCAAATCATCCTGCGCACCTTTGACGATCTGAACTACCGCCAGGAGCAGCGCTTCCACCTCGAGCTCGGCCTGCTCAAGCTCATCCATGCGCAGCGGCTGCTGCCCATGGAAGAGCTGATGAGCGGCATCGCGGCGGGTGGCACCATGCGCGCGCCGGCTGCATCGTCGCCTCGGCCCGCAGGCAGCGCTCCCCGTGCTCCGCAGTCCCCATCAAGCGCCGCGCAAACCTCCGCGCCGCCGCCGCTCTCTCCATTTTCGGCCTCTTCCTCCGCGCCTCGCCCGGCGGAGCCCGTGCAGAGCCTCGGCAATCCCGAGCCCGTCCGCAGCGGGCCGAGCAACGTCACGCCCTTTCCCGTGGCCGCCGTTCCAGCCAGGGGATTCGCAGAGGCGGAGACGGAAGGCGCACTGGCTAAGGCTCCGCAGGCAGCATCGAACACAACTCTCGATTCCATCTCCGCGAGCGCGGACGATTCCCGGCCGGAACCGGAGCCGGAACCGGAGTCGAAATCTGCGGCAGATACGGACGCGCTGCGCCAGGCCGTGGTGAACGCGCTCTCCGCCGGCGGTCATCAGTCCGCCGCGCAGTTGCTCGGCGCAGGAAGCTGGATTCTGGAGGGGACTTCGCTGCGCATTGAAGTGGCCGGCATGGGCAAAAAGATGATTAGCCTCACCGTGAATGCGGCGGCCGAGAAGATCATTCGCCAGGAGTTGCAACGTCTGGGCGCGCCCGCACGTTTTCTCGTCGTTCCCGGCGAAGGCTCCGTTGCCGCGAAGGCCGCGCGGTCCGTCGCACCTGCCGGCAGCATCCAACAGGAGGCGCTTGCCCATCCGCTGGTGAAGAAGGCGCAGGAAATCTTTCAGGCTGAAGTGCGCAGCGTCATTGATCTGCGCGGAAAGTAGAGGAGGCGCCCATGATCAACCCGCTAAAAATCACGGAAATGCTCTCCCAGGCCAGCCAGATGCAGGAGGAGGTGCAGCGCAAGCTCGCGCAGGTCTCCGTCGAGGGCGCAAGCGGCGGCGGCGCGGTCACCGCCACCATGAACGGCAAAAAGCAGCTCCTCAGGATTCGCATTGACCCTTCCGCGATGGCCAGCCTCACCGGCGGCCAGCCCGACGTGGAGATGCTCGAAGACCTGGTGGTTGCCGCCGTCAACGACGCCGGCCGCAAGGCCGATGAGGCCATCCAGTCCAGCGTGCAGGGCATGCTGGGCGGGCTCAACCTGCCGGGACTGGTCTGAAGAAAACGAGGGAGGGCATCAAGCCGTGTCGCGATTTGCCGAGCCCATGGCGCGGCTGATGGAAGAGCTGAAGAAGCTGCCCGGCGTGGGCACCAAGACCGCGCAGCGCTACGCCTTCCACCTTCTGCGCTCCAGTGACGAGGATGCCTCCGCCCTGGCCGAGGCCGTACGCAGCCTCAAGGCCAGTCTTCGCCTCTGCTCCATCTGCAACAACATCACGGACGTGGATCCCTGCGCCTACTGCGCCAGTCCCACGCGCAACCAGCGGCTGGTCTGCGTGGTGGAGGAGCCCACCAGCATCGGCTCCGTGGAGCGCGCGCGGAATTACTCCGGCGTCTACCACGTGCTGCACGGCACACTTTCGCCGCTGCACGGCGTCGGGCCGGATCAGCTCCGCACCGGCTCCCTTGTGGCCCGCGTGGAGCGCGGCGAGGTGGACGAAGTGATTCTGGCCACCAGCCCTACGCTGGAAGGCGAAGCCACGGCCAACTGGCTGGCCTCGGCGCTGGGAAAATTTCCCGTGCGCGTCACGCGCATTGCCACCGGCGTGCCTGCCGGCAGCGATATTGAATATGCCGATGAAGTGACGATGGCGCGCGCTCTCGAAGGCCGTCGCGAAATGAAGCCGCACGACTGAGCTGCACGGCTAAGCACTGCGACTGAGCCGCACCGCATCCAGAACGCCGTGCTCAACAAAGATGCCGGGCTCAAAAATTTGAGCGCTAGAGCAAAACCAGCCTTTCAGCGTCCCTTTGAGAGCCTTGCCGGGTCGCCGCTTCCTGAGGGTCGCGTCGACTTGAGAGGATCGGCTCCGGGATACACCCAGGCTGGTTTTGCTTTAGCCGCGCAGCCGGTTCAGCAGGTCCTGCGGGTGTACGGGTTTGGCCAGAATCTCGAACTCATAACCTTCCGTCCGCGCCTTCTCCAGCAGGTCAGCCGTAGCCGCCTGCCCGGAAAAGAGCAGAATCTTGATCTCCGGCAGCATCTGGCGCATGCGGATGGCCGCGTCAATGCCGTTCAGGTCGCCCATAATCACGTCGGTGATGAGCATGTCCGGCTTGAAGGTGGCCGCCAGCTCCAGCGCCTTTTCGCCGCCATAGACGGCGCGCGTATCGAACCCGCACTGATTCAAAATCATGGCCAGTGAATCGGCGATTACCTGCTCGTCATCCACCACCAGTACCCTGGGTTTGCTCTGCTGTTCGGCCATATGCTCCTGGTCGCGGCGCTACTGCGGCACAACTGTGGTCCACCGTTCGTCACGCGCCCTCGAGCGGCCTTGCCTGCTCCTCGGCGCACTCTGCTTCGCGGGACTCTTAACAAGAATGATACGCTCTGCATAAGGGCAGCTTCCAGGAATCCGGCCAGGGCGCCTTCTCCGCGACGATCTCTATCGCCTGTCGAAACCCGTTATAAACTCATAGCCTGACGCAGCACACCTCCAGCCCCGTTTGCCGCCGCCCGTTGCCGCGGAAGGAGAATGCATGATTCGTGTGGGAGTGGTGGGTTTTGGCCTGGCGGGCCGCGTCTTTCACGCGCCGCTCATCTCCTCGGTCGAAGGCCTGGAGCTGGCCGCCGTCCTGGAGCGCTCCACCGGCCACGCCGCCACACGTTACCCCGCCATCGCCACCTATCGCTCGCTTGCAGAGCTGCTCGCCGACCGCTCCATTCAGCTCGTCGTGGTGGCCACGCCCAACTCCACGCATTTTGAGCTGGCCATGCAGGTGCTCGGGGCCGGCAAGCACGTGGTCGTCGACAAGCCGATGGCCATGAGCGCAGACGAAATCGCGCAGATGATGGAGCTGGCCGGCGGCCTTGGCCGGCAATGCATCCCGTTTCACAATCGACGCTGGGACAATGACTTCCAGACAATTCAGAAAGTAGTGCAGGAGGGTTCGCTGGGCATGCTGGTTCATCTCGCCTCCAGCTTTGACCGCTGGCGTCCCGGCCCGTCCACCCGCGCGTGGAAAGAGGAACCGGCTCAGGGCGGGCTGCTCGTGGATATCGGCACGCATCTGGCTGACCAGGCGCTCACACTCTTTGGCCTGCCCAACGCGGTGAGCGCGGAAATCCGCATGGAGCGCGACTGCGACGGCGCGCCCGACGCCTTCACCCTCCGCCTGCATTACCTCAACGGACTCATCGTCACGCTCAGCGCCAACACCCTCTCGACCCTTGCCCGCCCGCGCTTCCATCTGCGCGGCACCCGCGGCAACTACTGGAAGTGGGGCCTGGATCCGCAGGAAGAAGCGCTGGCTAAAATCACCCGCATTGACGCACCCGGATGGGGCAGCGAGCCCGAATCCGCGCAGGGCACACTCAGCGTCGATGCCGATCGGCGTCTGGTGGAAACCCGCATCGCATCCGTTCCCGGCGACTATCGCAAATTCTATGCCGGCGTTCGTGACGCCATCCTCGGCACTGGCCCCGCTCCGGTGCAGGCAGCGGATGCGTGGCGCGTGGCCCGGCTGCTGGAGTGGGCCCGCGAAAGCGCGCAGAAGCGCGCCGGCGTGGATTGCGACTGGAGCCACGAGCCCAGCTGAACTCGAGCCCAACTGAGCGGCTTCAATCCTTCTTCAGCCTGCGTGCGAACTCCGCCAGCCGCGGATCGTCGCGCACCTCGTCATAGAGCGGCATGGGCAATTCCGTCGCGCGCATCACACGCTCTGCAATGGCACGTTCCAGCAGATCCGCCGCCTGCCCCCGCTCACCCAGGCCCAGATGCACCGTGGCCACGTCCACCGGCGAAACATACCGCTGCTTCGCGGCCTCTTCCAGCGTGCGCAGCGTGGCGTGAGCCTCCTCACGCCGGCCCGTGCGCGCCCGCGCAAAGGCCAGCAGCGCCGCGTGCATGCCTGCACCGTGGCTGCGCTCCAGCGTATGCTCCAGATGCGCTTCAGCCTCCTCAGCCCGCTCCATCGCCAGCAGCACCAGCGCCAGGAACCACGCGGCAATCGGCGCGGTGTTGTGGAACTCCACCGTGCGGCGGCACTCTGCCAGCGCCTGGTCAAAACGCCGCGCGCGATACAGCGTGTAGCCCACAAAACCGGTGGTGCCCACGCTCAGCGGGTCGCACCGCCGCGCCTCATGTGCCTCGCGAATCGCATCCTCATGCCGGCCGGTGATGGACAACAGATTTGCATACCACTGGTGCGCCACCGCGTAATCCGGATTGATTTTCAATGCGCGCTGGTAGCCCTCTTCCGCGCGCGCAAAATCCAGGTCGTAGCCTTTTGCCGCCTCGGCCAGCGCAGTCATTGCCTCGGCCTGTTGCGGATCAATTTCCAGCGCCGCATGTGCCGCCGCGCGTGCCCGCGCAAACACATCCGGCGCCGGCTGCAGTCCGTGAATCCCCATTGCCAGGTAGCAGTAGGCCAGCCCCACCAGCGGCGGCGCGAAGGCCGCATCCCGGTCAATCGCCTGCCGGAACCAGTCAATCGCCACCTCGTAGTCGCGCGCCGTCTTCTGGTTCCACGCATGCCGTCCACGCAAAAAGCAGCGCACCGCCTCCGGGTCCGGCGCCGCGCTTGCTGTCGCCGCTCCACCATTGCCCTCCGCATGGCCAATAAACCGGTAGCCCTTGCCCGGAACCGTTTCAATCAGCCGCGGCCGCGCCGCGTCGTCACGCAGCGCCTTGCGCAGTTTGCGCATGGCAGTGTTGATGGCGCTGTCGCTCTCAAAAAAGTGGTTCACGCCCCAGATGCGCGCCACAATTTCTTCGCGCGTCACCAGCCGGGCCGGGTTCATCGCCAGCAGCAGGCCAAGCTCCAGCGGAATCCGCTCCAGCCGCACGGGACGGCCGTTCTCCCGCAACTGAAACCTCTCCGCGTCGAGCTCGAATTCCCTGAAGCGCACCGTACCCGCCTCGCATTCTTCAGCGTTTCTTCAGACGCCGTCTATTGGGCACGCGGCGCTGTCGTCCTATTATCGCCTCGATCGCTGTATTTCCAACGCGATCAGGAGGTTACCCATGACTTTCGTACGCTCCGCCTGCATCGCCGCCGCCCTGGCCGCCGCCACCGCTCTGGGCCACGGCCAAAGCAGCGTGCCATGCGCCAACGCCACCCTCAACGGCGACTACGCCTTCACCGTCACCGGCCAGATTCTCGCGCCGGCTCCGGCTGCCGGCGTCGTGGCCGGCGTCACCATGACCCACTTCAACGCCTCGGGCACGTTCACCCAGGTGGACCACGTCGTCCATGCGGGCATTCCGCCTGTGGAGGAATGGCGTCCGGGCTCGGGCATCTACCACATCAACCCCGACTGCACCGGCTACATGGTGATTTATGCCCAGCCCGCAAACCCCGCCGATGCTTCGCCGCCGTTGCGCCTTGAAATCGTCGTCACTCACGACGGCAACCTCATCCGCACCGTGGTTTCCGGCTCACCGGCCAGCTCGCTCTTTGAGGCAGCCATCACCAGCACCGGCACGCGCGCTCCCGTCGCATTGCCCAGGGTCATCACCCTGCCCATGCGCTTCTATTAAGCTCACGGTTCTCCGCCTGAATGGCTTGGAGGAGTTCCACGACCCTTCTCCTAAAACCGTGCTGTGGCGCTCCAGTTTGCCAGGGCTCTCTTGCCGGAATGCAAGCTGGGGCAGTCACGGCGCGGACTTTTTCCCTATGCTCGCCGGTCGCTCACGCAATGCATTCGCCGCATTAGACAAGCATTCTTTCCATCGAATACCCTCCCCCTCACATGCCCCCTCTGCGACAATGGGGCCATCATGCGCGCGTCCCTCTTCATCACCTGTTACAACGACACTCTTTTTCCTGAGACCGGACGCGCCGTGGTGCGCCTGCTGGAACGGCTCGGCGTCGCGCTCGACTTTCATCCCGGCCAAACCTGCTGCGGCCAGATGCACGCCAACACCGGCTTTCGCCCGGAGGCCTGCTCAGAGGCCGCGCGTTTCGTGCGCCTCTACCAGGACGCTGAAGCCGTCGTGATTCCCTCTTCCTCCTGCGTCGCCATGATTCGCGACCAATACCCCGGGCTCTTTGACGAACTCGGCAATCCCCAACTGCGTCACGAATTCCAGGCCCTGCTGCCGCGCATCTTCGAGCTCTCTGAATTTTTAACTGACCATCTCGGCGTGGAGGATGTCGGCGCATACTTCCCGCATCGCGTCACCTACCATGCAAGCTGCCACGGCCTGCGCAGCCTGAACCTGGGCGACCGCCCGCTGCGCCTGCTCAAGAAGGTCCGCGGCATCGACCTCGTTCCCCTCGAGCACCTCGACCGCTGCTGCGGCTTTGGCGGAACATTCTCCATCAAGAATGCGGAGGTCTCCTCCGCCATGCTGGCCGAAAAACTCGTCGACGTGCAGAGGACCCGCGCCGAATACTGCACCGCGCTCGACAACAGTTGCCTCATGCACCTGGGCGGCGCGCTCCATCGCCAGTTTGCGCCCATGCGCACGCTGCATCTGGCGCAGATTTTGGCCGGCACCGAGGCCGAGCCCGCGGAGATGCCCGCATGAGCCCCTCCGCGCATCCTTCTGAGCCGCACTCCATCCTTGACCCGCGCCACGCGCCGCCCTTTCCGCTGGCCGCGCTGCCCGTGCTGCGCAATCCCCAACTGCGCAAGAACGTGGCCCACGCCACCGACGTGATTCAGGCCAGGCGCGACCGCCTGGTGGCCGAAAAGCAGGATTGGCAGCAGCTTCGCGACGCCGCCTCGGCCATTCGCACGCATGTGCTCGACCATCTCGGCGAGTATCTTGAGCAATTTGAGGCACGCTGCACCGCCGCCGGAGGCCAGGTTCACTGGGCCGGCGACGCCGCTGAGGCACGCGGCCTCATTCTCAGGATTCTGCGCGAGGAGCAGGCCACTGAAGTCATCAAAATCAAGACCATGACCTCGGCGGAGATCGAGCTGAACCCAGCGCTTGAAGCCGCCGGCATCACCGCCAGCGAAACCGACCTGGCGGAAATCATTCTTCAGCTCGGCGGCGAGGAGCCCTCCCACATCGTCGTACCCGCACTGCACATCAACCGCAGCCAGGTCCGCGAAATCTTCGCCCGCCGCATGGGAATTCCTGACCTCGCGGACGATCCCCACGCCCTCGCCGCCGCTGCACGCGCCTGGCTGCGCAAAAAATTTCTCACCGTACCCACGGCCGTCAGCGGCGCAAATTTTCTCGTGGCGGAAACAGGCGCGGTCTCCGTCGTCGAATCGGAAGGCAACGGCCGCATGTGCCTCACGCTTCCGCGCACGCTCATCACCCTTGCGGGAATCGAAAAGCTCGTGCCCCGCTTCGCGGACCTTGAAGTCATGCTGCAGGTCCTCGCGCGCTCCGCCACCGGAGAGCGCATGAACCCCTACACCTCGCTTTGGACCGGCGTCACGCCCGGCGACGGCCCGCAGCGCTTTCACGTCGTGCTGCTCGACAACGGCCGCACCGGCATCCTTGGCCGCCAAACGGAGCGCCAGACCCTCAAGTGCATCCGCTGCGCCGCCTGCCAGAACGTCTGCCCCGTCTATCGACAGACCGGCGGCCACGCTTATGGATCGGTCTATGGCGGCCCCATCGGCGCAATCCTCACGCCGCAGCTCATGCGCATGGAGCACGCGCAGTCGCTGCCCTTCGCATCTTCACTCTGCGGCGCGTGCTATGAGGTCTGTCCCGTTCAAATCAACATTCCTCAGGTGCTCATCGAGCTGCGCGCGCAGGCCGTGGACCAGCAGCGCCGCGTGCAGAGCCGCCTCATCGATCCGCTCTATCTCGGCATGCGCGCCGCCGCCAGCCTATTCGCCGGCCCGCGCCGATTCCGCGCCGCGCAGCGCATGGCCCGCATCGCCCTTCGTCCTTTTACACATCGTGATGGCCCCGATCATGAGGAATGGATTCGCTCGCTGCCCGGCCTCGGCGGCCGCTGGACACTCACCCGTGACCTGCGCGGCCTGCCTGAGCAGACCTTCCGCGAGTGGTGGGCCGCGCGCGCCGCATCCGCCGCACCCGCCGCACCCGCCGCACCCGCTGCACCCGCTGCACCTGAAGGCTCAGCCCCCGCGCCAAAGGAGCGGCCATGAGCACGCACACTTCTTCCCGCACCCTCATTCTCGAGCGCATTCGCGTGGCCCGGCGCGCAGCCCAGCCCGCGCCTTACGCCAATCTGCCGCGACCCTACATCCGCGTCGGCAGCCTCCGTTCCGGCGCGCGCCTTCAACTCCTCATGGAGCGTCTGCGCGAATACGGCGCCGAGGTCACCGGGTGCGCGCCCGATGCAATTCCCCAGGCCATCGCCGCATCCATCGCACACAGCGGTCACCGGCGCATCGTCGCACCGCCCGGCCTTCCCGCCGAATGGCTCGCGCCCGGCGCTCATCGCGGCACTCATCCCGGCACTGATCCCGGCACTGATCCCAATGTTTATGTGGAGTGGCTCATCGACCACAACCTCTCCATCGACCAGATCGAATCCTGCCATGGCGTCGTCACCGCCTGCTCCGCCGCCGTGGCCGACTCCGGCACCATCGTCCTGCATCACTCCGCCACCGAGGGCCGTCGCGTTCTTTCGCTTCTGCCGGACTGGCACCTGTGCGTGCTGCGTGCATCGCAGGTCGTTGAAACCTTGCCCGAATACTTCGCCCAATGCATCCAGCCGCCCGCACTCGTCACCTGGATCTCCGGTCCCAGCGCTACGGCCGACATTGAGATGACCCGCATCAAGGGCGTCCACGGTCCGCGATCTCTCCACGTGCTGCTGGTCCAGGACGATGCATCGCTTGAGGAGCCCGCATGACGACCTCTCACTCCACCACGCTCGAACTGACCGCGCACACGCTCGACGCCTTCGCCATTGAGGTCCCCTCCTGGGGCTTTGCCAACACCGGCACGCGCTTCGGCAAATTTGTTCAGCCCGGCGCTGCCTCCACGCTGGAAGAAAAGTTCGCCGACGCGGCCGAGGTCCATCGCTTCACCGGCGCAACGCCCACCATGGCCCTCCACGTTCTGTGGGACCTGCCCGGCGGCCTGGCCGACGTGCCGCGCGTACAGCAGCTTGAGCAGCATTTCGGCATTCGCGCCGGCTCCGTCAATCCCAACCTCTTTCAGCATCAGGAATACAAATTCGGCTCGCTCTGCAATCCCGCCGCTGAAATCCGCCGCCACGCGCTCGACCATCTGCTCGACTCCATCGAAATTGGCCAGCGCCTTTCCACGCGCGACGTCTCGCTCTGGCTCGCCGACGGCTCCAATTACCCCGGCACGCAGAACATGCGCGCGCGCATCGGCTGGCTTGAGGATGCGCTGGCTCAGGCGCACGCTCGTCTTTCGCCTCAACAGCGGCTTCTCGTTGAGTACAAGCCCTTCGAGCCCGCCTTCTATCACACCGACATTGCCGACTGGGGCATGGCCTCGCATCTGGCTCGCCGCGCCGGCCCGCAGGCCCGCGTGCTGGTGGACACCGGCCACCACTACGCCGCGCAGAACATCGAGCAGATTGTCGCATGGCTCCTGCACACGCAAATGCTGGGCGGCTTCCACTTCAATGACCGGCGCTACGCCGACGATGACCTCACCCTCGGCTCCATTGATCCCTATCAGATTTTTCGCATCTTCTTCGAGCTGCATACACCCTCATCCAAAGAATCAAAGTGCGGAGCACCGGCGTTCATGGTGGACCAGAGCCACAACCTGAAAGGCAAAATCGAGGCCACCGTGCAAACCGTCCTCGCCGCGCAGGAGCTCTGGCTCAAAGCCGCGCTCGTGGATCGCGAACAGCTCGCCGCCTTGCAGCAATCCTGTGATCTTGTCGCGGCAGAGGAGCTCTTCCGCGGAGCCTTCTGGCGGGACGTGCGCCCCCTCGTGGAACAGTGGCGCATCGCCCGCGGCTTGCCTGCCCATCCGCTGGACGCGCTGCGTGAAAGCGGTTACGTGGAACGCATCGGCCGCGAGCGCGGCGTCCGCAATCCATCTGCCTCTAGCTATGCTTAGGCCACGCTCCACCGCTGCATGCGCGCGTGCTATCGTTCTAGGGAAAGCCTGATTTTTTCTCCCGGTGGTGCCCATGCCGCAAGCCTCTGTCGCAACTCCAGCGCTCAAGTTCCTCAAGGATCTCTGGGACGCAAATCTCGCCGCCTCGCTCGACGAGCCTGAGCTGCTGCGCTATCGTTCCAATCTGCTCGGCTCTGACCTGCGCATCACCAACTTCGCAGGCGGCAACACCAGCTCCAAGGTCATGGACGTTGATCCGCTCACCGGTGAGCCTGTTCAAGTCCTCTGGGTCAAAGGCTCCGGCGGCGACCTCGGCAGCATCCGGCGCGCCGGATTTGCAGCACTCTACCAGCAAAAATTTCTCGCCCTCGAGCATTGCTACAAAGGCGTGGACTACGAAGACGACATGGTGGCCCTGTATCCGCTCTGCGCCTTCCGCGGCAACCCTGTCGCCGCGTCCATTGACACGCCCCTGCACGGCTTCCTTCCCTTCCCGCACGTCGATCACCTCCATCCTGACTGGGGCATCGCCCTGGCTGCCTCCGCCAACGGAAAAAGCAAAATGGACGAGTTCAACCGCGAATTCGGCCACCGTCTTCTCTGGATTCCCTGGCTGCGCCCCGGCTTCGAGCTCGGCCTTGTCATGCGCGACGCCGTGCGCCGCAATCCCGCGTGCGACGGCATCGTTCTCGGCGGCCACGGCCTCTTTACCTGGGGCAACACACAGCGCGAGTGCTACCTGAACACCCTCACCGTCATCGATCAGATTGGCCAGTTCATCGCCCGCCACGCCCGAACTGCCGTCCGCTTCGGCGGCCTTGCCACTCCCGCACGCGATGACCGCAACAGCCTTGCCCTCCAGATCGCGCCCTTCCTGCGCGGACGCATCAGCGCGGCGGATGCCGCTCCAGACGATCCGCCCGGTGCACGCACGCAGGAGACACGCTGGATTCTCAGCTACTCTGACGCGCCCGATGTCCTCCAATTCGTCAACTCCGCGCAGGCCAAAGATCTTGCCTTCCTCGGCACCAGTTGCCCTGACCACTTTATCCGCACCAAAATCCGTCCGCTCTTTGTGCCCTGGGCTGCCGGCGCGGGCATGGATGCACTCAAGGCGCAGATTGAAACTTCGCTTGCGGAATACCGCCGTCAGTACCGCGACTACTATCACCACTTCGCCGCCGCGGACTCACCCGCGCTGCGCGGCACCAGCCCCACCGTCGTGCTCATTCCCGGCCTGGGCATGTTCAGCTTTGGAAAAAACAAGACGGAAGCCCGCATCGTCGGCGAGTTTTACACCAACGCCATTCACGTGATGGAAGGCGCAACGTTGCTCGCGGAAGGCGAAGCCGCCGGTACGCTTCCGCAATGCGGCCCCGGGCAGGACCCCGCCAGCTTCAAGGTCTGCGCCAATTACGTCGCGCTTCCGCCCGTTGAGGCCTTCCGCATCGAGTACTGGCAGATGGAAGAGGCCAAGCTGCGCCGCCAGCCGCCGGAAAAAGAACTCAGCCGCCGCATCGCACTCATCGTTGGCGGCGCCGGCGGCATCGGCCGTGAAGCCGCGCTGCTGGCTGCCGCGCGCGGAGCCCATGTGATGATTGCAGACCAGGAGGAAGCCGCCGCTGCGTCGGTTGCCGCGGAGCTCGCCGCCGTCAGCGGCAGGGAATTCGTTGCCTCCACCTCCGTTGACATCCGCAGCCGCCCGGCCATCGCCGCAGCCATTCGCGCCACCGTCGCGGCCTTCGGCGGCCTCGACATTCTCATCAACACCGCCGCGCTCTTTCCCTCTTCGCCCGATGGCAACATCACTGACGCGCAGTGGGCGTCCACGCTGGAAGTCAACGTCACCGCGAATTACCTCCTCGCCAGCGAGGCCGCAACGCTCTTTGACGATCAGGCGCTCGACTCCGCCATTGTCCTCACCAGTTCCGCCAACGCCGTGGTCTCCAAGCGCGGCAGTGAGGCTTATGACGTCAGCAAGGCCGCGCTCTCTCATCTGGTCCGCGAGCTTGCCGTCTCCCTTGCGCCGCGAGTGCGCGTCAATGCCGTCAGTCCCGCCACCGTCGTCAAAGGCTCCACCATGTTTCCCCGCAACCGCGTACGTGCCTCGCTCACCAGGTACGGCATCGGCTTTGACGATTCGATGAGCGACGATGCGCTGCGCAAGCTGCTCGCCGGCTTTTATGCCGGGCGTACGCTTACTCACAAACCCATTGACCCCGCCGACTGCGCGGAAGCTCTGCTCTTTCTTGCCGGCCCGCGCACCCGCTGCACCACCGGCCACATCCTTCCTGTCGATGGCGGACTCACAGAGGCCTTTCTACGGTGAGTTCTGCCGGATCGTCAGGCGACACACGCGCGCGCATCGCCATCGATCTCGGCGCGGAAAGCTGCCGCGTTTCGCTCCTTCGCTGGCGTCGGGACCGGCCCACCATCGAACTCGTCCATCGGTTTGCGAACGGCCCCGTCCATCAGGGCTCCACGCTGCGTTGGCCGCTCGCGCGCATTCTCGCCGGCATTGAGGATGGCCTTCGCCTCGCCGCGGACCGCGCACCCCAAGGCATCGCATCCATCGCTGTCGATGGATGGGCAGTCGATTATGTGCGTCTGGACCCGCACGGCAAACCGCTCGCCGATCCCTTCTGCTATCGCGATGAACGCACAGTCGCCTCCAAGGCGCGCGCCGATGCAATCCATTCGCCGCAGCGTCTCTTCGCCCTCACCGGCGCGCAGCCGCTGCGCATCAACACGCTTTATCAGCTTCTTGCGGACGCCGGTTCAGGCCTGGACCCGCATGCGCCGTGGCTCTGCCTGCCCGAGTACATCCTGCACTGGCTCGGAGCGCCGCGTATCGCCGAGTACACCAACGCCACGCACACCGGCCTCGTCGATCCTGCCACCGGCAATTGGTCCCAACCGCTCTTTACGCAGCTCGGCATTCCACTCCAAGCCGCGCCGCCCATCACCCCTCCCGGCGTCATCCTCGGCCCGCTGCGTGGGCCGCTTGCCCATCTTGCCGCCTTTCGCAACGCCGTGCTCATCGCGCCCGCCTGCCATGACACGGCATCGGCCATCGCCGCCATTCCCGCGCCGCTCAAAAGCACGGCCTACATCTCCTGCGGCACATGGTCGCTGGTCGGCACGGTCGTTGACCATCCCATTGCAACGCCAGAGGCTCTCGCCGCGCGCTTCACCAACCAGGGTGCAGCCGGCGGCGGATCCCTCTTCCACACCAACGTGAACGGCCTCTGGATTCTGAAGCAGTGCATGGATCACTGGGCTGCGCAGGGTCGGCCTCAACTCCTCGATGACCTTCTGCACGCCGCCGCGACGCAGCCGGCGCCAACGCGTCTGCTTAACGTCGATGCCGACTCGCTTCTCCTTGAAGGCGACATGCCCGCGCGCATCCATCAGGTGCTCTCATTCGCCGGCGCAGATTCCATCCCCGACACGCCCGCCAATCAGCCTCGCTTCACGCGCCTGATTCTCGAAAGCCTCGCCGCGCGCTACGCGGCCGCACTCAAGGATTTGCACCGCATCACCGGCCGCCCCGTCACGCGCATTCACGTCCTCGGCGGCGGCAGCCGCAATCAGCTTCTGCTCGATCTCACCGCGCGCCACACCGGCCTGCCCATTGAAGCGGGCGATCCGGAAAGCTCAACGCTCGGCAATTTTGCGGTTCAGCTTGCCGCGCAAAGCGGGCCGCTCACGCCGGAGTCCCTGCGCGCGCAGGCAATGCGCCTGCAACGCTCGAACGGCTCCAGAGCAGACATACCCTGAAGCCATTTCTGACAAGGGACGTTTTCCTTAAGAAAACGCCGCTCTTCACAAATCTGGATCGAACACTGGAACTCTGGAATCGCCCTAGCCTTCACGGCGTGCGTTATCCAAACATCTGCACCGCGCCCTTGCCCACCAGCTCTTCCACGCGCTCCATCCATCCGCGGTCCGCGGCCACGCTCATCTCCGCCGGCTCCAGAATCACCGCGTATTCGCCGCGCTTCTCAAGCTGAAGCATCACCTTCCCCGGTCCCGGCGCGCCGTCCACCGCACTCTTCAGCGCAGTCAGCAGCTCTTCGCCGGCCCCATCCAGATTCACGCGAATCCGCACGCCCGTGGGCAGCTTCACCTGCACATCGTCCAGCGCCTGCACGGCACTCACCGCAATCTTCGAAGCCGCATCTTCTTCGCCCATCAATGTGCCGCGAATCACCACCGGCGCTTCCATCTTCAGCGCGTCGGCCAGCCGTTCGTAATCGCGCGAGAAGCAGATCAGGTCAATCTTTCCTGTTGCGTCCTCCAGCGCGCCCTGCGCATAGAGCTTCTGGTCGCGTCTGCTCTTCTGCGGGCGCACGCCGTGCAGCATTCCAGCCACCTGTAGCTCGTCCGCCGGGTCCGCATCCTTGCCCCAGCGCCTCTCCGCGGGCTTGCGCTCCAGCGCCTCGGCCACCGTAATCACGCCCGGCAAATTGCGCAGCTTCTCCGCGTACTTGTCCAGCGGATGTCCCGACACAAAAAATCCCAGCACCTCTTTTTCGTTCGCAAGCCGCTCGCTCTCCTCCCAGTCGGCCACTCTGGGCAAATCGTCGCCCTTCTGCGCCGCGCCGGGCTCGTCATTGAAGAGCCCGAACAATCCCGTCTGTCCCTGTGCCGCATCGCGCTGCGCCTTCTGCGCACGCTCCATCGCCTTGTCCACGGCGGCCATCAGCGCCCCGCGCTGCCCCAGCGAATCCAGCGCGCCGGCTTTGATCAGTGACTCGATCACGCGCTTGTTCATCACCCGCAGGTCAACTTTTTCGCAAAACTCCCACAGGCTGCTGAAACGCCCGCCTACCCCCGCGCGCGCGTTCACGATTGACTCAATCGCGTTGCCCCCCACGTTCTTCACCGCGGCCAGCCCAAAGCGAATCGCATCTCCACGCGGCGTGAACTGCGCTCCACTCACCTGCACATCCGGCGGCTCCACGGCAATGCCCATCTCTCTGCACTCGCCAATGTACTTCACCACGTTCTCCGGCTTTGATGTTTCGCTCGTCAGCAGCGCCGCCATAAACTCCACCGGATAATGCGTCTTCAAATACGCCGTCTGGTAGGCCAGCAGCGCATAAGCCGCCGAGTGAGACTTGTTGAATCCGTAGCCGGCAAACTTCTCCATCTGGTCGAACAGCTCGCCCGCCACGTCCTTCCTTGTGCCCCGTGCCGCCGCCCCTTCCATAAAGCGTTCGCGCTGCTTGGCCATCTCCGCGGCATTCTTTTTGCCCATTGCGCGGCGCAGCAGGTCGGCTTCGCCCAGGCTGTAGCTGGCCACCACGTTCGCAATCTGCATCACCTGTTCCTGATACACAATCACGCCCAGCGTCTCCTTCAAAATCCCCTCAAGCTCCGGCAGCATGTACTCCACCTTGCGCCGCCCCAGCTTGCGCTCAATAAAGTCGTCGATCATGCCGCCCTGGATCGGTCCCGGCCGGTAGAGCGCGTTCAGCGCCGTCAAATCCTCCACCGTGTCCGGCTTGTAGCGCCGCAGCACGTCGCGCATGCCGCCGGACTCAAACTGAAAAATCCCCGAGGTCAGCGCCGTGTGAAAAACCTTCTTATACGTCTCCTCGTCGTTCAGCGGAATCGTCTCAATGTCCAGCGTCTCTCCGCGGCTCTGCGCAATCAGTGCCAGGCAATCGGTGATGACCGTCAGCGTCGTCAGGCCCAGAAAGTCCATCTTCAGCAGGCCCATCTTCTCCACGGCCTTCATGTCGTAGGCGGTCACCACTTCGTCGTTCTTGGTCCGCGCCACCGGCACCAGCTCTGTCAGCGGACGCGGCGCAATCACCACGCCGGCCGCGTGTACGCCCTGCCCGCGCACCAGTCCCTCCAGTTTTTTCGCCGTGTCAATCAGCTCGCGAACCTGCTTGTCGTTGTCATACGCCTTGCGCAGGTCGGGGCTCTCCTCCAGCGCCTTTTCCAGCGTCATGCCCACCGTCGTCGGCACCAGCTTCGCAATGCGGTCCACGTCGCCATAAGGCATGTCCAGCGCGCGCCCGCAGTCTTTAATCGACGCCTTCGCCGCCATCGTGTTGAAGGTGATAATCTGCGCCACCTGGTCGCGCCCGTACTTCCGCGTCACATAGTCGATCACCTCGCCGCGGCGGTTCATGCAAAAGTCCACATCGATATCCGGCATCGACACGCGCTCCGGATTCAGGAACCGCTCAAACAGCAGCGCATTCTGCAGCGGGTCGATATTCGTAATCTCCATCACGTAGGCCACCAGCGAGCCCGCCGCCGATCCGCGGCCCGGCCCTACCGGAATCCCGTGGTCGCGCGCGTACTTGATAAAGTCCCACACAATCAGAAAGTAGCCCGCGTACTTCATCTGCTTGATGACTGCCAGCTCTTGTTCCAGCCTCGACTGATACACGTCGAGAGAGGTGCGGAGCACTCCGCGCGACTCCAGATGCCGGATCGCCGTCTCCAGCCGTTTTTTGTAGCCCTCGCGGCACACCTGCTCAAAGTAGCTGTCGATGGTGTACCCCTCCGGCACCGCGAATTGCGGAAAGGGATTCTTCACCGGATGCAGTTTGAAGTGGCAGCGCTCGGCAATCTCCATCGTCCGCTGCATCACGCCGGGCGAGTCCGGAAACAGCCGCGCCATCTCGTCCGCGCTCTTCACAAAAAACTGGTCGCTGTCGAACCGGAATCGCTCCGCGTCATGCACCTTCGCGCCCGTCTGCACGCACAGCATCACATCGTGCGCATGGTGGTCCTCGCCGCACAGGTAGTGCGAGTCGTTGGTCAGCACCAGCGGAATCTCCAGCTCCTTCTCCAGCCGGAAAAGGTCCGACTGGATTTTGCGCTCCTGCTCCAGCCCCTGGTCCTGAATCTCAAGATAGAAATTCCCGTGCCCAAAAATGTCCTCATACTGACGCGCCACGCCTTTGGCCTTCTCATAGTTGCCGGCCATCAGCTCCTCGCACAGCTCGCCGCTCAGGCAGCCGCTAAAGCCCACCAGCCCCTTGGCATGCTCCGCCAGGTAACGCTTGCTCACCCGCGGCTTGCGATAGAACCCGTGCAGGCTCGCCTCGCTCGTCAGCCGGATCAGGTTGCGGTAGCCCTCCTCGTTTTCTGCCAGCACCAGCAGGTGGTTGTACTGGTCGTTCGGCGTGTCGGCCCTGTGATCCTCCGCCTTGCACACGTAAAGCTCGCAGCCCAGAATCGGCTTGATGCCCTTCTCTTTCGCCGCGCCGAAAAAATGCACCGCGCCGTAGATGTTCCCGTGGTCGGTCATCGCCACGGCCTTCTGGCCCAGCGACGCCACGCGGTCCACCAGCTTGTGTACATCGCACGCCCCGTCCAGCAGCGAGTACTCCGTATGCAAATGCAGATGCGTAAATTCCGCCATGATACCTTCAATTCTAGTCCGCGATACAAGCCCTCCAACCGCAGCGCGCGCAGTGCAAAACAAGGCGGAAACTCCATGCCCACACCAATGCATTACACTTCCCAGTTTTATGCAGACCAGCCCGCTCACCTTGTTTCCCGTTGCACTGCTCATGGCTGCGCCTGAACGCGCCGCACCAGGCCCCGCCCCTCCCGGTACTCTCGTCACCTGTCCCCGTGCAAAGTGGGATGGTCAAACCCGCCTCATCCGGCGTTCACTCGGGGGATGGGCCGTCCTGCCGTCGGCATTGCGCGCGCCCACGCCGAGCCCGCTCCCCTTGCTCCCCTTCGGCCGCAAGCAACAGGAACAACAGGAAAGTGAGATCGACCATGAACGTTCGCCGTAATGCGCGGCTGCTATTCACCGTCGCAACCCTGCTGGCCACCACAGCCGCGCTCGCGCAAAGCTCCGCCGCGAAACAGAAGAACACTCAACCCAGTGACGCATCGCACGGTTCCACCGTAGGCCGCCGCACCTTCCATCCCTTCGGCGCCGTCAGCCGCAACAGCACCGGCTCGGCCCACGGCACGCAATCGACGAACGCACAATCCAACCAGGCCGCCCCGCGCGGCAGCATAAGCAATGCGCACACCAACCCCATGTACAAGGACAAGGGAACCTCTGGCAACAACCCGCTTTACGAGGGCAAGGACAAGACCGTTCAGCCCAGCCCGCACTCCGGCCAGCAGGCCACGCACGAGGTTGTCGAGTACAAGGATGGCGACGACCCCGTCATGCACGCACGCAATGGCAGCCCCTCCACGGCGCGCAAAAGCGGCTCGGTCATTGTTCACGACAAAAACGGCCCGCAGACCGCCGCGCGCAAGCACGGCGCAATCGCCTCGGCCGACTTCAACACCAAGGCCAGGGCCATTCAGGCTCGGCCCGGCAGCGCGCAGCCCGCGCCGCACGCCGCCGCATCCACCGCAAAGCAGTAAGCCCGCATCTCCCGCGCGCAGCCCGGGAACTCCGCCTTCCCTCTGCGCGCGCCGCGGCGGTATACACTTTCCCCAACCCTATGCCCGCCCGCGCCCGCATCCTGCTTCCCGCATGCCTGCTCGCCTCTCTCTCCGTCATGCTCTGCGCGCAGCGGCCGGCCCAACCTGCCTCACACCCCGCGGCACACGCATCCACGCCCACACCCATGACCAGAAAACTCACGCCCACACAAGTCCAGCAATCCGCCATTGTGATTGACACCCACGCCGACACGCCGCAGCGTTTTGTCGACGAGGGCTTTGACCTCGGCGATCCGCTCAACGGCGGCAACTTCAACCTGGCTGCCGCGCGCAAAGGCAATCTCGGCGCGGAGTTCTTCTCCATCTGGGTTGAGCCCGGCGCCTACAAGGGCCACTACGCCCGCCGCACGCTTGTGCTCATCGATGCGGTCCGCCAGCAGGTCGCGCGCCATCCCCGGCAGATGCTCTTCGCCACCTCGCCCGCCGACATTCTCCGCGCCCATCGCCAGCACAAGCTCGCCGCGCTCATGGGCATCGAGGGCGGCCACTCCATTGAGGATTCGCTCGCCCTTCTGCGCCAGTATTACAACCTGGGCGTGCGCTACATGACGCTCACCTGGGCCAACTCCAACGGCTGGGCTGACTCCTCCGGCGATGCCGGCGACCCCTCCGTCCCGCACACCAGCAATGGCCTGTCCCCCTTCGGCGTGCAGGTTGTCCGCGAGATGAACCGCATCGGCATGATGGTCGACATCTCCCACGTCTCTGACAAAACCTTCTACCGCGCCGTAGCCATCAGCCGCGCACCCGTCATCGCCTCGCACTCCGGCGCGCGCGCCCTGTGCAACGCCCCGCGCAACATGACTGACGACATGCTCCGCGTCGTCGCGCGCTCCGGCGGTCCCGGCTCTGGAGGCGGCGTTGTCCAGGTCAATTTTTATTCCGCTTTCGTCTCGCAGGCCTATCGCGATGCGCAAATCGCGCAAAAGCCTCAGGTGGAAAAAGCCGTGCAGGCGCTCAAGGACAAGTACAAAGCCCTCGGCAGGCCCGTGCCCGACGGCGCAATCGGCAAGCTTCAGCGCCAGTTCGCGGATCGCATTCCCCGCCCGCCGCTTTCTCAGGTTGTCGATCACATTGACCACATCGCCAAGGTTGCCGGCATCGATCACGTCGGCCTCGGCTCGGACTTTGACGGCGTTGACGACCAGCTTCCGCAGGGCCTTCGCTCCCCCGCCGACCTGCCCAAAATCACCGCCGCGCTCATGGCCCGCGGTTACTCCGCCTCGGACTGCCGCAAAATTCTGGGCGGCAATCTGCTGCGCGTCTTCCGCCGCGTCGAGCTCGTAGCCAGCCGGATGCAGTCAGAAAATCCAACCGGCAGCCCGACCGCGCCACCACGCTGACGCAACCACGCTGACGCAACCAGCTGAGTGATTCAGCCTTCAAGTCTCTTTCCATAAATCTGTGCCGCGCGCCCCTGCGGATAGTAGTGCTCGCGCCGTCCCTGGCACTGGTAGCCGCTGCGCTCGTAGAGCCGAATCGCACCCGCGTTCTCCGCGTCCACGTGCAGCCCAATGGTCCCTGCACCAGCTTCGCCGGCAGACCGCTCCACCCGCGCCAGCAGCTCCGCACCCACGCCCTGCCCGCGCTTCCGGGGCAGCGTTTCAATCGTCTGGATATACGCCGACATTCCCGCGCGCGAGGCAAACCACTCCACCACGGCAAAGCCCGCCATGCCGTCCTCGTCCTCGGCAATCCACGTGGCCGTCTTCGCCTCGGTCACAATCCGCCGCATCGCCGCGCGGCCAAAGCGGAACGGCGGCGTGAAGCACGCCTCTTCCACTGCATAGAGCGTCTCGAAATCCTCGCCCACGTACCGGCGAAAATGCACGCATCCCCCTGCCCGCCTGCTTTGCTTGCCATCAATCACGAGAGCCATCCCCGCTCGCGGGAATGGCTCCGGTCTGCGCCTTGCCAGATGCCTTACACCTTCGCCTCAAGCGAGCGAATCACATCAAAGAACCGCTCATCCAGCCGGCGATTGGTTGAGATGGCTTCCTTGATGGTGATGTCCGTAATTTCGGTGCCGCGCAGCACCGCAATCCGGCCCCACTTCTTCTGGTGCACCATGTCGATGGCGTGCAGTCCGTAGCGCTGGCCCAGCACGCGGTCAAAGGCCGTGGGCACGCCGCCGCGCTGCGTGTGTCCCAGGTTCACGCTGCGCGTCTCAAAGCCCGTCTTCATTTCGATAAGGTCGGCCAGCGCCTCGCCAATGCCGGAAAGCCGCGCATGCCCAAAGGCATCCACCTCGGCCGAACCTGTCACCTGGCCCACGCTGGGCAAGTGGCACCCTTCGGCCACCACCACCACGCCGTAGTGCTTGCCATGGTCGTAGTTGTACTTCAGCAGCGCGCACACGTGGTCAATGTCAATCTCCAGCTCCGGCACCAGAATCACATGCGCCCCGCCGGCCACGCCCGAGGCGTAGGCAATCCAGCCCGCATCGCGGCCCATCACCTCCACCACCACCACGCGGTTGTGCGAGTCCGCCGTGGTGTGGATGCGGTCCACGGCCTCGGTGGCAATCATCACCGCCGTGTCAAAGCCAAAGGTCATGTCCGTGCCGTTGATGTCGTTGTCGATCGTCTTGGGAACGCCCACGCTGGGCACGCCGTTCTCGCTCAGAAACAGCGTCACGGATTGCGTGTCGTCGCCGCCCAGCGCAATCAGCGCGTCAATCTTGTTCTTCTTCAGCACCTCCTGCACCTTGTCAATGCCGCCCGGAATCTTCTTCACGTTCGTCCGCGACGAGTGCAGAATCGTGCCGCCCTTCAGTTGAATCCCATCCGTGCTCTCCAGCGTCAGCGGAATCCACTGGTCGTCCAGCACCCCGCGCCAGCCGTTCAGGAATCCGATAAACTCATCGCCGTAGGTCTGTATCCCCTTGCGCACCGCCGCATAAATCACCGCATTCAGGCCGGGACAATCGCCGCCGCCGGTCAACAATGCCACTCGCATCGACTCGTTTCCTCCTCAAAAAATCGGCCGGGCCGCTTCGGGTCCGCGCCGGAAAAGACTGCTCATGCAGGTTGGTTGTGCGGTTCTCGGCGATTCCCCGCGCCGCACGCCTTATCCAGTGTACTCCGCTCCTGTAAAGCGGAATCCCATCCCCGCCGCGCTTTTTTTGGCGCGTCTGCGGCCACCGCATTGCTTTTGCTTGGGATTCTCTTGTCCGGGATGGTTCAATGGGGTATGCCCGGTAGCGGTGCTCTTCTTCTGCTCGTCTTCGCCAGCATGGTCGTCGTCGTCCTGCTGGTTCTTTTGCAGTTGACGCGCCTCGGCTATCTCATCCGCTCCACCATCCCTGACCGTCCCCGCCGCCGCATGTTCATCGCCTCGGTCTCCTTCTTCATCACCTTCCTCGGCGTGCGTCTGCTGGTGCGGCTTGTCATTCACAATCGCGGCCCCTTCCAGTGGGTCATGGTCCGCGGACTG
The DNA here is from genome assembly GCA_035763705.1 of Occallatibacter sp. Lineage (GTDB taxonomy): Bacteria > Acidobacteriota > Terriglobia > Terriglobales > Acidobacteriaceae > Telmatobacter. The sequence goes on along the minus strand of DASUAU010000035.1, from coordinate 365,166 downwards.
CACATCCATCATCTTGTCTGGGGAATTCTCATTCTTCTGCTGGTCGGCTACGGCTGGCTGCTCGACCTCGGCCGCTCGCACTCGCAGCTTTCCATCTTCTTCAGCCGGCTCATGTCCGTCGGCTATGGCGTGGGCGCCGCGCTCACCCTCGACGAGTTCGCGCTCTGGCTCAACCTGGAGCCTGACGCCTACTGGAGCCGCGCCGGCCGCCTCAGCATTGATGCCGTCATCCTCTTCGGCAGCATCCTGGCCATCGGCGCATGGGGCGCGCCCTTCTTCCGCGGCCTGCAGCGCATGTGGGGCAGGTCGCGCGAACCGCACCGGCAGTCGGCGCAGCTCATCGCGCCAATTCGCCGTGTGCGCTTGCTTCGTCCGCGTAGAGCGCGGCGACCGCATCGGCATATTGAGCCGTAATCACACGCCGCTTCAGCTTCATCGAGGGCGTCAGCTCGCCGGTTTCCTGGCTCCACTCCTCGGCCACCACGCGGAACCGCTTGATGCTCTCAAAGTTCGCCAGCCCCGCATTGGCCTCGCGCACAATCTCGCCATAGGCCGCCACCACGCGGCTGTCCGCCACCAGCGCCGCGCGGCCCGCCGCCTGAATGCCGTGCTGCTTTGCCCACGCCTCCAGCGCCGCAAAGTTCGGCGAAATCAGCGCCGACAAAAACTTGTGCCGGTCGCCCACCAGCGCCGCCTGACCCACCAGAACATTCAGTTTCAGCTTGTTCTCTATCGGCTGCGGCGCCACCAGCTTTCCGCCCGAGGTCTTCAGCAGCTCCTTTTTGCGATCCGTGATGTAAAGGAATCCGTCCGTGTCCAGGTGTCCAATGTCGCCCGTGCGGAACCATCCCTCCGCATCCATGCACGCCGCCGTCGCCTCCGGTTTTTGCCAGTAGCCCTTGAAGACCGCCGGACCGCGCGTCAGCAGCTCGTTATCTCCGGCAAATTGCAGCTCCACATTTTCGAGCGGCATGCCCACTGAGCCCATCCTCTGCGCCGCGGGATTGTTCAGCGCAATCACCGGCGAGGTCTCCGTCAACCCATACCCCTCCCACACCGCAATCCCCGCCGACGCGAACCACTTCGCCGTATCCATGCCCAGCGGCGCGCCGCCGGAGATGAAATAGCGCACCCGCCCGCCAAACGCCTCGCGCACCTTGCCGTAAACCAGCTTTCGCGCCAGCCTCCACGCCGCGGAATCCGGCTCCTTGCCCGCATACACCGCATCCGCGTGCCCCGAGCCCACGCTCAGCGCCCACTTCAATATCCCCTTCTTCACCGCCGAGGCTGAGGACTTCAGCTCCACCGCCTGCCGAATCTTCTCGTACACCCGCGGCACGCCCACAAACACCGTGGGCCGCACCTGCTTCATCGCCTCCGGCAGCTTGTCAAACTGCGCGCAGTAGCACACCCGCGCCCCGTGCGCATACATCAGGTAGTCCAGCGCGCGCGCCGTAATGTGCGAGAGCGGCAAAAACGAAATGCACGCATCCGTCGCATTAAATTGGAACTCGTTCGCCGTCAAATTCTGGTTCGCGGCAATGTTGCCGTGCGTCAGCATCACGCCCTTCGGCTCGCCCGTGGTGCCCGAGGTGTAAATCAGCGTGGCCAGGTCGCCGGGCCGCGTCTGCCGCACCAGCGCGTCGAAAATCGCATCCCGCTCGCCGCCGCACTCGTCCGCGCCCGCCAGCACCTGGCTCAGCGCTATTGCGCCCTCCGGAGCCTGCGCGTCCATCATCACCACGCGCTCCAGCGGAGTCTGCCCGCGCACCGCCTGCAGCTTGTCAAACTGCGCCCGCGACGACACCACCGCAATCCGGCAGTCCGCGTCCCGCAGCAGCGCCGCAATCTGCTCGCCCGTCAGCGTGGGATAAATCGGCACGTCCACCGCGCCAATCGCCAGCGTGGCAAAGTCCGTCACCGCCCACTCCCAGCGGTTCTCGCTCACCAGCGCAATGCGGTCGCCCTTCTTCGCGCCCCACTCCAGAAATGTCCGCCCCAGCCGCCGCACCCGCTGGTACATCTGCTCCGACGAAATGGGCAGCCAGTGCCCGAACTCGTCCTGCCACAGCACCGCGCTCGCATTCTCTTGCTCGGCCAGCCGGAAGAACAGATCGTTGATTGTCGAAAGCGGCTTTGCCACGCCCATCGTCTCGTCATCCCCACGGCCCGTCGGCGCCCCACCCCAGGTCAATCGGAGTGTATCAGCGCACCGCGCCCGCCGCGAGCCCTTTCCTGTCCCTTCCGCTACACCGTGGTACCATTTTGCGAGTCGTTGCCCGGCTCCAGCCTTTCAACCCCTGTCGCGAGTGAGGATGCGCCCCGTGGATGCTCCGGCGTCAACATCCCAGCGGTACTACCTGCCGGAGCTCGACGTCGCCCGCTTCCTCGCCTTTCTTCTCGTCTTCATCCACCATTACGACTTTCTTGAGCAGCTCATCGTCCCCGGCGCAGTCGCCCGCGTCACGGCCTTGCTCGGCCCGCTCACGCCCGCCTTTTATGCCGTCATCGGCGCTTGCCGCTTCGGACTCAGCCTCTTCTTCACCCTCAGCGCCTTCCTCATTGCGGAGTTGCTGCTGCGCGAGAAAGCCGCCACCGCCACCCTCCGCGCCGGCCAGTTCTATCTCCGCCGCATCCTGCGCATCTGGCCGCTTTACTACTTCGCGCTCGCCCTCGCCTTCCTCATCACCATCCTCGCCGGCGGCGGCATCCATGTCGCCGCGCGCATCGGCTGGTTCGCCCTCTTCCTCGGCGCATGGTACTTCGCGCAGAACGGCTGGATTCCCAGCTTCATCTTCCCCCTCTGGAGCATCTCCGTCGAGGAGCAGTTCTATCTCGTCGCGCCCTGGCTGCTGAAATTCCTCAGCCGCCGCCTGCTTTACGCCTTCTCCGCCGCGCTCATTCTCCTCGCCAACATTCTTCTCTTCCACTTCGGCCGCATCCTCGCCCCGGACCAGGCCGTCTGGTACAACTCCTTTGTCCAATTCGAGTGCTTCGCCGGCGGAATTCTTCTCGCCCTCGTTCTGCGCGGACGCCTGCCCCGCTTCGCCGCCTGGCAGCGCTGCCTGCTCCTCGCCGCCGCCGCGCTCGGCTGGTTCGCCGCCTGCTTCGTCTTCCGCGTTCGCATTGGCCCGCTCGGCAATCCCGGACCCTGGGCCCTTATGGCCGGTTACGCCCTGGGCACGCTCGGCTCCGTCCTCGTTCTTGTTGCGCTCCTCGGCATCTCCGCCGCCCGCCTCCCCGCCTGGGCCGTCTACCTGGGCCGCATTTCTTACGGTCTTTACGTCTTCCACGTCCTTGCCATCCACTTCGTCTTCCTCGTCACGCCGCGCTCGCTCCGGCTTCCCTTCCCCCATTTCCTTTTGCAGGCTCCCATCGCCCTCGGCCTCTGCATCCTCATCGCCTCGGCCTCCTACCGCTGGCTTGAAACCCCCTTCCTCCGCCTCAAGCGCCGCCACGCCATCATCCAGAGCCACCCGGTCTAGATTTCCACAGCGGGAACCTCCAACGGCAACTTGCATACTTATTCAGAGTTTTGTATATTTATTCGAAGCGCGGCCTCGCCCTCTGAGCCGCGCTTTCAATTTTTTCTTGAAAGGCGCGGATGAAACTCCAGCGGCACAACGCGATTCGGGAACTGGTGGCGCACTCGCTCGTCGCCAGCCAGGACGAGCTGCGCCGCAAGCTGCGCCGCCGCGGCTTCGCCGTTGCCCAGGCCACCCTTTCCCGCGACATCCACGAGCTGCGCCTCTCCAAAGGCCCCGGCGGCTACGCCCTGCCCGGCGGCAACGGCAATGGCCACGCCGCGCCTCCTGACGATGCCCCGCCCACCCTCGCAGAAATGCTGGAGAGCTTCGGCCTACGCGCCCGTCAGGCCATGAATCAGGTCGTCCTTTCCACCGTCATGGGCGGCGCGCAGCCCATGGCCGCCGCGCTTGACCGCGAGCATTGGACCGAAGTTCTGGGCACCATCGCCGGCGACGACACCGTGCTCGTCATCTGTGCAGACTCGCGCCGCGCCGCCGAAATCGTATCCCGCCTCGGCAGGATGCTTGAAGCATGAAACCCACCGCACAAACTGCCGTCGTCGGCGTCACCGGCTACGCGGGCGCAGAGCTCGCGCGTCTGCTGCTGCACCATCCCCGCCTCGCCGGAAAGCCGCCGGTTTTTGCCGGCCGCATGGACCAGAAGGACGCCGCGCAGGGCGGCATTCCTCTCACTGAGATTCATCCTCAGCTTGCCGGCAGCACCAACCGCAACCTCAAGCTCGAGCCCTTCTCGTGGGAGCTGCTGGCCGCGCGCGGCGTTGAAGTCCTCTTCCTCGCCACGCCCCACGAGCAGTCCCGCGAATGGATGCCGCAAGCCCTCGCGCGCGGTCTTCGCGTCATCGACCTCAGCGGCGCATGGCGGCTCACGGACGACTCGAACCGCGCCGTCTACAACTTTCATGACGCGGATGCCGCACTGGCCGCCTCCACGCAGGCGCGCGCCGTCTATGGCCTGCCGGAGTTGCATCGCGCGCGCATCGCCGCGGCCGGCCTCGTTGCCAATCCCGGCTGTTATGCCACCTCCGTCATCCTCGCGCTGCGCCCGCTCGTCGCCGCCGGCCTGGTCGACCTCGGCTCGGGCATCGTCGCCGACTCAAAAAGCGGCGTCAGCGGCGCGGGCAAGGCGCCCACCGCCAAAACTCACTTCATGCACGCGGCCGACAATTTCTCCGCCTATGGCGTCTTCAGCCATCGCCACACCGGAGAAGTCCTTGAGCAGGTCGGCCTCGCCGCCAGCCAGCTCATCTTCACGCCCCACCTGCTGCCCATCCCGCGCGGCATTCTCTCCACCATTTATCTGCGCTTCGTCGCGCCGCAAACCCGCGAAGCCGTCGCCCAGGTCTATCGCAGCTTCTTCGCCGGCAGCCCGCTCGTCCGCCTTTATGACAATGCCCTGCCGCAGATTCAGCACTCCGTGCGCACCAGCTATGCTGACATCGGCTTCCAGCTTGACGCCGAAGGCCGCCGCGCCGTCGTCGTCAGTTGTCTCGACAATCTTTTGAAAGGCGCCTCCGGCCAGGCCGTGCAGAACATGAACCTTATGCTCGGCTGGGGTGAGGCGGAAGGCCTCGAATGAAATACGTGGTCAAACTCGGCGGCGCAGGCCTGCAGGTCCCCGATCTCTTTCAAGGCTGCATGCGCGCCATCGCTGAGCTGGTTCGCGACGGCCATCAGGTCGCCGTCGTCCACGGCGGCGGCGCACAGCTTACGCAAACCCTCAAGGCCCTCGGCAAGCAGAGCCAGTTCATCGCCGGCCTGCGCGTCACTGACGCTGAAACCCGCGACGTCGCCCTCATGGTCCTCGCCGGCAAGGTCAACAAGAGCATCGTGGCCGCGCTCGGCACGCTCGGCCAGCCGGCCATTGGCCTCTCCGGCGGTGATGGCCTTGCCTTCCGCGCCCGCAAAAAACGCACCGCGCCCGACCTCGGCTTCGTCGGAGAAATCGCGTCCAGTGATCCGCGCTGGATTGACGCCATCTGGAAGCTCTCCGGCGTGCCCGTCTTTTCCTCGCTCGCCCTCGGCTTTGACGGCCAGTATTACAACATCAACGCCGATGAAATGGCCGCCGCCTGCGCCGTCGCCTGCCACGCCGATGCGCTTGTCTTCCTCACCGACGTTCCCGGCGTCAAAGGTGCAAACGGCGACGTCCTGCGCTGGCTCTCCATTGATCAAATCGCGGAGATGGCGCAATCGGCCGTCATCTCCGGAGGCATGCTGCCCAAGCTCGGCGCATGTCGTGAAGCGCTTTTGAACGGCGTCAAGCGCGTTCGCATCCTACCTGCGGAAGCTGCCTCTTCCCTGCCTGACCTGTGCAGCTCCCGCGTAGCCCACGGCACTGAAGTGATGGTCGCCTGAGGAGATTCCGCACATGACCCGACTCGAGCAAATCCGCGCCGCTGAAGAACGCCTCCTGCTGCAGACTTACGAGCGCAGCCCCATCCTCTTTGTCGGCGGCGAAGGCGTCCATCTCATCGACGAGCAGGGCAACCGCTACCTCGACCTGCTCAGCGGCATCGGCGTCAACGCTCTCGGCTACGGCCATCCGGCCATCGTTGAAACCATCCAGCGCCAGAGCCGCGCGCTCATTCACATCTCCAACCTCTACTGCCATGAGGGCCAGGCCGAGCTTGCGTTGCGCCTTACCGAACGCGCCGGCCTTGACCGCGCCTTCTTCGCCAACACCGGCACTGAGGCATGGGAAGGCGCGCTCAAGCTCGCCCGCGCCCACGCCGGCCTGCTGCGCAGCGAAGGCAAAACCATCGGCACAAAATTCCTCGCCCTTGAGCAGAGCTTCCACGGCCGCACCTTCGGCTCCGTCTCCACCACCCACAAAGCCAAATACCGCGAGCCCTTCGGCCCCGTCGTCCCCGGCGTCGAGTTCGTCCGCTTCAATGACGTTGCCGACCTTCGCGCCAAATTCTCTTCTGACGTCTGCGCCATCCTCGTCGAGGCCATCCAGGGCGAAGGCGGCATCCGTCCGCTCTCGCCGGAGTTCCTTGCGGAAGCCCGCGCACTCACCAGTTCCACCGGCGCGCTGCTCCTCATTGACGAAATTCAGGCCGGTCTCGGCCGCACCGGCAAGTGGTTCGGCTATCAGCATTACGCCGTCCAGCCGGACGTGGTCACCGTCGCCAAGCCTCTCGCCGGCGGCATTCCCCTTGGCGCGGTTCTCTGCACTGAGGAAGCCGCGCGCGCCATCCATGCCGGCATGCACGGCACCACCTTCGGCGGAGGCCCGCTGGCCTGCGCCGTCGCCATCGCCGTCCTCGACGCAATCGAGAAGGAAAACCTCCTCGCCAACGCAACTGAAGTCGGCGACTACTTCCAGTCGCGCCTGCGCCATCTCGCCTCGCGCCATCCCGCCATCGTGGACGTGCGCGGCAAGGGCCTCATGCTCGCCGCGGAAGTCGATTCCGCCGCGCTCGCCAAGCTCGTCGTCGCGGAGATGCTCAAGCGCCGAATCCTCATCAACTGCACCAGTGACACCGCGCTGCGCTTCCTGCCGCCCTTCACCCTCACCCGCGCGCACGTTGACACCGCCATTCAGGCTCTCGACGAAATCCTCGCCCAACACGGCGCACATGCCGCAACCCAATCCAAAGGAGAAGAGAGCCATGGCCAGTAAATCCGCCGTCGCATCTCGCCCGCCCGCCCTTCCCGTCCATCAGGACCCCGACATCCTGGCCGCCGCCGCGCGCATGGCCGGTGAAGACCTCTGCTCCATCGCCAATCTCTCCAGCGCCGAGGTCCGCGCCATCCTCAAGCTCGGCCACGACGTCAAGCGCAACCCGCGCGAATACCGCCACGCGCTTGACGCCAAACAGATGGTCCTCATGTTTGAGAAGGCCAGCCTGCGCACGCGCCTCAGCTTTGAAACCGGCATCAACACCATGGGCGGCAGCGCCATCTTTGTTGATCAGACCAGCGCGCCCCTCGGTGAGCGCGAGTCCATCGCCGACGTCGCGCGCAACGTCGAGCGCTGGGTCGACGTCATCGTGCTGCGCACCTACGCCCACGACACCATCACGGAGATGGCCGCCAACGCGCGCGTCCCCGTCGTCAACGCGCTCTCTGACTTTGAGCATCCCTGCCAGGCCCTCGCCGACTTCATGACCCTCGAGGAGCACTTCGGCTCGGCCGCCGGCCTCAACTTCACTTACGTTGGCGACGGCAACAACGTCTGCCACTCGCTCATGCTCACCGGCGCTGAGCTTGGCGCAAACGTCACCATCGCCACGCCGCGCGGCTACTCGCCCGACATCGAAATCGTCACCCTCGCCCGCGAACGCGCTGAGGCCAACCACTGCGATCTGCGCCTGCTGCAGGACCCCCAGGCCGCCGTTGAAGGCGCCGACGCCGTTTACACCGACGTCTGCGTCAGCATGGGCTTCGAACACGAGTCCACCAAGCGCGCGCCCATCTTCCGCCCCTTCCAGGTCAACGACGCGCTCATGCAGAAAGCCTCCCCGCGCGCCGTCTTCATGCACTGCCTGCCCGCGCGCCGCGGTGCGGAAGTTACCGACGCGGTCATCGACAGCCCCCAGTCCATCGTCTTTGACCAGGCCGAGAACCGCCTCCACGCGCAGAAGGCTCTGCTGCTTCTGCTCCTCGGCGGCCTCGCCAATGTCCCAGCCTTTAGCTCCTAGCTTCCGCATAACTGACTAACACGGCGAGTTACCGTACTTAGTCACACGAGCTAAAAGCTAGCGGCTAGAGGCTCTCAGAAAGGTTCTAACAAGTGTCCGTCATCCTCGAATCTCTGCCCGTCGGCCACAAGGTCGGCATCGCCTTCTCCGGCGGGCTTGACACCTCCGCCGCACTCCACTGGATGCGGCAGCGGGGCGCCATCCCTTACGCGTACACGGCCAACCTCGGCCAGCCCGACGAGTCCGACTATGACGCCATCCCGCGCCTGGCGCTCGAATACGGCGCGGAGAATGCCCGCCTCATCGACTGCCGCAGCCAGCTCGTCCGCGAAGGCATCGCCGCGCTCCAGTCCGGCGCGTTTCACATCACCACTGCCGGCCTGCCCTACTTCAACACCACGCCCATCGGCCGCGCCGTCACCGGCACCATGCTCGTGGCCGCCATGAAGGAGGACGGCGTCGACATCTGGGGCGACGGCTCCACCTTCAAGGGCAATGACATTGAGCGCTTTTACCGCTACGGCCTCCTCGTCAATCCCGGGCTCCAGGTTTACAAGCCATGGCTCGACACCGCATTCATTGACGAGCTCGGCGGCCGCGCCGAAATGTCTGCTTACATGCACCGCTGCGGCTTCGCGTATAAAATGTCCGTGGAAAAGGCCTACTCCACGGACTCGAATCTCCTCGGCGCAACCCACGAAGCCAAGGACCTCGAGCATCTTTCCACATCCGTCAAAATCGTCGTGCCCATCATGGGCAGGGCCTTCTGGCGCGACGACGTCGATGTCCGCCCCGAGGAAATCACCGTCCGCTTTGAAGAAGGCCTCCCCGTCGCGCTCAACGGCCAAACCTTCAGCGATCCCGTCGAGTTGCTGCTTGAAGCCAATCGCATCGGCGGCCGCCATGGCCTGGGCATGAGCGACCAGATTGAAAACCGCATCATCGAAGCCAAAAGCCGCGGCATTTACGAAGCTCCCGGCATGGCGCTGCTCTTCATCGCCTATGAGCGCCTCATCACCGGCATCCACAATGAGGACACCATCGAGCAGTACCGCGAAAACGGCCGCAAGCTCGGCCGCCTGCTCTACCAGGGCCGCTGGTTTGACTCGCAGGCCATCATGCTCCGCGAGTCCGCGCAGCGCTGGGTCGCCAATCCCGTCACCGGCCAGGTCACGCTTGAGCTGCGCCGCGGCAACGACTACTCCATCCTTAATACGGAGTCGCCCAACCTCACCTTCCACCCCGAGCGCCTCAGCATGGAGAAAACTGAATCCTCGTTCTCTCCGCGCGACCGCATCGGCCAGCTCACCATGCGCAACCTTGACATTGCAGACACGCGCGAAAAGCTGCTCACTTACGCCGCCGGCGGTCTGCTCACCCTCACCCAGGGCAGCGAAATGCCCCGCCTCAACTCCACGCAGGAGAAGAAGTAGTTTTTTCGTACACTAATACCGATGTCGAACGAAAACCAATCCGCCAAAATGTGGTCCGGCCGCTTCCGTGAGCCGCTCGACCCCGAATTCGAGCAGTGGCAGCGCTCCATTGTCTTCGATTTCCGTCTCCTCGCCGACGAGGTCGCCGCCAGCAAGGCCCATGCGTCCGCTCTTGTTGCAGCGCATATTCTCACAGAGAGTGAAGGAGCGGAGCTCCGGGAGGCGCTCGACGCAATCGCCGCCGATCACGCCACGCCTGAAGGCCAGTCCCTCGTCCGCAACCATCCGGCCGCCGAGGACATTCACCACTTCGTCGAGCTCTCGCTCGTGCAGCGCATCGGACCGCTCGGCCTCAAGCTCCACACTGGCCGCAGCCGCAATGAGCAAATCGCCACTGACCTCCGCCTCTACGTGCGCCGCCAAATCGGCCTGGTCGTCGAATCCCTCGCCGCATGGGCCGACGCCCTCATCCATCAAGCCCGCAACGCCGGCGACGCCGTCATGCCCAGCTATACGCATCTCCAGCGCGCCGAGCCTGTCCTCGTCGCGCACTGGCTGCTTGCCTATGTGGAGATGATTCTCCGTGACGCATCGCGCCTGTGCGACTGCTCTGCGCGGCTGAACGTTTGTCCGCTCGGCTCCGGAGCCGTCGCCGGTGCAACCCTTGCGCTCGATCGCACTCTCGTCGCGCGCGAGCTCGCCTTCGCCGCGCCCACCGCCAACTCCATGGACGCCACCAGCGACCGCGATTTCCTCCTCGAATACCTCCACGCACTCACCTTCGTCGGCCTGCACCTCAGCCGATTTGCCGAGGAAATCACCCTCTTCGCCACCGCAGAGTTCGGCTTTGTGCAACTGCCTGAAGCCTTCTCCACCGGCTCCAGCGCCATGCCGCAAAAGAAAAACCCCGACCTCACCGAGCTGCTCCGCGCCAAGGTCGGCCGCATCCACGCCGCCGCGCAGGCCGTCACCCTGCAAATCAAGGGCCTGCCCCTCGCCTACAATAAGGACATGCAGGAGACACAGGAGCCTGCCTTCCAGGTCGATTTCGTGCCGCACATGCTCACGCTCGTCGCCCGCTTCACCGCCGCGCTCCGCTTCAATACTGACCGCATGAGCATCGCCGCGCAATCCGGCTACCTCAACGCCATGGCCGCCGCCACTTATCTCGTCCACAAGGGCGTGCCCTTCCGCACCGCGCATCAGAAGGTCGGCAACGCCGTCCGCTTCGCCCTTGAGAAAAACGTCGAGCTCGGTGAGCTCTCCATCCCTGAGCTGCGCCAGTTCGGCGAGGAGTTCACCGCCGATTTCTATGACGCCATCACGCTCGGCGCCACGCTCGACTGCCACGACGTCCCCGGCGGCACCGCCCGCGCCCGTGTTCACTCGGCGCTTGAGTCCGCCACCCAGCGCCTCCGCGCGCTCCATCCGGAGGCCGCCCATGCAGGTGCGTAAAGCCCGTCTCCAGGACGCCTCCAACGTCTACGACCTCGTCAACTCGCTCTCCGGCGACGGCACCCTGCTCAAGCGCACCTTCCCTGAGATTTGCGAAAACATCCGCGACTTCACCGTTGCCGAGTCCGAGGCCGGCGTCTTCCTCGGCTGCGGCGCGCTCCACTTTTACGGGCCGCACCTCTGCGAAGTCCGCTCCATCGTCGTCAAGCCTGAGGCCAAAGGCCAGGGCGCGGGCGGCCGCATCCTCGGCGCGCTCATTGACGAGGCAGACCAGCACGGAATCCAGTCCATCTGCCTCTTCACACGCATCCCCGACTTCTTTTTCAAATTCGGCTTCCGCACCGTCGAAGACAAATCCGAGCTGCCCGACAAAATCTTCAAGGACTGCCAGCTCTGCCCGCGCCTGCATCGCTGCGATGAGGTCGCCATGGTCCGCGGCCGCATTCCGCGCATGTCCATCCTCGGCCCGCGCCATCAGGCGCAGGAGCTCGTCCGCATCTCCGGCTGACGCACCGCCGCGCCGGCCCGCGCGCCCGCATTCCATCTGCTCTATACTGGCCTTCGTGACACCGTTTTTCAGCGACTGGAAACTCGATGCCGCTCTCGGCTCCTGCCTCGTGCTGGGCCTGCGCCACGGCTTTGACTACGACCACCTCGCCGCCATCTCCGACATCACCGCCGTCCAGAAAAACTGGTTCAGCGGCCTGCGTCTCGGCATGACGTATGCCCTCGGCCACGCCTTCACCGTCGTCGCGCTTGGCGTCGCCGTCCTCCAGCTCCACATGGGCCTGCCGCAGGGGCTCGATAACGTCACCGAGCGGCTCATCGGCCTCACGCTCATCCTTCTCGGCCTCGGCGTTGCCGCCGGAATCCTGCGCCGCGACGCGCACGGCCACACCCACGCCCGCGTGGAAAGCCGCCTCGCCATTGCCATCAACGGCGTCCGCTGGCTCGCCTGGCGCGCCCGCCGCCTCTCGAACCCCGCACTGCCGCGCCCCAATCGCTTCCAGTGGATGTACACCGGAAAATCCGTCTTCCTCATCGGCATCCTGCACGGCATCGGCGCGGAAACCCCCTCGCAGCTCGCGCTCTTTTTCCTCACCGCCAACCTCGGCGGCACATCCCGCGGACTTCTCGGCCTGGCCGCCTTCGCCATCGGCCTCGTCGCCATGAACGCCCTGATGACCGCCTCCCTCGGCGGCGCGTACAAGGCCGGCGGCGGACATCCCCGCATCTTCACAGCCATCGCATGGACCGGCGCGCTGTACAGTTGCGCCATCGGCGTCCTCTTCCTCTTCGGCATCTCCGGCCGTCTGCCACAGCTCGGCTAGCCGCAGGCTGTGCTGCACAGTTTCACAGTCTCACAGCCGCAAAAACGCGTGTCGGGCTGTGCTGCACAGTTTCACAGTCGAAAATGCACCTTCTGTGCAGCATCAGCTTTCCGCCGTCCGCTTTCAGCTTGATTGCGACCGGGTGAGGGGCTTGACTTGTCTGGCAAGGTGACCTGCCCCATTTCCCGCACGGTATTCATACCTACTTAGCCAGTCGCCGCCAGAGCACGTCACCGCCAACTCCGTGCTTCAGGTCACATACCGCGCGACCGCCTCTTGCTACAAACAAGCTGGAGGTTGCCCTTCCATGTCCTTTGGCATACGCCGCTTCTCTCCCCGGCCCCGCCGCAGCGCCGTAAAGGCTCGCCGGCCTGCCGCGCAACGGCTTCCCCGGCACCTGCTTTCCCGTCCTCATTCCCGCGCAAGGCTCTTGTACCCGGGCATTTGCTACTCAGACCAAATTGGTCGTATACTGAAGTCCGACTATTCCGGTCGCAGTTTTCCGGCGCGTCATCGCATGCGCCTTTCGGGAGTCCGGCAGTTGAGCGTGCTCAGCGATCTGAAAATCGGTGAAACGGGGGTCCTGGTAGCGCTGGACCTGCCGGAGTCTGTGCAGAACCACCTGATGCACATGGGCTTTGTGCCGGACGCGCTGGTGACCGCGCTGCGCCGCGCGCCGGCCGGCGACCCCACGGTGTATGCCATTGACGGCATGGAGATTGCCCTGCGCACCGAGACGGCGCACGCCATCCGCGTCCGCGCCGCCGAAACGGCAATTGCGCCCCGCGCCGCCGCCCAGGCCCAAGCACAGAGCGTTCTTCCCGCCCAGAAATCCGTTCCCGCCAAGCCGCTTGCCGAGGCCCTGCGATGAGCGCCTCCTGCTGCACCACTCCGGCCTTTGAGCCGCCTGCATCCCCGCCGCCTGAGGGCTCGATTCGCACAGTTGTGCTGATTGGCCCGCCCAACTCCGGCAAGTCCACACTCTTTAATCGCCTGACCGGCCTGCGCCAGAAGGTGGCCAACTACCCCGGCGTAACCGTGGAGCAGCGCATGGGCCTGATGGCCGGCATTGGCCGTGATGACCTGACGCTCATTGACCTGCCCGGCGTCTACTCGCTCTCGCCGTTCAGCGAGGATGCGCGCGTGGCCATCGACGTGCTCCAGGGCCGCATGCCGGGAACGCCGCGGCCGGATGCGATTCTGCTGGTTCTGGATTCGCTGCACCTCACGCGCCAACTGATGCTGGCCGCGCCCATTCTTTCGCTGGGCCTGCCCACGCTGGTGCTGCTGAACATGACAGACCTGATGGAGTCGCGCGACGGCAAAGTGGACGTGCTTGAGCTTGCCCGCCAGCTTGGCACGCCGGTGGCGCAAATCAGCGCCGTGCGCGGCACCGGGCTCGACGGCATTCCGCTCTTTCTGAACCGCAAGCGCTCCGCCACGCAGCCGCTGGGCCTGCCCGTGATTGGCAATGCCACCAGCACGCACAAGTGGGCCGCGCAGGTGAGCCGCCGCACCGGCTATCGCGCGCCGCTTTCGGCGGAGAGCAGCCGCAAAATCGACAACGTCCTTCTCCATCGCCTGTGGGGGCCGTTGCTGTTTCTGTTCGTCGTTGTCACTGTCTTTGAGGTGGTCTTCTCCATCGGCCAGCCGCTTTCTGACGGCTTGGGCAACCTGCTGGCCCACGCCGCGCAATTCGTGCAGCCGCTCATCCCGGCCGGCTGGATGCAGTCGCTGCTGATTGACGGCGTGTGGAAGGGCATCTCCTCGGTTCTCGTCTTCCTGCCGCAGATTCTGCTGCTCTTTCTCTTCATCGGCATTCTTGAGGACACCGGCTACCTGGCCCGCGCCGCGCTGATTGCCGACCGCGTGATGCGCACCACCGGCCTGAACGGCAAGGCCTTTATCCCGCTGCTGTCGGCTTATGCCTGCGCGGTGCCGGCCATCATGTCCACGCGCACCATTGAGAACAAGCGCGACCGCCTGGCCACCATTCTCGTCACGCCGTTCATGACGTGCTCCGCGCGCCTGCCTGTTTACCTGCTGCTGATCGCCGCCTTCATCCCCCACCGCACTTATCTTGACGGGCTCATCGGCCTGCAAACGCTCACCATGCTGGGGCTCTATCTGGCCGGCTTTATGGCCGCCATGACCACCGCCTGGCTGCTGAAAAGCTCCGTGCTCAAGTCCAGCGAGACGCCCTTCATCCTTGAGCTGCCGCAGTATCGCATGCCCACCGTGCGCTCGCTGGCCACGCGCCTTTATGACCGCGGCTCGGTCTTTCTTCGCCAGGCCGGAACCATCATCCTCGGCGTCACCATCGGCCTGTGGCTGCTGGCGCACGTTCCTCCAGTCCCGCTCGGCCACGGCACCTTTGCCGCGCCTGCGCTTGCCAACAGCATGATTGGCCGCCTGGGCCACCTGATCGAGCCGGCCATTGCGCCGCTCGGCTTCACCTGGAAGATCGGCATCGGCCTGCTCTCCAGCGTGCTGGCCCGCGAGGTGATGGTCAGCACCATGGGCACCCTTTACGGCGTTGACCCCAGCACACAGGCCCTCAGCCTGCACGCCGCGCTGCACCACGACATCACCCTCGGCGGCGCGCTTGCCCTCATGATCTTCTTCGCCTTCGCCATGCAGTGCACCTCCACCATGGCCATCGTCAAGCGCGAAACCAACAGTTGGAAGTGGCCGGCGCTCCAGTTCGGCTACATGCTGGTGCTCGCCTGGACCGCCGCCTTCGCCGTGAACCACATCACGATGTACTTTCTGCGATAGGCAGCGGTCAGCCGCATCTGAAACGGGGGGCGCACATGCCGTTGCACCCTTGACTCATCCTCATGAGTCATCTACACTCACTTCATGGCTAAACGGCTCCAGGTCATTCTTCAGGACCCCGACTATCGCGATATCCAGCGCGCCGCGCGGCTGCGCCGCATGACCATCGCCGAATGGGTGCGCCAGGCGCTTGTGCAGGCCCGCAAAAGTGAGCCCAGCCGCCAGGCCGCCGCCAAGCTCGACGTCATTCGCGCCGCCGCGCACATGGACTTTCCCACAGCCGGCATCGACCGCATGCTTGAAGAGATTGAACAGGGTTACGGCTCGGGTGTGCCTTCGTGATTTTCATCGACTCCAACATCCCCATGTATCTGATCGGCGCACCGCATCCGCACAAAACCGATGCCCGGCGATGCCTGGAGGATCTGGTCGGCGATCGCGAGCGCCTCGTCACCGATGCTGAAGTCCTGCAGGAAATCCTTCACCGTTACGTTGCCATTCACCGGCCCGATGCGATCCAGCCGGCCTTTGACGCGCTGCTCGGCATCGTCGATGAAGTCTTTCCCGTCGACCGTGCCGCCGTCGAGCGCGCCCGCACAATCGTTCTGGGCCACAAGGAGCTGTCCGCGCGTGACGCCATTCACCTGGCCGCCATGCAAATCCACGGTGTCATGCGCGTTCTCAGCTTTGACCGCGGCTTCGACAGCTTCCCCGGAATCACGCGCCTCTGCTGAGTTCCCCCTCCCTTATGAGAAACTAAAAGCAGCAGTCTTCGGGCCTTCGCGCCCTCACGCCGCCAACTTCAAATCCGCCGGCCCGCCAGAGCCACGCACCCCTCTGCGGCCCGCAACCCAACAGGACCTCGATGCTCAGTGTCTCCAATGTCAGCATGCGCTACGGCTCAAAGATCCTCTTTGAAGACGTGAGCACCACCTTCACCTCCGGCCGCCGCTACGGGCTCACTGGCCCCAACGGCGCGGGCAAAT
The DNA here is from genome assembly GCA_035763705.1 of Occallatibacter sp. GTDB lineage: Bacteria > Acidobacteriota > Terriglobia > Terriglobales > Acidobacteriaceae > Telmatobacter. Next base: position 348,989 of record DASUAU010000035.1, on the reverse strand, counting down.
CCACCTTCATGAAGATCCTCACCGGCGAGCTTGACGCCCAGTCCGGCACGGTCGTCCGCCCGCGCAAGTTCGGCGTCCTTCGCCAGGATCAGTTCGCCTTTGACGCTTATCGCGTCATCGATACCGTCATCATGGGCAACGCGCCGCTGTGGGCCGCGCTGGAAGAGCGCGACCGCATCTACGAGAAGCCCGAAATCTCTGACGAGGACGGCATGCGCCTGGGCGAGCTGGAAGGCGTCATCGGCGACGAGGACGGCTACACCGCCGAAGCCGATGCCGCCATCCTTCTCGACGGCCTCGACATTCGCGAAGACGTGCACCAGAGAAAAATGTCAGAGCTGCAGGGCGGCCAGAAGGTCCGCGTGCTGCTGGCCCAGGCGCTCTTTGGCAAGCCCGCCGCGCTGCTGCTCGACGAGCCCACCAACTATCTTGACCTCGACTCCATCCACTGGCTGCAGGACTTCCTGCTCAATTACGACGGCACCCTCATCGTCATCTCGCATGACCGCCACTTCCTCAACTCCGTCACCACCCACACCGCCGACATCGATTACCAAACCATCATCACTTACACCGGCGGCTACGACGAGATGGTGATGGCCAAAACCCAAATCCGTTCCACGCTCGAATCTCAGAACGCGCAGCGCGAAAAGAAAATCTCGCAGCTCAATGAGTTCATCGCCCGCTTCGCCGCCGGCACTCGCTCCTCGCAGGTCACCAGCCGCCGCAAAGAAGTGGAGCGCCTGCAAACCAACGAGCTCGCCCGCTCCAACATCCAGCGCCCCTTCATCAAGTTTGACCAAGTCCGCCCCAGTGGCAAGCACGTGCTTGAGTGCAAACATCTCACGAAAGCATACGGGAATAACACCGTCCTCTCCGGGTTCTCCGCCAACGTTCTGCGCGGCGAAAAAATCTGCCTCATGGGCCGCAACGGAGCCGGCAAAACCACGCTGCTCAAGTCGCTGCTGGCCGGCTACCCCGGCCTGGCCGACCCCGAATTTGTGAAAAGCGCAGCGGCGCCCGGCGACAGCTCTTCGTCGCCGGGGCTGGACAACGGTACCGTCTTCTGGGGCCACGAGGCGCACATCGGCTACTTCCCGCAGGACATCGGCTCCACCATCCAGCACGGCCTCACCGTCGCCGACTGGCTCCATCGCTTCAAGCCCGACGCGCACACTGAGGACATTCGCGGCATCCTGGGCCAAATGCTCTTCAGCGGAGAAGAAGGCTCCAAGCCCACCAAGGCGCTCTCCGGCGGCGAACAGGCCCGCCTCGCCTTCTGCCGCCTCATCCTCACCAAGCCCAACATCCTCATCTTTGACGAGCCCACCAACCACCTCGACCTCGAGTCCATCAACGCGCTCAACATCGCGCTGCAGCGCTACGAGGGCACCGTGCTGCTGGTCACGCACGACCACGACCTCATCGACGAAGTGGCCACGCGCCTCTGGCACTTCACCCCCGACGGCATCGAAGACTTCCAGGGACCCTACGCAGAGTGGAAGGGCAAGCACAGCTGAAAGAGCAAGCGCTTGCGGGAGAAAATCTCTAAGATACCTCGCGGGCGTAAATTGGTGACTGACGAACATGAGAAGCACCAATTATTGCAGCCTTTAGACTGTCTCGGACCTCCGATCTGATGGCTGACGAAACGCGGGACGCCAAAGCATTCACAGCTAGTTGACGCGCTATTGAAAAGTGGCATATTGGACACTCTATCGGTTTAAGGTGAATGAGATCCTCATAAATCAATGTGCCAAATCTGTTCTTGAACTTGCGTTCCTGGCGAAGAACAATTTCGAAGCCGCAATTTTCAGCCAATGCTCCAACCAATGCACCATTCTGAAAGGCCACACCCAGGACGTTCGATTCACGACCTACAACGAAAATCGCACGCCCATCTCGCTTCATTACTCGACGAAGCTCTCTTAGCATCGCCTCCATATCCAAGCAGTATTGGATAACCGTTAGAAAGCGATTTCCACGATGCTTACGATTTGAGCCGAACTCTGATTTGGCAACATGCAACAGGTTCCAGCCCAGCAATTCCATTGCTCTTCTATTATTTTGGTGGTAGTTGAAGACATTGATATAAGGCGGAGAAGTCAATGCGAGATCTACGTAGCAATCCTTAAGTGGCAATTGTCTCGCATCTGCATTAGCGATGGCGTACAGCTCAGAAGAGACAGGCAGACTTTCGACAATTTCAGAGTGTTGGTGAAGCGCGCGTATTGCATCGTCAGATGTTGGGTTCTCAATCTCGCAGATTCTAATCAACACGTTAGTAAGAACATTTCGCTCTAAGCCGCCGTCAGGAAGCTGCCGAGTCAATTGAGCTATGCGTCTCGGAATGTCTGTTTCTGTGTCCTGACTGCCAAAGAGGGGACCATGCGAGGGGGGCAAAATACGTTCCAACAACATCCGACATTTCCGAATCAAGGTCCGCCGCCGTTGAACATCCAGCGCAACGGCCCCAATAGTTTCAGCCATTGCAACTGCAGCTGGGTTCACTTCAGTTCCAAGGCAGGCAAGCTGCTTCCTCCCAGCCTCGAACAGCGTCGTGCCAACACCGGCAAACGGGTCGAAAACGACCATTCCACGCGAGCCATAAGTGGAGAGAAAGACATCGATCAGTCCTGGTGAGAATTGGCCGCGCCAAGGAAACGGGTTCGTCCGAACCCTCTCATCCAAATCCAGGAAGCGTTGAGGGATTTCAGACCTATCAATTGCGAGTTGATCGAACGAGCTTTGAAGAGTCGTTGCCATTCTCAAAAATACCCACGTTGAAGAATCGTTGCCTCATCCAATTCCAAAGCCTCTGGGAAGACACCATTGATGTGTTCTACGACGCGCCGGAAGCACTCAACGGAAAACGGATTCGCATCATAATAGTTAACAAACTCCGTCCTGGCGAGTGCCCTGCCGGATGCTGTCGCCAATCCGGCTCGAAAAGATGCGCCCATTCTTTTCGCTTTGCGAAGGATAATCACTTCTTCAATATCCGTCGACGCAGTGTCAATTGGTCCCATATCGAGCCATTCGCAAAGCAGCAAGTAGCGCGAGCACGATACAGCCTGCTTCAGCGACCGGGCAGTTTCAAGTGCCTCGTTGAACATCGTCTTATCAAGGTTCGTCTTGCACTCAGCAGCCAAGTATGCAACATTGAGCTCTGCGTGGAGCGTGTCCACGCCCTCAAAACCTGGGTCAGTCGACGCTTTGAGATACACCCGCTTAGACAAGGCGTAATCCTGGTCCTTCTGCTTGATGAATAGTCCACCATCAGACAAGAGTGAATGAACATTCCCCGAAAACACAAAGGCAGCGAAAGCCCCTTGTGGTCCGACTGTGCAACTGCTGATCCGAGAGAGGCCGGGAACAAGTCGAGTGTCGGCAAGTCGTGGAAGAAACTCTTCGAGAACCGAATTATCAACCTTGTGCTGACCCTTTTGGCGATAGAGGAAATCTGCGGGTGAATCAAAGATTAGGTCGACCTCTATGAATCGCTTGTACTGATTCAGGGATTGAATGAGTGCCGCGAGAAGCGCATCGCCCTCGGCATCAATTCCATCCATAAACTGGTTCCACGCAGCATATCGTTCAAGCGCCGATGCCAAGCGAGGTTTGTCAACCACTGGCAACTTTTCATTCTGAGCCAAGGATTGAAGCTTGCTGTAGTGTGGCTTTGGGAGCGCACAGGGAAACATTCTGCTCCTTTCGATCTTCCGCTACAAATCTGACTTCATTACAGCACATGAATGAATAGGGGCGGGGACCCCACCTACCGCTTTCGAAAGATGAGAATCCCCTTCCTCACCCCACCCCCTGTCAATCGCTCCCCGAATCGAACCGCCCGTATCCCCCTCAATCCACTCGCGGGGTACCCCCAGTCCCGCCTCTGAGACCGGGGAAGCGAGGCACCCCGACCCTGCCACACCTGCTCCTGATTCCCTGCCCCCAATTCTCTCCCCGCGCGATACACTGCCGGAATGGCAGACCCCAAGCCAGCCTCGCCCGGAATCTCGCCCGGAACCTCAAGCGGCGTCATGCGCGTCCTCGCACGCGCGCTCCTTGTCGTCGGAGCACTCGTCTTCCTCTTCGGCGACAGATTGCTGGCCGCCGCGGCGCACATCAACTTTTTCCTGGCGATGGTCATCGGATTTATCTCCGGCCTGCTGCTGATGATTGTGGGCTATCTCATCCACAAATCCCTCTGATAGCCGCATACCCCATCCCCGCGCCTCAGTACCTTTGTGTTATGCAGCGGGGCACCATTTTGTTGTATTGAGCGCACCGGTAAAATTCGTCATCCTAATTTCAGTTTCGGGTCCCCCCGCGGCGCCAGCAACAGGGACTTTTCAGAAGACAACGGGGCCTTGCCGCAGCCCTCGCCGCTCGAACCCACATTGATGGAGCTGACCATGCGAGAAACCATTGAGACCGGCGATCTGGTGAAAGTGTCATGCAAGGCGGGCCTTTGGACCGTTGTTGCAGCCCGCGCGCGCAACCTTGAGCCAAAATACTTTGTCCAGATTGGCGACGACCCCACGACTGCGCAGTGGTTCAACAGCGACTCAGTGACGCTGATGCTGAAGACGCCCAAGACTGAGCCGGAGCCCGAGCCGACGTTCCAGGCCGTGTCGCAGCCAGAGCCCGAGACAGAGCCGGTGCCGCAAAGCGCTCCTGATTACTCGGAATATTCCTGGATGATCTGCCTCTCTTAACTCCGCGCGCTGAAGCTGACGCCCGCGGCCAGTGCAGACTGCGTGTGTGCCGGGCCTCTCTTCTCAGGCCTGGGCCGGCCACCCGCACCAACACCCACAGCATCCCATCGAATCCCTGCTTGCTCCCGCCCGCGCGCGCGATACACTGCACTCATCCATTCGCCGCAGCGAACGCCGAGGGGACCCGTTGGCCACAAAATTTTCCGCCGGAGATCGCGTCCGCGTCGCCGAGGTTTTTCTCTGGGCCAAAGGAGCCGCAGGCGCCATTGCGCCGCCGCCGCCGGAGGTGATTGCCAAAAGCGGCCCGTGGGACGACAACCTTACCTGGATGGAAGAGAGCCCGCTCGGCACCAATCGCGTCTACTGGGTTTGGTTTGACACGCCGCAATACGACCCCGACGGGGAAGGCCCCTTTATCGGCGGCTGCATTTGGGAAACCGCCCTCACGCGGCTCTAATCCGCACTGCAACCCCTGCGCGCCGCCCCTCGTCCTTCTCGTCAACCCGTTTCCACGCACATTTCCTGCAACTGCTTCATTCCACGCGGCCACTTCCACCACCCATTTTGCCGATCATTTCCCCGCTTTATCGCACAATGGAGATGTCGGAGAAAAGCCCATGCCGCCAATCTACCACCAATCCGCGGAAAGCTGTCGGCTGAAGGCTGAAAGCGGTCTCCGCCAAGCGGAGCCACGGGGTCCCCGCGGACAGCCGGGGCCCCCGGCAAGCGAACTTTGCTTGCTGGGGTGGGGACAGGTCTTCGTCCGTGGGGTGAAGCTACCCCCCCTCCCCCCCCTCCCTTTTTTATTTGCACTTTTCCACAATTTCTTTGCCGAATATTTCGCGGCCCACTTCGCCGCATCTTCGCCTCTCCGGTGTTCACAGTCGGCTGTCTGCTGTTCGTTGTCTGCGGTTCACTGTCGGCGGTTCGCTGTCTGCTGCTAGCTGTCCTACCAACCGAGCACGTAGGCAAACACCAGCGGCGCAACAATTGACGCGTCGCTCTCGATGATGAACTTCGGCGTCGTCTCGCCCAGCTTGCCCCAGGTAATCTTCTCGTTCGGCACCGCGCCCGAGTAGGACCCGTAGCTGGTCGTCGAGTCGGAAATCTGGCAGAAGTACGCCCACAGCGGCACATTGCCGCGCTGCAAATCCTGGTGGAGCATGGGCACCACGCAAATGGGAAAGTCGCCCGCAATGCCTCCCGCAATCTGGAAGAATCCCAGCGGCGCGCTCGCGGTCGTCTGCGTGTACCACTCCGCAAGCCGCATCATGTACTCAATGCCCGTGCGCACCGTGTGGACATTCTTGACGTCGCCGCCGATGCAGTGCCCGGCATACATATTGCCCAGCGTTGAGTCCTCCCAGCCCGGCACAAACATGGGCAGATTTTTTTCCGCCGCCGCCAGCAGCCAACTGTTCTTCGGGTCAATCTGGTAGCTCTTCTTCAGCACGCCGGATAGCAGAATCTTGTACATGAACTCGTGGGGGAAATAGCGCTCGCCGGCCTTGTCCGCGCGTTCCCACTCCAGCAGCACCTCGTTCTCAATGCGCCGCATCGCCTCCATCTCGGGAATGCACGTGTCGGTCACGCGATTCATGTGCCGGCTCAACAGCTCGGCCTCGTCGGCCGGCGTCAGGTCGCGATAGTGCGGCACGCGCTCATAAAAATCGTGCGCCACCAGGTTGAAGACATCCTCTTCCAGGTTTGCGCCCGTGCAGGTAATCGCGTGAATCTTGTCCTGCCGGATCATCTCCGCCAGCGACAAGCCAAGCTCGGCCGTGCTCATTGCGCCGCCGATGGTCACAAACATCTTTCCGCCGTCGGCCAGCAGCTTGTTGTAGGCCTTGGCCGCGTCCACCAGCGCCGCCGCGTTAAAGTGGCGATAGTGGTGATCAATAAACTGTGTAATAGCGCCCATAGCTCGTTCTCAAACTCCCAAAATTTAAGCTACCACAGCCCGGTAACCGAAAGATAAACAGCCTGTGCATCCGCGGAGCCGCAACCTCTGGGTGGACGCGGCCATCAGGAAGACGCCGCCTTTCAGCGCTCTCAAAAAGTCGACGCGCATTCCGAAACTGCTATACACTGCTTGCCGGGCGTCGCACCGCTGCGCGCTCGCGCCGCAAGCCCGCATCGACCCTCGCTTTCGCATTTGCCTGATTCAAAGGAGCTCTCTCGTGCGCCACGCTCGCAACCTCTGCTCGCTCGTTCTCGCCGCCAGCTGCGGCCTGCTCTTCGCGCAATCGCCGTCCGGCACAACGGCCATGAACCCGCTGCCGCCGCACGCTGAGCAAGTCCACATCAAGCACGTCCTTGTTATCGGCGAAACCAAAGGCTGGGAGCACGACTCGGTATCGGACGCCATGGCCGCCATCTACAACATGGGCCAACAGAGCGGACTGTGGGATACCACCATGCGCACCGACACCGAGCTGCTGACCAAAAAAGACCTGGGCCGCAATGCAAAAAATCTGAATTACTTTGACGTCATCGTCTTTGCCAGCACCACCGGCGAGCTGGACATGGACGCCGGCCAGAAGCGCGACATGATGTCGTTCATCCACGACGACGGCAAGGGCTTTGTCGGCATCCACGCCGCGCTCGACACCAATTACACCTGGCCGGAATACGGCGAAATGATCGGCGGCTGGTTCGATCAACACCCGTGGATGACCTTCATGGCGCCCATCGTGAATGAGCAGCCTGACTTCCCCGCCGTCCGCCACTTCCTCAAAGAGTTCGTCAAGTTCGACGAGATCTACCAGCCCAAGGACTGGTCGCGCAGCAAGGTCAACGTCTTGCTGAGCCTTGATCCGCGCCGCCTCAACTACGCCAGCAATCCGCGCATTCACCGCAGCGATCACGACTTTGCCGTGGCCTGGTGCAAGATGTACGGCAAGGGCCGCGTCTTCTATTCCACGCTGGGCCACACGCCGGAGTCCTGGCAGGACCCCGACATCCGCAAGATGTACTTTGAAGCCATCAAGTGGGCACTGCGCCTGACCGACGGCAGCACGGCAAGTCATCCGCGCCCGGCGTTGCCGCCGCTCCATCCCTAGCCGGGTCCGCTTTCCATCGATGCAACGCCATGCCGCGCTTGATACGAGTCACTGCGGCATTCCGCGGAAGAGTTTTCCCTGAAATCAGCATCTCGAACCGGGCGGCGAATGCAATCCCACAAAGAATGGACGGGCCGCGTCGCGCGGCTCACACCCGCCAGTAGTCTGCGCGCCAGCTCTTCACGCGCTGCTTGATCTGCTTGCGCGTCAGGTTCTGTTCCAACGCCTGCTTGGCCAGCTCCACCACTTCATCATCGCCGGCAAAGCGCAGCGCGATGAGTTGCGACTCGCTGAGCCGGTAAATCTGCGCATGCCACTCCGCCGGCGCCAGAGCCTGCAGCCGCAGCCGTTCCTCCAGCCGTATCACGCGGTCCTGCACCTTCAACGGATACTGCCGCATCCGCAGCAGGGCCACAAACGCCACCACGGACAGCACCACAAACCATCCGGAGCCGATTCCCGGATGCCGCACCACGTGCGTAATGGCGTAGACAAGGTTGGCGAGCAGCGTTAAAACAAGCACAATGTGAAAAAGAGGGTCAAAACGAATGTGATTCTTCAGGTTCTGTGGCTTATTGCTCATGTAAATCCGTCATTTCTGTCAGACCTGGATCTGTCGTGATGTTCAGCGCGGGGTTGGCCGGAAAATCCAGGCCGGGCTCGGCGGAATCGTCCACAACAACGGGCAGGGTCTGCGCATCCGCGTCAACCGGATTCTCAAATGCCGGCGCGGGCGCTGTCAATGCCGCCATATCCTGCGGTCCCAGCATCTGCGGATGCCTGGGAATCAAATGGTGCCGTCCGCGCACCAGGTAGTCCACAAACAGCCCGCCGGCCAGATAAGGATTCACAATCACAATTGGAATTGCATAGGCCGTGGTGACCAGCGACTCCGAAATATCCTTGTTGCCGCGGCTCATGCGGCGGCTGCCCGGAATCTGCGGAATCTCATACACCCGCAGATTGGTCTCAGGATGCTTCTTCGCGTAGCGCACCAGCTTGTAGGTAATCTGCTTTGGCGTGGTCATGCCCGCGTCAGGAAAAATGCTGCGGCCAAAGGTGCGTGGAAAATATTCGTCCAGCACGCTGCGCGCAAAGTCTGAGCAGTTGTTGAACAGCAGTTGAAAGTGCGAGTCGTTCGGCTCGGCATTCATCCGCGCAATGAAGGTATCGTCCTGCGCCTGCGTGGTCTGAAACCGGTAGGCATAAATCCGCCGCTGATAGGAGACGCCTACCAGCTCGCTCCATCCGCCATGAAAGAAATTTCCGCGTGATATCTTTTCGCCCAGGCTGAGCAAATGCTCTTCATGGTAGCGGTCGCGCAGCCGCTTCACCTGTGCGTGGGTCGCATGGCTGGGAACCTCCGAGGCATTCTCAACCGAATAGAGATAAGGAATCAGCGGAATGGCCACCCAGTCGTAGCCGCCCATGCCCTGATAGCGCGAAATGACCGCGCCCAGCTCGCCGGGCCGGCAGCGACGCAGCTTGACCGGAGTTTCCGCGCACACTCGCTCAAAATAAATGGCCGTATGACCGGTGGGGTTGAGGGCGCCGAAAAAACCATACGGCTGCTCCATCAACAACGCCGCCTGCGCACCGCTGTGCGGACACAAGAAGGACAAGACGGCCAGCGCCACGAGAGCGAATGCAGTTTTGCGTGTAGGACGCAGAGAAGGCATTGGTTCTCCCAGGGTCGGATTGTCGTTCTCCTCATCTGAAGGATGCCGGACAACTTCACAACCGAAGCAGCCGGCATGCTCGATGGCACTTCAAAAAAAGAAACGCTTTTTACCTCGAAGAGATGCCGTGCCCACAGCCTGCCGGCTGCGCACCGGAACCGGACTCCCTATCAAGGTTTGACCCAAAGCGCCGCAAAAGGTTGCTCCGGCCGCTGCGCAAAGCACAAAAGCAGCCGCCCGCGGCGCAGGCTGATGGATGCCGCCCGGCTCTGCTGCCGTTTGCATTTCCGCGCGGCGTGGCTCACGACGCGTTCGCTGCGCCCTTCTCAGGCTTTCAAACTGTGAAGTTCTCTATGAAGTTTCGCGCGCATCCTGCTCTTGTAGCGCTGCTTGGCGCTCTGCGGTTCAAAAGCTTCGCCGGCGCTCAGGCTACTCTGCCGCATATCCTCTCCAACCCATTGCGGCCATCGCAATGCGCTAGGCGACGGTCTCAAACCGCTCGGAAGGATAGCCGCAGACGGGGCAGTTGCTCTCCACTTTTTGATCCGTGGTGAAGGCGCACATCGGGCACACGTGGAAATCGCGCGCAACATGGACCCATGAGCCCGCGTCGCCGGACTCTATCTGCGCAATGGCTCCGGTGTAGAGCTCGACGTGGGTCTTTTCGGCCTCCATGGCCAGCGTAAAGGCGCGGGTGGCCAGCGCATTGATGCCCGCCAGCGCATCCTCGGCAAATTTGGGATAGAGGACCTCGATCTCCTGCTTTTCGCCCTTGAGAGCCTCCTGCAAATTTTCGAGCGTGCTGGCCACCTCTGCCGGAACCACATTCGCGCGCGCCTCGCCGCCGCTCTGCCGCAAGGCGCGGGCCTGGTTGCTGGCATGGATCTGCTCCGCCCGTGCCGCCGCGCGGAAAAGGCTGCCAACGCCGAGGAACGACTCCTCGTCCGCCTTGGCCGCATAGACCTTGTAGCGGGCGTGCGCATTCATCTCGGTGTCATAGGCGGTCAGAAGATTTCTGACCGTACGTTCATCATCCCCGCCAAAAGCCATCGTTGTCACTCGTTCTGCTCCGGGCCCATTCCATCAGCATCCGGCCGGAGCGGCCCTTTCGCTCATCCAACCTGCACGAGCACTGCAACGAATTGCGTAATCAACGGCCCACTTCGGCCAAGTTCGGCCAAGTTCGATCCGGTTCGATCCAGAGAAAAAAAGTACGACAGGGAATCCGTTTACTTTGCCCCGTCCGCGGAATTCTCCATGCGCCGGTAGCGCACCACTTCCACTGCGGAGGTGGCAACCAAACCCTCTTCTACGGCACGGTCAAGAAACGGCAAGAGCCCGGCAATCTGCTCCTCAGTGCCAATCATACTCACTTGAATAGGCGCGTCCTTTGAGAAAGTCCAGTGTCCTTTGCGCCGAATCCGGCTTCCGGAACCATATCCCTCAATGCCGCGGAAGACAATCACTTCAGGTATTTCCAGTTCCCTGCACTTCTCCACAATGGCCTCATAGAGCGGTTTGCCCTGCCAGCGGTCTTCCTCGCCAAAGTGGATGCGCACCATGCGCGCGCAAAAGGTCTCCTTCATGGCTTTGCCGCCGGCGCGGGCGCGCCTGCCGCCTGATGTGCGTACTTGATGATGTCCACATCGGCAAACACCACCAGACCCTCGGCAATCATCTTGTCGAGCAGGGGAAGCAGGGCATGCAGCTTCTCGGCGGTGTCGATTGCGGAAAGCATCACGGATCCATGATTCGAGGAGAAAAAGCCCTTCTCCTTTTCTGCGCGGTGATTGGCTCCGTATCCCAGAATGCCGCGATAGACCGTGACGCCGGCAATGTCGTTGGCGCGCATGGCCTCCACCAGCGCCGTGTAAAGCGGCTTGTCCTGCCAGCGCGCCTCCTCGCTGAGGTAAATGCGCATCATCTGCGCCTTGCCCTCAATCTTGAGGTGCTCGGCTGCCGGCGTGGGCTGCGGGCGGGAAACCTGGGCGGGCTTGGCCACCATCACATCCTGCAATTCGATGAGGCCGGTGCCGCAGAGTTCCTGCAGCTTGCCCAGCAGCGCATCCACATTCTCGCGGCTCTCAATGAACTCAATCTTCAGCGGCAGATGGTCAGAGACCTCCAGCAGGTGGGCGGCGTGCATGTGATGGTCCGCACCGAAGCCGGCAACGCCCTTGAGCACCGTGGCGCCGGCCACTCCGCGATAAAAAAGGAAGTCAAGAATGCTGGTGTACACCGGAACGCCGTGGTGCGTGGCGCCTTCGCTCAGGTAGATGGTCACCTTCACGGCTTTTCCGGGATTGAGCATCGCACCGCCCTCAGGTTTAATCCCGGATTCTACGGCAATCGCCGTCCCGCGTCGAGGCGGCCGGCCCTTGGTTTCGCGCGTCGCGCTCACGGCATCACCTCCGCCAGGGCAATGCCGAGCCAGATGGCCACAAGCCCGAGCAGCAGGCTGCCCACGGCGTAGAGCGCGGCCAGCGCAAAGGCTCCGGAACGCAGGCTCGAAAACGTCTCCCACTCGTATGTGGAAAAGGTGGAGTAAGCGCCGATAAATCCCACCGGAATGAGATAGCGCCATGCCGGGCTCAGCTCCACGCGGCGGCCCAGGTAGGTGAGCGAAAAGCCGATGAGGATGCAGGCAGTCATGTTGATGATGAACGTGCCGTAAGGGAATCGCGTGCCCATGCGGCTGCCGATGGAAGCGCCAACCCAGTAGCGGGCCAGCGCGCCAAGCGCGCCCCCGAGAGCGATGAGCAGAGTCTTCTGCAAGCCAGTCCTCCAGATGCAAGGCAGGGCCTGGACGCGGGCGACGGGCCCGGGACCATGACCGGCCGGGATGTGCAGGGATCGCGCCGGGCGTGACTCCACGGCAGAACCGCCTGCCAGGAGTCATCAGCCGTCCGCGCATATGGGTGGGACAGCGGTTAAAGGGAAACTCCATCCCCTGGGGTCGATTAGAGCGTGGCTTGAGGGAAAAGTCAACGGCTTGGCGGCTGCCGAATCGTCTCTGCCGGAGGGACAACCGGGGCATAGGAATGTTTACAATCTGGAACGCCGCGCGGAATGCTTTGCGCGCAGTGCGAAACCGGCGAGGTGCTGAAATGCAACGCAGAGAGTGGCTGAAGATGGCAGGGGCGGGCATGGCGGCCGTGGTGACGCCGGCCGGTGCGCAGGCGATGGAGACAATGAACGCACGCCACGGCGCTGGGGATGGGCCAAAGCGCTGGGTCTTTGATGTACGCGCCTTTGACGCCAAGGGCGACGGCGTGACGCCGGACACCCGTGCCATCAACGCCGCCATTGAGGCCGCGGCGAAGGCCGGCGGCGGAACGGTCGTCTTCCCCTCGGGCAATTATCTGAGCTATTCCATCCACCTCAGGAGCAGGGTCGGTCTCTATCTCGACCAGGGCGCGACAATCGTGGGCGCAAGTACGCCTTACGACGGAATGGCCGCCGGTGGCTATGACCATGCCGAGCCACAGGGCGCGTGGGAGCCCTACCAGGACTACGGCCACAACCACTGGCACAATTCGCTGCTCTGGGGCGAAGGGCTCCATGACGTGTCCATCACCGGGCCGGGCATGATCTGGGGCAAAGGGCTTTCGCGCGGATGGGACCAGGAGAAGACGCGGCCGAACAGCTACAAGCCCGGCGTCGGCAACAAGGCCATTGCCCTGAAGAACTGCCACAACGTGCTGCTGCGCGACTTCAAGATTCTTGAGGGCGGGTGGTTCGGCATTCTGGCCACGGGCGTCGACAACCTGACCATCGACAGCCTGCTGATTGACACCATTCGCGACGGCATGGACATCGACTGCTGCCGCAATGTGCGCGTGACCAACTGCACGGTGAATTCTCCTTATGACGACGGGATCTGCCCGAAGAGCAGTTATGCCCTGGGCTATGCGCGCGCCACGGAGAACGTGACGATTGCCGACTGCTACGTCACCGGCGCTTACGTGGTGGGGTCAGTGATGGACGGGACGTGGCAGAAGCTGGACCGCGGTGCGGGGCATGTGGGCACGGGACGGATCAAGCTGGGTACGGAGTCGAATGGCGGCTTCAAGAACATTGCAATCTCCAACTGCATTTTCGAGGAATGCCAGGGCTTTGCTCTGGAGAGCGAGGACGGAGCGCGCATTGAGGATGTGACGGTGACCGGCCTGACGATGCGCGACATTGGCACCGCACCGTTCTTTCTGCGGCTGGGCGTGCGCATGCGCGGGCCCAGGACGCTGACGCCGGGCGTGATGCAGCGGGTGATTCTGAGCAACATCACAAGCTCGGCCGCGTCGATGCTGCCATCCATTGTGAGCGGCGTGCCGGGACACGCGATTGAAGACCTGAAGATCAGCGACGTTTACCTGCAACAGGTGGGCGGCGCGGATGCGGCCATGGCGGCTCTGGAGCCGGAGGAGAAAGCGGCCGGCTACCCTGACCCGCTGATGTTCGGCCCGCTGCCGGCCACGGGAGTTTTTGCCCGCCACGTGCGCAACCTGGAAGTGAGCAATGTTGTGGTGGAAGCCATGGGCAAGGACACGCGGCCCGCCTTCTGGCTGCGCGATGTGGACGGCGCGGACTTTTTCCGCGTGCGCGTGCCGAAGGGCGCGCCGGCATTTGCCCTGAAGGATGTGAAAGGCTTCAGGAGCTTCGGGAGCCGAGACGTGGCCGATGTGCCGCTGGGAGATGTGACTGAGAAGGAGATTTAGGCGCAACGCTAAAGCGTGCGGGAGCACTCTTCCACGGGGATGGGGACCTGCTCGACGATTTCGAGGCCGAAACCCTCCAGCGCGGGGATGTGCATGGGCGTGTTGGAGAGCAGGCGGATGCGCTGAATGCCAAGGTCGGAAAGAATCTGGCCGCCGAGGCCGATGGCGCGCAAAATACGTCCGCTGCGTGCCTGCGAACCCTCCCGCGCACGCAGCTCGCGGTGAAGAAGCAGCCGGGCGGCGGGTTGCGTAAGCTGCGCCGGGACGGCAACGCCGGAAGGCTCAAAGGCAGCCTCGGCCGCGGGTTCGTGTTCAATCTCAAAGCCGCGCGAGGTGTTGTGCAGGTAGAGAATCGCGCCGCAGCCCTCTTCGGCAATCATCCGCATGGACTGGTCAAGAATCTCGCGGCAATGGCAGTCGGCGGAAAAGACATCGCCGGCGGTGCAGCGCGTATGCACCCGGACGAGAACGGGCTGGACGCCCAGAGGATGCGCCGGCTCGCCGGAAGCGGAAGCCGCGGAGCCATCGTTGGCCGCCGGACCGGTGGGGCATAGGTCACCGCGCACCAGCGCAAGATGGCTTTCGCCGCCGTTCACCTCGCTCTCGTAGGCAATCATGCGGAATTCGCCATAGCGGGTCTGGATGCGCGTCTCGCCGGCGCGGACGATATAGCGCTCCGTTTGCAGGCGGTAACGGATGAGCTCGGCGACGGTGAGGATGCGGAGGCCGTGCTCGCGGCAGAACGGGATCAGGTCGGGGATCCGGGCCATTGCGCCGTCGTCGCGCATGATTTCGCAAATTACGCCGGAAGGGTTCAGGCCGGCCATGCGGGCCAGATCGACGGATGCCTCCGTTTGACCGGCGCGGACGAGAACGCCGCCGCGGCGCGCGCGCAGGGGAAAAATGTGGCCGGGACGGGCCAGGTCGCTCCAGGTGGTTTGCGGTGCAATGGCCGTGCGGATGGTGTGGGCGCGGTCGGCGGCGGAGATGCCGGTGGTGACGCCTTCACGGGCCTCAATGGTCTCAGTAAACGCGGTGCCGAAGCGCGAGGAGTTTTGCTGCGTCATGGGAAAGAGACGCAGATGGTCGGCGCGCTCGACAGTCAGCGTGAGGCAGATGAGCCCGCGGCCGTAGCGGGCCATGAAGTTGATGGCCTCCGGCGTGACGTGCTCGGCGGCCAGCGTCAGGTCGCCCTCATTCTCGCGGTCCTCGTCATCCACGACCACGAGCATGCGTCCGGCGCGGATTTCCTCAAGGGCGCCGGGAACATCGATGAAGGGAGGATCAAAGGAACGCGCGGAATCGGGCATGGCGACGCTCTTATTTTCGCCGAAGGAGGCCCAAACAGCAAAAGCGCCGCGGAAAGCGGCGCCTTTGCAAAACGGGGGAACTACGATGGCTACAAGGTTGATTCAATTTCAAATCCCCAGGCCTCCAAAAGCGCTTCAGGGATGTACTTTGAATTCTTGTTGCGGCGAGCCCATTCCCGGAGCCGGGTGGAACGGATGTACTGGTCCGGGGTAAGCTTGAACTCCTTGACGATCTGTTCAAAAGAAGTCACGGTGGGCACAACGGGGCCAATTGGCTCCGGCTTGCCCCAGTTCGGATTTCCACGACGCTTTGCCATTGATTTGTAGTCCTTAAAAGAGGGTGGTTTCTTTCGACTGCGACCTCGGAAGCAGATGAGGGGTCCGCTGAGAGTTCCGAGGCAACTACAGTTTCTATTTTAAGGAGATTTTCTTCAAAAATCAATAGGGTCAGGCACCTGGAGCGGGGTAATTTGAAGGACGGCAAGCACGTGTGGAAATGCTGGTATATGCTAGTATCCAATTCAGTTACGTGGAAGTTTCGTCTGAACTTTGCTGCCCGGCCCCCGAGAAATATTCCTCTTCTGTGGAAAAAAATACAGCCCCGGGGCATGGATACTCTTATGACAACAAAACGGCTGTTGATGGCGTGGGGATTTTTTGCCCTGATGGCCGTGGCGCTGCCCTGCCGCGCGGTGGAATTGCGGGTGAGCCGGGAGGCGCTGCAGAGAACCCTGAGGCAGCAGCTCTTCAGCGGGCCGGATGGCCGCTACTACCTGAAGGGCGGCCCAAAGTCGGCGTGCGCCGTGTATGCCCAAGAGGCGACTCTGCGGTTCGACAAGGATCGCATCGTGGTGAGGGTGAAGACGCATGCGCGGCTGGGTAAGGCGGTGGGCGGCGCGTGCCTGGGCATTGCGCTTTCGCCCACGGCGGAGGTTGCGCTGCAGCCCTACGGCGAGGGCGAGACCATCGGGTTCCGCGATGCGCAGGTGCTTCGCGTGAGCGACCGGCGAGAGCTGAATTTTCTGCTTTCACCGTTTTTGCGCGGCGATATTCCGCGCAGCATGGAGGTAAACGCGGCGGACCTGCTGCGCAAGGCGCTGGCGGGCTCCACGGCAACCAGCGGCTATGCGGTGACGCTGGACCGGCTGAAGGTACATTCCATCCAAATTGACGGCGACTGGCTGGTGGTTGACGTGGACGGCGGATTGAGCGTGCGATGAGCCGCTGAGCAATGCCGGGGGAGATGCGTATGCAAGCGAAGACTGCGGAAGTGCTGGGCGAAATTGGGCTGCCGATGCCAGTGGGCGAGCTGGTGGCAAAGCGCTGGGACGCGATTGTGGTGGGAGCGGGGCACAACGGGCTTGCCTGCGCGGCCTATCTGGCGAAGGCGGGGCTGAAGGTGCTGGTGCTGGAGAGCCGGAATCGCGTGGGCGGCGCATGCACCATTGAGGAGCCGTTTCCGGGCGTGCGCATGTCGCCCTGCGCATACCTGGCCGGACTGCTGCATCCGCGCGTGATCGAGGAGCTGGAGCTGCCGCGGCGGGGCTATGCGTGGACGCCGGCGGTGAACGGGCTGTTTGTGCCGTTTCTGGATGGCGAGAGCATTCAGCTCTGGGATGATGACGCGCGTTGCGAGGAGGAAGTGCGCAGGCTGGCGCCTGGCGACGTGGAGGGTTTTCGCGCGATGAGCGATGTGGTTCGCCGGTTGCGGGATGCTCTGCGGCCGGAGGGCGAGGGCGACCTGTGGATGGGCGATGCGCCGACGAGGGAGCAGATTGAGGAGCGGCTGGGCGCCGACGACGAGGCGCGCGGGTTGCTCTTTGAGTGGTCCATGGCGGAGCTGGTGGAGCGCTACGTGCGCGATGAGCGCCTGCAATGCGCGTACCTGGGCCAGGGCGTGATTGGAACGAATGCAAGCCCGTTCGACAAAGGCACGGCGTCCATACGGTTTCATCATGCGTCAGGCCGGCTGGGCGGAATGCCGGGGATGTGGGGCTATGTGCGCGGCGGAATGGGCATGGTCTCGTTCTACTTTTGCGACGCGGCGCGCGAGGCCGGAACAACGGTGGCGACCGGAGTGGCAGTGGCAAGGATTGTGCCGGGCGAAGGAGTGGAGCTGGAAGGCGGAGAGCGGATTGGCGCGCCGATTGTGGTGGCCAACGCGGACCCGCGGCGGACGCTGCGGATGCTGGGTGAAGCGGCGGATGATGCATGGAAGAAGCGCGTGGAGCGGGTTCCGATGGAAGGCTGCACGGTAAAGCTGAATGTGCATTTGCGCGAGCTGCCAAATTTCAGAGCGCGGCCGGGAACGAACGAGCCGCACCACTACGGGCAGATCAATGCGCCGCTGACGAAGGCGGAATGGAAGACCGGATTTGCGGCGGCAAAGCGGGGCGAACTGCCGGAGCACCTGTGGTGCGAGCTCTACTTCCAAAGCGTACACGACGAGACGGCCGCGCCGAAGGGCACGCACACGATGAGCGTGTTTGCGCAGTATGTGCCGTACCAGTTTGCGAAGGGCACGTGGGATGAACGGCGCGAGGAGGTGAAGCGGCTGGCGATTGCTTCCCTTGCCCGCTTCTGCTCGAACATGGAGAGCGCTGTGATCGACGCGCAGGTGCTGGGTCCGCCGGACATTGAAGAGAAGGTGGGACTGACGGGCGGGCACATCTTTCAGGGCGAGTGTTTGCCGCCTTATATGTGGAGCGAGCGGTTGACATCGCGGACGCCGATGCGGGGCGTCTATTTGTGCGGTGCATGCACACATCCGGGCGGCAGCGTGATTGGCATGAACGGGCGCAATGCGGCGATGGCGGTGCTGAAGGACCTGAAGAAGATTTAGGTTTTTTGCGCGTCGCGGCGGTGCAGATGGGCCTGGGCGAGCTGGTGGTTGCGATGGAGAGGCGGCGAGCGTGGAAGCGGGCAAGGGCCGCAGAATGAAATGGGTTAGAAGGTGCGTTCGCGACCGGCGATGAAGACACGCGGGCGCGCGTCGGCGGCGATGAAGTAGGCAATCTCACGATAATCAGTGAATTCATGCACAAGAAAGTCGGCTTGCATGCCGGGCTGGAGTGAGCCGACCTGCGCGCCAAGCCCGAGCGAGTGTGCGGCGTTGACGGTGGCGGCGGCAAGGGCTTCAGCGGGCGAGAGGGCCATGTGCAGACACGCGAGCGACACAACAAACGGCATGGATGCGATGGGCGAGGAGCCGGGATTGAAGTCCGTGGCCAGGACGATGGCAAGACCGGCATCAATCATCTTGCGGGCAGGCGGGTACTGTGTGCGCGCGAGGGCGAAAACCGAGCCGGGAAGCATGACGGGCTGAACGCCGGCGGCAGCAAGACGCGGGAGGTCGCCGGCATCGATGGCTTCAAGGTGATCTGCAGTGACGGCGCGAAGCTCCGCCGCGAGAGCTGCACCGGTGTGCGGGCGGAACTGATCGGCGTGTATGCGAAGGCGCAGGCCGAGAGCCCGCGCGGCGAGAAGAATGGTTCGGCACTCCTCGACCGTGAATGCATGATCGTCACAGAACGCATCGCAATCGCGCGCGAGGCCTGCGCGGGCCACCGTTGGAATGAGCTCTTTCGTAATCCATTGAATGAATTCCCCGCGGCGCGAGGCGAATTCGGGCGGCAGTGCGTGTGCGGCCAGAAGCGTAGGCACAATGCGCATGGGGCCTTCGGCGTGGAGGCGGGCGATGACGCGCAGCATGCGCTGCTCGGTGTCGAGGTCGAGGCCGTAACCGGATTTGGCTTCAGCGGTCGTTGTGCCGGAGCGGAGCATCCAGTTGCGATGCAGGCGCGCGGCAGCAAGGAGATCCTCTTCACTGGCAGCGCGGGTGAACGCGACGGTGCGCAGGATGCCGCCGCCGGAAGCGGCGATTTGCTGATAGGTTGCGCCGGCGATGCGCAGCTCGAACTCAGTGGCGCGATTGCCGGCGAAGACCATGTGGGTGTGCGCGTCCACAAAGCCGGGCGTGACGCAGCGGCCCTGGGCATCCATCTGCACAGCCCCGGGCGGAATACGGGGCTTGATTTCCGAGTACGCTCCGGTCGCGACGATGCGGCCGTCCTGAATGAGCATGGCGGCGTTCGGGACGATGCCAAGCTCGCCCAATTCCCTGCCCATGCGCGGACGTGCGGGGCCGGCGAGGGTGACGAGCTGACCGATGTTGACGACGGCAGTGGTCATGATTGGTTTCGCGTGGCGGGTGCGCAGTCAGTGCGTCTGTTTGTTTTTGCGTTTGGAAGCGAGGATGACGAGGGCGATTCCTCCGAAGACGACGATGCAGAGAAGGATGGTGAGGATGAGCATGAATCAGACGCCCTCCATGGGGATGCGAATGCCCTTGTCATGGGCGGTCTGCTGCGCGAGGGCGTAGCCGGCGTCTGCGTGGCGCGCAACGCCGATGCCCGGATCGCCGCAGAGCACGCGTGCGATTTTCCTTGCAGCGAGTTCCGTACCATCAGCGACGGTTACCTGGCCGGCGTGGAGCGAGTAGCCCATGCCGACGCCGCCGCCGTGATGGAAGCTGACCCAGGTGGCTCCTGAAGCGGTGTTGAGCAGCGCGTTGAGGATTGGCCAGTCAGCCACGGCATCAGAACCATCGAGCATCTTCTCGGTTTCGCGATAGGGGCTGGCGACGGAACCGGTGTCGAGGTGGTCGCGGCCCATGGCGATGGGTGCGGAGAGCTCGCCCTTGCGCACGAGTTCGTTGATGGCGAGGCCCATCTGGTCCCGCTCGCCGTAGCCGAGCCAGCAGATGCGCGATGGAAGGCCTTGCCAGGCAAAGCGGCCGCGCGCGAGATGAAGCCAGCGGGTGAGGATTTCGTTGTGGGGGAAAAGCTCGAGCGCGAGCTGGTCGGTACGGTCAATGTCGCGCGGATCACCGGAGAGCGCAACCCAGCGAAATGGCCCCTGACCGGTGCAGAAAAGCGGCCGGATGTATTCAGGAACGAAGCCGGGGATGAGAAACGCATCCGAGCAACCGGCGTCGAAGGCGAAGCGGCGAATGTTGTTGCCGTAGTCGAATGCGACTGCGCCGGCACGCTGGAGGGCGAGCATGGCATTGACGTGGACGACCATGCTTGCCGTGGAACGGCGGACGTATTCCTCGGGGTCACGCTGGCGCAGCTCCGTTGCTTCACTCAGAGAAAATCCGTGGGGAATATAGCCGTTGAGCGGGTCGTGGGCGCTGGTCTGGTCAGTAACGACATCAATCTGTACGCCGCGGCGAACGATTTCCGGAACAACTTCGGCGCAGTTGCCAACGAGACCAACGGAAAGCGCGCGGCCTTCGAGGCGCGCGGACTCGCAGAGGGCGAGGGCCTGATCAAGATCATCAGAGAGCACGTCACAATAACGTGTGTCGACGCGGCGCTGGATGCGGGAACAGTCGACGTCAATGGCGAGAAGGACGCCGCCGTTGAGCGTGACAGACAGGGGCTGCGCGCCTCCCATGCCGCCCATTCCGCCGGTAAGGACGAGCTTGCCCTGGAGCGAGCCGGAGTTGCCCGATTTTGCGAAGTGACGCTCAGCCAGTGCGGCGAAGGTTTGGAAGGTGCCCTGGAGAATTCCTTGAGTGCCGATGTAGATCCAACTGCCGGCGGTCATCTGGCCGTACATGATGAGCCCCTTGCGGTCAAGCTCGTGGAAGTGCTCCCATGTGGCCCATTTGCCGACGAGGTTGGAGTTGGCGATGAGCACGCGCGGCGCCTGGTCGTGCGTGGG
Source organism: Occallatibacter sp. (assembly GCA_035763705.1). Lineage (GTDB taxonomy): Bacteria > Acidobacteriota > Terriglobia > Terriglobales > Acidobacteriaceae > Telmatobacter. The sequence continues at coordinate 327,772 of DASUAU010000035.1, read as the reverse complement.
AAAGACGCCGACCGGCTTGCCGGACTGGATGAGGAGAGTTTCTTCATCGCCAAGGCGCTCAAGCTCGCGGACGATGGCGTGGAAACAATCCCAGTTGCGCGCGGCCTTGCCAATGCCTCCGTAGACGACGAGATCAGAGGGGCGCTCGGCTACCTCGGGGTCGAGATTGTTCATCAGGCAGCGGAGAGCGGCCTCCTGCTGCCAGCCTTTGCAGCGAAGCTGGCTGCCGCGCGGGGCGCGAATGGTGGGAGCGGCGCTGGTGGTCGTCATGGTGAACTCCTGGTTCGAGATCTGGCGCGGGCTTGCGGCAATGCCGGCGCATGGAAGAAGCGCAGCGGATCGGTCCTACCCAGCATGGTACCCCAGCATGGTACCCCAGCATGGTACGCCCTGAGGCAAATCCGGCTCAGGCGTAATCGCCTGTGAAACCGGCGCTGTGCCGTGGATTCAAAGGCGAAGACACAGGCGCATTGCGGAGTCACCGGCGGCGCACAACGGGGACGCTGGAGTGTTGCAGCGGGAAGGCGAGTGTGGGTATGCTCACTGCACGATGACGAAGACGCTTGTGGAGTGCGTGCCCAATTTCTCAGAGGGGCGCGACAAGGCGAAGGTGGATGCGATTGTGGAGGCGATGAAACTGCCCGGCGTGTATCTGCTGGATCGCGAGATGGATGCCGACCACAACCGCTGCGTGATTACGCTGGTGGGCGAGCGGAAGGCGATTGAAGAAGCGGCGATTCGCGGGGTGGGCAAGGCGGCGGAACTGATTGACCTGACGCAGCACACCGGCGCGCATCCGCGAATGGGCGCGGCGGACGTGGTGCCGTTTATTCCGATTTCCGGTGTGACGCTGGAAGACTGCGTGGCAATTGCGCAGCGCGTGGGCGCAGAGATTGCCAAGCGATTTGGCATTCCGGTGTACCTGTACGAGGCGGCTGCAACGCGGCCTGAGCGGCAAGGACTGGAGCAGGTGCGCAAGGGACAGTTCGAGGGCATTCGCCAGGAGATTGAGACGAACCCCGCGCGGCTGCCGGATTTTGGCGAGGCGAAGGTGCATCCGACGGCAGGCGCAACGGCGGTGGGTGCACGAAAATTTCTGATTGCCTACAACATATTCCTGAACACGACCGATGTGGACGTTGCGAAGAAGGTTGCCAAGGCGGTGCGGTTCTCGTCGGGTGGGCTGCGGTTTGTGAAGGGAGCGGGGTTCCTGGTGCGGGGGATGGCGCAGGTTTCCATGAACCTGACGGATTTTGAGCAGACGCCGATGCATCGCGTCTTTGAGTTGGTGAAGAGCGAGGCTGCGCGTTACGGAACTGTGCCGGTTTCAAGCGAGATTGTGGGGCTGGTTCCGAAGGCGGCTCTGGAACAGGCGGCGGAGTGGTTTTTAAAGGTGGAGAATTTCGATTCGTCACTGATCCTGGAGAATCGCTTGGCGTCCGTGATGGGCGGAATGATGGTCGTGGGCGGATTGCGCGCGGGCGTGGAGCCGTTTGTGGAGCAACTGGCCGCGCCGACGGCAACTCCGGGCGGAGGCAGCGCGGCAGCGGCAAGCGGCGCGATGGCCGCGGCGCTGGCAACGATGGTGGCTACAATGTCGCGCGGGAAGAAGGCTTACGCGGCGCACGTGGAAGCGCTGAATGCTGCGATTACACGGCTGGCGACGCTGCGCGAGGAGCTGAAGGCGGCAATTGATGCGGATGCGGAATCGTACAACGTGGTCATTGCGGCGTATCGCGCCGCGAAGGAGAAAGACGACGGCGGCGACGGCGTGAATGCGGCATTGCGGCAAGCAGCGGAGACTCCGCTGGGTGTGGCGGAGAGGGCGCATGAAGTGGGGCGGATCGCGGAAGGCTTGAAGACGATGACAAATCCGAATATGGCATCGGACCTGACGACCGCGGGCGCGCTGGCGAAGGCCGCTGTAGAGGGTGCGCTGGCCAATGTGGAGATTAACGTGAGCACGATGGAGCCGAAGACGGAGGAGGATGAGGCATTTGTGCGCCGGGCGCGAGTGCGGGTGGCAGAGATTGGGGACAGCCTTCACTCATTACGTCAATCGTAGGAGAGCCCGGCGAGGGTGCGAGAGAGCGGCTTTGGGCGTGGAGCATCCTTTCATTGCCTCGCGATAGAGGTGTGAGTAGAATCACATTCCATGCAGAAGGAACCTGGGCGTGGGGACCTCGGTAAAGAGATATTCTTTGGAATTTTTGGATGTGCGTTCCTGTTCGTGCTTTGGCACAACGAACAATTCCTCATCAATCCCCGTGCGCAGGAATGGGCTCACTTCAATCCGATCCGCTGGCACCTGATTCCGCATGGCATTGCCGGTGCAGTGACCCTGCTGCTGGGAGCGACGCAGTTTTCAACGCGATTGCGGAGGCGGTATCCCCGGATTCATCGCAATTGCGGAAAGGCATACATCCTTGGGACTCTGATTCTTGCTCCCGTAGCCGTGTGGATGGCTTCTATTGTGAGCCCGTGGTTTTTGATTGTTTTTACTGCGGTTCAGGCCAGTGCCTTGCTGCTGTTTACGCTGGCGGCATATGCGTGTGTGCGACGCCGTGATTTTGCAGCGCATCGGGAGTGGATGGTGCGCAGTTATGGCATTCTGCTGATTTTTCTTGAAGGCCGGGTACTGATGGCGATTCCGGCCCTGGCGCACAGAGGCATGGATGCCGTGGTGATGGTGAACTGGCTCTGCCTGGCGGTTACGTTGATTGCGGCCGAGTGTTTCCTGCGCTGGCGGCAACTGTTTCCGAATCGCACAGGGCGTACTGTATCTACTTAAGCCCGCACGGATGGTTGCGGCGGAACTGAGGCAGGGCTGACGGCGGCGGGCGGTTCCCTATTCCGCACGCAAGGCAGTATGCTTTCGACAAAGAGACTTTAGCTCCCAAGAGGTGCTGAGTGCGAAAGCAAGTGCAGTGTGTGTTTGCAGTTTTTGCAGTTCTGATGGCAGCCGCAACAACCCAGGCAGGTGCAACGGATGCAAGCGCCGGACAGGCCGCGTTTGTCCGGCTGGACCGTGTGACCGGATCGCGCGCGCTGCCCAACGGAATCGAAATTCAATCGGGCAAGGCCATCGTGCAGATTACGGCGTTGCGCGAGGGCGTGGTGCGCGTGCGTGTGGGCCCGCAAGGCGTGCTGCCGGAGGACGCGTCGTGGGCGGCGCTGCCGGCTTCGCGAACATCGAGCGTGACGGTGACGCCGGAGAACAGCGCAACGGCTGTGGGTTTCAGGACGGCGAAGCTGCATGTGAGTGTGGAGAAAGACCCGCTTGCGCTGACCGTGACGGACAACGAGGGCCATGTGCTGCTGGCACAGAATCCTGCGCGGCCGATTGAGTATCACGGAGCGGAGTTTCGCGTGTTTATGAAGTCGCCCTGGGACGAGCACTACTTTGGCCTGGGCGACAAGCCCGGACCGCTGGACCGGCGCCACGAAGCCTTTACAGATTGGAACACGGACGCCTTCGGCTGGCAGGAGTCGACCGACCCCATCTACAAATCGATCCCCTACTTCCTTACCTTCCGCAAAGGGATTTCCGCAGGGATTTTTCTGGACAACACATGGAGGACGAGCTTCGAGTTCAACAAGCTTTACCTGCATGGGTACAGCTTTGGCGCGGAGGCCGGGCCGCTGGATTTCTATGTGCTCTATGGGCCAGAGCCGAAGCAGGCGGTGGAGAAGTGGGCGTGGCTGGTGGGTAAAACGCCGATGCCTCCGCTGTGGGCTCTGGGCTATCAGCAGTCGCGCTATAGCTACTACCCCGAGAGCGACGTGATGAGAATTGCGCACACGCTGCGCAAGGACAGGATTCCGGCGGACGTGATTTGGCTGGATATTGACTACCAGTACAAATACCGGCCGTTCACAGTGGACCGGAAGCGCTTTCCCACTTTCGAGCAAATGATCAAGGACCTGCGCGCCAACCACTTCCGAACGGTTCTGATCACAGACCTGCACATTGCCGATGCGCCGAACCAGGGTTACAAGCCGTATGACGAGGGCATTGCGGGCGACCATTTTGTAAAGAATCCCGACGGCACGAATTATGTGGGCATGGTGTGGCCGGGCAAGTCAGTGTTTCCGGATTTCACGCAGAAGTCTTCGCGGGATTGGTGGGGCACGCTCTACAAGCAGTTTGTGGACGACGGCGCGGCCGGCTTTTGGAATGATATGAATGAGCCGGCAATTTTCGGCGTTCCTTCCAAGACGATGCCGGATGATGCGCAGCACAGGATTGAGGGAACGGGCTTCAAGACGCGCGTGACCACGCATCTGGAAGTACACAACATCTTCGGCATGCAGAACAGCCGGGGGACGTTTGAAGGGCTGCTGCAACTGCGGCCGAATACGCGGCCCTTTGTGATGACGCGGGCGAGCTACGCGGGCGGGCAGCGCTACGCGGCAACATGGACCGGAGACAATTCGAGCACGTGGAACCACATGCGGCAGACGATTCCGCAACTGGAAAATCTTGGGCTGAGCGGCTTCGCCATGGCAGGCGCGGACGTGGGCGGATTTGCAGGCTCGCCGCAGCGGGAACTGCTGACGCGCTGGCTGGAACTGGCAGCCTTTCAGCCCATTGATCGTGACCATACGGCGATTGGCACAAATGCCCAGGAGCCATGGGAGAACGGCACGGCGGCGGACTTGGCGCTTCGGCGGAAGTACATCGGCGAGCGCTATTACCTGATGCCTTATCTCTACACCACGGCGAAAACGATGAGCGAGACCGGGGTGCCGATGATGCGGCCGCTGTTCATGGAGTTTCCAGACGGCGAGAAGGATGGAGAGCCGCTGGACCTGGCGGATTCGGGTTCGTTCATGCTGGGGCCGGACCTGCTGATTGCCGAGAGCCCCTTCCCGGACGAGGTGGACGACTACTCCGTGACGCTGCCGCCGGTGGGCTGGTATGACTACTGGAACGGAGCACGCGTGGAGGGCAGCACGGGGCAGAAGGAGATTGACAACTCGACAGCGACGCAGCCGGAGCTGAAGTTGAAGAACGGAATCGAGCTGCCGGTGTTTGTGCGGGCGGGCGCGATTGTGCCACAGCAGCCTTTGGTGGAGAGCACGGACATTCGACCAGCCGGACCGCTGACTTTGCAGGTGTATCCGCCCACTGAGAAGGGCGAGGCGTGCCAAGGCAGCGTGTATCTGGACGACGGGGTCAGCTACAACTTCCGCAAAGGCGACTTCCTGCGTATGCGCTTCAGCTGCAAGGTGACGGCAAGAGGAATTGAAGTGACGGTTGAACCCCACGAGGGAAGCTTTGCCGCGTGGTGGAAGGACCTGTCAGTGGAGATTTATGGCGCGTCAAGGCCGGCGAAGAGCGCAAGCGTGGCGGCGCAGGACGGGATGGGCGCAACGCCGGTGAAGACGACGTTTACGCCGGCAAGGCACAGAATTCTTGCGCTGGTTCCAGACGGCGGGCAGGGGCTGCGCGTGAACGTGGAGTACTGAGGAGTGTTCCGGCTTGCACGGCCGTCATCCGCATCGATTGCACGGGCCCTCGCGGCGGCTGATTCCCTGCCGGCATTCGCGCCGGGAATTCTGAATGGCAATGGACCAAGCTCTACTGATGGCCTGACCTTTGGATTCGCAAGGGACCGCCGACGAACGATGCTGGGCCATGGGCCAGCGTGCTTTGCCGCAGCACGCCGAGCCTTCGAACGGTGGGCCATGTTTGACCTTGGCTGGGTGCGCGTGGCGAATCGCGATGCAGAGATCACGGTTGGACAGATTGTGGCGGTCGAAGCGCACACGCTTGGAATGTGGACACTCAACTTGAGCCGCATCGTGGAAGTGATTGCGAGTGAACACGCCTTTGGCTTCGTGTATTCGACCACGACGATGCACGTGGAAGAAGGCGAAGAGCGGTTTCTTCTGGAGTTTGACCCCCGGTGCAGCGAAGTCTTCTACGACCTCGAAGCTGTCTCATGCCCGCGCAATGCGCTTGCACGGATGGGTTTTCCGATAACGCGACATTATCAGCACCGTTTTGCGCGGGAGACCCACACAAGGATGCTGGAAGAGGTACGCAGCAGCGGGTGAGCGCGGCAAACTGATACCCTAAAGGCATGAAATTCGGGGTGCTGGTTTTTCCCGGGTCGAATTGCGACCACGACACGTACAACGTGATTGCCGAGATTGCGCACGAGCCAGTGACCTTTCTGTGGCATGACCAGGAGGATCTGGCCGGGGTGGACGCGGTGCTGGTTCCGGGAGGCTTTGCCTATGGAGACTATCTGCGCACGGGCGCGATTGCACGGTTTTCGCCGGTGATGCAGTCTGTGAAGCGGTTTGCGGAAGGCGGCGGGCTGGTGCTGGGCATCTGCAACGGATTCCAAATCCTAACCGAGAGCGGGCTGCTGCCGGGCGCATTAATGCGCAACGCGGGGCTGAAGTACATCTGCAAACAGGTTCACCTGCGCACCGAGACGACCGACAGTCCGTTTACGAATCAACTGAAAAAGGGTGAGGTCCTTCAGATTCCCATCGGGCACATGGAGGGCAACTACTTTTGCACGCCGGAGGAGTTGCGCAGGCTTGAGGCCGAGGACAGGATTGCGTTTCGCTACGCAACGCCCGCGGGCGGGATTACGCCGGAGGCGAATCCGAACGGGTCACTGGCAAACATTGCGGGCATTTTGGGCGAGAAGCGAAATGTACTGGGCATGATGCCGCATCCTGACCGCTCCAGCGAGAAGCTGCTGGGCTCGGCCGACGGCTGGAAGATTTTTGCTTCCATGCTGGGGGCGCTTTCTGCGCGGTAGGCAATGATTGATATTCACACGCACCTGATTTACGGGGTGGACGACGGATCTCCGGACCTGGAGACCTCACTGGAGATGGCGCGGATGGCGGCGGAAGAAGGCGTGACGCACATGGTGTGCACGCCGCACGCAAGCGAGCGCTACCCCTACCAGGAAACGGTGAATCGCGAGCGGATGGCCGAGCTGTGCGAGAAGTTGAACGGCGCGCCGGAGCTGAGCCTGGCCTGTGACTTCCACATGAACGCGGGCAATGTTCTGGATGCGCTGGAGCATCCGCTGCGCTACTCGATCAACGGCAAGGGCTATTTGCTGATTGAATTTCCCGACATGGTGATTCCACCGCAATTGGATGAGGCCATGCACCGGCTGCAGCGCGCCGGATATACGCTGATCATCACGCATCCGGAGCGCAACACCACGCTGCAGCAGAATCCCGACCGGCTGGGCGGATGGATGCGGGATGGATGCCTGGTGCAGGTGACGTCCGCGTCGCTTTATGGCCGCTTTGGAAAGATCGCTGAAGCCTTTTCGAACGCGCTTCTGGACCGCAACTGGATTCACTTTATGGCCAGTGACGCCCACCATCCTGAGTGGCGTCCGCCGCACCTGAAGAAAGGCTACGACTATGTGGCCAACCGCGCCGGAGCAGAGGCGGCGGAGCGGCTGTTCACGGCAAATCCGGCGGCGGCGGTGAAGGGTGAAAAGCTGGCCGAGCAGCCGGAGCCGGAGGGTTTGTGGGAGATGACGCCGCTGGTTTACGACTTCCGGACGAAGGCGCGGAAGCCCAGGCAAGAGCGCGGCAACGAGGACAAGCCCGGCTTCTGGCGCCGCATCTTCAAGGGCTGACTACCAGCGCGGAGTGACGAACCTCAGAGGCCGAGGCCGCCATCCACGGCAAGAATCTGTCCGGTGATGAACGCTGGACCTGCGGCAAAGAACAGGACCGCTTCCGCAACGTCATTGGCTGATCCGTTGCGGCCCAATGGCGTTCTGGCGGCAAAGTGCGCGGCTTCGGGGCCGGGATCATCCTCCAACTGGATCCAGCCGGGAGCGACGCAGTTCACCGCGACCTCAGGAGCGAAGGCCTTGGCCATGGCCTGGGTGAGCATGTGCAGCGCGGCTTTGGAGGCGCAGTAGTGCGCGTGGTCAGCCCAGGCGCGCAGGCCGCCGAGCGAGCCAAGATGAATGATGCGGCCGCGGCGCTCGCGCAGGTGGGGCAACGCTACCCGTGAAACGAGGAAGGGGCCGCGCGCATTCGTCTCGAAAATCGAATCCCACTGCTCGACCGACATGGATGCAAGGGGAGCAGCATGGAAGACTGCGGCGTTGTTCACAACGATATCCAGGTGACCGTGGAAGGCGACGGCGGCGGCGACAGCGTGGCGGACGGACGCCTCGGCACGGACGTCGCAGGCAACGGCGAGGGCGCGGCGGCCCAGGTCCTGGATTGAGCGAACAGTTTCCGCGGCTTCACTTTCAGAATTCTTGAAGGTAATCGCGACGTCTGCGCCGGCGCGGGCGAGGGTGAAGGCGATCTGGCGGCCGATGCGGCGCGCGCCGCCGGTGACAAGGGCGGATTTGCCGCTAAGTGTGAGGGTTTGCATGTGCCAATGCCCGTGGACTAGTTCTGCGGAGCGGGAGCGGTGCCGGAGTCCTTGCTGGCCGACTCAGGGGAGCTGCTTTTTTGTGCGGATTTTGCCTGGTCCTTGTCCTTTTTAGGTGCGACTTTTTTGGCAGTCTCGGCGGGCTTGTTTGCAGCATCCGCGCCGGTCTTGCCGCCGTCCTTGCCGGAAGCGGAGGTTTTGGAGGCATTCGAGTGTCCGACGGCGATGGGGCTCTTGCCCTGCACGTTTTCATCACGGTGTCCGTAAATGGTGTACTGCCCCACCGGACGGCGAAGCTCGACCTTGATGGCCATGGTGGGCTTGCTGATGGTGTAGGCCTGCCCATAGGTCTGGTAGCCGTGGGCGAGTATCTGGAGGATGACCTTGGAACCGGTGGGAAGGATGTCGATCATCGACTTCCCTTCCTCATTGGTGTGCAACTCCATGCCGCCCTTGTCGCCAACCAGGTGCCAGATGACGGAGGCATTTTCGATGATCTTGCCGTCGTCCTTGCGGACCACCGTGACGGTGACCGTGGAGGTGGGTGGCGGGGCCTTGAACTTTCGCCCGCGGCGGTGGCCATCCTGGGCCATGGTGGCGGTGGAGGCGAGGAGGCCGACCAGAGCGGCAAACAGGGCGAAACGGGACAATTTACTGCGAACCATGGCCTCTATTGTACGCGCCGGGCGGCTGCGGGGGCGAGTGGAGTGCCGGAAGCAGCGCCGGGGCAGCCGGAACGGGATACCGTACGGAGATGCGAAACAGGTACACTAGGAATGAGGTCGATATGCCGGAGATTCAGCGCAGAAAGACGGGTACGGTCCGCATTGGGCAGGTTCGCGTAGGGTGGGAAGTCCCAGTGGTTGTGCAGTCGATGACCAACACCGACACGGCGGACATTGCGGGCACCATTGAACAGGTAGAGGCCCTGGCACTGGCGGGTTCTGAGATTGTTCGCGTAACGGTGAACAACGAGGAAGCAGCGGCGGCGATTCCGGCCATTGTGGAGGGTCTGGAGAAGCGCGGCATCACGGCGCCGATTGTGGGCGATTTCCACTACAACGGGCATCTGCTGCTGAAGAAGTATCCGGCGACGGCGAAGGCGCTGGCCAAGTACCGCATCAATCCCGGCAACGTGTCGATTGGCCGCAGGGACGATGACAACTTCCGCACCATGGTGGAGTGCGCGGTGGAGAACCGGAAGCCGGTGCGCATCGGCGTGAACTGGGGATCGCTGGACCAGGCGCTGCTGACGCGGATGATGGACGAGAACAGCAAGCTGGCCGAACCGCTGGCGGCGCGCGATGTGATGATGGAGGCGATGGTGGTGAGCGCGCTGGAGAGTGCGAAGGCCGCCGAGCGCTACGGCCTGGGCCACGACATGATTATTCTGTCGGCCAAGGTGAGTGGCGTGCGCGACCTGTTGGACGTTTATACGGATCTGGCGGCGCGCTGCGACTATCCGCTGCACCTGGGCCTGACGGAAGCAGGGATGGGCGCGAAGGGATTGATTGCCTCATCGGCCGCGCTGGCGCCGCTGCTGCTGGCGGGAATTGGCGACACGATCCGCGTGAGCCTGACGCCGAAGCCGGGCGGCGACCGTACGGAAGAAGTGCATGCGGCGCAGCAGATTCTGCAGTCGCTGGGAATTCGCAGTTTTATGCCGCAGGTGACGAGCTGCCCCGGTTGCGGGCGGACGACGAGCACCTACTTCCAGGAGCTGGCCGAACAGATTCAGAGCTACCTGCGCAGCTCCATGCCGGAGTGGCGAAAGAAGTATCCGGGCGTTGAAGGGCTGAAGCTGGCGGTGATGGGCTGCGTGGTGAACGGACCGGGCGAATCAAAGCATGCCAACCTCGGCATCAGCCTGCCGGGCACTTTCGAGGAGCCAAAGGCGCCGGTGTATGTGGATGGCAAGCTCTACACAACGCTGCGTGGGGACACGATTGTTGCGGAGTTCAAGCAAATACTGGACAACTATGTGCAAAGCCACTACGGCGAGCAGGCCAAGAGCCGGGAGCTGGTGGGCGCGTAAACAGAAACCGCAGAAGCAACCTTGCAAGCAAGGAGTGGAGATGAAGGCACATGCCCTGCGCCTTTTCAGCCTGCTGGGGATTTGTGCGGCGCTGCTGCCGGCGGCGAAGGTGTGGGCTGGGCCGCCGTTCCAGACCGACGACCCGGAGCCGGTGGAGCTGCGGCACTATGAGTTCTACCAGTTTGGCAACATGGACGGAACGCCGGTGGAAACCGACACGGCGGGCCCGGCGCTGGAGTTCAACTGGGGCGCCGCGCCGAATCTGCAACTGCATGTGATTCTTCCGTGGGGCGAGGCGATGCCGAGCAACAGCGCGGTGTATGCGCCGAACGGCCAGGGACCGAGCGCCTTTGGGCTGGCGGATATGGAGATTGGCGCGAAGTACCGCTTTGTGCAGGAGACCAAACACCGGCCGCAGATTGGCACTTTCACCATGCTGGAAGTGCCGACGGGCAACGCCGACCGCGGGCTGGGCGTGGGCAAGGTCTGGTACAAGATTCCGGTGTGGGCGCAGAAGAGCTGGGGACCGTGGACCAGCTACGGCGGCGGTGGCTACCAGATTGTGCCGCAGACGGGCTATCGCAATTTCTGGTTTGGCGGATGGCTGTTGCAGCGGGATTTTGGAAAGAAGTGGACGCTGGGAGTTGAGGAGTACTCGCATCAGCATGAGGGCGATGGGACGGCGCAGATTGAAGCCTCAAGCATGATTGATGCCGGCGGCTACTACTACATTAAAAACCCAGGGCTGCAAGTTCTGTTTTCCTATGGGCACTCGATTTTCGGGCAAACGGAGAACTACGCCTACTTCGGCATCTACGAAACCTGGGGATCGAAAAAGGGCAAGGGGCTGAACGGGTTCTTTGAGCGGCATTTCTAGTAATTGAACAGTCAGGCGGCAGGCGCGGCAGTTCCTGCCGGCGCGTGCGAGGCGCATACACCGTTTTGTCCCGGTTACCAGAAGGCGCGGCCAGCTGCGGCGCGCAATTTTGCAAGGGGATAAAAGGTTCCGCGCCAGCGGATGCCGCCCCGCGCCAGAGTCAGAGCCATTGACCGCAGAAACGCATAGAGCATGACCGCGGACATGGGGACGAAGAATATGGCATGCCAGGCGGCGACGCCGGTCATGCGCCGCTGGGCTCGATAGAGCATCCACAGGCCAAGAGACGCGACGAGCGCGGCGGGCAGCGTGGCCATGCCGCCGAACAGCGCGGCCACGGGAGCGAAGAGCAGCGCCAGCAGACCCGCGCACATGCCCAGATGCAGGCTCACGCGATAGCGGCTGACGGCAAATCCGTTCTTCTCCACGAGCTGAATGATGGCAAGAGCGCTGTGCAGCCAGCGGATGCGCGTGAGCCCCGGCCCAAGCGCAACAAAGGGGCGGAACCCGGCGCGCTTCAGCGCCCAGCCAAGACGAAGATCGTCGAGCGCTTCAAGGGGAAAGGCTGCGAAGCCACCTAGGTTTTCATAGGCTGCACGGCGGACAAGGTTGAAGCCGCCGACGCCGAGAAAGTCCTTTGCGCGGGGATCGGCGACCTTCCACAGGCGCATGCCCCAACTGGCAAAGGCCTGCATCGCGCCGAGCATGGCGCGCTCCGGCATGGTTTCCAGAATGAGCGTGGGAATGAGGATGAGGTGGTCAGCCCGCGCCGCAAGAGCCTGACGCAGGGCCAGCGCGAGTGCGCCGGGCTCGAAAAGAACGTCGGCGTCCGTGAATAGGATCCAGGGCGCCGCGACGCGGCGCGCGGCGAGGGCCATGGCATGAGGCTTGCCAAGCCAGCCCGGAGGCAACTCGGCGATGGTGACGAGCTCGAGCGCGTGCGGCCCGGGGTTTGCCGCGGCTTTCTGGACCAGCTCGGCGATGCGCGGGCCGGTCTGGTCCGTGGAACGGTCATTCACGGCCAGGATTTGCAGTCGCAGGCCGGTGGAGGCGAGGAGTGATTGGAGCGTGGCCTGGATACTCTGCTCCTCGTTGCACGCGGGAACAATGACGGTGAGATCTGGGCCATCAGACGCAGGCAGTGATGGAAGTTGCTGCGCGGAGGGTGCGGTCAGGTCAGGCAGCCGGGGCATGCCGCGCAGGGCGGCGATGCCCTGCAGGAACCAGCCCAGAGCAACAGCCCACGCAAGCAGCACAATGAGCGCGTAGAAGGGGTGAGCCAGCAGATGGGTTGTGCCCATGCATCCAGTATCGTCGAGCCGGGAGCGCGGGTCTTGGCCCTGTCAACTTGCCGGCTGGGGCGCGGAGACGGGGCTCTCTTCCAGAGGCGGCGCGACGCGGGCGCCGGCCAGCAGAATGATGCAGGAGACGACCAGCGCGAGCAGCGTTGCGCCCAGGCCGAAGCGAAGGCTGTGGGTGTGGTCAGAGATTGAACCGATGATGGTGGGCGAGAAGGTGTCTCCAAAGGCATGAATGATGAAAAGGTTGACGGAGATGGCCGTGGCGCGCACCGGCGCGGAGACAGAATTGACGATGGCCGTATTGAGCGGGCCTGTGTTGAGGAAGAGGAAGAACTCGGCGGCAAAGAGGGACGGAACGGCCCAGGCGGACGGGCCGAAAAAGACGAGCACGCCACAAGGCAGCGTGAGCGCCACGCTCCAAAAGGAAAGCAGATAGAGCGCGCGGTGGTTGGTGCGCAGCCAGCGCTGGGCAATCCAGCCGCCGATGGCCGTGCCGGCAATGCCATCAACCACGGTGATGGCGCCGACCACCTCACTGGAATGGCTTACCGAAAGGCCGGCGACACGATGAAGAAAGGTGGGCACCCAGGCGGAGATGCCGCCCATGGCAAAGGTGAGCGCAGCCAGGCCGAAGGTAGAAGTGAGAAAGGCCGCGTTGGTGAACAGGCCGGTGAAGGTGGCGCGGGAGTGGGTGGCACGCAGATGGTCGCTTGCGCCGCGCTCAGGCTCCCGGCCAATCCAGAGATAAAGCGCGGCGATGATGAGGCCGGGAATGGCGCAGAGAAAGAAAGGCATGCGCCAGCCGAAGCGCGAGCCGAGATCGCCGCCGGCAAGATAGCCCAGGGCCGCTCCGACCGGGATGGCGAGATAAAAGATGGAGAGAATTCGATTGCGGTCGCGTTCCGGATAAAAGTCGGCCAGGACGGCCGGGGCAAAGATGCTGAAAGTTGCCTCGCCCACGCCGACGAGGGCGTGGCGCAGATAGAGCGTCCAGTAGCTGTGGACCCATGCGGTGGCAAGGGTGGCAAGGCTCCACACAAGCGCTCCGCCAATGATGAGCGGCTTGCGCGGATAGCGGTCACCGAGCCAGCCGGTGAGCGGCGCAACCAGCATGTAGGTGAGAAAAAGGCCGGTGGTGATGGCGCCCATCTGCGCATCCGAGGCATGGAATTCGCGCTGGATGAGCGGCTGCGCGCCGGGCAGGATGTAGCGGTCAATGAAATTGAGCAGATTGAGGCCGAGGAGCAGCAGAAAAGTGCCCAGGACGGGAACGGCGAGGGCGCGGGCGGTCTGCGTGGCCTTTTGCAAGCGGGCTCCGTGGAGGAAGAGATGCGCGAAGTTCCACGTCTATCACAGATGGACCGGCAGGGCCAACGCCGCCAAGGAAAATCAGGCTTCCGGGCGCGGCCAGCGGGCCTCCACGGTGGTGGAGATGCCGCCGCGGGGACGAAATTCGCCGCGCACAACGGCCCAGACCGGGTCGCAGGCCTTCACAACATCTTCGAGAACGCGGTTGACGATGTTTTCCTGGAAGATGCCGAGGTTGCGGTAAGAGAAGAGATACTCCTTGTAAGACTTGAGCTCGAGGCAGCGATGGCGCGGCATGTAGCGCAGGGTGAGCACGCCAAAGTCGGGCAGGCCGGTCTTGGGGCAAACGGAGGTCAGCTCGGGGTCGTCGATGACGATTTCGTAGCCGGGAAACTGGTTTTGCCAGGTTTCAATCGCGGGAAAGGTGAAGTCGAGGCCAGCCTTTGCATGGTCGTCGGTGTAACGAGGGGGTCGCGCCATGACTTTCATTGTACGAGGCGGGCCTGAGGAGCGCGGCGTTGGCAAAGTAGCTGCGAGAACGGATTTTTTGCTTCCTCGGGGATGGTCGCTGAGTCCTATATACTGACTCAGGTTGCGCGCATGACGAGAGAAAGAAAGGGAATAGACCGCCGCTGGTTGTGGGCGGGCCTCGCGGTCACTCTGATCGTGGTGTTTTATCTGGCACGGTCGCTCACTGTGGACCGGCTGCCGGTGCGCGTTGCCACGGCGACGCGCGAGAACCTGGCCAGCACGGTGAGCACGAACGGACGCGTGGAGCCGGAACACAACTACGAGCTGCACAGCCCGATTTCGACCACGGTGAAGGCCGTTTATGTGCAGCCCGGCGACAAGGTGCCCGTAGGCAAACTGCTGATGGTATTGGATGATACGGAAGCGCGTGCCCGGCTGGCCGCGGCCGAAAGCGGCGTAAAGACGGCGCAAGCCGGGCTGGACGCCGTGCTGAACAACGGCACGCGGGAGCAGCAGCTTGCGGCCAAGGCCAATGTGACACAGAGCAGCATGGAGCGCGACCAGGCTGCGCAAAATCTGAAGGCGCTGCGGAAGCTGCAAACAACGGGGGCGGCCAGCCCCAGCGAAGTGGCAGCGGCGCAGCAACGGCTGGACGCGGCCAATGCGAATCTGGAAACGGCCCAGGGTAGCGCGCAACAGCGTTTTGGCTCGGTCGATGTGGCCCGTGCGCGAGCCGCGCTGGTCGATGCGCAGGCGAACCTGACCGCCGCGCGCGCAGTGGAGGCGCAGACACAGGTGCGCGCGCCCATCGCCGGGACGGTCTACAACCTGAACGCGGGAGCCACGGAATATGTGGAACAGGGAAAGCTGCTGCTGGCCATGGCCAACCTGAGCGAGGAACGCATTCGCGCCTACTTTGACGAGCCGGAGATTGGCCGGCTGGCTGTTGGGCAGCCGATTGCAATCAAGTGGGACGCGCTGCCGGGACGGGTCTGGCACGGGCATGTGGAACGGGTGCCTGTGACCGTGGTGACGCAGACGACCCGTACGGTGGGCGAAGTGCTGGTGAAGATTGATGACTCTGACAGCGGCCTGCTGCCGGACACGAATGTGACGGTGACCGTGACCACATCAGACGAATCCGGCGCGCTGAGCATTCCTCGTCAGTGCCTCTACTCGGAAAATGGAAAGGCCTATGTCTACAAGGTTGTGAATGGAGAGCTGAAGCGGACATGGGTCACGCTCGGCCCTTACAACCTGACCCTTGCGGCCATTCGCTCCGGATTGAAGGAGGGCGACGCCGTGGCCACGGGAACCAGCTCAGGGCAGCCTCTGCAGGAGGGCGTGCCGATCAAGGTTGTGCAGTGAGGCGGCAAACGGCTGCGAGGCTGGCCGGAGCGGCGCTGACGCTGTTGCTGGGCGTGTCCGCACAGACCCGCACAACAGAGGCCCAGACCGTGACACTGGCGCAGGCGAACAACGCGCTGCAGGCCGGCGAGGCGGACAAGGCTCTGGCGCTGCTCCAGGCCCTTCCCGCAACGGCCGAGGCACACAACCTGCGCTGCCGCGTGCTCTATACGCTTGAGAAATGGAATGCCGCAGTGGACGAATGCCGGAAGGCTGTGTCCATGGACGCGGACAACTCCGACTATCACATGTGGCTGGGCCGCGCGCTGGGTGAAAAGGCGGACCGAGCGTCGTTCCTGAGCGCGTATTCGCTGGCCAAGCAGGTGCATGCAGAGTTTGAAACCGCGGCGAAGCTTGACCCGCGCAATGCGGCAGCGCTGGCAGACCTGGGCGAGTATGACTACAGCGCGCCGGGGATTGTGGGAGGTGGCATGGACAAAGCCGCCGAGGTGGCCCGGCAACTGGATCACGTTGACCCGGTGCGCGCGACGGAGCTACGGGGCCACATGGCTGAGCATGACAAGGACTACAGCACGGCGGAGCGCGATCTGAAGCAGGCGATTGCACAGAGTCCGCATCCGGCTTATCAGTGGATGGCCCTGGGCAGCTATTACCGGCGGCGGAAGGACTGGGACCAGATGCAGCAGGCTGTGGAAAGCGGCTACCGCGCTGCCCAGCGTGAAAGGCACGCGGCGGTCGCCCTTTACAACGGAGCTTCCATCTTGTTTCAGACAGGAAAGGACTTTGACCTGGCCGCGAAAATGTTTGAGGAATACTTGAACAGTTCCTCGAAAACTGAAGAGGCGCCTGCATTTGTTGCCCACACGAAGCTGGCAAAACTGGATGCAGCACTAGGCGACAAGGCGGCCGCCGGACGTGAAAAAGCAGCGGCGCTGGAGTTGGCGCGGGAATACGGGCCGGCGCAGGAATTGAAGTTCTGACGGGAAATGAAGCCTTGAAAAGAATGCACAAAACGGGACAGATGCGCGGCGTATCGCTGGTTGGTTCAGTGCTGGCCGGCGCGCTGCTGTGCACGCTGCCGCTCGCCGCGCAGGCCCAGGTTTCGCTCACGACCGTGGTGGATCTTGCGCAGCGGAACAGCACACGGGTGCGCGAGGCTGCAGCCGATGTGCGCAAGGCAACGGCGGCGCTTTCAGAGAGTAAAGACGCGGTTATTCCCTCCATGACCTTCAGCACCGGGCTTCCCACATTTCCTGAAGTTGGTTTCACTGGTTCCCCACCGTCCATTTGGACGGCAACCGTGCAGTCCCTGGTCTTCAGCATTCCGCAAAAGCGGTACATAGGCGCGGCTCATGCGGGGCTGAGCGCGGCAATGACAAACCTGAAGGATGTGCGCGAGCGGGTGGCGCTGGACGCGTCCGTGGACTACATCGAGCTGGAGACGGTGAACAAAGAACTGGCCGAGGCGCAGGAACAGGAAGGCTTCGCCGAGAAGCTGGTCTCGATTGAGCAACAGCGCGCCGAGGCGGGCGTGGACCCGCTGAGCGCGCTGCTGGAGGCGCGGCTGACCGCAGCGCAAATCCGTCTGGCGCGCATCCGGCTGGAGGCGCGTGCCGGCACGCTTGCGACACAGCTCTCCGCATTGACAGGACTACCGGCGGACACGATTCAGCCGGAGCCAAAGAGCATCCCCGAGATTCCCCGCTTGAACGGCCAGGTGCGGGCAGGCGCGACGCTGGGAATTGAGGCGGCAAAACTGGCAGCGAAGTCAAAATTCCTGGTAGCCAAGGGCGACGAGGAGATCAATTTTTTGCCACAGTTGAGTTTCTTTGCGCAGTACAACCGCAACACAACTTTGCTAAACGATGTGAACAGCTTTTTTAAGCGGCCGCTGCCTGCGAACAATTTCGGTTCCGGCATTGAGATTCAGGTGCCTCTCTTTGACCTGGGGCACCGGGCCAAGGCGCGGGAGAGCGCTGCGGAGGCGTTGCGGGCCCGCGTGGAGGCCGAGGACGCTGAGCACAAAAATGACATTGCAATTGCCAAACTGAACGGGACGCTGCGCGAACTGGACGCGGAAGCCGATGTGGCAAGCCTGAAGCAGCAGATTGCCGCCGAACATCTCCAGACTGTGCGTGCACAAATGCAGTTTGGCAACGGCTCGGGTGGCGGGGCAGGCGCGCCTGCCCAGATTTCCCCTAAAGCCGAAGAACTGGCGGAGATTGACGCCAGCCAGAAGCTGCAGGATTCGCTGGATGCCGCCTTTGAGCTGGCCAAGGCGCGGCTGAACCTGCTGGAGGCGCTGGGCCATATGCAGGACTGGCTCAACGAGTTACACGGAAAGTAATGTAGCTTGCATTTTCTGCGGTTTATAGGCCGCCCGATGGTAAAATCAGAGGAATGTCTATGCCATTGAAGACGCTGTTTCTGAACCCTCCGTCGTTTGAAAATTTCGACGGTGGAGCAAGCTCACGCTGGCCGGCGACGCGCGAGATTGAATCGTATTGGTACCCGGTTTGGCTCACTTATCCGGCGGGGCTGCTGGAAGGTTCGCGGCTGCTGGATGCGCCGCCCCATCACGTGACCGCGCAGGAAACCATCGAAATCTGCAAGGAGTACGAGTTCCTGGTCCTGTTCACCTCCACGGTGGGCTGGGAGGGCGACCAGCGACTTGCGGAGGCCATCAAGACGGCGAATCCGTCGATCAAGGTTGCGTTTGTGGGGCCGCCGGTGACCACCTCGCCCGACAAGGCGCTGAATGAGTGCTCGGCGCTGGACTTCATCTGCCGCCGTGAATTCGACTACTCCATTGTGGAGTTTGCGCAGGGCAAGCCGCTGAACGAGATTCTTGGCATCAGTTACAAGAAGGACGGCAAGGTGGTGCACAATGCCGATCGTCCGCAGGTGGAGAACCTGGACGCGATGCCCTGGGCCACGAAGATTTACAAGCGCGACCTGGACGTGACGCGCTACAACGTTCCCTTCCTTCTGCACCCCTATATCGCCCTCTACTCCACACGCGGCTGCCCAGCGCAGTGCACCTTCTGCCTGTGGCCGCAAACCTTGAGCGGGCATGCATGGCGCAAGCGCTCCACCGATGATGTGGCCGCGGAGCTGAAGTGGGCAAAGGAGAATTTTCCTGAGGTGAAGGAGTTCTTCTTTGACGACGATACGTTCAACATCCAGAAGGCACGCACGATTGAACTGTGCGAGAAGCTGCAGCCCCTGGGCCTGACTTGGAGTTGCACCTCGCGCGTAACCACGGATCGCGAAACGCTGAAGGCGATGAAGGATGCGGGCTGCCGGCTGCTGATTGTCGGTTTTGAGTCGGGCGATCCGCAGATTCTGAAGAACATCAAGAAGGGCGCCACGGTAGAGCGGGCACGGGCTTTCGCAAAGGACTGCCACGACCTGGGACTGACCATCCATGGCGACTTTATTCTCGGCCTTCCTGGCGAGACGAAGGAATCCATCCGCAACACCATCAACTTTGCCAAGAACCTGGACGTGGAGACGATTCAGGTGTCGATTGCCCACGCGTACCCGGGCACGGAGTTTTACGACTACGCGAAGGCCAACGGCTTTATCGTGAACACCGCGGCGATGAGCGACGAGGACGGCCACCAGATGGCGCACATCGAGTATCCGGGATTGCCGACCGACTACGTTCTGGAAATGGTGCACCGCTTTTACGATGAGTACTACTTCCGCCCGAAGGCAGCCTTCCGCGTGATATGGAAGGCAGTTGTGAATCGCGACCTGCCACGCCTTTATGTCGAAGCAAAGTCGTTTCTCAAGCTGCGCTCGCAACGGAACAAGATGGTGAAGGCGGCGCGCAGCCGTCCGGCCGAACCAACGACACCTGTGGGCGCGGACGCCTGAGAATCAACCGGATGCCTGCCGAGGGGCGGCGCTCTGCGTCCGCCCTTCTTTCTTTCCCATCTTAAAGAAGGAAACACTCAACAGAGATGGCGCACCATCGACTTTCGCCGCGGCAGTACTTGATTCTGGGCCTGGTGGCATTTTGCGCGCCGCTGGGTGACGCGTGCCTGTCGCGGGGCATGACGGGCTTGCCGCCGATTTCTTTCTCTCATCCTCAAACGTTGGTGGCGGCAATCTTTACCCCATGGATTGCACTGGGAATCAGCCTGCTGATTGGATTTTTTGCAAGCTACCTGACGGCGCTTTCCTGGGCGGATTTGACCTTCGTGCTGCCGGCAACGGCCTTTGGCAACGTGATTGTGGAACTGCTGGCGCGCTTCTGGCTGCGGGAGCCGATCTCCGTGCAACGCTGGATTGGTGTCGCACTCATTACAGTGGGCGTAAGCTTCGTGGCTCAGGGCCCGTCGCTGACCGAACGGCCGGAGCGAGAGACTACGCCTGCGGAGGAAATCGCGCAATGACGCTACCTTCCTCCATTGCGGGCGTCAATGCCTGGACCGCAGCAGGCATGATTGCTGCAATCGTACTGGCCTCGACAACAGGCGAGGTGCTGATGGCCGCGGCAATGCAATCCATCGGCGACCTGGACGTGATTCGCGCAACGTCCGGACTCCGCGGAGCAATTCGCGCCGTCACTACTTCGCCAAAGTTCCTTTGCGGCATATTCTTTCTTGCGCTGGCATTCTTTTCCCTGCTGTTCGCGCTGAATCATCTGGCGCTGAGCCTGGTTGCGCCTGCCTCTGCATCTCTCACGCTGGTGACCAACGCGATTGCCGCAAAGTTTTTCCTGAAGGAAAACGTGGACCACCGGCGCTGGACCGCCGCCGCGCTGGTGTGCCTCGGCGTATACTTTTTGGCGCACTAAAGTAGCGCGCAATCAACCGCGCGGAGCGAATCGCATGAGGCCGCGAGGCTTGAGATCCGGCACCAGAAAGCTGCGCGGCTGACCAGTTGATCTGCATAGTGTTTCCGCCGCAAGATGCCCTGACCGCGCGGCGCTCTCCATGGTGGAGGGCCAACCGGTGGCCGTCCAGTCGCCTGCAAGAAAGCAGTTGGGCCACGGCGAAGTATTCGACGGACGCCATGCATCGACGCCGGGCGGGACGCCAAAGGTTGCACGGACTTCCTTGATGAGCGCGGCCTTCACGAGCCGTGCCGAAGTGACCTCAGGAAAGAACTCCGCCAGATCACTGAGGGCAAGCGCGATGGCCTGCTTGCGCTCCAGCGCGGCAAAGGTGCGCGAGGCGCTGACCACAAGCTCAAGATAGCACCCACTTCCCTTTCGCCACGGTTGAAGGCGGCTCTTGTTATACATCCAGTGAAGTTCACGGTCGAGCAGAACGGCATGATCCAACGTGGTGATTTCCCGATCGAACCAAAGATGGACGCTGCAAATGGGCCAGTGCTCAAATCGCGCCATCTGCACGGCAAGAACTTCAGCTTCCGCATTGCGGGACATGTGCGCGGCCAGCTTGGCCGTGGCCTCAAAGGGCAGCGCAAGGACCAGATAATTCGAGACAATCGGCTCTGCTTCCGTGTCGAGCGTCCACTTTGAACTGGCTTCATCGTATTGCGCTGCTTGAATGTTGCGATTGAGCAGCACGCGCGCGTTGTGTTGTTCGAGATGGCTCTGTGCGTGCGCATACAGCTCACTGAGCGGCACTGTGCTCATCCCCATGCTTCCCGCCGCGGCGGAGTTGAGAAAGAGCTCACGAATAACCTTGGCTGCATAAGGCAGAGCGATGACGTCGAGGTCTGCATTGAGCGCGCTGGCGATGACCAGGCGCCAGAAGCGCTCAATTGCGCCGCGCGTTTGCCCATGCCGGCGCAGCCATGTGCCCAGGCTTTCTGCGTTTTTGTGAGGAATGGGCGCGGAAAGCAATGTGAAGGCGCGCATGAGTGCCAGCTTGTCTGCGGCAGAAAATGAATGGGCCGAGAGAAGACGCGGAAGGCCGTGGAGCGGCGCGGGTAGGATGGATGGACCGAGCAGCGAGCGGCGGCCTCCAGGCTCGATCATCGTCATCTCACGCGTCCAATGGATTTTGTCCGTCACGCCGATGCGGCGATAGAAACCCAGAAGATTCGTACAGCAGCCGAAGAGCACGTGCTGGCAGTTGTCGATAACTTCATCGACGCCGGGATGGAGATAGGACGAGGCTCGTCCGCCCAGGTAACCGCGGCGCTCAACCAACTGAACGTGGAAACCTGACTCTGCCAGAGCACAGGCCACGCTCATTCCGGCCACACCGCCGCCGACGACGGTGACAGTGGCTGGTTCGGGTTGACGCAGCTTGTCCATGAGCATGCCTGGGAATTGCAACTAGCCGGTTACGCGAGCCCACGCCATGCGCGCCAGCCCCGCTGAGAGAATAGCGAGTTTGTTGACGGTGGGCACGCTGACGCGGCGGGTGAAAACATCATAGTCGGCACGCTGGATGCGGCGCAGCAGCGCACGATAAATGGCGACGAGAACCCAAAGCGCTGGGCGGCTTTCACGCGCGATAAGCGGAAGCAGCGCATCGGCGGATTTGTAATAGTTGTCAGCGCGTGTTGCGATTTCCGCCAGAAGTGCGCGCTCATTAGACGTTGGAGGCTTGGCGGATGCGCGATGGAGCAGCGCGTTAAGAGGAATGCCGTGCGCACCGAGATCCGCGAGTGGAAGGTAAACGCGATTACGCGCGGAGTCTTCAGCCACGTCGCGCAGAATATTGGTGAGCTGGAAGGCGATTCCAGTTTCCTCGGCAAGTTTCTCGGCGGCCGGGTCGGAGTAGCCAAAGATGCGGATGCAGACAAGTCCCACGACAGAGGCAACAAGATAGCAATATTTATAGAGGTCGTCGAAGGTGGCGTAGGTGTCGGGCTGGCCGCCGGCGGCGCGGTCCAGGTCCGTCGTGGTGCCGGCGACGAGCTCCTCTAGCAAGCTGAGCGGAATGGAAAAACGCGCGACCGCATCCTGCAATGCGAAGAAGACGGGGTCCGCGGTGGCGCCTCCCTGCGCGGCCTGGCGCCACGATGCGAGCCAGAGTTCAAGCTGGCGGCGACGCTCTTCGCGTGAGAGGGTATCGTCGTCTGAAAGGTCATCAGCCTTGCGCATGAAGGCATAGACGGCGCAGATGGCATCTTTGCGCGCAGGCGGCAGCGCCACAAAAGCGTAGTAGAAATTTCTGGCCTCGCGCCGCGCAATCTCACGGCAGATTGCGTAGGCCACATCCAATGTAAGCGATTCGGTCAAGCCGCCTTCCCCGTGGACGGTGCGCTGAGGCGAAGAAACGGCAGAAGCTTTCCGCTGACGGCACGAAACGCGAGCGCCAGCTTGGTGCGGCTGGAAATGGCCGGGCGCGCGCTGAGGACATCGAAATCGCGGCGCTCAATGGCGTTGAGAATTTCAAGGCCGCCGCGACTGAAGAGGTCAAGGTCAAGTGCAAGTTCGTGCCCAACCATACCGATGAGCGGAAGGCCCTGCGCGAAAAGGTTGCGCGCAAAGTCAACTTCATGGCTTAGCAGCGCGCGGAATGCAGGTGTGGCGATGCCGGCGGCAATGTCATTCTCAGTCGCACCGAAGCGCTCCACGTCATCCTGCGGCAGATAGATGCGCCCCTTGGCGTAGTCCACGCGCACGTCCTGCCAGAAGTTGGCGAGCTGCAGCGCGGAGCAAGTGGCATCGGACAGACGGAAGCGCTCTTCGTCCGCGTGGCCACATGCGTAGAGAACGAGCCGGCCTACCGGATTGGCTGAGTAACGGCAGTAGTCGAGAAGCTGGTCCATCGACTGGTAGCGCGTGACGCTTTGGTCCTGGCGGAAGGCGATGAGCAGATCGGCAAAGGGCTCCTTGGGGATGGAACAGGCGTGAATGGTTTCAGCCAGCGCGACAAAGACCGGATGACGTGCTCTGCCTTCATAACAAGCGTCCAGTTCCCTGCCCCACATGTCCAGCAGAGCAAGCGCCTGTGCCGTGTCGGGGACTTCGTCGCCGAGATCGTCTGATACGCGGCAGTAAGCATAGATGGCGTGAAAGTGCGGACGCAGCGCGCGAGGCAGAAACCAACTGGCCACGTGGAAGTTCTCGTAGTGCGATTCGGCGAGCTGACGGCACCAGGTGCGGGCTTCCTCGAGCGAAGGCGCGACCTCCGGCATGCGATAGGACGGCGGTAGCATGTTCCAGCCCTGCTGGAGCAGCGCTTCGTTGTCCGAATGCAGCGTTGCCGTAGTCATCGCGTCGACCTCAAGGGAGAATTGCGGTTTTGATTTCAGTGCTGCGTTTCATCAGCCGCTCAAAGACGCGGTTGAGCTCATAGAGATGCGCATGGCCGGTAATGAATGCGCTGGACTGGAAACGGCCACCGGCGATCAGATCGAGCGATTTGCGGCAGATCTCTGGTGTGTGATGGAAGGTGGCGCGGAGCGTGATGTCGCTGTAGTGAATGCGATTGGTGTCGAGCGTGACGTGCGTGCCAACGGCGCAGCCGCCAAAGAAATTCACTGTGCCGCCCTTGCGGACCATTTCGACGGCTTCCTCCCACGCCTCAGGAACGCCCACCGCTTCAATGGCGATGTCCACACCGCGGCCGCCGGGCGTGAGGGCGCGTGTTTCGCGGATGGCCTTGCGAATGCTGATGGCCTGGACCACATGGGCTGCGCCGAGCTGGCGCGCCGCCTCCACCTGGCCGTCGTGCTTGACGACGGCAATTGTTTTGCAGCCCGTGAGCGCGGCGACGTGGAGCATCATGAGGCCGAGCGGACCGCCGCCGATGACTGCCACAATGTCGCCCGGATGCGGATGCGAATCCTCAAAACCGTGAACGGCGCAGGCCAGCGGCTCAGTGAGCGCGGCGTGCTCCAGCGGGACATGATCAGGAACATGGAGGGTATTCTTGGCAACGATGCGTTCAGGGATACGGATGAACTCAGCGTATGCGCCGTTGTTGAAAAGCAGGTCGTCGCAGAGATTCTCCTGCCCGCGCGTGCAGAAGAAGCACTGTCCGCATGGCGCGGAGTTGAGAGCAACAACGCGGTCGCCGGCGGCAAAGCCGGTGACGCCCGCGCCGGTTTCGTGCACGGTGCCGGCGAGTTCATGGCCGAAGAGTGCTGGGGGAACAATCATGCGGGCGTGGTAGCCGCGGCGAAAGACCTTGAGATCTGTTCCACAGGTAAGCGCGGCCCCTACACGCAGAATTAGCTCTCCTGGTCCGGCCTGCGGCACCGGCACGCTTTCAATGCGGATATCTTCCCGTCCGTGAAGGACTGCGGCCCTCATGGTTGTTGCCATCAGGCGCCTCCTACTCTGCTCCCGCTCCCGTGACCGGCTCAATCATAATCTTCATGGAGTCGGCTTTTGGGTGTGAAGCAATCTCGATGGCCTCCACGGCGTCCTCAATGTGGAAGCGATGCGAGATCAACTGCGTCAAATCGAAACCGTTCCGGTAGCCGTCGAAGACGAGGCTCGTGACCTCGTCCAGAATGGGAAATGAAGACGAGTAAGAGCCGAGAAGAGTCTTTTCGTCCATACAGACGGCGGCGGGATCAATGGTGGCTTCCGTGTGCTGGGTTTGCGCAAACAGCATCACCTTGCCGCCGGGGCGCACAGCGTCCATAGCGGGACGGATAAGGGACGTTCCGGCGACGGCAAGAATGACGGCATCGGCCCCCCGGCCATCGGATTCCTGCAGCACGCGTTCCATCAGGTTCTCTGACCCTGCATGAATTGGATGCCGCAGGCCGAATTTAGCTGCAATGGCATGGCGCTCGGGATACAGGTCTGAAGTGAGGACGCTGCCGGCAATGCGGCTGGCAAGTACGGCATGCATCAGCCCGATGGGTCCCTGGCCAATGACCAGCACCGTGTCGTCCGGCTCAAGATTGAGCAGCTTGACGCCCTTGAGTACGGTATTGACGGGTTCGACGAATGCAGCCTGCTCGAATGGCACATCGTCAGGAATGCGCACCACGCCGCCGTTTGAAACCACAAAGTCCATCACGCGGATGTACTCCGCAAAGCCGCCGCCGGAAGGTTCAAAGCCGGCCGTGACGCCGGTCTTCTTATAAAGCGGGCATTGCGCAGGGGTACCTTTGCGGCAGTAATAACACTCGCCGCAGGGCACATGGTGGAAGGTCATCACGCGGTCGCCTTCGCGATAGCCTGTGACGCCGGCGCCGGCAGCTACGACGGTTCCGGCCATCTCATGCCCGAAGATGCGTGGGGCCGAATGCGAGCCGGAGTGAATCTTTTTCAGGTCAGTGCCGCAAACGCCGCAGGTGGCCACTTTGATGAGCAGCTCACCGGGACCAATGCGCGGCACGGACACAGTTTCCACGCGCATGTCATTCACGCCGTGGTAAACGACTGCCCGCATGGTGGACGGTAGACAGGTTTCCTGTACGCTTTCAGCGTTTTGGGTCTGGATCACCATTCGTATCCCTATTCTGACCTCGCTCGTCTAGAAAATGGAGGAACGACTCCGCAATGCTCTCGGAAGCCCTTCTGCTATTTTCGCCCATCCGCGCGAGCGCGGGCCATAGCCAGGGGCGAAGAAGCGCAAAAAGCGTAAACCTGGCGGTCAAAAAGCGGCCATCCGGGGCAAGAAACGGGTTGAAATCGGGCAATCTGTCAGCAAAACCGTCACTGACGCCCTTGAAGGCATAAAACGGGATGCCGCGCATGGCGGCAAGCCGGGCAATGGCGGCTGCCTCCATGTCAACAAGGGCGGCGTTATAAGCCGAGGCAAGGCGGCGTTTTTCAGCCGAGTCGGCCACCCGGGGGCTGGTCACGAGCCAATCCCCGCCCGCGCCCGCCTCGCAATGGAAGCGCTCGCCAGTGCGGACATCGAGAACGCCGGCAATGTTGTGGGCGGAACCGGGGGCGATTTCCGGGCGCAGCGCGCCAGCCCAGCCGAGCGAGAAAACCAGGTCGATGGGGCCGCCGTCTTCAAGGGCGGCAAAGGCGCGGGTGGCGGCGGCCTGGCCGGCCCCTGCGCAGGCGGCAATCCACTCCTCTTCCTCCGTGCGCCGGGCCCAGAAGTGGATGCCGGCACGCGTGCTGTGGGGCCAGCCGCGAACGATGGGCTTGAGCTCGCCGGGCATAGCGGCGATGAGGGCAACGCGGGTCATGCGCCGACCTGAGCGTTGGCATGGGCCTTGCCCCGCGGCGCGTAACCGTTGGCGCGGAACCACTCGATGGAGGCACGCATGGCGGGATAGACGGGGACGATGTGGAAGCCGAGTTCCTGCTGGGCGCGAGCGGAGGAGGCGTACATCTTCTTGCGGCCCATGCGGACTTCCTCAAGCGTGGCGCGGGGCTCACGGCCAAGGATGCGGCCGGTGATGAACTCCTCAAAAAAGGCGTAAGTGGCGGCGACAGCGAAGGGGATGCGGACGGTGGGCGAAGGAATGCCGGTGATGGCCGACATCTTGTCGAGGATTTGCTTGAGGGTGAGGTTTTCTCCGCCGAGAATGTAACGCCGGCCGGGCGTGCCGCGGATGAGCGCGGCTACATGGGCGCGGGCGACCTCAGCGACATCGACGAGATTGAGGCCGGTGTCCATGTAAGCCGGGAATTTGCCGTTGAGGAAATCGACGAAGATGCGACCGGTGGGCGTGGGCTTGCGGTCATTGGGGCCAATGGGCGTGGTGGGGTTGAGGATGAGGACCTGCTGGCCGTCCTCGGCGGCGGCGATGGCCTCGCGCTCGGCCATGAATTTCGAACGTTTATAGTGGCCAACCATGTCCGCAAGCGAAACGGGCGTGTCCTCATTGATGACGATGCCGTCGGTACGGAAATTCATGGTGGCGACCGAAGAGGTGTAAACGACGCGCGGAATTTTCGCCTCGCGAGCGCGGCAAAGCAGCTCCCGCGTGCCGTGGACATTGGCCTGGTACATGGCGTCGGGGTCGCGAATCCACAGCCGGTAGTCCGCCGCGACATGGACCAGAGCGTCGCAGCCTTCGAGTGCGGGCGCGAAGGACTCAGGCCGCACGAGGTCCCCTACTTCCGTCTCGCCGGGAATGCCTTCCAGGTTGGCCAGATTAGAGCTTTTGCGAACCAGCATGCGCAACTGCGCGCCTTCAGCGGCCAAGGCTCTGGCAACGTGATGGCCGATGAAACCGGTGGCTCCGGTGAGAAAGATGCGCATGCGAGGTCAATCCGTAAAGAGCTATTTTAGCCTGCGGGCTTGAAGTAGATCAGTGGCCGGAGCGCGACTTGCCTGGGGCCATCGGCTTGTCGAGAAGCCAGCGGGTCCAGCTTTGCGGAAGCAATAAATGTTGGCCAAAACGGATACGTCGCTGCCTGAAGGACAACCAGAGCATGTAGATCGAGCCGCCAAACAGAATCAGGAGCTCGGAAGCCCAGCCAAGGTCGCGGAGCCACTCGGGGAATTTCCGGGTGACACCGAGAGCCAGCAGAAACGCGCACACCGCAAGGATGGCAAAACTGACGAACCACTTCCGCAATGGACGAAGCGTGGGGCCGGAGAACTGAATGCGTTGTGCGCACATGAACGGCACTCCCGTACGGCTTTGATTGTACGGCAGAGCGTGGATTCAGCGGACAATGCACAACATCAAGGCCAGCGCGGAGTTGTCTACTCCATTGCGTCGGGATGCAGGCCAATGTCCTTTTCGCCGGCGGTCTTGCGCTCGTTGTAGCTCTTCACCCAGTCCTCCCAGTGCTTGCCGGCGGCGCGGTCCTTGCCACTGAATTCGAGGCGCGCAATCTGGTCATAGGCGAGCTTGAGCTTGCCCGGCTGGTTGGGCGCAAAGTACTGCACCCAGGAGTCGGCCAGTGTTGAGCTGGTGTGGCGATTGAAGATGAAGGCCTCCACTTGCTCGCCGGATTTGAGGGTGAGCGTCACGTCGCCGCGGTAGTCGAAGGCTTTTTCGAGGGCGTTCTTCAGGTCATCGTCGCCGGCGAGCGTGGGCACCCAGCCTTCAAGCCTCTCATGCTCAGAGCCGGGGGCCAGCTCGAGGGCTTCAATCTGCTCGATGGTGTATTTCAGCACTTCGGCGCTCATGCGTTGGTCTCCTCAAGTGCGGCAGAGGGCTTGTCAATCTGCACCAGCGACGCGGGGCCGTGCGGCGCAGGCTCATTGAGCAGCTTGAAGGCGTGCGCATCGCGATACTTGCTGAAGGTGCCACGAACCATTGTCCAGAAGCCGGAAAGCGAGCCGAAGCCATCCATGACGGCGGTGGGCTCATAGCCGCAACTCACCATGCAGTTGGCGCATTTGGGATTGCCGCTGGCCACACCGTACTCCTCAAAGCGCGTGGTCTCCATCATCTCCTTGAAGGTTTCCGCATAGCCCTCCTGCAACAGATAGCAGGGGCGCTGCCAGCCGAAGATGTTGTAGGCGGGCGATCCCCAGGGCGTGCACTCGTAACTGCGCTTGCCCATCAGGAATTCAAGAAAAAGCGGCGACATGTTGAATTTCCAATTCGGCTTGCGATTGGAAAGGATGGCGCGAAAGAGGCGGCGGACGCGCGCGCGGCCCAGGAAGCGATGCTGGTCGGGCGCCATCTCGTAACTGTAACCGGGCGAGAGGACAATTCCCTCGACGCCCATATCCATCACTTCGTCAAAAAATGCACGGACACTGTTGGGATCAGTGCCGTCAAAGAACGTGGCATTGGTGGTGACGCGGAAACCGCGCCTGACGGCTTCCTTGATGCCCTCGACGGCGAGATCCCAGCCGCCTTCACGGCAGACGGAGAAGTCGTGGTGCTCGCGTTGGCCGTCCAGGTGAACCGAAAAGGTGAGGTACTTGGACGGCGTGAACTCCGGCAGACGGCGCTTGAGCTCGAGCGCGTTGGTGCAGAGGTAGATGTACTTTTTGCGCGCGATGAGGCCGTTGACGATCTCGACAATCTGAGGATGCAGCAGCGGCTCGCCGCCGGGGATGGAGACCATCGGCGCGCCGCATTCTTCCGCGGCATTGAAGCATTCCTCAGGCGTGAGCATGCGCTTGAGCACGTGCGGGGGATATTGCACCTTGCCGCAACCGGCGCAGGCCAGGTTGCAGCGGAAGAGCGGCTCCAGCATGAGCACAAGCGGGTAACGCCTGTTGCCGCGGAAGCGCTGCTTGAGCACATAGGTGGCAACCGTCCACATCTGGGAGACAGGAACAGCCATAATTTGGAACTTCCTCCGGCGCCGCGGAATGGGCTACTCGCTTTCAGGATACAGGGAACCCGGAAACGTGTGCACTTCTTGCGGTGTTGGGTTGTGCCCGGGTCCACTGAGGGTAACGGGCAGTTGGTGCAGGCCGGATGCGATCAACCAGACCTGCGAAAACATTTGTACGAGCCGCCGCTGACAGCCGGCTCACACGCTCAGGTCAGGCCCTCTGCCCGCTCCATCGCCCGCTTGTAAGTGGTGAGCGCCAGAAGCGGGAAATAATCGCGATACATGTGATAAGCGAGATAAAAGACACGCGGAAAACCGGTTCCCGTATAGAGCGCCTGGCGCGCAATGCCCTCGCCAATTGACTCATCCCAGGCGCCGTCCGGCTGCTGGCGCGTGAGCAGCCAACGAATACCTTTGGCGACGGAGTCTGAACGGTCGTCGCCGGCCGCCAGTAGGCCCAGAATCGCCCAGGCCGTCTGCGACGGCGTGCTGTGTCCCGTCCCGCGGGTGTTTGGATCGTCGTAACTGCCGCAACTCTCACCCCAACCGCCGTCTGAGTTCTGCACCATGCGAATCCACTCGGCGGCCTGCTGCACCTGCGGCTCATGCTGGTCAAAGCCGATGGCCTCAAGCCCGCGCAGGACGAGGAATGTGCCATAGAGATAATTCACACCCCAGCGGCCGAACCAGCTTCCATCGGGCTCCTGCCCGCGCAGGATGAACTGAATGGCGCGCTCGACGCGCTTGTCGCCGCGCGTGTAGCCGTAAGCGGCCAGCATCTCCAGCAGCCTTCCGGTAATGTCCACCGTGGGCGGATCGAGCATGGCATTGTGATCCGCAAAAGGGATGTACTGGAAGATCATCTTGGTGTTGTCTTTGTCAAAGCTGCCCCAGCCGCCGCTGCGGCACTGCATGGCGAACTCCCAGTCGATGGCGCGCTGGGCAACCTGGTGCTGGTAGCGCTCGCGCGGATTGTCGACCTTGGACAGCGCCAACAGAACCTGCGCCGTGTCGTCGGTGTCAGGATAAAACTCGTTATTGAACTCGAAGTACCAGCCGCCTGGCTCCGTCCTGGGAACCTTCACGGCCCAGTCACCCTTGTGACGGACCTCTTTCGAGAGCAGCCAGTCAGCGGCCTTGATCATGCGGGGATCGGTGCGCGGCACGCCGGCTTCACCCAGAGCGTAAACCACCTGCGCGGTGTCCCAGACCGGCGAGACGCAGGGCTGCATGCGGAAGGTTGGTTCGGGAAGCTCAGGAGTTGGTCCCTGCTCAATACCAAGCTTTTCAAACTCGTCTCGCGCGCGAATCATCTGCGGATCGTCCTCTGAATAGCCCAGGCAGCGGAGAGCGATGATGGCGTTCATCATGGCCGGATAGATTGCGCCGAGACCGTCAGTGCTCTCAAAGCGCTCGAGCATCCATTGCTCAGCCCGCTTGAGAGCCAGCCTGCGCAGGGGACGAATGTGGATCGCCTCAGACCAATGGGTAATGCGGTCAAAAATGAGAAAGAAGTTGCGCCAGGAGAGGATGGACTTGCGGTCAAAATGAAGCCGGAGGCTGGCGTTGGCGCGGCCGCCCACAAAGAGCTCATCAATCCCCTGCTCGGCGGGAATCTTCTTGAAGGGTTTCTTGGCGTAAATGACGGCGAGCGGCACCAGGATGGAGCGCGACCACGAAGAGATTTCGTAGATGTTGAAGTAAAACCA
The DNA here is from genome assembly GCA_035763705.1 of Occallatibacter sp. Taxonomy (GTDB): domain Bacteria; phylum Acidobacteriota; class Terriglobia; order Terriglobales; family Acidobacteriaceae; genus Telmatobacter. The sequence goes on along the minus strand of DASUAU010000035.1, from coordinate 296,258 downwards.
CTTTGGAAAAAGGACAATCTCAGGGGGAATGGCCGGAACTGCATCGTAGTCATACTGACCCAACGCACAGAGATACATCTTGGTGAAGGTGTTGCACGCAACGACGCCGCCGTGGGCCAGAATCCACTCGCGACACCTCGCCAGACGCGGATCGCTTGCCTCAACACCCATCAGCTTGGCCGAGAAGTAGCATTTGACCGAGAGCGAAATGTTGCCGGGGCCGCCCGGATAGATGCTCCAGCTCCCGTCGCCGTTCTGAAAGCGCATCATCTCAGTGAATGCACGCTTCAACCGGCCGGGATCGCCTGATTCGAGCAAGGTGTGGAGAAAGATGTAGTCGGCTTCGAGCATCGAGTCGGCTTCGAGCTCGCCGCACCAGTAGCCGTCCGGGTGCTGCTGGGAGAACAGCCGCTCACAGGAGTGAAGGATGGATGCATCCACGTCCGCCAGATCGGCGTCGAGCCTGCCAAATCGTGGTGTAGCGGGTGCGGGATTCCCCTGTTCAGCACTCATGCGTTTTCAGGCCCCCTGGCTACGAAAGGAAATGGCCGTGAGCGGCCCTTCCCATTGGATGCCCCAAGACGACCGATGTTGCAGCCGAAGCCCAGCCTGGAAAACCAGCCGCACACCGCCGTGAACCCGGGTATTTCGCCAATGATGCAACCGGACATCTTCAGTTGACTGAAACCGACTTGGCGCCATCGGCACTGTCAATGGCCTGCACGATCTCCGGCGGAAGTCCAAAGCGGACATTCTCCGGCATAACTTCCACCTCTTCGACGCTGGAGAAGCCGTTTTGACGCAGGTAATTAACGACATCCTCCACCAGAATCTCCGGGGCCGAGGCGCCGGCGGTGACGGCAACCGTGGAGACGCCTTCAAGCCACCTGGGGTCGATGGCCTGGGAGTTATCAATCAGGTACCCAATGGTGCCGAGGTTCCGCGAAACCTCCACCAGGCGGTTGGAGTTGGAACTGTTTGTGGAGCCAACCACCAGAACAAGCCCGGCATTGTGGGCCACGTTGCGCACCGCCACCTGGCGGTTCTCAGTGGCATAGCAAATGTCCTGCGAGTGGGGTCCGGCGATATTCGGAAACTTGATTTTGAGGGCGTGGATGATGTCGCGCGCCTCGTCGAGCGAGAGGGTGGTCTGTGTAAGATAGGCAACGCGATTCGGATCAGGCACCTCGAGTGATTCGACCTCCGCCGCGCTGGAGACAACCTGGGTCACATCCGGCGCTTCGCCCAGCGTGCCTTCGATTTCGTCGTGGTCGCGGTGGCCGATGAGAACCAGCGAATAACCCTGCCTGGCGAACTTCACCGCCTCAATGTGAACCTTTGTCACCAGCGGGCAGGTGGCATCAATCACTTTAAGATTGCGCCCTTTGCTGTCTTCGCGAACCGCGGGCGAAACGCCATGCGCCGAGAAGATGACGCGCGCCCCGTCCGGGACTTCCTCGATTTCGTGGACAAAGATCGCACCCTTTTCGGCAAGCTCATTCACCACGTAGCGGTTGTGCACGATTTCCCGGCGCACATAAATTGGCGCGCCAAAGGTTTCCAGTGCAATGCGGACGATATCGATGGCGCGGACCACCCCCGCGCAAAAACCGCGCGGCTTGAGCAGCAGTACGCGCTTTTGGGTGGTGGACGATCCGTTTCCGCCGCCGTGGAGAGCCGTGTCGAGGACAGATGTGGTCACTTGAACAGTATACCAATGGGATGCGCATTCGCGGAGGGTTTTGCGCACTGAGAGGGGCAGGGATTCCGCGAGCCCCATGTTGCTGGAAATGAGGCCCTAAGCATATTTTTCCTGTGAGATTTACGCCGCCGTGTGACATCCTTTGGCCTGGATAGAACATCCCAGTAATGAACAGGCCGGCGGAGGTCGATGGACAAGAGCCTGCACAGTCGAATGTCCTTGAGATGCCTTCGGTTTGCAGTACCGGCAACTCGCGGCGGCCAAGCCTGGAAATTGCGCCGCCCGCAGCGACCGGGCAGTTGATTCCGGAATGCAAGGAGGAAGAATGAAGGGATTCAAGGTTTTTGCAGTGGCAACCGTTGCAGCGCTATGTCTGGCGGTGTCCGCGCCTCAAGCCGACGCCCAGTTGAGTGTTAACGTGAACATCGGGCCGCAGCCGATATGCCCCTATGGCTACTTCAACTATGCGCCATATCAGTGTGCGCCGTTCGGCTATTACGGGCCGACATGGTTTGCGAATGGAATCTTCATTGGCGCCGGACCATGGTTCCGCGGGCCGGTGGGCTTCCACGGTTATGTAGACCGCCATTACGATCCTCGATTTGGCTATCACGGCTCGTTCCCGCGGCGCGGAGAGCGCGCGGACTGGGGTAGTCATCGTGGCTGGGAGCACAACTTCCACGGCAACTATGAACGACACGAGGTTCGCCACGACAACGGACATCATAATGGCCAGCGCAAGGCACACGGCAATTCGCATGGGGACAGGCACGACCACGGGCACCCGGATCACGGCCATCCCCAGCACAACCACAACTAGGCAGCCGGCAAACTAACTGGGAAACAAGACCGCCTTCGATCCTGCTTCCATGCGGGGTCGAAGGCGAATTTGTTTCAGGTCAAGCGGGAAGGCTTGCCATGCGCCGCGAAGGGGAACATTTGTCATTTCATACAACACAATCCGTCAGAAAATAGTTAGTCTACAAGGGACGCGAAAACAAGCACATCCTTCGTCTTAGCGGCTGGCGGCGATCATCTGCGCGGCGTGTTGCAGGCTGGTGTCGGTCACCTTGGCGCCGGAGAGCATGCGCGCCACTTCGTGGGTGCGGGCTTGGTCATCCAGCACGCGAATGCGCGTCCTGGTGCGGCCGCGGTCCTCGTGTTTTTCCACGGCAAGATGCTGCGAGGCAAAGGCGGCTATTTGCGGCAGGTGGGTGACGCACAACACCTGCTGCCCGCGTGCCAGCGACTTGAGCTTTTGGCCGACGGCCTCGGCCGCGCGGCCGCCGATGCCGATGTCAATCTCGTCAAAGACCAGCGTGCGCGGCGTCGGGTTCTTCCTGCGCGACTTCAATGCGGACTCTTCGACGGCCACTTTCAGCGCCAGCAGCACCCGGGACATTTCGCCGCCGGAAGCGATTTCCTGCAGCGGCTTGAGAGGTTCGCCGGGATTGGTGGCGATGCGATATTCAACCGTGTCCCAGCCGTTCGTGGCCCAGGCGGATTCCGCCTCAGCAGCAGTAACAGCAATCTGGAAGCGCACCTTCATGGCGAGCGAATTGATCTGCTCCTCGGCCAGCCTGGCGAGTTTGGCGGCGGCCGCAGCGCGGGCCGTGGACAGATGGCTTGCGGCAGCACGGTAAGCTGCGGCGGTCTGGTCAACGCCGGCGCGAAGCTGCTTGAGGATCCCGTCGCGGTCCTCAACCTCGGCCAGCTTGCGGGCAACATCATCGCCAAAGACCATGACCTCGGCTACGGTTTCGCCGTACTTGCGTTTGAGGCGGTCGAGAAGTGCGAGGCGGTCTTCGATTTCCGCCAGGCGATCGGGTGATGCATTGATGCCTTCGGCATAATCGCGGAGCGTGGCAGCGATGTCAGAGAGCGCGGCACGGGCTGAGGTAAGCTGCTGCGCGGCCTCAATAAAGCGCGCATCGTAGCGGGCGAGCTCGTCCACATTGCGGATGGCGGCGCGCAGCGCGGCCTCCGCGCTCGAACCGCCTTCATAAAGCTGGTCGAAGGCGCCGAGCGCCGCGGCGTACAGCTTCTCCGCATTGGCCAGAACTCGCTTCTCGGTTTCGAGAGCTTCATCCTCGCCGGAGACAAGTCGCGCGGCCTCGATTTCCTTCGCCTGATAGCTCCATAAATCGACCATGCGGAGGCGGTCCTGCTCGCCCTGCAACAGTTCGTTGAGCTTGTTCATTGCGGCGCGCCATCGGCTGTGGGCCTCGGCAACGGCTTGCGTGGAAAGCCCGGCGAAACGGTCGAGCAGGACGCACTGCTGAGCCTGGTCGAAGCTGGACAGGGTCTCAGACTGTGCGTGAACGAGGGCGAGCTCCGGCGCAATTTGGCGAAGCACCGCAACGGTTGCCGGCTGGTTGTTGACGAAGACGCGGCCCTTGCCGTTGGCCAGGATTTCGCGGCGCAGGATGATCTCGGCACCCTCTGAGTCGAGGCCGTTGGCTTCCAGAACGGCTTCCGCACCGGAGGTGGACTCAAAAACGCATGCCAGAACAGCTTTTTCGGCCCCGTGGCGGACAAGTTCCGACGAGGCTTTACCGCCCATCAGCAGCGCAAGCGCATCCACAAGGATGGACTTGCCCGCGCCGGTTTCACCCGTCAGCAGGTTCAGGCCCGGGCCAAAGGAGGCGATGGCGTGGTCGATGACGGCATAGTTTTCCGCGCGCAGCTCGACGAGCATAGAAGGTCCGTGGTCCGGCTGGCATGGGTTGGAAGTGCAACGCATGCAGCAGGAACCCGAGCGCAGCATAGCATGGAAGGGCCGGCCCGTTGTGTAGCGCCATGGCACAAACCCGGGTGCGCCAAACAGCACAGCGCCACGAGAACGCATCCAAGCCAAAGATGCACTCCTTGACGCCCCGGAGCCGAAACGGGGAACCACGGCCCAAACGGTTGCTTTGCAAGGTTCTTAGCCCCCGCCACACGTGGCACCAACTCGATGACTTGGAGGGGTGCTGCACGTCTGATACCGTGATTCTTGATGAGGTGAATGCCCATTTTGACTGAAGGTTTGACCCTTATTTTCTACTTCCACGGCGGCGCGCATTCCATTGCGATGCTGGTGCAGGGTCCCGGCGCCGTGATGGACATGCTCGGCAACATCGGGGGCATCGCGCTGGCTGTGCTGGTGGTGCTGCTCTTTGCCAGCCTTTACTCGTGGACGGTGATTCTGGGAAAGGTATCGGTCTTTGGCAAGGTCACCCAGGAAAGCCGCGGCTTTATTCGCGCCTTTCGCAAGGCAAGCCGCCTGCAGGAAGTGGCAATGCTGGCCGAGACCTACAAGAAGAGCCCTCTGTCGCAGGTTTTTGTGGAGGTCTACGAGACCTACAAGCGGCAGACCGGTGGTTCGGGTCCGCCGAAAAACATGACGCCGCTGGAGCGCTCTGCGCAGACCGCTGCAAGCGAGTCCATCACGGGGCTGGAGCGGCGCATGCCCTGGCTGGCTACCATCGCCGCCACCAGTCCGTTCGTGGGACTGTTTGGAACGGTGATGGGCGTGATTGACGCCTTCCATGGATTGGGCACGGCGGGCGCGGCTACGTTGCGAGCTGTGGCGCCGGGCATGGCCGAAGCGCTGATTACAACGGCGGCCGGCTTGTTTGTGGCCGTACCGGCGGTGGTGGCCTATAACCAGCTCAATGCGCGCATCCGCACCTTTGCCGCGGCCACGGACGACTTTTGCCGCGAGCTGCTGAATTCGCTGGAAGAGATTCCGACACGCGCTCCCGCATCCGTGCGCACTGCGGCGGCCGACGCGGCTGACGAGGAAGAACGTGGCCTTTACAAGTAGCAGCGGCCAAACCCGATCATCGCTGGCGGACATCAACATCACGCCCCTGGTGGACGTGGTGCTGGTGCTGCTGGTCATCTTCATGATTACCGCGCCGGTGCTGCAGTCGGGCATTGAGGTGAACGTGCCCAAGACGCGCACGGTGAAGGAAATCACCGTGCAGCGGACGGTGGTGACCATCGACCGCGACCAGCAGGTTTTCCTGGGCGACAAGCTGGTGAACATCCACGACCTGCCGCAACTGCTGCTGAAGCAGGGCGAAGACCCGGGCAAAAAGGCAATTTATCTGCGTGCGGACGAACGCGTGCCGTTTGGCGCATTTGCAACCGTGATGGACGCGGTGAAGAAGGCGGGGATTACGCAGATTTCGATTGTGACGCAGCCGCTGAACACCAAAGGGCGCGCCGGCAACAGCGGCCAGTAGAGCCGGAACCGGCCGTGAGGAGGCCCTGGACAAGACCATGAGCCATGCGGTGCGAGTGAGCGATCCGCTGGAAGGCGAGCTGACCCCTGATCCGGTGATGGGACCGGCGATGGGCTCGGCGGCGCTGCATGTGGGCGTTGCGGCGGCGCTGGTGGCGTATGGAGTTCTCGGCGGATTCTTTCATCACAATCTTTGGGGAAACCCCGGTACCGGCGGGGCCATCCAGGTGCAACTGGTGAGCAATGCCCTTCCCCTTCCCAATGACCAGCCGCCCAACCAGAATGTGCTGGCCACTGAGACGCCGAGCCAGGCGCCGGCGCCTCCCACGCCCAAGACGAAGGTTGCTGAAGACGAAACAGCCATCCCCATCCTGGGCAAGCAGAAGAAGAAGCACCAGGAGACCGAGCACCAGACGCCTCAGCGCAAGGTGGAACAGAAGCAGACTCCTCTCGCTTACTACGGCGAGCAGGCCGGCTCATCGATGCCGCGCGCGACCGAGTCCCAGGCCACCACCAACGGCCCCACGACGGTGAGCAACGGCGATTTCGGCAGCCGCTTTGGATGGTATGTGAACGGCATTACACGCAAGATGGACCAGAACTGGTTCAAGGCGCTGGTGGACCCGGGTACGCCCAAGGGAACGCGCGCGTACATCTCCTTCAAGATTTACCGCGACGGATCAGTCAGCAATGTACAACTTGAGCGCACGAGCGGAAGCCCCACGTTGGACCGCTCCTGTATGCAGGCGGCAATGCGCTCGGGCAATTTTGGCTCGCTGCCCACCGGCTACAGCGACAGTACCTTGATGGTTTCCTACTACTGTGAATACTAGTGGCCGCAGAAGCCGTGCAAGTACAATGGTGCCCAATGAAGGCCCGTGGGCGTCGCGCTCGTTTGCGCTCACAAATTTCTCGCATCCCATCAATAGACGAGCAGCCAATCCAACCCAAAAGAAGGAATGTGCTTTTGATGAAACTGAGTAACCGGATTTCCCTTGTTTCCGCCTTCCTTTTGGCAAGCCTCCTTGCCGCGCCCGCGCATGCGCAGGACTGGGTGCGCATTGGCTCAAACCTGGGCAACGCGCGCATCCGCCTTGCCTCTGCAGACTTCAAGCAGGTGGGCAACGACCCGCAAACGCCGGGGCTGAAGACAGTTTTCGACTCGACTCTTTACAACGACCTGGGCAATGCCGGCATTTTTGACCTTGTTTCAAAGAGCTTCGTGCCGCAGGCGCAGCCCGGCTCGCCGCAGGAAATCAACCTTCAGCAGTGGTCCGCCGCGCCCACCAGCGCAGCCATGGTGGCCTTTGGAGCGCTTTCGGTTACGAATGGCCGGCTGGTGGTGTACGGCTGGCTGTTTGACACGAGCAATCCGAGCAATCCCCAGGTGCTGGGCAAGCAGTACAACGAGGCGGCAACACAGGATATGGCGCGGACCGTGGCGCATGAGTTCGCGGATGCCATTATTGAGCGGCTTGGCGGCGTAAACGGCATTGCCGAGACCAAGATTTACTTTGCGAGCTCGCGGACAGGGTCAAAGCAGATCTGGGCGATGGATTACGACGGAGAAAATCAACATCCGGTCACCCACCTGGGCAGCATTTCCATCTCGCCACGCATCTCACCAGACAACTCGCGGCTCGCATTTGCGTCTCTGGGCCGCGATGGCTGGTCCATCCGCATGTATTCCATTGAACTTGGCCGCATGGTCCGCTTCCCGGCTGGCTCCGGGGGAAGTCTGAACCAATCTCCCGCCTGGTCGGCGGACGGCAACCGGATTGCGTTCTCGTCCTCGCGCAGCGGCGACCCTGAGATTTGGGTGGCGGACTCCGACGGCGGAAATCTTCACCGCATCACCTACTTCCGCGGACCGGACGTGTCGCCGACGTGGAACCCGAAGACCGATGCCCAGATTGCCTGGGTGAGCGGGCGGACCGGGCTGCCGCAGATTTACATCATGGACCAGGATGGCTCCAGCGTGCATCGCATGACCGATAGCGGCTATGCCGTCTCGCCCTCGTGGTCGCCGAACGGACAGTTCCTCACCTTCAGCTGGAGCCGCAAATACGGCCCCGGCGCGCCGGGTGGGCAGGACATTTATGTGATGGATATCGCCACACTGCGCTGGTCGCAGTTGACGCATGGCGAGGGCAACAACGACTTCCCCTCCTGGTCGCCGGATGGGCGGCATATTGTCTTTCAACGCCAGATTGGCGGAAAAACTGAAATCTGGTCCATGCTGGCCGATGGAACCCAGCAGCACCAGCTTACGCACGTGGGAAACAATCAAATGCCCAACTGGAGCTGGAAGTGAGCCCCGAAAGTTGCTGGGATGCCTTCCCCGCGGGGTCCGGCGGATCGCATCCACTTCTGCTGCAGGACCCGCACTCATTCTTTGTGCTTCTCCTTGGCCCGACGGGAATTGGCCCGGCGGGTGAGGAGAGAACCCATCGACGCGCCGGACTTGCACGGGTCCACCCCCGTGCAGAGCTCCTCGGCCTCAACCCCAGCGCATATCTGAGCAATCCATGCCGCAAACTGCGTGGACGGCGAGCTGCTCCCCTTGGAGAGACGCGGCCCGGGTCCCGGAGCATAAAATGGAAACGTTGTGCAGACCATGCGCTTGCCCGTGCGGAAGGAGTCACGCATTGAAACGACTGAATCGATCCTTAGTACCGATTGCACTTTTTGCTGCCCTGTTCGCGGTTGCCGGTTGTAAGAAGAAGCAGCCACCGCCGCCGCCGCAGACGGCCCCGCCCGTTACCGCGCCGGCTCCCACCGCGCAGTTGACGGCCACGCCAGACACCATCTCCGCCGGGGACCAGGTGGTGCTGAACTGGAAAACCACTGATGCCACCAGTGTCTCCATTGACGGCATCGGCACCGTGCCCTCCTCGGGCGTTAAGACCATAACCCCGACGGTATCCACCACCTATCATCTAGTGGCGGAGGGCGCTGGCGGTACGGCTGACGCCACGGCGCATGTGACGGTGAACTCGCCGCCCGCAGTTTCAGTACCCTCCAGCTCAATGAGCGCCGAGGAAGAGTTCAAGGCGCATGTACGCGACATTTTCTTTGACTATGATGCGTACGACATCCGCTCCGACGCGCAAACCACGCTCTCGCAGGATGCCTCCTACCTGGTCGCGCATCCGAACGTCAAGGTCGTGATTGGCGGCTACTGCGACGAGCGCGGATCCGACGAGTACAACCTGGCGCTCGGCCAGAACCGTGCTGACTCCGCGAAAAAGGCTCTGGTGGCCGCGGGTATCGCGGCAGACCGCATCCGCGTCATCAGCTACGGCAAGGAGAAGCCCTTCTGCACCGAGTCGACCGAAGCCTGCTGGCAGTTGAATCGCCGCGCAGGTTTCACGATGGACCAATAAACCGGATGCCTGAGGTAGCCTCTCAACGCTGCTTCCGGCATCAAACTGGAATTAGGCCGGATGCGAATCCCCTCCCCCGTGGGATGGATTCACCGGCGCAACGAATGTCGCGAATTGCTGCAGCCGGCCTCCGATGGGTTTGCTGCAGCGATTCGTCTTTACAAGGGTGAACGATGCAGAACGCTCGCACAATTCGCAATCGCATTCTTGCGGCGGCAGTGGTGGCCACCATGCTGATGGTTACTCCCGTCCGTGCGCACGCCGTCTCGAAAGAGATCGTCCAGTTGCAAACCCAGGTGCAGCAACTGCTGGACATGGTGCAGCGCCTGCAGTCCACCATGGATACGCGCTTTGCCGTGTTGCAGAATCTGGCGCAGCAGACCGCCAACCAGGCCGTGGCCATGAACAACACCGTGAATGGGCTGCAGCAGAAGCTGAATGCGCAGAATGAGGCGCTGAGCGGCAAGATGGATGCAACCTCGGGGCAGATCCAGTCTCTGAACGACTCCGTGGACGAGTTGAAGACGCGCATCGCCAAACTGCAGAAGTCCATCGACAACATGCAGGGACAACTGCAAAACATCCAGTCGCAGCCAGCGGCCATGCCGGGGGCAACAGGCACACCGGGGCAAACAACACCCGGCGTGCCGGGCCAGACTCCAGGTCAGGCTCCGGGTCCGCAAGGCGCCACGGGCGCGCAGAATCCACCGGCAAACCAGGCGCCTCCGCTGGCGCAGACCTTTCAGGCAGCGCTGGGCGACTACAACGCGGCGCGCTATGACCTTGCGTCAAGCGAGTTCCAGGACGTGATTCATTACTACCCCATGGATGACATGGCCGGCTCGGCACAGTACTACCTCGGAGAGATTGCCTACCACCAGCACAAATTTGAGGATGCGGTTCAACATTACAATGCCGTGCTTGAAGGCTTCAGCGGAAACTCCAAGGCGCCGGCGGCTCAGTTGCACAAAGGCTATGCCCTGCTTGATCTGCACAGACGGTCAGAGGGTATTCACGAACTGCGCGCGCTGATCCAGCGCTATCCACACACCCCTGAAAGCGAGCATGCACGCAGCAAACTGAACGCCATGGGCGTCCGGATCGTTCCCCGCTAGGAACCGATTCATCTTTTCGCCAGACGAGGAAAGGCCCCGCGCGTTGCGGAGCCTTTTTATTGTGCCAGACGTGATAGCAAAGACTACTGAAGACTGTGCATCAACGCCTCAAGCGCTGACTTGGGCGGACGGATGAGCGACTCCGGCAGCGTGGCCAGCGGCTCATCCACCAGGTTCAGCAAGTCCGTGAATGTGGGCTTCTGCGTATCGATGTAGAAGACGCCGGTAAGAATCTCGTGATCGTTCGCGGACTCCATCAGCGTGCGCACGGCATTGGCTCGATTGGTGGGGTCGTAGTCTTCATGCAGCTTGCGCAGCCGCAGGCTTGACCCGTCGTGCATTTGCACATCGTAGACTTGGCCCGAATCATAATCGATGTCAATCTCTTCAAAGCTCGCCACAAACCCCACTTCATTGATGGGCTCGTCGTTGGCCTGCATGAATTTGTAGCTCTTGGTGGAGCCTTCATGGTCATTGAAGGTGACGCAGGGGCTGATTACATCGAGCATCACCGTGCCGCTGTGCGCGATTGCGGCCTTCAACATGGAGAGAAGCTGCTTCTTGTCGCCGGAGAAGGACCGGCCTACGAAGGTTGCTCCAAGCTGAATCGCCAGCGCGCAGGTGTCGATGGCCGGAAGGTCATTGATGACGCCGGTCTTCAATTTTGAGCCAATGTCGGCGGTCGCAGAGAACTGGCCTTTTGTGAGTCCGTAAACGCCGTTGTCCTCGATGATGTAGATCATAGGCAGGTTGCGGCGCATCAGGTGGATGAACTGGCCCACTCCAATCGAGGCCGTATCCCCGTCACCGCTCACGCCCAGCAGCATGTTCTGGTGGTTGGCGAGCAGCGCGCCGGTGGAAACCGAAGGCATGCGGCCGTGCACGCTGTTGAAGCTGTGCGAGCGGGCCATAAAGTACGCCGGGCTCTTGGACGAACAGCCAATGCCGCTCATCTTCATCACGCGCTCGGGTTGCACGCCCATCTCGTACATCGCATCGGTAATGCGTTCAGAGATTGCATTGTGGCCGCAGCCGGCGCACAGCGTGGATTTCCCGCCGCGATAATCAGCGACGGGCAGTCCGATGTGATTGACCTTAGGGCCTGACGGGGGTGTGGTGGTTGCGGTTGCCATTTTTACAGGCCCTCCTTGGTTGCAAACTCCTCGGTGATGGTGCACGCATCAATGGGCAGCCCGTTGAAGTGCAGGATGCTGCGCAGTTTGACGACCTGGTCAGCCGGCAAATCGAGCTTGAGGAGGCTCAAGAGTTGCGCATCGCGGTTCTGCTCAACCACATACACGCGTTCGTGCGAGGCGACGAAGTCATGAATCTCTTGCGCGAAGGGATAGGCGCGGATGCGCATGTAATCGACGCTTTGGCCATGCTCCTTCTGGATCTGGTCCATGCTTTCGCGCAATGCAAAGTCGGTGCTGCCGCAAGCAAGGAAGCCAATCTTCGAGGTGCCGTCCTTCACCGCGACCGGCGCGGGGACGAGCTTGCGCGCGTTGTCAAGCTTGCGCGCGAGCCGCTCCATGATGGCCTGATACTCCTCCGGGCGCTCTGTGTAGGCGGCGGACTCATTGTGTCCTGAGCCGCGGGTAAAGTATGCGGCCTTGGGATGCATTGTGCCCGGCAGCGTGCGCCAGCCAATGGCGTCGCCATCCACGTCCTTGTAACGTGCAAAGCCGCCCAGTTTCTTCAGGTCTTCCGCCGAAAGCACCTTGCCGCGATCAATCGGCTTCTCAGGATAATCGAATGGATCGGACATCCAGTTGTTCATGCCCAGGTCAAGGTCAGTGAGCACGAAGACCGGCGTCTGCAGCCGCTCAGCGAGGTCAAACGCAGCCATGCTCAGCTCAAAGCCTTCCTTCACGGAGCCCGGCAGCAGAACCACGTGCCTGGTGTCGCCGTGCGAAAGAAACGCGACGGAGAGCAGGTCAGCCTGCGAGGTACGCGTCGGCATGCCCGTGGACGGACCGGTCCGCTGCACATCGAAAATGACGCCCGGAATCTCGGCAAAGTAGCCCAGGCCGGCGAACTCGGCCATCAGCGAAATGCCGGGGCCCGATGTGGAGGTCATGGAGCGTGCGCCGGCCCAGCCCGCGCCCAGCACCATGCCGATGGCGGCCAGCTCATCCTCAGCCTGCACCACGGCGAAGGTAGCCTTGCCTTCAGGCGTGACGCGGAACTTCTTGAGCAAATCGGTGGTCGCCTCCACCAGCGAAGTGGACGGCGTGATGGGATACCAGGCGACAACGGTGACGCCGGCAAAAACTGCGCCCATGCCGCAGGCTGAGTTGCCATCAATAATGATCTTGCCCGCCGTTTCGTTCATGTGCTCGATGACGTAAGGATCCTGCTTGACGAGCTTTTCCTTGGCGTAATTAAATCCGGCCTGCACCGCGCCAAAGTTGAGGTCGAAGACCTTCTGCTTTTTGGCGAACTGCTTCTTCACGCTCGCTTCAACCACGGTCAGGTCCAGCGAGAAAAGCTGGGCCACAACGCCGACGTAGACCATGTTCTTGACCAGCTTGCGCAGCTTGGACTCAGAGCACACCTCGGCGGTGATCTTGTCGAATGGAACCGGATAGCAGATCACGTCGTCGCGGTACTGCTTCAGGTTCAGATTTTCTTCATAGATGGCCACGCCGCCGGACGGCAGAGCAAGAATGTCCTGCCGCGCGGTGTCAGGGTTCAACGCCACCAGCACCTCCGCGTCGCGGGTGCGGGCAACGTACCCATGCTTGCTGGCGCGGATGATGTACCAGGTGGGGAGTCCGGCGATATTCGACGGGAACAGGTTCTTGCCGCTTACCGGCACACCCATTCCGAAGATGCTCTTCAGCAGAACGCTGTTGGCGGATTGCGAGCCGGACCCGTTCACCGTTGCTACGTTGATGCTGAAATCGTTTGAAACGCGCTCCTTCGAGCTCAATGCGCCCTGTTCTTGACCCAGGGCCAGGTCTCCTGTCGCCATTTGGCGGGATTCCCTTCGGGTAAATTCTGGAAAGCTTTACTCTCCACTCATCCTTGATTATAGTCACTTACCAATGTGCGCGACCTCTATACGACACTTTGGTTTACCCCTTTGAGTCCCACTGGGTGGAACAGACTTCCACGCGTTCGGAATTCGGACAGGAGAACGCGTGCCGGCAAAGTGGATGCGCCTTGCAGACACAGCAAGCCCCGCGTTTTGCTGGCCTTGCGCGCTTATGTCGTCAGCGCCACTGAGGGCATGGAATCGCGCCGCCAGCGCAGCAACAAGGCCGTGGCAATCACAATCAATGCCAGTGTCAGGCCAATCCAGAGGCCATAAATGCCCCAGCGGAGCACGAAGCAGAGAGTAAGGCCCAGCGGAAGACCTAGAATCCAGTAGCCGACAAAGTTGGCGAACATCGGAATCCGTGTTTCTCCCAGGCCACGCAACGCTCCGGTGCTCACGGTCTGGATGCCATCGAATATCTGGAATGCCGCCGCCAGGCCCAGCAGGCTGGGGCCCACGGCAAGCACGCGGGGGTCGCTCGTATACAGGCGCAGGAGCGGCCCAGGCGCGGCGAGAAATGTAACCGCGGCCATGAGCATGAAGGACGTACCAAGTCCCAGTGCAAGCCAGCCTGCGCGTCGAGCCTTCTCAGCGTCACCGGCGCCAATGGCATGGCCCACACTCACCGCCGCTGCCGATGAAATACCGAGCGGCACCATGTAACTCACGCTCGCATAGTTGAGCGCGATCTGGTGCGTGGCCAGCGCAACCGGCGTTAGCCAACCGGCGGAAACGGTTGCAAGGTTCCATGCGCCAACTTCCATCAGGATTTGTCCCGCAGCAGGCGCGCCAATGCGCACCAGCCGCCGCAGCTTTTCAAGGGTTGGCCCGGCCCAACGGCGAAAGAGCGGATGGCCGCGCTTGCGCTCATAGCGCCAGGCGAAGACCAGCATGCTTGCGGCCATGCCGAGGCGCGCCACGCAGGTGGAGAGCGCCGAGCCGCGCACGCCCATGGCAGGAAAGCCCCAGTGGCCGTAAATCAGCACCCAGTTGCCGCCCCAGTTGAGCAGGTTGGCCAGCACATAGGTGATTACGATGACCCGCACCTCGCCCACCGCCTGCAGATAGCGCCGCGTTCCGCCGTAGAGCAGCAACGGAAGGGTGCTCCAGTTGAGCAGACGAAGATATTGGCCCGCCGGGGTGGCAACGGCGGCATTGATGCCGAAATGATGGAAGCCGTAGCTGGCGGCAAAGACCAGCAGCATCAGCGGCACGGCGGCGATGCAGGCAAGATACACGCCCTGTGCGAGCCAGCGATGGCACTCGTCGTGGTCCTGGCGGCCGTAAGCCTGCGCAACAAGCGTGTCCAGCCCCAGCAGCAAGCCGAAACCGAACAACGACGGCGTGTAATAAACCGCGTTGCCAAGCGCAACCGCGCCAATGGCCACCGGGCCCATGCGGCCCACCATAATGGTGTCCACCACGCCCTGCGCCACCCAGCCAAGCTCGCTCAGCACCACCGGAACCGCGAGCGTAATCATCGCACGCAACTCGGGCTTCCACTTGGGCTGGGGGCGGAGCATTCCCATACTCTACATGGAAAATGGCGGCCATTTCAGGGGCCGCCATCCGGGCTCAGTTGCAGCCCTCCATCAGCTTTCGCGCGACTTCGGCACGGACGGCCGCTGCGTGACGGCCTTTGTGGTGACGACCAGCTTGGCGGAGGTCAGATTCGGCCCGTCCCAACCGTCCTTTTCCGCCGCAATGCGGATTTCGCCCGGCCGTTTGCTCGCTTGCACAATCAGCTGCGCGTAGCCGTTGAAAAGCGAGCGTCTTGGCTTCTTGTCGCTCTCCTGGCAATTGGGATCACCATTGCCCACGCCGAGAAAATGCCCGTCGCCCGAGATATTGAAAGCAATTGCGTTGCCCGCTGTGGGCACGTTGCGGCCCTGCGCGTCCACCGCCTCCACGGAGATGACCGCAACATCCTCGCCATCGGCCTGGATGGTGGTGCGGTCGGCCGTGAGACGGATGGCCGTGGTGGGGCCGGTGGTTTCGCGCTTCCTGCTGACGACGGTTTTACCGCCGCGCATGCCCCGCGCCTCAATAAAGCCGGGCTCGTAGCGAACCTTCCATTCCACGTGGCCCAGGTGCGGCACCTTCTGCCGTCCCTGGCTCTTGCCGTTGACGATGAGCTCGACCTCCTCAAGATTCGAGTAGACCCAGACCGGGATGATCTCGCCATCCCTGCCCTCCCAGTTCCAGTGCGGAAAGACGTGGACCATCGGCTCCTTACCCCACCACGCCTTGTAGTAGTAGAAGTAGTCCTTGGGGAAGCCGCACATGTCCATGATGCCAAACTGCGAGTTGACGGAGGGCCAGCCATAAGGCGTCGGCTCGCCGCGATAGTCGAAGCCTGTCCAGGCAAAGCCGCCGGCCTCCCACTCACGTGTGCCGTAAAACTTCCACCATTCTTCCGGCGTCTCGCCCCACGGCACCACTCCGTCGAAGGAATTCACCGTGTTGCGCAGTGGATCGGTGAAGTAAACGCCGCGCGTGGAGATGGCGCTTGAGGTCTCAGAACCGAAGAGCGCGCGCGTGGGATGCGAGGCATGAAATCCGTCAGGAAGATTCAGGCTGTAATTGAAGCCGATGATGTCCAGCGCATTGGAGAGGCCTTGCTTGTTGTCCCCGTTCACGGCTGCTGAAACTACGCGCGTGGGGTCCAACTCGTGGCAGCGGCGCACCATGGTGGATGCAATCTTGAAGCCTTCCTCCGCCATAGGACCCTGGAGTTCCCACTCCTCATTGCCAATGGACCAGATGATGACGGACGGCGAGTTGCGATAGCGCTTAACCATCACTTCAAGCTGCGCCAGGCCCTCAGGGTTCGAGCTCATCTGGCGCGTCTCGCACATCATCATCATGCCCATGCGATCACACGCTTCCACCCACTCCGGCGTGGGCATGTTGTGCGAGGTGCGCACGGCGTTGCAGCCCATCTCGCGCAGCACACCCATGCGGAACCACTGCAAACCATCGGGCAATGCCGCGCCCACTCCTGCGTGATCCTGGTGGTTGCACGTGCCCTGAATCTTGATCTGCTTTCCGTTGAGTGAGAAACCCTTATTGGCGTCGAACGAGGCGGTGCGCACGCCGAACTGTACCCGCTCGGCATCGCGCGCCGCGCCGCCGGACTCGACCTTCACAATGGCCGTATAAAGATTCGGCTCATCGACCGACCAGAGCTTGGCGTCAGAGACTTGCGCGGTTGCCATGTACTCGACTTCTCCATCCACGGGCACGGGCTGCGCGGCTGCTTCCGCGGTGGCCACCTGGTTCCCCGCAGCGTCCAGAATCTGCCACGTGACCCGCGCATCTTCTGTCTGCGAGCCCTCATTTCTCACCACAGTGCCCAGTGCGAGAGAAGCCGATTTGCCGCTGGCCGTGCTGCGCACATAGCTTTCCCATTTGCCCAGGTGCAGCGGATCCATCTTGGTGAGCCACACGTGGCGATAGATGCCCGCGCCCTCATAGAACCATCCATCGCCAAAGCTCGCATCCACGCGCGCCACAATATAGTTCTTCGCGCCGATGGCGAGAAAATCTGTGAGGTCAAAGCGGAAGGGCGCATAGCCGTTGTTGTTGCGGCCAATAAAACAGCCGTTGACGAAGAGAATCACATCGCGGAAAGCTCCGTCGAACTCCACCCAGATGCGGCGGCCTTTGTCGCTGGCCGGAATGTCGAATTCGCGGCGGTACCAGCCCACGCTGTTCTCCGGATAACGGCGTCCGATGGGTTTGAAGCCGTGCGAGAGCTGTTCCTTGTCGTCGATAAACGGCAGTTCCACGGCCCAGTCATGAGGCAAATTCAGCTCGCGCCATCTTGAGTCGTCAAAGTTGGCCTTCGCAAAGGCAAAATCACCTGTTTTGGCAAAGTCGCCCTGGCCCATGCCAAAGCCGAGGTCCTTTGCGGGGTCATCGAGATTGCCGAAGGTGAACCACCATCCAAAATCGAAGAGCAGGTGCTCACGCGGAGCAACCGCGGCAAGCGCCTCAGCGCTGGCGGCCTGTGGGTAGCCGGCCAGCATTGCGGCAGTTCGGCCCCAGGCTGAACGCGAAACCAGCGCTGAAGCAGAAAGCGCCGCTGCGGAACCAAGCAATTCACGACGAGAGATTCCTGGCATAAGAAGTCCTTTTCGGATGAATTCCTGCGGCGGACGCGCGTCAGCGATCCAAGGCAGTCAGAGCCGAAGCATATACCAGTGATCGCAGGAAAGTAAACGATTTCATTCCGGCTTGAGTCACGCCCTGAAACGCCGTGCAATGGCGCGTTCCTGCACCTCAGGGCAATACCAGCCATGTGGTACATTCAAGAAGGCGAAGCACCTTCCCGGAGAGATGGCCGAGTGGTTGAAGGCGCACGCTTGGAAAGCGTGTTTAGGGGAAACTCTAACGTGGGTTCGAATCCCACTCTCTCCGCCAGTCGCCGCGCCTGCTATTCCCTGCCGGCGCCTGTTGCATTGGCACCCGGTTTTCTGCCACCCGCATCGGGCATCCTACTCGTTCCCAGAACATTTTCCAGGCTCACCCGGAAGGACGGCGTCTTGTACCTCTTTGGGAGGTGAGCGTCCGCAATGGTGGTGCGATTGCCGTCACGCACATTCGCATTGTGCGACGAAATGATCTCCGCGCCGGCCTTGTTGAACTTATCCTGAATCTTCGCGTGCAAGTCAGAATAGATTTGGGTTATGCGGCTGGGATGGTCAGCGAACACGTTGATTTCGTAGTGCACGTAGAAATTGTCCAGAGCCTTCTGCAACATAAACGGGGCCGACTCTTTCGGAATGCCCCCGCATGCCAGAGTCACGTCCTTCAGCGACTGATGAACTGTTCGCCAGGGTGCGTCCTATCCGATGGTGACCGAAATGTGGAGAATGAGGCCTTCGCGCTGGGCCGAGTAGCGAAAAAACACGACAAGCGGGAAGCCTGCATTCCGGCTCCCCGCTCGCGCGCCTTCCCGGCTACTCAGGCAAATCGATCTGGCCGTCGATGTGGAAGTGCCCGGTGGCTACCGGCACGCTTGTATCCGGCTGGCCTCCGCCGATGCTCAGCGAGTATTCACCGCCGGCGATGATGGTTTGCCCCAGCTCGGTCACCATGCTCAGGTCACGATTCTTCAGGCTGAATTCCACCTTCTGGCTTGCGCCCGGCTCCAGATGAATCCGTCGAAAACCGCGCAACGCGATCTTCGGCGCGCCTGCAACCGGCGGAAACTTGAGATAGAGTTCCACCACCTCATCGCCCGCCACATTGCCGGTGTTTGTCACTGTGACTGAAGCATCCACCGGATCTCCGGCTTTCACCGGAGCGGACGGCAAATTGAGGTCCTTGTAGGCAAACGTGGTATAGCTCAGGCCGTAGCCGAACGGGTAAAGCGGCTTGCCCGTAAAGTATCGATAGGTGCGGTCCGCCATCGAATAGTCTTCGAAATTCGGCAACTGATTCACGCCGGTGTAGAAGGTCACCGGCAAGCGTCCCGCCGGATTGTTTCTGCCGCTCAACGTATCGGCAATGGCCGCTCCGCCCTCTTCGCCGGAGTACCACGCATCAACAATCGCGTTTGCATGCTTGCTGATCCAGTTCACGGCCAGAGCGCTTCCATTCATCAGCACCACCACCAGCGGCTTGTGCGTGGCGGCCACCGCCTCCACCAAAGCCTCTTCGGGTTCTGGCAAGTCGATGCGGATGCGATCGCCTCCGAGGAATCCCGGGACGTCGACTTTCATCTCCTCACCTTCTAGCTGACTTGTGATTCCGACCACGGCGATGACGACATCGGCCTTTCTGGCTGCCTCCACGGCTTCCGGCGATGGCGCGTCATTCACCGGCTCCCAAATAAGCTGTGCCTCGGGCTCACCGCCGTCGGTGCTGGCAAAATCCACCTTGACGGCAACCTTCTGGCCTTTTTCCAGATGCACACGGCCGAGCTTCGCATGCACGCCGTCATTCGCAAATTCCATCGCAACATCCTGGCCGTTGATGCTCACCCGGGCAAAACCCCGCTCGCGAATGCCCACCCGGTAGTCTCCCGTCGCATTCGGTGTCAAAAATCCAGTCCATTCCACGCCGAGTGATTTTATCCCAGCGACTTGGGACGGAAGGCTCTCTTTGCTGAGATCGACGTTTGCCTCGATGCGATTCATAATGGGCTTGGGCTTTGCGTTCCTATCAAGCTTCACGCCTGTCAGATCGCCATACTCCGCCTTCAGCCCCGGCTTGCCGTCGGGCGTGGTCAACAGATTGCCGGGAATCGGTTTGCCATCATTGCGCAGGAACTGCGTGCCCGGCACGTAGGTGATCTTCGCGTTGGGGAACTCGGCCTTCAGCCCTTCAAGCATGGAAACCGTATGCGTGGGAATGCCTGTGTAATTGCCGAGCATCACCCGTGTTTGATCCGCGAGCGGCCCCACCACCGCAATGCTGCGGATTGTCGGCTTCAAAGGCAGCGTGCCATCGTTTTTCAGCAGGACCATCGACTCTTCTGCCAGCTTGCGCGCCAAAGCACGATGCGCCGGGCTGTTCAGCTCGTTGTGCGAAATGTTCGAGTATGGGTCATCGCCCGGGGGATCGAACATGCCCAGCTTGATGCGCGCCGTGAAAAGCCGCACCAACGCACGGTCAATGGCGTTCTCGCTCAGGTAGCCCTGCTGCACTGCCTGAATGAAAGGCTCGAAATCGTGATCGTTCGTAACCTTCGCAAAGTCCGCACATTCGTTGTCCATGCCGCGCTCAAGAGAGATGGCCGAGGCCTGCGGCTGAGTGGGCCGGTAACGGTGGCCGTGGAAGATGTCCTGCACCGCGTCGCAATCGGAGACGACATAGCCCTTGAAGCCCCACGCGCCGCGCAGCAAATGCTGAAGGAGGTACTGATTCGCACAGGCAGGCTCGCCATTGATGGCGTTGTAGGCGCACATCACGGATTCGGCTTTGCCCTGCACAATGGCCGCGCGGAAAGCCGGCTCGTACGTGTCGACCTCGTCGTGCAGGCTCACGTCCACATCCGCAAAATGCCGCGTGGGTTCCGGCCCGCTATGGACATCAAAATGCTTCGGTGTCGAAATCACGCGATAGTACCTGGCGTTGTCACCCTGCAGGCCCGTGACAAAGGCGACGCCCATGTGCGCAACCAGAAACGGGTCCTCTCCGTAGGTCTCCTGGCCGCGTCCCCAGCGAGGATCGCGGAAGATGTTCAGATTCGGCGACCAGAAATCCAGACCATGAAAGATCACCGAGTTCCCGTCATGCAAGGACTCCTCATGCACCACACGGGCTTCCGTGCCAATATCGATGGCCATCTCGTGGACACTGGGCACATCAAAGGTGGCTGCCAATCCGATCGGCTCAGGAAATTCCGTTGTGCCATTCACCATCACGCCATGCAGCGCCTCGCTCCACCAGTCATAGCCAGTCACCTTCAGGCGTGGAATTGCACGCGCCTGATTCACGAGCTGCGACGCCTTTTCCTCAAGCGTCATACGACCTACCAGGTCCTTGGCGCGCACCGCAGCCGGAAGCGTGGGGTTGAGGTAAGCGGGCGTGGTGGAACTTTGCGCCATCATCGAAGGCGCCGCAAACAAGCACCACAAAAATCCGGCGCACAAAGCAGGGACTGGCCATATCTTCATTCTCAGCAGATTCATAATGTCTCCCAAAAGCCGCAACCATCTTACGCTCTTCAAAGCTGCCTTGTCAGGCGTGGAAATCCCCGAGAGAATCGATTTATTCACGATTTTTGGTTGCCGCTTTGGAAACGGCGCTTACGCGCCTCCCGCTGCGCGTTGGCATGAGGTCAAGTCGAAATCAGGACATCAATCCTGATGAAAAACCTCGTCCATTGTTGCCCACCATTCGTCGGCGGCACGATCCTCCATTGGCGCTTGCATGGGGCCCATGCGGCTCCACCATTCCTGCGTGGCCGGGTCTGCGGCCATCTTTTTCATGTCCGCGGCGTAGTCCGTCCCGGTGTATTCAAAATAGCTGTAAAGCACCGAATTGCGGAGATAGATGGAGTAATTGCGGATATTGCAATCCTTGATGGTGCGCAGAACCGCCTCAGGCACGGCCGCATGCGCCTCGCGATAGGCTGCTTCCTGTTCGGGCTTCAGGCCAATCAGCATTCCATAGCGCTTCACTTGGTTTCTCCCCTCAGTCTTCTCTCGAAGACCGTTCAAATTGCTGATGCATTCTCAGTCTGACAGGACAGTCGTCGTTCCACCGGGAGTCTCGTTCACAGTAATCTGCCTGTCTGTTTCCACGTTGTTCAGTGTTTGCACAATGCCGCTGGGCCAGTGAATTTCCACCTTCACCGTGCCTGTCTTTGGTCCCAGGCCGAAATGAACTTGCGGGTCGCTCGAAGAAAGATAGCCGCTCGCGGTCGTCACGGTAGTCCATTGTGGCCCATCAGGGCCCGTCACCTCCACCACCGCGCCAATTCCGTCTCGATTGCTCTTGTGGCCAATCAGCCGCAGGGTAATCCAGTGATTCAGCGTGCTGGCTTCATTGCGAAGAACATGCGCCTCCCCGTCGTTAGTCGTCACCACGGCGTCAATGCGCCCGTCGTTGTCCAGGTCGCCAATCGCCATGCCGCGCGCGGCCCACGGCTCTTTGAAAACTGCTCCCGACCTGGCTGAAACGTCCTCAAAACCATGGCCCGCGTTGCGCAGCAGCAGCATCGGCTCTCGATAATGGAGCATTGGATTCTCCAGATGCACGTTGTCCAGATCGTGCCCTTGCGCAATCAACAGGTCCTTCCATCCGTCATTGTCATAATCAAGAAAGCGCGCGCTCCATCCTGAATGAAAGAGCGAAATCTTTCCCAGCCCGCTGGAATTCGTGGTGTAGTCGAAGCTGCCGTCGTGGTTGTTGCGGTAGAGCGCGTACTTCTGGTTCGCCAGATCAGTGATTGCGACGTCCGGCCAGCCGTCATTGTCGTAGTCAGCGAAATCAACGCCCATTCCGGCAAACGTCTGTCCATCCCCGTTCACCGCAGTGGCAGAATCCATGCCCACTTCCTCAAAGGTCCCATCCTTCTTCTGGTGAAACAGAAATTCCGGCATGGAATCATTCGCAACAAACAGGTCGATTCGCCCGTCGCGGTCATAATCTGCAATCGCCAGGCCCAGCGCTCTTGCCGGCTTGTCCAGCCCCAATGGATGTGAAACCTCCGTGAAGTGCCCGTCGCCGTCGTTGTGGTACACCAGCATGGAAATGGGCGGAAAAATGTCCGGATGACAGTAGGAACGATAGCCGGGGCGATGTTCTCCGCACCACACATCGTCCCAATCCCACTTCATATACCGCCCCACCACCAAATCGAGTCGCCCATCGTTATCCAGGTCGACCCATGCCGCGGAGGTGGACCATCCGCTGCCGCCCACGCCGGCCTGCCTGGTCACATCGGTAAACGTGCAATGGCCATCATTGTGGTAAAGATAATTGCCGCCGTAGCCTGTGACAAAGAGATCCTCATTTCCGTCGTTGTCATAGTCGCCCACGGCAACACCCATGCCGAATCCTGCGCCCTCAAGACCCGCTTTCTCTGTGATGTCTTCAAAGGTTCCATCCGGCTTCTGGTGGTAAAGCCGATCCCAGTACTCGGGCCCCGTCTTCTGTGGAATCGCCCCTTTGGCTTCCGGATTGGTGATCGGGGCCCCATTCACAAAATAGATATCCAGCCGTCCGTCATTGTCGCAATCGAACAGCGCCACACCGGAGCCCATCGTCTCAATCAGATATTTGTGCGGCGTGTGAGTAGACCGGTGCAGAAAATGTACGCCCGATTGTGCGGTGATATCCACAAATTTTCCCGGAATTCCCGGCTGCGGCAGGTGCGGCTCGCCGGCTGGTTTCGCACGCTGCGCACACAGCAGGCTTGGCCAGCAAGCGAGCATCGCGAACAGGTAAAACAACAGCACCATCGCTGCGCGGATGCGCCCCGGCCAATCTTTCTTCCGCTGCTCGTTCACACTGCTTAGGATTAGCATCACGCAAGGCGTTCCAGCAACAATGTTGCGACACCATCCACAATCGAAAGTGAAATGCGGCTGGAAGCCTGCATTGCCATCGACAAGCATTCTCCAGGATTTCTATCGGCGCGTGCCGCCGGTAATGGCCAGAATCCAATAGCACTCCACCCAGCGTCCTGATAAACTGCACGCGTGGCCCTTTGCGTCGGCCAGGCCGCAACTGGACCGGCAATATCTCCTGCAAGTACACTGAAAAGCAGCGGCTTACGCTACCCTTTTCCCAACGTGAGGTTCACGGATTGTTGAAATCGGCTAGCCGTCCCACAGCCAGCACGGCAGGACCAACAGGTGTGGTAGCCCCGGTTTCAGTCACCATCTGCGTGTGCACCCGCAGCCGACCTGAGCCCTTGCGCCATTGCCTGGACGGGCTTGTCCACATGGCACCTGCAGCCGACGAAATTCTAGTGGTGGACAATTCCGCCGGCGATCCGGTTACCGAACAGCTTGCCCGTGAGCACGGCGCGCGCTACGTGGTGGAGCGGCGGCTGGGACTAAGCAGAGCGCGTAACAGAGCCGTGGCAGAAAGTTCCTCTGACGTTGTGGCCTTTCTGGATGACGATGCGGTTCCCGAGGAAAAGTGGCTCGAATCCCTTCTGCAACCCTTTGCTGATCCGCAGGTAGGCGTGGTTACCGGTCGCATCGTCACTCCCGCCAGCCCGGTCTTGCACCCTGACCAGATGGCCCCGCGTCCGATCAGCAATCGCGATCCGCATTGGTTCATCGCGGCGTGCTTCGGAGGATTGGGATTGGGAAGCAACATGGCCTTGCGCAAATCCGCCTGCAAGGGCCTCACCATTTTTGATGTGCGCCTGGGGCGCGGCGCACCTTTTCAGATTGCCGAAGAGAATTACGCCTTTGCCCGGTTGCTCACGCTGGGGCACACCGCGGTACACGTCCCCGCGGCCGTCGTTTACCACCCGCCCTTTCATCGCTCGCCCATCGAAGAGGAAGTTCGCAACTCCATCACCTACTGGCTACTTCTCTTTTCGCAATTCCCCGGCCATCGAATGGACCTGCTGCGCTTTCTCGTTCGCCGGATGCGCAGGCAAAAGCTCACCTGGCCGCGCGATTCCCAGGACCCGGGAGACATCATCAACAGCAGCCGGCGCGTCAAAATCAAAGCCGCGATCGCCGGACTCACCCTCTTCCTGCGCTCACGCAAAGGGCGCTAGAGCCTGCTCCGTTCGCCTTCATCCGCGGTGTGAGCCCCCATCTGCCGCACCGCATGCAGCCAATGCGCACGCCGCCGGAACTGCAATGCGCGCACGCCCGCGTTGCGCAGGGCTGACGATGCAATCCAGCGTTGGCCAACCGCGCAGACCGGACCCAGCATGCCATCCACAAGCCCCAGGTGCCGCGCCGCCCACTCCCGCACACGCGTCTTCCATCCCCGCTCATCATCAAGAGAATTGACCGTACCCGGCAACCGCAACTGCGGATGCTGCTGCGCCAGCATCCAGTCCGCCACGGCAAATGCCTCTGCGTCGCGAATTAAATCGGCCGCCGTCTTTGCGTAGTACTGGTAAGCCACAGCATGCGGCAGATACACGGGCCGCACTCCCGTGGCAAACAGCCGCTCGCCGAACTCCAGATCTTCCCGCATGCGAAAACGCTCATCAAAACCGCTCAGCCTGAGCGCTGCCTCGCGTCGCACAGATGCATTGCTGAAGACGCAATCCTGGCGCAGCCAGGTCGTATCTGCAGCCTCTCTTGGAGAAAGGTGCGCGGCGCCAATCTCGCGCTTGAAGCACTCTGCGGCAAGGCCTGGCGGGCTGTCCGCGCTCAAAAAGAGCGCGCCAAAGCAGGCGATTTCATCCTGCCGACTATGGGCTTCCCGGTGCGCGGCCACCAGTCCGGGCTCGCAGTGCATGTCATCGTCCAGAAAGAGCACCACGTCGCCCCGCGATGCGCGCAAGCCCGTGTTGCGCGCTCCGGCCAGTCCGCGGTTCTCCTGCTCCAGCACCCGAAACGCACAGGCTGCCTGCATGCGGCGCAAAGCCTCTGCTGAGCCATCGGTTGAGCCATCCACAACCACCACAATTTCGTAGCAGTCCTTCGGACAGTCCTGCGTGAACAGCAGATCCAGCGTTCGCGTCACAATCTCTTTTCGGTTGTAGGTCGGGACGACGACAGAGACGCGCATCGATTCCCTTCGTGTGCGACGGCAATTCCTGGCTTGCCTGTGGCCAACGCCTGCGCAACGTCGCACGCAGGCCGCGAAAGCCCATGTAGAATCAATCTACCACGGCGCTTGCAGCGCTTTGGCTGCGCACTTGCCGCAGTCGAACGCGCTCCGTTGGAACCGCGCGGGAGGCGTTTTGAAAAGGCTCAGGCACCTCATCCCGGCTCGGGTTCGGAGTTGGCTCAGGGACGGCCACAGCGCGTCCGAAAGAGGAATGCTCGTCTTCGATCACGTCACCGACTGGGGCGTCTTTCGCAGTACCAGTCCTTACCGCCCCGGACTCGGTATACGGCGCGGTTCCTGCATCGACCGCTTTTACATTGAGGCATTTCTGGCGGCGCACAAGGCCGTGATTCGCGGCCGCGTGGCGGAGATGGAAAGCAATGAGTACACGCTTCACTACGGCGCCGGCGCCGTGACGCAAAGCGACGTAATTGATCTGAACCCGCAGAATCAGGCCTGCACCCTCGCACTTGACCTGCAACAAACCAGTACGGCTCCCGAGTCTCTCTTTGATTGCATCCTCTGCACGCAGACGCTGTTTCTTATTCGTGATTATGCGGCGGCCATTCGCACCCTTCACCGCATGCTCAAGCCCGGCGGAACACTGCTGGCCACTGTGCCCGGCATCTCCCCAGTCATTCGCGGCAGCCTGATTGCCGGTGCGGGAGAAGATTACTGGCGCTTCACCTCGCGTTCGGCGCAAATCGCATTTGGCCAAGTCTTCGGCGACGCCCAGGTCACCGTGCAGGCTTATGGAAACGTGCTCGCCTGCACCGCATTCCTGCAGGGCATTGTGCAGGAGGAGCTCGCTGCCGAAGAACTTGTGCATCACGATCCCGATTACGAACTGATCATCGCGATCGCCGCGACGAAACCCACTTCCACGTGAGCGAGCCATGCCCGCAGAGCAAGGATTGATCTCCGTCATCGTTCCGTTTCACAACAGCGAACGGTTCCTCGCGGAAACGGTTGAGAGCGTTCTGGCTCAATCCTGCGCCGAATGGGAGCTGCTTCTGGTTGACGATGGCTCCACCGACCGAAGTGCCGCGCTCGCCCGTGTGCTGGCTTCGCGCCGGCCCGAGGCCATTCACTGCCTCACCCAGCCCGGCGGCAATCGTGGCGTGAATGCTGCGCGCAATCTTGGTGCGCACCATGCGCGCGGCGCTCTGCTGGCCTTTCTCGACTCGGATGACGTGTGGCGGCCCAACAAACTCGCCGAGCAGTCCGCAATTCTCCTGGCTCACCCGCACGTTGGCCTGGTCTACGGTCACAGCGAATACTGGTGCGACTGGGATACGGAGCCCGGCTTGCCACAATCCAACTACACCCCGCCACTCTCGCCGCCTGACCGCGTTTACCTGCCGCCGAAGCTCTTTGCAAACTCCTATCCGCTGGGCCCCTGGGGTGCGCCGTCGCCTTCCAGCTTTCTCGTCCGCCACGACGCTTTCCGCCGCGTGGGCGGCTTTGATGAATGCTTTCACCCCGGCACCTTTCAGCTCTATGAGGACGTAGCCTTCTTCGCCAAGCTGGCCCTCACAATACCCATTTACGTCAGCAGCGCCAGTTGGGAGCGGTATCGTGTCAGCCGGCGTTCTGGGTGGATTCTGGCGCAGAATACCTCGAAGGATGAGGCCGCCCGGCGCTTCTATTTCCAGTGGTTGCGGCGTCATCTCGCCACGCTAAACCCTGCTGAGGAAGGCCTGTTACAGCTTGTGCAGCGCCGCACCTGGAGCTATCGACTGCCTCTGCCGCCCGCGCTGGTCATGCTTGCGCGGCGGGCCCTGCGGCGGCTTTCGCGCCAGCATCCGCAGCCTGATGCGCCAAAATACTAACCCATCAGTTGATGAAATCAGTTGACCGATGAGCACAACCTCTTCATCCTTAAAGGTTGAAGGCCTTTGCGGGCGGGAGATTCATGCGCAGAAGCATCGTGCGAAACATCGCCTGGAACTACGGGGGACACGTCTATCAGATTGCCATCAACCTGGGCCTCACTGCCTATGTTGTGCGCAAAGTTTCCGTGCCCGAGTACGGCCTCTACCTGCTCGTCCTTTCCATCTCCGCCACGCTCTATCTGCTGGATATGGGGCTGTCCAATCTCCTCGTCCAGGCCTTCGTCGCGGTTACAAACGACACGGACAAATCAGGATTCAATGAGCTGCTCGGCACATCGTTCGTCACGCTCACGATTCTCGGCATGGTGGGCGTGGCCATTTTTTATGGACTCTCCCGCATCCTTCCCGGCCCGTTCAACATTCCCCATGCCTATGTGCATGAAGCCTCGATTCTCTTCATCCTTGCCGCGTGCATCATCCTGGCAGGCTTCTGCAGCATGGCCATTGAGCAGGCCTTTCGCGCCTCCCACCGCTTTGACCGCCTGAACCAGACCCAGCTCATCACCTCCACGGTGCAGGTCATCGCATCCATCACGGTCCTGGCCATGGGCAAGGGCGTTGTCGCGCTTGCGGCCGTGCAGGTTGCCACCTCTGCCCTGCAGTTCACGCTGCTCACGGCCGTGCTGCCGCGCACCATCGCCGGCGTTCGGCTCAATCCGCTCTGCTTCCGCCTCCGCACGTTGCAGCCATTTCTGCACCTCAGCTTCTGGGCGTTCATCAACAATCTCAGCGGCTACCTCTTTGATGTGCTCGTGTGGGTCATCCTCGGCTCGCTTGGCACCATGACCGATGCCGCGCTCTTCGGCCTGGCCAGCAAAGCGCCGCGCCAGATCTGGAATCTGGTGGACAAAGGCGCCAGCGTTGCCCTGCCGCTGCTGTCGGAGTCCTCAGCCGACTCCGACACGCGCGCCTTGCAGCGTACCTATCTTCAGACGCAGATGGTCATCTTCGGCGCCATCCTTCCCTTTGTCGTTCTGGGGGCGCTCTTTGCACGGCCGATTATTGACCTTCTGGCCGGCAAGCAATACTCCGGCGCGGTCCCAGTCATGCAGTGGCTGCTGCTCGCCGCCTTTTCCCATGCCATGGGCTACGCTTCTGACCAGCTTCTCTATGCCTGCGGCGAGGTAAAGAAAGCCGCAACCATGTCCTTTTGCGGCGGGGCGCTCAGCGTGCTCTGCGCATTGGTCTTGGTGCCCAACTACGGCGCCGCCGGCCTTGCCGCCGGAATGGCCATCACGCAGTTGCTCGTCAACTGCGTCTGGTTCACGCAGGCCGCCTGCCAGATTTCGGAAACCTCGCCGTTTGACCTTCTCGGGGTCATCCTGAATGGCCTCACCTGGCCCATGGTCGTCCTGGTCTCCGAGCTCGGTCTGGTCTGGGGCCTCTCCAAATATCTATCGCCCACCTGGCTGCTGGTCTGCGGCATCGTCAGCGGTGCGGTCTATCTCGGCGTCTGGGCCGTCTCCATTGCGCTTCCGCTCTATCGCAACCAGTCTCCGGTGGAGCTCTTCGATTAAATGTCTGCCGCGGGGTCTCTCTCTCCTCTCCATTGCAGCGTCATCATCCCCACCTGGCAGCGAGCCTGCACCCTGCGTGAAACACTTCCCGCCGTCCTTGGCCAAACCTATCCGTCCTTCGACGTACATATCGTCAGCGATGGCCACGATCCCGCGCTGAGCGCGCTTGCAGCCGAGTTCTCCTGCGACGAGCGCTTCCACTGGCACGCTCACCCGGAAAACCGCGGCCAGGCCGCCGCGCGCAACACCGGGGCCCGCGCCGCTGAAGGTGAACTGCTGCTCTTTCTCGATGACGATACACCGCCTGTTCCCGATTGGATTGCCCTGCACGCAGGCCGCCACCGGCATGTGGATGCGCAGAATCCCGGCACATCCGTTCCACTCGTCGTCACCGGCAAAATTGACGAGCAGCTCCCGGCAAAGCCCGCCTGCGCGACAGACGCGGGGCTGCAACGTGGCTGGGAGATGACCCTCGAACGCTACGCGGAATTACTGCAAAAATCGGGACCAGACTCGGTCGGCGATGAACTGGAGACCAGCATTGCCTTCGGCCTCAACTGCTCCATCCGCCGCGAACTCTTTCTGCGCCATGGCGGCTATCTCGAAGCGCTGCGCATCACCGACGAGGATATGGAGTTGGGGCTGCGCCTTTACCTTGCCGGAGTCGAAACCGTCTTCGAGCCCCGCGCAGTGGTTGCGCATCGCGGAGCCAAGAACCTGACCGCCTATCTCCGCCGCTGCTGGCAGGCCAGCGGCGTCACGGACGTCCATCGCGTCTTCCAGCTCGGGCAGCACAATGCGCAAACCCGGCGTTTGATTTCCCTTTTCCGCGGCTCACTTCCGCAGCGTATGGTTCGCCGCCTACTCTGGTTCGGCGGAAGCCCGCTGCACACCCTCATCGACACGCTGGAGGGCGCCGCCAACCGCACCGGCTCCCGCCTGCTTGCCAGCGCATGGGGACGCATCTGCCCGTCAGCCGTTTACTGGCGCAGCGTACGGTCCACGGGCTGCACCCTCGGTCAGCTCCGGCAGCAGACCGCGCCCGCCAGATGCGCGCTCATGTTGCACTCGCTTTCCGCGCCGCAAACGCGCTCGGAGTCCACTTACTATCTCTCGCCCAACCGCTTTCGCCTGCTCATGAACCGGTTTTGCGCAAGCGGTTATCGCACCGTGACCACCACACAGTGGATACACGACGAAGTTCCGCGCAAGCACGCGCTGCTCACCTTCGACGATGGCTACGACGACCTCTACACCGAGTTGTTCCCCTGGCTTCAGCAGCACAACTTCACCGCACTCGTCTTTCTCGTGGCCAATCACATCGGCGGCTCCAATCTGTGGGACCAGAAGCGCGGCCTTCGCCCCCGCCAGTTGCTCACCCTTGCGCAGATTCGCGAAATGCAGCGCTATGGCGTCGAGTTTGGCTCCCACACGCTCACTCATCCCTGGCTGCCCGGCATCTCTTACGCGGAGTTGCACCGCGAAACAGGCGATTCCCGGCGCAGGCTCGAAGATCTGCTTGGCGTTGAGGTCACTTCTTTTGCCTATCCTTATGGCGGGGTTGATCGCCGCGTCCGCGCCGCCGTTGCGCGCGCCGGTTACAAGCTGGCCTTCACCACTCTTCCCGGCGTGAACTGCTGGAATGACCCTCTTTGCCAGAACCGCGCCGATATTCACGATGGCACAAGGCTGTTTGAACTTCGCTTCCACCTGCGCTATGGCCGCGGCTTTCGGCAATGCGGGGCGGCGCTTCTGCGCGCTATTGAGCAGCAGGCGCCGACGGCAATCCTGCGTGGGCTCGCCGCAAATCTCCGCCGATGGGGCAATCATGCGTTGGAAAAGCGCTCTGGACGCCTGGCGGCGTCAGAGGGATCCACCGCAACCATGCCGGAGGGGTTTGATAATCATTCAGTTGATAAGTCTGAGTGAGATATGCTCATATTTTAACCAAGCACCCCTTGACAAAAACTTTAACCTTCCCTATCGTTAGCAATTGGATGCCACGAGTGCTAGCACATTCGCCATGCAACTGCTGAATGTGCTCGCGAAGTTGCCTCCCGGAGTACTTATTCCGTTGATTTTCAAAGATTTCTATCTTCAACCCATTCTTACGGCAGGCTTTCCCTGCCCATTTCAAGGAGAAGCGAAGCAATGGCAGCAACCTCTGTGACCACCACCTTCACCCCGCTCCATGACCGCATTCTCCTCCGCCGTGTGGAGGAGACCGAGACGGTCCGTGGGGGCATCATCATCCCGGACAGCGCCAAGGAAAAGCCGCAGGAAGGCGAAGTGATCGCTGTCGGCAAGGGCAAGTCCAACGACGAAGGCAAAGTCTTCCCGCTCGATGTAAAAGCGGGTGACCGTGTGCTCTTCGGCAAGTACTCCGGCACTGAAATCAAGATTGACGGCGAGGAGTTCCTGATCATGCGCGAGGAAGAAGTCCTCGGCATCATCAAGAAGTAGTCGACCGCCCTGGCAGTTCGCGACCCGCATCGGCGTCTGCCGCACACGCAACAAACCAATTCCCATAAAACTTTTGGAGAGATTCAGGCATGGCAAAGCAAATTTTGCACGGTGAAGATTCCCGTCAGGCGATTCTGCGCGGCGTGAACACGCTGGCCGACGCCGTCAAGGCGACGCTCGGTCCCAAGGGCCGCAACGTCGTCATCGAAAAGAAATTCGGTTCGCCCACCATCACCAAGGACGGCGTGACGGTGGCCAAGGAAATCGAGCTCAAGGACGCGCTGGAGAACGTAGGCGCGCAGTTGGTGAAGGAGGTGGCCAGCAAGACCAGCGACGTGGCCGGCGACGGCACCACCACCGCAACCGTTCTGGCCCAGGCCATCTTCCGCGAAGGCGTGAAGACCGTGGCCGCCGGCGCCAATCCCACGGCGCTCAAGCGCGGCATTGATAAGGCCGTGACCACCATCATCGGCACCCGCGACAAGGACGGCAAGTGGACTGAAGGCGGCGCACTCGGCAAGCTCTCCAAGCCCGTGGACGAGGGTTCTGTGGCGCAGGTGGGCACAATCTCCGCCAATGGCGACCAGGAGATTGGCGGCATCATTGCCGAGGCGGTCAAGGTCGTGGGCAAGGACGGCGTCATCACCATTGAAGAGTCGAAGACGATGCACACCGGCCTTGAGACCGTGGACGGCATGCAGTTTGACCGCGGCTACCTCAGCCCCTACTTCGTCACCGACGCCGAGCGCCTGGAGGCGGTTCTCGACGATCCTTACATCCTGATCTTCGAGAAGAAGATTAGCGCGATGAAGGATCTGCTTCCCCTGCTGGAGCAGGTTGCGCGCGGCGGCAAGCCGCTGCTGATCATTGCCGAGGACGTGGAGGGCGAGGCCCTGGCGACCCTGGTGGTAAACAAGCTGCGCGGCACGCTGAACGTGGCGGCTGTCAAGGCTCCCGGCTTCGGCGATCGCCGCAAGGCCATCCTGGGCGACATCGCCATCCTCACCGGCGGCAAGGCCATCACCGAGGATCTGGGCATCAAGCTCGAAGGCGTCAAGCTCGAGGATCTGGGCCGCGCCAAGCGCGTGACCATCGACAAGGACAACACCACCGTTGTGGACGGCGCCGGCAAGGCCTCTGACATTGAAGGCCGAGTGAAGGAGATCCGTTCGCAGATTGAAAAGACCACCTCCGACTATGACCGCGAGAAGCTGCAGGAGCGGCTCGCCAAGCTGGTGGGCGGCGTGGCCATCATCAAGGTGGGTGCGGCAACCGAGACCGAGCTGAAGGAGAAGAAGGCTCGCGTGGAGGACGCGCTGCATGCAACCCGCGCGGCCGTGGAAGAGGGCATCGTCCCCGGCGGCGGCGTGGCTCTGGTGCGCGCCACTCCCGCGGTGCAGGAGCTGATCAAGTCGCTCGATGGCGATGAGAAGATTGGCGCTCAGATTGTTCTTCGCTCGCTTGAAGAGCCGCTGCGCCAGATTGTTGCCAATGCCGGCGAGGAAGGCGCGGTGGTGGTGGCCAAGGTGCTTGAGCACAAGGACCAGCACTACGGCTACAACGCGGCGACCGGAACCTTTGAAAACCTGGTGAAGGCCGGCGTCATTGACCCCACCAAGGTGACCCGTACGGCGCTCCAGAATGCGGCTTCCATCGCCGGGCTGCTGCTGACCACTGAAGCGCTGGTGGTTGAGCTGCCTGAGCCCAAGTCCGCGGCTCCGGCCGGCGGCCACGGCGGCGGCATGGACGGCATGTACTAAGAACCTCGCCGGAGAGCGCAGTTCCCTTCCCGGCGTGCATCAACTCAGACCCCCGGCTTCGGCCGGGGGTCTTCTTGTTTGCTCCACATCTTTGTGCAAAAAAATCGGGAGCATTCCGCTCCCGATTTAAGGTTGCAATGCGCACCTGCCTCAGAAGGTGAGGTGCATTCCCATCGTAACGGCGCGGTTTCCGCCAATTGTCCCTGTCACGGAGCCGAAGTTCGCCGCATTGTTCGGGCAGGCGGATTCATTTGCGATGTACAAATCAGGTGTGCAATACCCCTGGCCGTTCTGCAAGGTCAGCGGCATGGTCAGCCCTCGCCCGGTACCGTTCTTGGTGGGCACCTGGTCATAGTTGGTCAGCGCCGACTGCTGATCGGTTGAGTCGCTCGAGGTGACGACCTGGCCGTAGCCCAGAAAGCTGCGATAGGTATTGCAGTTGTTGTCATAAATAGACGCTATCGCCGTGGAGGAGCACCCGTTGTTCTGCCGGATCTGCGCCTGGTCCTGCGGAATATCGGCGCTGGAGGTATTGGTGATGTTGAAGATGTTGAGTTCAAGCTGTAGATTTACCTTCTCAGTGATGCGAACATCCTTGCGCACTGAGAGGTCAAGGCGCTTTTGGGCGGCCTGCCGAAAGATGTTCCGCTGGCCTACGTTGAAGCTGGTTTCGTAAATGTCCTGCGGGTCATCGCCGGTTGCAACAGGAACGCCATCCGTGCCCGGCGTTACATAGTGAATGGCAATCTGCGAGGGATCGATGTACGGGACGTAGTCACCGCCGGCCGCGCGGAACTTGCCGGAATTTCCGGTGAGAGCCGTCTTTGGGTGCTGCGGGTCCTTGATGCCGAGGACCGGATTCATCAAGTTTGGGAAGTTTCCAAAGTTGATGCTACCCACCGCGCCGTAGAACTCATACAGCGACCACGGTTCACCGCTCTGCAATGTTCCAATACCCGTCAGATGCCAATCGTTCGCGATGCGGGAAACAAAGTTCCTCTCCTTCACCAGGTCCGGCTCATTCACCTGGAAGTTGGCGGAGAAGACATGTGTGCGATCAAAGTCAGAGGATGCCCATGAATCGCGGAGATGGTGCGGATTGTCACCAGTAAAGAACAGACCGATGTCGCTCTGTTCATCCAGAGCGTGGCTCCAGGTGTAGCTGGCGCCAAGCTGGAAGTTGTGCGAGAGCCGCTTTTCAATGTGCGCCTGCAGGGCGTCATAGGCCGAAACACCTACGGTTTCGAAGTCGGCCGCATTGGGATTGAAGCCAACATAGGGCGTTCTGAAGTCAGTATTGCCTGCATCGTAGGTATTCCACGGCTCAACCGCAATCGGGAGAAAGTCATAGTCCGGAGGACCGCTATCCTCGTTCTGGTTCATCACTTCCAAGCCGTAGCTCGAAATTTCTCCCCAGATCGGATTCTGCGGGGTGGCAATTCCCGGCTCGTTGATGGGAATGGGAATGACCGCATGACGACCGCGGTTGCCGGTATAGCCAATGGTGATTGCGAGGTCATTGGCAGCCTGCCATTGCACGTTCAGGGTGTAATTGATGGTGTACGGCAATACGTTATTCTTGTCGTACACACCAAAGTTGAGCGGCGGGGTGCAGAGGGTATATCCCTCCTGGCTTTGCAGTCCGCTGCAGTTCTTGCCATATTGCGCGTAATAGCCCGAGCTCGGTGCTCCTGTCATCTCGTTCAACTGGGCCTGGAGGGCGGCGTTGATAATTCCTGGGTCTGAGCTGGGCGCAACATACTCGCCGCCGCCTGAAGCGGGAGTGAATGCCAGATCGCCCATGGGATTCTCGAGCGTCAGGCCGCTTTCCTGGTCCGTTTTGCCAGTGGCCACACTCACCAGCGGTGAAGATTCCGTCACGCCGAAGGGCCCGCCAATTGACCCGCCCGCGGGTTGCGAGAGATAGCTGAAAAGCTCGCCGCGGTCATAGTACATGCCTGCGCCGCCGCTGATGACCACGGTGCCGTGATTCATGGCTGGAGACCAGGCAAAGCCGACACGAGGAGACATGCCCCACTGGCGACCCTTGAGCGTGGATGCCGAGACGCCCGAGGTTGGATTCTGCTTGTTGTTGCCGGCAATCACGAATCCAGAGTTGTTCACTGTGAATCCATTGGTCGTGTCGCCTGTCACGTCGTAAGAGGCAGGATCGAAGTTGAACATGTTACCGTACTTTTCGGTCATGCCTCCGTGATAGTCAAAGCGGACCCCGGCTGTAATGCTCAGGTTGCTCTTTGCCTGCCACTTGTCCTGCACATACCAGTTGAATTCATTCGTGCGGTAGTAGCGGTCGGCGTTATTTCTGCCCGTGTTGGGATCGATACTCTGAACCACGGACGAGGAACGCACAATGCCCTGCAGAAAATTGTCAAATCCGCTTACGCGCACCTGGGCGTGGCCTGTGCGATTGTTGGTGATGTTCAGCTGGGTATAGCTGTATCCGCCGCCCGCAATAATCGTGTGAGGGCCCGCAGTGAAAATCACGTTCGTAGAGGGATTGAGGCGGCTCTGGTAGTAGCCCATATCGATAAATGCGCCCGGAGTTCCGGCTGGACCCACATAGAGACCGGGCGAATACTGGTCTGTGTTGGCAAAGTTGTCAATCTCCAAGCCAGGCATCAGGTTCGCAACCAAATTGTCGGTTTGCGCCCCAGCCACGCCCAAATTCCCGGAAAACTCCTGCTTGTAATCTGAGAAGGTCCCCATGCGCACAAATCCCAGGCGCTGTTCCCAGTTGAATCGCTGGCCGATCGACGTCGTGTTGCCCAGCGAAAAGACCTGTGAGCCATTATGCGCTGTCACCGGGAAGCCGGGCGTGCTTGAAAAGCCGAACGGACGGGTGACAGGCGCATTTTGGTAGTAGTATTTGGCGGAAACCCGGTCATTGTGATTCGTGTCGTAGTCGACAGAAATAGTGGCCTGGTCGCCGCCCAAGCGGGAGATGCCGCTGAGGACTGCGTTCGGCTGACCGTACTGATAACCGTTCGTCGACTGCGCGGAAGGAATCAGATACTGCCCGTCTGGCAGCTTTTCATTCAGAATCGCCGCTGCAACCGGGTCAATGGTCACAGGACCGAGCCAGTTGGCGGCTCCCCAATAGGACTCATCCGCGGCTTCAAGTCCGGAGTTGCTGCGGTCATCGGTGAGACCGGTTGGAACGTTGAGGTCAGCGATGCCGGTTGCCCGGTCTTCATTCAGAGTGCGCTGGTAAGCGGCGAAAAGAAAGAGCCTGTTCTTCTTGATCGGGCCGCCAAACGTAATGCCCGCCGTGGAACGGCGCAGCCAGGGGTTGACGAGCGACTGCGGGAAGACTCCCACGCCGACCTGCGCAAGCTGGTAATCCTGATTGAAGAAGAAGGGCGAGGCATTCATCAGGTTGTTTGCATAGGTGCCGTACACTTGGCCATGCCACTTGTTCGTTCCGGTCTGTGTATTCACGTCAATCTGCGCACCCGCAGTGGCGCCCTGCTGCGCGTCATACATCGATGCGTTGACGCGAAGTTCCTGGATGAACTCCGGCGGCGGCGAAGGCAGGCTATTGCCGTTCGAGCCGTAGACGGAGGTGCCGACTGAAAATGATCCGCCTGGCGTTGGAGCGCTGCCGATGTTGAAGTTGTAGCGCTGCGAGGAGTCGCCGCTCGAGGTCATGCCGTTGAACAGGTTCGTCGAGTCCACGCCGTTCACCTGGAAGGTGTTCGAAGTGGCGCGCTGGCCATTGGCCCAGATGGCCTGGTTCCCGAGGCCGGAGTTCGTATCAAGGTTCGACAGCAGCTCAGCGTTCACGCCCGGCGCAAGCACCGCAACCTGTGTAAAGCTGCCCGTGGCCAGCGGTGTAATGGCAATCTGTGCCGAGTCCAGTGTGTAGCCGTTCGTTGTATCGGTGGCATTCAGCAGGGGAACCCCGGAAACGATGATCGATGTGGATGCGGAGCCAACCTTAAGGGTGACGTTCACCGAGGTTGCGCGCGCTTCCTGAACGGGAATCTTCGGAAGTTCGGTGGATTGGAACCCTTCATGAGTCACCCTCACGATGTAGGTGCCGATCGGGAGATTGAAAATCTGGTAAAAGCCGGTACTCTGCGTAATCGTCTTCGCAACGTAGTTGGTCGCGGGGTTGGTCACCGTCACCGATGCTCCAAGCACTGCCGCCCCCGATGGATCCAATACCGTGCCATTGATCGATCCGAGCGTCTGCTGCGCAAATCCGGAAAGACTAAAGCCGAACGCCAGCGCCAGCATCACGCCACAAACTGCGACACTCCTCCGAAAATATTGCTTCATGCTCACCTCGCGGTCCTTTTTGTTCTCGATTGCATACAAAGGCGGTTAGGCGGTCACAGTTTTAGATTGCCGTGATCTCGTGGGATTTGTTTGCTTGTCCTCTTCAATTGGAGGCTAAAAGAGGGTGTTTCAGTCGTGTGAATTGTCCGAGGTACACCTATTCTGAGCTACCGGGAAAAGAATTCCTAATAAAAAAATCGCGGGGCAGCCCAATGGAGGCGCCCCGCCTGTGGAAAACTCAGTCGTTTAATTTTACGATTGCGGCAGTCCAAGCACTGACGTTGCGGACCAAATTCAGTGGCTCTTCTCTCTGCCCCATTGCAGGCGCAAACCGGTCCGCACATTCATCGGCAGGCTCACATAGCCTATCGGTGCGACGTGCTGGTTGTCCGTCAGGTTCTCCGCCTGTGCGTAAAAGCTCATCCACGAAAACAACCGGAAGCTCCCCCCAAGATCGACCTTCGCATATCCAAAATCCAGATTGCGATTGGGCAGCAGAAGACTGTTTCCCCCTCCCGCATCCTCGTATTCGAGATAAGTTGAGTCATCGCTGCGGCTGGCGAATGCCGTGGTCAACAGCGCCGTCAACCGATCATGCGTGTAGCTGACCGTGACAAACCCCGTGTGCGGTGCGCGCCGGAAGGGCCGGGCGCCGACCAGCGGTGAAAGCGCGCCAATCGGAATGCCGTCGTACGTGGGCGCATAGCCGCCAGTCAACGCTTCGTTGTCGCTGTCAAAGGACCGTTGCACCACCGCGTCCAGATAGGTGTAGCCCGCGCGTGCGAAAAAATTCTTCCCCAGCCCGCCCTCCACCGTCGCTTCCACGCCCTGCGCGCGGAATGCCTCTGTATTCACGGCAAGTTCGTAATCGTCGGTGTAGTAGTAGCCAAGAGCGTTGATGAGCTGCTGTTGCTGGTCCGCGGTCAGGTTCGGAATCAGGCTGGGCAGCAAATGCCCGCCCACATATTCAATCTGTCGTCCAAACTCATTGTGAAAATAGCTCGCGTGAAACACCAGGCGGTCGCTCAGAAAGCTCTGCGCCATTCCGCCCTCATAGGTGCGCGTGGCCGGCGCCGCCAAGGGCCCAATATGCAACTGCGCCGCCGTCGAAGCGTATCCGTTGCTTCCTAGAAACCGATAGAGCGAGCCGAACTGGTCCGTCAGCGCCGGTTCCCGCACCGCATCTCCAAAGTTGAACAACACGCGCGTGCCGCTGAAAGCTCCCGCCCGCGGCTTGAGCACATAAAACACGACTCCCGCGCGCGGACTGGTCTGCACGCCGAACTGCGAATAATGCTCAAGGCTGCCGCCCAGCGTGTAATAGAGCCGGTTCTTGAAGTCACCGTGCACGGCGGCCAGGTAGTCATAATTCGTGCGCTCTGTGGACTCCTGCACGGAGTAGCTCGGCACCACTTCGCTGCCGCGCTCATCCTCGAAGTGGAAGCCGATGAGCCCCGCCAGATGCGGCGTTACCTGGTAGTCGCCTTGATAGACCAGCTCATCGCGATTCGACACAATAGAATCCTGGAAGGGATAGCTCTGCGCGTAATCCAGCACCGCCTGGCCGGTGGCGGAATACCCGTTCGCACCAATGATTGTCACCACGTCACCCAGGCTGTCGCCATAGGCGTCAAAGTCTCCCGAGCCGCTTTGTATCCACTGACTGTACTGCTCGCGCTTGCGCGCCAACCCATAGCGAAAAGTATTGTGGAAACTCGCCGTCGTCTGGTTGTCGATTGAGGCACTCAGCAGCAGGTCCTGGTCCTTCTGCGTCGCGTTGTCCGCCACGTGATAAAAGTTCCACGCGCCGGGCACGCCGGTTCCATCCACGCCATAGTGCAGCACGCCACGAATCTGTGTTGCGCCGCTGGGCTGCCAGCCCAGGTTCGCCGTCGTCGTGGCCACGTGATACTCATCGTTCGGCAGATCGTTGGCTGTTTGCAGCCAGTTGAATTCGCCCAGATAGTCCAGCCGGCTGCGCGAGCCGGCAATCTCCATATCCTCCTGCGATGTGTCAAAGTTTCCCGCATCGCCATGGAAAAGAAAGGATGGAAAATTCGTTGTTCCGCGTGGGGTGGTCAGGCTCACCACGCCGCTTGCCGCGCCGGCTCCATACAGGCTCGAATTCGGCCCGCGATAGACCTCTGCGCTTTCCAGTCCGCTGGTTGAAAGCGGTCCAAAATCAAAGCGCCCGCCCAGATCGCTGGCGCGCACGCCGTCTAAAAGAACCTCATTCGCGTCCGAATCGCCTCCGCGCACAAACAGCGAAGTCTGCGCGCCGCGCTGCCCGGTCTGTACCACAAACGTGCCGGGCATCAGCCGCATCAGGCTCACCACGTCTGCTCGGCCGGCCAGTTCCTCCGGTCCAATCACCGTGGTGGCCGCGCTGATCTGCGGCTGCGGAGTCGGCACACCCGTCGCCGTCACCACAATGGACTCGCGCGCCCACTCCGGCTCCAGCACAAGATTACGGTCAATGTTGTCCAGCCGGCCGGCATAGAATGCCGGCGTCTGCAACTGGCGAAAGCTCTTCGCGGAGACAACCAGAAAGAATCGGCCCTCTACGCCGGTCAGAATCTCAAAACTGCCGTCGGGCCCGGAGACCGCCGAGCCCACAATCCGGCCCTGGTGAATGAGCCCAACGGTTGCGCCGCGCACGCGAGCGCCCGTGCCGTCGGTCACCACTCCATGGATGGCCGCGGCATGGCCTTTGGCGGGCAGCAGAAAAGTTAGGATTATGAGAGGAATAACGTACGCACGCAGCAGGTGTTTCAGGCAGGACAGAGTCATCGTGGCTCCTTCGTTCCCCTCGGAACGTAAGCGGGTTGGGGCGCCTGAGGACCGGTCTCCTGACTCGCGCCCTTCCCAGCCACCTTCCCAAAGCTGCGCCGTGCGGCATGGCTTCAGTGGTTCAACGGCGTCCAATCATTCAACGCCGCGGCTGGTCTCCTGCATGGTTCAAACGACGAACCGGGTTGCAGGGGCGCTCACAGTTGCGGGGCAGTGGCGGATTTTCACCGTCTTCCCGAGCATCCTGGCGATTGCCGTGGTAAGGAGCCGCTCCGCACTGGAGCGGCCGTGATGTCATCAAACCAATTTCGATGACATCAACGTTTATACCCGCAATTCCGGGCCAAGTCAAAAGAAGAAAATGGAGAGTTTCCTGCCACGGGCACACGGTCCCAGACCGGCAGACTGGTGACCCCGGGAAGATTCGAACTTCCGACACGCAGTTTAGGAAACTGCTGCTCTATCCACCTGAGCTACGGGGCCACAGGGCATCAACGCGGCGCATCGCGCGCGCGACCTGCCTCATTGTAGCCCAGCTGCGCCTTGCCGTT
Organism: Occallatibacter sp.; assembly: GCA_035763705.1. Taxonomy (GTDB): domain Bacteria; phylum Acidobacteriota; class Terriglobia; order Terriglobales; family Acidobacteriaceae; genus Telmatobacter. The sequence goes on along the minus strand of DASUAU010000035.1, from coordinate 255,290 downwards.
CCTGCGCCACTTCGCCCGGAGTCACTTGATCCAGCGATACTTCCATCGTGCCCACCCGGTGCGTATTCGCATCGTAGACACCGGTGCGCAGCCAGTAGTGCCCCTTCTTCGGCACATGAAGCTGAGCCTGCATCTGCACTCCGGTCTTCTGGTAGCGTTCGAAGGCCTTTCCGGGAACCATCAGCTTCACACGATGCTCTTCATGCTGCACCAGCCCGCCATAGCGGTCATAGACGCGGAACTCAACGTAGAGTGATCCCCGGTGCCCGCCATCGGCCGTAGGCGTCAGGTGCAGGTCGCGCAAATCCACTGCAAAGTCCAGCGCGTACTGCCGACTGTCCTTGTCTGCTTTCCGCTCGGACGGCGTCTTCGGGTCGGCCTTCTCCGGCACCACCAGCAGCTTGTAAAGAATCTGTTCGGACTGAGGCATGCCCAGATCCATATAGGGTCCCAGCGGATCAGTCCTCGGGCGCTTTACCCCGTTGCCCGGCCCCTGGCTGTTGCGCACCGCAGCTTCTTCCACCTCCACGGCGCCGGGCAGGCCCGCGCCGCTGGCATAGTAGCCGCGGCGATAGGAAAGCTGATACGTGTCGCCATCAGCCACCTTAACCACAATGTGCCGGAAACTGCCATCCATCTTGGAATCGCCGGGCGCATAGGAGAGCGAGTAGAAATCACCGCTTGTCTGACTGATGTCGGAGATCACGCCGGCCAGGTTGTTTGTGTTCTTAAAGACCTTGCCGCCCGAGCTTTTGGCCAGCATGCTCATCGCTTCCTGGTCGCTGTCGCGCTGCTCGTTCTCGTTCATGAGGGAGGTTGCATGCACGCTTTGCGCGCCCGTCATCTCATCGCTGTTGTTCACAAGGTACTGTGTGGTGTTCGCCGCTTCGTAAAAGTGGTATCTCTTTGTGCCGCGCGCATCCACTGGATATACTGCCACGCGCGCCGCTGTAAGCATGTTCACCGTCTTGCGAATCTCGTCATCCAGCCTCTCTGACGAAGCGCCGAACAGGCGCACCGGAAATGACTCAGAGAACCAGATCAGGTTCTTGCGCCCGGGAAAGGCACTCAGGAACTGTGCGAGTCGCTGCAGGTTTTCCAGCGTCCGGTAGGCGCGATCAGTTTCCTGCGTCAAATCCGTCTCCTGGAAAAAGTCCTGCAGTGCCGCAATCATCGCCGGCGAAGCCGCCGTAGTGGTCGAATTGGGTCCATTAGGCACCGGCCGCGACATGATTTCAATGATGGTCGACCGCGCGCCGGACTCATCATAGGACTTCAACAGCGCAGGCACCTCAATCTCATTATTATTTCTGTCGTTCAACCCGGCCAGCAGCTTTGTGGGATCGTCAGTGAACCCCTGCACGAAATGCAGCCCCAGAGACATGGTAAAAATCGCCATCCGTGTGCCCGGGTGCGTCCCTTTCAAGAACTTAAGCGCCTCCTGGTGTACCCAGGTCTGGTCCTCTTTCGGCGTATTCAGTGAGTCCAGCAGAAGCACATTCACCGCAGGAGGCGTAGGCATGGGCGAGAAATTGCAAAAGACGTTCGGCGGCAGTTGCAACGGCTTCACCGACTCAGCATAGGGATTGCTGCGGTTCTCCTCGAAATACGAAATCTTCTGCGGCTTACCGTCTTCTAAAACCGTGAAGTCGTCTTTTGTGAGGCCTTTCACCGGATTGCCGTTCTTGTCGGTCACAATCACGTCCACCAGCACGGCGCGCGTGGTTACGCGCAGCGTTGAAACCGGCTGCTGGGTCGATCCTGCCTGTGTCTGCGCCAGGGCAGACACCGCCGTAAGCATCGCGGCAGCCGCCACTGCCTTCCATCCATTGCCTTTCATGGCCCGGCCTCCTTGCAACGGCTGGATACACGAAGAAGACGCTTTCCCGCCGTGCATTCCAGCGTATCTCTATCCCGATGCGGATACAAGGCCAGACTTCAATTCCGTCCGCGGACTGCAAAGCCGCCGGGCCTCCAGGTGCACTCTGCGCCATGAATCCCGATCCTTGCTTGCCACAAGGTAAGTCCAGTCGTACCATCGCAATCACAGCGCCTTGTGGTTTCACTCGCACCTCTCGCAGCCTGCTTGCATTTTTCTCTGGGAAATGAGAACCGGGAGGACACCTTTGTTTGCCAACCATGAATGGGCCCATGCGAAGCTTTTCTGAAGGCGAGACCGTTGCCGGAAATTACCGGATTCTTGCCGAAGCCGGCTCAGGCGGCATGGGCGTGGTTTATCGCGCGCTGGATCTGCGCCTGAACCGCACAGTTGCGCTCAAGTTCCTTCCACCGGATCTCGAATCAGGCGTGAAGGATAAGGAGCGCTTCCTTCGTGAAGCGCGCACCGCCTCTTCGCTCGACCATCCCAACATCGGCGTCATTCACGGCGTGGAAGAGACTCCCGACGGAAGCACCTTTATTGTGATGGCTTTCTATGAGGGCTCCACGATTGCGCAGCGGATGCGAGAAGGCCCCATCCCCGCACATCAGGCCATTGACATCGTCAGCCAGGTGGCCACCGGGCTGGCGGAGGCGCACTCGCACGGGATTGTTCACCGCGACATCAAGCCCTCCAACGTCATCCTCACGGCTTCCGGCCTGGCAAAAATCGTCGACTTCGGACTGGCGCGCGTCGTCAGCGAACAGACCGCCTCGCAAACCGGCACCGGCATCACCGGCACCTTCCGCTACATGTCGCCTGAGCAGGCGATAGGCAAGCGCATTGACCGGCGCAGCGACATCTGGTCGCTCGGCGTGGTCTTTGCGGAGATGCTCAACCGGCACAGCCCCTTCCCCGCCGAAACAATTCCGGCCATGATTCTGGCCATCCTCAACAATCCGCCAGTCGGCATCGAGAACATTCACCCGGCGCTGCAGCCCGTGCTCTACCGCGCTCTGGCCAAGGAGGCTGACCGCCGCTACGACACATGCACTGACTTTCTCGCCGACCTCGATGCAGCCTCCGCGCAGATTCCCCCCGACCCTGAGCCCGGCTCCGCCGAAGGCGCGCGCACCTTCCCCACGCCCCTTTACAAAAGCGGCCCGCTCAGCGCGCAGGCGCGCCGAGCCATGGCCGACGCCTCACGCGGCACCTGGCAGCCCAACCGGCACAACCTCGCTCCATGGCGTAAGTGGCTCCTATACACCCTTGTGCCGCTCTGCCTGCTTGCTCTTTTCGTCGCGCTTGTTCCACCGCTCCGTCATCGCGCGCTTGGCCTCTTCTCTCCCGCACCTCAGGAGCGCCACATTGCCGTGCTGCCGTTTGACGTGATAGGCAGCAACCCTGAAACCACCGCGCTGGCCGACGGTCTAATGGACTCGCTCGCCAGCCGTCTGTCAAACCTGAATGTCGGCAACCAGTCGCTGTGGGTGGTTCCAAACAGCGAGGTTCACCACCTCAACGTCTCCGACCCCTCTGATGCCCTCAAGCAGCTCGGCGCCAACCTCGTCGTCAAGGGCAGCGTGCAGCGCGACGGCAACGACATCCACTTGACCGTCAATTTAATCGACACAAAACAGATGCGCCAAATCGGCTCAGCCGAATTGGAGGACCCCGCCGGCGACCTTTCCACGCTTGAAAATGAAGCGGTCGCGCGGCTGGCGCGGCTCATGGACATCTCCGTCACCGCCGATATGCTGCACGCCACCGGCGGCTCGCTCAATCCCGCAGCGTATGAGGACTACCTGACTGCACTCGGCTATATGCAGCGGGTCGACAAACCTGACAATCTCAACCTGGCCATCACCGCGTTGCAGAATTCCATCCAGACCGACCCGCGCTTCGCTCTCGGCTATGCGCAGCTGGGTGAGGCCTACCGCCAGAAATACGAACGCGAGCAGGATGCGCACTGGCTCACTGAAGCCCAGGCTGTTTGCCAGAAGGCCGTGGAACTCGATAGCAGCGTACCCGCTGTATACGTCACCCTGGCTCGCATTCATGACGCGCTGGGCAAGCACGATCTGGCTCTGCAGGAGTTCCAGCATGCCCTCGCTCTCGATCCCAATGACGCTGCGGCGCTCATCGGCCAGGCCCGTTCCTATGAGACGTCCGGTCGCGTGGCCGACGCGGAAAAGACTTTCCAGAAGGCGGCCGTGATGCGTCCCAACAACTGGGATGGCTACAACGAACTGGGCGCCTTCTATGATCGCCAGGGAAAGTATCCGCAGGCCATCGCCGCTTTCAAGCACGCGCTGGGAATCACCCCGGACAACTCCGAGCTCTACTACAACATGGCCGCGGCCTATCTCGATGCCGGCGACAAGCAGTCGCAGGCCCTGGCCGAGCAGGCCCTCAAGAAGTCCCTCGCGCTCGAGCCCAGCTATGTAGCCTATGCCAATCTCGGCCTTCTCTATCTCGAAGAAAAGCGTTACGCCGAATCCGCCGCCGCTACCGAGCAGGCCCTTCACCTGCACGACAACAACTACGTGGTCTGGAACAATCTGGTACTTGCTGAAATTGGATCAGGGCAGCTGCAAAAAGCGCAGGCCGCCCGCCAGAAGACCGAACAGCTCGCTGAGCAGGTGGTTGCGCTCAAGCCACAGGACGCCATTACCCAATCCACGTTGGCCGCCCTCTACGCCGCTGACAAACTGAATGACAAAGCCCTCTCCAAAATCCAGACCTCACTGGCCCTGGCTCCCAACGATCCTGTAGTTCTTTCCACTGTGGGCGAGGCCTATGAGATGATGGGAAACCGGTCTGCGGCAATCAAGTATGAAATGCTGGCCGTGGGCAAGGGGTACGCGCTGCAAAGCATCGAAGGGGACCCGTATCTGCAGTCTCTGGTCGCGGACCCACGTTTCATGCCCCCAGGCAAATAGCAGCAATTCCTGCGACGGATCCCTCCATCCGCTCGTCCTTCCATTCATTTCACGCCACTCACAGGAGGTACCATGCCAGACACAATTATCCAAATCCCCAACGGAACGGGGAATCTCAGCATGCCCAACACAGATGGGTTAAGGATTCACGTAACTGCGGCGTGTACGTGGTGTTTTTCTGATCCCAACAACATTTTTCCCACCACTGGAAACAACGCCCTGCCGGCCAGCGGAACCACGCTGCAGGAGGGTTGGTACCCAGGCGTTAACTCCGCTTACCAACCGACTGCCGGCGTGACAGGGACCATCAATTTCAACACTTCGGCTCCTAATACTACTTGCAACGTGACGGGACCGGAATGCATACCCCGTTCCATCACCGTCACCTCCTGAAACCCGGCGCACTTCCTCCCCCGCCGCAAATTCTTCTGTGGCAGCCGCAGCCGGTAGAATAGGCGAAGCGCCCAACGCACTCTCGGGACGCGGATCAAGCAGGAGGCGTCGAACTCCGCATGAAGACCTCCATCACAGCCGCCGAGCAAATCGCCAATTCCACGCCTCTCACCACCAATCGCCATCTCATCCGCTGGGTGGAAAAGATGGCAGACCTCTGCAAGCCCGACTCCATCCACTGGGTCGACGGCTCCCAGGCCGAGTACGACTTCCTCTGCGAGCGACTTGTCGCCGCCGGAACCTTCGTCCGCCTGAACCAGAAAAAGTGGCCCGGCTGCCATTACGCACGCTCCGTGCCCAGTGACGTGGCCCGCGTGGAAGACCGCACCTTCATCTGCTCCTATTCGCGTGACGCCGCCGGCCCCACCAACAACTGGGAAGACCCTTACGTGATGCGCCGCCGGCTCAAGCAGCTCTTCAAGGGCTGCATGCAGGGCCGCACCATGTTTGTGCTTCCCTTCAGCATGGGTCCTGTCGGTTCGCCCATGTCCGGCATCGGTGTCCAGCTCACCGATTCGCCTTACGTCGTGGTAAACATGCGCATCATGGCCCGCATCGGCGCGCAGGTCTTTGCGGAAATCGACAAAGGCGATCAGCGCGTTGTTCCCTGCATGCACTCGGTGGGCATGCCGCTCAGGCCCGGCGACTCCGACGTGCCCTGGCCCTGCAACGACACCAAATACATCGTGCATTTTCCTGAGAGCCGCGAAATCTGGTCCTACGGCTCCGGCTACGGCGGCAACGCGCTGCTCAGCAAGAAGTGCTTCGCTCTGCGCATCGCCTCCAACATCGCGCGCGACGAGGGCTGGATGGCCGAGCACATGCTCATCCTCGGCGTGGAGAGCCCGGAAGGCGAAAAGACATACGTCGCCGCTGCCTTTCCTTCCGCCTGCGGCAAAACCAACTTTGCCATGCTCATTCCGCCCAAGACCATGAATGGCTGGAAGGTGTGGACCGTCGGCGATGATATTGCCTGGATTCGCCCTGACGCTGCGGGCCACCTGCGCGCCATCAACCCTGAGGCGGGCTTCTTTGGCGTTGCGCCCGGAACCAGCGAAAAAACCAATCCCGTGGCCATGGCCACCCTCGCGCGCAACACCATCTTCACCAATGTTGCGCTCACGCCCGAGGGCGGCGTCTGGTGGGAGGGCATGACGCCCAATCCGCCCGCCGAGTGCCTGGACTGGCGCGGCGAGCCATGGACCCCGGCCATCGGCAAAAAGACCGGTCGCACCGCGTCCCATCCCAACGGCCGCTTCACCGCGCCCGCCTCGCAATGCCCCACCATCGACCCTGACTGGGAATCGCCCGCCGGCGTGCCCATCAGCGCCATCATCTTTGGCGGCCGCCGCTCGTCCACCCTGCCGCTTATCTATCAGGCCTTCAACTGGTCCAGCGGCGTTTACATCGGCGCCACCATGGGCTCTGAAACCACTGCCGCCGCCACCGGGCAGGTGGGCAAGGTGCGCCGCGACCCCATGGCCATGCTCCCCTTCTGCGGCTACCACATGGGCGACTACTTCCGCCATTGGATCAAGATGCAGCGTGAGCTCGCCGTCACCCCGCGCATCTTCCACGTGAACTGGTTCCGCAAGGACGCCGATGGTCATTTTCTCTGGCCCGGTTTTGGCGAAAACATGCGCATCCTGCGCTGGATTGTCGACCGCGTCCACGGCCACACCCAGGGCAAGGAAACACCCATCGGCTGGGTGCCCCGCTATGAGGACATCGACTGGACCGGCCTTGACTTTCCTCGTGAGCGCTTTGAGGAGTTGATCGCCGTCGACCGTCCCGCATGGCGCAAAGAAGTCATCTCCCACGAGGAGCTCTTCATCGATCTGCACAACCATCTGCCTTCTGAGATGATCTACGAGCGCGAGCTGCTCATCTGCCGGCTTTAGCGGCCAAACAATCTCCAGGCAATCGTTTGCGCCGCCCTGCCGCAGGCTGCGCGACCGGCTCGGCGCGTTCCACCACCGCCCGGATTGGAAGAACTTCCAGCAAAGTCGTGAATTTTCCGTTATATTAAAGTTGAGCCGCAACACCCCAGACACGCATGAGGCTGCCAGGGCAAGCCTCAATTTAAACAACCTATCTTGCAAGTCTTTGCGATTTGCAGCCGTACTGGTGTACTCGGCCGCGCAGTCCCCTTAAAGGGGATCCAAAAAGTCCAATCAGAAGGTAGCTATGGAAATCAGCCAGAGCCGTCAACTTGTACCTCAGCCGCAGGGCCTTTACCATCCGCACAATGAGCACGACGCCTGCGGCATGGGCCTCGTCGCCAGCATCCGCGGCGAAAAGAGCCACGACATCATCCGCAAGGGCCTTGAGGTGCTTATCAACCTCACCCATCGCGGAGCGGCCGGCTGTGACCCGGAGACCGGCGACGGCGCAGGCATCCTCATCCAGATTCCCCATGTTTTTTTTGCCCGTGAGTGCGGCGAGCTGGGCATGCAGCTTCCCGGGCCCGGCGCCTACGGCGTGGCCATGTGCTTCCTCCCCGTGGACAAGCAGGACCGCCTGCAGTGCGAAGGCATCTTTGAGCGCATCACGCAGGAGGAGGGCCTTGGCGTTCTCGGCTGGCGGGATACGCCCGTGAACGGCGACGCCATCGGCCGCGAAGCCCGCGCATCCCAGCCCTATATCGAGCAATTCTTCGTTTCCCGTCCCGCCGGACTGGAAGAGGACGCCTTTGAGCGCCTGCTTTACCGCGTCCGCCGCCGCACGGAAAACGAAATTGCCGACTCCGACATTGAAGGTAAGGAAGACTTCTACATCCCATCCTTCTCCTGTCGCACCATTATTTACAAAGGCCTGATGCTGGCCCCGCAGATTGAGAAGTTCTACTTCGAGCTCGCCAATCCTTTGGTCACCAGTGCGCTCTGCCTCGTCCACCAGCGGTTTTCCACCAACACCTTCCCCAGCTGGAAGCTCGCGCACCCTTACCGCTACGTCGCCCACAACGGCGAAATTAACACCATCCGCGGCAATGTGAGCTGGATGAACGCGCGCCAGTCAGTTCTCAAGAGTCCGCTCTACGACGAAAAGATTGAGGACCTTTTCCCCATTGTCGTGCCCGGTGGCAGCGATTCGGCTTCGCTGGACAACGCCGTCGAGTTTCTCTACCAGTCCGGCCGTTCCCTGCCCCACGTCATGGCCATGCTCATTCCTGAGGCCTGGGCCGGCAATCCCGATATGGACGAGGACAAGCGCGCTTTTTACGAGTACCACGCCTCTCTGATGGAGCCCTGGGACGGCCCCGCGGCCATCGCATTCACTGACGGGCAGGTCATCGGCGCAACGCTCGACCGCAACGGCCTGCGCCCCGGCCGCTACATCGTCACCAAGGACGACCTCGTGGTCCTCGCCTCTGAAGCCGGCGTCATCGAGGTTCCGCCCGAAGATGTCCGCAAGAAGGGCCGCCTTCAGCCCGGCCGCATGTTCCTTGTGGACACCGTGCAGAAGCGCATCATCGCCGACGGCGAAATCAAGAAGGAACTCGCCGCCCGCCAGCCTTACGGCAAATGGCTCGAAGAGCAGCAGGTCAACATGGAGCAGCTCCCTGAGCCCTCGCGCCTGGTCACTTCCAACCCTGAGACGCTGCTGCGCCGCCAGCGCGCTTTCGGCTACAGCGAAGAAGACCTTCGCATTCTACTTGCCCCCATGGGCGCGCGCGGAGAGGAGCCCATCGGCTCCATGGGCACTGATGTGCCGCTGGCCTGCCTGTCAGACAAGCCGCAGCCGCTCTTCAATTATTTCAAGCAGCTTTTCGCGCAGGTCACCAATCCGCCCATCGACCCCATCCGCGAAGAGCTCGTCATGTCGCTCATCAGCTACATCGGAACCGAGCGCAACATTCTGAACGAGCAGCCGGAGAACTGCCACACCCTCAAGCTGCCGCATCCTCTGCTCACCAACCGCGACCTTGAAAAGCTGCGCCGCGTCTCCTCGGGCGACCTGCTGGCCACCACGCTTTCCACCGTCTTTCCCGCCGCCGACGGCGAGCTGGGCATGCGCCGCGCGCTTGAAGAGCTTAGCAACCGCGCCGCATTCGCCGTCTCCAACGGCTACTCGCTGATTATTCTTTCTGACCGCGCCGTCGACGCAACCTATGCGCCCATCCCCAGCCTGCTGGCCATGGCCGCCGTCCACAATCGCCTGGTCCGCGACAAGACGCGCACGCAGGTGGCGCTGATTATTGAAAGCGGCGAGCCGCGCGAGGTGATGCACTTTGCCCTGCTCATCGGCTACGGCGCCAGCGCCATCAACCCTTATCTGGCCTTTGAAACGCTGCATGACCTGAAGCGCTGCGGCCTGCTGCCCCACAACATTACCGGCGCGCACGCTGAGAAGAACTTCATCAAGGCCATCAACAAGGGCCTGCTCAAGACCTTCTCCAAAATGGGCATCAGCACGCTGCAAAGCTATCGCGGCGCGCAGGTCTTTGAGGCGGTCGGCCTCAATGAGTCGCTCGTCGAGCGCTACTTCCCCGGAACCGCTTCACGCATCCAGGGCGTCGGCCTCAGCGTCATCGCCATGGAAGCGCAGATGAAGCACGCCTACGCCTTCCAGCCGCTCACCGATTCTGAAACCGAGCTGGTTGTCGGCGGCCATTATCAGTACCGCATCGACGGCGAGTATCACCTGCTCAATCCGCTCACCATCAGCAAGCTGCAGCACGCGGTGCGCGCCAACAATCCCACCACCTTTCAGGAATACACAGACCTTCTCGACGACCAGAACCGCACCCTGTGCACGCTGCGCGGGCTGCTCCAGCTCCGGTACGCTGAAACGCCGATTCCGCTTGAGGAAGTCGAGTCCGCCAAGGAGATCGTCAAGCGCTTCACCACCGGCGCCATGAGCTTCGGCTCCATCAGCAAGGAGGCGCACGAAACTCTCGCCATCGCCATGAACCGCATCGGCGGCATGTCCAACACCGGCGAGGGCGGCGAGGACGAAGCTCGTTTCCACCGCGACGAAAACGGCGACCTGCGCCGCAGCGCTGTCAAGCAGGTGGCCAGCGGCCGCTTCGGCGTCACCACCAATTACCTAGTTAATGCCGACGAGTTGCAAATCAAGATGGCGCAGGGCGCAAAGCCCGGCGAAGGCGGTCAGCTCCCCGGCCACAAGGTGGACGAGGTTATCGCCAAAACCCGTCACTCCATTCCCGGAGTCGGCCTCATCTCGCCGCCGCCGCACCACGACATTTACTCCATCGAGGATCTCGCCCAGCTCATTTACGACCTGAAGAACGTCAATCCCCAGGCGCGCATCGCCGTCAAGCTCGTCTCTGAGGTTGGCGTGGGCACCGTCGCCGCGGGCGTCTCCAAGGCGCATGCCGACGTTGTCCTCATCTCCGGCGACACCGGTGGCACCGGCGCATCGCCGCTCAGCTCCATCAAGCACGCCGGCCTTCCCTGGGAGCTCGGCCTGGCCGAGACCCAGCAGGTGCTGCTACTCAACGACCTGCGCAGCCGCATCAAGGTCCAGACCGATGGAAAGCTGCAAACCGGCCGCGACGTGGTCATCGCCGCACTGCTCGGCGCGGAGGAGTTCGGCTTTGCCACCACGCCGCTCATCGCCATGGGCTGCATCATGATGCGCAAGTGCCACCTGAACACCTGCTCTGTCGGCATCGCCACGCAGGACCCCGTCCTTCGCGCACGGTTCCAGGGCCAGCCCGAGCATGTCATCAACTTCTTCTTCTTTCTTGCCGAGCAGATTCGCCAGCACATGGCCAAACTTGGCTTCCGCACCTTCAATGAGATGATCGGCCGCGTGGAGCGCATTGACGCTTCCATCGCGGAGGCGCACTGGAAGGCCAAGGGCATTGACCTCTCGTCGATCCTCTACGTGCCCACGGTTCCCTCGCGCGTGGCCCGCCGCCAGATGCAGGCCCAGGACCACGGCCTCGACCAGGCGCTTGACCACGCGCTCATCGCGCAGGCGGAACCGGCGCTCGAGTCAAAAAGGCCCGTCACCGGCCACTTCGCCATCCGCAACGTGCATCGCACCGTGGGCGGCATGCTTGGCGGCGAAATCGCGCGCCGTCACGGCTCTGCCGGCCTGCCCGACGGCACCATCCACTTCAAGTTCACCGGCTCAGCCGGCCAAAGCTTCGGCGCATTCGTGCCCACCGGCGTCACGCTCGAGCTCGAAGGCGACACCAATGATTACCTCGGCAAGGGCCTCAGCGGCGGACGCATCATCGCCTATCCGCCCAAGACCTCGCCCTTCCTGCCCGAGGAAAGCATCCTCGTCGGCAACGTGGTGCTCTATGGCGCCACCAGCGGCGAGGTCTTCCTCAATGGCATCGGCGGCGAGCGCTTCGCCGTCCGCAATTCCGGCGCGACCGCGGTTGTGGAAGGCGTAGGCGATCACGGTTGCGAGTACATGACCAACGGCACCGTCCTCGTCATCGGCTCCACGGGCCGCAACTTCGCCGCAGGCATGAGCGGCGGCTGCGCCTATGTCTATGACGACCAGGGAGACTTCTCCACGCGCCGCTGCAATTGCGCCAGCGTGGACCTGGAGCCGCTCGTCTCCGATTCCGATGTCGCCTTCGTTCGCGGCCTGCTGGAGCGCCATCGCGACCTGACCGGAAGCCCGCGCGCTGCCTGGATCCTCGAACACTGGGCCAATGCGCAAAAATGTTTCATCAAGGTCTTCCCGCATGAATACAAGCGCGTGCTCGGCGTTCCGCGCGTCGAACAAGTCTACGTCTCTCCATTCGCAACGTCGCCTCAGGTGACGGCTACCGAGGTGAAGCATGGGTAAGGTCACTGGTTTTCTTGAGATTGATCGCGAGCAACCCACACGCCGCAAGCCGGAAGAGCGGATTCACGACTGGTTTGAGATCTACCAGCCGTTTCCCGAGGAAAAACAGCGCGAGCAGGGCGCACGTTGCATGGATTGCGGTGTGCCCTTCTGCCACACCGGCTGCCCGGTCAACAACCTCATCCCTGACTGGAACGATCTCGTTTACAACAACCGCTGGGAGAGCGCGATTCGCCGCCTGCACGCCACCAACAATTTCCCTGAGTTCACCGGGCGCATCTGCCCCGCTCCCTGCGAGGCCGCATGCGTCCTCGGCATCAATGCGCCGCCCGTCTCCATCAAGCTCATCGAGAAAAGCATTGTCGAGCGCGCATGGCAGGAAGGCTGGATTCATCCCGAGCCGCCCGAGCACAACACCGGCAAGCGTGTCGCCATTGTAGGCAGCGGCCCGGCCGGTCTTGCCGCCGCGCAGCAGCTTCGCCGCGCCGGCCACTCTGTCACCGTCTATGAGAAGAACGACCGCATCGGCGGCCTGCTCCGTTACGGCATTCCCAACTTCAAGCTTGAAAAGCACGTCATCGACCGCCGCTTGAACCAGATGAAGGCCGAGGGCATCACCTTCCTCACCAACGCCCACGTCGGTGTCAACGTGCCCATTGAGGCGCTCACCGAGCACTACGACGCCATTCTGCTCTGCGGCGGCTCTGAGCAGCCGCGCGACCTCAAAATCCCCGGCCGCGAACTCAAGGGCATCCACTTCGCCATGGAGTTCCTGCCCCAGCAAAATCGCCGCAACGAAGGCGACAGCATCGACGAGGCCATCGCCATCACGGCGAAGGACAAGCGCGTACTCATCATCGGCGGTGGCGACACTGGCGCCGATTGCCTCGGCACCAGCCATCGCCAGGGCCCCAGGAGTGTGCATCAATTCGAAATCATGCCCCGTCCGCCCGAGTCGCGTGCAGACTCCACTCCCTGGCCGCTGTGGCCGCTGCAGCTTCGCACTGAGGGCGCGCACGAGGAAGGCGGAATCCGCGACTGGAGCATCAATAGCCTGAAATTCACCGGCGATGAGCACGGCAACGTCAAGCAGCTCCATGCACTCCGTGTCGGTCCGCCGCCCAGGTTTGAGGCCATCGCCGGCTCTGAGTTCACCATGGATGTAGATCTCGTCCTGCTCGCCATGGGCTTCCTCGGCCCGGTGCGCGACGGCATGCTTTCGCAGCTCGGCGTCGCGCTCGACCAGCGCGGCAACGTCGCAACAACGGACTACTTGTCCTCGGTTGAAGGCGTCTTCGCAGCCGGAGATATGCGCCGCGGCCAGTCGCTCGTCGTCTGGGCTATCTCAGAAGGCCGCAAGGCCGCTGAAGCTGTCGATCGCTACCTCGCGCAAAAGCCCGTTGCTTCTTCGCTGCAGCAACGCGCCCGCGCCTGAGTCCGCAGAGTCATCCCATTCACTCACGTGCCCGCGGCTCTCGCGGGTACACTTTTTTTGCGCCTTGTCGCGGTCTTGCGACTTCCTGCCCCAACTCTCATCCAATCGTCAGGAGCGACTGCCTGCATGGTTTTCGATATTGAAAGCACACCTTCAAGTCATGTCTATAAACTACTGATTGGACTTGTTGTTCCACGACCGATCGCCCTCGTCACATCGCTGGATGAGCAGGGCCGCCTCAACGCCGCGCCCTTCAGCGCCTACAACTACCTCTGCATCGATCCGCCCATCCTCGCGCTCGGCGTCACCAACCGGCCTGACCAGCCTCACGTCCCCAAGGACACGGCACGCAACATCCGCCGCACCGGCGAATTCGTGGTGAACGTCGTCACCGAGGACATCGCCGAGAAGATGAATATCTGCGCCACCGATTTCCCGCCCGAGCTCAGCGAGGTGGAGCTCGCCGGCTTTAGCACCACCCCTTCGCAGCTCATTCGTCCGCCGCGTCTGGCTCAGGCCCACGCCGCGCTCGAGTGCCGTGAGCACACTACCCTCGAAATCGGCCGCTCGCGCATCATTCTCGGCCGCGTCGTCTCCATGTTCGTGGAAGACCGCTTCGTCGATCCCGCGGGCCCCCATATCAAAGCCGACCAGATGCACACCATCGGCCGCATGAACGGACTCGGCAATTACGTCCGCACACGCGACGCCGGCATCACCATCCCGCGCATCCCCTACAAGGAGTGGCTCGCCGGCAGACGCTGAGCACCACTCCGCCATCGCCGCACCGCCTGCGCTGGGCAATTCTCTCAGCATTCCTCACACGCAAGGGGCAAAGCGCGACAAAACCATTTCCCGCCTGATTGCGCAACCCAGCAATTTGACCTCGATAGCGTCCTTCTGCAAGGGAGAAAGGTCCCCCGGCAGTGTTCGGGACCAACTTATTTGCGAACGCACCTGTCCAGCGGCGCTCAATTTGGTCCAATCAGGCCCGATGCGTACCGCTAATGGACTTCAAGAATCATGCGAATTCCATCCTGGAATGGAAGAATCTCTTGCCATGGCTCCGGCAGCCCTATATTGTGGGCACACAAACTCTTCCTTCCTCACTTGGACTCGGTATGGTAACGGTTCTGAAGAAGATCGCGCTTGGTCTTTTGCTGATCGTGGCAGCGGCTGCGGTTTTGCTCTATTCGGACCTCGATTCACGGCGGGTAGAAGTCCCGCACAGTATCCGTCTCGTAAAAGTGGCCGTGGTGCAGCAGATTTCAATTCCGCCGCTTGACGATGGGGTGACCGGCGCACTGGCTGCTCTGAAGGAACGCGGCTATGGGAATGGCGGCAGCATAATTTTCAGCAGGTTCAATGCCCAAGGTGACATCGGCACCGCCAATGCAATTGCCAAGGAAGTAACCAGCGGCAACTTCGACCTGATCCTCTCCTTTTCCACCGTCAGCCTGCAAACAATTGCCAATGCCAATCGCTTTGCCGCCCCGCCGCGCCGTCATGTCTTTGCGCTGGTCAGTGACCCATACGCGGTAGGTGTTGGCGTGAGCCGCGAAAACCACAGCATCCATCCACCGTACATGACCGGCGTGGGTAGCCTTGCTCCTGTTCAAGAAGCATTTGACCTGGCTCGCAGGATGCAGCCTACGCTCAATCGTGTGGGCCTGGTGTGGGACCCTTCGGAAGCCAATTCCGTCGTCACCACCAAACTGGCGCGAACGGTTTGTGCCTCCATGGGCATCACTCTCGTTGAGGCGAGCGCCGAAAATTCCACGGCAATCGGCGATGCCGTCGCCGCCGTGCTTGCGCGCGGCGTTCAGGCAATTTGGATAAGTCCTGACCTCGTCGCAACACACGGAATTGACCTGATTGTCAGCAAGGCTCGCATCGCCAGGGTCCCGGTCTTCACATCCATTCCGAGCAGTGGCGTCTCCGGTGCGCTCTTTGAACTGGGGGCCAATTATGAAGCCATCGGCCGGGTCGCCGGCAATCTTGCCGCCGACGTGCTCGATGGCCGCGACCCCGCGGGCATTCCCGTGGAAAATGTAGTGCCGGTCACGCTCAAGATTAACGAGCTGGCGCTCAAGGGGCTTCGTGAAAAATGGACTGTTCCCCCTGACGTGGTTGCCCGCGCCAATGTGGTTGTGGACGAGACCGGCACCCACATGAAAAGTAGTCCCTCCACGCAGGAAGCAGACAACCATTGAGGAAATGGTGATTCTGGCGACACCCGCTGTGAGATTGTACGAGAAAGGAACTGCGGATGCAGGTCACGCAACACCCTGGAGACGACCTGTTCGAGCTCCGGCTCACCGGCAGAATTGACGCTGCCTGGGGCAACCACCTAGGCACCATCATTGAAGAGGCCGTGAGAGCAGGCTCTCATCGCTTCGCGCTCAACTGCGCCGGCGTCACTTACATCAGCTCGCTCGGCATCGGCGTCCTTGTCACACAATACAAGCTGCTCAAGTCTGTGAATGGCAGCCTCATCATCACCCAACCCAGCAGGTTCGTGCGAGAGGTCCTCACCACCGTCGGTCTGGCCGGCATTCTGCTTGAAGGTTCCGAGAGAGTGGAGCATTCTGCGCCAGCCCCCTTACTCCGGCAAACACGCGGCAGCGCGGTCTACGAAGTCTATCCCCAGCCGATCACAAAGCCGCTTTCATGCACACTGATTGGCGAGCCCGGCAAACTCTCAGCCTCCGGATTTTGCGCGGACGATTGCAACTCCGTCGCGTTTCCTTCCGGAACCCTGGGCCTCGGTCTGGGTGCATTCGGCGCGGGTTTTTCGGATTGCGAAAATCGATTCGGCGAGTTTCTTGCCGCCGACGGATGCGCAGTCGCGCTTCCAACTGGTGAGCCTGACGCCGTCCCGGACTTCATCATTCAGCAGGGCAATCTCATTCCGCGCGTCGAGGTGCTTTATGCCTTGTCCTGCGAGGGCGACTTCTCCTCCATGGTGCGCTTCGATCCCCCCGCCAGCGGGCCCGAAAAACTTGGCCTCTCAGAACTTGTCACCACGCTCATGGACCTTTCCTCCTCTCCGGCCATTGCCTTTGCCGTGCTGGCTGAAACTGCATGTATTGTTGGCACAAGTCTGCTCAAATCTCCTGCGCTTGGACCGCTGCCCAAAGGCGCGCCCGCGGTACGCGACTGGCTGACATTCACCACTGAGCGCATCAGCCGGAAGAGCCTCAGCCTGATCGTCGGAGTGGCTGGGCGCAATCTTCCAGACCAGGCGGCAACCTTCCTTCGCCCTCTCCGGCCCAACTCGGAAATTCACGCCCACATGCATGCGGCCGTCTTTCATTACCGCCCTGTGCAGCGCGGCGAGTTGCCCTTCGCCGGAGCGCTTTCAAGAGTGATTGCTCTCTCCAATCCCAATTCCCTGCTCCATCTTGTCGTCGATTCCCGCCCCTTTGATGGCGTGGGAGAAACCGACCTCGTCCGTGGAGCCTGCTGGATGGGACCACTCAAAACCTTCTCACGAGGATAAGACTGAAATGACTTTGCTAATTGGCGCTTTGACTATGGGATTCATCCTCGCCCTTCTCGCGCTGGGAGTTTACGTAAGCTTCCGTATCTTCAATATTCCTGATATGACTGCCGAAGGCGCCGTCACACTCGGCGCATCCGTCTCCGCAGTCATGATGGTACATGGATACAACCCAGTCCTCGCCACGGCCGCGGCAACCCTTGCAGGAACCGCCGCCGGCGCTGTCACCGGACTGCTTGCCACCAAGTGCAGAATCAACGCGCTGCTCAGCGGCATCCTGGTCATGACCGGCCTCTACAGTGTCAATCTCCACGTGATGGGCAAGAGCAATGTGCCTCTGCTGGAAACGGTCACGCTCTCCACCTATGCCGAAAATCTAGGAGCGCGCATCTTCGGTGGTACGGCCAATCTCAACGTTGCCGGATGGGCCGTGAGCGCACGCGATGCCTCCATGCTCGTGTCCATCCTCTTGCTTCTCACCGTCGTTTGCCTCCTCCTTTATTTCTTCTTCCGCACTGACCTGGGAACGGCCATGCGCGCCACGGGCGATAACCCATATATGATTTGCGCCCTTGGCGTAAGCGTCGACGCCGCCACCATCTTCGGGCTGGCCATGTCGAACGGCCTGGTCGGCCTGTGCGGCGCGCTCATCGCCCAGTACCAGGGCTTCGCCGACGTGCAAATGGGCGTGGGTATGGTTGTGCTGGGCATTGCCAGCGTCATCATCGGCGAGGCCCTGGTGGGCTCCAGCTCCGTTGGCCTGCTCATTACCGGAACCGTGATGGGCTCGGTCCTTTTCCGGCTTCTGGTGGCGATCGCCCTGCGCTGGGGCCTGGATCCAAATGACCTCAAACTCATCACCGCGGTCTTCGTCTTTGCGGCGCTGATGGCCCCCAATTTCGCACGGCGGATTAAGCTCCGCCGGCCCAAACTCATCAAAGAAGCGGGCGTCTATGCTGCAAATTGACCGCATTTCGAAAACCTTCCATGCCGGCACACCCAATGAGGTGCGCGCACTGCAGGATGTTTCGTTGGCCCTCCCTGAAAGCCAGTTCCTCATCGTGCTCGGCACCAACGGCTCCGGAAAAACCACATTGCTCAATGCCATTGCCGGCGCATTCCGCGTCGACTCCGGCAGCATTGCGATTGCCGGCCGGGAGATTACGCGCTGGCCGGAACATCGCCGCGCAAGGCTCATTGGTCGCGTCTTCCAGGACCCCTTCCGCGGCACCGCGCCCACCATGTCCATTGCTGAAAACCTGGTGCTGGCCTCGCGGCGCGGGCGAACGCGCGGGCTCACTGTAGCCGTCAATCACCGCTCCATCGCAGAGCTCCGCGACCGCATCCGGCCGCTCAACATGGGTCTGGAAGATCGCTTGCAGAACCCCATCGGGAGCCTCTCCGGCGGCCAGCGCCAGGCACTCACACTGCTCATGGCATCATGGCTCAAACCTGAGTTGCTGCTGCTTGACGAGCACACCGCGGCTCTCGATCCCAAAACCGCCGATCAGGTGATTCGGCTCACCCATGACATTATCGAGCGCGATAAGCTCACCACGTTGATGGTTACGCATTCCATGCAGCAGGCGGTAAACCTCGGCAACCGGATCGTGATGATGCACAAGGGGCGGATTCTGCACGATCTGAAAGGTGGTGAACGCGCCCGAGTCCGCTCTGAAGACCTGCTCCGTCGCTTTGAGGACATCCGCCGCCGCGAACAACTCGACGGAGATGTTGCCGAAATGCTTGCCGCAGCTTACATCTAACCCGCTCTTTGGAGGTACCTGAAATTGACCGTTCCGTTTATCACTCGTCGCAGCATGATTGTTCAATCTGCGGGCGCAGCGCTTGCCCTTGCTGGCTGCCGTAGCCGCTCCTCACGAAACTCCGGCCGTCTCCGCATCGGCCTTCTCTACTTTGCGCCGGAAGCCGGCGCCGAACTCTGTATGAAGGGGCTCTACGACGGCCTCGCTCAAGAGGGGCTCAGAAAAGATATCAATCTCGATGTCATCAGCTCTCATGCGCAGGGAGAAATCTCCAATATCCCCATGCTCGTGCAGAATTTCGTCACCCAGGGTGTCGATCTGATTGTCACCCTGACCACCCCATGCCTCACCGCCGCATGCACCGTTGCGCGCAGCACGCACATCGTTTTCACGTATTGCTATGACCCGGTCGCCGCCGGTGCGGGCAAATCGTTCACCAACCACCTTCCCAACGTCACCGGAGTTGCCTCCTTTCCTCCGGTTGAAGCAACCGTAGATCTGATCCAGAAACTCGTGCCCCACGTCAAAGCCGTGGGAACCGTTTACAACAGCTCTGAGGCCAATTCTGTAAAAGTCATCAGCGTGGCCCGCGACATCTTTCAGAAGCGCGGCATCTCCCTGCAAGAAGTAACCGCCACCAACACCAGCGAAGTATTTCAGGCAGCGCAGACAGCCTGTTATCGCAATGTTCAGGCGTTGTGGGTCACCGGCGACAATACCGCTCTGCAGAGTTTTGATGCCATTGTGAAAGTCACCACCGATGCCAAACTCCCGCTCTTCATCAATGACCCTGAATTTACCGACCGCGGAGCGCTTGCCTGTGTCGGCATTGGCTGGTATCCGGCCGGCAAGGCGGGCGGCGTGATGGCCGCGCGCGTCCTGCGCGGTGAAGACCCGGCCAACATTCCATTCCAGGAGGTCGCCGAAAAGAAGCTGGTGCTCAACCAGAAAGCCGCAACCCGCCTGGGCATCGCCTTCCCGGAAGATGTGCTAAAAGCTGCGCAAGCGTAGCGATTTGCAATCGAGAGCGCGGGCAAACATAAGACGGCTGTACAGTGCGGCGATTGGCAAGGACGGATACTGCATGGTGCCCGGAGGGGGACTTGAACCCCCACGGCCTTGCGGCCTGCGAATTTTAAGTCCGCTGCGCCTGCCAATAAATCACTGATATTAAATGACTTACAATCTGAGATCGCAGACTATGTGTAAGAGAGTGTGCAAGTTTTTGTCTTTGGGCGGAATGGCACCCTCCCCACAGGCGGCGGATTCCTTAAATCTGGCCGACATTCCCGTACCGATCAGACTCAATGAGCGACTCGGCGATTTGGCGTTGGTTGAGAGTGTGAATCGCATTCTGAGAGCTACTGGCTCAATGCCTTTGCGAGTCGAATCAGTCCTTGCCGTATCGCAAGGTCGTCGAATCCTCCAAAGCCCAGGACCAGCGCACGCGGATCAGAACGCTTCAGGGTGCATCGATCAACGCCAAGGACTTCAAGGCCCTGGGACGCGGCCGACTCTTCTGCCTGTCGTGAACTCATTCCATTCCTGAGATACCCGATCGTGTAAAGGCCGGCCCTGACGTTCGAGATCTCAAGCATCCCGCCCAGATGTTGCTTCGCTCCATCCATCAGCGTTGCAAGCCGCTCCGCATACAGGTTCCGCATTCTCCGCAGATGACGCGCCAGGTGCCCCTCCGCAATAAAGTCGCAAAGCACTGCCTGGTCGAACGATGAATTTCGCAGATCGGCCCGGTAGCGAAAGCCCACGAAGAAATCGATCAGCGGCTCCGGCAATACCACATAGCCCACGCGCAACGAAGGGAACAGCGTCTTGCTGAACGACCCGATGAAGATAACGCTCCCGTGCCGGTCGAGGTTCTGCAGCGCAGGCACAGGCGGCCCTTCAAACCTGTATTCGCTGTCATAGTCGTCTTCGATCACAAAAGCACCGGCGCGTAAGGCCCAGCGAAGAAGCGCCATCCGCCGCTCCAGCGACATCATCACTCCCAGCGGAAACTGGTGGGCGGGCGTGACATAAGCCCCTCTGGCATCCGGACAAATCTTCATTCCGGCAGAGACAGACAGCCCTTCCTCATTCACCGGCACAGCAATCGCCCGGGCCCCGGCATTCTCAAAGGCAATGCTGGCCCCGAAGTATCCAGGGTCCTCCATCCATATCGGCTCGCCCTTCTTCAACAGCAGCCGCGCCAGCATATCGAGCGCCTGCTGTATCCCCGAAACCACGACTACCTGTTCGGCACTGCATCGCACCCCGCGCGACGTGCGCAAGTACTCGGCGATGGCATCGCGCAATGGCCGATAGCCGCGACGATCACCCCCTTCCTTGACCCACGACTTGAAATGACGGCCCCGGTCTGCAGCAAGACGCCCCCAAACGTCGGACGGAAATTCATGGACAGCCGGGTCCCCGATCCGAAAGGGCCGCGTCTTGCCAACAAAAGCGGTGTCAATCCAGGGTTGCGGCTGTTTATAGGTCGCAAGTGCGCGACGAATGTATGCCGGTGTCGCGGTTGACTGGCGGGCGGGCCGGGGAGCCTCCACCCGGTTGACCCACGTGCCCAATCCCACGCGGGAGCTGATATACCCTTCGGCCTGCAAGCGCTCCAGAACGCTGACCACCGTGCCGCGCGAGAGTCCATACTGATCGGCAAAGTCTCTGGACGCCGGCAGCCGGGCGCCCGCCGCGAGCCGGCCCTCCAGAATCGCAGAGCGCAGTTCGCCGTACAGCCAACGGGTCAGCGTCTGATGGCGCGACCGGCTCTTCAGGGTAAGTTCGAACGAGCTAATGGTTTTGGGCATCGCAAATGGTCCAATAAATTTTACGAAAATGGCTCTGGTTTATGTACCAATGCCGCCATACTATCAGTTCTGAAGTCGAAAGACGCATCGGTCGCCGTCGCGCAGCGTCTCTCGCTCTAAGACTCAAGGAGAGTTCGAGGAATGAAAGTTGGAGTTTGGTTCTATGGCGTAGGCACAGTTCTCACCGGCATTCTCGACATTGCCTGGGGCGCATTCGATGCCTCGCATCAGCCCATCCAGTCCCTGGGCAAGAACCTTCCCGGTCAGCACATCCTAGCTTATGTCGCGGGCGTCTGGCTGGTTGCCGCGGGACTCGCCATTTTGTGGCGGCGCAGCGCAAGCATCGGCGCCGCTGTATCCGCCATCATCTACCTGATCTTTGCGGCACTATGGCTGCCCCGCTACGATAGCGCCATTCACGCACTTGGCTGGCGAATGAACGTTGTAATCGGCGTGACCGGTGGGCTCGGCCAACAGGTATTGCTGGCCGCTCCGGCACTGATCCTCTATGCGTATGCCGCCTCGCCGGGTTTGCTCTCGCAAAAAAGAGCAGTGCTCACCACACGCTGGATGCTGGGACTGCCCCCTATCATCTTCGGCCTATTCCACCTCACCAGCATTCCCCTCTTCGCAACGTTCGTCCCGCATTGGATACGGTTTGGACAGGGACACTTCTGGGCGATGCTCGCTGGCATTGCCTTCATCCTGGCCGGCGTTGGCATTTGCTCCGGCATAAAGGATGTCCTGGCCGCCAGGCTTCTTGCGTTGATGCTGTTCCTCTTTGAAATTCTCGTAGAAATCCCTCCTATCTTTTCCCGGCTACACAGTCAGGGAGCATGGGCCGCCGCCGCCTACAATCTGGTTGCGATAGGAGCATGCCTGATCTTCGCCTCGTCTGTCGCAAACCGTGCCGACCAAGAACGAGCTAGTCTCGCAGGGGATCTTGCTGAATCACGGCCCGATCCGGCTGTTGCGTGATGAGATAACGCGCGGTCATCGATAGGCATTAAGGAACCGCATTCATCCCGGTTAATGACTCCAGGCCAAACCACTCCTTGAGAATCGTTCCGCAGGAGACCCAGGACAGAAACTGGGAAACGGGTCCAAGTAACCGAGCAAGTGCCGCTGCACCCTGCGATCTCAGACTGCAGGGTCTCTGGACCAGCGCCGGAGGGCGAAGAACTGAAGCCGCCCTCACGCTGTCTTCACTATTTCATGGTGCCCGGAGGGGGACTTGAACCCCCACGGCCTTGCGGCCTGCGGATTTTAAGTCCGCTGCGTCTGCCAATTTCGCCATCCGGGCATGCGGTCTGGTGTTGCTCCAATGGTACGCGAAACGCACCTCGCCCACCCGCTCCGGCCACATCCATTGCCGCTCACTTATCTATTGTGGCGAACGATAAAGGATGTTCTCCCCTTCCAGCCGGTATTCGGCTGAGCAGATTTCCCCGCCGCAAATCATCATTTCGCCGCAAATGAGCTGCTGCTTCGTAATCAGCCCCATCGTCCCGCAACGCGGGCACGACATCACCGCCACATATGGATTCTGTGCGTGCCCTAGCTTGGTCTGGTTCTCCAGAACAAAGACCGTTCCGGGATCCATCTTTTCAGGAATCCATTCTTCCAGAAACTGCAGGTCGGTCGACATTCTGCTCCTCCATTGGTGAGGTCACAGCACGGCAACATTCAACTCATCGCCGCCCCGTCGCACAGCATCAGCACGTTTCGAATGGTTCGCTCGCAGACCCTCCGGTTCATGGCTGGTCTCCGGTTGTTGTGTAGTGTTGTCCGCCGGTCCTCCGCACGTCAATGGGAATCGCCGCCCGGAGGTGACGTTTGGGGTTCCCTGCGTGCCTCCGTGGCGCTCTTCTTGGCCGCCGCCTCGTCCACCTCGCGATAGGTTTCCATGTTCCGCAGGATTGCCTCCACGTACTCGCGCGTCTGCGTAAACGGAATCGACTCCACAAACTCGTCCATCCCGCTATAGGGCCCGGCTGATTTCCAATCCGCCACGCGACTGTCGCCCGCGTTATAGGCCGCCAGCGCATACTCCGTCACTCCACCGAACAGGTCAAGCCGCTGGCGCAAATACAAGGTACCCAGCCGAATGTTGATCTCCGGGTTCAGCAGTTGATAGGTACGGAAATTGCGCATCCCCTCCTTGCGCGCCAGCTCCCGGCCCACCCGCGGCAGCAGTTGCATCAGGCCGTAGGCGTTGGCATAGGAAATCACGCTCGGATTGAACTCTGATTCCTGCCGGATGAGCGACGCCACAAGGTAGGGGTCAAGGTTGTTCTTTTCTGACTCCCGCTTGATCGTTTCCCAGTAAGGCTCTGGATACAGAATGCGCCAGTAGACCAGCGGAATCGCGTCAATCGGCATTGCCGAGTAAGGAATCGTCCTCTTCAGTACGCGCATCGCCCGTGCCGTCTCGCCGTCGTCGAAATAGATCTGCGCCTGCGCCAGCGCGCTCCACGAACCGGAGTCCGGATCCGCCGCAATCTCGTCCGGAATGTACTCGGTCAGCCCTGCGTTGGCCAGCAGCTTGGCCTTGGCCAGGTGCACGCTGTCATCCGGAAAGCTCTCGTCCAGCTCCGGCGCATCCGGAGTCTTGAAGCGCGCCAGCGAAGCATCTGCCGCGGGTTCAGGATTGCCCAGCGCCTTCAGCCGGTCGCGCGCCATCTGCGCATAAAAGTAGTGGTCATAGGTCCGCACAATCGCACGATAATTCGCCGCCGCGTGCGCCGTGTCGTGGTCCAGCGATTCGTAAAGCCGTCCTCGCCAGTAGAGCGCCGCCGCCGTCTCCGCTGAATCCGGAAACAGCGTGAGCTGCTCATCGAACATGCGCGCGGCATCGGCAAATTTCCCCTGCCGATAGATCAGCCACGCAGCCCGCCAGTGCGCCACGTCCGCCTCGTCATCGTGCGGAAAGTGCGCCGCCAGATAGCCGTAGTACTCCACCGCCTTCGGATAATCCCTCTTCAGCAGATACATGTTCCCGCTTGAAAACAGCGCCTTGGCCAGCCACTGGCTCGCCGGAAAGCGCGACTCCATCGACGTCACAATGCTCTGCTGGGTCGATTCGTCGTCCCGGTTCCGCGCCAGCTCCATCAGCAGATACATGCGGCGTGCGCCATTCTCGTCATTGGAGTCCGGCAGCGCCTCAGCCTCGTCCACGGTCAGCCGTTTCAGGTGCAGGTCGCACTCCGCCGCGGCCACGGCAAAACCGTTGCGCGCCTCCTCCGGCAGACTGCTCTCGTTTGCCAGCGCATGATATTCATCGCTCGCCGCGCTCCATCGATGCGCATGATAGTAGGCATCGCCCAGGCCGCGCAGCTCGTCCACCGTCAGCTCGCCCGCCGCTCCCTGCGCCTTCAGCAGGGTCCGCACCTGCGCGGCTTCCGCGGTCAGCGGATGCTCCAGCAGCAGCTTCTTGAAGATGCCCATCGCGGCATCCGTTTCGTTCAGCGCCAGCGCCACCTGTCCCTCGGCCAGCGCAAAACCCGGATCTGTGGCTTCCGGTCCGCCGCGAGCCTCTTCCAGTACTTTCCGCGCATCGCCCGGCTTATTCAGTGCCAGCAGTACTGTCGCCTCAAGCTGCGGCGCTTCCGCGGCAAAAATGCTGTCCGGATAGTGCTGCGCAAATCCGTGCAGCAACGCCTCCGCCGTCTGGTCATCGCCCGCCGCGTGGCTTGCTTCGGCCTCCAGATACACGGCGTAATCGTCCAGCAGATTCCCCTTCTTGCGTGCCAGCTTCAGGCTGCGGATCGCGTCCGGATATTTCTTGTCCTCAAGGTAGGCGTGCCCCAGCGCCAGGTAGGCAGTCGCCGCGGCCTCGCCCGTGTGCTCGTTCGCGTACCGGGTCACACCGTTGTAGGCCGCCTCGGTCCGCATCGTCGCAAGCTGTTCCGCCATGGGCCGCAGTTGCGTGGACGCCACAAACGCCCGGTGAATCCGCCGCGCCCGAGCCGAAGGCCGCCTGTGGCGTCGCCTGCCCGTCAGCCTGCGATGACGGGAGGTCGCGTGATGGCCTTTCCTCGTGGATCTCCTGGCCTTCGGATTCGTCTTTTTCGCGCTGGTGCGCGGCGTGGCCTTGCTCGTGTGCGCTTTTGTTTTGCTTGTGCCTGGGCTGTGCTGGGCGGGCGTCTTGTCGGTCTGCGCCGCCGCCGGCATCACCGCCAGCGCCGCCGCCAGCAGCCCGGCCAGCAGCCGGTTCAACACGCGTCGAATTCTCCGGGGGAAAACTGCCCTCATACTCTCCACTCTATGCCGGTTTCTCCTCGCCGCAAGGTCGCGGAACCTGTTGCGTTACCGCTTTCTTCTCTCACACTTTACTGACGATTCCCCTCCCCGCCGGGTGAGCCGCCGCCGGCGTCCTCTTTGCCCTTCAGGCCCCATCCGGTACACTGGACCTGTGCGCGCCCCGCGCGAGGGGGTCATCGGCCTTCCCAGCGATTTCCCGCAACCAACTGCCATGGCAACCATCCAATCCCTAGCAGGAGAGAACGAGCAGCATCCCGACGTGGCCCTGGTCGAACGGGTCCGCGGCGGTGATGTCTCCGCCTATGACGAGCTCGTCCGCAAGTACGAACGTCAGGTCTTTCGCATTGCGCAGCACATCACGCAAAACCGCGAGGACGCTGAGGACGTCATGCAGGACGCCTTCCTCAAGGCCTACGAGAAGCTCGAACAGTTCCAGGGGAACTCGAAGTTTTACACATGGTTGGTTCGAATCGCAGTCAACGAAAGCCTGATGCGCCTGCGCAAGCGCCGCACCGGCAAAATGGTCTCCATCGACGAGGATGTGGAGACCGAAGAGGGCACCGTCCCCCGCGACCTGGCCGACTGGACGCCCAACCCCGAGCAGAATTACACCCAGTCCGAGCTGGCCGAAATCCTTCGCAAGACCATCCAGGGACTGCCGCACGGCTTTCGTGTCGTCTTCGTCCTGCGCGACGTGGAAGGACTCTCCACGGAAGAAACCGCCGAGACGCTTGGACTCAGCGTGCCTGCCGTCAAGTCGCGCCTGCTGCGCGCACGGCTCCAGTTGCGCGAGCGCCTCAGTCGCTACTTCCGCAGGAAAAAGGGTGGTGAGAAGTGACCTGCACTGAATTCCTTGCCCAACTTGACGAACTAATCGACGGCGCAGTCACCACCGAGATGCGTGCTGACCTGCGGGACCACCTCCGCGGCTGCGAGCATTGCGAGGTCACCCTCAACACCACCCGCAAGACCATCGAAATCTACCGCTCCCACGAAATCTACGAGCTCCCCGCCAGCCTCCGCGAGCGCCTCCACGCCGCCATCATGGAGCGCTGCAAGCGGGGCTGCTGATCCTAATCCGCTCTCACGCGCATTCACTTCCAAATGCAGCAAAGGCCCGGTCGCCCGGGCCTTCGCTCTTTGCCGCATTTTTCCGCGCCTTCACTGCTTGTCAAACATCTCCATCACGTCCTTGCGCAGCTCCAGCCGGCTCGATTCCCGCGTATAGAACATGTGCCCGCCCGGATACTCGTGTACCGCCACGCGGTTCGGGTCGCCCATCAACGGCATCTGATCCACGCTCAAAATCGATCCCATGAACGGGCACGACAGGTCGTTCCACCCATGCGCAATCAGCACCTGCAGCTTGGGATCGGCCGCCACGGCCTCCCGCAGTTGCGTCACTGAGCCCTCGCGCAGCGCCGCGTCGCGGTCCCATAGCCGGTTCACCTCATAGGAGAGCGCGTTGTACCGCGCGTCCACCTTCCAGCCCACCACGCGGTTGTCAAAGTCCACCATCGCCGTCGTCATCGGGGCAATCATCTTCGCCAGCAGCGGGTCATTCATCCGCTGGTAGGGTGAAAACGGAAACGGATCGTACTCCGTCACGTTCGAGTCGTAGATTGACCCGATCTTGCCCTGCTCGCGATACGCCTCGCGCAGATAGGCCTCCGTGTCCAGCCGCCCGCCCGAGTACTTCACAAACTCCGGATCGAGCCCGGTCATCTCCGTCACCTTCTGGATCATCGCCGCCTGCGCCGCCGGGTCGCTCCGTCCCTTGAGCAGCGTCTCGGCATAGGTGCCCATCGTGTAGGCAATCACCTGCTGCATCGCCTCGTTCGTCAGCTTGTGCTCGCGTTCAAGGTGCGCCGCCGTAATCGGAGGCAGCGTCACCATCCACGGCAACGGGCTCAGGTCACCGTCCCGCTCAATCGTCGGATTCAGATAAGGCGACACCAGCACCTCGCCGTTCATCGCCACGCCCAGTTGCGACTGCAGATAATACGTGATGCGCGGCACGCGGAATCCGCCGTAGCTCTCGCCCGCAATGTATTTCCGTGACTCCAGGCGGTCATTCTTCACCAGCCAGTCGTAGATCACGCGCGAAAGATACTCGATGTCCGGCTCCGTGCTGTAGAAGAGTTTCTTCGTCTGCGCCTCCGGCACCAGCGAACGGCTGAAGCCCGTTCCAATCGGGTCAATGAACACCAGGTCCGTAAAATCCAGCCACGTTCCCGGATTGTCGTGCAGCACCGCCGGGTCTGACGGGCTGTCGCCCTCGTTGCCCACGTTCAGGTGCTTGGGCCCAATTGCGCCAAAGTTCAGATACACGCTCGAGGCCCCCGGCCCGCCGTTCACCGCAAAGGTCACCGGCCGGTCCTTGCCCGGAATCGTGTAGGAGGTCATCACCACTTTGCCGGCCACCTTGCCGTTCTCGTCGCGCACCGGCCAGGCGCCCACCGTCACCGTGTACTTCAGCGTCTTGCCGTTCAGCTGTATCTCCTGCTCGGCATGCGCCGGCGGTGGCAGCGGCGGCAGCTTGCTCCCCTCGTCTTTCTCGGCCTTTCCGTTCTTGTCTGCGGCCGCGCTCGCGGCAGCCTTGTCATGCGTTCCCGCCGCCTTGTCCGATTGCGCTTGCACGCGCACCGTCATCAAACCAAGGCAGCACACGGCGCAGGCACCGATCGCGATGCGCCCGAGAGAAGGTTTCGGCTTGGAGTCACTCATGGCATTAACAATACATGGCGCGCCCCGCGTGCTGGCAGCACCAATGCCCAATGATTTACCCTCGAATTCGGCATGAAACTTCGCTACGCCTTCCTTTTGCCCACCCTCGCGCTTGCCTCGCTCGCAGCGCCGGCCCAGCAGAGCACACAATCCGCTGACCTGCCTGACGCGCCCGCAGCCACCCCCGCAGCGCTCATCGTCCCCAACGGCCCCCGCGTCGTCATGGACACCTCCATGGGCCGCATCGTCTGCCAGTTCTTCCAGAAGCAGGCTCCCGTCGCCGTCGCCAATTTCATCGGACTGGCGAACGGCACCAAGGACTGGACCAACCCCACCACCCGGCAGGTGGAACACGGCAAGCGCCTTTACGACGGCACCCTCTTCCATCGCGTCATTCCCGGCTTCATGATCCAGGGCGGCGACCCCACCGGCACCGGCATGGGCGACGGCGGTTTCACCTTCAACGACGAGTTTGACCCCAACCTCAACTTCGATGTTCCCGGCCGCCTCGCCATGGCCAACTCCGGCCCCAACACCAACGGCAGCCAGTTCTTCATCACCGAGCAGGCTTACCCCTCGCTTGACCAGCACTACACCATCTTCGGCCAGTGCACTGACCGCAGCGTGGATGTCGTTATGGCCATCGCCCGCGTCGACCGCGACTCGAACGACAAGCCTCTCACGCCCGTCGTCCTCAACAAGATCACCATCGTGCCGGAGGGCCAGCCCCTGCCGCCGCTGCCGGCCTATCTGCGGCCTGCGCCGGCGGCAACCCCCGCGCCTGAGCCGCAACAAGCGCTGCCGTTTCAACCCAAAGTCATTCACATTGCAGCCGAAGTCGCAAGGGCTCTGTCCACCTACGCCCCGCTGCCAAAGTATCCGGCCAAAGCTAGGCGAGAAGGCGTCACTGGCCGAGTGGAATTTGAGGCCGTGATTGGTTCAGATGGCGTCATCAAGGATCTCAAAGTGGTTTCCGGTCCAGAGCTCTTGCAGCAGGCAGCCCTCAAAACGGTCAGGACATGGCGCTTCCGGCCCTATTTGTTCAACGGCCAACCCACTGAGGTTCACACCATCATCAACGTGCTCTTCACACTGGACAGGCGCTAGCAGCCTGCGTTCACTCTTAACTTTCTACTAGGAGTTCAAATGTCTCTCGCACCCGGAACCTACGCCCTCTTCGCCACCACCGAAGGTAAAATCACCGTCCGCCTTTTTGAGTCCGACGCGCCCGTCACCGTTAAGAACTTCATTGAGCTCGCTGAGGGCGCCAAGGAATGGGTCCACCCCTCCACGCGCGAGAAATCCTCCAACAAGCTTTACAACGGCACCATCTTCCATCGCGTCATCCCTGACTTCATGATTCAGGGCGGCGACCCCGCCGGCACCGGCATGGGCGGCCCCGGCTATCGCTTCCAGGACGAGACCAAGGGCTCTCCGCATCGTTTTGACAAGCCCGGCAAGCTCGCCATGGCCAACTCCGGCCCCAACACCAACGGCTGCCAGTTCTTCATCACCGTCGCGCCCACCCCCTGGCTCACCGGCAACCACACCATCTTCGGCGAAGTCGTGGAAGGCCAGGAGATCGTCAACAAAATCTCGCTCGTCCCCCGCGGCGGCCAGGACAAGCCCAAAACCCCCGTTGTCCTTGAGTCCCTCATCATCGAGCGCGTCGCGTAAATCGCTGCGGTCGCCCATCCTTTCCGCGCCCTCCGCGGAAAGGATGGGATGACACCACCTCTCACCCTGGCGCCTTTCTTCCTATTCCCTGCCTCCCTTTTCCATATTTCTCTGCTCCATCCTCGCCTTCCCCCAGCCACGCGTCGTATCCTGTCCTACACGGTTTCGTATCTCCGCGAAAAAACTGCGCCGGTTGGGGGCCGCGTCAACGCAATTCCTGAGTCACTGTATCCGGAACCCGAAACATTCAAGTCGACGTGACCAACAGGGAGCGGCGACCTTGAACAATTCAAAAAGGTCACAGCAACTCAGGAATTGCGTTCGTCGCGTGCCGTTCGCGCCGTCGGATTGGAGAACCCCTCGTATGCTGCTCCGCAAATCTCTTTGCCAAACGGCAATGCCTGCCTTTGCCTGCCTCGTCGCCCTGGTTTTCGCTCTTGCCTTCGCCCGAGCCGCCTCCGCCCAGCTCTCCGCGCAGGCCATGCCGCCGCTCCATCGCGGCTACTACACCACGCCCGCCGTCCACGGGGACACCATCGTCTTCACCTCCGAAGGTGATCTCTGGACCGTTGGCGTCTCCGGCGGCGTCGCCCAGCGCCTCACCTCCGATCCCGGCGTGGAAACCAACGCCGTCATCTCGCCCGACGGCAAAACCGTTGCCTACAGCGGCGACCCCGAAGGCGACCATGATGTATACACCATCCCCATTGAAGGCGGCTTGCCCTTGCGCCAAACCTGGGACGGCGACGCGCGCTCCATCGGCTACACGCCCAATGGCCGCCTCATGGTATCCACCGGCCGCTACGCCACCCTGCCCAACACCGAAGTGGTCCTCATCGCCGCCAACGGCGACCGCCAGATCCTGCCTCTCGCCCAGGCCGCCATGGCCGTCTATGACCCCTCCGGCAAATCGCTCTTCTTCACCCGCTGGTACTCGCAGCCCAGCCACACCAAGCGCTACAAGGGTGGCACCGCCGAAAGCATCTGGCGCTGGGACGGCTCCGGCGAGGCCGTGCCCCTCACCGCCGACTACACCGGCACCTCCACCAACCCCATGTTCTGGAACGGCCTCGTCTACTTCATCTCTGACCGCGATGGCGTCCGCAACATTTACTCCACGACGCCCGACGGCAAGAACGTAAAGCAAGTCAGCCACCAGAACATCTTCGACGTTGAATCCGCCCGCCAGCAGAACGGCCGCATCGTCTACGCCTGCGCCGGCGATCTCTGGCTCCTCGACCTCTCCACCGGCCAGGAGCGCAAGCTCGACGTCACCCTCCGCTCCGACTTTGACCAGATGCAGACCCGCTGGATTACCAAGCCTCTCCACTACCTCACCAGCGTCCACATCTCGCCCGACGGCTCCCGCGTCGTCTTCACCGCCCGCGGCGCAGTCTTCTCCATCCCCGCCAAAACCGGCCGCATCATCCAGGTCGCCAACCAGTCCGGCGTCCGTTACCGCGATGCCCGCTTCATG
The DNA here is from genome assembly GCA_035763705.1 of Occallatibacter sp. GTDB lineage: Bacteria > Acidobacteriota > Terriglobia > Terriglobales > Acidobacteriaceae > Telmatobacter. Next base: position 223,573 of record DASUAU010000035.1, on the reverse strand, counting down.
CCCGACGGCAAAACCATCCTCCTCATCTCCAGCGCCACCGGCGAAACTGAGTTCTGGACCTACCCCGGCGACGGCCTCGGCAAGCCCACCCAGCTCACCAGCGACGACCACATCCAGCGCACCGGCGGCACGCCTTCGCCAGACGGCCAGTGGCTTGCGCATACTGATATGAATCAGAAACTTTGGCTCTATAACTTTAAGACCAAGGTGAACAAACTCATCGGTCAGTCCATGAACGGCGACTTCACCGGCCTCGCCTGGTCGCCGGACAGCCAGTGGCTCGCTTACGTTGAAACTGCTGACAACCAGTTCGACCGGATCAAGATTCTCAACGTCAACTCAGGCGCAATTCACGCCGTCACAACCGGCCGTTACAACAGCGAATCTCCCGCCTGGAATCCTGACGGCAAGTGGCTCTACTTCCTCTCCGATCGCTCGCTCAAATCCAGCGTCCCATCGCCCTGGGGACCGCGCCAGCCCGATCCCTACTTCAACCACACCATGAAGATTTATCAGTTCGGCCTCGTCCCCGGCCTGCGCTCGCCGTTTCTCGCCGCCGACGAGCTCCACCCGGACAACGCCGACGCCGAAAAGCCCAAGCCAGACACCGGTGACAAGAAATCCGACAACAAGGACAACGACAAAGCCGGCAACGACAAAACCGACAAGAATAAAACCAAGGAGCCGAAGAAGGTCCCCGACGTCAACATCGACTTCACCGGCATCGAGGACCGCCTCGAGGATGTGCCCGTGCCTCCCGGCAATTACGGCCACCTGCAGGCTGCCGACAAACGCATCTGCTATACCAACCGTATCGACGAGTCCCCCGCGCACGATAACCTCGACTGCCTCGACATCAACAACAAGGGCGATAAGCCTGACACCGTTCTCTCCGGCGTCCTCGGCTATGAGATCTCCGCGAACCACAAGAAAATCCTCGTCGCCCAGAAGGACAGCTTCTACGTCCTCGACGCCGGCTCAAAAACCGCCAACCCTGAGGCGCTCGCCAAGGCCAAAATCGATCTCTCGCATTGGTCCTGGGCCACCACGCCGCGCTCGGAGTACCGCGGCATCTTCCTCGATGCCTGGCGGCTTGAGCGCGACTACTACTACGACCCCCACATGCAGGGCATTGACTGGGCCGCCATGCGCAACCGCTATCTGCCGCTCGTGGACCGCGTCGCCGACCGCGAGGAGTTGAACGACGTCATCGCGCAAATGGTCAGCGAGCTCTCCACTCTCCACACCTTCGTTGCCGGCGGCGACCAGCGCGAACCCGCCTACGACATCACGCTCGCCTCCCTCGGCGCCATCCTGCGCCGCGATGAGAAAGCCGGCGGCTTCGTCGTCGAGCACATCTACAGCTACGATCCCGACCTGCCCGATCAGGCTCCGCCGCTGGCCCGTCCACAATCGCTCGTCAAGGAAGGCGAAGTCATCACCTCAGTCGACGGCACGTCCGCCCTCAGCGTCGCCGACCTCCGCGAGCTGCTCCGCAACAAGGCCGGCCTCCAGGTCATGCTCCAGGTCAAGTCCGCCAAGGGCGACACTCGCGAGGTCCTCGTTACCCCCATCTCCGCACAGCAGGACGCCAACCTCCGCTACAACGAGTGGGAGTACACCCGCCGCCTTCAGGTCGACAACGAATCCCACGACACCATCGGCTACATCCACCTGCGCGCCATGGGATCCAGCGACATTGACCGTTGGGCCCGCGACTTCTATCCCGTCTTTGACCGCCAGGGCCTCATCATTGACGTCCGCGCCAACCGCGGCGGCAACATTGATTCCTGGCTCCTCGGCAAGCTCCTCCGCAAGGCATGGTTCTACTGGCAGCCCCGCGTCGGCAACCCCTCCTGGAACATGCAGGATGCCTTCCGCGGCCACATCGTCGTCCTCTGTGACCAGCACACGGCCTCTGACGGCGAAGCCTTCACCGCCGGCTTTGAGCACTTCAAGCTCGGCACCGTCATCGGCATGCGCACCTGGGGCGGCGAAATCTGGCTCTCCTTCAACAATCAGCAGCTCGACAACGGCATCGCCACCGCCGCCCAAACCGGCGTCTACGCCGGCGGCAAGTGGCTCATCGAGGGCCACGGCGCAGTGCCCGACATCGAGGTCGACGACCTGCCCCACTCCACCTTCACCGGCACGGACGCGCAGCTCCAGGCCGCCATCCAGCTCCTGCAAAAGCGAATCCAGCAGGACCCGCACCCCGTCCCGCCTCATCCGCCTTACCCGGACAAGGCCTTCCACTATCAGCAGTAGTGCTGCATCCAGATGTTGGTGAAAGCAAATATCTGGGTGCCCCATCCTTGCGCAGCCTTATCACGCAAGGGTGGGATGCTGCTTGCATTAACTGCCAATTACCAAGTGCAAGCAAGCTTATCTCTTCAGATTTGCTAGAATCCTCACGAAACATAGCGGGAAGTGGTTGAAATGGATGACGTCTCACAGGACGAACCGTCGAAGGCCGTAAAGCGCGTCCTGATTTTCTTCTTAGGACTCATAGCACTCACCATCCTACCCCTCATCATGGGTAGATTCGACAATTCCACTGAGCTGATTCCGCGCCATGACAGCGTCTTGCAGCTATGCTTTGAGATTGCAGGTGTTTGCGGATTTATCTTCGCCGGAGTTGCAATCTATATATCCAAAGGAATCGTCTTATGGCGGCGTATTGCCATTGCATTCTGCGCGGCGCTTATGGGAATTATTGCCATCTTAATGGTCGCCGACCACGCCGCATCAATTATCGAGGAACATATCGACTTTCCGGCGGGCACAACCAAGACATACACAGCACTCATTCAAATTTCGAGGGCCTATCAAACGCACGGGAAGGGGCAAAGTTGGAATATCCAGACCATGCCGATTTGGTCCGACCTCGATATTACCAAGGATGACTACGACTTCATGCTCGCCCATAGGAGACCTGGAGATGACTCGCACAACCCCGATGAAATCTCCAGCAAAGGTTATTTCTGCGCGCGAGTTGTAGTACAGCAGTCAGGCCATGCCATTCGAATCATGCATGCCGGAAGTGAAAAATTGCCACAAGGCACCGTAATGCTCTGCCCGCAGATACCTGCACCAACATCGGCTCCTTAATTTCATCATTCGCCGGCCGTTGATTTTGAGTAATCCAAGACAACAACTCCCGGAGGGCTTCCCCGCCGGGAGTTGCAGTCTTTCCAATTCGTAACGTCTGCTTCACCCCAAATCAAAGCGGTCCAGGCTCATCACCTTCGACCACGCCGCCGCAAAGTCCTTCACAAACACGCCCTGCGCGTCGCTGCTCGCGTAAACCTCAGCCACCGCGCGCAGTTGTGAGTTCGAGCCGAAGACCAGATCGACCACCGTGGCCGTCCACTTCACCTCGCCGGTTTTGCGGTCGCGTCCTTCCAGCGCGCCCGCCCGGCCATCGGCCTTCTGCCACTTCGTGCCCATGTCCAGCAGGTTCACAAAGAAGTCGTTCGTCAGCTCGCCCGGACGCTTGGTAAACACGCCGTGCTTCGTTCCGCCCACGTTCGCGCCCAGCGCGCGCATGCCGCCCACCAGCACCGTCAGCTCCGGCGCCGTCAGCGTCAGCAGTTGCGCCTTGTCCAGCAGCAGGTTCGCCGCCAAGTCTTCCATGCCCTTGCGCACATAGTTGCGGAAGCCATCGCCCTTCGGCTCCAGCACCGCAAACGACGCCGTATCAGTCTGCTCCTGCGTCGCGTCCGTACGCCCCGGCGCAAACGGCACCTTCACCGCGTGGCCCGCCTTCTTTGCCGCGGCCTCAATCGCCGCGTCTCCTGCCAGCACAATCAGGTCGGCCAGTGAAACCTTCTTGCCGTCCTTCTGCGCTGTGTTGAACTCCTTCTGGATGCCCTCAAGCTTGCCCAGCACCTTCGCCAGCTCCGCCGGCTCGTTCGCCTCCCAGTCCTTCTGCGGAGCCAGCCGGATGCGCGCACCATTCGCGCCGCCCCGCTTATCGCTGCCGCGGAAGGTCACCGCCGAGCCCCATGCCGTCTTCACCAGCTCCGCCGTCGAAAGCCCTGAGGCCAGCACCTTCGCCTTCAGCGCCTCTGCATCCTTTTCGCCAATCAGCTTGTGGTCCACCGCCGGAACCGGATCCTGCCACACGAGCGCTTCCTTTGGCGTCAGCGGGCCCAGATACCGCGAGCGCGGACCCATGTCGCGATGCGTCAACTTGAACCACGCCCTCGCAAACGCATCCGCAAACTCATCCGGATGCTCCAGGAACCGCCGCGAAATCTTCCCATACGCCGGATCCATCCGCAGCGAGAGATCCGTCGTCAGCATCGACGGCGCATGGCTCTTTCCCGGCTTGTGCGCATCCGGAAACAGCCCTGCGCCGGCGTTGCCCTTCGGCTTCCACTGGTGCGCGCCGGCCGGGCTCTTCGTCAGCTCCCATTCGTAGCCAAACAGATTCTCAAAAAAGTTGTTGCTCCACTTCGTCGGCGTCTGTGACCACGTCACTTCAATGCCGCTGGAAATCGCATCTCCGCCCACGCCCGTGCCAAAGCTGTTTCTCCAGCCCAGCCCCTGCTCCTCAATCGGCGCGGCCTCCGGCACGGCGCCCACGTGGCTCACAGGCGCAGCCCCATGCGTTTTCCCAAAGGTGTGGCCGCCGGCAATCAGCGCCACCGTCTCCTCGTCGTCCATCGCCATGCGCGCAAAGGTCTCGCGAATATCCTTCGCCGCTGCAATCGGATCAGGGTTCCCGTTCGGGCCCTCAGGGTTCACATAGATCAGGCCCATCTGCACCGCCGCCAGCGGCTTGGCCAGTTCCCGGTCGCCGCTATAGCGCTTGTCGCCCAGCCACGTCGTCTCCGGACCCCAGTCGATGTCCTCCGGCTCCCACGTGTCCACACGGCCGCCGCCAAAGCCGAACGTCTTGAAACCCATCGACTCCAGCGCCACGTTCCCCGCCAGAACCATCAAATCCGCCCACGAAATCTTCTTCCCATACTTCTGCTTGATGGGCCACAGCAGCCGCCGCGCCTTGTCCAGGCTCACGTTGTCCGGCCAGCTGTTCAGCGGAGCAAGCCGCTGCGCGCCGCGGCCGGCGCCGCCACGGCCGTCATGAATGCGGTACGTGCCCGCCGAGTGCCACGCCATGCGGATAAACAGCGGTCCATAGTGCCCAAAGTCCGCCGGCCACCACTCCTGCGAGTCAGTCATCAGTGCGTGCAGGTCCTTGATCACCGCGTCCAGATCCAGCTTCTTGAACTCCTCGGCGTAGTTGAACTCCTCGCCCATCGGGTTCGACTGCGGCGAATTCTGGTGCAGAATACCCACATTCAGCTGCTCGGGCCACCAGTTCCTCACGCTTCTTACGCCTTCCTTCGTGTGCTCCACCATCTCGCCCGAGTACGGGCACTTCGCTTCGCTAGACATCGCTTCTCCTTGATTCCTGCACTCCGTTGCGTGGTGATCCATAAAAGATGAACGCCAGGCCCTTGCCTGCTCCGCCGGGCGGCGTTACTCAATTCCTGTAATCCAACCGGCCCCTATGGTTTCTTCTTTATCCCCACAAGGCCGTGAGCGCCGGCACGCACCTGCATGCCACCTCCAACCTAATTCCCCATACTTCCATACAGCAAGACAATCGATCCTACCGTGACGATTGTTCTATCCTATGAACAGCGAAACAACGCACGGGAATCTCTCATGAACCTTCAGGATCTCCGCTATTTCGTCGCCGTCGCCCAGCAGCGCCACTTTGGCCGCGCTGCTGAGGTCTGTGGCGTCAGCCAGCCCACCCTCAGCAGCCAGATTCGCAAGCTTGAAGAGGATCTGGGCGTCACGCTGCTTGAGCGCACCAACAAGCGTGTCGAAATCACGCCCGTCGGCAGCCGCATCCTCGCCCACGCCCAGCGCGCGCTCGACGAAGCCGCGCTCATGCAAGCCGTTGCCCGCGCCGCGCGCGATCCCCTCATCGGCCCGCTCAAGCTCGGCGTCATCCCCACCCTCGCACCCTATCTCATGCCGCTCATCCTCAAGCCCCTGCGCGAGAAATACCCCGGCCTCACCATCGAGCTGTGGGAAGACCAGACACGCGCGCTCATTGACGCCTTGCGCAATCACCGCCTTGACGCTGTCCTCCTTGCCACCGCCGGTGAGGCTCCTGAGATTACTGAAATCGCGCTCTTTGACGAGCCCCTTCTCGCCGCACTGCCTCCCAATCACCGCCTTGCCGCCCGCCGCGAAGTCACTGAGGAATCGTTGCGGGATGAGCTCCTCGTCCTCGCCGAAGGCCACTGCCTCGCCAACCAGGCTCTGGCCGCCTGCGGCACGCACCACGGCTCTCGCGCCGGCCTGCCCCTCACCCACCTGCCCCACACCCGCCTGCAAAGCTCCATGCAGGCCGCCACGCTGGAAACCCTCGTCAACCTCGTCGCCGCCGGCTACGGCGCCACACTCATTCCTGCCCTCGCCGCGGAATCCCTCGGACACCGCGGCATCCTGCTGCGCCCGCTCGCCGGCCGCACCTGCCGCACCATCCGTCTTGCCAGCCGCCCCGGCTTTCCCCGCCCGCAGGCTCTCCGCGCTCTCGAGAAAGTCATCCGCATCGCCCTCGCCTCCGGCAACCTCTTCCCGCAAAAAATCCGCAAAAAACGTCTTGTGGAAAAACCAGCCGGAATTCACTGAAAACCCGAAACCCCTCCCCCAATTCCCCAAAAATTCCCTAATCTCGAAATCCGGCCCCCCTTATCCACAAGAACACCCCCTCACGCCGTTGACCCTGTCTTTTTCCCTCCGTAAAGTCTGTAATTAAAGGCACGGGCACGCCGCGCCGGTCCCGGAATTCAAGCTCTTCGGGCCCTCCGCCGGCCAATCCCCGGGGCTCAATCCGCCCCACGGAGTGAAGATGCTGAAACTGAAGAAGATCCACATCCTCGGATTCAAAAGCTTCTGCGATCGCACGGAACTCACCGTCCCCGGAACCGGCATCGCCGTCGTGGTGGGCCCCAACGGCTGCGGCAAGTCCAACATTCTTGACGGCGTCAGTTGGGTCCTCGGTGAGCAGAGCGCCAAAAGTCTCCGTGGCAGCAACATGCAGGATGTCATCTTCGCTGGCACCCGCGACCGCAAGCCTCTGGGAATGGCTGAAGTCACCCTCACCCTCATCGATCCTGAAGCCTACGAGGGCCCCGTCCCCGTCGAGCCTGAGGTCGCCGTCGAGCCCGAACATCCCTCCGATTGGGATGAGTCCGAGCTCCGCCGCCTGCGCGCCGCTGAAGCTGAAGAACTGGTCGCGCAAGAGCAGCCCGGTCAAACCATCGAGGACGAAGAATCAGAACCCGCCGCCACCGCCGACGGCCCCCAGGCCGTGGTCCTCAAGATTCGCCGCCGTAAGTTCCAGCGCACGCCGCAGAAAGGTGAAATCGTCGTCACGCGCCGCCTCTTCCGCACCGGCGAAAGCGAGTACCTGCTCAACGGCAAACTCTGCCGCCTGCGCGACATTCAGGACATCTTCATGGGCACCGGCCTCGGCCCGGAGAGCTACGCCATCATCGGACAGGAGCGCATCGGCCAGCTCCTCAGCTCCAAGCCGCATGACCGCCGCGCCATCATTGAGGAGGCAGCCGGCATCACCCGCTTCAAAACCAAAAAGCGCCTCGCCGAATTGCGCCTCGAAAGCTCCAAACAGAATCTCGCCCGCATCGACGACATCTTTGAGGAAGTCACGCGCCAGATGAACAGCCTCAAGCGTCAGGCCGCCAAGGCCGAGCGCTTCGCCGCTGTGCGCGATGAGCTTCGCGGCCGCCTCCGCGTCGTGCTCGCCAGCCGCATGGCCAATATGGATGCCGGGCAGGCGCGCCTTGACCAGGAGATTGCCGCGCTCACAGATCAGATTCACCTCTCCGCCGGCGAAATCGAATCCACTGAGGCCAGCCAGCATGCGCTCACCGCGCGCGGCTACGAGCTCGACCATCAGGGCCAGGAGGCGCAGAACCAGGCCAACGCCGCGGCGCTTGAAAAGGAGCGTGCCGCCGCCCGCCGGCGCAGCAACGCTGAGCGCATCACCGAGCTTGAGGCGCGCATCGCCGCCGCCTCCGGCGAGCTTGACCAGACCCGCACGCAGTTGGCCTCCATCGCCGACGAGCGCGCGCAGCAGCAATCCTTCCTCTCGACCGCCGCCGGTGAAGCGCGCAACTTCCATCAGCAGGTTGAGGTCCAGCAGCAGCAGGCCCGCACCGCCGCTGAAGAGGTCTTCAACGCCGAGCGCGAGATGGAAGCGCATCGCCGCCACGCCATGAGCATGCTGGCACAGGCCGGCAGCGCCCGCAACACCACCGCGCAGGCTGAGGAAAGCCTCGCCGCCCTCGAGCGCGAAGCCGAGCGCCTCGACGCCGAGATGGGACAGGCGCGCAACGAGCTTGAAAACCTCGGCGCGCAAAGCGGCCAGGCCAAGCTCCGCTTTGAGTCCGCGGCGGAAGCGCTCCAGCGCCTGGAGGCCGAGATAGCCGGCCTGCGCGACAGCCTCCACGCCCGCCGCGCGGAAGAGGAATCTCTCCGCGACCGCGCCAACCAGCTCCGCAGCGCCCACGCCACCGCCGTCGGCCGCAACGATTCGCTGGAGGCGCTCATCCGCGACCACAGTTACTCCACTGAGACCGTCCGCCGCCTTCTCAAGCCCGGCACGCTTGAGCCCGGCGCGGCGCCCGTCGGCACACTCGCTGACTTTCTTGAAGTCAGCGGCGAGCACGAAGGCGTGGTGGACGAGTTCCTCCGCGAAGAGCTCAATTACGTTGTCGTCAAAAACTGGGATGCTGCCGAGGAAGGCGTCCGCCTGCTCAAATCCGGCGTCGACGGCCGCGCCACCTTCCTCATTCATGACGCCGCGCAGGGCAACCTCTTCGCGGAATTCTTGGCGGAGGAGAAGCAGCTCACCATTGATCGCCCCGGCGTCACGCCCTTACGGGAAGCCATTCGCGTGCTCAACGGTTTCGGCCGCTCGCTGGAGGCCATTCTGCCCAAGCTCGGCCGCGGCTACCTCGTTGAAGACACCATGCTCGCGCAGCGCCTAGCCGCAGAGCACATGCACGCCTACTTCCTCACTCCCGGCGGCGAATGCTTCCACAACGCCACCGTCACCGGTGGCAAGCCCGCCACCGAAGGTCCGCTGGCCCTCAAGCGCGAGTTGCGCGAGATCCAGAAGCGCCTCGCCGAGCTGGAAGGCGCGCTTGCTCAGGCTGATACGGAATCCGCCGCGCTCTCCCGCACCATCCAGGAGCTCACCGCGCAGTTGGAAGCGCGCAGTGAGGAGCGCCGCCAGGCGGAGCGCGATGCGGCTGACCAGGGCGCGGCCCTCAAGCAGATGGAAGGCGAGGCCCAGCGCGTCGCGCGGCGTCTTGAGGAGTGGACCCTCCAGTCCGCCCGCAACAAGGATGCGCGCGAATCCCGCCGCGCCGCCATCGAGCAAAAGCGCGAAGAGGCCACGCGGCTTGAGGCTGAGCACGCCGCGGCCGAAACCGCGCTGGAAACCCAGCAGGCCCAAATTCTCTCCATGCGCCAGAATCGCGAGTCGCTCCAGCAGCAGGCCGCCCAGGCCACCGCTGAGCTCGCCGGCCTTGAGGAGCGCCGCCGCGGTGCTGAGACTGCCTTCCAGCGCATTGACCGCCTCTACGCCGACCTCGATCAGCGCGTCCTTTCCATCGAGCAGCAGACCGCCGCCGCCGCCGCGGAGCGTGAGCAGCGCACGCAGGAGAGTACGCAGCTCGTCCAGCGCGAGCAGGAACTCGCCGCGCAGCAAACCGGAGCGCTCGCCCGCGCACAGGCGCTCACCGCTGAAGCCCAGACTCTGCGCGCCCAGCTCGCCCAGATGGAGACCCAGCTCAAGTCCGCCCGCGCCGCGCTCGACCAGCTTCGCGACGACCGCGCCAGCCGTTCGAGTCAGGTCGCCAAGCTCCGCTCCGACCTCGAGCATCTTGAGGCAAGCTGCCTCACCGAAATCAATCTCGAAGCCGCCGCCCTGCGCGCCGACGCAGAACTTATCCGCCTCGCCGGCGAAGAGCTTGCCGCCGAAGAGGAAGCCTGCCGCGGCCTGCGCCAGCGCATTGAGCAGATGGGCCCCGTCAACATGATGGCCCTCGACGAATACACTGAGACTGCGCAGCGCCACGCCTTCCTTGAGGAGCAGCGCAGGGATCTCGTCGAATCCATCGAGAACACGCAGCAATCCATCCGCGAAATCGAGCAAATCTCGCGCACCAAATTCGACGAGGCCTTCGCCCGCATCAATGAGAACTTCGGCCAGGTCTTTGCCCGCCTCTTCCACGGCGGCCAGGCTTTCCTGCGGCTCACCGACGAGGAAAATCAGGCTGAAAGCGGCCTCGACATCGTCGCTTCGCCTCCCGGCAAAAAATTGCAGAACGTTCTTCTGCTCTCCGGCGGAGAAAAATCCCTCACCGCCCTGGCTCTGCTGGTCGGCATCTTCCAGTTCCAGCCGAGCCCCTTCTGCGTGCTCGATGAAGTCGACGCCGCGCTCGACGAAACCAACATCGGCCGCCTCGCTGACCTGTTACGCACTCTCAGCAGGGAGACGCAGTTCGTACTCGTCACGCACTCCAAGCGCATGATGCACACCGCGGATCTTATTTACGGGGTCACCATGCAGGAGCCTGGCGTCTCCAAGGTCGTCAGCGTCCGCCTCGACCACGCGCAGCCGCAACGCGCCTCGGCCTAGGCGCAGAAGCTGCCTCGCAAGCCAATCATCACCCGCGCGCGGTCGTGAACTTCACAGCCGCGGAGGTCGCACGAGCTTCGCGCCGTCGCGCATGCGAATTGCAAGTACAACTGCCCACAACGCTGTGCCATACGCCGCGTACCACGCGCACTCCTGCAATGCGCTCACGCCGACAGCGCTCAGAACCACCAATGAACCGGTTGAGCTCATGTGCATCAATTGCGCCATCAGCACGCTCTGCGTGTGCATGTACACCCAGCCGATGAGTACGCGCATCGCCGTCATGGCCACGGCGAAGACTGCAAAATAGAGCGGCCAGTAGCGTCCGTGCGGCGTCGCGGTCCCAAGAAAATTCACCACCGGCAGATGCCAGCACGACCAGAGCATCCCCAGCAGAATGCTTGCGGCAAAGGGGCTCATCCCCTGCTGCATGCGCGGAAAGGCAAATCCCGTCCAGCCCACCTCTTCCAGCAGGCCGGCGGGCACGCCAAACAGCACGCCTATCCAGAAATAATTCGGAGAGTAGGCCGCTGAAACTATTCTCTGCATCGCCTCCAGCACCGCCAGAATCAGCACCGGAGGAATCAGCAGCGCAAGCAACCACACAGCCGGCCTGGGCCTGAGAAAAATCCGCTGTCCAAGCTCACGCAGGCCCGCACGGCCTTCCAGCTTCGCCGTCAAAATCAGACTCACCACGCACGGCCCCAGAATCATTGCTGGAAACATCAGTATCCCGGTCATTTTGTCCGGGCCATGGTGGCGCAGCAGCCCGGGAGCGGCCACCGCCGATGCGCCAAGCCACGAAAGCAGAAATGTCAGCGTGAAGTAAGCGGTCACCGGGTGACGGCCCAGCATCGAATTGGATTTCATTGGCATCAGGAGGCAAGGCAACGCCACAACTGCACGTGTGGGAGATACGTTGACCAAGGCGCAATGGTTCAGGAATTCAGCCGCCGCCAATGATTCCGCGAACACGACAAACCCTCAGGCATCGTATACAGACAAAGAATCGCCTCCGAAGGAGCACTTCTCTCCGTAGGCGCTTGTAGTGCGCAAGAGCAAAAAAGGGGAACCAGTAGCCGCGGCTGGAGGTCGGTAGCGCGCGGCTACTGGTAATCCCTCGTAAACGAAGCGAGCCGCGGATTCCCCTTTCCACTGCTGCCTCGTGTCGTTCGGCTCAAGGAGAACTTTCGTACTCGCGCTCCGAACCTGAATGACATGCCTAGTTTCGCCCATCCTGCATTCCCCGGCTGTGACCGTCGTCACAACCCCCTGCACGCCCAAATCCACGCCCATCCGCCTTCGCCGCGCCCTCTTCGTCTCCGCCCTGCGAACGTTGACAAATCCCACCCCGGAATGGAGAATCGGAACTTCAGTCTCTGCCCCTAAAGGCTCCTGCATGACCGCGCTTCTCACCACCAACCTGGGCTCCATTCCTCTCCTCGGCCGCGGCAAGGTCCGCGACCTCTACGCCATCGGCGACGCACTTCTGCTCGTCGCCACCGACCGCATCTCCGCCTTCGATCACGTTCTCGGCTCGCCCATTCCCGGCAAGGGAAAAATCCTCACCCAGGTTTCCCTCTTCTGGTTTGATCTTCTCTCCGGCCTCGTTCCCAACCACCTCATCACTGCCGACGTCGCCCAGTTCCCTGCCGCGCTCCAGCCCTATCGCGATCAGCTTGAGGGCCGCTCCATGCTCGTCCGCCGCGCCCGCATGTTCCCCGTCGAGTGCGTTGCCCGCGGCTACCTCGCCGGCTCCGGCTGGAAGGAGTACCAATCCCAGCGCACCGTCTGCGGCATTGCGCTGCCCGGCGGCCTGCTCGACGGCTCGCGCCTGCCCCAGCCCATCTTCACTCCGGCCACCAAAAGCCAGGACGGCAGCCACGACGAAAACATCTCCTTCGCGCAGACTGAGTCCGTCGTCGGCGCGGAAATCGCCGCCGAGCTGCGCCGCCTCACCCTCGCCATTTACGCCAGAGCCCAGGCTCACGCCGAGTCCTGCGGCCTCATCCTTGCCGACACCAAATTCGAATTCGGCCTTGTCGACTCCTCCATCGTCCTCGCCGACGAGGTCCTCACGCCGGACTCCTCCCGCTTCTGGGAGGCCGCGGCCTGGCATCCCGGCGGCCCGCAGCCCTCCTTCGACAAGCAGTTCGTCCGCGATTACCTCGAACGCATCCAATGGAACAAACAGGCCCCCGCGCCCAGCCTGCCCCAAGATGTTGTCGATCGCACCTTCGAAAAGTATTGTGAGGCCTTTCGCCGCCTCACCGGCCGCCAGCCCGCCCTTTAAGCGCAACCGGAGCATTCAATGACCCTCGTCGACTGGATCATCGTTGCAATCCTCATAGCCTCGGTCATCGGTGGCATCGCGCAGGGGTTTCTGCGCTCCGTCTTCTCCCTCGGCGGGCTCATCCTCGGCCTCATCCTCGCCGCATGGAATTACCAATGGGTCGCCTCGATCCTCCGCACCGTGCTGCGCAATCGCATGGCCTCCAACGCCGTAGCCTTCCTGCTCATCGCCATCGCTGTCATGGTCGTCGCCCACATCGCAGGCACCTTGCTTTCCAAGCTCTTCCACAAGATTGGCCTCGGCTGCCTTGACCGTCTGGCCGGCGGTCTCTTCGGGCTTTTTCAGGGCGCGCTCTTCGTCACCGTGTGCATTTTGGTCACCGTCGCCTTCTTCCCCAGCGCCGCCTGGCTCACCCAATCGAAGTTACCAAAGCATTTCTTTGGTGCATGCCACTTTAGTACGCACGTTAGCCCCTCAGGGCTTGCAGAACGCGTGCGCGAGGAATTAAAAACACTGGAGACATCTTCGCCCCAATGGATGCATCCCCACCAGACGGGCGCGTAAACTTTTTTCCGCGACGCACCCTGTCTGCTGTGGCAAGCTAGAAAGAGCAAGAGGACCGACGTGAGACGAGAACTGGACATCCTGGTTACGCAAATGCATTCCAGCGGCGTTCGCTATGACGAAGCCGTGCGCGAGTTCAAAAAGCAATACCTTCGCGAAGTGTTGGTGGCCAACCGGGGAAATCAGTGTAAGGCGGCCGAAGAGCTCGGCATGCATCGCAACACCCTCAGCCGCACCATGGCCGAGCTTGGCCTCAGCCTCGCGGAAGTTCGCGCCGGGCTCAAGCGTCCGCCGCGCAGTGAGCGTCAAGTCTACGGAGTCATCCGCCAGGGCCTGCGCCAGGGTTGACGGCTCCCGTCCAACCCATGCACACCTCGCCGCAACCTCTCCAAACCCGCATCCACGCCAGCCCCGGATTCCTCTGGGACGCGCACAACGCCTATCTCTTTGACATCGACGGCACGCTGCTGCGCAGCCGCGACCGCGTCCATTTTGATGCCTTCACCCAGGCCGTCCACCTCGTCCTCGGCCACGCCGTCTCGCTCGACGGCATTTCCCTCGCCGGAAATACTGACACCGCAATCCTTCGCGAAGCCTGCCTCCGCGCCGGCGTCCCCGCGCCCATTCTTGACGCGCACTCGGCCGAGATTCTCGCCGCCATGTGCCTCCACGTCTCCCGGCGCAGCGCCGAGCTTGACCTCTACCTCATGCCCGCCGTCGAGCAAACCCTCCAGCACCTCGCCCGCCGCGGCGCGCACCTCGGCGTCGCCACCGGCAACCTCGAATCCATCGGCTGGACCAAGCTTGAGCGCGCCGGAATCCGCTCCCATTTCCGCTTCGGCGGCTTCAGTGACGCCTTCCCTGACCGATCCCACCTTCTCGCCCACGCGGCAAACCAGGCTCGTGCCCTCGCCGGACCCGCCGCACGCATCTGCGTCGTCGGAGACACGCCGCGCGACATCCAGGCCGCCCGCGCCAACGGGCTCAGCGTTCTCGCCGTCGCCACCGGCCGCTTCTCCTTCAGCGAGCTGCTCACCCACCAGCCCGATCTCTGCGCCGAATCCCTCGCGCATCTCTTTTCAGACGGATCTTTGCCGGAAAGGCCGGCCCGCGCATGAACCTCCGCGCCGCCGCCCATCTCGTCCTCGCCGGCCTGCTCGCTGCCGCGCCCCTGCCCATGCTCGCCGCGCAGCAGCCCGCGCCGCCCGCCCCCGCCACGCCGGCTTCCACCACGAATCCTGCCGCCGCGCCCAAACCCGCAAAGCACATCTCCCAGCGTGACCGCCACCGCGCCGCCGGACTTTACCTCCGCGCCAGCAAGCTCTTCGAAGAATCAAAATTCGACCAGTCCCGGCTACTCTATGAGCAGGCCGCAGCCCTCGTCCCCGCCAATCCTGACTACGCACTCGCCGCCCAGGTCGCCCGCAGCCATCAAGTGGCCGTTCTCCTTCAGTCCGCCGCGCAGGATCGCCTTCACGGCAACCCCGCCGCCGCCCGCGCCGCGCTCGACAAGGCTCTCGTCCTCGACCCCGGCAGCAGCCAGGTCAATGAGCATTTCCCCAACACGCCTCTGCCTCCCGCCGATTCCCTCTACGGGCAGGACGCGGACGACTTCGCCGCCGCGCCCCAGCTTGCCCCCGCCGCCGGCCCGCGCAGCTTCCATCTCCGTCTCCCGCGCACCCAGCTCCTCCAGCAGGTCTTCAAGGACTACGGCATCCAGGCCACCCTCGCCCCGGACATCTCCGCCGTCTCCGTCCCCTTCAACCTTGACAATGCCACCTTCCCGCAGGCTCTCCACGCCCTCAGCCTCGCCACCGGCACCTTCTGGGTTCCTCTTGACGCTCATCGCGTCCTCATCGCCCTTGACACCCCTCTCAATCGCGAGCGCTTCGAGCGGCAGGAGGTCGAAACCGTCTATCTCGCCGGCATGTCGAACGATGACCGCACGCAAATCAGCAACATGGCCCGCAATCTCTTCGGCGTGCCCCGTGTCTCGGTCCAGCAGGACGGCGGCACGCTCACCCTCCGCGCTCCCACCCGCACCCTCAACGACTTCAACGCCACCCTCCGCAGCCTTCTCGGCGGCCGCAGCCAGGTCCTGCTCGATGTCCGCCTCATCCAGCTCGCCCACACTCAGCAGCGCAACACCGGCATCGCCCCGCCCCAGCAAATCACCGCCTTCAACGTCTACTCTGAGGAGCAGTCCATCCTCAACGCCAACCAGGCACTCGTCCAGCAAATCATCTCCTCCGGCCTCGCCGCACCCGGTGACACGCTGGCCATCCTCGGCATCCTTCTCGCCTCCGGCCAGGTCTCCAGTTCGCTCTTCTCCAACGGAATCGCGCTCTTCGGCGGCGGCCTCACGCTCTCCGGCGTCTCGCCCGGCTCGGTCACCGGCAATCTCAGCCTCAACTCCTCCACTTCGCGCGAGCTTGATCAGGTGCAGCTCCGCATCGCCAATGACGAGTCCGGAACCTTCAAATCCGGCCTGCGCTATCCCATCACCACCTCGTCTTACTCCAGCCTCGGCGCCAGCAACATCAACATCCCCGGCCTCACCACCGCCGGAACCTCCAGCAGCCTCTCCTCCATCCTCTCTTCGCTTCAGGGCGCTTCAGAAACCATCCCCCAGGTCGAATACCAGGACCTCGGCCTCACCGTGAAGGCCACGCCCGAGGTCATGCGCAACGGCGACGTCGCCCTCACCCTCGACGTCAAAATCACCGCGCTCGCCGGCAATGCTCTCAACGGCGTTCCCGTCCTCACCAGCCGTTCTTATTCCGGTGTCGTCACGCTCAAAGAAGGCTCCGCCATCGTCGTCATGAGCGAGCTCGACCGCCAGGAGAGCGTCGCCCTCAGCGGCACGCCCGGCCTCAGCGAAATCCCCGGCCTCAACAACATCACCGGCAAGGACAATCAGCAGAATTACTCCTCGCTGCTGCTCATCCTCTCGCCGCATGTCGTCCGCGGGCCGCACGCCGCCGGCCACACGCCCATGCTCCGCATTGACCGCTTCACGCCTCGCGATTAAAGCAATTCCTAAGTCATTGTGTCCTGGGCCGGGGCGTTCCAGTCGACGCGATCCGGGGCCCCAACGACAGGTCTTCGTCGTTGGGGCGGGACCATCAGGGAGCGGCGGCCTTTCGCTCGGTCGTAGTGGTCACATCAACTCAGGAATTACCGCAGCGCCCCGCACACGGCAAAGCCCCCGGCCCGCGCGCTGTTCCCGCATCGTACCGGAGGCTTCTTTTCGTTGCCCTTTTGTCTTGCCCTTGCCCTGCTTGCCCCAGCCTTGCTTGCCCCGGCCTTGCTTGCCTAGCGGTTCGGCGAGTTCATCGGCTTCGCCGGTCCCGGCGGATTCGTCGTCGGCTCGTCGCCCTTCGCCGGGCTTGCCGCCGGAGTCGCCACCGTAATCCCGTCCAGCTTCGCCTGGTACTCCACAATCAGCTTGATCGTGTCATAGGGCACGCCGCCCAGCGGAACCTTCCGCCCATTCACCATCAGCGTCGGCGTCTCGTTGATGTTCAGGTCACGTGCCAGTTGGACCGACGATTCAACCTCCTGCGCAGTCTCAGGCGTCGACGCGCAGGCCGCCACCTTCGCCGGGTCCAGCCCCGCCTTGGTCACCGCGCTGTTCAAGGTCAGCGTCGCTCCGTCCGCCGTCGCCAGCCCCGCCTGCCCGCCATACACCGCTGAGGCAAACTGGAAGAACGGAACGCTGCCGCCCAGCTTGTTCACGCATACTCCATAGGCCGCCGCGCGCGCCGACTGCGGATGCACATTCGCAAGCGGAAAATTCTCAAACACAATCCGCGCACTCGGAAAATCCGTCGCCAGCTTGTCCATGTTGGCCTCAACCTGGTCGCATTTCGGGCACTGGAAATCGGCGAATTCCACCAGCTCCAGGTCCTTTGACGGTGACCCGCGATAGGGCCCATCCGCCCGCGCCTCCAGCGCCGCCCGGTCATCCGCATAAGGGTGCTGGCCAAACGGCAGAATCACGTTGCCGGCAATAATGTGCTTGTTGTCCGGCATGGTAAAGAACTCCAGAGCCTGAATCTTGCTTCTGCCTCCCTTGTTGCCCACCAGAACCACAACCTTGCTTACGCCCGGCACCGGCGTCTTCATAATCGCCTGCACCTGCCACACGCGATTCACGTTGTAGCCCCAGCTCGTTTGCAAAAACGCATTCACTTCGTCGGCCGTCGGTGAGGTCGCCGTGAAAAACGTCGGATTCGGCTTGGGAAACTGCGGCGCCTCGGCCGGCGCGGGAGCCGCCGGCACCTGCAGATTGGCGGATGGAACCTGTTCCTGGGCATTGCCCCGGAACGCACACAATGAAATAGCCGCCAGCGCATACGCACCGGCCAGGCGGACTGACAGACGACTCAAGCTGATTTTCCTCCCCAGGCGGGATTTGCTCCCTGCCCCTAGCTTATAACGCCACCCTCACGGCAATCGGGAACCGCCTCCCCATCCCGAACGACTTTGACGTCACTTTCAGCACCGGTGCGGCCTGCTGCCGCTTGTACTCGGCCCGCTCAATCAGCCTCACCACCTGTTGGACGAGCTCCAGCGGCAGATTGTGTGCCTCCGCAATCCGCTCCGGCGTCTCATACTGCTCCACATACGCCTCCACAATCGGGTCCAGCACCTCGTAGGGCGGCAGCGAGTCCGTATCCTTCTGTCCCGGCCGCAGCTCGGCCGAGGGCGGCTTCTCCACAATCGCCCACGGAATCACCTCGCGCTCCCGGTTTAGCCACCGGCACACCGCATACAGCCGTGTCTTCACCAGGTCACCCACCACCGCCAGCGCGCCCACCATGTCGCCATAAAGCGTGCAGTAGCCCACCGCCATCTCTGACTTGTTTCCCGTCGTCAGCACCAAAGACTCGAATTTATTCGACAGCGCCATCATCAGCGTCCCGCGTATCCGCGACTGAATATTCTCCTCCGTCAAATCCGGTGCGCGCCCCGCAAACATCCCCTCCAGCGCCCGCGTATACTCGCCAACCAGCGCGCTGATGCCAATCACCTCAAACCGCACGCCCAGGTTCTCCGCCAGCTTCCGGCTGTCGTTCACCGAGCCTTCTGACGAGTACGGGCTCGGCATGCCCACCGTCAGCACATTCTCCGGCCCCAGCGCCTCGGCCGCAATCGCCGTCACCAGCGCCGAATCAATCCCCCCGCTCAGCGCCACCAGTACCTGCTTGAAGCCGCACTTGTGCACATAATCCCGCGTCCCCACCACCAGAGCGCGATACGCCGCCTCCGTCTCGTCCTCATCCGCCGCGGCCACCGCGGCGCTCTTGAACGCATCGAAAACCAGCGTCTCTTCCTCAAATGATCGCGCCTGCGCTATCACCTCGCCCTGCGCATTCAGAGCCAGCGACGACCCGTCAAAAATCAGACTGTCATTGCCGCCCACCTGGTTGCACATCACCACCGGAATCCCGTCCCGCCGCGCAATCGCCGCCAGCATCTCCCGCCGCAGCGCGCACTTGCCGTGCCAGAACGGCGAAGACGAAAGATTGACGTGCAGGTCCGGCTTTTCCCGCATCAGCTCTTCCATCGGATCCACCCTGTAAAGCCGTCGCTGCCAGAAGTGCTTGTCGTTCCACGCGTCTTCGCAAATCGTCACCGCCAGCCGCACGCCGTCCAACTCCACCACGCGCTGCGATCGCGCCGGCAGAAAATACCGCTGCTCATCAAACACGTCATAGAACGGCAGCAGCCGTTTGTGCTGCTCCAGCAGAACCGCGCCCTTGTCCAGCAGCACCGCGGCATTCACAGCCGGTTTGCCCGCGCCCTCCGGCGCAGCCAGCGCCACGCCCGCCAGCACCGCCGTCTTCAGCCCCGCCGTCGCCGCGGCAAGCTCCTCCACGGCGCTTTTGCAGCGGGCCAGAAAGCTCGGCTTCTCCACGAAATCCGCCGGCGGATAGCCGCAAAGCGCCAGCTCCGGACAAACCGTCAGCCGCGCGCCCTCGTCCGCGGCCCGGCGGCTGGCCGCAACCACGCGTTCCAGATTCCCCTTGAAATCCCCCACCGTGGGGTTGATCTGGGCCAGTGCGATCTTCACATCTTCAGTGTAATCCGCCCGCCCACCGGCCAAAACGCAAAAGCCGCCCATCCGGACGGCCCTCCTTATCCCTGCCCCGCAAAAGTCTTACTGCCAGGTCTTGCATCCCGGTCTGCGCTTCTTACGAGCCCGTGCCCGCAAACACCACGCCCACCGTCCGCATAATGATCTTCAAGTCCAGCCAAAGGCTCCAGTTCTCAATGTAGTTCACGTCCAGCGAAACATAGCTGTCGAACGACGGATCCTGCCGCCCCTGCACCTGCCACAAGCCCGTTATCCCCGGCGTCACATCCAGCCGCCGCAGGTGGTTCAGCTTGTACTCCTGCACCTCGCTGGCAATTGGCGGCCGCGGACCCACCACGCTCATGTCGCCCCGGATGACATTCAAAAATTGCGGCAGCTCATCCAGCGAATACTTCCGCAGCCACCTGCCCACGCGCGTCACCCGCGGATCGTTCGATACTTTGAACAGCACGCCCGCCCGCTCGTTCCGGCGCAAGACGTCCTCCCGCCGCTTCTCCATCTCCCACGTACAATGTTGCGGCTTCCACAGGCAAGGAATGAACAGTATCGAGTGACAAGCCAATCTTGCGCTGCAGATTGAGGACCAAATCGGCTATCAGTTCCAACCTCTTGGATGAACCTGGAGACAAGCTTCTGTCCGAAGCGGCCAATTGAGTCTGCAACACCAAGCCGGCCAGCGAAGACCTCAGCTCTTCCCCCATTCTCGCTGACACAGCCTGCATCGCAAGCTTCATCTCCCGCTTACGGCGGCATAACGCGGCTCGAATCTCCAGAACCAGCCGCGCCGAAGATGAGATCGCGAAGTTGGCCCGCAGGGGGACGGCAAGCCCGGAGCGCTCCCATATAACGTCGGCCGCGCTGGTAAGGCACTCGGCGGTTGCCTCGTCCAAAACGACAATCGTGAAGTCATGGTCGCGCAAAGCGCACAGCGCGGACTCGACTCCGTTTGCGACCGTCAACTCCATTCCCAATTCGCGTCGCACATCCTCAGCGAGAGGGCCCATTCGCTCCAAGGCAGTCACCAGCAAAATCCCCATTGCACGTCCCATTCGCAATCTTTTTTGTTTCCTAGATCGTCTCGACCGCTAATCCCCGGCTCAGGGAGGCGAACACTGGACCGAATCGGCAAACTCTCTCGCTGGAGAATCGCCGAACTAAAGCGATCATCGCAAGAAGATTGCACCCAAGCAAATTACCGATTAGGTATTCTCTTACGTCGTTGGTAACTTGTAGGCGTCCAGCACCAGAAACTCTTGAATATAAGGGTCTTGTGACGCAAGGAACTCCCGGAGCGGCCCGAAGAACCGCCCCTTACCTTCGTGTAGGAACAGCACCTTGTCCGCAAGCCGCTCGGCGAATCGCATGTCGTGTGTCACCACGATGCTCGTGAACCCGCTCTGCCGCTTCAGCCGCTGGATCAGGTCGCCCAGCCGCCGCGCAATCAGCGGGTCCACCATCGTCGTCGGCTCGTCATATAGCACCACATCCGGCTGCAAGGCCAGCGCCCGCGCAATCGCCACCGCCCGCCGCCGCCCCGTGGAAAGGCTCGCCGGCAACAGCTCCGCCACGTCGTCCGCGCCCACCATCCCAATCAGCCGGTCCACAATCTGATGCACCTGGTCCTCGGTCAGCCCTCCGTGCTCCCGCAGAGGAAACGCCACATTCTCCCGCACCGTCAGCGAGTCAAACAGCGCGCCGTTCTGGAAGACCATCGTCACGTGCTTGCGGATCTCCTGCATCCCCTCCTCGTCCAGTTGGTTGATCTCCTCGTCCTTCACCCAGATTGATCCCACCTGCGGCCGCAGAAATCCCATCAGGATACGCAGTGAGACCGACTTGCCCACGCCGCTCCGCCCCAGAATGCACAGCGTCTCTCCGTGCTCCACCGTAAAGCTCACGTTGTCCAGAATCCGCCGGTCGCCAAACCACATGGACACATGGCGAAACGAGATCATCGGCATCGCGCCGTCCGCGCCCTGCCCATTGGCCGGCCTGTGCGCCACACCGTGCCCCGCGTCCAGAGCGTTCAGCAGCTCCGGCAGCTCCGCATTGTTGTCCGCTTCGCTCATCCTCGGTTCCCGGCTCTTTGCCTGCCTTCAGCTTACGCGAAGGGCGCCGGAAAGCAGCTTCGCCGCCTGCTCTACCTCCTCCGGCGTATTCACATTCATCAGCCAGTGCCGGCCGGCAATGCCCAGGGGATGCGTCACCTGCCCGCACTGGGCCAGCGTCTCCACATCCACCTGTGCCAGCGGCATTCCCAGCCGCTCCGCCGCCTGCGTAAAGGCCGCAAAGCACCCACCCTCGCCATTTTCCAGCACCCGCCGCAGCTCCGACAGAGCCGCTCGCCGCACCACCGCCGGAAACGTCTGCGCAAATCCGCATTGGCGCGGCACCGTCACCGCCGCGCCCGTCGCCCGCGCATGGTGCAGCAGATATCCAATCAGCGCACCCGGCGTCAGCGGCATATCCACCGGCAAAAACACCGCCAGCTCCGCCTCCGCGGCCTCCAGCGCCGCGCACACTCCCGCCAGCGGACCGCCGCCGGCATCCTTCACCACCGGCGCAAAGTTGTCCAGCTCCGTCCGCGCTCCCGCAATCCGCGCCGGCAATCCCGCCTCGCGCAGAATCCCCACCGCATGCGCCGCCAGTGGCCGCCCGGCCACCTCCACCAGCGCCTTGTCCCGTCCCATGCGGCTGGATGCGCCGCCCGCCAGCACAAATCCCTCCGCCGACTCTTCCTCCGCGGCGCAGGCAGGCACGTGGCTCAACGCGCTGCCTCCTCCATAAACCGGATCAGCGACTCAATCCCCAGCTCGAAGTTCCGCACGCAGAACTTCTCGTTCGGCGCGTGAAGGTTGTCATCCGGCAGCCCAAAGCCCATCATCACGCTCGGCAATCCCAGGTGCCGGTCAAAGTCGCCCACAATCGGAATCGATCCGCCCGACCGGATAAACACCGTCTCCTTGCCCCACACCTCGCCCAGCGCCCGAGTCGCCGCGCGCACATAAGGATTGTCCACCGCAATCACGCACGGATCGCCCGAGTGAATCAGCCGTGTCTCCACGTCCACGCCCGCCGGCGCAATCTGCTGCACATAGCTCTTGTACTGCGCAAAAGCCTTCGCCGGAGTCATCCCCGGCACCAGCCGCATCGACACCTTCGCCAGCGCCTTCGCCGGAATCACCGTCTTAGCGCCGGCGCCCGTAAACCCGCCCGGAATCCCATGCACATCCAGCGTCGGCCGCGCCCACGTCCGCTCCAGCACGCTGTATCCCGGCTCGCCCACCAGCGTCTTTGAGCCCACTTCCGCCTTGCGATATTCCTCTTCATCAAACGGCAGCCGCTTCCACGCCGCCAGTTCCTCCGCGCTCGGAGCAATCAGGTCGTCATAAAAGCCCGGAATCAGAATCTTCCCATTCTCGTCCTTCAGCCTGGCCACAATCTGCGCCAGTGCCACAAACGGATTCGGCGCGGCCCCGCCATACATCCCCGAGTGCAGGTCTGTCTTCGCGCCCCGCACCTCCAGCTCCGTGTAAATCATTCCGCGCAGTCCCACGCACAAGGTCGGCAACCCTGGCGCAAACAGCTCCGTATCGCACACCAGCGCAAAATCCGCCTTCAGCTCCGCCGGCTTTGTCGCCACATACTCCGCAATCCCCTCGCCGCCCACTTCCTCCTCGCCTTCCATCAGCACGCGCACGTTGATCGGCAGTCCGCCCTGCGCCAGCAGGCTCTCCAGCGCCTTCACCTGCGCCCACACCTGCCCCTTGTCGTCCACCGCGCCGCGCGCATAAAGGTTCCCGTTCCGCACCTCCGGCGCAAACGGCGGCGAAACCCATTCGTCCAGCGGGTCAGGCGGCTGCACGTCATAGTGTCCATACACCAGCGCCGTCGGCTTGCCCGCCGCGTGCAGCCAGTCGGCATAAACCAGCGGATGCCCCGCCGTCTCGATCAGACGCACATGCTCCATCCCAATGCGCTTCAGCTCCGCCGCCAGCGTCTCCGCCGCCTTGCGGCAATCCGCCTTGTGCTCCGGCAGTGTGGACACCGATGGAATCCGCAGCAAATCCTTCAGCTCTTCCAAAAACCGCGCTTTCTCCGCGCGCGCAAACTCCACCGCTTTTGAAGACATCGGAGGCTCTCCTTCCGGTCGCAATCACAGTCAAAACATGAGTATAGGTGCTAACATCGGCTGAGTCACTCGAAGGGGCCACGTTCCTTGATGATGAATGCGCGCAGCAATCTCCCTGCGAGTGTACGGGCACTCTGCTTCGGTTTCGCACTCGTCTTTCTGCGGGCGACCGCTGTGCCCGCCCAGGCCCCCAAAGAAAATCCCTACTTTGCGCGCCTCAACACTTTCAGCATCTTCACCGCCTACTCGCCTGATTCCAGCCCAATCCTTATGGGGACCGCCCAAAATCGCATCCTGCTCAACTTCGGTCTTAGCTATAGCCGCCGCCTGCTCCTGAATCGAAAACTCAACTGGCAGTTCAATGCGGAGTTCGCACCAATCGCATTCGAGAGTGATCCGGTCTGGCACATCGTTACCCACCAGACCTCACCGACAATCGCCACGTATACAGATAACATCCGCCAGGCAACCGCCTGCGTTCCCGAATCCGGCAGCTATTCATACTCATTCCCACCCGTCACCTATGCAGGCACGTTTGTCCGAACCTGCTCGCGCATCTGGACAATGGGCGAAGCCTTTTCACCCGCAGGCCTGCAATGGAACTTCCGTCCGCGCCACCGTCTGCAGCCGCTTGTCGACGCCCACGGCGGCTTCATCTATTCCACAATCCCAATTCCTATCGATGGCGCTGGCTCCTTCAACTTCACCTTTGACTTTGGCGCCGGCATTGAATTCTTCCGCTCCAGAACCAGGTCCCTTCGCCTCGAATACCGTTATCACCACATATCAAATAAAGACACAGCGGACTTAAATCCAGGCATCGACAACGGCCTCTTTCAACTCACCTGGTCTTTTGGGCATTAGTATCTCGCCACCTTCGCATCCACCTCGCGCGACCACGCGTCAATCCCGCCGCGCAGCGACTGCACCTGCTCGAATCCCTGGTTGCGCAGCCACACCGTCACGTTCATCGATCGCACGCCCGCGTGGCACATCACAATCAGATGCTCGTCCGGGTCCAGCTCCTGGTGCGCCCGCGCCGCCACCTCGCCCATCGGCATCAACACACACTCTTCCACCTTCGCCGTCGCAAACTCCCACGGCTCGCGCACATCAATCAGCCGCGCCTTCTTTTCCTTCAGCAGCGCCGCGGCCTCCGCCGCCGAAATCTCAAACTCCATCATCCCTCCAGTGTAGCTGTCGGCCCTCCGTCGCCTCATCGCGCACGCGCGCTATAATTCCCGCGAACGAAGGGGATCCCTTTTCATGCGAATCAATCGTTTTGCCTGCGCGCTCGCGGGCTGCCTTATCTTCGCCTCCACGCTCGTCTTCGCCGCGCCGCCGCAGCCCGTCAATCCAGATGCGTCGCCCGAAGCGCGCGCCCTTCTCGCCTACATCGATTCCATCTCCGGCAAGGCCATTGTCAGCGGCGAGCACAATTACCCCAACGACGGCTCCCGCTGGACTGACCGCGCTTACGACCTCACCGGCAAATACCCCGGCCTCTTCGGCGAGGACTTCGGCTTCTCCGCCGGCGACGACAAGGACTCCGTGCTCTCCCGTCCCGCCACCGTTCAGGAAATCAAGCGCCAGTGGCAGCACGGCTCCATCATCGCCCTCACCTGGCACGCCGTCCGCCCCACAGACGATGAGCCCGTCACCTTCCATGACAGCGTGCAGGGCAAACTCACTGACTATGAGTGGCATCAGCTCCTCACCCCCGGCACACCGCTTTACAAGCGCTGGTGCGCGCAGGTCGATGTCATCGCCGGTTATCTCCGCCAGCTTCGCGACGCCCACGTCCCCGTCCTCTTCCGCGCCTATCATGAGATGAACGGCAACTGGTTCTGGTGGGGCGGCCGCCCCGGCCAGGACGGCTCCACCGCCCTCTATCGCCAGATCTACAACCGCTTCGTCCACGTCCATCACCTCAACAACATCGTCTGGGTCTGGAACGTCAACGCGCCCAGCGCCAACGCCGGCTCCATCGCCAGCTATTATCCCGGCCCGCAATACGTTGACGTGGTCACTATGGACATCTACGGCGAGTTCAAGCCCGAGTACTACCGGGACATGCTCGCCCTCGCCGCCGGCAAGCCCATCGCACTCGCTGAAGTTGGTGCATTGCCCACTCCGCAGGTCCTCGCCGCGCAGCCCCGCTGGGCTTACTTCATGGACTGGACCAACCTCTTCGAGTTCTCCAACTCCCTCGACGAAATCAACGCCGTTTACAACGATCCCCGCGTCCTCAACCGTGCGGATCCACGCCTCGCCGCGCCCATGGCCGGTATCCGCAAAGCCACCCTTGAGCGCGACGGCTCCCAGCCCACCGCCTCGCCCGTCACCGACGACCCCATCCCCGCCGCCTCCGCGCTGCTCAATCGCCTCATGGCCGCGCCCGGCACAGGCGTCCTCAGCGGATTCCTGCAACCGCCCGCGCCCGCTGCCAACGCCGCATCCCTCCCTGCTCAATCCATTGCCCAGTCCACCGGCCGCAATCCCGCCCTCTTCGCCGCCGAGCTTCCATCGGCCACCCCCAGCGCATCCACCACCGGCGCATCCGCCGCAGCCGCCCGCGCCGATCTTCTCCAAACCCTCCGCGCCGCCCACGCGCGCCATCAGGAAATCGGCCTCGTCTGGCAGCCCGCCCGTCCCACTGACCTCGCGCCCGCCGCCGCCCACGGCCAGCTCACCGACTACGAGTGGCACGACCTCCTCACTCCCGGCACCCTCCTCAACCAGCGCTGGAACGCCCAGGTCGACGGCGTCGCACAAACCCTCCGCGCCTTGCAAAAGGAAAACATCGCCGTCCTCTTCAATCCCCTGCCAGATGCGAACGGAAAAGACTTCTGGTGGGCCGGCCGCAAAGGCATCACCGGCTCCTCTCAGCTTTACCGCCAGCTCTTCGATAGACTTGTCCATCACGACGGCTTGCGCAATCTGCTCTTCGTCTGGCAATCCGGCCCGCCCCGCTTCGTGCCCGGCGGCGGCACCATGGCCGACTTCTTCCCTGGCCTGCTCTACGTGGACGCGCTCCAGGTGCATGTCCACGCCCTCAACGCCCGCTTCCCCATCGACCGTTTCTTCGCCCAGTTCGCCGTCGGCAAGCCCCTCGGCGTCCGGATTGACACCTCCCTCCCCGCGCCGGATGCCTTCGCTCCCGGCTCTGACTGGGCCTGGTTCATCCACTCACCGCAGCCGGACGCGCCCGTTCTTGCCGGCGCATGGAAGGCGCTTCTGGACAGCCCGCGCGTCGTTTCCGTGGCCGCTGCGCCCTAGCCTTCCCTCGCTCTCGAGGGCCGATTTCCTTCATTCCACGCCGCATCCGCCTCTCCTGCGTGGTAGAAAGGTCATGAGCGGTGCCTTCCCCAGGGCACTCCGTCCACCTGTGCGGCGGATCCGTGGGAGCCAGCCCGCCCGCAATGCAAGAACGGATGGCCGCCATGCCGAACGACGCCAAGGTCCTCATCGTCGAAGACGAACCCAACGCGCTCACGGGTCTCGCTGAGCTCGTTTCCGGCTGGGGTTATCGCACTGAGACCGCGCGCGACGGCATCGAAGGCTGGGAGAAATCCCTCGCCTGGAACCCCGCCATCATCGTCACTGACCTCAAAATGCCGCGCCTCGACGGCATCGGCCTCCTCGCCAAACTTGCTGAAGAAGGCTCCGGCCTCAACTCCAACGTCGCCGTCATCCTCCTCACCGCCCAGGGCTCCATCCAAACTGCCGTCGATGCCATGAAGCTCGGCGCATATGACTTCCTTGAGAAGCCCGTCGATGCCGCCCGCCTCCGCACCATCCTGGCCAACGCCACCCGCCAGCGCGACACCGCCATCGAGCTGGAGGTTGCCCGCCGCCGCCTGCGGGAAACCGGTGTCCTCGGCGCCATGGTCGGCGCTTCCCGGGCCATGCGCGACATCTTCTCGCTCATTGAGCAGATTGCACCCTCCAACGTCTCCGTCCTCATCACCGGAGAAAGCGGCACCGGCAAGGAGCTCGTCGCCCGCACCCTCCATGACCTCAGCCCGCGCAAGCCGCGACCCTTCGTCGCCGTCAACTGCGCCGCCATTCCTGAAACCCTCATCGAAAGCGAAATCTTCGGCCACGAAAAAGGTTCCTTCACCGGAGCCGTGGAGCGCCGCGCCGGATGCTTTGAGCTCGCCTCCGGCGGCACCCTTCTCCTTGATGAAATCGGCGAAATGCCCGCCGCCACCCAGGCCAAGCTTCTCCGCGTGCTTGAGGAGCGCAAGCTCCGCCGCCTCGGCGCGCGTACTGAGCAGGATGTGGACGTCCGCGTCCTCGCCGCCACCAATCGCGACCCCGAGGAGGCCGTTGCCCGTGGTGAGCTGCGCGGCGACCTTTACTATCGCCTCAACGTCTTCCACATCCACATGCCGCCCCTCCGCGACCATCTCGACGACCTGCCCACGATGGCTGAAACCATGGTTCACGACATGAACCAGAAGCACGGCCGCCGCGTCGCCGGCATCGGACCCTCATTCCTTGAGCGCGCCATGGCCTATGACTGGCCCGGCAACGCCCGCGAGCTGCGCAACACTGTCGAGCGCGCCGTCATCCTCTGCCCTGACGGCTCTCCTCTTGACGCGGCCCATCTGCCCCGCACCTTCGGCTCCGGCCGCCATGCCGTCCCCGCGCCCACTGACGGCAACCTCGTTCCCGTCCGCGTCGGCAACACCGTCGGCGAGGCTGAGCGCCTCCTCATCCTGCGCACCCTCGAGTCCACCGGCCAAAACAAAACCCGCGCCGCCGAAATCCTCGGCGTCAGCCTCAAAACCCTCCACAACAAGCTCAAAGAGTACAGTCATTCGCAGCAGCAGGAACATCGCGCCTGACCATGCGACTCAAAACCAAACTCGTCCTGGCCATCACCAGCCTCGTCTTTCTCATCTCCGGGCTGGTCTCGCTCGTCTACGTCAGCCAGCTCCTCAACGCCGCCGTCAAGCAGTCTTACGACGCCAATTACACCATCGCCAACCAGGTCCGCTTCGCCCTCCAGCACGCGCTGGAGTCCGGCCTCGCCAACCAGACCGTCAATCCCAACGATCCCCAGCAGCTCCGCAACCTTGTCGCCTCCACCCTGCACAACAGTGACGAACTCCACTCCCTGCTCGAATCCGTCAATCGCTACTCGCTTACCGTCTATGACATCAACGTCGCTGACCGGAACGGCCTCACCCTGCTCAGCACCAACCCCACCAATCAGGACAAGCCCATCCCCACGCGTCCTGACTACTCGCAGCTCCTCGACGCCAACCCCCTCCAGCTCATGCGCGAGGTCTTCGGCCCTCCCCGCGTTTATGACGTCGTCGTTCCTCTTGAGCGCAACGGCCAGCTCTTCATCACCGTCCATGTCGGCGCGCGCACCACGCTGCTCCACGCCATTTACGCGCCCTGGCTCCGCGAGGCCCTCACCCTCATGGGCTTCGCCCTCGTCACCGCGCTGTTCGCCGCCTTCTTCCTCAGCAACTTCGCGCTCCGCCCGCTTGAGAGAATCAGCCAGCAGCTCGCCCTCTGGAATCCCGCGGACGAGGAGCCCGTCCAGAACGCCAAAAAGGCTCTAACCCAGGACACGCCCCAGCGCGTCTCCACCCAGATTGAGCGCATTGGACAGCGCATCCGCAGCGTTGAGGAGGTCTTCAGCGCCCTCAAGGAAAACCTCGACCAGATCCTCTCCAACCTCCAGGACGGTCTGCTGCTCTTCACCGGCGACGGCCGCGCCGTCCTCGTCTCTGAGGCTGCGCGCCGCTTCCTCGGCGTGGACCGCGACCGCATCCTCGGCCGCCGCGCCCACGAAATTTTTAACCGCTCCACCGTCCTCGGCCGCACCCTCCGTGAGGCCTGGGATGCCGGCGTCATGCTCCTTCAGGAGGAGGTCGTCACCGAGTCCGGCCGCCGCATTCAGGCCTCGCTCGACTTCATCCACGACGACAGCTCCGCCCTCGGCCTCGGTGCGCTCGTCACCCTCCACGACCTCGAATCCGTTGAGAAAATCGAGTCGGAAATCGAGCTCTCCCGCCGCCTCGCCGCCATCGGCCGCCTCACCGCCGGCGTCGGCCATGAGGTCAAGAACCCCATCAACGCCATCGTCGTCCACCTTGAGCTGCTCAAAAACAAGCTCGGCGACCCCAGCCACCCCGCCAACCGCCACCTTGAAGTCATCAATGCTGAAATTCACCGCCTTGACCGCGTCGTCCAAACCCTCGTCGACTTCTCCCGGCCCGTAGAGCTCCAGCTCCGCGAGCAGGATCTCCGCAGCGTCCTCGGCGACGTTCTCGCCCTCGCCGCTGAGGAGCTACCCACCCGCCAGGTCACTCTCGAAACCTCGCTCCCGCACGCGCCCCTCATCGCCAACGTCGATGCCGACCTGCTTAAGCAGGCATTCCTCAACGTCATCCAGAACGGCGCACAGGCCATGCCCAACGGCGGAACCCTCCGCGTTCTGCTCGAGGACGAGAAACCTTTTGCCGTCCTCCGCGTCATAGACCAGGGTGTGGGCATTCCAGACGACATCAAAGAGAAAATCTTCGACCTCTACTTCACCACCAAGGCCGGCGGTAGCGGCATCGGCCTCACCATGACTTATCGCATCCTGCAATTGCACCACGGCGGCGTGGACGTACAATCAGAGCAAGGACACGGCACCGAGTTCCGCCTGCGCATTCCGCTCTCCACCGCCGAGTGGGGACGACGCCATCCGCAGCCTGCGAAGTTCGCAGGGCAGGCGGGCCATTCCGGCACAACGGGGTACACCGGCATGGCAGCATTCTCAGGGCAGGCGGGACAGGAAGGAACAACAGAAGAATGAAGAGGCTCGTCCAGGTCGCTGCGAGCGTAGTGCTCCTCGCTCCCACTGGGTGCATCTTCCATCGCCATCGCGAACCCGCGCCGCCCCAGGCCCTCGCGCCTTCGCCGCTGGAAACCACGCAGGTTGACAACTCGTCCACGGCCGCGGCCACCACCGCGCCCGTCACCACGCCGGCGCAAACCCCGCCGGCCACAGCCACTCCGCCCGCCACGCAGCCGGCCACGCAGCCGCCCGCCGCCACCGCGCAGCAGAATCCTCCCCACCACATCTTTCATCGCAAAAAGCCTCAGCCCAAACCCGTCGAAGAGGCCTCCGGCGCCGCACCGGAAGTCAGCGCCGTCGGTCGGCTTTCGCCCGGCGACCCCTCTGACCTCCGCCTACAGACAGACTCTTCGCTCAGCTACATTGAGAAGACCCTAAAGAAGCTCAATCCGCCGTTCAACAATCAGGAACAGAAAACCATCGCGCAGATTCGCGAATTCCTCAAGCAGGCCCGCGCCGCCCTGGCCACTGGCGACGTCGACGGCGCGCACACCCTCGCCCTCAAGGCGCAGGTGCTCCTCAACGAAATCACCCACTGATTTTTCTTCAGGATTGTCCCGCCGGCTTACTGCTCGCCCCAGCTCAGCTTGTTGCGCAGCGCCTCAAAAAAGCTGCTCTCCCGCAGCCGCACCAGCTTCACCGTGTACTCACCGCGCCGGCAGTGCACTTCGTCGCCCGCCTCCAGCGCATACACCTGCTGTCCATCCACCGTCAGCAATCCCTGCGCCGGCGTCGCCTGCACCCTCACCGTCAGCAGCGCGTCTCCCCTCACCACAATCGGCCGCAGCGTCAGCAGGTGCGGGCAAATCGGCGTCACCACCATCGCATCCACATCCGGAGTCAGAATCGGCCCGTTCGCCGCCAATGTATACGCTGTAGACCCCGTCGGCGTCGACACAATCACGCCGTCCGCGCGAAACTGCGCCACCGGCTTGCCCTCAAGCCCCACCGCAAACTCGCCCATCCGTGCCATGTCGCTCTTTGACACCACGATGTCGTTCAGCGCCTCAAAGCCCGCCACCTCCGCGCCCTCGCGGCACACTGCCGCGTGCAGCATCGCCCGCTCCTCCAGCGAGTGGCAATTGCTGCACCAGCCCTCCAGCGTTGGATAAAGCTCTGAGAGCCGGATCTCCGTCAGAAATCCCAGGTAGCCCAGGTTCACGCCCAGAATCGGCGTCCCCGTCGCCGCAAACACCCGCGCCACCGATAGCAGCGTCCCGTCCCCGCCCAGCACAATCACCAGCGCCGGCTCGTGCCGCGGCATCTCCTCCCGCGCCACCACCGGCGCGTCCTGGCAGTACACGCCGCCGTCCTGGTCAAGCAGAGGCTCGTAGCCCCGCGCCTTCAGCCACGCAATCAGCTCCGGCAGCAGATGCGCCAGCTCTTCCCGATGTGACTTGCAGACTATCGCAATCCGAAACATGCGGTCCCAGTGTACCGGATACGGCTCCGTCCGCACCCTGTGAAGAGGCGCTCAATCAGAGACTAGACAAACATTGCGTCTGCTGCTCTCGGCTACTTGCCCCGATACACCTCGCGCCATTTGCCATGGGACGGCAAAGCCATACCAATCAGCGCACCCAAAGCAGCGAGCCCAGGAATGGCAATCTCCTTCGCCTTGTTTTGCGTGTACGAGTCAACGTCAAGCTTCACCCCAATGCCCAGGCCCACGCCAGCGCCAATCGCGGCTCCAATCAGGGCGTGGCGGCCTCGGTGCCCGCCGCTGAGCATCAGCACTTGCTTCACATCCTGCTTGCTGGCGGTAAAGTTCTTAAGCTGAATCGAATCGTCGGTCACAGACTCCAGAGCGCTGGTGTGCGACTTTCCATCCGTAGTTACGACCTTCACTTTCTGCCCCTGGGGCAGTTGCTTCACAACTCCCCAATCCTCGTTCTGCGCCAGCGAAATCTGGGCAAAAGGAAAAAACAGGATAAGAGGGAGAATCCAGGCGCGTAGCTTCATCGCACACCTCCATGCTTCTCTGATTCCCAATTGTTTGGCCCAGTGGATGAACCCTTATAGCAGCGGCTCTCACACAACGCAACTGCGTTTTGCATGCAGCAGAAATTCCCTGTTCCCCTCCGCACCCCTGATCGGCGAATCCATCACCCCCGCCACCTCCCAGCCCAGCTCCCTCACCTTCGCGGCCACCCGCTCCACCGCCGCCTGCTGCGCCGCCTCCTCGCGCACAATGCCGCCCTTGCCCACCTTGCCCCGCCCTGCCTCAAACTGCGGCTTCACCAGAATCACCGCCTCCCGCAATCCCGGCGCCGCCTCCAGCACAGGCCCCACCACCAGCGTCGCTGAAATAAACGAGACATCCATCACCAGCAGCGTCGCCTCCCGCCCATCCGCCTCCGCAAGCTCACCCGCTCCCAGCAGCCGCGCATTCGTCCGCTCCCGCAAACGCACCCGCCCATCCTGCCGCAGCTTCATCGCAATCTGCCCAAAGCCCGTGTCCACCGCCGTCACGCGCGCCGCCCCGCGTTGCAGCAGGCAGTCCGTAAATCCTCCCGTCGACGCACCCACATCCACACACGCGCGCCCCTCCACCACGATCCCCCACGCCGCGAGCGCGGCCTCCAGCTTCAGGCCTCCGCGGCTCACATACCGCAAATCCTCGCCCAGCAGCCGCACCGCCGCGTCTGCCGCCACCGCCGCGCCCGGCTTGTCCACCTTCTGCTCGTTCGCCAGCACCCGCCCAGCCAGAATCAGCGCCCTGGCCCGCTCCCGGCTCGCCGCCAGCCCGCGCTCCACCAGCAGCACGTCCAGCCGCGTCTTCCCCTTCGCGGTCTCCCGTTCCTTGCGCCGCCCGCCGGCCTGCTCTTCCTCCACGCCGTTTTCCTCCAAATGCAACAAGGGCCATTCCTCCTGCAGGAATGGCCCTCGACGCATGCTTTCCCTTCGTCCGTCCTACGGAATCGCCTGGCAAGTCGCCAGCGAAGCCTCGGCCGCCGTACCCGGCAGGTTGCACGGCTGGCCCGCCCCCGGAACGCGGCTCATCACAATTGCGTTCCCCTGCGTGCCCGACTGATTGTTCGTCCGCACATCCACAATATTGCCCTGCACCAGAATCGTCGTGTCCACCACGTCCTGGTCCGTGCGGAGAATCGTCAGGTACTGGCTGTCCGGCGACGCAACATACACCTTGCCGTAAAGCGAGTTCGACGTCGAGGTCACCGACCGCGGATGCCCCACCACCGGCAGGGTCTTCTCCACCGTGTGGCTGCTCAGGTTCACAATCGTCACCGTGCCGTCCGCCTGGTTCGCCGTGTACGCCCGGCTCCCGTCGTTCAGCACCGTCACGCTCGCCGGGTTGTTCCCCACCGGAATCGTGTACGTCGTCCCGAATGTCTGCCCGTCGTTGCCATAGATGTCCAGCCCAACGTCAATCACGCTGATGGTCCCGCCGTCATAGTCGGCCACCACCAGTTGCTGCGTCGCCGCAACATATTCGGCATACACCGGCCCGGCCGTCGCCTTCATTCCCGTGGTCCCATTCGGCGGCGTAATGCCCGTCGCCGTCACCGCCGCAGTGGAAAGCGGCAGAGTCGGATGGCAGGTCACCAGTTGTCCCGTCTGGCTCTCGTAGGGCGTGCACTGGTCCAGCGTATTCAGTTGCGTGTTGATCACCGTAATCGTGTCGCTGCCCCGGTTCAGCACAAACAGCCGCTGTCCGTCCGGGCTCTCCACCGCGTACACCGGGCACTTGCCCAGCGGAATCCGCGCCGATACCGTGTAGTTCGCCGTCTCCAGTGAGTCCGCTTCGCCCGTCTGCGTCGCGCCCGCCGGATTCGTATTGCAGGTCATGTCGCTCATGCTCATCACGCTGCCGGCCGGCGTGTTGGTGTTGTTCAGGCTGATTGCGTAATTCCGCTGGCTTTGCACGATCGTGCCCGCCACCGCCACTGGCGTCGGCGCCACGGGAATCGACAGTTGATATTTCTGTGGAACGCCCGTCAGCACGTCAATCGCATTGCCGTCCTGGTCCGGCGTCCACAAGGTGGCCGTCGGCGCATACAGGTTCGTCACCTGCGCGGTCGGCGGCAGCGTCAGGTAACTCACGTGCGTCGGGTCCGTGCGCAGGGTTGTCGACACCTGAAAGTTCGTCAGCGTTCCGTCGCTGTTGATCGTGTATCCATTCCCGCCCGTCTCATCGATGGTGAACGCCAGCGGTCCCGGCCCGATATCCGCCTGCGCCATCACCGTGTCGCCGGCATAATCAATCACCGTGGCCACGCCCGGCGAGCTCACCGAAGGCGAGGAAACCACCACCGCCAGCGCGGAAGGCTGCGCCGCCGGCCCGCTCGGATTGATCGGTGTCACCACTGGCCGGTACGCGCTTCCGCACCCGGCAATCATGGCGGCAGCCGCAAAGGCCGCCCCCGCCTGCGCCAGTCGCACCTGCGCCCGGCCTGAAATCCTAAAAAAAAGACTCATTCTGATACGTTCCTGCTTACAGGTGATTGTAAATCAGTAGACCGGGGCCTTCGGGGTGACCGCCGTGGTGACCTTCCCCCTTGCCAACACCTCAAGCGGACAACTTCCATCCCGCTTCCCGCCGGTTGTCCGCTCTCCGTTCTGTCGTTAGACGCGCCAGCCGCCCACTCGCCAACCGCGCTCCTCGCTCAGTGCCCAATCACCTTCACCATCGCCGCATCCGGCCCGCTCCATGCCGCGTCGCCCGTGTGCGTCAGCCTCTGCGCCGCCTCGTCCCACTGCAGCCTGGTCTTTTTTCCCGCGCCATGCTCATAGGCATAGGTCGTTCCATCGTCGCGGTACAGCAGAAACTCCGTATTCGCCCCCGCATACACCCGCACCTGCTCAATCCGCTGCTTCTGGTGCGTATCCTCCACAGCCGCGCCCATCGGCACAATCGACCCCGCACGCACAAACAGCGGAATCGTCTCAATCGGCGCGCTCGCCTCGATCATCTCCCCGCCCTTGTACCGCTCGTTGGTCCAGTAGTTGTACCAGTCCGCGCCAGCCGGCAAATACACCTTCCGGCTCGTCGCTCCCTGCTCCACCACCGGAGCCACCAGGAACGCCGGCCCCAGCATATATTCGTCCGCAAGTTCCGCCACCTTCGGGTCCTTTGGAAAATCCAGCGGCAGCGCCCGCATCATCGGCGCGCCCGTCCGCCACGTGTGGTACGCAAGCGAGTAGAGATACGGCATCAGCGTGTACCGCAGCCGCAGATACTTCTCCAGAATCGGCTCCGCCTGCTTGCCATACGACCACACCTCGTTATGCTTCCGGCTTCCATGCGTCCTGAAGATCGGCAGAAACGCCGCATACTCAAACCACCGCGTGTAAAGCTCCGGATAGTCGTCATACCCGCCCACGTTGTCCCGCGCATCGCTTGGGTCCAGCAGCGGCTTGTGCGCCGGATGATGCTCGGCCGGCAGATATTGCCACCCTCCCGTATCGTTGGACCAGTACGGCACGCCTGACGCCGTAAAATCCAGCCCCGTCGGAATCTGCCGCCGCAGCGTGTCCCACGTCGGATAAATATCCGATGACCACACAATCACCCCGTTTCGCTGGATTCCCGTAAACGCGTCCCGCGACAGTATCAGCGCCCGCTCCTGCGGCTCGTCCTTCCGAAATCCCTCATAGAGCGCCTGTGTGTGCAGCAGCGGATATACATTGAAGAACTCCGTCCCCGGCCCAATGTGGAAGTAGGCCCCGCCCGGCGGCAAATCAGGCTCCGTCTCGTCCGCCCACAGCGAATCAAATCCCTTGCTCAGAATGTTGTCCTTGATTGTCTTCCAGTACCACTCGGCCGCCGCCGGATTGGTCGTATCGATATCCGACCCCGCCCGGTCATACGGCAGCCCGTTCGTCGGCGTCCCATCCTCAGCGTGGATAAACCATCCTTTTTTCTCGAGCAAATCGTAGTAGCGGTCCTTGGGCACAAACCGCGGCCACACGCTGATCATCGTTTCAAAGCCCATCTTGTGCAGCTCGGCATTCATCGCCGCCGGGTCCGGCCACAGCTTCGGATCAAAGTCCATCTGCCCCATCTTCGTGTAGTAGAACCAGTCCACCACCATCACGTCCGCCGGCAAGTGCCGCTTCCGGTAGCCCTCCGCCACGCTCAGCACCTCTGCCTGGCTCCTGTACCGCTGCTTGCACTGGATGTATCCATACGCCGCCTTCGGCAGCAGCGGAGCAGGCCCCGTCAGCAGCCTGTACCCCGCAAAAATCTCATCCGCCGTCTCGCCTGCAATCACGAAAAAGGAAACCCGGTCGCCCACCTCGCTCTGCCACGTCGTCTGCTCGTCAAATCCGCCCACAAACGTCGTCTTGGACGCGTTATCCCACAGCACCCCATAGCCCGTGTTCGTAATCAGCAGCGGCACGCACGTCGTCGGACCCGCCGGCGCCGTATAGTTGTTCCAGCAGTCCACCGGGTGCCCACGATGGTCCAGAAATCCCTCCTGGTTCTCGCCCAGCCCGTAGTAGTGCTCATCGTCCGGCGAGGCAAACGTCGCCCCCACCACATAAAACGGGTCATCCCCCGGCCGCCGGTCCGCCTTCAGCGCCTCCGTCCCATCCTTCCAGTTCGGAACCGACTGGCTCCAGCCCGTCATCTCCAGCAGCTTCTTCCCCGCCGCCGTCCGAAACACAATCCGCGCCCCCGGCGTCGATCCGTTGAAGTACTTCGCAATGTCCTTCTCCGTCGCCAGCAGCGGCCTCTTGTTCGCACCCGGCCGCTCCACATCCACCGCCATCTGCTGCGACTTGTACACCTCGTCCGTCGCCGTCTCGCTCGCCTTCCATCCCGCCGCATCCGGCACGCCAATCACGCCATAGCCCGGCTTGGCCAGCGCCGCCGCCTTCTGCAAACTCAGCGTCACGCGCACAATATTCGGCGCATAGGGCTCCAGCACAATCGTCTCCCCCGGCCAGTCCAGTTCCATCCGTTGCGCCGCAGCCTCCGTGCCCCCCTGCGCACCTGCTGCCATTGCGCACGCCGCCATCGCACTCACGCCCAGCGCCATTCCCAGCCGAACCAAACCCTTCCTCATGCGCCCGTCTCCTCGCCGACTTTCCCATTCCCAAATCCGCGGCGCACCAAGTCTAAAGCAATTCCTGAGTCGCTGTATCCCGAAGCGATAGGCTCAAGCTGACGCGTGCATCGGGGTCCCCAACGACAGGTCTTCGTCGTTGGGGTGGGACCCTCAGGGAGCGGCGGCCCTGCGCAATTCCAAAAAGGCCATAGTCACTCAGGAATTGCTTTAAGTCGTTTCACTCCGCCTTTCCCACCGGCTCCGCCCGTCGCCCATTCGACCGCGTTACGATGAATCCGTGAACAGCCCCGCACTTCAGTGGCAGTCCAGGCTCGTCCTTCTCCTCGTTCTGCCGGCCATCGCCGCGGACGTCGTCCTTCAGGCCCACTGGTGGCTCCTCGCCGTTCCCGCCGTCGCGGGCTGGACCCTCGCGCTCAGCGCCCTCCTCGGCCTCGCCGCGTTCTTCTCACGCGCCGCCACCCTCGCCGCCGCCTTCGCCGGTTTCGCCCTCTGTGCCGCGCTCATGTTTGCCACCGCGCCCCTGCCCTTCGCGCCCTGGCGAACCGCTCTCGTACCCGTCGTTGTTCTCCTTCTTCTCACCTCGCTCGGCACGCGCTTCGGCCGCCGCCGCAAGCTCGCCCTCGGCACCGCGGAAAGCAAATCCGGACGCAACGCCACCCAGGTCGCCGCCAATCTCGGCGTCGCCGCGCTCATCTCCAATCCCCTCGCCCAGGCCACGCTGCTCTCGCTTCGCTGGATGCCCATCGCCGACCCCGGCCTGCTCTTCGCTCCCGGCCTCGCCGCACTCGCTGAGGCTGCCGCCGACACCCTCTCCTCCGAGCTTGGTCAGCTCCTCAGCGGCCAGCCGCGCATGCTCACCACTCTCCGCGCCGCGCCCCCCGGAACCGACGGCGCAATCAGCTTCAGCGGAACCCTCGTCGGCATCGCCGCCGCCGTCCTCGTCGCCCTCTCCGGCACGCTCGCCTTCGGCGGCAGCACGCTCCTCTTCCTGCTAAGCACCGCCGGAGCCATCTTCGGCCTCTTTTTTGACAGTCTTCTCGGTGCTACCCTTGAGCGCCGCGGATGGCTCAACAATGACGGCGTCAACTTCCTCTCCACGCTCGCCGCCGCAACCTTCACCTTCGCCGCCGCCGCCCTCATGGCGCACTCCGGCCTGTACTAAGCAGTAGGACGAAATCCCATTTTTCTATCTCGACCTAGTTGAAGAGTACAAGCTTTAACCTGTGCGAGTTACGCAATATTATTGATGTTGTACTTTAGCTCCCAAGGAAAGGTGCTGCCATACGTTCCCCATCTTGCACCGTCCGTTCCCCCAGGCGCGGGAACCCACTCTTCTTGCTCAACCTCAACTGACAACTGTCTGCTGTTTACTGTCTGCTGTTTACTGTCGGCTGTTTACTGTCTGCTGTTTACTGTCTGCTGTTTACTGTCTGCTGTTTATTGTTAGCTGTTTGCTCTTTCACTCCAGATGCAGCTTCCACGCCGTGTAGCTCAGCATCTCGTGCGCAATCGGGTCCCACTCAGAAGACCCGCCCTCCACCTGCACCGGCGCGCGCGGTGAGGTCAGCACCCGCAATCCCTCCGCCGTGCAAATCGCATGCAGACGAAACATGTGCGCCTCGTCGCTCACCGCCACCAGCCGGTTAAAGCCGTTTGCCCGCGCAATCACCGCCAGCCGCTCCACCGCTTCCACCGTGCTGCGGCTGTGCGTCTCCGCAATAATCGCGGACTCCGGCACGCCCAGGCTCATCAGATACGTGCGGCCCACGCCGCCCTCCGTGTACTGGTCGCCGCCCGGCCCGCCCAGCGTCACAATCACCGGCGCAATCCCGTGCTCCCAAAGCGACTCCGCATGGTCCAGCCGCGCCCGATACACCGGCGAGGGCTTCCCGTCATACTCCGCAGCGCCAAACACCGCAATTGCATCGGAAGGCGCAGCCTGATCAATTGCGGCCCACTGCTCAATCTCCGTATAGAGGTGGACAAACCACGTCAGCGCCAGCAGCGGCAGCACAATCGCGCACACCACCAGCGCAACCGGCCAGCGGCCCAGGGGCTTTGTCCTTGCTGTGCCTGAACTGGCCTGTGCCCTCATGCGGCCATCTTACCGCTCGAGCACCATCACAATCTCATGGGTCGGAATCGCGCCCTCGCGCAGAATCTCCCAGCGCCCGTCGCCCAGGCTCAGGTCCACAATCGTCGTCGGCAGCGACCGCGTCGTCGGTCCGCCATCGATAATCAGCGGAATCCGGTCGCCAATCTGGTCCCGCACGCATGCCGCATGGGTACACTCGCTGGCCCCGCGCAAATTCGCTGAGGTCGCCGTAATCGGCAGCCCCAGCTTCTCCACCACCGCCCGCGGAATCGCCGCGTCCGGCATCCGCAGCGCCACGTTGCCCGTGTTCGCCGTCGAGCGCAGCGGCAGCTTCGTTCCCGCCCGCACAATCATCGTCAGCGGTCCCGGCCAGAACTTGTCCGCCAGCTTGTCCAGCCGCGCGTCCGTGTCCCGCGCCAGTTCATAGGCCTGCGCCAGGCTCGAAATCAGCAGCGAAAGCGGCTTGTGCTTCTGCCGCGTCTTGATCTGGTAAATGCTCTCCACCGCGTGCAGATTCACCGGGTCCACGGCCAGTCCGTAGAACGTATCCGTCGGCAGGGCCACCACATACCCCTTGCGCAGACACGCGACCGTGTACTCTATCCGGTCCGCCTGAGGCTCATCGGGATGGACACGCAAAATTTCTGCTGACAAGCAGGTCTACCTCGGTTCCCGAATTGCTGCCGCCACAAAATCGGAAGCTATCACAGCACCAGCCATGGTGCAAGTTTGCCCCGCGCAGCCTCGCACCGTCTGCGCTTAGAATCACTGCAAGGATTCCCGCGCGCCCAAAAGATGCCTATTCGCATTGTACAGAGCAAGCAAAACGACCGCCTCAAGCAACTTCGCCGCGCCCTCGCTCGACCCGCGCACAAACCCGCGCGCGATGCCAGCACCCTCGTCGCCCTGGAAGGCCCAAACCTCGTCGAAGAAGCCCTCCGCGCCGGCCTCGCAATCGATTGCCTCTTCCTCTCCGAGCGTTTCCAGCCGTGGCTCCAATCGCTCGCTCTTCCTGCCAATACGGAGACCCTCCTCGTCCCAAAAGACCTCCTCGCCTCCATCCTCACCACTGAAAATCCTCAGCTCGTCGCCGCCCTCGTCCATCCATTTGATTGGACATGGCGCGACCTCCTTGAAGGCGGAGTCGATGGCTCCAACACCGCTGCTCCGCTCCTTCTCATCCTCGCCGGCCTGCAGGACCCCGGAAACCTCGGCGCAATCCTCCGCAGCGCCGAGGCCTTCGGCGCATCCGGTGTCATCGCGCTCCCCGGCACAGTCAGCGCCTGGAACCCCAAAACCATTCGCGCCTCCGCCGGCAGCGTTCTCCGAGTTCCCTTCCTCGCCGTGCCTTCTGACGAATGTTTCGCCCGCCTCCGCGAAGCCCACATCCCCGTTCTCGCGACAGTTCCACAGTCCTCGTCCAAAAATCAGCTCCATGCAATGGGCCCCGTCGCCCTGCTCATCGGCAATGAAGGCAACGGTGTGCCCGCGGACCTCGCCGCCAAAACCGACGGCGTCCTCACCATCCCTTGCCCCGGCCCCGTCGAAAGCCTCAACGCCGCTGTCGCCGCCTCCATCCTTCTTTATGAGGCTTCCCGCCAGCGCCTCGCGCACAGCGGCGGACCGCTCAACCGTCTCGGAGCTCACCGATGAGCCTCTTCGACAACCCTCTCAACCAGCCACAACCCTCCTCCAAAAAGCTGCTCGATGCAATCGCGCCCCGCGCAGCGGCGCCGCTGGCCGAGCGCATGCGCCCCCGCACCCTCGCCGATTACTCCGGCCAGGAGCATCTCCTCGGTCCCGGCAAACCTCTCCGCATTCAAATCGAGCACGACGATCCTTCTTCGATGATCTTCTGGGGCCCGCCCGGCGTCGGCAAAACCACCCTCGCCAAAATCATTGCCGAAACCACACAAGCGACTTTTATTGAGTTCTCCGCCGTCACCAGCGGCATCAAGGAAATCAAGCAGGTCATGGCCGACGCCGACCGCGCGGCCCAGCTCCACTCCCGCACCATCCTCTTCGTCGACGAAATCCATCGCTTCAACAAGGCTCAGCAGGACGCATTCCTCCCTTACGTCGAGCGCGGCGCCATCCGCCTCATCGGCGCAACCACTGAGAATCCCTCCTTCGAAATCATCTCCGCGCTGCTCTCCCGCTGCCGCGTTTACGTCCTCCAGCCGCTCTCTGAAGATCGCATCGCCGCCCTCCTTCGCCGCGCCCTTTTGGACGCCGACCGCGGCCTCGGCTCGCTCCATCTCACCGCCGACGACGACGCCCTCCAGCTCATCGCCTCTTACTCCTCCGGCGACTGCCGCAACGCCTACAACACCCTCGAAGTCGCCGCCCAGCTCGCCGTCGAAGCCGGCAAACACATCTCCCACGACCTCGCCAAAGAAGCCATACAGCAGCGCGTCCTCGTCTACGACAAAACCGGCGAGGAGCATTACAACCTCATCTCCGCTCTCCACAAAAGCGTCCGCAACTCTGATCCTGACGCCGCGCTCTACTGGCTCGCCCGCATGATTGCCGCCGGCGAAGACCCGCTCTACCTCGCCCGCCGCATCGTCCGCATGGCCGTTGAAGATATCGGTCTCGCCGCGCCCGAGGCCCTCAACCTCTGCCTCTCCGCACGCGACGCCTACGACTTCCTCGGCTCGCCCGAAGGCGACCTCGCCCTCGCTCAGGCCGTCGTCTATCTTTGCCTCGCG
Source organism: Occallatibacter sp. (assembly GCA_035763705.1). Classification (GTDB taxonomy): domain Bacteria; phylum Acidobacteriota; class Terriglobia; order Terriglobales; family Acidobacteriaceae; genus Telmatobacter. The sequence continues at coordinate 181,068 of DASUAU010000035.1, read as the reverse complement.
CCCAAATCCAACGCCGTCTACACCGCATATGGCGCGGCCCTCACCGACGTCGAGCACACCCGCCAGGAGCCCGTCCCCCTCCACCTCCGCAACGCACCCACAAAACTCATGAAGGAGCTCGACTACGGCAAAGGCTACCGCTACGCCCACGATGAGGAAGGCCGCGTCGCCGACATGGACTGCCTCCCCGCATCGCTCCTCGGCCGCACCTATTACCACCCCACAGAGGAAGGCCGCGAAAAACTTCTCGCCCAGCGCCTCGAAGAAATCCGCCGCTTTAGAACACCGAAAAGGGGAAACAATTGAGACCCGAACGCCGTTAACATAGTCCGTTTGCTCATTGATTGATATAATTCGCGATAACATCCACAGAAGACGGATTCAGCGCACCAGATATCCTTCCAAGCGCGAGTAGGACGACAAATTATCGGAGGCAAAAACATGCCGAAAGAACAAGGAGCGCCTGACCAACAAAGACTGGCAAGACCGGCCAACAAGCCTCGGAAAGTCACAAAGAGAAAGAAGGCGAAAAAGAAGATCGCGCCAAAAAACAGCGTAGGGGCGGTAGTCCCGGCGTTTCCCCGCCATTCCCTGAAGAAAGCACTCAGAATTCCCCGAGCAATACTCGACCAGAATGCAGGCAGAGCTTGCAGCGACCGAGAGGCAGCTAAGTTTTCAGGAATCGCCTTTAATGGCCCCTCTCGGGTCGAAATAAGCTCATCACTTAAATACGGATTGCTCACAAGGCCCGAAAAAGGAAATGTCGAAGTTACTGAACTCGCCAAAAGAATACTACGGCCTCAAAACTCAACAGATGAAATAGAAGGCCTGCGGGAGGCTTTCCTAAACGCACCAACGGTATCGTCCGTTTACAAACATTACAGAGGCGAGAACATTCCAGACGAGGCTTTCTTCAGAAATGCGCTCGTCGACACATTTAGGATTCCCAACGACAACGTTGAAGCCTTCAGCAGTGTCTTTTTTGAAGATCTTGCCGACGCTGGGCTGGTGGAAGAAATAGGTGGCAAGAAGCGAGTACTCGACGTTGCTCGTGGGCCAGAATCGGGACAATCCAGCGACGAGTTCATCAAGAAAGCGAGCAAGGGCGTCAAGATTGAAGAGGGCGATACGTGCTTCGTGATGATGCCCTTCGCCGAACCACAGGGAGGATACTACAAGCTGATCTACGAGCCAGCTATTTCCAAAGCCGGCTTACGGGCAGTGAGGGCTGACGATGAAATCTTTGCGACGGGAAAGGTCATCGACCAGATCTGGGCAGGCATCACAGATGCGAAAGTGCTCGTCGCAGAACTGACAGGACGAAATCCAAACGTTTTCTATGAGCTAGGCTTAGCGCACGCACTGTCAAAGCCGGTTGTCCTTGTCTCATCAAACCAAGAGGACGTTCCGTTTGATTTACAACACATCAGAGTCATTTATTACGACATGCGCGACCCCTTCTGGGGCGAGAAGCTCATCGCAAAGGTGTCTGAGAACGTGGTATCTGCCATAAAGAACCCTGGCGAGGCAGTTTTGAAGCGAGTCACCAACACCTAATGCAGGTTGGCGGTCTAATTCTCCCTATACTCTCCGCCGCAACCGCGCCAACGCAATTTGTCCGCCAGCCCGTGTCTTCGAGCGCCAGCCGCGCACCCTGGGCCGCCGTCATAGTTGACGCCGCCGCACTCTACTTCGCAATCGTCAATTCCCCCGCATCCAGCGCCACATCGTAGTAGCCCGCGCCGTTCCACTTCAGCGCCACGCCGTCCTGCGTCACCCTCCCGCCCGTCACCGTCACGCGCACATGCCGCCCCGGCGGAAAATGTGGCGGCAGCGTCCAGCGAATCGTCGTCGTCCCGTACTCCCGCGTCACCGTCCCATTCTCAATCGCCTTCTGCCCCGCCCAGTACGCGCCAATGTTCACCATGTCGTCCAGCCACACATCCCCAAACGCCTGCGCATGACGAATGCTCGCCAGCAAGCCCGCCGCATCAATCGGCGCATACCCTCCATCGCCGCCCAGCGAGTGCACCAGAAAAATCTGCCACTTCCCCGCCTTTCGCGCCTCGTCAATATGCGCGTCAAACACCGCCTCCGTGTCTCCCGCCGCCGCGCCATAAATCACCAGGTTGTAGGGGTCCGTCGCATCGTCCGGCGCAATCTGCCCGTTCCACACGCCGCGATTCAAAAAGAACATCGTCGAAGCCGTCGCGTCATAGCCCGTGTCGCCATAGGGCGATGCCGTGTCCCACACCGCGCCCACGCCATAACTCTGTTTCAAAAATTCATTGCACGCGTCGTACTCCGCCGCCGCGCTTCCCGCCCACTTCCCCCAGCCGCATCCGCTTCCGTTCGCGTGGCAGTGGTGCGCCGTGTGGTTGCCCAGCTCGTTTCCATCGTCCACCACCTGCTGCCAGTCCGCCTTCCCACCCGTGCCTGATACCTGAAAGAACGTCATCCGCACACCCGTCGCGTGCAGTTCGGCATAGTGCGCCAGTTGCGACGCCAGTGAATCGTCGAACGTATAGCTCACCGCCGATGAAAATCCCGCCCAGTTCAGCACCTTCAGCCCGCCCGCTTCTCCCGCGGGTTGCGCAATTCCCTTGTCCGGCAGCGCCGGCAGCGCAGCCAGCCCATTCGCCCGCGCGCCGGCATGTGCATCTCCTCCGCCCGGTGCGGCCGCTTCCAGCCCTCCCAGCAGCTTCTCACCGTGCCGAATCGCCGCAATCGTCTCCTGCTGCGCCGCCGCCGGCATCCACGCACCCGCCAGCCCGCTCAGCATCAGCGCTCCCGCAACCCACACCCGTCCCATCCCGCCCTTCACTCCCATTCCCACTTCTCTCCTTTCGCCCGCTGCAAATGCAGAAAAGCAATCCTCTCGCCCAGCCGCCAGCCCGCAACCCGCTCATTCTTCAACATAAATTCCGTGCGCCCTTTTGCCGATTATTTCCCCACTTCGGCGCACAATGGAGATTTGAAAGCAGAACCTATCCCTCAACCAGACCCAATCAAGCTGAAAGCGGACGACTGAAAGCTGATTGCTGCACCGAAGGTGCATTTCCGGCTGTGAAACTGTGCAGCACAGCCTGACACGCGTTTTTGCGGCTGTGAAACTGTGAAACTGTGCAGCACAGCCTGACACGCGTTTTTGCGGCTGTGAGACTGTGAAACTGTGCAGCACAGCCTGCGACCCTGCAATCAGAGCAGGGCTGCCCGCGGACGGCTTACTCCTTCAGCCCAGCCAGTGCATCCGTGACCACGCCCGGCGTCAGCACCTCCGGCAGGAGCCGTGGGCTCTTTTCTCCCGGCACATAAAGTACGTAGGCTGGCACGCCATCGCGGCCCAGCGCCGCCAGCGCCCGCGTAATCGCCTCGTCGTGCCGCGTCCAGTCGGCCTTGAGCAGCAGCACATGATGCGCCGCGAAGGCCTGCTCGACCTCCGGCCGCTCCAGCGCCACGCGCTCATTCACCTGGCAGCTCAGGCACCACTTCGCCGTGAAGTCCACAAACACCGGCCGCCCCTGTGCCAGCGCCGACTGCACCGCCGCCTCGCTCCACGGCTGCCACGTCGCACCGTTAGCCAGCTTCGTTGAAGCTACTGATGCCAGCGCCTCCGCATCCTGGCTCGTGAACTCCGGCACGGAAACAACCATCGCCTGCGCCGCCCACACATTCAACCCAATCACCCCGGCCACCAGCACCACCGCAACCGCCGTCGCACCGCGCTTCGCCGGCCACCGCCCCAGGAACCATCCCGCCATGGCCAGCACCAGAAAGCCCACCAGCAGCAGCGCCACCGGCGCCGCGCCATAAGCACTGGCCAGCACCCACGCCAGCCAGATGACCGTGCCGAAGATCGGGATGCTCACCGCCTGCTTGAGCACTTCCATCCACGCGCCGGGCTTCGGCAGCCAGCGTGTCCACTTCGGTTGCAGCGTCAGCGCGACATACGGCGCAGCCAGCCCCAGCGCCAGCGCCGTGAAGACCGCAAACGTGACCGCCGCCGGCCGCGACAGCGCATAACCCACGGCCGCACCCATAAACGGCGCGGTACACGGCGTGGCCACCACCACCGCCAGCACGCCGGTGAAGAAACTTCCCGTATAACCATGCTTCGCCGCCAGCCCGCTGCCCGCGCTGGTCAGCGTCAACCCAATCTCAAACTGCCCCGCCAGCGACAGCCCCAGGAAAAACAGCAGACCTGCCATCAGCTCCAGAAACACCGGCGACTGAAACTGAAATCCCCAGCCCAGCACCGAGCCCGCACGCCGCAGCGCCAGCAGCGCCGCCACCAGCACCCAGAACGAGGCCACAATGCCCGCCGCATATACAAACCCATGCGCCCGCAGCCGCCCGCGCTCCTCATTGCCGCTGCGCACCAGCGCCAGCCCCTTCAAAAAAAGCACCGGAAAGACGCACGGCATCAGGTTCAGCAAGAGGCCGCCCAAAAACGCCAGCCCCGCAATCCGCAGCAGTCCCGCGGCCGATTCACTGGCCGCATGCGAAGCCGATTGCTCCATACCCGCAACGCCAAAGTTCTCCGCACCGGCCAGTGCAGCCGCACTCGGAGCGTCTGCCGGATGGCTGGCCGCGCCCGCCACGGCCGCCACTGTTCCCGGCTTTGCCGCAATCACAAACGCGCGCCCACCCGATAGCTCCAGCACGCCATTCAGCGCCGCCGGAGTCTTCGCCAGACTCGCATCCTTCTTCAGCTCCAGCACCAGCCCATGCGCCGTCGCGGCCATCCACTGCGGCGAAGGGTCGTCCACCACATTCGCATCCGCCGGAAAGAACGTTGCCTCCGTTTCGCGCTGTCCGGTCTGCACCGCCAGCCGGAACCCTGTCTCCGTTGCCTCAAACGTTGCCTTGTCCCCCGCAGGCAGCGCCTTCGGAATCCTGCTGAGATACCTGCCCATCACCGCGGGCAAAGGCTCCGGCGCGCCGGCCACACCGGGCGTCACATTCCGCGTCACTTCCAGATCCGCTTTGCCCGGAATGCAGGTCGCGCGGCACACCAGCCAGCTCACATGCACATGCAGCAGCGCGGGCCCGGCCTTGGCCGCGTCGCTGACCGTGAACTTGAACGGAAAGAGAACCTCGTTCTCATATCCGAAGTCCATCAGCGGACCCAGCGGCAGCCGCCTGGGCGCAGGAAACTCGAGCGCCGTCGCCCTAATCCCCTTGGGCAGCGTCCACTGGACCTCCGGCGGCTCGCCCGCATCGCCCGGATTTTTCCAGTAGACGTGCCAGCCCGGCTCCATTTTGAAATAGAGCCCGCCGTCATTCAGCGCATCGCTCTGATAGAGATTCTGCCCCGGCACCATCAACTGCACATGCACGTGCGGCGCATCGGCCTGGTCACTGGCCGCCTGCGCCTGTGCGCCAAAGGCCGCCACCAGAAGAATCGGCAGGATCGCTCGCGACACTCGCATACCCACTCGCATCCATACTTGCATACGCGCTCGCATACCCACTTGCATCCGTGGTCGCATTAGTGGTCACCCGCCAGTTGCGCATGCCTGCGAAAGATGCAGTCGTTCTGCACGCACTTGACGCCGGCCTCGCGCGCCCGCGCCACGGCTTCGTTGTGCACCACCTCGTCCTGCAACCACAAATAAGGAATGCCCAGACGAATCACGTCGTCCACAATCGGCGGCACATGCTCCGGCGCGCGAAAGACATCGACCAGATCAATGCCGCGTCCTGTTTCCTTTTTCGCGGCCGCCTGCGCCGCATCCAGCGTTGCATGGCACGCCATACCGGCAACCTCGCTCAACTGCGGGTTCACCGGCAGCACGCGATACCCATTCGCCGCCAGATATTTCCCAATGTTGTTGCTGGCGCGAAAGGGCTTGTTGCTCATGCCCACCACGGCAATGGTCCGCGCCGTTTGCAGCATCTCGGCAATCGTTCCAGGGTCCTGATCCGTCATTCGGCCTCACTCCCTTCGCTACACATCCGCCAAATCGTCGTCGCCGCCGGGGCTGGCCGTGCCGCGCCGCTTGGCCAGCAGGTAACCGCGCAAAAACGGCTCCAAGTATCCATCCAGCACCTTGTCCACATCGCCCACTTCCACCTTGGTCCGGTGGTCCTTGGCCATGCGATAAGGTTGCAGCACATAGGAGCGAATCTGCGATCCGAAATTGATTTCCAGCTTCGAGTCTTCGAGCTTCTTGGTCTCCGCCCGCTTCTTTTCGAGCTCGTATTCGTAGAGCCGCGAGCGCAGCATCTTCATCGCCTTGTCACGATTCTTGTGCTGGGAGCGCTCATTCTGACATTGGACCACAATGTTTGTCGGCAGGTGAGTGATGCGCACGGCCGAGTCCGTTGTGTTGACGTGCTGCCCGCCCTTGCCGCCGGAGCGATAGGTGTCGATGCGCAGGTCCTCCAGCTTCAGGTCCACCTGGATGGTCTCATCAATCTCCGGCGAGACATACACCGACGCGAAGGAGGTATGCCGCCGCTTGGCCGAGTCGAAGGGCGAAATCCGCACCAGCCTGTGTACGCCGCTCTCACCCGCCAGCCAGCCAAAGGCGTACTCGCCCGTGATGGTGAAGGTGGCCGACTTGATGCCCGCCTCTTCGCCATCCTGGTAATCGTTCATCTCGGTCTTGAAGCCCTGCTGCTCGGCCCAGCGCAGATACATGCGCAGCAGCATCTCGGCCCAGTCCTGGCTCTCCGTGCCGCCCGCGCCCGGATGCACGGTGACAATCGCGTTGAGCGCGTCGGCCTCACCCGAAAGCATGATGCGGGCTTCGAGCTCTTCAGCAAACGCGGCAAGCGCCTTGATGTCGCGGTCAAGGTCCGCATCGACATCCTCGCCCTCGCCGGCCAGCTCGAAGTAGGCCTCGATGTCGCCGGTGCGCCGCACCAGCGCCTCGTCGGACGCAACGAGCGCCTCGAGCCGCTTGCGCTCGCGCATGAGCGGCTGGCTGGCCGCAGGGTCAGCCCACAGCGCCGGATCGGCGAGTTTCGTTTCTAGTTGGGAAAGTTCCCGGCGGATGCGAGCGGGGTCAAAGATACTCCCGCAGGTCGCGCACTTGGTCGCGCACCGGAGCGTATGCGAATTCGAGATCGTTCACCGACACGTATTTGCTCTCAGGACCTGACTTTTGAAGAAAGTGGGCGTCGCAGGCCGGCGCGCAGCGCGCGACCCACAATCGCTAATCCAAGTATGGCACACGCCCAGGCAAACAGGTCTCCGTGCGCGGTATAGAAGGTCACATCGCCGCGAAATCCGAAGGCCGCCGGGAGCGCGCCGACCTGGTGCCGGGGAATGCTCTGCCGCACGCGGCCATAGGGATCGATGGACGCAGTGACGCCGTTGTTGGTGTCGCGCAAAAGCCAGCGCCGGTTTTCAATGGCACGCATACGCGCCATGTTCAGGTGCTGCCACGGCGCGCTGGTATCGCCATACCAGCCATCGTCGCTGATGTTGACCAGCACCTCGGCGCCGAGCCGCGAAAACTCGCGCACCTCGTCGGCAAAGACATCCTCATAGCAGATAAAGACGCCGTAGCGGCGGCCGTTCAGCCGAAAGACCTTTCGCTGCTGGCCGCGATCCCACATGGAAACACTCCCCGTGAGCTTGCGGGCGAAGAACAGATACTTGCGGAAGGGCACGAATTCGCCGAAGGGCACCAGATGGATCTTGTCATAGCGGCCAATCATCGCGCTGTCCGCGCCGAAGACCATTGCGGAGTTGTAGTCGCGCCACTGCTGGTCGGCCTCTGAATAATCCATACCCACGCCGCCCACCACCAGCGGCGCGTGCACGGCCTGCGCCACCTCCGCCATGGACGGCAGAAAGCGCGGATCAGCCTGAGCAAAGGGCGCGGGCGACTCCGGCCACACCACCAGGTCCGGCGTTACGGTCGCCGGTGCGCAAAAGGCCTTGCCCGCTGCCGCGTCCGTCTGCGGAATTCCGTCCATATCCGGCGCGCATCGCGTCTCGGCCAGCTTGATGAAGTGCGCGATGTGCGCGTCCCACGCCGGCCCGTTCCACGCGCTGTACGCGCCAACGTCGAGGTCAGGCTGAATGAGCATCGCAGTGGCCGTGGGATGCGGCGCAGGCACCGGCCACAAGATTCCCGCCCACGCAACCAGCAGCAGCGCCGCGCCCGCCAGCCCAAAGCGCAACCTGCTCCGCGTCTTGCTCTCGAGCAGGCCCAAGGCCAGCAGCGCATTGACCACCACCAGCACAAAGCTGATGCCGTATACGCCCGTCCACGGCGCCAACTGGTTCACCAGCCCGTTGTCCACCTGCGAATAGCCCAGTTGGTCCCACGGCACGCTCGTAATGCGCGCAGCCGCCAGCTCCATGGCGGCCCACAGCACGGGCGCAGCCGCCAGCGCCAGCCGCGCGCTGCCTGTCCCGCGCCTCACCAGCGCCACGCACACGGCAAAGAGTCCAAAGTAGAGCCCCAGCACGAGGCAGAAGGCCACGAGCAGCAGCGCAGGCGCAAACGCAGGCATATCGCCGTAGCGCATCATCACGTCGCGCACCCAGTAGCAGTTGCCCATGTACCAGAGAATCCCGCTCACATACCCCAGCAGAAATCCTCTGCGCACCGGCCGCCCGGCCTGCCACGACGTGACAGACAGTACCGCCCACAACAGCGGCGCCAGCCCAAACCACGCAAAGACGCTGCGCCAGGGCGGCATGGGACCCGCCAGCGGAAACGGCAGCTCAAGCAGCGCCGCTGAAAGCACTGCCGCCGCCCACAACCTCCATCTGCCCTGCTGCATACAGGGCCGAGTGTAAAGCATTGGCCAGCCGGATTGACCAGGCGGAAAGCCCGGCGCGCGCAAAATTGCGCTGGAGCCCGGCCCGCCCCTGACGCTACAATCAGCAGCATGGCTGTTGCTATCTGGGCAATGCGCATTGCGGAAGTCCTCTTCCTCCTTGGCCTGGCGGGCTCCTCCGTCGTTGTCGTCATCAGCTTTATCGAGGACTGGAAGGAACTCTTCGGCAAGGACTGAAGCGAAGCCTGAACCCCTGCATGGGGAGCCGGGATGTTGCAGCCGACGCGGCTGGCTGGGAGCGGCGAGCTGGGAGCGACGAGCTGGGAGCGACGAGCGGCAAGCAGGGAGCGGCGAGCTTTCACCGATGCCGCAGAGGTTACCTCCGCTCAGGAATTGCCGTAGCGCGCCCGCTCTTCAATCAAGCGCCGCCGAGCCTCACTGTTCGCTGAATTCCCTCACCGTTCGTTGAATCCTTAGTCCATCCTTATGCATTCTCATCTCTTTATGGTTTCTCGTTGACAGATGAAATTTCGAGCCATAGACTCTCCGAAGGGCGGCGGTCGATACGCTCTCCTTTGGGTAATGCATGCCGGCCACCGCGCCGGTTTTCCTTGCGATGGCATCCACACGAACGACCATAGCCCCGCCGCCTAAGCGCATCCGCTTGATTGTGGCATCCTCCGTGATGCTCACCTTCATCTCCTTCTGGCGGGCAGCCGCAGTTGTCCTCAATGACATGGCATCGTCGGCGTTCTATGCCGGCGGCATCGCGGAGCAGGCCATCGGAGCCTCCGCTCCCTGGTTTGTCCTCGCGGTGATGCTCTTCAGCTTCGCGGTCTGCTCGGTTTACGTGGAAAGCTGTTCCATGTTCACCCGCGGCGGCGTCTATCGCGTCGTGAAAGAGGCCCTGGGCGGAACCTTTGCCAAGGTGAGCGTCTCGGCGCTGATGTTCGACTACATCCTGACCGGGCCCATCTCCGGCATCTCCGCCGGCCAATACATCACCAACCTCATCAACCAACTGCTGCTGGTGAGCAACCAGCACGGCTGGCTGCCTCCGGCCCTGGTTGGCGCCGGCAACCAGCCTCTGCAATTCAGTCCGAACCACGCCTCGGTCCTGATTGCCGTGATCGCCACCACGTATTACTGGTGGGAGAACATCAAGGGCATTGAGGAATCCAGCGACAAGGCGCTGCGGGTGATGCAGATCACCACCATCATGGTGGTGATTCTGATGGTATGGGGCGCCTATACCGTTTTTGTGCGCGGCGTGCATCTTCCGCCGCCGCCCACGCCGGCCAATCTCCACTTCAGCCACGACGCACTCGGGTTCCTGCAAGGATCGAGCCTGCTGCCCATTCTCGGCCTCTTCGGCATCATCATGGCCTTTGGCCACTCCGTGCTGGCCATGAGCGGCATGGAAACCCTGGCCCAGGTGAACCGCGAAATCCAGCACCCCAAGCTCAGGAACCTCAAGCGCGCGGCGCTGATCATCGCGCTCTACAGCGCCATCTTCACCGGCGGTGCCACGCTGCTGGCCTCCATGATCATCCCGGCCTTCCAGCGCACGCACGTTTACCAGGACAACCTAATCGCGGGCCTGGCCATGTACATGGTCGGTCCCATCTTCTGGCGCATCGCCTTCCGCATCTTTGTGGTCATCGTGGGCTTCCTTATCCTGTCCGGCGCCATCAACGCCTCCATCATCGGCTCGACCGGCGTGCTGATGCGCGTTGCCGAGGACGGCGTGCTGACCGACTGGTTCCGCAAGCCGCACCGGAAATACGGCACGAGCTACCGAATCGTGAATCTGGTCTTCATCCTGCAGATGATCACCATCCTGGCCAGCGGCGGCAATGTGATCATGCTGGGCGAGGCTTATGCCTTCGGCGTCATCTGGTCATTCACCTTCAACAACATGGCGATGCTGGTTCTGCGCTGGAAATACAAGGGCGAGCGCGGCTGGAAGATTCCGCCCAACCTGACCATCGGCAAGGTGGAGATCCCGATCGGCCTCCTCTCCACATTCCTGGTGCTGGCGACGGTGGCCACCGTGAACCTCTTCACCAAGTCCGTGGCCACCGTGAGCGGCGTCATCTTCACCGCGGTCTTCTTCATCCTCTTTGCCGTCTCCGAGCGCCAGAACCTGCGCAAGCACGCGCTTACCGCCCGGGAGATGAAGGACCATTTCCAGCTTGAGCACCAGGACACCGTCAGCCGGGAGTCAGTGGCCATCCGCCCCGGCGGCGTGATGGTGACCATGAACAACCCCGACAATCCCGTGGCGCTGAAGTGGGTTCTTTCCCGCGCCAACACCGAGGATCGCGACGTGGTGGTGATCAGCGTGCGCATGATGGGCGTCGGCGGCCCGGAATACCTGAGCGCGCAGGACCAGAGCTTCAGCGAGCACGAGCAGTCGCTCTTTACCAAGGCCGTTTCCGTTGCGGAAAGTTTCGGAAAGAAAGTCTCGCTGCTGGTGCTGCCCGCCGGCGACATCTTTGCCGCGCTTGTGCAAGGCGCCAATTCGCTGGAGGTGGAGTCCGTCGTCTCTTCGCTCTCAAGCTCGATGACCGCCGAAGACCAGGGCTTCCATATGGGCCAGGCCTGGGAGGCGCTGCCCGAGCCCAAGCGCCAGTTCAACTTCTTCGTGGTGAGCCCCAGCGGCGAAACCAAGGTCTTTTACATTGGCCCGCACGCGCCCGCGCTGAGCCCCGACGACGTGCAGCTTGTCCATCGCCTGTGGCTGAACATGCGCCGCGACCCCACCACGCAGGACCTGCACCATAGCGACATCATCACGTATGCACTGACCCGGCTTGCCGGCCAATACGCGCGGGAGAAGGCCGAGATCCTGCGCGACCTGCGCAACGTTCACGCCGCCGAATCGCCCACTTTGCGCATAGGCGGCCAGGAGTTTCCCGGCCTCAACCCCGGCTCGTCGTCGCCGGAGCAATCCGCGCCGCCGCCCAAGCCTTCGCGCTAGCCTGGGCGCAAACTCCCGGTTGAGATTGCTTCCCGCTGCGTATCTGAGCGCCTTCCACCGTCCCGTGCATCCACTCTGAGTTTTCCTATCCTCCGTTGAGTTTCGGGAACGAGTAGCAGTTGCGGTGGTTACTTTCCCACGGGAATTATCATTCTCCTTTCCATTCATCCCATTTTTTGTTTGTAAAAGAGTCTACATATGCGTATTGTTTTCATCAGGATTTCCAGTAGCTGGCGGGCGGTCATCTAATGGAAAACGCAGCGACTGGTATTCTGGCAAGCAAGAGGAGGATTTTGTGGGAGTTTCTGAAATTCTGGCTGAAATTGATCGTGAGATTGCCCAATTGCAACAGGCGCGCGCACTGCTGAGCGGCTCCGGCGCTGCCAAAACCAGGAAGGCTGGTTCCGCCACGCAGCGAACGGCTGGAAAAAGGAAGAAGAAGCGCAACCTGACCCCGGAAGGGCGCAAGCGGATTGCCGAGGCAGTCCGGCGGCGCTGGGCTGAGCAGAGAAAGAAAGCCGCCGCGGCCAAATAGTGGCGCGCATTCGCTGAGTCCCACCAGGAAACAAGGAAGGGGTTAGCCTATCGGCTAGCCCCTTTGCTGTTTTCATCCTCTTACTGCATAGCATGAGTTAGATGGTATCGCCCGGCTTCCAGGCCACCACCTCGGGGCTGCCACCAAGAATCTCGGCCAGCGCTTGCGGCGTTCCGGTGAGGGGCGGAAAGGTTCCAAAGTGCAGGGGGAGCACAATCTGCGGCGTGAGCATGCGCGCGGCCAGCGCAGCCTCTTTGGGACCCATCGTGAAGTGTCCGCCAATGGGCAACATCGCCACCTCAGGATGATAGAGCTCGGCAATCAGCTTCATATCTCCAAACACCGTTGTATCTCCGGCGTGGTAGAGCACGGGGCCATCGGCAATCGTGAGCACAAAGCCGGCAGCCACGCCCACGTAGTGGACGCCGTTCTCATCCTGCGCGCCGGCTGAGTGCCTGGCCTCCACCATGGTGGCTGCCACGTCCTGCAACTGCGCCGTTCCTCCCAGATTCATGCCGATGGTTTTTGCCACGCCCTTGCCTGCCACATGCGCCGCGAGCTCATAAATGGCCACCACGGTTGAGCCATGCTTTGTGGCCACCGGCACAGTGTCTGCAATGTGGTCGCCGTGGCCGTGGGTCAAAAGCACGTAATCAATCTTCTCCGGCAGGCGATAGCCGCTGGGATACTTCGGATTGCCCGCGATAAACGGATCCATCAGAATGCGCGTGCCCTTCGCGGTTTCCACGAGCACGGTTGCATGTCCGAGCCAGGTGATGCGCGTGCCTTTCAACAGATTCATTGCTGCTCTCCTTCTTTTGCAGGCCTGCGGGGGTTGTGCCAGACCTACCGGGTGTGGCAGAGCTGCGGGCTGTGCGCATGCCTGTCAGCGCGTGATGATCACTTCAGAAACGCTGTCCTTGGCCAGAAACTGCCGAAAGCCCGACCACTTTGCGAAGAGCTTTTCAATGCTGCGATTGGTGAAGGCGCGCTGGATGGGAAAGGCCTCCGCCCGCTGCATCTCCACATCGTCGCCCTCGGTGATGTGGAAGCGGCAGTTCGCGGTCTCTTCGCCCTGACGCCGCGTGTGGAAAAAGGCCAGCACCTGTCCGCCGGTATTCATGGCGCCGTGCAGCCGCCCCACCACGGGCTCCACAAACGCCTCGGGCAAGTAATCGAGCGCCGTCCAGAGCAGGACGACATCAAACATGCGCCCGGAAAACTCGAGCGACTGGGCCAGGAATCCTTCCACATCCCAAATCGGCGCGCCTTCCTCGTCCTCGCCTTTTTGCCATTGGCCCTTGCAGCCATCCGTGACCAGGTCAGCCATATAAATGCTGTGGCCGAGGCTGGTGAGGTAGTTGATATTGGAGGGCGAGGTCTGGCCCACATCGATGACGCGCAGGCCCGGCTCAGCCTGCAACCGCTTGCGCAGCGCCGCCCAGCCGCCGGAGTGGCGCGGCACACGCGGCCCGCTGAGCCCATGACTGGCGTGAGCCGCATCACCTTCCGTTTTTTTGTCAAACAAGCGACGAAGCACGTTCCATTCCTTTGCCCGGACCGGCGTGCCCGGACCAGCATGCCCGGTTCAGCGAGCCCGGCCCAGCATGCCCGGCCCAGCACTGACGCAGCGGAAAAAGCCCGCATGGCCGGCGCGCCACGCTGCCGGTTGCAGGGCTCGCGGGGGCTGCCGGCGCGGCGCAGTCCAAAGCCTTGCCGCGGCCGGGTTCCCTGCCCTGGGCTTTTAGCTCGCTGCCCCTGAGCCGCTCTCGTGGCCGCGCGCGCCCTGGGTCAAATCCACCTTGCCCCGGAAGACGGCATTGTCTTCGACGGCCAGCCGCAGAGCTTTTACGTCGCCTTCCACCACGCTGCCGGCGCGCAGCTCCACGCGGCCCGTGGCCACAATGTTGCCGTGCACGCGGCCCTGAATGAGTACATCCTTGGCCGTCAGGTCGGCTGCCACATTCGCGTTGGGACCAATCGTCAATCGGCTCTCCGCAAGGCTTACGGTGCCTTCCAGGCGGCCATCCACAATCAAGTCCTCATTGCCCTTCACCTCGCCGCGAATCACCACCGTCTTGCCGATCCGGGCCTGACCATTTTCCGTTGCCATGCGTCACTGTTCCTTCCGGGGCCATGGTTCCGGCATCTTTCCGCGCCTCTGGCGGGTTTGGTGAGAGCCTGCCGCGCCCTAAAACAACAGAGGTGCGGCCGCCGCAACACATCCCGTCCAGGGCATTGCCGAAAAAGCGCCAGGGGCCCTGCCCGAACTATACGAAACCTTGGCCACTCCCTTCAATTCCGGCAACCCGGGCATCCGGCTGGCGTCTAATGGAAATATGCATTGGGACGGAGAAGCGCACAACCGGAATCATGGCTAGGCACTCGAAGCTGCTCAGCATCCTACTGCTCCTGAACCTCGCGCCGCTGCCGGCTGCGACGACGGCCTACGCTTCTGCGCAGGCGGATTCCTCACTGGTGGACCGCGCGCTGGCCGCCGAGTTGAGCAACGCGCGCGATCCCTCGCATCCAATGCGCTATGTCCTGCACAAATCCAGTCCGCGCCTGACCACCACCAAGGCCATTATTGAAACCCGCCAGGGCGCCGTGGCCCGCCTGCTTTCGATCAACGGCAGGCCGCTGTCCTCTCTCGACGAGCAGCATGAGCAGGCCCGCCTCAACACTCTGCTCAGAAATCCCGACAGCCAGCGCAGCCGCAAGCAGCGCGAGGATGCCGACGCGCAGCGCGCCCTCAAGGTTCTGCGCGCGCTTCCCCTTGCCTTCAACTACCAGTACGCGGGAACGGAGGATGGGCCGCATGGGCAGCTTGACCGCTTCAGCTTCTCGCCCAATCCGGCCTATGAACCGCCGGATCTGGAGACAGAGGTGCTCACCGCCATGGCCGGTGAAGTGTGGATTGATCCCGTCCAGGGCCGCGTGGTGCGCCTCAAAGGCCATCTCAAAAAGGACGTGAATATCGGCTGGGGCATCCTGGGGCGGCTGGACAAGGGCGGCTGGATATCCATTGACCAGGCCGAAGTGGGCGACGGGCAGTGGCGCGTGGTGCGCTTCCAGATGCAGATGACCGGCCGGATTTTTTTCAAGTCGAAGAATTTTGACACGCTCGAAGAGGAGTCCGGCTTTGCCCCCGTTCCCGCCGGACTGAGCTATGTCCAGGCCATCCACATGCTGTGCGACGATCCTCCGGCAATGCAGATTGAAGAGCGCTGAATCCGCCTGAAGATGCAAAACGGCCCCGCCGCGTGGGCAGGGCCGCATGCTTGAAACGGTTCTTCGCCTACTTGATCTTGATGATGATCATGGCGAAGGTAAACAGCGTGAGCGACTCAATGAAGGCGAGACCGATGACCATGAAGGTCATGAGCGCGGGCCGCGTTCCGGGGTTGCGCGCCAGTGCTTCCGTGGTGCTGCCGACGGCGCGTCCCTGGCCCAGGCCGCAAAGCCCGGCCGCCAGGCCCATGCCCAGGCCGACGCCCACGGGCGCAAGATTCATGACTGCCGAGCCGCCGTCAGCAAATGCCGGAATGGCGAAGCACAGCGCCGCCAGCGCGATAAAGATGGATTGAAGTTTCTGCATTGTTTCTCCAGCGCCACTTGAATTTGCCGCCAGTGGGTGGTTGAGGCTCACCGTACCGGCCCCCTCACACTTGCGGCTCACCGTTGGTCCGGAGCAGACGCGCTCTCCGGCGGAATCCTGTTTCCGCCGAGCCGCCCGCGGCCCGGCACAATCTCTGGCTAGTGCTCGTGCGAGACGGCGAGCGAAAGATAAATCATGGTCAGCAGCATAAAGACGTAGGCCTGCACAAGCGCCACGGCGAAGTGCAGCCCCAGGAAAACCACAGGTATCGCGAGAGGGAAAATGGAAAAGGAAATCAGTATGAGCAGGTCGCTGGCCAGCATGTTGGCATAAAGTCGAATCGTGAGCGACATGACGCGCGCAAAGTGCGAAATCACCTCGACGATGAAGATGAACGGAGCAAGCCACCACACCGGCCCGCAAAACTGCTTGAGGTAGCCCAGCAGTCCGTGTTCGCGCAGGCCGTGAAAGTTGTAGTAGATAAATGTGAGCGATGCAATGCCCAGGGGAACGATTGGCCTGCTGGTGGGCGTCTCAATGTGCGGAAACAGCCCGCCGAAATTGTTGAACAGGATGAAGAGGAGCACGCAGGTGACGAATGCCTGAAACTGCTCATGCCGATGGCCGATGACCTGCTCACCCTGGTTGCCGGTGAACTCGTGAATGAGCTCGGCAAGCTGCTGCACCGGGTTCGGTTTCTCGACGGAGAGCGAGAGCCGCACAACGACGAAAAAAACGATCAGCCCGGCCGCCACCAGCAATTCCAGCGCAAAGGTGTTATCGATGGCCGCTGCCGGAATTGCCGGCACGCCGACCAGGTGCATGACCCAGGCCGCAGCACCGCCAAAGAGGTGATTCAGCAGATGTGTAATTCCAAGTTGCTCTTGCATGCAGCCTCAACAAACCTTCCGTTTTCCAAGCGGCCTCGGCGCTCAATCCCGCAGCAGGCGCAGCGCCTCCCAGCCAAGGGTCGCAACGGCCAAACTCAGCCCGTAAAACAACGCCAAAACCGAGCCATGGAAACACTTCAGGCTACCATAAATCACGGCTGCAAAGATGCCCAGCCGCAGCACAAAAAACACCGCCGCCGAGACGCCCGCCCGCGAGGGTTTCTGCTGGTCCATGCACGCCCGGATAAACCGCGTGAGCCGCCGCCACTCAAAAATGCTGGCCGTTGAAATTGCCGCGCCGCTGGCCAGCATTGCCGCATCGCGCCAGCCCGCGGCAAACGCCACGATGATGGCCGGAACCACGCCTAGAATCAATGTGTTGCGGATTGCTCTTTGAAGCATTTCCTCAAGATCGTTGTCGGTGAATTCCGCGCCTGCGCTGGCGGGCTGTTCCGGTCCTGATTCCGGTCTCGGTTCTGGACCGGCATTCGGCTGCCTCTCTTCCGTCATTCGGTCTTCCCCTGGCCTTTTTCGCGGTCCGCGTCGCGGCCTGCGCTCTGGTCCACGGCCTGCGCAACCTTCTGCTGCCCGGAGGTCTTCCCCGCGGCCTGCGCCAGCCGAATCACATACACCAACCCCGCAATGCCGCCCAGCAGAACGCCCGTGACGCCCATCCAGGACTGGTGCAGCTCGGCGTCAAGCCACGCGCCCGCCAGCCAGCCCACCAGCGCCGCCGCCGGCAGAGTAACGGCAATCTGCGTCAGCTTTTCGGTCTCCACCAGAGCCTGCAAACCGGGTGTGGTTTTGTCCTTCTTTCTGGGCTCGGGAATGGGAGGTTGATAGGGCATGGGGAACTCCCTCCAAGCATACAGGCCGCGCATGCAAGCGGGTATACTTCCCTTTTGGGCTTGACGCCTCAACAGGGAAGGAATCATCGTGCTCGAATCGGAATTTGAGCGCAATCTTTTTGCGCTGCGCAGGGAAAAACTGGCGGAGATTGAAAAGCTGGGCCAGGCCGCCTATCCCAACCAGTTCTGCGCCACGCACACCCTGCCGGAGGTGCGCCAGCAGTGGGACCAGGCTGCCGCCGAGCAGCTCGACAGTGGACGCCCCGTGGTTTCCGTCGCCGGCCGCATCATGGCCATCCGCGCACAGGGCAAGGCGGGCTTTGCCACTTTGCAGCAGCAGGGCCAGAGGCTGCAGATCTACGTCCGTCTGGATGCCGTCGGCGAGCAGGGCTTCGCGCTCTACAAGCTGCTGGACCTTGGCGACCACATCGGCGTCCGCGGCTACCTTTTCCGCACCCGCACCGGCGAGCTGACCGTACACGTGGAGAAGCTCACCTTTCTTGCCAAGGCCATGCTGGCGCTGCCTGAGAAATTTCACGGTCTGGCCGACGTGGAACTGCGCTACCGCCAGCGCTACGTGGACCTGTTCACCAACCTTGAGAGCCGCGAAGTTTTTGTAAAGCGGGCCAGGGTGCTGCGCGCGCTGCGCCAGTTTTTTGACAGCCGCGGCTACCTGGAAGTGGAAACGCCCATGATGCAGCAGATTGCCGGCGGCGCCAATGCGCGGCCTTTCCGCACGCATCACAATACGCTCGACCAGGATCTCTTTCTGCGCATTGCGCCGGAGCTTTACCTGAAGCGCCTGGTGGTGGGCGGGCTCGATCGCGTGTACGAAATCAATCGCAACTTCCGCAATGAGGGCGTCAGCACCCAGCACAACCCCGAGTTCACCATGCTCGAGTTCTATCAGGCCTATGCGAATTATCACGACCTGATGCAGCTCACCGAAGAGCTGATTGCATTTGTGGCATTGGAGGTGAACGGCACCACCGTGACCGAGTTCAACGGCCACGCCATCGACCTGGCAAAGTGGACGCGGCTGACGATGCGCGAGGCGATCCTCGAGTTCTGGCCGGAAGAAGCCGGCGAGCGGCCCACGATGGCTATTTTTGAGAGCATGCAGGCACTCCAGCCGCGGCTGCATGCCGCCATGGATGCGCTTGAAAAGGCGGTCTGCGAGACCGCGCACACGCCGCCGGAGCGCCTTGCCGAGCTCAAGACCATCCACAGCGCAGTCTCCGCCGTCTACTACGAATCGATGAAGAACGCGCCGCCCGGCAAGTCGATCTACAACCTCTTTGAGGCGGTCGTCGAGCCGTTCCTGGTGCAGCCCACCATCATTTACGACTACCCCACCGAGGTTTCGCCGCTCTCGAAAGCCAAGCCCGACGACCCCGCGCACGTGGAGCGCTTCGAGTTCTTTATTGGCGGCTTTGAAATCGGCAACGCCTTCAGCGAGCTGAACGATCCCGTGGAGCAGCACAAGCGCTTTGAGCAGCAGCTTGCCGAGCGCGACCGCGGCGACGACGAAGCCCACCAGATGGACGAGGACTATGTGCGCGCGCTGGCCTACGGCCTTCCACCCACCGGGGGCGAAGGCATCGGCGTCGATCGCCTGACCATGCTGCTGACCGGCTCAAAGTCGATTCGCGACGTGATTCTCTTTCCGCTGATGCGCGACCGGGGACAGAACGCCGGGGCGCGTGGGGAAGAATCCGGCGAAGCCGCGGCCGGTTCAGCGCAGTCCTGATTTCATTGCAACCCAGGGAAGGAGCAGCCCGGTTTGAACATTCTCTTTGTCGGTGACGTCTTCGGCAGCGCGGGACGCAGAATTGTGCGCGACCACCTTGGCCATTTGCGCAAGGCCCACAACGTCGAACTCACCATCATCAACGCGGAGAATGCCGCCGGGGGCTTTGGCCTGACGCCGCAAATTGCCGAAGACCTGTTTGACCTTGGCGCCGACGTGCTGACCACCGGCAACCATGTGTGGGACAAGCGCGAGCTGATCGAGTATCTTGAATCCGCGCCGGCCGACGGCACCGAGCGGCCGCGCCGCATTCTGCGCCCGGCGAACCTTGCACCTGGGCTCCCCGGCCACGGCGTGTTTGAAGGCAAAACGCAAAGCGGCGTGGACTACGCTGTGCTGAACCTGATGGGCCGCGTCTTCATGGGCGGCACCAACGACCCTTTCCACGCGGCCAACGACCTGCTCGCGCAGTTGAAGGCTAGGGTCATTGTTGTTGACTTCCACGCCGAGGCCACCAGCGAAAAGGTGGCCATGGGCTGGCATCTGGACGGCCGCGCCACCGCCGTGCTGGGCACGCACACGCATGTGCCCACCGCCGACGACCGCATTCTGCTGCACGGCACCGCCTACCAGACCGACGTGGGCATGAGCGGCCCGTATGACAGCGTTATCGGCGTGGACAAGGAGATTGTGGTACACAGGTTTCTGACCGGGATGCCCGGCAAGTTTGAAGCCGCCAAGGGCAACCCCAAGCTCTGCGCGGCTCTGGTCTCCTGTGACGCCGCAACCGGCCGCGCCTACGCCATCCAGCGCATTATGCTGGGCGAGTAAGCAAAGCCCGCCCGCCTGCTTCCTCTCAATTGGAAGAAGAACCCGGCACCGTCCAGGCTTTTGCCACCGCGGATTTGGCGGGAACCGGTTGCACTGCCCGCAACGGCGCGGGCCCATGCGCCACTTTCACCAGCCTGCCCTTGCGGCTGAAGGTCAGCACCCACTCGACGGGCTTTGTGCCGCCGGCCGCATCCGCAAACCGCATCACCTCGCCGCCGTTTTGCATGGCCGTGAGCACGGCGCTCACAGCCGGCACGGGTTTGCCCAGCTTTGGCTGCGTGTAGGGCGATTCCACCACCGGATTGGCGCCGGCCAGCGCCGCATAGCACAAGCCGTCCTCAAGCCAGCGCGCGTTGTCGGCTCCGTGCTCTTCCGCGCGAATGTGATTGAAGGCCGAAATGGTGAGCGCATTGATGGGCGCGGGCGCGAAGAGCGAGTAGCTCCGCTTGAGGATTGGAATGATACGCACCCGCTGGCCATCGCGCGGAATGGAAACGGAGAAGACCGTCACGTCGCGCGCGCCGTTGTTGCGCGTGTAACGCAGAAACAGGTGCCCGGGGAATGACGGGCACAAAACCTGCCGATAGCTCCAGCTTCCATCCTGAAGCGAAATGCCGCTCCAGTGCGCCCGCTGCGCCACGGAGGACTCGGCATCGGCCACCATCAACTTGTCCTGCGCGCTGATCCGGTCCTGCGGCAGAAACTCAATCGCGCGCACCGCGTGCGAATGGTGCACATTCACAGAAAAGGGCTGGGACGAGGACGACGGCGGCGGTACATTCCAGGTCTTTCCGGCCTGGATTTTGCCGGGCTGGAGCTTTTCGGGCTGGGTCTTGCCGGCGTCCACTTTGCCTTGTGAAAACGCTGGAAGAGAGGCTGCCGCGCCGCATACTACGGCCGCCACGCACAGCCTGCTGAAACAACGGGTCATCACGTCCTCAAGGGTACCACCGGGCCTGAACACCCGCTTGCCGGCGCAATGCAGCGCAAAAAGAGAGGGCAGCCTGCCGCGGCTGCCCTGGCATTTCTCCGTTGGAAAATCGGGCCAGTTCACGATGGTTCCCGGCCCGATTTGTTCCTTCCGCGAACCGTCTTTAGCGCGAACGCGCGCGGCCCGCTGCACGACGATGGTGAACCGGGGTGGGCTTCTTCTTGACCGGCTGCAGCACCACGCCATCGCTCAGCACAATTTCGGCTCTCTGCACGGAGTTTGCCGCGGCGGGAATCTGCTTGTAGGTGTCGTAGGTGCCGTCCAGCTCCGCCGCCGGCTGAATGCCGAAGTCCGAGCCCGCCGCCGGAATATCGGCACAGCTCGTGGGAATTTTCAGGTTCACGATGAAGTCAGGCGTGGTGGAGGACTTGGCGTCCTCGGTCACGGCCATCTTGATCTGCGTGGCCATTCCCTCGATGGTGATTTTGCGCACCAGGCCGGTTTCCGCAAAGAGCGGCGAAAGCTTGGTCAGGTCGGCAGGAGCCCCGTTTGTGGTGATGTAGGTCTCCTGCGCCTTTACTTCCGTGCCGGAGTTCTTTGTCACATCGTCACAGGTGGATGGATTGGTGAGGTTCACCGTGTACTCGGTCGTATGTTCCGTCGTCCGCGTGCGGCCTTCGGTCACCTTCACCTTGAGCGCGGATACGGCGGAGTTGATGACGGTTCCCGGGACCGGCGTGGGCTTGCCCTGCAGCACGGCCCACATCTTGTCGGCATCGTCCTTTTCGCCCATGGCCAGCACGGTTTCCTTGTCGGCCAGGGCCAGCGTGGACAGGTCAGGCGTGGTTGCCAGCAACTGATGAATCTGCTGCGCAGGAGTGAGGGCCTTGGTAATGGCAAAGTCGCCGGGAGGAAATGTGGTGGCTTCAGCCTTCTGCTTGATGGCGTTCAGGCCGTCGACGCCGCCGTGATACTGCTTGTAGTAGTACTCCAGCTTGGGCTCAATCTGCGCCTTATAGGCCGGCGGCGCAAAGTCCCACACGCGGGCATAAAACCAGACGGCCTTTTCCAGGTCGCGGGTGGCGGGCTTGGTGTAAAGATCCGCCAGGGAAAGCGTGTCGACCAGTCCCGAGGTCTTCGACTGTTCATCGGTGAGCAGCATGAGGGAAGCGCGATACTCCTGAATGGCATCCTTGTAATCCGCCTTGGAAACCGCGTCATCCAGAGCGATGGTCGAGTGGAAGAGCGGATAAGTGGCCGCGGTCTGCTTCTTCCAGTCAGCATCCGCAATGCCCGCCGGCTTGGGTACGGCCAGGCCCTTGGTGGCCAGCGTTGCCGCGTCGTCGCAGGTCTGGGTGTCACTGGACTTGCCTGTCTTGGGGTTCACTGACTTGGTGCAGGCCGTTTTCTTCAGGTAGACCGAAATGTAGATGGCCTTCATGTTGTTGGGGTCCACCTGCAGCAGACGGCTGGCCGCGCTGAGGGTTTTGTCCGCGTCGCGAAGCTGCTGGTAGGTGTCCATCAGCATGTCCAGCACGGCGTTCTTCACCACGCTCTGCGGATAGTTCTTCAAAAAGCTTTCCAGAGCCGCGGACTTGGCCGTTGGATCGGTTTGGGTAATCGCCATCTGATAGGCGTTGTATTCAGCAGGGTCCTTAATCGTGATCTGCTGGTCCTGCGCACGCAAAGTGGGCGCCATCAACAGGCCCAAGCCCGCAAACGCCAACACAGATGCCAAAACAATCTTCTTCATTCAGTGCTCCTGGGAGATGCCAAAGTGGAGATCATGACGCTTTTTACTCGCTGAAAGGAACGGGTCCACCATGCAGCTTTCATGGTCGAACGCCAGGGTCAGCAAAGCATAGTCCCGGCGCTTCCTTCGCGATGATGGAAGGATTATAGAAAGCCGTGCCCGTTGTGACAAGCAATGTTCGCCTTGGGAGCCCCGGACAGCAATGCCGGGCGGCCGGCCGGACTGCTGACCGGGCCCAGGCGCGCCGCCGAGCCTGGACAGGCCCATTTTCCGGCTCTTCCTCAGGACTTTGCGCCGACGCTGTGCTCCGCACCGCATATCTGCTTAGACACCATGCGACGCCAATGGGTGCCCCACCTTTCGGTGGAATCCCTGTTTATTGCAGCAGGCGCACCAGCTCTGCCTGCTCGGCCAGGAAGGCATCGTGGCCATGCGAGCTGGTCATCTCCCTGTAATCCACCTTGGCCCCCGCCGCGCGAATTGTCTCCACGAAGCTCCGCACGCACTCGGCCGGGAAGAGCCAGTCTGAGCTGATGCCCACAAAGCTCAGTTGCGACCGGATGCGGCCGAAGACCTCCTGCCGCGTGCGTCCGCCGCTTAACGGATCCCAGGTGTCCATGGTGCGCAGAATGGCCAGATAAGCATTCGCGTCAAAGCGGTCGACAAAGCGGTCTCCCTGGTGGTCAAGATAGCCGGCAATGTCAAACCGCCCGCCAATGAGGCCGCCGGCCAGCGGATCCAGCTTGAGCGGGTCCTCGCCGTTCCGGTTGGGGTTGCGCGCATAGCGCTCCTCGAAGAGCCCGGCTGACTTGTAGCTGAGCATGGCAATCTGGCGGGCCAGCGCCAGGCCCGTTTTCGGGGTCCGCTGCGGCAGATAGTAGCCGCCGTCCCAGTCGGGGTCGTTCTGGATGGCCTTGCGTTGGAGGTGGTTGAGCGCCAGCCCCATCGCGTTGAGCGGCGCCACGGCAATGACCACCGCCCGCTGGACGCGCTCCGGGTCATGGATGGTCCACTCCAGCGCCTGCATGCCCCCGATGGAACCGCCCAAAACCAAACGCAGCTTCCTGATTCCCAGGGAATCCAGAAGCTGCGCCTGCGCCCTTACATTGTCGCGAATCGAAACCATGGGAAAATCGGGTCCGTAGACCAGCCCGGTTTCAGGATTCACGCTGCCGGGTCCCGTGGAGCCATAACAGGAGCCCAGCAGGTTGATACAGATGACAAAATCGTGGTCCAGCGAAAGCACCGCGCCGGGCGCAAAAACCTCAGGCCACCAGGACCCCACCAGAGCCGAACCCGAGAGCGCGTGGCAGACCAGCACCGCGTTGTCCCGCGCCGCATTCAGCCGCCCATAGACGGCGTAGTGCAGCGTGGGACTCGCGAGCATGGCTCCGCTGTCGAGAGCGAAAGCGCCATCCAGCACAAAATCGCCCTCATACGTCGGCTCCACCACGCGAGGCCCGGCCGGCGCAGCCTCACTTCTGGTTTCGGGTTCGGTCATGGTCTTCATACCTATTGTGCCGCAACTCCCGCTGCTGCTGCTCGGCCTTGAGCCGGCTGGCCCAGGGCGGCCTCGATGGCCTGGTCGAGATCGGCAAGAATGTCGCGGATATCCTCAATGCCGATCGACAGGCGCACCAGTTCCGGCGTTACGCCCATGCCGGCCTGCTCTTGAACGGAAAGCTGCTGGTGGGTGGTCGAAGCCGGATGAATGACCAGCGACTTTGCATCGCCAATATTCGCCACCAGCGAGAAAAGTTGCAGGGAGTCAATCAGCTTCTTGCCCGCATCGAATCCACCCTTGATGCCGAAGGTCACGAGCGCGCTGTGCCCCTGCGGCAGATATTTTTTTGCCCGCGCGTGGTAGGGACTCGACTCGAGACCCGGATAATTCACCCATGCCACGCCGGGATGCGCCTCGAGATGCCTGGCCACCGCCAGCGCATTCTCTGAGTGCCGCTGCATCCGCAGGTGCAGCGTCTCAATTCCCTGCAAAATGAGAAACGCATTGAACGGCGAGAGCGCGGCGCCGGTATCGCGCAGTCCTTGAACCCGCGCCTTGAGGATGAACGCCAGCGGCCCGAAGGCCTGCACGTAGGAAAGACCGTGATAGGAGGGATCCGGCTGAGTGAACTCCTTGAAGCGGCCCGACGCGGTCCAGTCAAACCTGCCCGCATCCACAATGATGCCTGCAATGCTGGTCCCGTGGCCGCCGAGAAACTTGGTGGCCGAGTTGAGCACGATATCCGCGCCGTGCTCAATGGGCCGCACCAGCGCGGCCGAGGCCGACGTGTTGTCGATGATGAGCGGAAGGCCCGCCTCATGCGCAATCGCCGCCAGTTTTTCAATGTCCACCACGTCGAGCTTGGGATTGCCAATCGTTTCGGCATAGACCGCCCTGGTCTTCAGATTGATGGCCGCGCGCAGCCCGTCAAAGTCGTCCGGGTCAACAAACCGCACGGTGATGCCCAGCCGCGGCAGGGTGTAATGGAAAAGGTTGTACGTGCCGCCGTAGAGCGAGGTTGTGGAGACAATCTCGTCGCCTGCCGAGGCCAGCGTCAACAGCGCCAGCGTCTCCGCAGCCTGGCCGGACGCGGTTGCCAACGCCGCCGCGCCACCCTCCAGCGCCGCCACGCGCTTCTCCAGCACGTCCGTGGTGGGATTCATGATGCGCGTGTAAATGTTGCCGAACTCCTGCAGCGCGAAGAGCCGCCCGGCATGGTCCGCGTTCTGGAAGAGGAAAGAGGTGGTCTGGTAAATGGGCACGGCGCGCGAACCCGTGGCCGGGTCCGCGCTTTGGCCGGCGTGTACCGCCTGCGTGGCAAGGTGCTGCTTGGTCTCAGACATGAGAAAAACTCCTTGGTTTGCAATTCGCCTGGGATTCCGCGGTGCGCCGGGGATTGCGCCTTCCGCATAAAAAGCAAAAACCCGAATCCTGTTGGAAGGACCCGGGCCGTCTGGTTTCTGGCTTGGTATGCGCCTAGCGCATTCGCCAATCCTCAGCCGCACGGACGGGGCCGCATGAGCTACACATGCACATGGCCATGGCCTCCATCCGGCGCTGCGGCTGACTTATCATCCTATGCAGTATCCACGGAGAGTTGCGCCCGTGTCAACCCTTTTCCCTGCTTGGCTTTCCGCTATTCGTCACCCTTCCACACATAGGCGCCCGGCTGCGGCAGCCCGAGATGCGCCAGCACCCGGCAGGCAAACTGGCGCGCCATCCCGGTGGAATCCTGCGGCCTGTTGTAGAACGCCGGAATCACAGGGAATATCGTGGCCCCGGCATCGGCGGCCAGCGTCATGTTGCGCAAATGGATGCGGTTGAAGGGCGTCTCCCGCACGCACAGCAGCAGCGGCCGCCGCTCCTTCAGGGTCACGTCCGCCGCCCGCGCAATCAGCCGGTCCGCCAGCCCGTTGGCAATCGATGCCAGCGTCCCCATCGAGCACGGCAGCACAATCATCCCGTTCGAGGGGTAGCTCCCGCTGGCAATCGATGCGCCAATGTCCGCGTCTGAGTGCTGGACAGTTTTTGCCGGCGACGCGCCCAGCAGCTTCTCCAGCAGACCATTGCGACCGCTCACGCCAAGCTCTTCGGCAATCACGCGCAGCGCATTCTCAGAGGCCACAAAATGCACCATCTCCACGCGCGCGTCGGCTTCCAGCGCCGCCAGCAGTTCCCTGCCCAGCACCGCGCCCGAGGCGCCCGTGATTGCGACTGTGAGATTCATGGCTTCAATCGTCTACTCCCCCAACACCCTCTTGAAAATCGCGTCCACATTCTCCAACTGCCGCGTGGTGTCGAAGGTCTTTTCGAGCTTTTCCGCGCTCAGCAGGCTGGTAATCGCCTTGTCCTTCGCGACCTCGTCGCGAAAGACGAGATCATCCTTCCATGCGCGCATGGCGTGCGACTGAACCAGTCGATACGCATCCTCGCGCAGCATGCCGGCCTCGGCCAAATCCAGCAGCAACTGCCCGCTGAAAATCAGCCCGCCCGTCGATTCGAGGTTCCGCTTCATCCGCTCCGGATAGACCAGCAGCCGGTGAATCAAATCGGTCGCCTTTGCCAGCAGATAATCCACCAGGATTGTGGAATCCGGAAAAATCACCCGCTCGACAGAGGAATGAGATATATCGCGCTCATGCCACAGCGGCACATTCTCAAACGCCGCCTGCGCATTGCCCCGCAGCACGCGCGCCAGCCCGCTGATCTGCTCGCTGGTTATCGGATTCTTCTTGTGGGGCATCGCGGATGAGCCCTTTTGTTTCTCTGAAAAAAACTCCTGCGCCTCGCGCACCTCAGTCCGCTGCAGGTGGCGCACCTCGACGGCAATCTTGTCCAGGGAGCTGCCAACGAGCGCCAGCGTGGCAATGTAGGCTGCGTGCCGGTCGCGCTGAATGACCTGCGTGGCCACCGCGGCCGGCTCCAGCCCCAGCCGCGCGCAGATGCGCTCTTCATGCTCCGGCTTGAGATGGCCAAAGGCGCCCACCGCGCCCGAGAGCTTGCCCACGCGCATGCCTTCGGCCGCCGCGCTAAAGCGCTCAAGATTCCGCCGCATCTCGGAGTACCAGTTCAGCAGCTTCAGCCCAAAGGTCGTAGGCTCGGCGTGAATCCCATGCGTGCGCCCGATGGTGGGCGTGTGCTTGAACTCGATCGCCCGCCGCTCCAGCACCTCCAGCAGCGCCTCCAGCCCGGCGCGAAGCAGCGCGGATGCTTCTTTCACTTGAAGCGCCTGGGCCGTGTCAACAACGTCGTTTGACGTGAGCCCGTAGTGCAGCCAGCGCGACTCCTCGGCCAGCCCCTGCGCCTTCAGGCTCTGCGCAACGGCCGTGGTGAAGGCAATCACGTCGTGCTTCACCTCGGCCTCAATGGCGCGAATGTCGTCCACGCGAAAGCCGGCATTCTCCTCAATGGCCTTCGCCGCCGCCGCGGGAATTACGCCATCCTCGGCCAGCACCGCGCTTGCCGCCTGCTCCACGCGCAGCCAGCAGCGGTATTTGTTCTCTTCGGTCCAGATGCGCCCCATCTCCGGGCGTGTGTAGCGTTCAATCAAGCGCACGCTCCTGCGCCGATCCGCTTTTCGCGGTCCGCGCCAACTTTAAATTGTACGGGTAAAAATCCGTCAATTGCGGGGAATCCGCAACTTCAGATGCAGCTCGTCGTAAAGCAGCCCGCTCCCCGGCTTGTAGGGCTGGAACCACTCGCCATCAATCACCAGTTGCGGAATGGCGCGCTTGCCCACGTGGCGCACCAGCTCCGCCGAGGCCGCCGCGTCCTGATCCACATTAATCTCGGTATACGCAATCCCGTGGGAGTCAAGGAACTGCTTGGCCGCACGGCAATCCCTGCACCAGGCCGCCGTGTACATTTCCACCTTCATGGCTCTATTTTACTGCGCCGGCGCTGCTACCATCGACTGCGATGACCGCCGACGAAATCAAAGCCCTGCTGGGCCTTGAGCCGCATCCCATTGAGGGCGGGTCCTTCCGCCGCACTTACACCTCGGCCAGCGCCGTGAATCTGGCCCGCGGCGTGCGCCCCGCAGGAACCGCCATCTACTACCTGCTGGAGGCCGGAACCTTCTCAGAGATGCACGTGCTCAACTCCGACGAAATCTTCCACTTCTATCTCGGCGACCCGGTGGAGATGCTCCAGCTTCTGCCGGGCGGCGGCTCCGCAACATACGTTCTCGGGCCTGATTTGGCCGCCGGACATCATGTCCAGCTTGTCGTCCCCGCAGGCGTCTGGCAGGGCACGCGCCTCATGGGAGAAGGCAAAGCGGCCCTGCTGGGTTGCACCGTCACTCCCGGCTTTGACTTTGACGACTACCGCAACGCTCCCGCGGACGAGCTTATCGCCAAGTGGCCGCAGGAAGCGGAGAAGATCCGCGCATTGACCCGCCACTAGCGCCGCTCACGAAAAAACGCCCGCAGCAGCCCGGCCGCTTCCTCGGCCATCAAGCCCTGCTCCACCTGCATCTGGTGGTTCAGCTTGTCGTGATTCAGCACGCTCAACACGGAGCCGCATGCGCCTGCCTTGGGGTCCGCCGCCGCAAAGACCAGCCTGTCCAGCCGCGCATGAATCATCGCTCCGGCGCACATCGCGCACGGCTCCAGCGTGACGAAGAGCGTGCAGCCGTTCAGCCGGTAGTTGCCTAGCGCGGCCGCAGCTTCCCGCAGTGCGACCATTTCAGCGTGGGCTGTCGGGTCGTTGTCGCGAAGGACGCGATTCTGGCCCCGCGCCACAATTATGCCTTCACGCAGCACAACTGCGCCAATGGGCACCTCGCCCGCTTCGGCGGCGGCACGCGCTTCATGCAGCGCAGCTTCCATGGCTTGCAGGCCGGTCATCTCGCCTTCGATGGTACTGCCATGGGGGTCCCCACGGACGGGTCCTTGTCTATCGGGCGTGCCGCCGGCTGCTGCTGCGTCATGCAGTGCAGCGCGCCCAGTCCCCAGATTAGGTCCACAGAATGAATCCCAATCACTTCGCGATTCGGAAAGGTTTTTGCCAAAATATTCAGTGCCACGCGGTCCTTCGGATCATGAAAGGTGGGCACCAGCACCACGCGATTCGCCACATAAAAATTCGCATAGCTGGCCGGCAGCCGCTGCCCGCGGAATACCACGGGCCTTGGCAACGGCAGTTCCACAATCTCGAAGGACTTGCCCGCCTTGGTCCGCGCCGCCTTCAGCCGCTCAAGATTCTCCTTGAGCGGCGCATGATTTTCGTCGCGCACATCCGGCTCCACGGCAGCCACAATCGTCTCCGGCCCCACGAACCGGCTGATGTCGTCCACGTGCCCGTGCGTGTCATCGCCCGCCACGCCACGGTTGAGCCAGATGACCTGCTCCACGCCAAGGTATTCACGGAAGGCCTGCTCCAGTTGCGCGCGGCCGACGCCGGGATTCCGCTGCTGCACCTGGCTCAACAGGCATTCTTCGGTGGTGAGCATCGCGCCCTGGCCGTTCACGTCAATCGACCCACCCTCCAAGACGAGGCGGTGCAGCTTTCCACTCGCCAGCCGCACCTGGGGCGCCCACTCCCGCGCCTTCAGCAGCTTTGCCACGCGGCCCGGAAACAGATCATCGCGCCGCCAGTCGTCATACTTGGCCCACGCATTGAAGCGCCAGTTCGTCACCGCAACCTGTCCCGCCGGGTTGCGCACAAAGATCGGCCCCGAGTCGCGCGTCCACACGCGATCAGTGGGCCAGATGTGAAAGGCAACTTTGCCCAGGCCGGCTCCGGCGCGCCGCAGAATCGCTTCCGCGCGTTTCTGCGCCTTTTCGTCCTGCACCACGATGTGTACGCGCTCATGCGCGGCCAGAATGCGCACAATCTCCGCAAACACCCAGGGGATTGGCCCAAATTTTCCCGGCCAATCCTCGCGATTATGCGGCCAGGCCAGCCAGGTGGCCTCATGCGGCTCCCACTCCGCGGGCATGCGATAGCCCAGCGCGCGCGGCGTCTCTTCAGGTCTCTTGGCGCGCATTGCTACTTCGCGTCTCCGCCGGTGTCGAGAAAGCGCTGCGTGATCTCGCCGTAGGCATCGATGCGCCGGTCACGCAAAAAGGGCCAGTTGCGCCGCGTGTCTTCGAGCAGCGCCGGATCAATTTCGCCCATCAGAATCTCCTCGGCGTCATGCGAAGCCCGCGCCACAATCCTGCCGAAGGGATCGGCCAGAAAACTGCCGCCCCAGAACTCCAGTCCCGGCCCTTCGGCGCGATTGCCCATCACGTCGCCGTGCTCGTGCCCCACACGATTCACCCCGGCCACGTAAACGCCATTGGCAATGGCGTGTGCCCGCTGGATGGTCTGCCACGCTTCGTACTGCGCAGCGCCAAACTCGTCCTTCTCCGCCGGATGCCAGCCAATGGCCGTGGGATAAAACAGCACCTCGGCCCCCTTGAGCGCCGTGAGCCGCGCGCCCTCCGGATACCACTGGTCCCAGCAGACCAGCGTGCCCACCTTTCCAAACTCCGTTTCCACGGCCTTGAAGCCCAGGTCCCCCGGCGTGAAGTAATACTTCTCGTAGTAAAGAGGATCGTCGGGAATGTGCATCTTCCGGTAGACGCTTGCAACGGCTCCATCCACGCCAAGCGTGACTGCCGTGTTGTGATAAAGGCCGGCCGCGCGCCGCTCAAACAGGGATGCAATGACCACCACGCGCGCCTCGCGCGCCACCTGGCCCAGCTCAGCCGTGGAAGGCCCCGGAATGGTCTCCGCAAGGTCAAAGAGCCGGATATCCTCGCGCTGGCAGAAGTACTGCGCCCGGAAGAGCTCCGGGAGGCACACAATCTGCGCGCCCAGCCGCGCCGCCTGGCGTACATGCCGCACAGCCGCCGCCAGATTGGCCTCCGGGTCAGGCCCCATGCGCATCTGCACCAGCCCTACCTTGTATTTGCGCCGCTCCGTCACCCGCGCCCGTCCTTTCCCCATGCAGCAAGGCCAACCCCGCCCGGCGGGATTGGCCTCTGTACTCCTGCGCTTGCCCTACTCTTCCAGAATCAAAACCGCCGCGGCAATCGTCGTGGTCCAGCGTCCGTGCCGGTCGCCCACGGCCGACTGCGTTACGTTGCTTGTGCGCACAATTTTATTTGAGATCCGGTAGATCTCCTTCTTCTCGTCCCAGCTCTTGTCCGGATCGAAATCAACATCCAGCGTGGTGGCCAGCATCTCGGCAGCCAGTTCCTCGGCATACTCGCCTGCCTGCTCTTCAGTCTCGCCAAAGCTGTGGTGCTCGCTGAGATAGCCATAGGTATTGCGGTCAGCGGGAATGGCCACGCCAATGCTTGAAACCACAAGCCGGTGCGGCTCGCGCGTGGAGTTCTCCGCAATCACGGCAAAGACCACCTCGCCGTGGTTGAGATACTTCAACCCTTCCTTGCGGGGAATCACCTTGCACTGCGGCGGGAAAATCGACGACACACGCACCAGGTTCTGTGACGCGATTCCCGCATCCCGAAGGGCCAGCTCAAATGAGGTCAATCGCTCCTTGTGTTTGCCCACGCCCTTGGTAAAGAAAAGCTTCTTCGGGACCATGCTTTTTCCCAATTTCTATGTGTCCTCCGTGCAGTTGGCGATCCTGGAATTTTTGATTGTACCCGCATGAGTGTATCGCATTCCGGCGGAGGGAAACAGCGCTGAAAATAGATTCATCCCACTTTTCAACATGCTCATTCCCGCCCATTTGCCTAAAGGCCCAGTTGCCGCCGCCACGCCGCCGCGCCATCGGTCCCGGCCGGACATTTCCAGCCGGAAAATTCCTGCGTAACTTTTCTTTCCGCGCCGGTTTCAATCAGAGATGAGACGATCCTCCCCTTTCGCCCTTGCTGCGCTGTGCGCAGGCCTGGCTTGTGCGGCCGCCGCCCAGCAGCCCGTCCAGCAGCCCGACCGGCAGCCCGCCCGGCAGCCCGCCCGGCAGCCCGCCCAGCAGAGCCCGGAAAAGCCCTCCCCTTATACCTACGGCCAGCAACCTTCCGGAGAGCAGGCCCAACCGCTGCCGCCGGAGAACTACGTTCCGCCGCAGCTCTCCCCCGTGCCGCTGGAGTGGACTCCACCGGCTCTCGAGGCGCTTACCGCGCAGGCCGCGGTCAAAACCAGCTTCACGCTTGACCGCACGCTGCTCGAGGTCGCCGCCGGCCTGATGCCGGAGGGAGAGGGCGAGGACCGCCGCGTCCTCAACAAGCTCGACGGCGTGAGCGTTCACTTTCTCCGCTTCGGAGCTGGCGGCATTCCCGATGAGGATGCCGTCGGCGCCCTCCGCGCCGCCTATCACGTGCGCGGCTGGAAGCATGTGGTCACGTCCACCGACCGCGGCGGCCCCGTGCGCGACCAGACCACCGATGTCTGGGTGGTGCTGGACGGGACCAATGTGCGCGGCGCCGTGGTGATGGCTGAAACGCCGCAAACCCTCACCCTCATCACCATCGCCGGCAACATCAACCCGGTCGATCTGCTCCATCTCCGCGGCCACTTCGGCATTCCCCGCTTCAACGACGACGGCCTGCGACAGCGCCGCAACTGGTGAGACCGCTCGCGCCCCCTCAATTGCCTGCCTGAATCGCCAACTGGTACCCTTTTTCTGGAATTGTTTTCCTTTGAAAGGCGCCAGAGAACTCATGCAGACCTCCTATAACGGGCTGGAGTTGCCCAAAGACGGCCAGCCCATCCAATACACAGACGGCCAATATCAAATTCCTGATAACCCAATTATTCCTTTCATTGAGGGCGACGGCACCGGCCGCGACATCTGGAAGGCATCGCAGCGCGTCT
Organism: Occallatibacter sp.; assembly: GCA_035763705.1. Classification (GTDB taxonomy): domain Bacteria; phylum Acidobacteriota; class Terriglobia; order Terriglobales; family Acidobacteriaceae; genus Telmatobacter. Next base: position 147,928 of record DASUAU010000035.1, on the reverse strand, counting down.
TCAACGCGGCCGTGGAAAAGGCCTACGGCGGCAAGCGCAGCATCAAATGGTTCGAGATCTTCGCCGGCGAAAAGGCCTTCCGCCAGTTCAAGACCTGGCTGCCGGATGACTCCGTGGCCGCGGCGCGCGATCTTCGCGTCTCGATAAAGGGGCCGCTCACCACGCCCGTGGGCGGGGGCATCCGCTCGCTCAATGTGGCGCTGCGCCAGATTCTCGATCTCTACGCGTGCGTCCGCCCGGTGAAGTACTACCAGGGCGTGCCCAGCCCGGTGAAGCATCCTGAGAAGGTCAACATCGTCATCTTCCGCGAGAATACCGAGGATGTGTACTCCGGCGTCGAGTTCAAGCAGGGCTCGCCGGACGCCGCCCGCCTCATCAGCTTCCTGAACGATGACCTCCTGTCCAAAACCAAGAAGAAGATCCGCACCGACTCCGGCGTCGGCATCAAGCCCATCTCCATCTTCGCCACCAAGCGCCTGGTGCGCTACGCGCTCCGCCACGCACTTGAGATCGGCCGCAAGACCGTCACCCTCGTCCACAAGGGCAACATCCAGAAGTTCACTGAGGGCGCCTTCCGCGAGTGGGGCTACGAGGTGGCCACCGAGGAGTTCCGCGACCAGACGGTCACCGAGCGCGAAAGCTGGATTCTTGGCAATGTGGAATCGAATCCCGGCCTGACCGTGGAGCAGAACGCCGCACTGATTGAGCCCGGCCTCGAATTCGGCTCACCGGAATTTCGCGAGTCCGTGGTGAAAGAGGTTCGCCAGACGCTGGACTCCATCGGCAAATCCCACGGCAACGGCGCGTGGAAGTCGAAGATCCTCGTCAACGACCGCATCGCCGACTCCATCTTTCAGCAGATCATCATCCGCCCGTCGGACTACAGCATTCTGGCCACCTCCAACCTCAACGGCGACTACATCTCTGACGCGGCAGCCGCGCAGGTGGGCGGCCTGGGCATCGCGCCCGGCGCCAACATCGGCGACGGCTTCGCGGTCTTTGAGGCCACGCACGGCACCGCGCCGAAATATGCGGACAAGGACGTCATCAATCCCGGCTCGGTCATCCTCTCCGGCGTCATGATGCTCGAGTTTCTCGGCTGGAAGGAAGCCGCCTCGCTCATTGAAAACGCGATGGCGAAGACCATCCAGCAGAAGTTCGTCACCTATGACTTCGAGCGGCAGCTTACCGGCGCAACCAAGGTGGGCACCAGCCAGTTCGCCACCCACATCATCGGCAACATGTGACACGGAACAGTTTCCGGGGCCTTATTCCCGGCGGAGAGAGCATTCATGAGAAAAAAAGTAAGTATTGTTGGCGCAGGCAACGTGGGCGCCACTGCCGCACACTGGATTGCCGCCAAGGAACTGGCGGATGTTGTCCTTATCGACGTGGTGGAAGGCATTCCGCAGGGCAAGGCGCTGGACCTGCTGGAAGCCATGCCCATTGAGAAACGCGATGTCCACTGCGAAGGCTCCAATGACTATGCGGCCACGGCCAACTCTGACATTGTCGTCATCACCGCGGGCATTCCGCGCAAGCCGGGGATGAGCCGCGACGACCTGTTGCACACCAACTTCAAAATCATGTCGGATGTGGTGCAGAAAGTGGTTGCGCAGTCGCCGGAGAGCATCCTCATCATCGTCTCGAACCCGCTGGACGCCATGGCGCAGACCGCCTTTCGCCAGGCCGGCTTCAACCGTGAGCGCGTCATCGGCATGGCCGGCGTGCTGGATTCAGCCCGCTTCCGCACCTTCATCGCGGACGAGCTCAAGGTGAGCGTTGAGAACGTGAACGCCTTCGTCCTGGGCGGCCACGGAGACACCATGGTGCCTCTGCCGCGCTACTCCACCGTCGCCGGAATTCCCATCACTGAGCTCATCGCGCCCGACCGCCTGGAGCAGCTTGTCCAGCGCACACGGGACGGCGGCGCGGAGATCGTCAAGCACCTGAAAACCGGCAGCGCCTTCTATGCGCCTTCCGCGGCGGCCACTGAGATGGTGGAGGCCATCCTGAAAGACAAGAAAAAAATCCTGCCCTGCGCGGCCTATCTCCAGGGGGAGTACGGCATCGAGGGCTACTACATCGGCGTGCCCTGCAAGCTGGGCTCCGCCGGCCTGGAGCAGATTGTCGAAATCAAGCTCACACCCGAGGAGGACGCCGCGCTTAAGAAAAGCGCCGCGGCCGTGAAGGAGCTCTGCGCGGTCATCGGCGTATAGAGCAAAAACCAGCCTTCTGTGTCCCTTTGAGGACCTCGCCGGGTCGCCGCTTCCTGATGGTCCCACCCCAACGACGAAGACCTGTCGTTGGGGGCCCCGGGTCGCGTCGACTTGAGAGGATCGGCTCCGGGATACACCGAGGCTGGTTTTGCTTTACGCGCGCGACATTCAGAAGCAAGGGTCACAGGCGAGGGCCGCTTTCCGGCGGCCTTTGCTTTTTTTGCGCATCACTGCTGAAGAAAACCCACCACGTCCGGACCAATCTGCCTGGTGCACTGGCGCGGCGCCAGGTGTCCGCAGCCTGGAATCACGTCGAGCTCCGACTGCGGAATCAGCCGATGAATCGTCTCCCCCTGCTCAACCGGCGTAATCTCGTCCTTCTGTCCCCAGATCAGCAGCACCGGCATCGCCAGCCTGGGCAGCATTGCATTGGTGGTGTCGTTGCCGGTCAGCATCGCGGCCATTGCTCTCTGAATCACCCATCCATCCTGCCGGGAGGCGCGCAGAATATCTTTTGCCACAAAGTGCGGAACCTTTGGCGGATTGGGCGTGAGCAGCGCATTCAGCTCATTCACCTGCGCCTCATTCTGCGGCGTAAAAACATTGGTATCCCACTTTGGTTGAACGGACAATCCGGCGCTGTCAAACAGCATGAGCCGCTTCACGCGCTCAGGGTGCTCGGCCGCCACAAGCTGCACAATCCAGCCGCCCATCGACCATCCGCCCAGGTCCACCTGCTTGAGCCCCATTGCCCCAAGAAAGCCCACCACCACGCCGGCTTCGCCCCGCACCGAGTAAGAAAAATTCGCCGGCTTTTCGCTTTGCCCGTAGCCCGGCAAATCCGGCATATACACGCGGAACCCGGCCTTCACAAGAAACGGCGCAAGATTCGCCCAGTCCTCTGACCGGCCCCCCAGCCCATGCACCAGCACCACCACCGGGCCCTTCACCTTCCCCATCACGTAGTAGTGAACGCGCATCCCTTCAACGCTGGTCGTCCGGCTCGATGCGCCTTCCAGAAACAGTTGCGCTTGAGCCAGCTTTTGATACGCCTCCACCGGACGTTTCCAAAAAAACACACCTGTGCCGAGGAGCAAAACCAGCACCCCCGCTGCCGTCCATTTCAGCGCCCGCTTCATCGGCCCTCCTTGTTCTCCAGCACCTGCGCCCGCTGCCACGCCGCTTCCATCACGCGCGTGGTAATCGGTTCCAGCGCCAGCGCGCCGTGGCTGTTCCACTCCGCCCGTTCCACCCAGCGCACCTCCTCCGCGTCTGAAGATGCTCGCAGCTCTCCGCCGGTCGCACGACACAGGTAATCCGCAATCACGTAGTGGTAGCGAATCCTTGTTCCTTGCTGCGTCTCCTCGCGGTGGATCCGGTCCAGCAGCTCAACCAGTTCCACCGGCTCGACTTCCAGCCCGGTCTCCTCCCGCACTTCGCGCACCACGCCGTCCTCAAGCGCCTCTCCCAGCTCCAGCAGTCCGCCGGGAATCGACCACCGGCCCTTCAACGGCTCCTGCCCGCGGCGCACCAGCAAAATGCGGCCGCTTTGCACCACCACCGCACCCACGCCGACCCGCGGCGCCTCAGGATATTCCCTCTTCATTTTCCTCTCCGTACTCTCCATCCAATCTATTGGACGCTCCCCCGTCAAATACTTGGAACCTCTCCGGTTACCGAAGAGGTATACGTGCTTTGCACCGGATTGTATAGGGGTATCATCAAAGACGAAGAGGAGGTTGGGGATGGCTGAATTCACGCTGCAGATCGACGGAATGCACTGCGGCTCCTGCATCAACCGGGTTACGCAGGCGCTGAGCGCCCAGGGCCTGAAGGTGGAGGAAGTGCGACTGGGTGCGGCGCGGCTCAATGCGCCTGAAGATCCCACATCCATCGATCAGGCCATCGCGGCACTGGCCAAGGCCGGTTACTCCGCACGGCTGGCGCAATAACCGACCGAATGGCCGAATCGACCAAAGAATCGCTCACTCTGCCCGTGCTGGGCATGAGCTGCGCGGCGTGCCAGCACCACGTCGAGCAGGCTTTGCGCTCCACCGAGGGCGTTGAGTCGGCGCGCGTCGATCTGATGGCCCATCGCGCCAGCATTGTCTTCGATCCATCCATTGCGCCGCCCGAAACGCTGATTGAATCCATCCGCTCCGCCGGCTACGATGCCGTGCTGCCGCGCCCCGGCCAGTCCGATTCCGAAACTGAAACCGATCGTGCCGCCAGCGATAACGCCGCCAAGGCCACGGTGACCATTGTTGCCGGCGCGCTTGCCATGCTGCTGGCCATGCCCCTCGGCGCCCACATGGGCCCGGTGGACACATTCCTGATGCGCGCCATTCCCGCGCTCTACGCGGTTCCAGCCGACATGCTCCGCTGGTCGCTGCTGCTGCTTACCACTGTTCTGCTTCTCTGGGCCGCCCGCGGAATTTACGCGAGCGCCATTCGCGGAATCTTTCACGCCGTCACCAACATGAACACCCTTGTGACGCTGGGCACCGGCGTGGCCTATGTCTACTCTGCCTACGCGACGCTCGACCCCGCGCCCGGCCGCCAGGTTTACTTCGATGCCGTTCTGCTCATTCTGGGCTTTATGCTTCTCGGCAAGGTGCTTGAGACGCGCGCCAAGCGCCGCGCCCTGGCCGCGCTCGACTCGCTCTCGCGTCTGCGGCCTGCCACGGCGCGCCTGGTCCGCAACGGTGAGCAAATCGTCGTTCCGCTCGAAGAGATTCAGCCCGGCGACACGGTCCTTGTTCTTCCCGGTGAGCGCTTCCCGGTGGACGCCAACATCCTTGACGGCAAGACCACGGTCGATGAATCCATGCTTACCGGCGAGTCCACGCCTCTGGCGCGCGAAGCAGGCGGCCGGGTGCTTGCCGGCTCGCTCAATTACGACGGAGCCGTGCTCTGCACCGCCACCTCGCTCGGCGAGGATACCGTTCTGGCGCAAATCACGCGCATGGTGCAGCAGGCGCAGGGTTCACGCGCGCCGATGGAGAGGCTCGCGGACCGCACCAGCGCCATCTTTGTTCCCTGCGTGATGGCCGCCGCCGCCGTCACCTTCCTCTTCTGGATGCTCACCACGCATTCGCTCCAGATGTCGCTGGCCGCCACCGTATCCGTCCTCGTCATCGCCTGTCCCTGCGCCATGGGCCTGGCCGTACCCGCCGCGCTCACCGTCGCCGTCGGCCGCGGCGCGCAGCTCGGCGTGCTTTTCAAGGGCGGCGAGGCCCTCGAGCGCCTTGCCCATCTTGACGTGGTTGTTCTTGATAAAACAGGCACACTCACGGTCGGCCACCCGGTTCTTGCCGCCATCCATGCGCTCTCAGGATATGACGAGGACGATCTGCTGCGCTTTGCCGCGGCCGCTGAAGAGCAATCCAATCACCCCCTCGCCCATGCAATCGTGGACGAGGCCCGCGCGCGCAAAATCACCTGGCAGCCCGCCGAGGATGTGCACATCCTGCCCGGCCGCGGCCTTACCGCGCGCGTGGAGGACTACAACCTGGTGATGGGCAACGATGCGCTCTTCCGCGAGCACTTCGGCCAGATCTCTGACCGCGTGCCGCCTGCAAAACCCGGCTTCACGCGCCTCTGGATCGCCCTCGACAACCAGTGCATCGGCGCATTCGACGCGCGCGATGCTCTGCGCCCCGACGCGCCCAATGCCGTGCTTGCACTGCGCCGCGCGGGCCTTCGCGTGCTGATGCTCACCGGCGACTCACAGGCCGCAGCAGCGCCCATCGCCAACCAGGCCGGTATCCATGAGGTGGAAGCCGGTCTTGACCCTTCCGCCAAGCTGGCCCGCATCCGGGCGCTTCAGCACCAGGGCCTTCGCGTGGCCATGGTTGGTGACGGAATCAACGACGCCGGCGCGCTTGCCCAGGCCGATGCGGGCCTTGCCATGGGCACCGGCGCGGACCTCGCCCAGGAAGCCGGCGATGTGCTCCTGCTGCGCGCGCAGCCTTCCGCCATTCCCGCCGCGCTTGACCTTTCCCGCTCCACCCTGCGCGTGATGCAGCAAAACCTTACCTGGGCCGCCGGATACAATCTTCTGGGCATTCCCATCGCCGCCGGCATGCTTTACCCCACCTTCCACATCCTGCTGACGCCGTGGGTGGCCGCCGCAGCCATGGCGCTCAGCTCCGTCAGCGTGCTTTTCAACAGCCTTCGTCTTCGCCGCTGGCGTCCTCACCGCGGCCTTCGTACCAAATAAAGACCCGCCACAAGATACACTAGCCGCAGGGCATTCCGTGCGCATCCTGACCCGCTACATCCTCGGCGAAACGCTCTCCCACACGCTCATCGGATGCGTCATCTTCACCTTCGTGCTGTTCATGCGCGACCTTCCGCACATTCTTGAAATGGTGGTGCGCAACAGCTCCACATGGACCAGCGTGGGCGAAATTTTTCTCTTCATGCTGCCCAACACCTTCAAGGTCACCATCCCCATGGCCGTGCTCGTCGGCCTGCTGCTGGGCCTTGGCCGCCTTGCCGCCGACAGCGAAATCATCGCCATGCGCGCCTCCGGGCTCGGCATTGGTTATTTCATCCGCGTCGGCTCCATCGTGGCCATCGGCGGAACCCTGCTGGGCCTCGTCAACTCACTGTATGTCGCGCCCCGCGCCAACCAGGCCATCCTCGACATGCAGCATTACCTGGAGACTTCGCAGGCTTCCTACGAAATCCAGCCGCGCGTCTTCTATGAAGATTTTCGCAACTTTGTCCTCTATGTACAGAACGTCCGCGGCGGCACCGGCGCCTCCAACTGGGACCGCGTCTTTATGGCAGACGTGAGCGACCCCGCCGATCCCAAAATCACCACCGCCGCTTCCGCCGTTGTCGCCTCCGACTCTTCACAGGAGCTTCTCATGCGCCTGCGCGACGGCTCCCGCCATGAAACCGCCGCCGGCAACCCGCAGCAGTACACCATCTCCACCTTCCGCAGCACTGATCTTCCCCTCACCCTCGGCGCGCAAAGCGACATTCACCTCGGCCGGCTCGACACAGCCATTTACGCCCTGCCTTTCGACGCGCTGCTCCAGCGCACCCGCGGACCTGACCCACGCCGTTTCCTTCTCGAGCTACAATCCCGCTTCTCCTATCCGGTTGCCTGTCTCGTTCTCATGCTGGTCGGCGTACCGCTTGGCGTTGCCTCGCGGCGCGGCGGAAAGAGCTCCGGCTTTGTCCTCACGCTGCTTCTCGTCATCCTTTATTACGTCCTCTCGTATGTCGGAGTCGCGCTCGGCCGCCAGGGCAGGCTTTCCCCCTTCCTTGCGGTCTGGCTCGCCAACCTCGTCTTCACGACGGTTGGACTCTTTCTTCTGTGGCAAATGGCCACCGGCGGCCGCGTGCTGAATGCGCTCTCCCGCTGGATTGCGCGCATGCCCAGCATCAAGCCCGCGCAGCAACCCAACGGCACGCACGGCAGCGGCCTCTTCGGCCGCCTGCAGCCGCGCACTGCACGCGCCACTGCCCGGGGCACATTCCCGCGCATCCTTGACGAGTACGTTGTCCGCGAGTTCCTTGGCACCTTTCTGCTCGTGCTCATTGGCTTCGTCCTTCTCATGCTCATCTTCACGTTCTTTGAGCTTGTGGGAGACATCCTCCGCAATCACATCTCCCTGCTCACTGTCGGCGAATACCTCATCAACCTGACCCCCAGCATGCTTTACCAGATCGCCCCTCTGGCGGTGCTCATCGCCGTCCTCGTCACGTTCGGAGTCCTCAACCGCAACAGCGAAATCGTGGCCATGAAGGCCACCGGCATCAGCCTCTACCGCCTCGTGATTCCCATCGTCTCCATTGCCGCCATCCTCTCCGTCAGCCTCTTCCTCTTTGACGAGTTCTACCTGCCGCAGGCCAATCGACGCCAGGAGGCGCTGCACAACGTCATCAAAGGCCGCCCGCCGCAAACCTTCCTCCATCCTGAGCAGAAATGGATCTTCGGCCACCCGGACCGCGGCGAGAACGGCCGCATCTTCTACTACCAGTTCTTCGATCCTGACAGCAACGAGTTCGCCAACCTCTCCATTTTCGAGTTCAACCCCGTCACGTTCTCGCTCACGCGCCGCATCTTTGCCTCACGCGTTTATTGGGATTCAAATACCGGCGGATGGGTCTTCCAGAACGGCTGGGTGCGCGATTTCCAGGGCGCCTCGCAGGTCGACTTCCACGCATTCAGCCGCAGCACTTTTCCTGAGATTCACGAGCAGAACACCTACTTTAAAAAAGAAAGTCTGCAATCGCAGGAAATGAACTTCGGCCAACTCCAGCGCTACATCGGCGATCTGCGCCAGGGCGGATTTGACACCATGCGGCTCCGCGTCGCCCTGTGGCACAAGCTCGCCTATCCGCTGGTCGCCATTGTCATGGCCATTCTCGCCATTCCCTTTGCGCTCTCCATGGGCCGCCGCGGCTCGCTTACCGGCATTGCCGTCGCCATCATGGTCGCCCTGGCTTACTGGTTCGTCGATAGCTGGTTTGGCGCCATGGGCAGCGTCAATTACCTGCCCGCTGCGCTCGCCGCCTGGTCGCCCGACATCCTCTTCGGCCTCACCGGCGGCTATCTGCTGCTGCGCACGCCCACCTAGCCCCTCGATCGCGGGCTCCACAACACGCCCGCGCAAAAACCCGTAAAATAGGCGTATGCTTCGCGACCTTGGGCCGCTCTTCAGCTACATGCGCCGCTATCGCTGGGGATACCTCTGGGGTCTCGTGGCCTGCATTGCCACCAATGCCTTCTCGGTCCAGTTTCCGCGCGTGCTGGGCATGGCCATCGACAAGATCGACAAGGGCATCACGCACAATCAGATCCTCTTCTTCGCCGGCCTGCTCATCGCCATCTCTGTCGGCAAGGGCATCTTCCTTTACGTGCAGCGCTGGGTGCTCATCGGCATCTCGCGCAAAATCGAATTCGACATCCGCAACGATCTCTTTCGCCGGCTGGAGCTGCAGGACGCATCGTTCTATCAGAACTTCCGCACCGGCGACATCATGGCCCGCACCACCAACGACCTGAACGCCGTGCGCATGCTCCTGGGGCCGGCCCTGATGTACAGCGCCAACACCGTCTTCTTCTCCGTCGGCGCGGTTTTTTATCTCTACCATTACAGCCCGTGGCTCACTCTCGTGGCGCTGGCGCCCATGCCCCTGGCCTCGATACTCGTCCAGTATCTCGGCAGCAGAATTCACGAGCGCTTCGAGCGCATCCAGGAAAGCTTCTCTGAGATTTCAGCCCAGGCCCAGGAGAACTACTCCGGCGCGCGCCTGGTTCGCGCCTTCGCCCGTGAAGAGTCGCAAATACGCATCTTCGAGCAGTCCAACTCAAAGTACATCGCGCGCGCGCTGCGCCTGGTGCAGCTGATGGGCATGCTGTGGCCCACGCTCGAGTTCATCCTCGGCGTCTCCATGGTCATTACACTGCTGGTTGGCGGCCATCTGGTTCTGGCGCACCGCCTCAGCCCCGGCGATTTCGTTGCCTTCAATATCTACATGATCCAGCTCATCTGGCCCATCATCGCCGTGGGTTGGGTCGTCAATCTTTTCCAGCGGGGAACAGCCTCGCTGAAGCGCATCCATGAGTTGCTCATGGCCGAGCCCGCCATCGACGACCGCACTGCCAATCCCGCAATCACCCCGGACACCGTGCTGCAGGGCGCAATCGACTTTCGCCACCTCAACTTCGCTTACGGCGATACCCCAGTCCTGCACGACGTCAACCTGCACATCCCCGCCGGCTCGAGCCTGGCCATCGTCGGCCCCACCGGCAGCGGCAAAACCACGCTCGTCAATCTCATCCCGCGGCTCTATGACGCAGCCGACGGCGCGCTGCTGATCGACGGCCGCCCCGTCCGCGATTATCCGCTTGCCGTGCTGCGGCGCAACATCGGCATGGTTCCGCAGGAGACCTTCCTCTTCAGCGAAACCATTCGCGAAAACCTCCTCTTCGGCGCGCAGCAGGCCAGCCCCGAGGAGATGATTGAGGCCACGGACGCCGCGCACATTCGCAGTGAATTTGAAGAATTTCCCCAGGGATTTGAAACCATGGTCGGCGAGCGCGGGCTTACGCTCTCCGGCGGCCAAAAGCAGCGCTCCGCCATTGCGCGCGCCCTGCTGCGCCGTCCGCCTATTTTGATTCTTGATGACGCTTTGGCCAGCGTGGACACCTACACCGAGGAGCGCATCCTGAGCGGCCTGCGCAATTACACTGCGACGGCCACCACCATTCTTATCTCGCACCGTGTCTCGACCGTGCGCCACGCCGACCGCATCGCGGTTCTCAATCACGGCCGCATTGTCGAGATTGGCCGCCACGAGGAGCTTCTCGCGCTCGACGGCTACTACGCCAGCCTCTACCAGAAGCAGCAACTCGAAGAAGAGCTCACCGTTGCCGGCTGAACTTCAGGCCGTCCAGCTCCCCACTTCCGCCATTTCCTTCTCATACTCGAAAGGATTGGAGGTGCGCGTTTGCGGCGCAGGCCACGACTCGCGCGCTTCGTTCATCATTCCGGCCTCGGTCTCCCGCGCCACCTGCTTCCACGCATCGCGCACATTCCGCACGCACGCAATTGCGTGCTCAAACTTTGGCCGTGATGCGGACTGCGAGGCCTGCAGAATCTGCGCGAAAATGGACGCATAGAATTCGCTGAGCGCCTGCGCGGGCTTGCCGCCAACATCCATCCGCAGCCGCGCCTGCAAGTGGATGATGATGTCCAGGGAACGCTTCACCGCCGCACGGCGGCCGGTCACGTTGCCGCGATCCGCTGCATCGGCAGCCACGGAAAGGAAGCGGATGATCCCGTCGTAAAGCGCCACCACAAGGTCCACCGCCGAGGCGCCCTCCAATACATGCTCCTGGTAAATTCCCATCTTCGCCCGCTCCTTGGCACGGCTCCTTAGCCGTTTTTGTTTCCCTGGTATCCGCTGATCGCCGCATAAATCTCGTTCACGCTATTCAACTGCGTCGGTATGGCCTGCAATATCTCGTTGGCGCTGTTCAACTGCTCCGTCAGCAGCTTCTGCTGGGTCGAGATGAAGATCTCTTCCCGCGAAACGTTTGCATTCAGGTTTGACTCCGCCGTGCTGTTGGCATTGCCGGCCAGCTTCAACACGCCGGTGGAGGACGCAGTCCCCGCATTCGACAGCACACTGGTAAAGTTCATCCCCCAACTGTTCGCATCCTGAAAGAAGCCCACCACGCCGCTGAAATCCGTATTCAGCAGGGAATCCAGCGTGGTTGCATCCAGTGAAAGAGACCCGTCATTACCGACGCTGATGCCCAGCCCGGTGAGCGATTGCAGGTCAGAGCTGTTGGCGTTGTAGTTGATCGCCGTGGAGGTTGTGGCATCGGTCAGCGCAGAGCTCACTGTAACCTTTCCACCTGACCCCGTCGTATCCGAGTTCAGCAGCAGCCGCGTCCCCGTGGTGCTTGTGGAAAGACTGGCGGTGACGCCGATATTGGCCGCGTTGATTGCCGAGGCCAGCCCGGAGAGCGTGTTGTCGGTCGAGTCAAGGGTGATGGTCTGCGCGGTTCCGCTGCCCACCTGAATCGTGATGGAGCCGGAAAGCGTGTCGCTCGAGTTCGCAATCGAATCCAGATAGCCGCCGGGATTCTCGGAGTTCAGGCCGGAGAGCAGCTCCTGTTGCAGCAGCGAGATGGTTGGCGAGCCGAACAACGGCTCCGGTTTGCCGCTGCTGTCGTAGCCCTGCTGTGTATTCATCGCGGAGATGAGCGAATTGTAGTCCGTGACAAAAGAGGCAACGGCGCTTTCCACGCCGGTGTTGTAGTTGCCGATGACCACCTGCACCTGCGAGCCGGCCGCGCTCGGGCTCAGCAGTTGAAAGGTCACGCCGGGAATAAGGTTGGTCACCACATTGGTCGAGCTCGTCAGGTTTACGCCGTCGACGGTGAGCGAGGCATCCTTGCCCGCCGCTGCTGCGTTGTAGTTCAGCGCCGTGTTGGCATTCGTCGCATCCACAATCGACGAGCTCACGGTCAGGTTGCCGCTTGCGCCGGAAGTTCCCGAGACCACACTCAACCGCGATCCGGCCGAGTCCGTCAGCACGCTCGCCGTCACTCCAATGCCCGCCGCATTAATCGCCGACGCCAATCCGGAAAGTGTGTTGTCGGTTGAGTCCAGCGTAACCGTCTGCGCGGTTCCGCTGCCCACCTGAATCGTCACAGAGCCGGAGAGGGTGTCGCTCGCGCTCGAAATCGCGTCGAGATAGCCGCTTGAGGTCTGCGCCAGATTGTTCACCACCACGGTGTGCGTCCCGGCAACCGCCGCAGGCGAAGCCGACGTGAGTTCCAGCACATTGGTGTCCGAGCTCGATCCGGTTTTCTGGGCAAGCACGCCCTGAAACTCCGTGAGTTGGCTCAGGTCATTGGAAAGATTCGAAAACATCGTTCCCAGGTTTGACAGCACTGCATCCTGGCTTTGCAGAGAAGTAAGCTGGTTGTTCCACGGCGTCTCCACGTTCCTCAGGTTGCTGATAATTGTTGCAACCGTCGCGCTGACGTCAAAGCCCGTGCCGCTCGTCGGCGAACCAAAACTGATTCCAACCGTGCCCATCGTCTCCTCTAAGGCCTTTTTCAGGTACCCGGCCGGCCAACCGGGAATTGTGTGGATTGGAAAAGACTCATGGCGGCAGCCCGCCACAAGCACTCAGCCCGCCACAAGCGCTCAGGATTGAAGGGCGCCCCTTGGGACGCCCTTCAGGTTTTTGCGTTCTGCCGTGACTGGCCAGAGCGCGCCCTCTGCGGTTACTGCAGCAGCTTGGTCACTTCCTGCTGCACGCTGTTGGCCTGCGCCAGGGCCGAGATGCCGGTCTGGCTCAGGATCTCGTACTTCGACAGATTCGACGAAGCCTGCGCGTAGTCGGTTGCCTGCACCGCGTTCTGCGCAGATGCGATGTTCTGCTGCTGCGTCGCTTCCACCTGGCTCACGGCGTTCAGGGTGTTGATCTGTGAGCCGACGTAGCCATCCTGGGCCGCCACGTTGGTGATGGCCGCATTGATGTCGGTCAGGGCGGTCTGCGCGTTGGTCTGGCTGGTGAGGCCGGTCGAGCTGAGGTTAGAGCCCGCGCTGGCCGAGTAGGAGATCGTCTGCGCCGAGTAGCTCAGCGTGCCGCTCGTGTCGCCGACGTTGCTGCTGGAAAGCGCGCTGATCGTCAAAGCATCGGTCGATCCGCCCGTGGAGGTGGAGTCGCCGGTGTAGATGTTCACCGCCGTGCCCGTGAACACCTTGTTGCCGTTGTAGGTGGTGGTTGCGCCAATGTTGCTGATTTCGTCCAGGATTGACTGATACTCCTGGTTGGCGGCCGTCAACTGCGAGCTGTTGAGGGTGCCGTTCGAGGCTTCGGTAGCCAGCGTCACGGCCCGGTTGAGCAGGTTCGTCACTTGCGAGAGAGATCCATCGGCCACCTGCAGAAGGCCCACGCCTTCAGTGGCGTTGGTTACGGACTGCGTCAGCGCCGTCGAGTTGGCCTGCAGGCCGTTGACCAGGGAAAGTCCAGCCGCGTCATCGGCGCCGGAGTTGATGCGCGAACCCGAAGAAAGCTGTTGCAGCACCTTCGTCAGGCTGTTGTTGGTGTTGCTCAGGTTGTTTGCCGCATACAACGCGGAGAGGTTGTTCAATACACCCAGGGACATGGGTTTCTCCTTTTTTGTTCCTGTCTGCGGCCCCCCGCTCCGTCGCCTCCCCCACGCATTCCCCCTGGGTTGCTGCTGCCGGATTCGTTCTGCCGCGTATGGCCAATCTTTCGGCCAAAAGTACGCCTGACTTTATGCACTTAGGTCATATGTCCCCACGGGGACACTTTTCTCCGCTTTCGTCGATTCTTCTTCATCCTTTCCTAATCCTTGCCGATAGATAGCTCGGAAGGAGTCCTGCGCCATGATCGAGCTCACCCGCCTGAACGGCAGCCCCATGGTTTTAAACAGTGACCTCATCAAGACAGCAGAGGCCTCACCGGATACCATGCTCACCCTCATCAACGGCGAAAAGCTTATTGTGCGCGAGGAACCGGCGGAAGTGGTGGAGCGGGTTCTGGCTTACCGCGCCCGGCTGCTGGCCACGGTTGCGCGCCGCCTGCCCTCGCTCAGCGATTTGCAGCGCGTGGTTTCGCTCGCCAGCCTTGACCACCCTGAAGACCCCGGCCCTGCCGGCCCGGAGCCCCACGGCGCCATCTCTCTGGAACGATGAACAAGACTACGGGGCGAACCGCCGCTCGCGAGGAGAAGGCATTCATGGACAAGGGGAGCGTCATCGGAGTGGTGGTGGCCATTGCGGGCATTCTCGCAGGCCTCCTCATTGAAGGCGGAAATATCGGCCAGATTCTGCAGCCCACAGCGGCCCTGATCGTCTTTGGAGGCACCATGGGCGCGGTTCTGCTGCAGTTTCCGCTGCCCACGGTTCTCTCCGCCTTTCGCCGCCTCACCCACATCTTTGCCGCACCGCGCAAGCAGAACGACCAGCTCATTCAAACGCTTATCGGCTTTGCCAACAAGGCCCGGCGTAACGGCGTCGTCTCGCTTGATGGCGATCTTGATTCCATCCAGGACCCGTTTCTGCGCCAGTCGCTGATGCTCGCCGTGGACGGCACCGAACCCAACGAGCTGCGCAAAATCATGCAGGTCTGCCTGGACTCGGCCGCGGACCTCGAGGATCGTCTGCCGTCAGTTTTTGAATCGGCGGGTGGATTTTCGCCCACCATCGGCATCCTGGGCGCGGTGCTCGGCCTCATCCAGGTGATGCAGCATCTTGACAACATCTCCGAGGTCGGTCGCGGCATCGCCGTTGCCTTTGTGGCCACCATCTATGGCGTGGCCGCCGCCAACCTCTTCTTTCTTCCCTTCGCCGGAAAAATGCGCTTGCAGTTGCAGGAGGACCAGCAGAGGCGCGAGATGATGCTGGAAGGCGTTGTCTCCATACTCGAAGGCATGAATCCCCACATGCTGGAGGTCAAGCTCTCCGGATTCCTCCAGCATCCCAATCGCAGGCCCACGGACCGTGCCGCATGAGCCGCCGCTCCCATCGCCATCGCGTAAGCCACGAGCGCTGGCTGGTCTCCTACGCGGACTTCATCACGCTGCTCTTCGCGTTCTTCGTGGTGCTTTACGCCTTTGCCAAGGCCGACGAGGCCAAGCAGGTTGAAATTTCGGCAGCCATCAGCGCCGCCTTCCAGTCCCTCGGCCTTTTTCCCGGCGCCGCACTCCACCCCACGCGCCACTCGCACTCTGACGCGGGCGCAAACCCCGCCGCCCCGCCCATGAGCATCGTGGTCGCCGAGGAAATGGTTGCGCCGCCCGAGATTCGCCAACACCTGCAAAAGCTCCAGGAGAAGCTTCAGCAGTCCCTTGCCGGGCAAATCGCCGCTCACTCCGTGGACATCCACATGGGCCGCGAGGGCCTTGTCATCAGCCTGCGCGAAGCAGGATTCTTCCAATCCGGCTCAGCCGATCCACGCCCCGGAACCCTGAGCACGCTGCGGGAAATCGCCCAATCCCTGGGCAAAACCCCGTATGACGTGCGCATTGAAGGCCACACCGACAACGTGCCCATCCACACAGCCCAGTTCAACTCCAACTGGGAGCTCTCGACGGCTCGCGCCACCGGCATTGCGCGGCTCTTTCTGCAGATCCACGCCATCGCCCCCGAGCATCTCTCCGCCGCCGGCTACGCGCAGTACCATCCGGTGGCCAGCAACAACACCGCCGCGGGCCGTGCCATGAATCGCCGCGTCGATCTCGTGGTGATGCCGCGTCTTGAATACAACTTCTCCGGGCAGCCGGATTCCAGGGAACCGGATTCCAGGCAGAGCCCGAAGGCGCAGTCCAGTGACGGCCAGTGGCGGCGCATCACGGACGGCGAGGCAATCCCCAAGCCCTCGCCCGCGCACCCCCGATAGCCCGCGCTACTCTACGCCCAGCACCTTGACAATCACCCGTTTGCGCCGTTGCCCGTCAAACTCCGCATAGAACACCCGCTGCCAGGTTCCCAGGTCAAGCCGCCCGCGCGTTACCGGCAGCGTCGTCTCGTGGTGCAGCAGCAGCGACTTCAAGTGTGCGTCGCCGTTGTCCTCGCCCGTCTGGTGGTGCTTGTAGTCAGGCCGCGCCGGAGCCAGTTCCTCCAGCCATTTGCCGATGTCCTCGATCAGTCCGCTCTCGAGGTCGTTCACATACACCGCCGCGGTAATATGCATCGGAGAGACAAAGCACAGCCCGTCCTGCACGCCGCTCCGCTCCACAACCGCCTCCACCTCGTCGGTGATGTGCACCATCTCGCGCCGCATCCTGGTCTCGAACACCAGATATTCCGTGTGGCTCTTCATCTCGTCGCTCCCTCGGCAAACGCATCCGGCGGACCCGTCCGCGAGCCCTTCCGCGGGCCTTCCACGGACAGTCCGCCTTCCCTTTATCCTACTCACCGGCACGCCCGCTTTTTTCCTTGCGACACCAGCTTTGGAAAGCTTTAATGCCCCGCCAAAGCCGTGGTCCGCAACGTGCATGCCCTGCGCTCGGAATGAGCGCGCGCCATCCTTCCCACCTTCGTCGACGGCCGGTATCCACGGCAGAGGACGAGTCCGCACTGGTACGCGGTCTCATGGGCCTTGCCCGCAACGCCTTTGAGAAGGGCGACCTCGCCGAGGCCGAGCAGCTCTGCCTCAAGCTGCTCGCCCGCGACGTTCAGCATCCTGAGTGCCTCAACCTCCTTGGCCGCATCCTTTACGCCACCGGACGCGTGGAAGCCTCCGTCGCCCTCTATCATCGCGCCATTCGCATCGATCCCGGCAACGCCTCCCACCACAGCAATCTCGGCCTCGCCTTGAAGGACCTCGGGCGTCATGACGAGTCGCTCGCCGCCCTCCAGCACGCCGTCCGTCTCGACCCCCTGCTTGCGGAAGCCCACAGCAATCTCGGCATCTTTCTGCTGGAACGCGGCAGGATAGACGATGCGATGGAACACTTTCATCAATCCGACCGCCTGAAGCCCAACTGGGCTCCGCTGCTCAATAATCTCGGCGCCGCCTACTCAGACCTTGGCCAGCATGATCGCGCCATGGAGACCCTCAACCGCGCCCTCGCAGCCGACCCCACGCACGTTGGAGCCAAATGGAACCGCGCGCTCGCCCTGCTGCTTCACGGCGACTTGCGCCAGGGCTGGCAGGAGCATGAAACCCGCTGGCAGCGCACTGAGCGCCCGCGCCACTTTCCCGGTCCGCTGTGGAAAGGAGAGCCGCTGCACGGCGCGCGGATCCTGCTGCACTCTGAGCAGGGCCTCGGCGACTCCATCCAGTTTCTTCGTTTTGTTCCTCTGGTGCAGGCCGCCGGCGGCACCGTGCTGCTCGACGTTCCATCCGGCCTGCGCCGTCTCGCCGAATCGCTTCCCGGCATCGCCGCTCTCACCGCGGACGGGCAGAATCTCTCTGACTATGCATTCCAGTGTCCGCTGATGAGTCTTCCTCTCGCACTCGGCATCACGCTTGAAGATCTTCCCGGCCCCATCCCTTATCTCACCGTGCCGGCTGCTGCTGCCCAGGCCGCGGAGCAGTTCCCCTGGCCTGCCTCCGGGCCACGCATCGGCCTTGTGTGGCGCGGCAACCCCAGGCACCGCAGAGACCATCTCCGCTCCATTCCCTTTGAGACTCTGGCACCCATTCTCGATCTCCCCGGCTTCCATTTCTTTTCCCTGCAAATCACGCTGCCCGGCACGCAGCCGCCGGACTTCGGCCGCTTTCAGTCGCGCATCACAAACTTCGCGCCGCATCTCGCTGACCTCGCAGACACCGCCGCCATGCTCGCGCACCTTGACCTTCTGCTCGCCGTCGACACCTCCGTCGCGCATCTGGCCGGCGCGCTGGGCCGCCCGGTGTGGCTGCTACTTCCCGCCGTGCCCGATTGGCGCTGGATGCGCGACCGCGAAGACTCTCCCTGGTATCCCTCCGCGCGCCTCTTCCGCCAGTCCACGCTCTCTGATTGGGGCCCGCTGCTGGACCGCGTGCGCCGGCAACTCCTTGCCCGCTTCCCCACAGCCGGCAATTAACCGCGCCGCCCTCTTGCTCTCGCAGCCACAGTCGTTATCCTTTTCATAGCCGTGAATGACACTGACACGCTCCGCGCAGCTTCACTTTGCGAAAGCGGCCTAAGCCACCTTGCCCAGGGAGAGCCTGCGGAAGCCGCGCTCGCATTCGGTCAGGCCATCGCCGCAGACTCAGCCTGCGTCGAGGCCCATCACGGCCTTGTCCGCGCCCTGCGCGACTGCGGCCGGCTTGAGGAGTCCATTGCCGCGGCACTCGCCCTCACCGTGCTCACGCCAGACGACCCGCTTGCGCACACCGCTCTTTCCATCTCGCTGCAAGCCGCCGGGCACATCCCCCAGGCGGAAGCCGCAGCCGGCCGCGCGCGCATCCTCGAGTGGAAGTTCCAGCTTCAATCCCCTCCATCGCGGGAGCCTTCCTCATGACGCGCCGCCAGCACCTCTGGCCCGCACAGCGCCTCCGCGGCATGCACGATGCACTCTTCGCCGCCTACGGACCGCAGCACTGGTGGCCCGCGCGCGCTCGTTTTCAGGTCATCCTTGGCGCTTACCTCACGCAGAACACCGCCTGGAAATCCGTCGAGCGCTCCCTCGCCAATCTCCGCAATGCCCGCGCGCTCAGCCTTTCCGGGTTTCGCGCACTTCCGCTTAGCCGCCTCCAGCAGCTCATCCGCCCCTCTGGCTTTCTCTCACGCAAGGCGCCCGCGCTCAAGGCCTTCGTCGCCATGCTCGACCAGGAATTCTCCGGCTCGCTCAGCCGCCTTGCGGCCACTCCCACGCCCGCGTTGCGCAGCCGCCTGCTTGCGCTTCCCGGCGTCGGCCAGGAAACCGCCGACGCCATTCTCCTCTACGCTCTTGGCCACACGGTTCCTGTTGCCGACGAATATCTCCGCCGCATCGCCGAGCGCCACCAGCTCCTTGTTCCCGCTCCAGCGCGCAATCGAGCCGGTTATGATGCTCTTGTTCAGCTCACCCGCGCTGCCTTCTCCACGGATGCACAATCGGAGCGCGCGTCGCTTTACAACGAGTTCCATGCCCTCACCGTCGCGGTCGGCAAAGCCCACTGCGGTCGCATTGCCCGCTGCACGGGCTGCCCACTCGCAGCCGATCTTCGAGCATTGCCCGCGCGGGCGGAGACTTCTCCCGCGCACCTTCCGCGCCTGTGATGATTCAACTCCCCGCCGTTTGCTCAGCAGAAAAAAACCAGATTGATTCAAGAGACTGCGGATTGGACCCGCTGCCGGCAGACCCGGATAACACTGGCCATTACTCCGACCGGAGTATCCGCGCCGGATCAGCGCCAGCACCGCGACGTGCGGGAACCCAACACGCCAATGCAGCCACGGCGGCCAGCAGCGCCACCATGCCAAGCCAGGAGACCGGGTCGAGCGATGAGGTGCCGAAAAGCAGCGAAGCAATTCCCCGGCTGGCAGCAAGCGCTCCGCACGCCCCCAGCGCAATGCCCCATGCAGTCAATCTCATCCCGCTGCCAAACGCGAGAGCCAGAATATCGCCTCGCGATGCTCCCAGCGCCATGCGAACACCCATTTCATGCATCCGCTCCGCAATGCTGCCGGAGAGAACTCCGTACAACCCGATGGCAGCAAGCAGCAGGGCCACCACTCCAAAGGCCCCAAAAAGAATCAGGATGAATCGCCGCTGCGCTTCCATCACTGCCATCAGCCGATCCATTGTCGCAACGCGCACAATGGGCTGATTTTTGTCGACTGACCAGATGGCTGACGTCACTTCCGAGGCGAGGCCGGCAGCGTTTCCACGCGTGCGGATGACAAAGGATAGTGCATCATCGGCAAACCAGGACTGTGCGGTGGTCAAATAAACCGCATCTTCCTGATTCATGGAAAGCGAAGTCTGCTTGACATCCCCAACAACCCCAACCACCGTGTACCACGGGCGATTTCTCGGGCCCAGGTGCAGCCGGCTGCCGATGGGATTCCGATCTCCGAAGTGTCGCCTGGCCAGCGATTCACTGATGAGCGCGGCCTGCGGCGCTCCGGCGATATCGTGCTCATCGAGAAAACGGCCACGGATTATCGGGATTCCCATCGTCCGGCAGTAGCCCGGACTCACCGCGTAACGAAACACGCTGTGGCCGCCGTCCGCATCCTCATCGGAAAACTGCGCTCCGTAGGAACCCTCCACGGCGGAGTCGCCGCTAAGCGGCAACAGACTGGTGAAAGCCGCACTCTCGACGCCCGGCACTCTCCGCACTGCCTCCAAAGCCTGCTCAAAAAACTCGCGGCGAGCATGATCACCACCGCCGGGGTCGGAGGCGAAGTCGTCAAATCTGTGTCCCGAAGTGACAACCTGCATCGTCAGCAGATGGGACGGATTCAATCCCGGCCTGACAGAAAGCAGGCGTTGCATGCTTCGCAGCAGCAGCCCTGTACTCACAAGAAGAACAAGCGCCATGGCGATTTCGGCAATAGCAAGCGCGCGCTGCATCCAAAAATGTTTGCCGGCTACGCGGTGCGAGGCCAGTTGCAGTCCCGGCTGCAAATCATTTCGCGAGATCTGGAGCGCGGGGAAAAGGCCGGCTATCAGGCCAATGAGTACGACAAGCGCAAATCCGAAAAGGAACGCGGCGCGATCAAACACAATCGCATCAAGGCGCGGCAACTGTGGGGGACTGAGAGCGACAATCCCGTGCACGCCCGCCCACGCAACCGCGATGCCCAGCGCACCTCCCACGCACGAGAGCAGCATGCTTTCCGTCACCAGTTGGCGCACGATGCGCACCCTGGATGCTCCCAGCGCGCCTCGCACGGCAAACTCGCCCACTCGACTTGCGCCCCGCGCAATCAAAAGATTCGCGACGTTTACGCAGGCAATCAGCAGGACGATCAACACAGCCCCAAAAACCGCCAGCAGTGCAGGTTTCACTCCGCGGACGATTTCGCCCTGCAGGGAATCGACAATCATGCCTCCATCCAGCGCTGCCCAGCGCGGCCTTGGAAACTGCGGCCACGGATTGCGTGCGATCTGGTTCAGTTCCTGCGCTGCCTGAGCAACGGTAACCCCCGCTCTGAGCCGTCCCACCATATGCAGATGATTTCCCCACTCTCGTGTCTCAAATTCGCGATTGATTTCCGAGACATCATATTGGTCCGGCGTCCAAAGTTCAGCGGAAGGGGAAAGCACGTCGTGAAAACCGCGCGGCATTACCCCGATAACTGTATAGAGATCGCCATCGAGCTTGAGCGTATGGCCCAACGATCCCTGGTCTCCATCAAAGAGCCGCTGCGAGAGTTTGTTGCTGAGGATGACAATCTTCCGACCAAGCGGGCCTTCGTCAGAAGTGCGAAAGTCGCGACCGAACGCGGGAGCCGCTCCCAGAACTCGGAAAAAGCCGGCACTCACGCTTTCACCGTCAAGGCGCTTCGGTTCCTCACCGCCAGTCATCGCCGGCTGCCACGGTTCAAAAATTGCCGTGGCGTCAAGCGAACGGCTTCTTTGTGCAAGCTCGCGCCAGGTGCCATAAGCCATCTCGGAGCGATCGCCCTGAGATGTATTCCAGATCATCAGAATGCGGTCTGGGTGAGGATAAGGAAGAGGTTTGAAAAGAATCGGATTGACGGCGCTGAAGATTGCAGTGCTGGCGCCTATGCCCAGTGCGAGCGTCACGACGCAGACGACCGTGAAGCCCGGATTCCTGCGCAGCTGGCGGCCGGCATAGTGCAGATCGGACAGAAACGTTCGTACCGAGTTTTCCCATCCGCAAGAGCGCACCCGCTCTGCGGCAACCTGCGTACTGCCGAACTCCAGTCGCGCTGCCCGGCGAGCCTCTTCTTCTGTCAGTCCGCGCTGCCTTTGCGCTTCTACGGCTTCCTCAAAGTAGTGCTGAAGCTCATCATCGATCTCCGCATCGCGGTTGGATCGATGGAGCAGACCTTCAAGGCCCCGTGTGAGCTGGCGCCAGAATGCCATCTCTACACTCCATGCCGGAGTAAACGCGCTACGGCCGCGGCGCGACGATTCCAGTCCGCCGTTTCAGCTTCCAGTTGCTTACGGCCTGCACGCGTGAGTGCGTAGAACTTCGCGCGGCGTGAATTCTCGGTGTTGCGCCACTCGGAGTCAAGCCAGCCGGCTCGCTCCAGGCGCTGTAGAGCGGTTAGAAGCGATCCTGGATTCACCTTGAACACGCCGCGCGACACCTGTTCAACCCGGCGGCTGATGCCGAACCCGTGCATGGGTTCCAGGCTCAGCGTCTTCAGGATTAGCAAATCCAGGGTCCCCTGGATGACGTCTGTATTTTGCTCATTCACGGAAAGGAGGTTATCGCAACTATCTCTTGATTGTCAAGATGTGATAGTCAGGTCGAGAATCGCCGCTCCTGGCCCGCACCTTAATGGGAGCCCTGCAGGCCGGCATAAGAGAGTTCCGGGATCAACCCGCCGCCTACCTGCCCGAATCGGAAACCCCAGTGGCGATCACACGCCACGGCGATACGGTCGGCGGCTTCATCCCCCGCGCGGCAAACGCAGAGACGCCGAATGAGCACAGACAAAGGAAGGGTCCGCACGCCGGCAAAAGGTTCGTGACGCCGAAGGAATATAAGAAGATGCGTTCGGAGAAGCGCCAGAACGACTTTTTTACACTCTGGCTCCTTGATGCAGTTATCCAAACAGGGCATCCCTAAGTTTAGACAATCCTTATTACTTATCTAGTTGACAAAAAAGATTACTAGTGTGCCTGATTGGCCTGAATTAGTCATTGACGGGGTGAATGCACTGGCGGAGACTGAGGCTTGCGAGAGCTACGTCCCAAACAGACGCAAATCTCGCCAAGAGCGAAATCAAAAGCACCGCGTTTTGTTTGGCTTGGACAGTGAGAGTAGCAGGCACCAGGTTTACTCGTGGCTAGTGTTCGATGATTCCACCCGATTGAGGACACATGTTTAGCTCAGCTTCGTGGAAGTCCACTATTCTTGTGGCGGATGATAACGAGATGAATCGCGACTTGCTCTCCGAAATTCTGAGCGCGGAAGGATATCGCGTGATCTGCGCCTCGGATGGGATCCAGGCGCTTCGTGTGATTCGCGAAAAGCAAATCGATCTGGCCTTGCTCGATGTGATGATGCCCGGCAAGACTGGTTTTGAAGTGTGCTTTTCCATCAAGTCTCGACAAGAGACGTTCTTTACACCGGTGGTTCTGGTTACCGGGCTCAAGAGCGTCAACGAGCGCATTGAAGGAATCCAGTGTGGCGCGGACGACTTCCTGAGCAAGCCAGTGAACAAAGAGGAACTACTGGCGCGCGTCCGATCACTCTTGCGCCTTAAGGAATTCACCGATGAGTTGGAAAATGCCGAAGCGGTATTGTTCAGTCTTGCGCTGAGTATTGAAGCGAAGGATCCCTATACGAAGGGACACTGCGACCGTTTGTCTGAGTACTCCGTAGCTCTTGGAAACCGCCTCGGCGTGCCTCAAGATCATTGCGTGGCGCTGCGGCGCGCAGGAGTTGTACACGATATTGGCAAGATAGGCGTGGCGGAGCACATTCTCGTGAAAAAGGGCCCGCTGACAGCGGAAGAGTGGGCAGTTATGAAAAAGCACCCCGTCGTAGGCGAGAGAATATGTGCACCGCTGAAATCTTTCCGTCTCGTGCTGCCAATCATTCGGTATCATCACGAAAAACTGGACGGCTCCGGCTATCCGGACGGGCTCAAAGGCGACAAAATCCCGCTGACGGCGCGCATTCTTCAAATCACTGACGTCTACGATGCTCTGATCACCGACCGGTCCTACCGAGCCGCTTTACCTCATGATGTTGCCATCGCCACCATGCGGGAAGAAGCCAGGCGAGGGTGGTGGGACAACGCACTGATCGACGAACTCGAAGTACTCGTTACGGCGACGCCACGCCTAGAGGGAACAGAGGTCGCATTTGGCCACTAGGACGCGGACCCATTTGCGCTGCCGCTGCGAGTTCTTTCATTGGTCCAGGCTTGCCTTGGGCGCGATTACGTGCCTCTGGGCACTCGCAGGATCATCGCCAAGTCTGCATGCACTGGACCCTTCCCCGGACCAGAAGCCCACTCCGGATTTGAATCAACTCAGCTTGGAACAACTTGGCAATGTTGAGGTGACCACGGTATCGAAGGATCCCCAGCAACTCCTGAAAATACCTGCGGCAGTATATGTCATTACCGAGGATGACATTCGGCGTTCCGGCGCCACGAGCATTCCTGAGGCGCTGCGCCTGGCTCCCGGTGTGGAGGTCGCGCGCATTGATGCGGACCATTGGTCGGTGGCGATTCGAGGGTTTGCCGGGCAATTCTCAAAGAACTTGTTGGTTTTGATCGATGGCCGCAGCGTATACTCCCCGCTCTTTTCGGGAGTGTACTGGGACGCGCAGAACGTCATGCTTGAGGATGTGGAGCGTATCGAGGTAATCCGCGGCCCGGGCGGCACAATTTGGGGAGCAAATGCGGTCAACGGGGTTATCAACATCATTACCAAGAGTGCCGAGGACACCCATGGAGTCTCGACTACATTGGGAGGTGGAAATGTCGACCAAGGTACTGGCGACATACGATACGGCGGCTCGACAAAGGGAGGATTCAATTACCGCATCTATAGCATGGGCGCGATGCGCGGACCAGAATACCATCCGGACCACGACAATTTCGATGACTGGCGAATGGGACAGATAGGCTTCCGCACTGACTGGAAGAGCGGCGAGAAGGATAGCTTCACGGTGCAGGGCGACGTTTATCGCGGAGAGAGCGGAGAAAGTTTGCAGATTGCCTCGTTTTCTCCGATCGCAGAGGAGCAAGTGGAAGACAAGTCGCCGGTCTCCGGCGGCAATCTGCTGGCGCGGTGGCAGCACAAGACAGGGGAAGGATCTGACCTGCAAATCCAGGCCTACTTCGACCGGACCAACAGACAGGACCTTGAGCTCGGCGAGACGCGCGATACGTTCGATGTCGACTTCATTCAACATGCGCGCGTGCGTAGCAGTGACGAATTGACCTGGGGCCTGGGTGTACGGGTGAGCCCAAGCAATTTCATTCAGACATCAGAGGGCGTGAACTTTCTGCCTGCCAAGCAGACAGACAGCATCTACAGCGGATTCGCGCAGTATGAGCTGCAACTCGTTCGCGACAAGCTTGTGCTCACTGCAGGGACCAAACTGGAGCACAACAATTTCAGCGGCTTTGACTACCAGCCCAGCGTGCGATTGCTCTGGTCGCCCACAAAGCGTCAGTCATTTTGGCTTGCGGCAACGCGCGCCGTAAGAACACCGTCGCGCGTCGACCAGGATGTCCAGTTCCTTATCGTGATACAGGCAACGCCGCCCCCCCCGATCTTTTTTCAGATCACAGGTGATCCCAAGCTGAAGGCAGAGAAACTGGTCGCCTATGAAGGCGGATATCGTTCGCAGGTCAGCAATCACGTATACCTGGATTTCAGCAGCTTTTACAACGTCTATAACGATCTGCAGGGCTATGGGCCTCTCTCGCTTGCTGAGTCCTTCAATCCTCCCCCGGTGGATCTTCTCATCGTCGTGCCCTATGCCAACGCGATCGAGGGACGCACGGTTGGAACCGAGATCGCTCCGAGTTGGGATATTACACGCTGGTGGCGGGTTCGTGGCTCGTATTCGTTCCTGCATATGGACCTGAAGGACAAACCAGGATTCACGGATGTTGGCAATCTGCTCAGTAGTTACATGGGCTCAAGCCCAAGCCATGTTGTGAGTTTTCAATCGCTGATCAACTTGCCGAAACACATCGAATTCGATCAGATATACCACTATTCAAGCGAGCTTCCGGAATACAACGTTCATCCGAACAGCACGGCTGACGTCCGGTTGGGATGGCACCCGGGAAAGGGTTTCGATTTCTCTGTCGCTGCTCAAAACCTATTGCGGCCTTCACATCCGGAATTTGGAGGCGATCCAGGCCCGCTCGTTGGCATCAAGAGAAGCATCTACCTAAAACTCACCTGGACAAGGTAGCGCAGGTCTCGGCTTATGGAGCTTGATTGCGTGAGAACCGGCCTACCATATCAATCGAAGAGTTGTTTGCGCAAAAAGGTTCAATCCGGCCTGCAGTCGCTGCTTATAGTGCTTATCGGGACAGCGATGTTTGTCTCCACGGCTGCGCATGCCCAACGGGCAAAACCCACTGAAGATCAGGTGAAGGCTGCATACGTCTTCAACTTCGGGAAGTTTGTGAAATGGCCGCCAAGCTCTGCGGTAACCCGGGACAGCGCATTTGCGATTTGCGTATTCGACGACGACCCCTTCGGCACAGCTCTTGAATCGTCCCTGGCCAACCAATCGCTCGATGGGAAGCCGCTGGCAATCAGGAGACTCAAAAAGCCACAGGACGCCGCGGGTTGCCGCATTCTCTACATCAGCTCTGGGCAGGAGCGCAATCTTCAAGAGATTCTGGCCGTGGCAAAGGAATCGTCTGTGTTGACAGTTAGCGACATTCCCGACTTCTCAAAAAGAGGAGGCATAATCGAGTTCATTCTCATCGACAACAGAGTCCGTTTCGAAATCAACATTGCGAGAGCCAAAAGCGCCGACCTGGTTTTATCGTCCGAGCTCCTTAAGGTTGCGTTCACCGTAAGAAGATCAGCGGGCTCCGGAGGTTAACGATGCTTACATTCAAAGAACCTTCCATTTCGCAGAGACTCACCCTGATGAATATGCTGGTGAGCGGAGTTGCTCTCCTGATCGCCTGCTCAGCGTTCATTGGGTATGACGTGGTCACTTTTCGAACGGCTACATTGCAAAATCTTTCCATTCGTTCCCAAATCATCGGCTCGAACAGTGTTTCTGCGCTAATGTTCAACGATCCGGAGTCCGCGCAAAAAACGCTCTCGGCTCTGAGCGCCGACCCGCACATTCTATCCGTTGTGATCTATACGCTCGATGGCCGCCCATTTGCCTCCTATCTGCGCCCGGGTAACAATCAGATTCCGCCTCCGCCTGTAATTCCCTCGGCCACGCAGGAGATCCAATGGATCAGCGGCAATGAGATCGTTGTGGCTCGCCACATTTCACTTGATGGAAAGACGAGCGGAACCATCTGTATTCGGTCAGATGTGGGAGCACTCAAAGAAAGGCTGAAGCTTTTCGTGGGGATTGCCGCGCTGGTTCTCCTTGCTTCCATGCTTGCTGCGCTGCTCGTTTCGTCCGTTTTCCGCAGAGCGGTTGCAATGCCAATCGTGCGTCTCGCCGAGGTCGCCAGAAACGTGTCACGCGACAAGAACTACGCGCTGAGAGTTACCCCGATGAAAGGCCAAAGCGAAGTAACCATTCTGATAGACGCATTCAACGAGATGATGGAGCAAATCGAAAGTAGCGAGCTCAGTCTGCATAAAGCGCATGACCAGTTAGAGCAGCGCGTTCAAGAGCGTACGGCCGAACTCGAATCAGCCAAGATGGAGGTTGAAGCCTATTCCGCTTCAGTTCTCCGCGCCAAGGAGGACATCGAGCGCGCCAGCAAGTTCAAAGATCAGTTTCTTTCGACAATGAGCCACGAATTGCGCACCCCGTTGAATGCAGTCATGGGCTTTTCAGAGCTTTTGGCGGATAGGCGCTATGGTCCATTGAACGAGCGCCAGCAACGTTACGTCAATCATATTCACACCAGCGGCCAACTGCTTTTGCAGTTGATCAACGACATCCTCGACCTTTCCAAGATTGAGGCAGGGCGTCTGCAACTGACCCTGGAGAACGTACCTGTACATGCGTCATCCGCTGTCGTATGCGATGCATTGCAGCCACTGGCAGACAAAAAGTCACAGACGCTTGTTCAACATACCTCGCCGGAGTTGATTGTGCAGGCTGATGGCACACGCCTCAAGCAGATATTGATGAACCTGCTGGGAAACGCCATCAAATTCACTCCCGAGGGCGGCAGAATTGAGCTGTCTGCACGGAAAACGGGTGAGCAGGTCCGGATCGAGGTTCGCGACTCGGGCCCGGGTATACCCCAGGAGGAACAGCATCGTATCTTTGAGGCCTTCCAACGGCTGAAGCAAACAGATAAGTCCACGGAAGGAACAGGCCTGGGATTGGCAATTACCAAGAGCCTGGTAGAACTCCACGGAGGACAACTGGGTCTCGAAAGCGAGCCGGGTGTGGGGAGCTGCTTTCATTTCACGCTGCCGGCGGTTTCAGCTCCTTGCGAAAAGGATGTCCCTAAGACGAATTCGAGCATCAGCCAAACGACACCGGCACGGATACTCGTCATGGAGGACGACCTTTCAGCAGCATATCTCCTCGAATCGCAGCTGGCCTCAGCAGGATACGAAGTCGTCTTGAGCAACGAACCACAACGAGCTGTTGAAATTGCCCTGGAGTTGAAGCCTGCCGTTATTACCTTGGACATCGTAATGAGACCCGTGAATGGTTGGGAGGTATTATCCAAGCTCAAGAGCGACCCACGCACTGCGGAGATTCCTGTCGTCGTGGTTACCGTCGTCGATCGGCCGGCCACTGGGGCATTGTTGGGTGCGGATGAATACATCGTGAAGCCTGTCGATCGGGCCATCCTTCTTTCCCTGATAGAGCGCTGCGTGAATCGCCGCGGGCGGCCGGACAACGGACGCTCAATTCTCGTTGTCGAGGACGATGCGCCTACGCGGGAATTCATCATGGATGTGTTGTCAGAACATGGATATGCAGTGATGCCCGCATCGGATGGCCTGGAAGCGCGCGCGCGTGTCGAAGCCGGCTTACCCAATTTGGTTATTCTCGATCTCTTGCTACCGGAGGTTAACGGATTCAAGTTAATTGCCGAATGGAGGGTTGACTCACGGACAGCTGATCTCCCCATCTTCGTACTTACGAATAAAGACCTAACTCAGGCAGAGCGAGACTATCTCCAGGCAAATACGAAAGCATTGTTTTGCAAGCACGATCAATGGAAGGACGTTTTGATCAAGCAAATTCAAAGAGCCCTGCCCTCGGAACATGCGGAGTGAACATGAAGCCTCACATTCTAGTGGTCGAGGACAACCGGCTCAATCGTGAGCTTCTAAGCGACTGGCTCGAAGTGGAAGGCTATTGCGTAACCGTTGCCGAAAATCTGGAGAGTGCCTTTGCCGCGTTCTCGGGCACTCCACCGCACGCAGTTTTGCTCGATGTGCAGCTGGGCTCAGAAGACGGACTCGACCTTGCGGCCTGGATACGGAGGGACCCTACGTTCCACCGGATTCCGGTAATTGCCGTAACGGCGCATGCGATGGTCACCGATCAGGAGCGCGTCATCAAAGCCGGATGCAATGCTTGCGTGTCGAAACCAATCGATTTCAAATTGCTCAAAGAAAACCTTGAGATTTATCTTCCGGACGTTCCAGAAGCAAACAAGCTTCTCTGACACAACCGGCATTCAAGTTGCTTGGTAGGTAGTCAACTTGTAGGGCACCGGGCAGGATGACCGCAACGAAAAGCAGGCAGCACAGGGCGCGTTTCTAAGGGCGGTAGGACTTGGAAGCCGCAGAGTGCAATGAATTGTGGACGAATTGTGGATTGTCACTGTGGGTACCATACGAGCTTAAGTTCTTAGCTTTGTATGGCGGGGACGACGGGGCTCGAACCCGCGACCTCTGCCATGACAGTCTACCCGTACTAGGTTTTTCAACGACTTACAAACCCGTGGGGAACGCCTAAGACCACTGAAGTCGTCGAAGACAGTACATTTTGTGGATCGGATTGTGGATCGGAAACTTGAACCTGAAGTCGAGCAGAATCCGGGGGGCTTTGAACCGCGGAAAATTGTGAAACCAGTCCCGCCTTCAATTCGCTCCAAATCGCATCTCTGTGCTTTGCTCCATTTGTCCCGCCCTGCCGAGAGTTCAGTTCGGCGGTTCGCCCGTTTTCCGTCAACTTGCCCGTTCAGGAGCTGGGGCATCCGGCCACATATCGTCGCCGATCATCCCTCAATGAGCGCATTGGCGATTTGTCATCAATCCAGTCGCATCGCTGCCGAGAAAATTGTCTTCTCAAAGCAATCGCACATCATCAGCGCAACCCTCTACCAGCTAAAAAGTAAGCGACCTAGAGCGGCGATTCTCGCAACAGAATTTCGCAGGGCCCTCGCCATCAATGGGAGCCGGAAAACGCAATTCGGCAAAGTGACTTCGACCTTTAGATAGATGGTTTCATCGAAGGACCACCTTTGGCTGCGGCAACTAATCTCCCGAGGCTTTCTTGGGCGTATGCTCACGCTGCGTCGCGGCAATGCGTTGTTCCAGGCCTACCACCAAATCTAGCTGTTTCTTCCAGGGATCGGCTTCGCCAACCGGCCCGTGCTCGGTGAAGTTCATCAACTCATCTGAAGCTGAGTGGTAGGCGGGCCAGTGCGGGAGTCCAGGGCCATTGGGATTACCGGTCTTGGCGAAGTTCAGCCAATACTCATTCGCCTGCTTCGCAATGGCCGCATCGGAAGGCGCGAGCGCATCGCCGTATTTCACCGCAACAGAGTCGAACACATAGGGAATTTCGCTGGCGTGGAAGGCGCCGGGCCACTTGCCCTGAAGGGACTTTGCCACATAGGAAAAGCGGTATTCGTAGGAGGGCACACCGTCACCTGCGAGCGTGCCCGCGACGAAACGGGCCGGCTCGAGCATCATCATTTCGCCGGCGATGCGGAAGCCGACCATCATGGCGGTCGCTTTGCCCGTTGGATCGAAGGCCGCTTGAGCCTGCTTTGCCTGCGGTCCGAAAGCGGACCAGATTTCCGGGAGAGTGTGCCAGAGAGGGAAGCCGATATCGGCCGAGTTGCCGCCGATGATCAGCGGCACCTTCCAGTAGTGGCCGTTCTCCAGCGCCTGCTCCGGGGTTGAGGTCACAAGCTTGCCGTCAAGGATGGGTCCACCGTAGATATCCCTCTGTTTGCCCATGCTGGCCATGTTCAGGTCGTCGACAACTTTCTCTGCGGGCAGTGCGCGAAGTTTTGCAAGGGCAGCCGGTCCTGTGCCGTCAATGCCCATGGCCTTTGCGAAGTTCGCACCGATGCTTTCGGCCGAGGGTAGCCCTTCGGGCGAGGTCTTATTCAGATATCGGACACCGAGGAGTGCGTCGCGTCCGCCGCCGGACTCGACGATTGCCCTTTCGAAGAGACCTTTGGTCATCGGCGAAGTGAGAAGTGCAAGCACGGATCCGCCGCCTGCCGATTCGCCAAAGATTGTCACGTCATCAGGATTGCCTCCGAAGGCATGGATATTGGTCTGCACCCACTTCAGCGCGGCGATCTGATCCATGTACGCGTAGTTATTCAGCGGCTGTCCGGCCTCTTCCTTCGACAGCGCTGGGAAGGAGAAGAAACCGAAGCGGCCCACACGATAGTTGAAACTGACGAAGACAACACCGCCCTTAGCGAAATGTTGACCGCTGTATATGGCGGGGGAACTCCCACCGTTCACAAAGCCTCCTCCGTAAATCCAAACCATTACGGGCAGGTTAGCGCTGGCCTTTGGGGACGGAGTCCACACATTCAGGTAAAGGCAATCCTCCCTGGGAGGCGTGCCCAGCGGCGCCGCGTCAGAGGGGAAGGGCAGCTGCATGCAGTCAGAACCATATTGAGTCGCGTCGCGAACACCTTTCCAGCGGGCGGCCGGTTGCGGCGCGCGCCAGCGATTCTGGCCTACTGGAGGAGCCGCGAACGGGATGCCCTTAAAGGCAGTAACACCACCATCGTTTGAGCCCCGAAGGATACCAGTGTCGATCTTTACCTGCGCAGAATTCGATTGCGCACCAACCTCAATGATCGGAACAAGCAGGAGCGCAAGAAGTGTCGTGACGCGGAACAGTTTCATACAATGGTCTCCTTTTTAACCCTGGAGATAGAAGAATAGAATTGGCCGCCCAAATGCGTGGAACACTAATCGATCTTTCGATCTGCCAATACCCTTCTTATCTACGCTGCAGTCGCACGGCTCTAGAGCATATCGAATGACCGACAGATTCGTAAAATGGAAATATCAAAACATAATGATTTACATTTGAGAATGATCCTATTGAGAAATTTCTCGCCTCCTACCTCTGTCGATGGATAAGATTGTGGCCGTTCCAAGGATGCCCATTGCCTTCATTCTCTGCATAGACTGCGATCTGCCTTCCCGATGGATTCTGCGCCAGTTGAAGTGACGATGAGCGAATGGACAACACAGTTCGAAAGCTCGTCGCCGGCAGATTGCACATGAAAGTTTGCGATGGTGGAGGAAGCATGTACCGACTGATCATTTCTTCCTTAGGCTTATTGATTGTCGCGACTTCAATCTTGCAAGCTCAAGCACTGAAATGCGCAAGTCTGAAAGCGCAGCGCTTCGCAACAACTCACATTCACTCCGCTGAAAGCGTCGCTGCGGGTCCCTTTAACATCCCTCAGGAAGGTCCGGTCCCTGCGTCATCGGAAGCCGTTCCAGCCTTTTGCCGAGTCCGCGGTGAGGTGGCCCCGCACATCGGATTCGAATTGTGGATGCCTGCGAAGGGATGGAACGGCCGGCTTGTGTCGGTAGGAAGTGGAGGCTTTGGAGGTGCAATCGATTTTCGCGCCCTGGCCAAAAGGCTCAGGCAGGGCTACTCAGGTACTGCCAATGACACCGGACATGAGGGACAAGGCTACGAGTGGATGCACGATCCGGCCGCCAGACGAGCCTGGGGACACTCTGCCACGCATGACGTGACCGGGCCAGTGAAGGAAATTGTCCGCGCCTTTTATCGGAGAGCGCCAGCCTATTCCTACTTTGTAGGCTGTTCCACCGGGGGTGCGCAGGCAATGGAAGAAGCCGAATTCTTTCCGGGTGACTTCAACGGAATCGTCGCAGGCTCACCGGGCATGTATTACAGCCACTTGATGCTGAGTTTTCTCTGGGGTTTGAAGGTTGCCACCGAGAATGCGCCACTGTCGCAGCAGAAGCTGCAGTTCCTAAACAGGGCAGTCATGAATCAGTGCGACCAGGAGGATGGCGTCAAAGACGGAGTTCTTGAGAATCCCCTCGCCTGTCATTTCAACCCTGCAACGTTGCTCTGCAAGGAACCCAATACCAAGGATTGCCTTACCCACGAAGAGGTCAAGACTGCCGAGTTGATGTATCGGGGGCCGCGCAATCCTCGCGCAGGAATGGAAATCTATCCGGGGTTTGTTCCCGGATCGGAAGCATCGCCTGAATTCACCGGAGCCATCTCGTGGGCCTATGGCTGGACCCTGATTCAGGGGCCTCTGGCAACGCAATACGCCATCCCACTGCTTAAAAATATGGTGTTTGGGAACAAGTGGGACTGGAAGACCTTTGATTTTGACCACGACGTTCAGCGCGTCGACCGAAGACTGCATAGCGATATTGACTCCACCGACCCAGATTTGCGCGGATTCCGTGCTCGAGGTGGAAAGCTCATCATGATTCAAGGCTGGGGTGATCCATTCAATGCGCAAACATTCCCCATCGAATATTACAAACAGGTGGTCAGGCTGTTTGCAGCCAATGAAGGAGAAAGACGGGCTGAGCGCACAGTCAACGGATTCTTCCGGCTATTTATGGCGCCGGGCATGGGTCACTGTGCTGGTGGACCCGGCCCGAGCGAAGCAAATGACCTGGATACGTTGAGAGCGTGGGTTGAGAAGGGAAAGGCTCCTGACCTGCTGGTGGCTCGAAAGATCACGTTGCCAACTGGCAAACCAGCAAGACCAGCGATGACCCGTCCATTGTGTCCCTATCCTGAAGTTGCACGTTGGACGAAAAAGGGATCAACAAACGATGGGAACAATTTCATCTGCACTTCGCAATAGAGTTCTTTATAAGAACCCTGGGCAGTTCGGACTAAGTCACCAATCGCCAACAAGTGAAGAATCTGAACAACAGCACATGGCATTCATTTCACTCCAGGCGATCTGCCCTTCACTCGCGTGGTCAGGGCCATTTTGATCATCTCAACCATCTGGGCTGCTGCAGGAGAAAATGAGCAATCTTTCTTGTGCAGGATCGCGATTGTGCGACTAAGCGCCGGCTTGCTGATTTCAACAATGCCCAGGTCCTCGTAAGATGCACCAGCACACTCGGGCAAAACCGCGATGCCGAGACCAGCTCGCGCCATGCTGATTGCCGTCGCCATATAGTTGGTCTCATAGGCCAGGGTGAGTGAAAGTCTCTGCTGTTTCAGGGCACGTTCAACAATCTCGCGCACACTGCTATCTTTGCCGGTAAGGATAAGAGGCAAAATCACAAGTTCTTTCAGGGTCGTCGAGGATTTTTGGGCCAGTGGGAGTCCTCGCGGTACGAAGGCGCACAGCCTGTCCACCAGAAGAGGAGATGCTACCACGTCGCGGTCCCGTCTCATCTGTGTGCCGATCCCGAAATCGACCTCTTCCTTCTTCACCATCTCAATCAGCTTTTCGGCAACCACATCCTTTACCTGAACAACCACACCCGGATAGGCCTGGGCGAACTTGTGGACGATCATGGGAAGCATCTGGGCGGCCACGGACGGCAACGCAGAAATGCGAACAACCCCTCGTTTTAGATCTGTGAGCTGCTGCGTTCTCCCCACAATGGCTTCGGCATCGATGACGAGGCGCTCCATTGGCCCCAGCAGGTCACGGCCGACCTCGGTGAGCGATACACGCCGCTTGCTGCGATCAAAAAGTTTGGCCCCCACTGACTGTTCAAGTTGGCGAATCTGGACAGTGAAGGCTGATTGCGAAATGTGCAGTTGCTGGGCGGCGCGGGTAAAGTTTCCGATCCGAGCAGCTGCAAGGAATGCTCGTAGGTGCCGGATGTCGTCAATCATCTGATTATCCGATTAAAACGTTTCGATGAATTCATTTCACAATATACTCTGTCTATTTCTATACTGCCTTTCGCATCTCGACCACACACCAAAGGGATCTTGGACATAATGGCGCTCCTTGGATTAGCGACCGTTCTCACCCTGCTCGCAGCGATCGTGAGCAAGCGAGTCTCGCCCTTGGTGGCTTTGGTCTGTGTTCCGGTTGTGGCTTCCCTCATTGCAGGCTTTGGCCTCCATACGGGACATTTCATTCTTGAGGGCATTGAGGGCATCGCTCCGGTCATTGGCATGTTTGTCTTCGCAATCCTGTTTTTCGGGATTATGACCGATGCCGGCATGCTGGATCCCCTGATTACGGTTCTTCTGCGACTTGTCGGGAGTCGCCCCTCGCGTATTGTTCCGGGGAGCGCTCTCCTTGGACTTCTCGTGCATCTGGATGGTTCTGGTGCCGTTGCTTTCCTCGTAACAATTCCTACGCTTCTTCCGCTGTATAAGAAGCTTGGCATTGACTGCCGTATCCTGGCGTGCGTTGTCTCAATGGCGGCGGGAGTGAACTTTTTGCCATGGACAGGTCCAACGATCCGCGCCTCCGCCGTTCTTCATACTCCGGCGACGGCAATCTTTCTCCCCATGATTGGTGTCCAGGCTGTTGGACTCGCCTTTGTCTTTGTCGTTGCTCGGATACTCGGCCGGCGGGAGGAACGACGGCTGGGGCTGACTGCCGAAACTGTCGATGCGTCTCATGGGCCTTTACCATCGAAAATCACACTACCCCGCCATTTCGTTCTTAATCTCATTCTTATTGTCCTGGTTATTGGCGCCATGATCAGTGGAAAGCTGGATCCAGTGGTGGTTTTCATGCTGGGAACTGTGATCGCGATGACCTTGAACTTCCCACAGCTGACATCTCAGCAATCGACGCTCACCAAACACGCTCCTGCTGCAATTCTCATGGCCAGCATCTTGTTTGCCGCCGGCGCTTTTATCGGCATCATGAAGGGAACCGGGATGCTCGCGGCCATGGCGCACGCAGCGGTGAACCATCTGTCACATGGCGGCGCCCAGCATATCCCGCTGATCCTCGCGCTAATTTCCATGCCGCTGAGTCTGCTGTTCGATCCGGATTCCTTCTATTTTGGTGTGCTGCCCGTCGCCGCCGCTGCCGCTGCCGCGGCTGGCACCTCTCCTCTGGCTGTTGCGCAGGCCGCTCTGCTGGGAGTTCATACCACGGGATTCCCCGTTAGCCCTTTGACTCCTGCCACGTTTCTGGTCGTCGGCTTGTCTGAGATCACATTGGCACAGCACCAACGCTTCACCATTCCATATCTGTTTGCCGCGTCGCTGTTGATGACCGCAGCCGCGGTGGCTTTTGGCGTGATTCCGCTTTAAGCCCGGGAGAAACATCACGTGCAGCAAATACGCATTGGCACCGGCGCAGGTTACTCAGGAGATAGAATCGATCCCGCGGTTGAGCTCTGCGAAAAAGGATCGATTTCCTACCTGGTCTTCGAGTGCCTGGCCGAGCGCACCATAGCGCTTGCGCAGAAAGCCCGTCGGCTTAACCCCTCATCTGGGTTCGACCCCTTGCTCGAGGAGCGAATGCGTGCAGTGCTACCACTTTGCACTTCGAACCACATTCGGATCATTTCCAACATGGGGGCCGCAAATCCAATCGCAGCCATGGACAGGACGCGCGATATCGCGCGCTCACTGGGACTAAAGGGCCTGAAGATTGCCGCTGTAACAGGTGACGATGTCCTGCCCGAGGTGCGTGGTGGCGATTTTATCATCGCCGAGAATGGTCAGCCAGTTTCTGAGATGGTCGATCGACTCGTGTCGGCGAATGCTTACCTCGGTCTGGAGCCCATCCTCGAGGCTCTGGCCTCAGGCGCAGACATTGTACTCACCGGCAGAGTTGCCGATCCCTCACTTTTCCTCGCAGCCATGGTTCACGAATTTGGATGGTCTTTGACCGACTGGAACCTGCTTGGACAAGGAACAGCAATCGCTCACCTGCTGGAATGCGGAGGGCAGGTCACAGGTGGATACTTTGCCGATCCCGAATACAAGAACGTGCCCAATCTTGCCCGGCTCGGCTTTCCAATTGCTGAAGTTTTGGCAGATGGATCGGCAGAAATCACAAAGGTGCAGGACTCGGGCGGCTTGGTGACCAAATCAACATGCATTGAGCAGCTTCTTTACGAGATTGAGGATCCCAGCACATATCAAACGCCTGATGTCGTCGCCGATTTCTCACAAATCATATTCGATGCAGTGGGAGCGAATCGGGTCAGCGTCTTAGGAGGCCGAGGAACTCTGCGCCCTGACAACCTAAAGGTCTCCGTCGGCTTTCAAGATGGATTCGTGGGAGAGGGGCAAATCTCCTACGCCGGACCAGGTGCCTTGCGCAGAGCGAAGCTTGCAGTCGACATATTGTCTGAACGCCTCGGCTGGCACTCGCTACAGGAACTCCGATTCGACCTGATAG
Organism: Occallatibacter sp.; assembly: GCA_035763705.1. Taxonomy (GTDB): domain Bacteria; phylum Acidobacteriota; class Terriglobia; order Terriglobales; family Acidobacteriaceae; genus Telmatobacter. The sequence goes on along the minus strand of DASUAU010000035.1, from coordinate 110,404 downwards.
GGGTGAACTCGATCCATGGCAGCCGCGTCTCAAAAATGAATGGAGAGCCCTATGAAGTGCGGCTTCGGGCGGTTGGAAGAGTCGCATCGGAGGCGATTGCCTCTCTGATTCCGAGAGAGGTGGAAGCGCTCTACACGAATGGGCCGGCCGGAGGTGGCGGCGTGTCGGGATCTACCAAGGAGACCCTCGGTATCCTCTCCACATACATTCCGCGGCACATGGTTGCACACCATGTGTACTATGAGGAGTCTTGAAATGATCTTGCGCGAAGTTGCACATGCACGCGCGGGTGACAAAGGCAATAGAGTCACTATCTCCCTCGTCGCCTGCCAACAGGAACATTATGCGTGGCTCGAGGAGTACGTCACAGCGGCACGTGTCGGCGAATACTTTGCAGACATTGTGGACGGTCCCGTGCAACGCTTCCTGCTGCCGCAGCTCGGAGCATTGAACTTTGTGCTTTGCCGAAAGGGCTCGCAGACTGTGACTCACTCATTAGCACTTGATGCGCATGGCAAGTGCCTTGCCTCTGCACTGCTTGCCATGGAAATTCCAGCCGCACTGCCAAGTAGCAGGATGGATGCTTAGGCAATTTCGAGGTGCGGTGATGGCCCGCCCGATCTCAATTGGCGGGAACAGGCCAACCCACTCATCCAGACGCTCCGACGATCCACTTGGCTGTGTAGTCGCCGTCGCGTCCTTGTGCTGAAGCCTCGTGCCACTCTGGAGCCAAGAGAGCGCATCGCCCGTTTTCCGGACAAGTGGACTGGATTTGTAAACACTTGCCGACCATTACTGATCCAGGGTCGATGAGTGCTTATGGCGATGGTGCGTTCATTGATTACCTGCTAGGTGTGCCAATTTTCGATTCGCGCCTAATTAAGCGACTGCGGAGGCGCAATTTAAGCCTCGGTTGCGTAGGATTTTGACCAACTCGTCCCAGGTAGTGGCGACAGGGGCATGCGGAATGCGACGGCCCCTTCGTCGAGCATGTCGTCCCTATCGCTGAACTGGTCCTGGGTGTGCCGCAGAGGAGAGACCGTCCACGGCCCTTCGATAATTCGGTTGTCGGTCTCTATAACGATCTGGCCCCGGTATACCCAGCAGTAGTGCAGGTGGCTGCTGATGCCGGCGGGTTCGCACCCACAATACGGACGTCTTCAACGAAGAGTTCTAAGAGACAAGCGACATCTACTTCACACCCTCCTACAACATCGCACCTGAGAGCGTGCAACCGGTCGTGCGGATTGACCACGAGACCGGCGAACGCGTTCTGACGCTGATGAAGTGGGGCCTGGTCCCCTCGTGGTCCAAGGAACCGAGAGCCAATTTCAGCTCCATCAACGCACGCGCCAAGCTCACCACCAGCGGTGCCTGGCGTGAGCCTTGGAAGCACCGCCGCTGTCTGATCCCAGCCAACTTCTTTTACGAGTGGGATCAGCTTACACAAGCGGAGATGAAGAAGAAGGTCAGCAAGCCGTTGGTTGTGGCGCTACCGAACGACGAGCTCTTTGCCTTTGGTGGGATCTGGGACCGATGGAAAAGCCGCGACGAAATTAACAACGAGGTCGTGATCGAAAGCTTCAGCATCATCACCACCAACCCGAATGAGCTTCTTCATCCCTTTCACAATCGATGTCCGATGATTCTCGAGCCGAAGGATTACACACGATGGCTTGCGGAGATGGAGCCATCCCATCTGCCAATTGACATGGTACGAACCTGGCCGGCGGAGGAAATGAAGGCTTGGCGCGTGGCAAAGCTCCAAGGCAACGGCTCACATCTGCTCGAGCCGTTCCCGGAAACCTCTCCAAATCTCTTTTGATGACCGCTAACGCTGATTGCAGCGTAGGTTCGGGTCGCTGATACCCCACCGGTTTCAACTGGTCGCATCTTGGGGGCTCTAATTCCCTGACCGCTCGGCGCCAATGGGCCCCATCGGCAACAGAACCAGAACGCAATTCTCCGAGCCGGGCGGGCAGGTCATCACTGCATCGCGCAACAGGTAGGCCGACGAATGCGCCGGAACAAGATGCTGCAGAGACAGCTTGCGAATGGCGTCTGTCACCGAGTCCAGTTGAGCGTCGCCGCTTACGCGCAGCACGTTGCGAACGCCGCCTGCTTCAAGCTGTAGCCGAAACGTAGCCGAAACGAATGACTTGTAACTTGAACGGAGCTTGATATGAAAGGTGCGGGCATTTTGCAACTCGATGGCAGGATCATCAACGGATGTGCGAACACCTTCTTGCTTGAGCTGCTGCATCGCCGCGCGAAGCTCCTTTTGATCGGCAACTTGGCCCGGCGCCACGCGGTCCTTCCAGGAAAGCTTTTCCACGCGCAACGCTTCGGTCTTCTTGCCTAACTTATCCAGCGCATCCCCGTAATGGAGTCCCTCCGTAAGACTGGGAACATTGCGCCAGGCAGCTTCCAGATATTCGCTGGCTTCCTCAAGCTTGTTCTCGTGCAGCAGGATGTAACCAAGCGTATCCCAGGAGGCCACCAGCATCGTCGCCTGCTGAAAAGACTTTCCATTCGCCGATCCAATGTCCACCTGGCTCTCTTTGCCTAACAGATCAAGTGACTCACGCGACTTCTGCTCGGCAAGCGGAAGATCATCGCCGGTCTCCGCAAGGCTATAACTGGCATTGTTCAGGTCCCCTGCGTCCTGCGAGTCATTCAGAATCTTCGTCAGCAGCACTTCAGCTTCCGCTTTCTGGTTGTTCTGGATGAGATAAGTAGCCAGCGTGGTGGTAATGAACGTGCTCTTCGGCAAAGCAGCGGAGGCCTTGCGCAGCGTGGCAATCGCATCGGGCAGGCTGCTCTCCGCCTGCAGTGATGCCAGCATCAGGTCAATGCCTTCGTTCGACGCACTGCGATCGACAGCGGTCTGCAGAATGCTGCTGGCATCCTTGTCCTTGTGGCGCGAGTGCAGCAGGCCCGCTTCCAGCATCACAACATAGGTTTCATCCGGATGCAGTTCCAACTCGTGGCGATAATCCTTGTCCGCTTCATCAAAGTGTCCCCGCATCATCGCTAGATAGCCATAGTTACTCCAGAGATAGGGCTGTTCTGCCTGGATATCCTTGGCTTCGTCCAGCTTCTTCTTCGCCTCAGCCCAGTCCCGGGTCCTTTCCAGATTGTTCGCCTCGCGGATAAGCTCCGCTGCCACTGCATTCGTCTTGCCGGCCAGGGGAGGATGCGGTCCGGGACCGGACGCCTTGCTGGTGGAGGTGAGCTGAATAAAGTTCAGGTTCCCCACTGAAGTATCGCTGAGGAACTTCTTGTAGTCCTGCCAGGAAGACGGTGGCAGCTTTGACTCCAGAACCACAACGGTGCGGCTGATTGTCAGCACTCCATTCTCAAGCTCATAGGTCCTGTCGACCGTGGCGAACGGCGTCTTCACGTGAACGGCGTCTGGCAGGTCCGCGCTGAATCCCGGCGGCAGGTTAATGTGCGAAACCGCAATTTCAGTGCGCGGCGCGCCCAGTTTCAGATCGTTCGTGGGCTTCTTGTCCGGGGCATCTGGAAGCTTCACAAGAGGAAACAGCGGCAGAATACGGAAGTTATCCCAGTCGCCGTAGGGCTTTTTGGTGTAGTCATAGGAAACCTGCATCGGGCTGCTGAAGTCATCAGCCCGTCCAAAGTTGGAGTTGCTGGTTGTACCGCTGAAGCCCATGGCCATGGCCAGATACTGGGTGGCTTTGTCCCACTGGGCCGGCGCCATAACCCGCGCAACGGCGCGCATGACGATTTCCATATCCGTGCGGTCCGTGATCTTGACCTTGGCGTCCATCTCGCCATCCGGCTTCAGGGTGCCGGTGGCAACAAAGTTATCGACAAAAGGATAAGGCGGCTCGGCAGGAGTCTTCACTAGTTCTGCCTTGCCGGAGGAAGGCATAACCAGTGCCAGCTTGTCACGGATGGCAGGCATCAGAAGCCGATACGGCGTTACCTCCGGCGTGCTGTCAAGCCAGATTTGGCCTGAGGGAAGCTGAACCGTGGTGATGACGTGATTGAATTGGCCCGGCGAGGGAAGCTCCTTGATCGCGTCGATTCCAACGCCAATGAGAGCAGGACCTGCAGTAAACCCTTTGGCCTGCAAAAGCGACTCCAGCAGCGTGTCCTTATCCTTGCAATCGCCGTACTGGTTCGCCAGCACCTCGGCCGCGGGATGCGGCTGGTAGCGGCCGATTCCAAAGTCGATGCCGATATAGCGAATATGAGTGGAGACGAAGGTGTAAATCGCCTTCACCTGCTCATCCGGAGTCTTCGCATCCTTTGTCAAGTCGTCGGCCTCGGCACGCACTGCGCCGTTCGGAACAACCTCAAGAGCGGCCAGCTTGCGATACCATTCCCCCACTTCCTGCCAGGAGTGGAAGGACGTCCATGCCACGTCCGGCTTCACCCCGGCAGACTTGTCCGGAGTCTTGTCTTTGTCGTCGCTGGACGTGGGCTTGAGCTGGTCAGTCGTCCAGCGATACACCACCCGGCCATCCTTCTTCGTCACCACAGAATGCAGACCGTTGCTCCACACCTGCACGTATTTGTCCGCGGAAACGTCCAGCGACACCGTCCAGGAAAGGTAAACCTGGCCCTTGGCAAGCGACTCGCTATCCCAGAACTCGTTGGGCGCGTCGGCACTGGTGCGCGTAATCTCCATCCGGTATTCGAGCGTATCGCCCGCGCGCAGGCCGCGAACAGGTATCTGGAGAATATCCAGATCAGAGTAAAGCGGAGCCTGCTGTGTAACAGGCGCGGGCAATGTCATCGCATCAGCAGGCGGCGTCACGGTCGTGGTTCCATCCGGATGCGTAACAGTCACGCTTTCCACCTTCGCCTTCTGCGTGCCTGAGGCAAACGCGACCGACAGCACAGAGAAGGCGCGCGCACCTGCGTCGTTCTGCACCTTCACGCGGACGTGAACTTCCTCGGTACCGGTGCCGTCATCGTTATATCGATAGGCGGTGTCTGAAAGTTCCACCACAGCGGCTTCTTTTTGATAAGTAGCAGGCGCGGCCTCAGTGGGCTTCGGCGCTGTGGGCTTCGCCGGGCCGGATACAGACTGACCTGCGAGAAGAAGAATGGCGACAACAACAGGAGAGAACACCGTAAGCTGCTCCTATGGAAGGGTCACGACCGTATTCTCACATTCACAGCGCAATAACGAAACAGAATTCTTATGGTGGATGTTACTCGTTGACGCAGTGCCGGTGGAGTGTCCGGAAAGCTCTGTGCAAGTTGAAACGAGAGAGACTGTATTGAGAGGTTGGCTACTGTGCACCGATGCAGGCGATGCGACAGTCAACGATTGACTTCAGGGCAAATCACTCATCCAGCTAGTTTTGCCTTCGAATTGATAATAGGTCTCCGCAAACGAGGCAGTATTCCGCGTTCCACCTTGACGGGAAGTCGCCGACGCGTCCTTGTGCTGAAGCCTCGCGCCGATCTGGAACCAAGAGAGCGCAACGGCCGTTCTACGACAACCTGCCTGGACGACGGCCGATCTCGGCGTCCGCCCCGTCGGTGAGCGACTCGGTGATAATGCGTCAATGCTGACTTGGAGGTCTGAGGTTCGTGGCCTCTCGTCCTTCTTTCGAAACTTGTGTGCACCTTAGATTCATCGAATGGCGCGCTGCCGATCACTTGCTGCGATACAATCTTCGGCATCGATGGCTGTGCCTAGCGACAAACTGCAGATCACGGTTTTTCGGCCTGCGAAGCCGCTCGCTCGCTACGTGTCGTACTACAGCTTGCGTCAGGGCGCGCTGGAGCGCGAGGAGATACTTCGCCCGATCTATGCCCGGACACAGCAGACTTTGGAGTTTTACCTGCAGGATAGGTACCGATTACAGACGGCGAAGGGCGAACTGACTGCTCCCGCCGTTTTATTAACCGGCCAAAGCACAGGTCCCAAAGGAGACCTAATTTAGTCGCCGATCCCGGCGGCCAGCCTCCGGCGATCCGCTCCCGGTGTGCTCCGTCGCCGCGCGCTTCGCTTCGGATTCATTCAGTCAGGAGACGTTCCTCAGAAGCGATCGAGGTCCTTGGCGATCACGACCGTCCCGGCGAAGTTGGCGGCCACCTTCGCCTTGGTCTCCTCCTCGGATCCCGGCCGGAGCCCCTGATGGGTCAGCACGAGATGCTTGACCCCTGCATGCCGGGCGAGGAGGCCGACGTTGGTCGGCGAAAGGTGCTCGGCCGTGAAGTGGTGGATGAGGGCCGCGTTCGGGTGTATGCCCTGCGCCCTAATCTGGCCGAGGATGAAGTCGGAATCCAAGACTTCGCTGACCAGCAAGTCCGCGCCGGCGGCCAGCTTTTCGACCGCCGGGCTGGGTCCGGTGTCTCCCGTATAAACGATCGAGCGGTCGGGCAGGTCGAACCGGTAGGCGAAGGACGGGTATCGGTACTGCGGGCTCTCCTTCGGCGTGGAGTAGTGCGTGTTGCGGACGGCGGTGACCTTGATTGCGCCCACCTGGACGGACCCGCCGTCGGGGATCTCCACGACCGTCACGTAGTCCTTGGGCGGAAGCCGCCCCAGAACGGGGCCGGGCCCAAGGTCGACGAAGGGCTGCATCGCCGCGACAAGGCCATCGACGAGCTTCTTCGTGCCGGCCGGGCCGTAGACCGTGAGCGGCGGCATGCCGACCATGTAACGGTTGCCCAGAACAGCGAAGAGGCCGCTGGTGTGGTCGAAGTGCACATGGCTGATGAAGACCGTCCGGACGGCGTCCAGCGGGATCTTGGCCTTCACCAGTTGTTCGAGCGCGCCGTCGCCGGCGTCCACCAGGATGAACTGATCCGCATAGTGCAGCAGGTTCGCCGGCTGGGACTGTGTCGGCGACGGGATGGGGCCCGCTTTCGTTCCGAGGGTGATCCACTCCGAGCGGGGCGGGGCCTGCGCCGTGGCTGGGAGCGCGAACGCCGCGGCCATCAGGATGACCGCCAGCCGCGACGCCGCGGGTCGAATGCTTTGTCTGTTTTGTCGTTTCGCGTGTGGGACCATGGTCGCAGCCTCCAGGATAGGAATACGGTGTTATCGTCAGCCCAAGTGAGCCCGGACATGCAAAGCAAATGTGGCGAACTTATGCCATCCGGCCGTTCTTGCGATAGGCACGGCAAGAGCGCCGGTCACGATGAAGAAGAGTCCACCCAGGAGCGTGGCGCGATGAATCCGTCGAATCGTTGACAGGTCGAACACGACGATAGACAACACCATCAGGTCGAGAATGACATTTGTTCCGAAGTGTGCGTGAATGAAGGTGTGCCATCGATCGATGGCCGCGCCCATGAGGGCAAGAGTGGCGAGCAGAACCAGCCGCTTGTGAGCCGGTCCATTCGACCGCAGCCATATAGCGAAGAAGATCAGGACCGCGAACTTAGAGATGTTGGAGATCGAAATGCAATAAAAGACCACGGGGCCGAAAGGAAATCCCGGAGGAGTAAAGCCAAGGGCGAGAGAGTCGGTTGCAGCCGCGACTCCGAGCCCAACCATCGTAACGGCGAGACCCGCTCCGAAGATGCCTAATCTTCGATGGAGAGCTATATTCCGGCGCGCTACCAGTGTCGTCTGCACCACCAGGAGAACAATCCAAGTGCTGAACACGGCTCCATGCACACCGATGAGCAGATTGCGAACGTGCGTGTGATAGATTGGGGCCAAATAATAGGTGCGTGCGAACCCAAGAAAGACCGTACCCACAATCAGCAGCACCATCGCCCCAAAGTAGAGATCGTCGGCACGCAGCTTACGCCTAGGGGAGGCCGATTGTTCGTGAGGGGTTGAGGCCGCGGAACTGCTGACCGCTGTCGGGGAAGCCAACATAAAGGGTCTCCTTGCCGTCGATGCTGGATGCCATCGGGCAACATGTGTGGCAAAATTAGCAGGGCGGCCCCGGTGCGTCTTCAAGGCAGCGCTCAAAGATTTCTCAATTTTTTATCAAGGCACCTAACCTCTTGACCAAAGGCATCTTATATTCGTTCGGTCCCTTTTTGCTCAGCCCGGAGCAGATGGTTCTATCTGTCGATGGGAGCGTCGTACCGGTGCCCCTCAAGGCGCTCAAAACACTCTTAACCCTCATTGAGCACGGCGGAGAGGTGGTCAGCAAACAGGTACTGATTGAGGCAGTCTGGCCCGACAGCTATGTCGAAGAAGGGAATCTCACGCAGAACATCTTCCTGCTGCGGCGGCAGCTTGGGAAGACTCCAGAGGGGCAGGACTACATTGAGACCGTCCCCCGCCGGGGATACAGGCTCACGGTTCCGGTTCGGAAGGTGCCCGCGCCGGTTGTCAATGGGGTTGGGCATGAAGGCGTCTCTGCGCAACCTTCGCCGGATGAAGATCTCGACCTGGAAGCGCATCCAGAAGCACCCCTGGATGGCAACGCACGCAGAGGAGTGTTGCAGCGAAGGCTGTTGACCGCGGTTCCAGTCCTGGTCCTCGCCCTTCTTTCCTGGTTCGCGGTGGAACAGTGGCAGGAACTCTCGTACCGGCCTCGATTCTCAGGTTTCTCCCAGATCACTCACGACGGCCTGAGCAAGCGGGTTCCGATGGGGCAGCGCGGAGGCCCGGATGCGGCGATCGTGTCGGACGGAAACCGGGTCTACTTCAGCGAGGGCTCAACAGATGCCCCAGTAATCAGCGAGGTTTCAGTTTCCGGAGGCGATACAGCGCATCTCCCGGTTCCTTTTGGCCTGCCCACCTTGCTCGACATCTCCCCTAAGGGCCAGGAACTCCTTATCTCAAACGCGGTTGACCCTGCCGCCGCCTCGCCACTCTGGTTGGTTCCCCTGCCGGCAGGCGTGGCCCGTCCTCTCGCTGACATCACCGCGTCCGATGCATCCTGGTCTCCCGACGGGCGCTGGCTGGCATACGTGCGAGGCAGGGAGTTATTCCTGGCTAACGGAGATGGCACGGGATCGAAGCTTCTATCCAATTTGCCGGGGAACGGCTGGCATCCACGTTGATCTCCCGACGGCGAGAAGCTGCGTCTTACCATGTTCAACATCAAGACAGCCAAGAGCACGTTGTGGGAAATCTCGCGCGATGGAAGCGGACTGCGACAGGTGCCAATCGATTTGTTGGGTTCCAGCCCGCAGGCAAGCGGCGCTAACCGCCAACCGGTCGACATATGTTGCGGAACGTGGAGCCCCGATGGACGGGACTTCGTATTTAAGGTCACGCAACAGGGTCGATCCGACATCTGGTGGTTACCGGGAGAGGAACCATGGATATCAAGACTGTTCAGACGCGAACCGCGTCCGGTCCGCATCACTGCAGGACAGCTCAGTTCGCTCGCGCCAGCCTTCAGCCCGGACGGTCGCACGCTCTTTCTAGTTGGCCACCAGATGCGCGGCGAGTTGCAGCAGTTCGATCCCCGCGTTGGACAGTTCGTTCGTTATATGGACGGAATTTCCGCCGAATTCGTGGACTTTTCCCGAGACGGCCAGTGGGTCGCCTATGTTGAGTATCCCGAAGGTACGCTTTGGAGGAGTCGAGTAGACGGCACCCAACGTCTGCAGCTCACATTTCCGCCTCTCAGGGCTGCGGTGCCGAAGTGGTCGCCCGACGGAAAGCAGATCGCGTTTTACGTGATCGGCGGCGCGGCCCGGCAACAGTTGTATGTGATCCCGGCCTCCGGCGGAGAGGCAAAACCGGCCCGGCCCGGCGGCGGCGGCGAAATGCAGCCGAGCTGGTCGCCCGACGGCGCCGAACTGATGTACAGCGATTTTCCTTTCTTCTCGGCGCAGCCACAGAAGGTCGCCGTTCACATTTTGCACCTTGCCACAGGTCAAGTGGAAACGGTTCCCGGATCGGAAGGACTTTTCGCGCCCCAATGGTCTCCGGACGGCAGCCACGCTACAGCAATGGCGCTGGATGGTCAGCGGATCATGTTGTTCGATTTCGCCACCCATACCTGGAGCCAACTGGCGCAAGGATGGGGGCTGGTCCGCTGGTCGACGGACAGCCGATGGGTCTACTACTTGAATTATCGGGACAATCCGGCCGTCATGCGCATTCGCATCAGCGATCGCCATGTGGAGCAGGTAGCCAGCCTCAAAGGTATTCGTCTGACCGGGCAACTCGCCGGACTCGAATTTGGCCTGACTCCCCAGGGAGATCCGGTGATCACTCATGACATTGGAACCCAGGAAGTCTATTCCCTGAATTGGAACAGGCCGTAAATCGCCGACTTAGGTTTGATGCCGCGCTGACACTCTCGAATGACGGGCCAAACCACTCTTCCACATGCTCCGGCAATCCACTTGGACGTAGAGTCGCCATGTCGGACTCGTGCTTTATGAGGACGTAAGAAGTCTCTTGGGAAATGTTATCTGGATCGGTATCGTTATTTTGATCAGCCTTCTGCCTCTTCTCTCAAGATCGTATAGTCGTGTATTTCTAACTCCTTTCTCGGGACTCTGCCGTCGCAAAGCAGCAACCTTCGTCTTGAAGTAGTGCTGCGAGCCTCCTCCAAACCACGAGCACAATTAGATTTGATAAAAATTGAGGCCGGCGAATCAGGATTTTCTGCCGGTGCAAGGAGGGAGCAGCATGCAAAAAGGAAGCCTCATCCAGTCCACGCGCCGAAATGGACAGAGAGTTTGGGAATTCCGATGGCGTGATCGATCCAGCCATAGGGTCGTTTATCGCCGTATTGTCCTGGGAAAGACAGAGGAGTTCACTTCTGCGGCGGAAGCACGCGCAGTAGTGGCCGGCCTGACTCTTGAGATGAATAAGAACGATCGTCGCCTGCAACCACATCTGCTAACTCTCGCTCAGCTCGCCGATCATTACAGGTGCAGGGAGCTATCAACTGACAATCTCTGGAAGACATATTCGACGAAAGCAGCATATGAGATTTACCTGAAGCGGTGGATTGTCCCCAAATGGGGAGAATATCAATTGAGTATGATCAAGCCAATCGAAGTCGAGTCGTGGTTGAGGCAACTTCCCCTGGCTCGTACATCCTGCGCGAAGATTCGAAATATCATGAGCGTACTGTTCAATCACGCGCGGCGATACGATCTCTATCGATATAACCCGATCCAACTCGTTCGCCAGAGTGCAAAGCGACGCAAAGTGCCGCACATCCTCTTGGTCGATGAAATCCGCAAGCTCCTGGATGCTGTAGACCCGCTATCGTGCGTCCTGATCTTTTTGGATGCGACCACAGGCCTGCGCCAGAGCGAGCTGTTCGGCTTGCGCTGGGGAGACATCGACTTCACTGGCGGGGAGATCATCGTGGCACGATCCGTGGTCCACGGCAATATCAGCAACTGTAAAACAGAGTCCTCCATGAAGCCGGTCCCATTGAGTCCGGCTTTGGCTAAGATGCTTGAGAAATGGAAGGCGGAGACGAAGTACCCTGGCCCCGAGGATTGGGTTTTCGCGAGTAATTCGGCAAAGGGGACACGGCCGATGTGGGGGCAGACGTTCATGCGCAAAAGAATTCATCCAGTCGCCAAGCAGTTGGGAATCACGAAGCAAATTGACTGGCACACGTTCCGGCATTCGTATTCAACACTGCTGCGGTCTCTGGGCACAGACATCAAAGTCCAGCAGGATCTATTGAGGCATTCATCGGCGCGGACGACGCTCGACACCTATACACAGGCAGTCACGCCAGCGAAGCGCGCCGCCCAAGATGCAGTGGCGCGACTCCTGATGGCAAATAGGAGTTGAACCTACGATGCACCTACGGTAAGCCATTTATTTTGGATGATTTACTGTCACTATTATGGGTAAGCTAAGGGAAAACTGCACCCTTTTGCACCTAAGAATTAATCGCCAGACATCCATTAAGTCTTTTGGAATGTATGGCGGGGACGACGGGGCTCGAACCCGCGACCTCTGCCGTGACAGGGCAGCGCTCTAACCAACTGAGCTACGTCCCCAACTGTGCCGAGCCTGTTCCAATTTTGCAGCGGGCGCCGGCACCTGCATGGCCAATCTCGCTGCTTTTCAGGGCCGCCGCACCTCTTCAGCACAGCGCTTCTTTCAAGCTCGTAACTGCATTCAGTGTACCAGAAACCAAAGCCTCCGGCGACCACAGCGGGACCACATCTGCCTCCGCGCGGCGCCACACATTTTCAGCCCTTCATCACACTTGATGGACCCGCATTCTGCCGCCAGGTCTACACTTTTTCTCCATAAAGCGTCTGCTCCGCACCGCACTGGTTCTGCTCGCCCTCCCTGCCCTTTCCGCCACCGCGCCCATCGGCTCGGCAGCCCGTGCACGCCAGCTTATCCGCGAGCTTCCTCTCAAAGTGCTCCCGAGGGATTCCGGCTACTTCGGCATCATCGGCCAGTCCGCGCAGACGGTCGTTCTCCATGTCCGTCCACTCGCCGTCCAAAGCAGAACGACTACATGCCCGCCCGCGACCGCCCCGCAATTACCTGCACTGGCTCGCGCCCGACCGCGTGCCCATCGGCGAAGGCCAAAGTGGGTGCGCCGCTTTGCGGGCAAAGCCCCATGGGCCACTCCGCAAAACCTGCGCGCCCTCATCAGCCCCAAACCGGAATCCCGCCGAGCAGCCCGCTACCCTTTTACGCCGTCCACGCCCGGCTTGCCCTGCCCGCCGGCACAAACCCCATGTCCTGCGCAATTCCCCGCACGCAGTGCACAAGATGGTTTGCAATTGAAGGCAGCTTCTGCGCCGTCACACGGAAGGAAGGACCAGAGACACTCACCGCCGCCACCGGCAGCCTCTGCGCATCCAGCAACGGCACCGCAATGCACCGCAGGCCTTCCTCCAGTTCCTCGTCATCCACCGCATACCCGCGCCGCCGCGTCTTTTCAATCTCCGCGCGCAGCGCATCGGCTGAGGCAATCGTCCGTTGTGTGAACCGCTCGAAGCGGGTCTTCCGGATGATCTCGGTGATCCGCTCCTCCGGCAGAAACGCAAGAATGGCCTTCCCCACTGAGGTGCAGTGCACCGGATTGCTCGATCCAATCCGCGTAATCATCCGCACTGAGCGGGTCGGCTCAATCTTGTCGATGTAGATCACGCGCGACTGTTCCAGAATGCACAGATGCGCCGTCTCCTCGGTCTCCGCCACCAGCCGCCGCAGGTGCGGCTGCGCCCGGTCGCGAAGGTCATATTGTTCAATTGCCCGATTCCCCAGGTCAAAGAGCCGCAGACCCAGCCGGAACTTCCCGTTGCTCGTGCGCTCCACCACGTGATGGCGCTCTAGAACCATCAGAAAGCGGTGTGCCGTGCTCTTGTGCAGTTGCAGTGAGGATGCAACCTGCGCCAAACCAAGCGCCGTCTCGCTTTCTCCCAGCAACTCCAGAACTGCGAACGCCCTGTCCAGGGCCTGTACCTTATAAGTGCCTTGCGGAGCTCCGTCCCGCATAATGAACCTCCGTGCCATGGAATGAATCCATCCTCAGTTTCTCAGGATATGGGATTCGCGTCAACTGGTGAAACGCACGCACCGGCGCAGCACGCCGGTATTCCGGTTCCCTTCTGCGTTGTGTCCGATTGTGGTTGCTCGCGGCCTGCCTTCTGCGCGGCCGCCTCGCGCTTATGCCGGAACCACGTCCCCTTCACCCGGCGCCAGGAACAGGTTGCTCTCCAGCCCGTGCTGCCGCGTGTAAAGATCGTAGTACCGCCCGCTCATCGCATACAGTTCTGCGTGGTTGCCGTGCTCCACAATCCTGCCCTGCTCCACCACCAGAATCTGGTCTGCCCGCCGGATCGTCGAGAGCCTGTGCGCAATCACAAACGTCGTTCGTCCCTGCATCAGCTCAGCCAGGCCCGCCTGAATCATCGCTTCTGATTCGGAATCCAGCGAGCTCGTCGCCTCGTCCAGAATCAGAATCCGGGGCTCAGCCAGCAGCGCCCTTGCAATCGAGAGCCGTTGCCGCTGTCCGCCGGAGAGCTTCACCCCGCGCTCGCCCACAATCGTGTCATACCCATCCGGAAACTTCTCCGCAAACTCATCCACGCGCGCCGTCTGGCAGGCAAACAGGAACTGCCCTTCCGTTGCCTCCGGCCGCGAGAACATCACATTCTCGCGAATCGTGCCATCGAACAGAAACGAGTCCTGCAGCACAACGCCCAGTTGCGAGCGGTACGTGTTCAGGTCCACTGTCGCCAGGTCAAACTCGTCCACCGTCACGCTTCCCTTGTCTGGCGTGTGGAAGGCGCACAGCAGGCTGATGATTGTCGACTTGCCCGAGCCCGAGGAACCCACCAGCGCCGTCACGGATCCGGGATCAGCGCGAAAGCTCACGCCGTGCAACACCGGCTTGTCCTTCTCATAGGCAAATTCCACATCTTCAAAAACCACCGTGCCTTCAATCGGCGGCATCTTCCTCTGCCGTCCCGGCTCCTGGTTTTCCTCAAGCTCGGCCAGAATCTCCGCCGTCCGGTCCAGTCCCGCAAATGCTTCCGTAAGCTGCGTGCCCACATTCACAATCTGGAAGACCGGCGCCACCATGATGGCGAGAAACATGTTGTACTCAAAGTACGAGCCCACAGTCCATTGACTGTGCAGCACCAGGTGACCACCCAGCCACATCACCAGCGCCGAAACAATCCCCAGCACCGTCGTTGACACCGAACCCAGAGCGCTGGTCATCGTCAGCGACTTCATCACGTTGTCCAGCAACCGGTCCACGCCGGCTGCGAACACTTTGTGCTCCCGCTCTTCTGCGTGATACCCCTTCACCACGCGCACGCCGCCCAGTGTCTCCGTCAGCCTGCCCGTCACCTCGGCGTTAATCTTGCCCCGCTCACGAAAAATCGGCCGGATGACCTTGAAACCGTATTGCAGCACAAAGACAAAAATCCCCACCACGGCGAAGACCGACAACGTCACCGTCACGCTTCGATAAAGCAGAAAGAAAAACACCAGCACAGCCGTCAGCATGCCGCCCACAAACTGCACCAGCCCTGTGCCCACAAGATTGCGCACACCTTCCACGTCCGTCATAATGCGCGAGACCAGCGTGCCCGCGCGATTCGCGTCATAGTAGGCCACCGGCAGCAGCCCCACGTGCTGTTGTACCTCGCGGCGCATCTCGGCAATCAGCCGCTGCCCAGCCTTTGAAAGCAACTGCGTCAGCGAGAACGACGTGATGGCCTGCACCAGCGTGGCCCCAAGCACCAGAAAAATAATCCCCGGCAGCAAATCCGGACGCGGATGAATCGGAGACAGAACCGTGTCCAGCAGCGGCTTAGATTCCAGCGGCAGCACCAGGCCCGCCAGGCGATTGAACAGCATCAGTGCCAGGCCGCCCAGAATCAGCCCCTTGCGCGGAGCCACCAGCTTCCACACATGCGGACCAATCTTCCTCAGGTTCGTCTTCTTCTTCGGCGTCTCTGGCTGGCCGGCGCGCGCACCGCCGCCGCGCGGCACGCGCTCAGCGCGCATGCCCATCCCCATTCCGCCACCGCGAAATCCGCCCATCGGCTTAAGCCGCGTCCTTGCGCCGAGCCGTGATGAACGACCGCACGCACAGAATCACATACACCAGCATCAACCCCGCCATCGTCAGCTTTGACGCGAGCGCCGTCATGTCCGGCGCGGCCCCAATTGCATGGGAATGCATGGTGCCTTGGATGGCCGCGAATCCTCCGCCCAGAAAGCCCAGCAATCCAATCGTCACGTTGACGTGCATAAACAGCTTCCGCCGTCCCGGACTCGGGCTCATCGCCAGCAGCCCGAAAACCCCCAGCCCCACTCCGAACCATGCCGGAATCAGCGCCGTCGGATGCTGGCTCCCCGTTCCCAGATAGCCCGCCAGCCCCAGGGCAATCAAAAGCACCGCAAAAACCAGCGTCATCTTTGCCATTGCACACCTCTCCTGTCCTGCATTCGTGGCCGGCTTATCGATTTGGATGGATGGGCCGCCCAGGCGGATGCACAATCTCGCCGACCCATGCCATTCCACCGGCTCAGTCCTGTTGCCGCCCGGTCCTTACGCTCCCGCCGCGGCCTTCTTCATGTCGGCCAGCACCTGCTGCGGCGTCCAATCGTTCCCATGGTAGAACTCCACCACCTTGCCGTTGGCCCCAATCAGCGTCGTCGAAAGCGTATGCGTAATCGTGTCGTTCGGGCCATAGCTCAGCCCCACGTCAAAGTACTGCGCCATCTGGAGCACCACCGGCTTCTGCCCCACCGCGAAATCCCAATGCTCAAACGCCGTTTTCGCACCGCTGCCAATGTACTCCTCGCCATACGACTTCAGCCGCGCCGGCGTGTCGCGCTCCGTATCGAAACTCACGCTCAGCAGGTGCGTCTTCCTGTAGAGCACCGGATATTTCTCCAGCGCCCGGTTGATCTCCGCAAAGTTGTGCGTCACCAGCGGGCAGAAATTCGGCAGCGGGCACTGCGTGTAAATAAAGGTAATCAGCAGCTCCTGGCCGCGAAATTGCCGCAGATGAATCGCCCGTCCATCCTCGTTCCGCAGCGCAAAATCCGGCACCACATCGCCCGGCGAGGGCACGTGATAAACCACCTTCGGCACATAATCCGGACGCGCCTGGCCCACAATCACAATGTTGTCCAGCACCACGTCGCCCTGCCCTTCCACCTTTGGAACCAGCACATCCGCCGTGACAATGTCGCCCGGATGCAACGCGTTCATCACGCTGGGGTCCTTCAGCTTGTAGGGCATCACCATCGCGCCCATAAAGCCGGGAATCGCATCGCTGTTCACGGTCACCGCGCCCGACGCCGGATCGGTTGCCATCACCTTTCCGCGCATGTGATACACCGTGTACTCGGTCTGGGGCGATGCTTGCGTTGCGGCTTGCCGGCTTTTGTGGCACCCCGCCAGCACAATCACCAGCAGCAACGAAGACGTAAAAATTCTGCGTATCACGTCGTCCAGTGTACAACCGCGCCCTTTCCCGCCTCCCGCGCGGGGCATGGCATCCCACCGCCGCAACAAGGTATAACGCTGCCATGGGGAATCGCTCCGCCGCGGATATCGACAACTGGCTGCACTCGGGTGGCATCGTCCTCGCCGCCAGTGACCGCGCCGCACGCCACCTCCGCCACGCCTTCCACCAGCGCCGCAGTGCTGAAGGCTTCTCCGCCTGGCCGGAGCCGGAAATCCATTCCTATCCCGCCTTTGTCCAGAACGCCTGGCTCCAGCGCGCCCTCGACGACCGCCTTCTTCTCAATCCCGCGCAGGAGCAATCCCTCTGGGCTCGCATTGCCTCCGCTGAAAATTCTCTCCTCACCTCGCTCGAGCAGCCGCTCCACCACATCGCAACCCTCGCCGCCGAGGCGCACGGGCTGCTCTGCACCCACGCGCCGCGTCTTCTGCGCGCCTCCGCCCGCGCCGGATGGGCCCAGAACGCCGGCGCATTCAACGGCTGGCTCGCCGAATTCGACCGCATTTGCTCACGCGATCGCCTCCTCAGTCCCAGCCGCCTGCCGCTCGAGCTCATCCCGCTTCTCCAATCCGAACCCGTCGCCCGCCCGTCCCTGCTTCTCGTGGGCTTTGACCGCATTCTGCCCACGCAGCGCGACCTCTTCCACGCATGGGGCACCTCGCAATCGCTCGCGCTTGACGACTCCGCCCACGACATTGCCTATTTCTCCGCGCTCGACGATGCTTCCGAGCTCGACGCCTGCGCCCTCTGGTGCATGCAGAGCCTCGCCCAGGATCCCGCCGCGCGCATCCTCGTCCTCTCGCAGCAAATCGCCGCGCAGCGCGGCCAAATCGAACGCGCCTTTCTGCGCGTCGCGCCGCCCGCCGCCCATTTGCCCTTTGAGTTCTCTCTCGGCATTCCGCTTTCCGCCGCTCCTCTCGCCCGCGCCGCGCTTCTCCTTCTCCGCTGGCTCGCCGGCCCGCTCAGCGAGCATGAAATCGACTGGCTCTTTTCCACCGGCCTCGTCGCGGACCCCCAGGAGTCCGACGCGCTCCAGGCCCGTATGCGCAACCTCCGCAGCAGGAACCTTGCAAGCCCCCAATGGGCACTCCATGGCTTTCTCAACCTTCATGCGGATGCCGCGCCGCCCGCTTCCTGGCTCGCCCGAGCCGCCGCCGCACAAAAGCGCCTCAGCGCGTTGCAACACCGCCTGCAATCTCCGCTCGAATGGGCCTCGCTCGTTCCCCAACTCCTCGCCGACTTCGGCCTGCCCCACGAGCGCCGCCTCACCAGCCCGGAGCATCAGGCCCTGCAACGCTGGCAGCAGGCGCTCGACATCTGCGCCTCGCTTGCCTTTCTCGGCCAGCCTCTTTCCTGGCCTGCATTCCTCACCGCGCTCGCGCGCATCCTGGGGGAAACGCTCTTCGCGCCGCAATCCTCAAACGCGCCCATCCTCATCGCCGGCCCCGCGGAGTCCGCCGGCCTCACCGCCGATGCCCTCTGGTTTCTCGGCGTCGATCAGGACTCCTGGCCCGCGCGCGCCTCCACGCATCCTCTGCTTCCTCTTGCCGTCCAGCGTGAGTTCTCCATGCCCCACGCCACCGCGATGCTTGACCTTGAGCTCGCCCGCACCGCAACCACGCGCCTGCTTGCCTCCGCGCCCGTGCTCCGCTTCAGCCTTGCCCGCCAGCATGAAGGCGCTGAGACGTTTCCTTCCCGCCTCATCCGCGAGCACACAGGCAATCCGCAACCGCTGCCCGGCAATCTCCTCGCGCCCCCTTCGCCCGCGCCTCTCGCCGTCCCGTTTATCGACAAATCCTGCATTCCTCTCGCGCCTGAACATGCGGCCGCATTAGGCGGAGCATCCGTGCTCACCGCGCAATCCAATTGCCCCTTCCAGGCCTTCGCCGTTCACCGCCTCGATGCACAAAGCTGGGAGCCCGCGCAAACCGGACTCACGCCCGCCCAGCGCGGCAGGCTCTTGCATGAGGTTCTCCACTCCATCGCACGCAATCCTCCTCCGAGCGGCATCCGCTCATTGCACGATCTCCTCGACCACGCCGGCAATCTGCCCGCATTCGTCGAGCCTCACGTCCGCGACGCCTTCCCGGCCGCACTGAAGAAAGCCGTCCTCGCCCGCATGCCGCGTGCCTATCTCGACGTCGAATCCCAGCGCCTCGTCCGCATTGTCTCTCAGTGGCTCGAATTCGAATCCCATCGCCTTCCCTTCACCATCGAACAAACCGAGCTCTCGCAAACCGTCTCGCCCGCCGGCCTCCAGCTCAAGGTCCGCCTCGACCGGCTTGACCGCCTCGCCGACGGCTCGCTCCTCGTCATCGATTACAAAACCAGCGCGCACAAACCCTCCGAGTGGACCACCCCCCGCCCCGAGGATCCGCAACTGCCTCTCTACGCCGTCTTCGCGCTCCCCGCAAAGGAAGCCCTCGGCGGACTCGCCTTCGCGCAGCTCCGCACCGGAGAGCCCGCCTTCGCCGGCCGCCTGCACGACGCCGCATCAACCCTCAACTCCTCGCTCACGCGCGCCAAATCTCTCGTCAAAAATCCCCTCACCGCCGATCAGATCTCCGAGTGGCGCGCCACGATTGAAGACCTCGCCCGCGACTACCTCGCTGGCCGCGCCGATGTTGACCCGCTCGACCCCGCAAAAACCTGCGAGCGCTGTGGACTCCACACCCTCTGCCGCATCGCCGAGCGCGAAGACCTCTTCATCGGCGATGACGAAGACGACGAGAAGGACAGCGATGACTAACCCATCCTCGCGCGCCCTCCCGCCCGATCAGGACAGCCGCAAAGAGGCACTCGACCCCGCGCGCTCCGTCCTCGTCCAGGCTCCCGCCGGCTCCGGAAAAACCGATCTGCTCACCCGCCGTTTCCTCCGCCTGCTCGCCGAGGTCGACGACCCGTCTCAAGTTGTCGCCATCACCTTCACGCGCGCCGCCGACGCGGAAATGCGCCATCGAATCCTCTCAGAGCTCGAAAAGGCGGCCGAAGCCTCCGCTCCATCATCGGATGATCCTCTCGACATGCAACACCTTGCCCATCGCGCCCTTGCCCGCTCGCGACAGCGCAACTGGCAACTCCTCGACCTGCCCTCTCAGCTCCGCATCACCACCATTGATGCCTTCTGCCGCGAAATCGCTCTCCAGCAGCCGCTCCTCTCCGGCCTCGGCGGCGCGCTCGACCTTCTTCCGCGCCCTGACGAGTTCTACCGCCGCGCAGCCCGCACGACTCTCTTCCAACTCGATGGGGGCGACACCAGCCTCGCGGCCGCCATCCGCCTTCTGCTGCTCTGGCGCGACAACGACCTCGCCGACCTTGAAAATCTCCTCGTGGAAATGCTCCGTGACCGCGACCGCTGGATGCACGGCTATCTCCTCCAGCGCGACCCGGACTGGGACCTCCTGCGCCTCACATTTCAGCAGCCTTTTGTCAACACAATCCGCGACCACATCATCTTTCTGGACAACATTATCCAAAGCATCTCTAATGTAAAAGATGAGATTC
The DNA here is from genome assembly GCA_035763705.1 of Occallatibacter sp. Classification (GTDB taxonomy): domain Bacteria; phylum Acidobacteriota; class Terriglobia; order Terriglobales; family Acidobacteriaceae; genus Telmatobacter. The sequence continues at coordinate 90,046 of DASUAU010000035.1, read as the reverse complement.
TTTTGCTCGCCCGTTTCGCCTGCAAGAACCAGCATGGCGAGCCCTTCCAGCCCCTCGCCGAGCTCCCCGAATTTCCCGCGCCGCCATTCGCCTCGGCAGACTCTCTCGAGGAAGCCCGCCAGGCCTGGCTCATCGCGGCAACGCTCCTGCTCACCAACGACGGCGGCTTTCGCCAGAGAATCGACAAGACGCTCGGCTTCCCCGCCGACTGCAAAGCCGAGAAGGCCCGCCTGCTCGCTCTCATCTCCAAACTCCGCTCCGTCTCCGGCTTTGAAGCGGCACTCAAAAGCCTTCGCGAATTGCCGCCCACCCGCTACCCGGACGAGGAATGGGACATCCTCCGTGCCTCCTTCACCCTCCTGCGCCACGCCGCCGTTCAGCTTCTCACCGTCTTTGCGGAATCCTCCGGCGTCGACTACATCCAGATCGCGCAAATCGCGCGCCATGTCCTTCTCGACGAGGAACGCGAGCCCACTGAGGCCGCCATCGCACTCGCCGACAACATCCATCACCTTCTCGTCGACGAGTTTCAGGACACCAGCCGCAGCCAGCATCGCCTTCTCGGCTCGCTCATCGCCGCATGGCCTGACGACGCCGGCCGCTCTCTCTTCGTCGTCGGCGATCCCATGCAGTCCATTTACTACTTTCGCGGCGCGGACGCCGAGCTCTTCCCCCAGGTGCGCGACCTAGGTCTGCAACTCCCCACCTCCGGCTCGTTCCCGCTCCATCCCGTACGCCTCAGCGCAAACTTCCGCACCGACCCCGCTCTCGTCGCCGATCTCAACCAAGTCTTCGCGCGCGTCTTCGCACAGGACGACGGCTCCGGCATCACATTCGAGCCAGCCCTCCCCGTCCGCGACCCCGGCACGCTGCCGCTTCCCCGCCGCCACCTCCACTGCACCTTCATGCCCGGCGCTCAGGCGGGCAACGCCGCGCTCGGCAAGGAGCAAACCGCGCAGCTCCGCGCAGCGGCCACAGAGGCCCAGCTCGAATCCATGCTCGCCGTCATCCGCGCGCACATGCCGCTTGTCGCTCAGGCCCGCGCCAACGGCAAGCCCTGGCGTATCGCCGTTCTGGCGCGTGCCAAAAAGCATCTGGCCCCGCTCGCCCTCGCCCTCCGCAAAGCCGAAATCCCTTTTCGCGCCGTCGAGCTGGAAGACCTGACCGCACGCCCGGAGATTCTCGATGCGCTGGCTCTCGCCCGCGCCATCCTCAACCCGCTGGATCGCGTCGCGTGGCTCGGCCTGTTGCGCGCGCCCTGGTGCGGCCTCTCTCTCGCCGATCTCCACATCCTCGCCGGCGACGAGGCCTCTGAAAATCGTCCCATCCCCGAACTGCTCGCCGAGCGCCAGTCCAGCCTCTCGCCGGAAGGCCAGTCCGCCGTTCAGCGGCTCCTCCATGCGCTCGCTTCCGCACCCGCCTTCCGCACCGCGCAACCTCTCGCCACTCTCGGCACGCGCCTCCAGCAGCTCTGGCTCAGCCTTGGCGGCGCAGCCTGCGTGGACGCCACTGCGCTCGAAAACCTCCACCTGCTCTGGTCCTGCCTTGACGCGCTTCCAGCCGGCGAGTCCGACCTCCTCGGCCCGGCGCTCGACGCCGCTCTCAAAAGCCTCACCGCGCAACCTGACGCCGCCGCCTCGCCTGACTCCGGCGTACAGCTCATGACCATTCACAAATCCAAAGGCCTCGAATTTGAAGTCGTCCTTGTCCCCGAGCTCCAGGCCTCCACCCGCGGCAACAGCAACCGCCGTCTCCTCTCCTGGATCGAGCGCGGCCTTGCCGCACCGACGCCCGAAGGCGAAATCACTGAGTTCCTCGTCGCGCCCCTCCACGCCAAAGGCACGCAAACCGGCTCCGCCCGCGCCTTCGTTGAGCAGGTCTCCCGCCGGCATGAAGCCCAGGAATCCCGCCGCCTGCTTTACGTCGCCGCCACGCGCGCCCGCGACGAGCTCCACCTCTTCGCCCGCCCCGCGTATCGCTTCGCCGGCGGCGAGCCCCAGCTCGCCCAGCCCTCCAAAACACTCCTCGCCACCGCCTGGCCCGCGCTCGAAGAGGAAATCCGCGCGCAATTCGCGGCCTGGCTCGCCTCTCCGCAAGCTGAGCAGGACCTGGCCTCCGCGCAGCAGCTCGCCACGGTCTCTGCCGCTCAGCAGCCCGCACCCTCGCATCCCGCAATCCTGCATCGCCTCCCCGCCGGCTTTCAGCCTCCCTCGCCAGCCGCGTCTGCCGCTCCGGCGCAAGGCTCAAGCCCCATCGACGCCGGCTCGCCGCTCTTCAACCGCCATGAAGGCGGCCTCTCCGCGCGCACCATCGGCCTCGCCGTCCACGTGCTCTTTCAGCAGCTCGCGCGCCTGCGCAGCACCCTTGAAATGCCTGCCGCGCTCGAGTCGCTTCCCGCACTTCTGCCGCCCCTCATCGCCCAGGCACGCGCCGCCGGGCTCGCGCCCGCTCAGGCAAAGTCCACCGCCGCCCGTGCCATCGAATTGGTTGCGCGCGCCGCCGCCGACCCCATTGCCCAGTGGATTCTCGCGCCGCATCCCGACGCAGCCTCTGAGACTGCCTGGACCGGCCTGCTCAGCGGCTCCCTCCGCACCGTCCGCGTTGATCGTCTCTTCCGAGCCGGGCCCGAACCGCTCGTTCCCGGCAGTGACATCTGGTGGATTGTCGATTACAAAACCGCGCACGCCGACTCGCTCAACCTCGCACAGGCCCTCCCTGAGCTCCGCACGCTCTTCGCGCCGCAGCTCCAGGCCTACGCCGCCGTCCTGCGCCTTCTCCACGGCCCGCAGGCGCAGCTCCGCGCCGCGCTTTACTACCCGCGCCTTCTCCAGTTCGATTGGTGGGAAATTTCCTAGAAGGCCTGCGTGCTCAGTTCGCCGCCTTGCCGTCCTTCTGCGCCTTGGCCACGCTCTTTGAGTGCCGTACATCCGCGCCTTGCACCCAGAAGATTACGTCCTCGGCAATATTCGTCGCATGGTCGGCCACCCGCTCCAGCGCGCGGCAAATCATCAGCGCGCTCAGCGCCTGCGGAGCCACATGGCTCTGCTCCTCCATCAGCTTCGTCAGCGCCTTGTAGGCCGCGCGGTTCATCGCGTCCACCGCGTCGTCCATCGTAAGCACCTCGCGCGCAATCTCCGCGTCTCCATCGATAAACCCTTGCAGGCTCTTGCGCACCATCTCCCCAGCCAGCGTCGCCATCCGCGGAATATCCACCGGCAGATCGGTCACTGCCATCTGTTCCATGCTGCGCACGCGGTCGCTGATGCTCTTCGCCGAGTCGCCCACGCGCTCCAGGTCAGCGTTGATCTTGATCACGCTCAGAATAAAGCGCAGGTCCACGGCCATCGGCTGTTCCATCGCCAGCAGGTCCAGCGCCGCCTGGTCAATCTCGCGCTCCATCCGGTTGATCGCGTTCTCGCTCCGGCTCACCAGGTCGCAAATCGACAAATCGCGCACGCGATAGGCCTCAATCGCGCGCTGAATCGCCTGCTCGGCCAGCCCGGCCATCACCAGCAGGTTCTCCTTCAGCTCGTCCAGGCTCTGTTGAAAGCGAATCCGTGTCATCCGAACCTGCCCGTAATGTAGTCCTCAGTCCGCTTGTCGCTCGGGTTGGTAAAGATCTTGTGCGTCGAGTCGAATTCCACCATCCGCCCGTTCAGAAAGAATCCGGTCTTTTCCGCCACCCGCGCCGCCTGCTGCATGTTGTGCGTCACAATCACGATAGTGTACTGCGATTTCAACTGGAAAATCAGGTCTTCAATCTTTGAGGTTGAAACCGGGTCCAGCGCCGACGCCGGCTCGTCCATCAGCAGCACCTCGGGGTCCACCGCCAGCGCCCGCGCAATGCACAGCCGCTGCTGCTGCCCGCCGCTCAGGCTCGCGCCCGACTTCCTCTTCAGGTCGTCCTTCACCTCGTCCCACAGGGCGGAGTTCTTCAGCGACCGCTCCACAATCTCGTCCAGCGCGCGCCGGTTCCGGTAGCCGTTCAACTTCAGCCCTGAGGCTACATTGTCATAAATCGACATTGTCGGAAACGGGTTGGGCCGCTGAAAGACCATCCCCACGCGCCGGCGAATCTGCACCGGCTTGGCCTGGTTGTAAATATCCAGGTCGCCAATCTTCACGGTTCCCGTTACCCGCGCAATCGGGTTCGTCTCGTGCATCCGGTTCAGGCAGCGCACAAAGGTGCTCTTGCCGCAGCCGGAGGGCCCAATCAGCGCCGTCGCATGATTGGCCGGAATGTGCAGATTGATGTCCTGCAGCGTGTGATTGGTTCCATACCACGCGTTCAGGTTGGTCACTTCAATGCCAACGCCCACTTAGCTTGCCCCTTTCAACACGCCACGGCTCGTCACAAATCGCACCAGTGACACCGCCAGCACGATCAGCGCAATCAGCACCAGCGATCCCGCCCATGCCAGCCGGTGCCAATCATCGTACGGCGACAGCGCGTACACATAAATCTGCAGCGGCAAAGCCTCGATTGGCTGGTTGACGCTGGTGCTCATGAAGGGATTGCCAAACGCCGTAAAAATCAGCGGCGCCGTCTCGCCCGCCACACGCGCAAACGCCAGCATGCAGCCCGTGATAATCCCCGGCGAGGCTGTCTTCACCGTAATCGAAAGTACCGATCGCCAGTTCGGAATCCCCAGCCCCAGCGCCGCCTCCCGCACCGCGTGCGGAACCATCAGCAGCATCTCCTCGGTCGTCCGGCACACCGTGGGAATCATCATGATGCCCAGCGCCACGCCGCCCGACAGCGCTGAAAAATGCTTCTGCGGAACCACTACCAGCGAGTACGCCGCCAGCCCCATCACAATCGACGGCACGCCGTTCAGTACGTCCGCCGTAAACCGCACCGCATTCGCCAGCTTGGTTCCACGGCCAAACTCGGCCAGATAAATTCCCCCTCCAATGCCCAGCGGAACGCCAATCACGCAGGCCACCGCCAGCAGCACGCCCGACCCCACAATGGAGTTGGCCATGCCTCCGCCAACCTCGCCCACCGGCTTCGGATTCTGCAAAAAGAACGCCAGATTCAGCGAGCTCGCGCCCTTGTACACCAGGTAGCCGAAGATCGCCACCAGCGGCGTGACCACCAGCAGCATCGAAAGCACAGACAGTGCCGTCACCGTGTAATCGGTCAGCGATCGCATCCGGGATCGAAATTGAAACGTCTCTCTGCCCAACCCAATCTCCTCAGCGCGCCTGCGAAGGCGTTCCCCTCGTCACTGCCCACATCAGCAGTTGCGCCAGCACGTTCACCAGAATCGTGACCACAAACAGCGCCAGCCCAATCTCAATCAGTGCGCTGCGGTGTACATCGCTCACTGCTTCCGTAAACTCGTTGGCAATCACCGCCGCCATCGTTCCGCCATTCGACAGCAGCGACTTGTGAATCTCCGGCGTGTTGCCAATCACCATCGTCGCGGCCATGGTTTCGCCCAGCGCGCGGCCCAGCCCCAGAATGATTCCGCCCACAATGCCAATGCGCGCATTCCGCAGCACGCCCACGCGAATCATCTCCCACCGCGTCGCACCCAGCGCCAGCACCGCCTCGCGCTGCGAGTGCGGAACGGCTGTCATCACCTCGCGCGTCAGCGACGAAATAATCGGCAGAATCATAATCGCCAGAATCACGCCCGCCGTGAAATACCCCAGCCCCGTCGGATTCTGGTCGTTGAAAAGCCCCGTCCAGCCCAGCGTCCTGATCAACGGAGGGTTCACGTGCTCGCGCAGCAGCGGCACCAGCACATACATCGCCCACACGCCGTACACAATGCTCGGAATTGCCGCCAGCAGCTCCGTCAAAAACGACAGCGGGCCGCGCAGCAACCGCGGGCACATCTCCGTCAGGAAAATCGCCAGTCCCACCGCCAGCGGCACCGCCATCAGCAGCGCCAGAAACGACGAAACCAGCGTGCCAAAAATAAACGGCAACGCGCTGAACCGGTTGTTCACCGGATCCCAGTAAAGCGGATCACTCGAGAAATCATTCTTGAAAGACTGGAAGAAGAAGTGGAAGCCGAACGTGTGCCAGGAGATTGCGGAGTTCTGCATCAGCTCCCACAAAATCAATCCCACAATAAAAAAGATGCTCAGCCCGCACAGAATCATCAGCCCGTGAAAGCCTTTGTCCGCCAGCGCTGAATTGCCCCGCGACAAAAGATAGCGCCGCACCGCCGACGCCTCTGCCGCTGCCGGCTCCCCGGCAGGCAACTTCGGCTCGCCCGCCGTCCGCGGGTCCATTTGGGTCTGTGGCCGGGCGATGGGAATCTCAGGCACGTTCGGGTTCACCAGTTGTAGGCTACCGGCCAAAGATGAATATCAGGTTACAGTGTTGCAAAATCAAACGCATAGCTGGCAGGAATCCCCCCTCCTTGCGCGCCGCCAGCGCCCCTCCTGTACTCTTGAGAACGGACTTTACCCTCAACCCGCCATGCGCATCTTTTTTGCAGCTCTTGCCCTGCTCCTCACCGCTCCCGCCCTTGCCGCCCAGCCTGCCCCCGCGCCCGCCCAGCCCTCGCCGCTGCCGCCTGACCCGCCCAGCCGCACCTGGCACGCCTCCTGGATTACCCATCCCACCGCGCCGCTCCGCGAACCCCTCGTCCTCCACTTTCGCCGTACTCTCACGCTCCCTGCGGTCCCATCCAATTACATCGTCCGCGTCAGCGCCGACAACCGCTTTATCCTCTACGTCAATGGCCGGCGCGTCGGCAGCGGTCCCTCCCGCGGAGACCTCACCCACTGGCGCTACGAGCGCTATGACCTCGCGCCCTTTCTCCACGCCGGCCAGAATCTCATCGCCACCACCGTCTGGAACTTCGGCGTCTACGCCCCCATCGCCCAATTCTCTGATCGCACCGCCTTCCTTCTTGAAAGTGAAGCCGACGGCGACGACTCCATCAGCACTCCCAACGGCTGGCTCGTCGAAGCAGATCCCGGCCGCACCCCGCTCCCGCGCTCCACGCTCACTTACCTTGCCTACTACGCCGCCGGCCCCGGCGAAAAACTCGACGCCGCCCAAACCGACTGGAACTGGGACTCGACCACCGGCAGCGGCCACTGGGTTACCCCCGGCGACCCCATGCGCGACAGCGCCTACCCCGGCACTAACCGCGCCCACTCCGCCAGCGTCACCGGTGACAACCCCTGGGCCCTCGTCCCCGACATCCTCCCGCACATGGAGTACATGCCAACTGGACCGGGCAAAGTTGTATTGACATGGGACACACAGGCCTCCTACGAGCCCGGACTGCTCAACTTTGCGTTTCCGGCACATCCAATTACACTGTTTGCCAAAACGCATTACCGCCTCCTCCTCGACCGCCGCACCCTCACCACCGCTTACCCTGCGCTCACCGTCTCCGGCGGCAAAGGCTCGCAAATCTGGATCACGTACTCCGAAGCCCTCTACGACAACCACCTCCACAAAGGCGACCGCGACGCCCTCACCTACACTGACGCCAGCGGCCAGCAGCATCCCCGCCGCGCACTCGGCCTCCGCGACGAATTCCTCCCCGACGGCGGCTCGCACCGCACCTTCCAGCCCCTCTGGTGGCGCACCTGGCGCTATCTCGCGCTCGACATTACCACCGGCTCTCAACCCCTCATCCTCGACAGCCTCACCGCCCACTTCACCGCTTATCCCTTCGTCCAGCGCGCCACCTTCACGTCACCCGATGCAGACCTCGCCAAAATATGGAAGATAAGCTGGCGCACAGCCCGCCTCGATGCCCATGAAACCTATATGGACACCCCCTACTACGAGCAGCTCCAGTACATCGGCGACACCCGCATCCAGGCCCTCATCTCTTACGCCGTCACCGGCGACGACCGCCTCGCCCTCCAGGCCCTCCAGGCGTTCAATGATTCGCGCATGCCCAACGGCCTCACCCGCTCGCGTTACCCCAGCTCGCTCCCGCAAGCCATCCCCACCTTTTCACTCCTCTGGGTCGGCATGCTCCACGACTACTGGATGTACCGCCCCAATCCCGCCATCGTTCGCGAATCTCTCCCCGGCGTCCGAGGCGTCCTCGGCTGGTTCGCGCAGTACCAGCAGCCGGACGGCCTGCTCAATAAGCTCCCCTGGTGGTCATTCATTGATTGGGTTTCCTCCGGCGAAACGCCTACTTACTCTCGCTCCGGCCAGTCCTGCATCACCTCGCTCGAATACCTCGGCGCTCTCCGCAACGCCGCCGATCTCGAGCACGCCCTCGGCGATCCCGTCTTCGCCGCGCGCGACCGACGGCGCGCCGCCCAGGTTCGCTCCGGCCTCTATCGCCAATGCTGGTCACCCTCCCGCAGCCTCCTTGCCGACAACCCCGACAAAACCGTCTTCTCCCAGCAGGCCAACATTCTCGCCGTCCTCTATGACGTCATCCCCGCCGCCCGGCAAAAAGCCGTCCTGCGCAAAATGCTCGTCATCCAGCCCGGCACCACCCCCAACGGCGTCCTCTCCGCCTCTTACTACTTCCGCTTCTATCTCGCCCGCGCCCTCCGCCACGCCGGCCTCGCCGACGACTACCTTCCATCCCTCCGTCCCTGGCGCAATCTCCTCAAGCTCCACTTCTCCACATGGCCTGAAACCCCCGGCGTCACCCGTTCTGACTCCCACGCCTGGTCCGCCCATCCCATTTACGATCTGCTCACCCTCGTCGCCGGCATCCAGCCCGCCAGCCCCGGCTTCCACACCGTACGCATCGCGCCCCACCTCGGCTCGCTGCCTTCGCTCTCGGCCACCTTCCCTCATCCCAAAGGCGAAATTCGCGTCGAATATCTCCGCACCGCCGCCGGTCTCCGCGCCTCCATCACCCTCCCGGCCGGCCTCTCCGGCAGCTTTGTTTATGCCGGCCGCACGCGGCCTCTCCATCCCGGCCTCAATCGTTTTATTTCCGCCTCGTCGCCTTCCGCCCGCTACAGCAAAACCAGGGTTGGTGCATACCGAAACCACGGCATTCAAGTTGACGCGACCATCAGGGAGCGGTGACCTTGCACATAGCACGCGAGGACACAGATACTCTGGTTTTGCTCTAAACCGGCCGGTATCGTTTCCAACACAAGCCCGGCCACCCGGCGCATTTTCCCTTATCTTCCCCGGTAAATCGGTTTCGCGCCTCGCGGAAACGTGTTACAACTCCAACATGGCAAAGGCAAGAAGCCCTGAGCCCACAGGTCACGTCAACCTGCGCATACTCGCAGACCACCTGGGACTCTCACAGACCACCGTCTCTCTGGTCCTCAACAATTCCCCCTCCGGCAAATCCATCCCGCAGGACACGCGCAACCGCGTGCTTGAGGCTGCCACGCGCCTCAACTATCGCCCCAATTACTTCGCCCGTTCCCTCCGCCAAAGCCGCTCCATGAGCGTTGGCGTCCTCGCTCCCGATCTCTCTGAGGGCTACTTCACCCGCGTCATGAGCGGCGTCGTCCAGGAGCTCACCCGCGCCCACTACTTCTACTTCACCGCCTGCCACGACTGGAACCGCGAGCTGCTCGATCAATATCCCCGCATGCTCGTCGAGCGCGCCGTCGACGGCTTTCTCCTGCTCAACTCCCCATCGGACCACATCGCCGTGCCCGTGCCCGTCGTCGCCATCTCCGCGCACTGCAAGGTCGCCGGCGTCACCAACATCGTTCTCGATCACCACAGCGCTGTCGAGCAGGCCCTCCATCATCTCCATCAACTCGGCCACCGGCGCATCGCCTTCAAGCGCGGCCCCCGCGCCATTCCTGACTCGGTATTCCGCTGGCAGTCCATCCTCCAGGTCGCCCGCGAAATCGGCCTCCGCATCGACCCCAATCTTGTCATCCGCATTGACAACACCTCCGGCTGGTCCAGCAAAACCGGTTCCCACCCCATGGCGCCGGAAATCGGCTACGAGCTCACGCAGTCCCTGCTCGCAAAGTCCCGCGACTTCACCGCCCTCTTCTGCTTCAATGACATTGCGGCCATCGGCGCCATCCGCGCCCTCAGGGAAGCAGGCCTCTCCGTCCCGCAGAAGGTCTCCGTCGTCGGCTTTGACGACGTCCTCTCCGCCGCCTACTTCTCCCCGTCGCTCACCACCGTCCGCCAGCCGCTCACGGAGATGGGTCAGCGCGGCGCGCAAATCCTCCTCGAGCGCATCGCCAACCGCGACAAGCAATTCCCAACGGAAATTGTCGTCAAGCCCGACTTCGTCGTCCGCGAATCCAGCGGCCCCGCCGCCGGCTAGTGATTCGTTCCGGCAAAAGGGTGATGAGCCTCAGCCCGCCTGGGCCGGCTTGTCGAAAGGTACGGGCTTCTCAGGCTGCGGAAAAACTCGTGGCATGCGGGGCGCCGTAACAGGGCACGAGTTTACTCGTGCCGCGACTGTCGCAAATTCAGCGCGGGCTTCAGCCCCTGCCAATACCCGCCCTTCGGGAGACGCTCGACGTTCTCCCTTTTACCGCTGCCTCTCTATCCCGTAGAGAAATGCAGGAGGGGTAAAGGGGCTTCAGCCCCCGAGGGATTGCGTCCTCTATCCCGCCGCCTTCACCCGCAGAAAGACTCAAACCACCGGCTGATGTACACCTGCGCGTGTGCCTCGCCGCAGTAGTGGCGCGCGTGCGGCGCATCCGCTGCCTCTTTCGTCCACTTCAGCACTGTCAGTTGCGCGTCATTGCAGTGGATCACAATCCACCGCACCGGCTTGTCGCTCTCTTCGCCGCAAATCTCGCACTTGTAGTTCGTCCCAATCATCGTCCACCCTCTCGCTGCCTATTACTCCCTGTTCCCGGTTCGCTGCTCCCTGTTCCCTGCTACTCAAGCATCTGCAAATCCAGCGGCTGCTCCAGCATGCACTCCATCTCGCGAATGCTCTTGAGGGCCCGCTTCAGCGCGGAAGACTTGCACGGCTCCACCGTCACCACAAACGGCAATGCGTCCGCCGGAAATCCTGCCTTCTGCACAATCGCGCGAATATTAATCCGCTCCCGCGCCAGTGCGCCCGTTATCTCATGCACAATGCCCGGCCGGTCCCTCACCAGGAACCGGATGTAATGCGGCACTTCAAACTCCGCGCCAATCTTCGCCGGAACCGACGGAATCGCCACCCTCCGCGACCCATGCGCCAGTGCCAGCAAATCGCTCACCACCGCCACTGCCGTGGGATGCCCGCCCGCACCGTGCCCGCTGAACACCACATCCCCGCCATACTGGCCCGTCAACACCACCATGTTCTCCGTGCCGCGCGACCACGCCAGCGGCGACCGCTGATCCACCAGCATCGGCCCCACCGTCGCCGCAACGCCGCCCTCGGTCTCCTCGGCCCGCGCCACCTGCCTTATCGTGCATCCCAGGTCCCGCGCATAGCCAAAGTCCACGGCCTTCACCGCCGTTATCGCCCTCGGAACAATCTCCTCCGGGTCCACCACCACGCGCAGCGCCAGCCGCATCAGGATCGCCAGCTTCGCCCGTGCGTCAAACCCGCCTACGTCCTCGGTCGGGTCCGCCTCCGCATAGCCTCTTGCCTGCGCCTCCTTCAGCACATCCGCATACTCGGCGCCTTCATCCATCTTGCTCAGGATAAAGTTGCACGTACCGTTCAGAATCCCTTCCATCCGCGTAATCCGATCACCTGCCAGCCCCTGCTCCAGCCCCGGAATCACCGGAATTCCGCCCGCCACTGCCGCGCCATACTTCAAATGCCCGCCGCGCACCGCCGCCAGCCGCTCCAGTTCCACGCCGTGCTGCGCAATCAGTTTCTTGTTCGCCGTCACCACGCTTTTGCCGGCCTCCAGCGCCTGGCGCACCCACACACCCGCCGGCTCCAGCCCGCCCACCAGCTCCACCACCACGTCCACATCCGCGGCCAGCACCGCCTCCGCGTCCTCGCTCCATGTCAAGCTCGCCGGCGTCCAGTCCACCTTCTTGCGTGCCACGCCGCGGTTGAACACGTGCGTCAGCTCCAGCCCCTCCGGCTTGCTCTCCTCAAGAATCCGCGCCACGGAGCTGCCCACCGTGCCAAACCCAAACAGCGCAATCCGCAGCGGCCGGCTCACGCCGGCCTTCCCCGCGCCTTCTGCCCCCGCCGCTTCCCGCACTCCAGCCTGCTTTGTCTCTGGCGCCACAAAAACCCTCGTCTCCGGTTTCATCCCGTGCAATATCCAGATGATACCTGACCCTCATCGCCGCTCACTCCCCTCTTTGCAATCGCGCCTCATGTATCCTGTTTGCGTACATGCGGCGCGCATTGTCCATCCTCCTTGTCCTGCTCTTCGCAGCCGGCCCGTTTGCGGCCGCGCTCCAGGCGGACGACATGCGCCTTCCGCCCTGCTGCCGCCGCCGCGGCGCGCACCACTGCTCCATGTCAGGCGCCATGATCGCGCACATGGTACAGCTCTCCCACGGCAAGTCCGTCGCCACCCAGCCCGCTCACTGCCCCTTCTATCCGCACAACACCCTCAACACCTTCGGCCCCGCCTTCCGGCTCGCGCCCTTCGCCTCGCCGCTTCCCGCGCTCCGCGTCCTGGCCCACGCGCCCGCCTCGTATCGCGCCGCCGCCCTCACCGCGCGCCTCCGTTCTCACTCCGGCCTCAGTCCACCCGTCTCCGCATCCCTCTAGCCACACGTTGAGAGCCCGTCTTTGCGCGAGCCGTTCCGTGCTTCGCCAAAGACCCCGCTTCAGCCCATTGCCGGCTGACGCGTCCTCGCGCACATGCACGCACATCGTGCCTGTGTCTGCCGTCGCGCCTCAACGCCTATCAACGTTCACCGGGCAGTTTCGGCTCGTGCCGCGCCGCATCCTATCCGCGCACACCGGCCAACACCCGCGCCTTTGCACGTCGTTTTTTCCGGAGACCTTCCTCATGCGCCGTCTGATTCCTTCGTTCTTCGCACTTCTTCTTCTCCTTCCCATCTTCGCGCACGCCACCGTCTTCGCCGACGTGCACGGCGTCGTCCACGATTCCCAACATCGCCCCATCGCCGGCGCGCGCGTCACCCTCCATGCATCCGATTCCGCCTTCGTCCTCCACACCATCTCCAGCGCCACCGGCGAATTCAATCTCCCCAACGTGCCTCTTGGCGTTTATCGCCTCACCGTCTCGGCCCCCGGCTTCGCCACAGTCACCCAGCCCATCACCCTCAACTCCGGCTCCAGCCCTGTCCTGCACATCCCCTTGCCGCTCGCCCACGCCAGCCAGTCCATCGTCGTCCACGGCTCCATCAACTCTGACGTTCAAGCCGGTTCCGTCACCCCCACCACGCTCATCACGCGCCAGGAAATTGACCGCACCCCCGGCGCAGCCCGCACCACCGGCATGGAGATGATCACCGACTACGTCCCCGGCGCTTACATGACCCACGACATGCTCCACATGCGCGGCGGCCATCAAACCAGCTGGCTCATTGACGGCATCGAGATTCCCAACACCAAAATCGCATCCAACGTCGGGCCCCAGATTGACCCCAGGGACATCGACCAGCTTGAAACCCAGCGTGGCAGCTACGGCGCAGATGTCGGCGACCGCACCTATGGCGTCCTCAACGTCCTGCCCCGCAACGGCTTCGAGTTCAACCGCAACGGCGACCTCCTGCTCTCTGCCGGCAACCTTTACACCGGCGAAGCCCAGCTCTCCCTCGGCAATCACTCTGACCGCACCGCATGGTACGCCAGCCTCACCGGCTCCCGCTCCAATTACGGCCTGGCCACGCCCGTCCTCGGCGTTCACCATGACGCCACCAACTCGCAGAGCGCCTTCGTCTCCCTCCTGCGCAATCAAACTTCCTACGATCAGCTCCGCCTCGACGCCCAATACCGCCACGACTTCTTCCAGATTCCCTACGATCCCAATCCCAGCGACTACGAATGTGCATCCGGCTACTACTGCTCCACCGGCCTGCGCGACAGCCAGACCGAAGATGACTCCTTCGTCATCCTCAACTGGATTCACACCCTCTCGCCCACCGCGCTCTTCAGCGTCGCGCCCTACTATCACTTCAACCAGGCCAATTACGACTCGTCCTCCACCGACTATCCCGTCGCCACCACCTGGCACCAGCGCTCCAGTTACGTCGGCGCGCAATCGGACCTCCACGCCGACCTCGGTCCCAACAGCTTCTCCGGCGGTATTTACTCCTTCTTCCAATCGGAAAACGACCTCTTCGGCAATCAGGTCAATGACGGCAGCGGCCCCTCTGAGCCCAACACAGCCGCCCACTCCAGCGCCGGCCTCGTCGAGTTCTATCTCGCCGACCATCTCCGCGTCGGCCGCTACGTCACCCTCCTCGGCGGCCAGCGCTTCTCCATTTACCGCGCCGGACTCAATGAAACCGCCATCTATCCCCGCATCGGCGCAACTGTTGAGATTCCCCGCCTCCACTGGGTTCTGCGCGGCTTTTACGGCCACTTCTTCCAGCCCGCGCCCGTCCTCACCGTCTCCTCGTCCGTGCTCCAGTACGCCGGCAGCCTCGGCGGCGGCGAAGATGTCTTCACTCCGCTCCCCTCTGAGCGCGATGAAGAGCACCAGTTCGGCATCTTCATCCCCTTCAAAGGCTGGGCCCTCGACATCGACACCTTCAAAAACCGTGTCAACAATTTCCTCGATCACTCCAACCTCGGCGAGTCCAACATGTACTTCCCCATCGCTGTCGACGGCGCGCTCGTCCGCGCCTGGGAGATGTCCCTCCGCTCCCCGCGCCTGGCCCGCGTCGGCCAGTTCCACCTCAGTTATTCCAATCAAATCGCCGAGCAGCGCGGCAACATCATCGGCGGATTCACCTGCGGCATCGCCACGGACCCCGCCTGCAACCTCGGACCCGATTACGCGCCCGTCGACCACGACCAGCGCAACACCCTCAACACCGGCTTCACCGCCAACCTGCCCGCACACACCTGGTTTGCCGCCAACGTCTACTACGGCTCAGGCTTCGTCAACGGCCTCGCAGACTCCGGCCAGGGCCCCTATCAGGGCGAATACCTGCCCGCCCACACCACTTTTGACATCTCCGCCGGCCACTCCTTCGGCGAAAACTGGTCCTTCACCGCCTCCATCCTCAACGTAACCAGCCACCGCATCCTGCTCGATAACTCCGTCACCATCGGCGGCTTCCACTTCAACGACCCCCGCATCGTCTCCGCCTCCCTCCGCTACCGCTTCCACTTCTAACCAAAACCAGCTCTACACACACCGGCTGCCCATCCCTTTCGCGTTCTTTGCGGAAAGGGTGGGTGACTAACTCCTCCACTCAGTTGCTGGCGGACTTCCAGAAAAATGCTTTGACGGGTAGCAGCAGTGCCACCAGCATCACAAGAGATCGGATAAGTGCCGCCAATTCCCCAACAGCAAAGCACTCAATCCCGACGGATTCATTAGGCGATGGCATTGTCGTCAGGCACGGCCACCATCCCGGTTCCCCGAATGTACGGAACATGTGCAGCAAATCTGTCCACCCCATGCTCCCTGCATGAATCTGCAACAAGACAGGCATCCAGGTTGAAGGGAAGTCAAAACAAAGAAAGATGAGCAGCATCACGAACCACGCCCAGCGTTCCCTCTTTCTATATCCCGTCCACAGGACGATCAGGCCAATCGTCGCGATCCCAAGATAAGCAAAACCGAAGGTTGCCCAAACGTTACTCGTCTCCATGCTGCCCAAGTCAATATAAAGCTCCCTCCACGTCGAGGCTTCGCTCATGCCTGTAGGAATCATCGTCATCAGGCACAGCGTCCAAAGAACCGCGGAGATCAAGACGCTGTTGTAACGAACCTTCATAGGAATGCCTCCAACTCCAACGGCAGGGATTGCGACCATCTTAGCGAATCAGCTTAGCTTCGAGCGGATACTCCATCCTTCCCGCATCCTTTACAGAATGGATGCGAACGCACAACCTCCGCGCCACCACAGACGCTTGTCCTCTTGAGCGAGTTGCGCCCCCGCAGCAAATCGAAATATCTGCGGTTGCTTTTTACAACTTTCATTCGCCCGTCGCGGCCTTAACTACGCCCTACTCCCTATTTCCTTATTCCCTATTCCCCGCTTCTCGTCGTATCCTCACTCCATGCCCACCGTCCCCATGCCCGCCATCTTCGCCAAGCTCAACCTCAAAGACCAGCAGCACCTCGTCGTCCTCAACGCGCCCCCGAGCTTCGAGCCTCAGCTCGCCGCGCTCAAGGGCCGCACCCTCCATCGCGCCCTCGCCGCCGTCCCGCAGCTCGACTTCTTCCTCGCCTTCATCACCCGCAAAGCAGAAATCGACAAGCTCGCGCCCCAGCTCGCCAAACGCGCCCCCGGCGACGTCGTGCTCTGGTTCGCTTATCCCAAAGGCACGTCAAAGAAATACACCTGCGACTTCAATCGCGACACCGGTTGGGACGCCCTCCGCGCCCTCGGCTTTGACACTGTGCGCGCCGTCGCCATCGACGACGACTGGTCCGCGCTCCGCTTCCGCCGCACCGGGTTCATCAAAGCAAAGTAGCGCAAAACAACCCGCCCCCTCGCTCACGCCACTTCAAACAATCCCGGCAGCACCTCGCCCGCCTTGCCCAGCACCACCTGCGTAAACGCATGCGCATTCAGCGGCGCTTCCGGCCCAACATACACCGTCCGCGCGCCCTTCTGCCGCGCCCGGCTCACAAATCCCGCCGCCGGATACACCGTCCCCGACGTGCCCACCACCACCATCAGCGTCGCCCGCCCAATCTCCTCCACAATTCTCTCCATCTCCAGCGGAATCTCCCCGAAGAACACAATGTGCGGCCGCAGCCGCGCCCCGCACGCGCACCGTGCCACTTCCTCCAGGCTCCTGTACACGCGCCGGTCCTCCACCGGCTCCCGCCCGCACTCGTTCCCGCACCGCGACTTTCCCAGCTCTCCATGGATATGCACCAGCCGCCGCGAGCCCGCTCTCTCGTGCAGGTCGTCCACATTCTGCGTACACAGGAAATACCGCTCGCCCAATCTCTCTTCCAGCTTCGCCAGGGCCGCGTGCGCCGCATTCGGCTCCGCCCGAGCGCCCGCCTCTCTTCGCGCTGAATAAAACTTCCACACCTCCGCCGGATTCCGCTGCCACGCCTCCGGCGTACACACATCCTCAATCCGGTAACCCGCCCACAGCCCATCCTCCGCGCGAAACGTCGGCAGCCCGCTCTCCGCGCTCACGCCCGCGCCCGTCAGCACAAACACTCTGTCCAACGGCCCAATCACCACCCTGTCCATCCCGTCCTCCAACAAAACGAGCCATGGCAGAGCCGCATCCTCCGCGCCCCTCCATGACTCCTGAACCCACTCCACCCTGTTCACTGTCCGCTGCCGGCTGTCTTACGGCTTACTGTCTGCTGTCGGCCGTTGGCTGTTCGCTGTCTTACGGCTTACTTGTCTGCTGTCGGCTGTGGGCTGTTCGCTGTCTTACGGCTCCAGCAGAATCTTTCCCGTTGTCTTGCGCTCCTCCATCGCCGTCTGCGCCTCCCCCGCGTGGTCCAGCGCGTACATGTGCTCCATCCGCAGCTTCAGCTCGCCCTTCGCCACCCATCCCAGCACCGTGCCGGCGCGGCTCTCCAGCTCCTGCCGCGTCGCCACGTAGTGCCACAGCGTCGGCCGCGTCACAAACAGCGATCCCTTCTGGCTGAGTTGAATCATATCGAACGGCGCCACCGGCCCGCTCGAGCCGCCAAACAGCGCCATCATCCCACGCGGCCGCAGGCAGTTCAATCCCTTCTCGAACGTCGTCTTCCCCACCGAGTCATAGACCACATCCACGCCCTTGCCGCCCGTCAGCCGCTTTACCTCGGTCTCAAAATCCTGCTCGGTGTAAAGAATCACATCGCTCGCGCCCGCCTCGCGCGAAAGCTCCGCCTTCTCTTTCGTTGAGACTGTCGTAATCACGCGCGCGCCAATCCGCTTGGCCATCTGCGTCAGCAGCAGCCCCACACCACCCGCGCCCGCATGCACCAGCGCCGTCTCCTCCGCCTTCAGCGCATGCGTGGAGTACACCAGGTAGTGCGCCGTCATCCCCTGCAGCAGCGCCGCTGCGGCCTGCTCCGGCGTCACCCCATCCGGCACCTTCACCAGTTGCGTTGCCGGCACCAGCGCATACTCCGCGTAGCTGCCCATCACGCCGACGGACGCCACAGCATCCCCCGGTTTGAAGCCCTTCACGCCCGGTCCCAGTTCTTCCACCGTGCCCGCCGCTTCGCTCCCCGGCGTCATCGGCAGCGTCGCCTTGTAGGTCCCCTTGCGGAAGTAGATCTCGATGAAGTTCACCCCCACCGATTCCACCCGCATCAGCACCTGGCCCGGCCCCGGCTGCGGAATCTCCTTCTCCACAACCTGCAACACCTCCGGCCCGCCCGTCCCCTGAATCTCAATGGTTTTCATCTTCCCGCAAGAATGCACCCTCACCCCGCGCCGCCGCAAGCACTCAATCCTTGCGCCCGGGTGGATTCCTCTCATCGGCCCTTCGCCCAAACGCAACAGACCCCGCCGGCATTCCACCCGGCGGGGCCCAAATCTGTCTTCACTGTCTGCTGTCGGCTGTTTGCTGTCGGTTGTCTCTCAATACCCGTCCTTGCCGCTCAGCAGGCTCGGCTCTTCCGGTGACCGCAGCCGCACCAGCCGGTCAATTGCATACGGCGTCCGCTGCTGCGCCGTGTAGTAGTGCCGCACCTGCAGCTCGCCCAGCAGCCCAATCGCCAGCAGTTGAATCCCCGCCACAATCAGTACGCCCGCAATCACAAACATCGGCCCGTGCTGGTCCATCACGCTCTGGTGCGGATACATCAGCTTCACGCCCAGCAGCGCCGCGCTCATCATGCCGCCCGCCAGAATGCTCAGCGCGCCAAAGCTGCCGAAAAAGTGCAGCGGCCGGCTCATGTACTTTAGCAGAAATCGAATCGTCAGCAGATCAAAGAACACCCGGAAGGTGCGCCCGATGCCGTAGTGGCTCTTGCCGCGCTCGCGATGCACATTCTTAATCGGAATCTCGCAAATCGACGCGCCATACCAACTCGCCAGCGCCGGAATAAACCGGTGCATCTCGCCGTAGAGCGGAATGTTCGTGATCACCTCGCGCCGGTAGCCCTTGAACGTCGTGCCAAAGTCGTGGATGTCCACGCCGGAAAGCCTCGCCATCAGCCAGTTCGCGCACCGCGAAGGAATCCGCCGCATCACAAAATTGTCGATGCGCTCCTTCCGCCAGCCCGACACCACGTCGTAGCCCTCTTCCAGCTTTTCAATAAAGTTCGGAATCTCGTTGGGGTCGTGCTGCAGGTCGCCGTCCATCGCAAAAATAAAATCGCCCGACGCATGGTCAAAGCCCGCGGCCAGCGCGCTCGTCTGCCCAAAATTCCGGCGCAGCTTCACCACCAGCACCCGGCTGTCCACCGCCGCAATCTCTTCCAGCAGCTTGTACGTCCGGTCGTTCGAGCCATCGTCCACCAGCACCAGCTCAAAGCTGTCGCCCACCTGCTCCATCACCTGCTTCAGGCGCGCGTAAAGTACGGTTACATTTTCCTCTTCATTGTGGAAGGGGACCACAATCGAATACTTCGGCATATCAATAAGTATAGACGTGCTGTGCATCAAATCGGCGCAAAACTTCGGCCTTACATTTGTCTAACTTTGCACATTCCGTGTCTTACAGCCTCGCTCACCGCTCCAGCCCGTCCAGCATCTCCTGCATCTCGCTCTCCGCGTGGCGGTTGCCCGTCCGCACCGCGCTCGCAATCCCAGCCTTCAGCCGTTCTGCCGCCTCCGCGCGCCGCCCTGCCCGGTCCAGCGTCTGCGCCGCCATAAAATACCCTGCCGCGTACTCCGGGTCGTTCTTGAGCAGCGTGTCAAACTCCTCGAGCGCCTCCTCCGTCGCGCCCGTCTTCGCCAGCTCCATCGCAATCCCATAGCGCGCAAAGCTGTTCTTCGCGTCCATTGCCAGAATCTCTCTCAAACCTGCAATCTTGTCCATCGTCCCTGCCCCCGCCCGCGCGTCTCACGCGCCATTTGCCTAAATCCATCGGATTGCTGAAACTGGAAGAAGCATCCGCGCCTTCCGCCGACCTCCTCATTGTAGCGGCGACTGCATTCCTTCGGCGCGCGCCGCACACGGAGCAAGCACCCCATGAGCACTCACCGAAAAATTGCCGCTCAACCCGTCAAGCCCACCATCAAGCCCGCCGTCAAGCCCCCCAACAAGCCGGAGAGCCGGCTCGCCATCCGCACCGTAGCCAGTTCGCAGTCCGAGATGACTGAGATTATCCTGCCCAATGACGCCAACACCCTCGGCAATCTCCTCGGCGGCCGCCTCATGCACTTCATTGATCTCACCGGCGCCATGGCTGCCTATCGCCACAGCCGCTGCCACGTCGTCACCGCCGCCATGGATCACATCGACTTCATCCAGCCCGTCAACGTCGGCGACCTTCTCATCCTCAAGTCCAGCGTCAATCGCGCCTTCACCTCTTCGCTTGAAGTCGGCGTCAAGGTCTGGGTCGAGCATCCGCAAACCGGAACCCTCCTTCATGTCGCCAGCGCCTATCTGGTCTTCGTCGCCATCGATGCGAAGGGCCATCCGCAACAAATCCCGCAGGTCCGGCCGGAAACACCCAGCGAAACCCGCCGCTACCAGGGCGCGCTGCGCCGCCGGCAGAATCGCGAAGTCGAAGCCGAGCGCCGCAGGCAGGAACGCCGCAAGCAGGCCGCCCAGCTTGCCGCGCAAAAGTAACGCCGCATCGCATGACCACACCCGCCGCCCATCCCGCGCACGGCCGCGACTTTCCGCGCCGCATCGTTTGTCTCACGGACGAGACCACTGAAATCCTCTACCTTCTCGGCCAGCAGCATCGCATCGTCGGCGTCTCCGGCTATGCGCGCCGTCCCGCCGCCGCGCGCAGCAAGCCGCGCGTCTCCGCCTTTCGCGATGCCGACATTCCCGCCATCCTGGCCCTCAAACCCGACCTCGTTCTCACGTTCTCTGACGTGCAGGCCGAAATCACCCGCCAGCTCGTCCTTCGCGGCGTCACCGTTCTCAACTTCAACCAGCGCACTCTCGCCGAAATCCTCGATGCCGTCGAGCTCCTCGCCCGCATCGTCGGCAGGCCCGCGCAGGGTCGCGCGCTTGTCCGCAAGCTCCTCCGCGGGCTCGACATCATCGCCGCCTCCGCGCAAACCTTCCCCTTCCGTCCCCGCGTCTTCTTTGAGGAGTGGAACGACCCCCTCATCAGCGGCATCGGCTGGGTCGAGGAGTTGCTCGAAATCGCCGGCGGACAGTTGCTCTTCCCTCAGCTTCGCAACTGCGGCAAGGCCCAGGACCGCGTCGTCGATCCCGCCGCCGTCGCCGTCCGCGACCCTCAACTCATCCTCGCTTCCTGGTGCGGACGCAAGGTCAACCTCCGCGAAATTGCATCCCGCCCTGGCTGGAGCGACACCAGCGCCGTCCGCAACGGCCACGCTGTTGAAATCCCCTCCACCTGCATCCTTCAGCCCGGCCCCGCCGCGCTTACTGAAGGTTTGTGGCTCCTCCATCAGGCGCTCGCCCGCGTCGCCGGCATCGACCCTGGTCCCGCATTACGACGCGCTCAAAAGGCCGCTCCGCAATTCCTGTAAAATTGTCCTGTAGCCCGTGGCGTTCGCCGCTCTCGCTGCGGCCCCGCTCGCCGCTCCCATTGCGGCCCCCGGCAAATCTTTTCAGGAGTCTTTCGCCCAATGGCCCATTCACCCGCCATGCCTTCCCCGGTCGCCATTCCCGGCGTCTCCAAAATCATCGCCGTCGGTTCCGGCAAGGGCGGCGTCGGCAAAACCACCGTCGCCGTCAACCTCGCCATCGCTCTCTCGCGCCTCGGCCAGCGCGTCGGCCTCATTGACGCTGACATCTACGGCCCCAACGTCCCGCTCATGATGGGCTCCTCGCAGTCGCCGCGCGTCTCGGCTGAAAACCAGATCCAGCCCAATGACACGCACGGCATCAAAACCATCTCCATCGGCTACATCTCCCCCGGCGACAAGCCTCTTGTCATGCGCGGACCCATGCTCCACCAGATCATCCGCCAGTTTCTTCAGCAGGTCGACTGGGGTGAGCTCGATTACCTCGTCATCGACCTGCCGCCCGGCACCGGCGACGTCGTCATCTCCCTTGTGCAAACCGTCCCGCTCACCGGCGCGGTCGTCGTCTCCACGCCGTCTGACGTCAGCCTTCAGGACGCGCGCAAGGCCCTCGAGATGTTCGCGCAGGTCCACGTTGAAGTCCTCGGCATCGTTGAGAACATGAGCCACTTCACCTGCCCCCACTGCCACCACGAAATCGACATCTTCTCCAAGGGCGGCGCAGAGCGCACCGCGCAGCAGTTCAACATTCCCTTCCTCGGCTCCATCGAGCTCATCCCGGCCATCCGCGAAGGCGGCGACCGCGGCCTGCCCGTCTCCCTCGCCGGACCCAAGAGCCCGCATGCCGCCGAGTTCTACGCTGTCGCACAAAAGCTCATGGAGCGCGCCGAGGCTGCGGCCGCGGCTTCGCCCAACGTCCTCGAAATCAGCTAGCATTCCACTCACATCAACGCAAAAGGCGGAGCCCCAAGGCCCCGCCTTTTCCATTGTCCCGTTTTCAGGCCTTCTTACCGCCAATGGCCTTCCACAAACACCCATCCGCCCCGCCGCTCACGCCAGTGTCCCGGAACCCAGCGCGCATGCGGCCGCGGCGGACGCTCCCAGCGCCCCGGCGCCCACACATACCGCCCGCCATCCCAGCGCTGGTAACCACCCATCCACACATAGCCGCGATGCGGCGCGCGCCCCGGATGCTCCACCACCACCGCCGGAGGCCTCACCCGCACCACCACGCCAACCTCCGCAAACCCTGCCGCGGGCATCAGCATGCCCGCCACCAATGCCGCCATCAGAAACTTCTTCATCGCCTTGTTCTCCTTCTCGGTTTCTTTTTGGTGCCTCGGCCAGGCGTCTTGCTGCCTCCAGCCGTTGATTCCTTCAACAATTCCTCGCAAAAATAGTTGCGCTCCTGTTTCACGCTTTTCGTTTCCCGGTTATCATCGCTCCCATGAAGCGTGTTCTCCTCTCCTGGAGCAGCGGCAAGGACAGTGCCTGGGCCCTCCACCTCCTTCGCCGGCAGCCGGATGTCGAGCTCGTCGGCCTTCTCACCACGCTCAACACCCAATTTGACCGCGTCGCCATGCACGGCACGCGCCGCGCCATCCTTCAGGCCCAGGCCGCCGCCGCCAATCTCCCGCTCTGGATCATTCCGCTGCCCTGGCCCTGCCCCAACGCCGTTTATGAGCAGCGCATGGCCGAGGCCATCCAGCGTGCCAAAGCCGAGCGGGTGGACGCCATCGCCTTCGGTGACCTTTTCCTCGCCGACATTCGCGCCTATCGCGAAAACATGCTTGCCAACACCGGCATTCAGCCGCTCTTTCCCGTCTGGGATATCCCCACTGCCAACCTCGCCCGCCAGATGATCGACGCCGGCCTCCGCGCAAAACTTGTCTGCGTCGATCCCCGCCAGCTACCCGCATCCTTCTGCGGCCGCGACTTTGACGTCTCGCTCCTCGCCGACCTCCCAGCGCACGTTGACCCCTGCGGCGAGCGCGGCGAATTCCACACCTGCGTCTACGCCGGCCCCTGCTTCGTCCAGCCCATCCCTGTGGAATCCGGAGAAATCGTTCACCGCGAGGGCTTCGTCTACGCCGACCTCACCCTCTCGCCCGTATCCGCGCCCGTCGCCGCCGCCTGAATCAGTTTTAGAAGCGGGTTTTGAAAGAGCACGACTTCAGTCGCCGCCACCTGATCCAGTTTTATAAACCGGTTTTGAAAGGGCACGGCTTTAGCCGTGCCGCCAGGAGTTGCAAAAAATCCAAGGGCTTCAGCCCCTGAGGGATGCAGCACGCGGCACTGAAAACCGTTGAGATGAGTCCACGACTCTCTCAGGCCACCTTCGCCCCGCTCATCACCTCTTGCAGCGCCGCGGCCGCCTTCACGCATGCCGCGCGGCTGGCGTCATTGTGCGTCACCAGCCTCACCGCCTGCCTGCCCACCGCGCTCATCAGCACTCCGCGCGCCTTCAAGCCCGTCACCAGCTCCGCCGCCGTCATCGCTCCGGTCAGCTTGAAGATCACAATGTTCGTCTCCACCGTCGCCGCATCCATCTCCACGCCATCGGTCGCCGCCAGCGCCTCGGCCAGCAGCTTCGCGTTCGCGTGGTCCTCGTGGAGCCGCGCCGGCATCTGCTCCAGCGCAATCAGCCCCGCCGCCGCCAGCACGCCTGCCTGCCGCATGCCGCCGCCCAGTGCCTTGCGATAAATCCGCGCCTGCTCCATCTGCTCCCGCGTGCCCACCAGCATTGAGCCCACCGGCGCGCACAGCCCCTTTGACAGGCAGAACATCACCGTGTCGAACCCGCGCGTCAGCGTCTTCACGTCCGCGCCCAGCGCCGCCGCCGCATTGAAAATCCGCGCGCCATCCAAATGCACCGGAAGTCCGTGCCTCTTCGCGCCCGCGCAAATCTCGTCCATCGCCGCCTGGCCGTACACGCGCCCGCCCGCCAGGTTCGCCGTATTTTCGAGCTCAATCAGTCCCGTCGCCGCGCGAAAATTTCCGCGCGCATAAATCACCGGCTCAATCTCGTCCCAGCGCAGCGTGCCCGTCTCCGTCGCCACAGCCCGCAGCACGCAGCCGCTGAACACCGCCGTCGTCGCCATCTCCCAGTCCAGAATGTGCGCCCGCGACTCGCAAATCACTTCCTGGCCCGGCTTCGTGTGCAGCCGTATCGCGATCTGGTTGCCCATCGTCCCCGTCGGCACAAACAGTCCCGCTTCGCGCCCGAAAATCTCCGCCGCCCGCTTCTCCAGCAGGTTCACCGTCGGGTCTTCGCCATACACATCGTCGCCCACCTCGGCCGCGGCCATCGCCGCCCGCATCTCCGCCGTCGGCCGCGTCACCGTATCCGATCGCAAATCAATCCACTCGTCCACGCCCATGTCCCCAGTTGCGTTTTTCTATTTCCTGTTCCCTGTTCCCTGTTTCCTATTCCCTACTCGCTGTCCGCTGTTTCCTGTTCTCACGGAATCTGCTTCATCGCCAGTTCCATCACCGGCGTCGGCGTCCCGTTCCGCACCGCATAGGCCCACAGCCCATGGAAATTCGCACGCAGATCCGGATGCGCCTTCAGCAGCGCGCTCAGCACCGCCGTCGCCTCGGTTCGCGCCGCCGCCGGGTCCGTCATTCCCAGCGAGTCATACGTCACCCGCAGGTCCGCCTCGTGCAGCGACGTGTCCACCTCAACGCCCTCAATCTTCCACGTCCGCGCCCCGTCGCCCACCGTCAGTGGAAACGCATGCGCCGGCCCGCTCGCAATATCCCCCTGCTCGTGGTTCAGTTTCTCCAGGTTCGGCGATGACAGAAAATCCACCGGCAGCAGCAGCGCTCGCGCCATCGCATAGCTGTAGTACGCCGCCCACGGCGTGCCCGACGCAGCCAGTGCGCGCCCCTGCCGCCACCACCACACGCCGTCGTGCCCGGCCGTCGCTCCCTGCCGCACCGTCAGCCCGCCCAGCTGCCACGCGGGCACATTGCTCGTCGCGTCCCACACCAGCACCAGCCCAATCTTTCCCTTCATCGTCGCGCCCGCGGCGTCGGCCAGCACCAGCGCATACTTCCCCGGCGGCAGCGAGCGCATCGTCAGCGTCACCGTCAGGGATCCGCTCGCATTCGAGCAGAAAAACTGCTGGTCCGCCGTCGTCTTCGCATCCGTGTCATCCAGCAGGTACATCTCTTCAATCAGCGCCGTGCCGCCCTTCACAAACGCGGCCCCGTTCTGCGCTGCCGCCTGCATGCTGCTCCACTCCTGCTCCATCTGCGGCAGCAGGCTCGCCTGCAGCGCGCCGTAGTTCTGCTGCACAATCGCGTCCGCCAGCCGCTGCCCCGCGCCCGCCAGCAGATTCCTGTCCTGCGTGGACATCTCCGCCTGCGTCGTGCAGCTTGCCGCCATGCTCATCGCCGGGCCGCTCAGCAGCAGCACACCCATCGTCCATCCCATCCAGCCAGCGCGCATCCGCCTCCTGTTCCCTCTCCGTCCCGCGGCCGCTCCACTCTTATTCATGAGCGCCACCGAACCACTGTTAGTCTAGTACAGTGCAGCGGCACGCTTAGCCGCCGTACTCCATCGGTCTGCTTCATCGGTCAAGCTCATCGGTCCAGCTTCATCGGTCAAGCTCATCGGTTAAGGGAGCCGATTCCCATGCGCATTCCCCTCGGTCGCACGTCTGCGTCTCACCGCACTCCGCGCCGCATCCCTGCGCATTTCTGTTGGACGCGCCCGGCCCTCATTCTGTGCGCAGCCCTTGCCTTCGCCATACCAGCCTTCGCCATACCCGCCCTCGCCGCTCCCTCCGTCTCGGCCACCGGCACCTCAGCCCATCCCCAGCCACGCCATCACCACGCCACCCGCATCCGCCGCGTTGCCCAGAAGAAGCCCGCCACGCCCGTCCCCCCGCCCCTGCCGCCCGCGCCCAACTGGCCCATCAACAGCCAGCCAAAGCCTGCCAGCGTCACCTGGGACAGCCGCGGCCTCTCCGTTGTCGCCTCCAACTCCAGCCTCGCCGACATCCTCCACCAGGTCTCCATCGCCACCGGCGTCCATGTGCAGGGCTTCTCCGCGGACCAGCGCATCTTCGGCACCTACGGCCCGGGCCCGGCCCGTGAAGTCCTCTCCGATATCCTCTCCGGCGTCGGCTACAACGTGCTCATCCTCGGCGGCCTCGGCTCCGCGCCGCCCACGCGCATCGTCCTCAGCGCGCGGCCCACCGGCCCCACGCCGCCCGCCCCGCCCATGCAGCAAAGTGACGAAGACGACCAGGGCTACCCCATGGACGCGCCTCCGCTGCCGCCCGTGGACAGCAACGCGCCCGGCTACCAGCCCAGCCCGCCCGTCCGCACTCCGCAGCAGATTATGGAAGAGATGGAGCGCCGCCGCCAGCAGCAGTTGCAGCAGCAACAACAGCAGCAGCAGCCGCAGGCCAACCCCAACTCGCGCCCCGGCTCACCTCAAGACCAGCCCTGAAACACCAGCCCCGAAAGACCAGCCCTGATTGTTCTCTTTTTTTGTGTTTTGTTTTTTTGCTTCGTCCGGCCGCCCGGCGCATTCGCCCTCGGCCTCCCGCGGCAATCATCCGCCCCGGCACGCAGCCTGCCGGCCGCATCCGCCTTGGCTCTGCCCGGATCTTGCTCTAAACCGCGCTCCGCGCCGTCTCCGTGCTCGTCTGCACGGCCTGCCGCCGGCCCGCCGGCCTCATCAGAGCAAAGGCCCCGCGCAGCATTGCGTAGGCTGAAAGGACGCCAAACGCCATCGCGCCCAGTGACGCGCCAACCAGCAAAATCAAATTCGTAAAGTCTGCCATTGCTCCTGCCTCAGCCTGTCTCTCCCGCAACTTCCCGCTTTTCCTGTCCGCGGACCTGAGAAGACCAATGCAAGAGTAATGCAATCTTTCAAGTGGGTCAGCAAGAACCGTCGCGTTGACCCTTGTTTCTATTGCCAAATAGAATACCTCATAAGGCTTGCCGTTTTGGAACACAAATTCTTCCTGTCCCTGTTACTTTCCTAACGGTCCTCGCACACTCAACCCATGTCCATCACTCACATTTCGGTGCGTGGGGCGCGCCAGCACAACCTGCGCGACATCAGCGTCCGCATCCCCCGCAACACCCTCACCGTCGTCACCGGCCTCTCCGGCTCCGGCAAGTCCTCCCTCGCCTTCGACACCATTTACGCCGAGGGCCAGCGCCGCTACGTTGAAACCCTCTCCGCCTACGCCCGCCAGTTCCTTGACCAGATTGAGCGCCCCGACGTTGATTCCATTGAGGGCCTCTCGCCCGCCATCTCCATTGAGCAGAAGACCACCAGCCGCAGTCCCCGCTCCACCGTCGGCACCATCACTGAGATTTACGACTATCTCCGCCTCCTTTACGCCTCCATCGGCACGCCTCACTGCCCCAACTGCGGCCGCCCCATCGCCCGCCAGACCGCCGACCAGATCGTCCAGCGCATCCTCCAGCTCGGCCAGGGCGAGCGCGTCACCGTCATGGCCCCCATCGTCCGCGGCCGCAAAGGCGAGTTCAAAGACCTCCTCGACCAGCTTGACCAGCAGGGCTTCCGCGCCCGCATCGACGGCGAAATCATCGACCCCTCTGACCCTCCCGAGCTCGACAAGCGCAAGAACCACACCATTGAGGCCATCGTCGACCGCGTCCTCATCAAGCCCGAGCCCGCCGCCGCCCCATCCACCAAACAATCGGTTACCCCATCAGCCGAGTCGGGTGCCCCATCAGCCAAGGATCCGAGTGCCCCATCCGCGACGGCAGCCTTATCGCCGTCAAGGGTGGGAAAGGCAGCGTCATCCCCCAGCCCGTCCAAACAACCAACAGGGACCCCCGCGGACAGGTCTTCGACTGCGGGGCTGAAGCCTTCCGTTGAAAAACGCCTTGAAGCCGCCGTCTCCAAGGCCCTCCAGCTCGCCAACGGCCTGGCCCTCGTCGCCTTTGCCGGCGCAGCCGCCGGTGAAGCCTCTGAGCAGCTATTCTCCTCGTCCATGGCCTGCCCGGATTGCGGCCTCGACGTCCCCAAGCTCGAACCGCGCAGCTTCTCCTTCAACTCCACCTTCGGCGCATGCCCTCAGTGCCACGGCCTCGGCTCGCTTTACGACCTCGACCCCGCCAAAATCATCACCGACTGGAACAAGCCCCTCCTTGATGGCGGCCTCGGCCCCGGCTCCGCCTCGCAATATCTTCTCCGCCTCATCCATCTCGCCGCCGAGCGCTACAAAATCAACCTCAAAACCCCCTTCGACGAGCTCCCCGCCAGGCAGCAGCACATCCTCATCTACGGCCCGCCCAAAGGCGAAGGCCCGCGCACCGGCTTCCACGGCATCCTCGCCCATCTCCGTGACTCCATCCAGGAGGCGCACAGCGAGGGTTACCGCGAGTACATGATGAATTACATGTCCGCCACGCCCTGCCCCGCCTGCCGCGGCAAGCGCCTGCGCCCCGAGTCCCTCGCCGTCAAAATCGGCGGTCTCTCCATAGCCGACTTCACCGCCCTGCCTCTCAATCGCGCCTTCTCCGCCGCATCCGAGCTCGTCTTCACTCCGCGGGAAGCCCTCGTCGCCGAGCGCATCCGCCGCGAAATCGCCGAGCGCCTTGACTTCCTCTGCACCGTCGGCCTCAGTTATCTCTCGCTGGACCGCAATGCCGCCACGCTCTCCGGCGGCGAAGGCCAGCGCATCCGCCTCGCCACCCAGATCGGCTCGCGCCTCCGCGGCGTCCTTTACGTCCTTGACGAGCCCTCCATCGGCCTCCACCAGCGCGACAACAACCGCCTCATCCAGGCCCTCCAGCAGCTTCGTGACATCGGCAACACCGTCCTCGTCGTCGAGCACGATGAGGACACCATCCGCCACGCCGACTTCGTCCTCGACCTCGGCCCCGGCGCCGGCCGTCTCGGCGGTCACGTCGTCGCACAGGGCACCCCGCAGCAAATCATGGACAGTCCCGAATCCCTCACCGGCCGCTATCTCGCCGGCGCAACCTCCATGCTTCAGCGCTCGAAACCCCGCCCTCTCACCGGAAAATGGCTCACCGTCTCCGGCGCGCGCGAGCACAATCTCCACGACCTCACCATCCGCGTCCCGCTCGGCATCATCACCGTTGTCACCGGCGTCAGCGGCTCCGGCAAAAGCACCCTCATCAACGACATTCTTTACCGCTCCCTCGCCAAACAGCTCTACGGCTCGCGCGAGGAACCCGGCAGCCACGACGACCTCACCGGCGCTGACCAGATTGACAAGGTCATCCGCATCGATCAGTCGCCCATCGGCCGCACTCCGCGCTCCAACCCCGCCACCTACACCCAGGTTTTCTCGCCCATCCGCGATCTCTTCGCCCAGCTTCCTGAGTCGCGTGAGCGCGGTTACAAGCCCGGCCGCTTCTCCTTCAACGTCACCGGCGGACGCTGCGAGGCCTGCCAGGGCGACGGCCAGCGCCGCATTGAAATGAACTTCATGCCAGACGTCTACGTCCAGTGCGAAGTCTGCAACGGCCGCCGTTACAACCAGGAAACCCTCGCCGTCAAATTCCACGGCCACTCCATCGCCGACATCCTCGACCTCACCATCGAGGACGCCCTCACCGTCCTCGCCGATGTGCCCCAGCTCCGCCAGAAGCTCCAGACCCTCGTCGATGTCGGCCTCGGCTACGTCCATCTCGGCCAGTCCGCCGTCACCCTCTCCGGCGGGGAAGCCCAGCGCATGAAGCTCGCCCGCGAGCTCTCCAAGCGCCAGACCGGCCGCACCCTCTATCTCCTCGACGAGCCCACCACCGGCCTCCACTTTGACGATGTCCGCAAGCTCCTTGAGGTTCTCCATCGCCTCGCCGACCTCGGCAACACAGTCATCATCATCGAGCACAACCTCGACGTCATCCGCAACGCCGACTGGATTCTCGACCTCGGCCCCGAAGGCGGAGAAAACGGTGGCCACCTCGTCGCCACCGGACGCCCCGCCAAAATCGCCGCCACTCCCGGCTCCTTCACCGGCCAGTTCCTCGCCCGCTACTACTCCTCCGCCGGCGGCAAGCTCCAGCCCCTCTCGCTCGACGAAGACGAAGACCTACTCGACGCGCCGCCCCAGCCCGCCGCCAGCGCCACCCCCGCCAAACCAGGCCCCGCCAAACCCGCACGCGCCAGAAAATCATCTGCAAAGAAATCCGCCCAGAAATCCCCCGCGCGCCGCAGGAAGCCGGTGAACGCATGACGCCCCTGCCGCCGCAGAACCCCAACCAGCCTTTTCTCCCCTTCGCTGACCCTCCGGAGCCGGCCCCGCCCGAGCCAAGCCAGCCCGAGCCAACCCAATCAGAATTTTCCGCGCCCGCGCCCGAACAAAATCCCCAGCCTCAACCCAATTTCGAGCCCAACACCGGGCCCGTCTCCGAGCCCAACACCGAGCCCGTCTCCGAGCCCCAGCTCTTCCATTCCTTCTCGGCCTACGCGCCCATCCCCGAGCGCATTCCCAACTTCGGCCACGCCGCCCTGCTCGCCTTCCTCGCCTTCTGCGGACTCCTCTGCGCGATCGCCCTCACCCACCTCGCCGTCCACTTCCATCTCTTTGGTGTGCACAACCTCCAGCAGGCCGCCGACAACGTGCATTACACACTCGGCACTGAGGCCGTCATCTACCTCATCGCCCTCCTGCTATGCCTGCCCATCTTCCCCCTCGTCTGGCACAAATCCTTCTTCCAGGGCATCCAGTGGCGCGGCCACACCGCTCTCCGCCTTCGCTACCGCCTCTTCGCCGCCGCCGGCCTCTGCTTCCTCCTTGCCATGTTCAACGGCGTACTCATGCCCGGCCCCTCCAACGCGCCCATCGACCGCCTCTTCCGCATGCCCGGCGCCGCCTGGCTCCTCTTCATCTTCGGCGTCACCTTCGCCCCGTTCTTTGAGGAGCTGGCCTTCCGCGGCTTCCTCCTGCCATCCTTCTGCACCGCCCATGACTGGATTGCCGAGCAAATCACCGCCCTCGCGCACCCCGAGCTCATCCAGCCCGGCCAGCCCGCGCAGCACACGCTCTTCGCCCGCACCGTGGCTGACGTCTACCTCGCCCTGCCCATCTTCGCCTTCGTTCCCACCCATGCCGTCGGCATGCTCCCGCGCACCATCTTCGTCATCGCCTGGATCTTCGTCTCCGGCCTCTGGTGGTCCTCCACCGTCCTGCGTCCCTCCCGCCGCGCCGCCGCTCTCGTCCCCCCGCTCGACCCCCATGGCCATCCCGTCTGGTCCTTCCATGCCATGACCATCGCCTCCGTCCTCTCGAGCGTCCCTTTCGCCCTGATGCACGGCCAGCAAACCAGCTACGCCCTCGGCCCCTTCCTGCTGCTCATCGCCGTCTCCCTCGTACTCTCCTGGGTCCGCCTCCTCACGCGCTCCCTGGCCTCTAGCGTCCTCGTCCACGCCTCTTACAACTTCCTCCTCTTCGGCTTCATGTTCCTCGGCACCTCCGGCTTCCGCCACCTCGACCGCATGTAGCACCCGCTCGCTCTCTCATCCAGAGCAAACGCCACACGCTTCCATCACTCGCTGTGCCCCTCCGTTCATCGCGTTCTTTGCGATGAGCGGGCGGCATGGGCGGCTGGCCCAACTCTTCGCAGTTATCGAGACGGGCGTCAGCGGCGTCTACAAGCAATTCGTCTACCGGCCCTCGGGGGATATGCTGGCGGTTTACAGCAGCGGACTGGTGAAGGGCACATTGCCTCTTCCCGGCGGCGAGGCGGCGGTCTACAATGCCAGCGGATTGAGTTTCCTTCGCCACAAAGACTGGCTCGGGTCGAGCCGCTTGAGCACGACGTGGACACACACCGTCTACTCGAAGGTGGCGTATGCGCCGTTTGGCGAGACGTATAACGAATCCGGCAGCACGCCCGACCGCAGCTTCACCGGCCAAGACCAGAACGTTGACACTGGGCCTGCGGCATCCGGCGTCTACGACTACCTGTTCAGGAAGTATGACCCCTCGGCTGGAAGGTGGCTGAGCCCCGACCCGCTGGGGTGGGGAGCTACAACGATGGGTGACCCACAGTCCTTGAACCGATATGCGTATGTGGAAAATCAGCCGATGAGCTATATTGACCCAAATGGAGAGTGGCTGTGTTTTGCTGGCGGTGGAGTGTCATCTGGCACCCAAGTGTCCCCTGGGTTTACGTGCTGGTCAGATGGCTTCGGCTATAATGTGATGTCAGATTCTGCTAACAACTTCACATTTAATGATGACGGAACAATTACGGCAAAAGGGATAGGGTTTGCCGGCTATTGGTCGCAAATCGACGTACTTCCTGCCATTACACTATCGGGACGACGACGCAATATTCAATCTCCTATTCTGTTTCATATTCGATGGGGTCTGGCACAAATAATGGGAAGCAACCACCTAAAATCTGTGGCGGCACTTTTGGGTTTGGTGGCATCGAGGGTGATGCAGCTTTAGGAGGAGCATTTGCTGGAGGAATAGTCGAAGCGGATTCCGTTAATGGCGTTTCAGCCGGTAGCCTAGTTGAAGGATGGCTTGGCGGTGAAATTGCTGCGGGCGGAGTCGGGAAGATCACCAGTAAAAGCAGTTCAAGTGTTCTAAAAGGCTGGTTTGGATTTTTCGGAGCATCAATCAGCGCGGGCCCACTTGCGGGATTGCAAGTCGGAGTTGCTTCCGGAGGAGGGTGGAGCGGTCTGTATGTTGTAGGCCATGTGGGACCTGTTGCACTGGGGTCCGGCGGCTATCTTCGGTCTTCGTGCAAGGCTGGAGGTTAAACATGTCTGGCCCCATTGGGAGTGAATACCCTGGCAATCTTGTTATGGTGGCGTTTGCAGGAATGCTTGCGTATCTATCCGGAGCATCGGCAATAATCGCGTATCGGCATAGACATGGCGGAGCAGGTAAGTTTGACTGGAGGAGAAATGTCGGTGTCGCAGTAATATCGTTTTCGATGTTTGTGGGGGCTGTATGGGCCATATGGACACATATGCGAAGCCATTAATCTATCCAGGCGAGTGCCCACACTACCGTGTTGGAGATGTGGGAGAGCACGATCCTACAACGCCGCGTATAGCACGGCCACCAACCAGGTCTCGGGAGGCATCACGCCCGCGCCGACGTATGACAAGAACGGCAACCAGTTGACGAGCACGCCGGCCACGCTCACCTGGGACGCGCTGAATCAGCCCTCGGCGGTGAACTCGACCACGGCCACCTACGACGCGCTGGGCCGGATGGTCGAGACCGGCGTGAGCGGCGTTTACAAGCAATTCGTCTACCGGCCCTCGGGGGATATGCTGGCGGTTTACAGCAGCGGGCTGGTCACTCAGGCCACCGGCACTTCCACCGCTTCCAACGCCTTGGCAGCCGTCGCCTGCCGCAGCAACGATGGGGCTTTCAGGTGGAAAGGAATGGCCAGGCCCAGCATGTCCAGAATCGTCGGAGTAATCGACTCAATCGCCACCCGCGGATTCGAGGATTTCGAAATCCTTTCATCCCGAATCCACAGCAGCCCGTCTGGATGGTGCATCCCGCTCTTCATTCCCTCGATGGCATAGAGCTGATCGAAGAAAGGGTTCAATGCGCCGTTGGCTGCGCTCGTCATCACCGCGTCCTTCGCAATCTTCTTCCGGATCGAGAAGCCCGTAATCAGAGCCGCATCCTCAATGTGCACGCTAAAGGCCTTTTCCCCGTCCACGGTAATCCCATTCAGCACCGCAGCGGCCGCCTCCGCCTCTTCGCCTGTCGAAAACTCCAGCCAGAACTGCTCCGCCATCACCGGATTGCACTGCTTAAGATTTTGAATGCCCGCCCACTTCGCAAAGGCCGCAATGTTCGTCGGACGATAAATGTGCTTGCCGCCCAGGTCATCGTACTTCAGATACGGCTGCTGGCTGATCGCCGTCGCAAAGTAGATGCTCGCCTTCTCGCCTCCCAGTGCAAGAATCCGCTCGATCAGCTTGTCCATGTGCACATAGCCTTCCAGAATCGCGCTCGAGTACTCACGCTGCTCCTGCTCGGTCGGCTGAATCTTGAACACCTCAGGCTGCATATTGCGCCAGTAGCAGTGCTGCATGTGCGCCGTGCTGTTCAGGAAAAACGTTGAAAAATCCGGCTTGTGCTTCTGGAATAGAGAACGGAAAACGTCATACTGCAGCAGGTCGAGAATGAACGCCCGGCGCCAGCGCTTCCCCTTCTTGCGCTCCCCGCTCAACTGCTTCATCGCTGCTCGTATCGTGTACAGGCTCAGTCCGTGCGTCAGCATGAACTTCAGGAACCGCACATAGTCCATTCGCTCAAACCTGGCTGAGGCATTGCTGTGCTCCTGCACCTGCTTCCTCACAAACCGGTTGTAGGTCAGCAGCTCCGGTGGGCGCGTCATCGACTCCGCGGTCCATGGATCCGGCAACAGGTCGCCCTTCACCTCGGTCGTGCAGTGCACGTTCATGCTGCCGCAGATCCACACTTTCCTTCCTGCCTCGCACAGCATGTCCCAAATGGCCGGTTGCTTCACTTTGGCGCTCTCGCCCAGCCGCTCCACGCCATGCTCGCTGAAAGGCACACCCGTATGCACATTGATCCACTGGATCCACGGCTCCAGATAAGGCGCGCGCTCCATGGCTTCCGTCACAAAAATTGCCGACGAGTCGCGCAGCCGTTTGAAATTTGGCAGGTGGCCCTCTTCAATGAACTGCGTCATCAGACTGGGGCAAAGCTCATTGAACTCCAGAAAGATAATTGGACGATCAGTCATACAAACCTCAACGCTATTCTCCCCAAGTACCTACAAAGATTCCACATAAATAATTTGAAACCGTTAATACAGGAGTAACCTTTTTACCTGCTACTGGTTACAGCGTTCGCCCGGCCGCCCGGCTCAGGTCACCCAGGTGGGCGGCACGGTCATCGCGGCAGTATCCCTATGAGTGGGGTCAGCGCTGAGCGGCTGTGAAACTGTGCAGCACAGCCCAGGACCCGTTTTGCGGCTGTGAGGCTGTGAAACTGTGCAGCACAGCCCGACACGCGTTTTTGCGGCTGTGAAACTGTGAAACTGTGCAGCACAGCCCAGGACCCGTTTTTGCGGCTGTGAAACTGTGAAACTGTGCAGCACAGCCCGACACGCATTTTTGCGGCTGTGAAACTGTGAAACTGTGCAGCACAGCCGGCGAGCCTGCCCCGCGCCCGCCACTCCCCGACAGCGAACGGCAGGGGATTGTTTATTGACTCATTCACTAAAAATTCCATATTTCACTTCAAGAAACTCCTGTGCCTCTGCGCCCAGCACCCCGGCCAGCTCCTGCCACGTGAGCACGCTCAGCCGCACCCGCAGCTCCGCCTGCCGCACCGCCGCCATCACCCGAAACCACTGTTCCCGCAAATCCGGCCGTCGTGCATCGTGCAGCACGCAAAACCGCATGCCCGTCGCCGCGGCCGCCAGCGCATTCCGGATGAGCTGATACCCCGCAAATCCCTCCTCGAATGCCTCACCCTCCCGTGCCCGCGCCGCAATCTCCGCCTGAAACTCCCTTGCCGCCGCATCGTCCTCCGCGGTTTCCTCCCACTCCTGCGTAAACGCCTCAGGAAACTCCGCCGCTGTCCGCCGCCGCGTCTTCCTCATCGCCAGCCGCGGCAGCCCCTGCCGGTCAAACACCGCCTCAAAATCCCGGTAAGCCTCCACCACGCGCGCCTCCCGCACCTGGAAATCCGCCTCCGTCAGCTTCGCCTCCACCAGCAGATCGCCCAGCTTCATATCCACTTCCGTCCGGTCCGCGCGCCCATTCTTCAGCGGCACCCGCGCCCGCCAGCCGAACTCCGGCTCCGCATCCGGCTCCACTCCCAGAATCCTGCGCACCGCCGCACGCTCGAGCGTCTGCGGATGGCAAAACACATTCATCAGCAGCGCATCCGAGCTTGTACACGAGTCCAGTTCCCTCCACTTCCGCTGCGCCTTCGGCAGTCCCCGCGCGCCCGTATGCACCTTGGCGAACCGCCGCATCCAATCCGCCCGTGCACAAATCGCCTGGTAGGAGGCGTCCATGAAATTTCCGTGCCGCCCGCCCTCCGGCGCATACACCACCACCGGCGCCGAGCCGTAGCTCTCCACATGGGCCCGCCCTCGCGCCAACTCCCGATTCCGCGCGCAAATCTCCTCGCGCAGTCCGCCGGCCAATGGCCTCTCATCCTCCATCATCGCTTCATCGTTCCCCACGCCTCAAAACCTGCCCCGGCTCCAACTTTCGATGGAGCACGGACCCGCTCAGGAATGCGAAAATAGCCTCTGTGAACGCATCTTCCCGTACTCATCTCATGCTCGCCGCGGCCCTTTGCCTGGCCGCATCCCTTCCGCTTCCCGCCCACGCCGCCTGGGGCAACAAGGACAAGAAAGAGGAGATTGCCGGCGCCATCCTCTTCCGCGACAAGGGCTGCGCCCACTGCCACGGCGCCGACCTTGCCGGCACCAAAAAAGCGCCCTCGCTCGTGAACATCCGCAAAAAAAAGCAGTGGACCGACGAGCGGATGGCCAACCAGATTCTCAACGGCGGAAAAAAGATGCCGCCATTCTCCGACTCGCTCAGCGATCAGGAAGTCTCTGAGATCGTCGCCTACCTGCGCGCGAAGCATCCGCCCGCTCCGCCGCCGCCGCCGTCGGGCCACGCCGAAGCCAACTAGCCCGCGCTCACACCAGCACTCACACCAGCACTCACACCAGCACCGGCAGGTTCGCCACGCCTTCCACGCCAAAAATCCGCCGGTAGCGCGCAATCTCCTCCGGCGTCCCCATCGCTTTCGCGTAGTTGTCGGAGAGCTTTACCGCAGGCCTGCCTTCCACTTCGCTGAGCTTGCAGACCAGGCTCACCGGAGAAAAGCTCTCGTCTCCGCGCGGGCTGCAGTTGCGAAAATCATTGGTCAGGAAGGTGCCCCAGCCTGAGCTGAGGCGGATTCGCCGCTGCGGCGTCCAGCGCTCGCGGTCGGCAAAGTCGCTGGCCCGCTTGAAGTCCCCAGGCCCAGCCCCGTTCCTCATCGTTCCGCCAAAGTAGGCGTGCAGGCCCAGAATTACGTCCACGTCCAGCGCGTCGGACGCAATGAGCCTTTTTTTCGCCGGGTCGCAGCCGCGCTCCTTGAGCCACGCAATGTACTCATCGCCCGCCGCAAACGGGTCTTTGCTGTCGATGCGCTGCCCTGTCCAGTTGGCCACCCACGCCGGCGCATCGCGCAAAAACTGCGTCGTGCCAAAGGTGTCCGGCAGCAGAATCAGCAGCTCGCCCTGATAGCTCTGCTGCCAAAGCTCGAGCAGCCGGTACTGGGCCGTCCGCAGCTCCTCCTCGCTGCCGGCCAGCGCGGCCAGCGCCATCGGCAACTCGTGCGCGTTTGTGCCAATCGCCTCCAGGTCGTGCTTGTAGGCGAGATAGGTATTTGAGCTGCCGGCAAAACTTGCGCCCAGCACATCGCTCATGGCCTTCACCACATACTCCTGCCACAGAAAGCTGTGCCGCCGCCGCGTTCCGAAATCGCTGACGTTCAGCCCGGGAACGCCGCGCATCCGCTCCATCTTTTCCCACAGCCGCGTCTTGGCCCGCGCATACAAAATATCCAGCTCAAACTCCGTAAGCTCCTTCAGGCTGGCCCGGGTCTTGAGCTCGTCAATGACCTCCAGCGCATAAATCTCCCACATGGTTGTCGCCGTCCACAGCCCGTCAAAGCGCAGCGAAATCTGCCCATCCCTAATCTCCATCTCGAAATCGGAAAGCCGGAAATCCCGCTCCAGCCACCCAAGAAACGCCGGCTCAAAAATTCCGCGCTTGCCATAAAACGTGTTGCCGGCCAGCCAGATGAGCTCCGACTTGTGAAAGCGGAGCTTGCGCACCGCCTCCAACTGCGCGCGCAATTGCTCGGGGTCCACCACATGGCCCAGCGGCACCACCGCCGTGCGGTTGGTGAGCGAAAAGGTTGCGTGAATGGCGGGAAAGTGCTTCCAGATGAACTGCAGCATGAGCAGCTTGTAGAAATCTGTATCGAGCAGCGACCGCGTGATCGGGTCCAGTTCCCAGTTGTGGTCGTGCGCGCGCCTGGCAAGATTGATAATCAAGCATTCCCCGCTTTCATTGTCCGGTTGTCGACAGCGGCCCGTCGCCCAGTTGCCCGCTCTCAGCCGTCTGCCGGTTCAGATGCGCGCCGCAGGACTCCCGCACCACCAGCCGCACCGGAACCAGCACATCCCGTATCGGCAGCTCGGGATGCTCCAGCCGCTCGCGCATCGTCGCCATTGCCACCGCTCCAATCCCCGCGCAGTCCTGGTGCACTGTCGTCAGCGGCACAGGCAGCAGGCTCGCATACTTTACATCGTCAGCGCCCACAATCCGCACCTCCTCAGGAATGCGCACGCCCAGCCGCAGCAGCATCTGCATAAGGCGCGCCGCCGTCAAATCGTTCGCGCACACCACGCCCTCCGGCCGCGCCTGCTGCAACATGGTCCGCACAAACCCTTCGTCCTCCGGGCTGCCGCGCCAAATCGGATTCGTCTCCGGCTGCACGCCAAAGCCGCGCAGCGCCTCACGCACGCCCACAATCCGCGCATCCAGCGTGTTGGCCGCATGTTTTTCGCCCAGAAAGACCAGCCGCCTTACGCCCAGCGCCAGCAGGTGCGACGCAGCAATGTAGCCCACGCGCCGGTTGTCCACGCCCACCAGGTCATGCGCCGAGCGCTCAGGATACGGCATGTAACACCGGTCCAGCAGAACCACCGGAATCTGCGCCCGCTCCAGCGTCCGCGCAATCCGCCGGTTCACCGGGTCCATGTCGCTGGTGAGCTCAATGGGCGCAAAAAACACCCCGGAGACCTTCTGCACAATGAAAGACTGCACCAGTTGCTCTGCTTCCCTGGCTGCCTCGCGCACAGTGGCGGAAGTATTGCCCCACAGCAGCGCATCCGGCCGCGCGAACGGGGAGCGCATCATGCCGTGGCAAATCGGCTCAAAAATTTCCGTCAGCCCCAGCTCGGGAATGAGCAGCCCAAAGGTGCGCCCGCCGGCGGGGTGCTGCCCCAGCACATGCGTTCCCGCGCCTGGACGCCGCGTGACCAGCCCCATGCGCTGCAAGTCCAGCACCGCTTTGGCCACCGTGATGCGCGATGCGGCAAAAAGCTTGCCCAGCTCCGCCTCGCTGGGCAGCCGGTCACCCGCTTTGAGCTCACCAGACTGGATGCACTCGAGCAGATGGTCAAAAACCCGGCGATGCTTGGCCACGCGGCTGCCGGGTTCGGCCTGAGGCAGCGCCGTCAATGTGCTTGCGGATTTGCGCGGTCGTGCCACTGTCACCTTGCCCCTGGCGGCACTGTTTCCCACGCTTTGCCCACAACGCGTGCGGAAAGCGGCTGGTGCCGAATCTGTTGCAAAGGTAAAAGAGCGCAGCGCATTTGTCGATGCATTTGGGGTAAATGCGGCGCTTGTTTGTGCCGACATTCCCACAACGGCGGCAGGGCAGGCATTCTGGCCGCGCCGCGCCGAGCCGAGCCGCGCCGAGCCGCGCCGAGCCGCGCCGAGCCGCACTGCGCCACCCTGGGGCCGCCGGCGATGCCCGGCCCGCGCTCAGCCCTCGATTGCGGCCGCAATTCCCGCGCGAACGGCCTCAGGAAGCGGAGGCATTGCACCGGATTGCGAGGCCATCCAGCTTCCCCAGCGGTTGCCCGCCTCGTTCAGCACCGCAAGGCCCGCGCCGCGCAGCAGGTAGTGCGTGATGGCCGCGGTAAAGGCATCGCCCGCGCCAATCGTATCCGCCACCTGCACGGCCATGCCCGGATGCTCGTCCCACTCTTCGCGCGTGACCAGCAGGCTGCCCGCTGCACCGCGCGTCACCGCCACCATCTGCAAGGTGGGAAACTCCGCCAGCAAGCGCATCGCGCTCTCCCGCAGCGTCTCCGCCGCCGGCTCGTCCTCCGCCGGCAGCCCCAGCAGCGCAAGCACGTGCGGCACTTCCGCGTCATTCATCTTCACCACGGTGGCCAGCTCCAGAGACTCCTGCACAATCTCGCCCGAATAAAACGGCTCGCGGAGATTCACGTCAAAGACGCGCACGCATGCCTGGGCAGTCTGCGCCGCCAGCGTCTGGATTGTCTGCCGCGATTCCACGCTGCGCTGCGCCAGCGACCCAAAACAAATTGCATTCGCGCGCTCGGCCAGTTGCACCCAGTCGTCTGAGAGTTCCAGCGAGTCCCACGCCGCAGGCTGATGAATTGAGTACTCCGGCTGCCCATCCTTCAGCGTCACGGTCACGCGCCCCGTGTCGTGCGCCGGGTCCACCTGCAGGTGCCCGGTGTCGGCCGGCAGCGGATCCAGCACCTCAACAGCACGCCGGCCCAGGTCGTCGCGCCCAATCCGGCTCAAAATCGCCGCATGGTTGCCCAGCCGGCCCGCCATCACTGTAA
The DNA here is from genome assembly GCA_035763705.1 of Occallatibacter sp. Taxonomy (GTDB): domain Bacteria; phylum Acidobacteriota; class Terriglobia; order Terriglobales; family Acidobacteriaceae; genus Telmatobacter. The sequence goes on along the minus strand of DASUAU010000035.1, from coordinate 49,104 downwards.
AGTTCGCCGGCGCGCCGCCCAGCCGCGGCCCCCCCGGCAGCACATCCCAAAGCAACTCGCCCAAACCCAGAATCAGATGCGGTTCTCTCAACGCTTCTCTCCGGCCACACGAGAGTCCACCGTGACTGACTGCATCACGCCGCCTCGCGTTCCATCACCGTCTCGTGTCCTAAACCTTCCGAACAGCTTTCCCCCGGCGGCCCACAATCGTCAATTCCCGCCTGAGGAAAATCGCGGCCATTCATGCCTGCCGCCGTCCCATCCACCGCCACATCGAGCACTCTTCATGGCGAAAATATGCATATTCGCCCTCCGGCTGATTCCGCAAAATGGCCTTGTCCGCCCGCGCATCCGCGCCGGACCGCCGCACGTTGCCCCGGAACAGCCGCGCAAAGCCACGCTCCGTCTCCAGCACGCCCTCCTGCTCACGATTCACGTAGAGCAGGTCCAGCTCCTCCGGCCGGTCTTTGAATTGCGCCGCCACGCTCTTCGCCACCCTGCGCATCACCGCCGCGCCAAAGGGATTGAAGAGAAACAGCACGCAGTGTCCCACCGGAAAACGGAACTCCGCAGCATCGCCGCACACGACCTTCATGGGCGCGCGCGCCCTGCCCGCCGCCCTGTCCGCCACCCCGCCTGCCGTCCCGCCTGCCACGCGCCAGGCCGCCGCATTCCGCCGGGCAATTCGTGCCAGCGCCGGATTGAGTTCCACGCCCACCACCGCGCGAAAGGGCATCTCCGCCGCCAGCAGCAGCGCGCGGCCCATGCCCGCGCCGGCATCCACAAACGTGAACTCCTCCACGCCCATGCCCGGCCGGCTTCTGCGCCACCGCACCATCAGTTGCTGAAAGACCGACGGCGCCACGCCAAAGTATGCCGTCGCATGCCGGTCGTGCCGGTGGCCGCTCTTCAGGTGCCTGCCTGCAACCAGCCCGCTGGTCCGCACGCCAAACTCCGAGTCAAACGGATGGCGCAGCAATCCTTCCGCCACCGTCAATCCCGGCAACCATCTCCGCGATTCCCGGCGGACGTGATTGTTTTTCATCGGCTGGTCCGCGCGGCCAACGCCGTCCTCACGCAGCGGCGCTCCTGTCCGGCGTCCACGACCGGCGTCCACGGCCGGCGGCCACGACCCCGCCCGCGCGCGCCAAAAGCCGGTCCGTCCGCTGCCATTCTCAGGCCTTCACAACCGGGAATATCGCCATGCGCAGCTGCGTCGATCCATACGGCACCAGCGTTACCGTTTCACTGGTCTCGCTCACCGTCGCCTCGCTCATCTCCGGCAGGCAGGGCGTAAATTTCTGTTCAGGGTTGCCGGGATTCGCCTGTAGTTCCCACCCCTCAATCCTGCGCGCAGGCACCGTCAACGCAATCGACGGATACCGCCATGGATCGAGCTTCTGCGCCTCGCTGACGGGCACGTTCTTCACCTTCACCGCATCGCCAAGCGTCGCTCCATCCACTGCCAAGGCGTAATTCCACGCGCTGGCAGGCCGCGCCTCCAGGCTGGGGAACTGAGCCGTTGTAAAGTGCCGCTCCACCTTGCTGGTCCACGTTGCCTGAATCGGCAGCGCGTAGACAATGGGCCCGCGCTCGAGACCAATGCCCTGCTGCGGCCAGCGAGAAAGCGCAATCCTCATCGGCAGCGTGAGCGTAATTCTGTCTCCCGGCGCAAAATTCCTGCGCAGCACCACAAATCCCTTTGCATTCGCCTTCGCGGCCACGCTCACCCCATTCACGGCAATGCGCGGCTCCGCGCACCAGCCGGGAATCCGCAGCGCCAGCGGAAAGCTGACCGCCTGCTCTGCCTCGATGCGGAATCGAATCTGCTCCTCAAAGGGATAGCCGGTCTCCTGCACAATCTCGACCGGCGTCTGCGCCGCGCCCGCCGTGGTCTTGAGCCGCGACGGCCCATAGAGCACCGCCGCCAGTCCGCCGTCCGCCCGCTTCATCCACATCCGAATCGCATAATTCGGATAGATGCGGTGGACGTTCCCGCCGCAGCACGCCGTCTTCTGCCCCGGATTCGGCTGGTAGGCCATCATCCTTCCGCCATGGGACATGACGTTGTGGTCTGAATCGAGCGTCGCCAAAAACTGGTTTGGACAGGAAAAATACTGCAACCCCTTCCAGTCGCTCTTGATGGCTCCCGGCCCTGCATTGAAGCAGGCCCGCTCCACGCGATCCGCCCAGATTCCCCTGCCGGTGGCCATCAGCATGTAGCCCCAGGACCACGTGTGGTCGGCAATATCGCAGGTCTCGTGCGAATCCAGCGAGGTTACCGTGCGGAAGAATTCCGTGGTGGAAGGAACCCCGTCAATGAGCATGTGATGATCAAAAATCCGCCTCTGCGCCGCATGGGCGAACTTGAGGTAATTCTTCTTCCCGGTGTAGAGATAAAGAATCGCCGGCTGCTTGGCGGTCTCCGCATAGCTGACCCCATGCGAGTCAATGGGCGTGGCCGCGTAGACGCGCATCTCTGAGAGGTCCGTTCCGCCCGGCTCGCCGGCAATGGTTTTATATTCCGTCCACGAGCGCTCCGCCAGCGCCAGCAGAGCCGGGTCCCGGGTGCGCTCATAGCACCAGAGCATGTCCTCAAGGTTGGTGACATTGCGCACCGGCTTGCCATAGTCGGCCTTGTCGTTGAGATAGTGCCGTTGCATGGCCAGCGCAATCTCTTTCGGCTTGAGGCCCCCGAGCGGCGCGCCCGCGTCGGCCAGCGCCGACAATCCGCGAAAAAACACGTTCTGCGGCCAGCGATGAAAGTCGCCAATGGGATCCTCAAAGAACCACGGCCCGATGTAGCCATCGGTGTCAATATGCGAGAGGGTGTAGCGAATCGGCTTTCCCGTCTCCGCGAGCAGTTGCGCATCGTCCAGCACCAGCGCCAGCCGGGTTGCGCCGTCAATCCAGTAGGCCTTCTGCTCCCACGGCCACCACGACTCGCCCTGCTGCTCCGTTCCCCAGTAGTCGTCTGTGAACGGCCAGGAAACCTTCGGCAGTTGCGAGCCCAGCTCCGCCGCCTGCCGCTCGAGATAAGTCCGCAGCCAGCCCTCCGGCCGCACCGCACCCGGCGGCAGCGCCCGCAGCTCTCCGAAATAAGGCACCTCAGCCGGTTCCACCTCAGGGCCCTCGCTGGCCTGTGCCAGCCCGTTTGCACTCGCCGCCAGCGCAGAGCTCATCAGCGCCATGCGCACAAACTCCCGCCGATTCATGCCCTTGGCCTCGTCCCCCCATTCCCCCTTCATCCTCACCTCTCCCTTCGCGGCGGCTTGGCTGGCTCGCCATGCAGACAGGCCATCTTAGCAAACGCGCTGCATCCCGCTGTCTGCGGCCTTTCGCTCGCCGCCGGTTACCTAAGCTGGAACCGGCCGCGGCGCGGCCAACGCACTTGTAATGACAGCCGCCGCCGGTTCGCGGTACGCTGAAGATGAGTCGTTTCACACGCGGCGAAGGAGTTCGTTTACCCCATGCCCATCCAAGCAACCTCAAAAATCTGGCACAACGGCGTCCTGATTCCCTGGGAGCAGGCCACCCTTCACGTCATGAGCCATGTCGTCCATTACGGCTCCAGCGTCTTTGAAGGCATCCGCTGCTACGCGCAGCCGCAAGGCTCGGCTGTCTTCCGTCTTCCTGAGCACATGCAGAGGCTCATCGATTCGGCCAAAATTTACCGCATGGCGCTGCCCTACTCGCTGGACGAGTTCTGCGCCGCGGTTGTGGACGTGATTGAGGCCAACGGCATCGCCCCGTGCTACATTCGCCCCATCGCCCTGCGCGGCTACGGCGAAATCGGCGTCAACCCGAAGGGCTCGCCCGTGGAGGTTTATATCGCCAACTTCCCCTGGGGCAAATACGTGGGCGGCCACGGCGGCGCGGATGTCTGCATCTCCAGTTGGAATCGCCTGGCGCCCAACACCATGCCCGCCCTTGCCAAGGCCGGCGCAAATTACATGAACTCCCAGCTCATCCGCATGGAAGCCGACGCCAACGGGTACGTGGAGGGCATCGGCCTTGACGTCAACGGCCTTGTGAGCGAGGGCTCGGGCGAGAACATCTTCCTCGTCCGCAACGGCGTGCTTTATACGCCGCCGCTGGCCAACTCCGCGCTCTCCGGCATTACCCGCGACAGCGTGCTGACCATCGCGCGCCACCTGGGCCTGACCGTCATTGAGCAGTCGGTGCCGCGCGAAATGCTCTACATCGCCGACGAAGTCTTCTTCACCGGCACGGCCGCCGAGGTTTCGCCCATCCGCTCCATCGATCGCATCGTTATCGGCGACGGCAAGATCGGCGAAATTACGCAGAGCATCTCCGACGAGTTCTTCGCCATCGCCAACGGCCTGAAGCCGGACCGCTTCGGCTGGCTTACGCCGGTGAAAGTCAACGCCACGGAGCCGGTCACGGCCTGATTCCGGCCCAACCCATGATTCCAGGGGGCAGCCCGCGCGGCTGCCCTTTTCCTTGTGCCCGCAACGCGCCCATCGCCGCGCCGGGTATCATGGGAGAGGCAGGCGCGGAGGTTCCGGTGCGCTCCGGGCCATCGACAGTCCCGCAATCTGCCCAATCCGAAGCATCTGGCCCTGTGCAACCCGAGCCCTAAAGGAAGACTGCCCCGCGTGAAACCCAACATGAAAGTGCGATTGGCCGGCATCGACCTTGCCAATCCGGTCATCGCCGCCAGCGGCACCTTCGGATACGGCATCGAGTTTGAAGAGATTGTCTCGCTCGAGCACATCGGCGGCTTCGTGACCAAGGGCATTTCACGCGAGCCCCTCGCGGGCCACCCGCCCGTCCGCATGCTGCAAACCGCCGCCGGCATGCTGAACGCCATAGGCCTGCAGAACGTGGGCGTCGAGGAGTTCATTGCGCGCAAACTGCCGCCGCTGGCGCGCTACCCCGCGGCCAAAGTCTTCGTCAACGTCTTCGGCTACACCGTGAACGATTATGTCGCGGTGATTCAGCGGCTGAACCAGGCAGAGGGGATTGCGGCCTACGAGCTCAACGTCTCCTGCCCCAACGTACACGCCGGCGGAATGGCCTTTGGAGCCGATCCGGGCGAGCTTGCCTATCTCGTCCACCAGTCCCGCGCCGCCAGCACGCGCCCTCTCATCGTCAAGCTCTCGCCGAACGTGACCTCCATTGCGCAAATGGCGCGCGTGGCGGCCACCGAGGGCGCGGATGCCCTGAGCCTGGTGAATACCTTCGTTGCCATGTCCATCGACGTGGAAACGCGCAAGCCGCGCCTGAGCAACATCACGGGAGGCCTATCCGGCCCGTCGATCAAGCCCATCGCCCTGCGCATGGTGTATGAGGCGGCGCGCGCCGTCAAAATCCCCATCCTCGGAATGGGCGGTATCGTGACGCCCGAAGATGCAGTGGAATTTATGCTCGCCGGCGCCACGGCGGTCCAGGTGGGCACGGCCAGCTACGCCGACCCACGGGCTGTGGAGCGCATTGCCGCGGGCCTCGAATCCTGGTGCCGCAGCCATCAGGTGGAGCGCGTCGCCAGCCTTACCGGCGCTCTGGACACGGGCCAGGCCTGAGGCCTGCGACCGCTCTCGCAGCCCGCCGGGATCAGCCCGGATACGTTCCAGTAATGTAGCCTTCCAGCGCTTCAATTGCCTGCGCCTGTCCGCTGATCACCCACTTGACCAGGTCGCCGATGGAAATGATGCCCACCACCTGGTCGCCTTTCACCACAGGCAGATGACGAATCCTGTTCTGGGTCATCATGCTCATGCAGGCATCCACGGTCTGCTCCGGGGTGACCGTGTGCACCGGGCTCGACATCATCTCGCTCACCTTCGTATCCCGCGAGTGGAGGCCGGCCAGAATGCCCTTGCGCGCATAATCCCGCTCGGACAGCACGCCCACCAGCCGCCCGTCTGCAATGACCAGAAGCGCACCAATGTCATGCTCCGCCATGATTTCAAGCGCCTCGTAAACTGAGCGCTCGGGCGCAATCGAAAGCAGCCGCACTGCGCCTTTTCGCTTAAGCACCATGGTGATGGTATCGGTGAAATTCATCGGACCCTCCTGTCTGCCGTCGGCGGTTCAGAGCCGCTGCCCGCCGGCGCACACTCTTCCGCGCTCAGCACTCCCGCGTCACGGAGATTGCGCACCCCGCTTCCGCAGAGAGTCCCCAATATAGCCCAAATCCACAGGCGCGCAACAGGCGCGCAACAATCCCGCCGCAAGCAGCGCACTCAAATCAGTGCAAAATTGGCTCACTTATCCGGCAGCGTTCCCGCGTAGATGCCGACCGACAGCGCCACCACAACGCCGCCCGCCAGGAGCAATCCAATTCCCGCGTGAAGATACGGAATGGGAACAGGCATGCTCGCACTCCGTCTTCAAAAATCAGACGCAACCGCCGGCTGCCCACGAGGGCAACTGTCCGCAGATTTTACTTCGCCGCGGGCTCCACCATCGTCGGTGTGCCGTTCTGCTTGTAAACCACTCCGGCTTTCATCACAAATCCAATTTTGCTCATCAGCGTGATGTCGTCCAGCGGATTGCCGGGCACCGTCACCAGATCAGCCAATTTTCCCGCCGTCACGCTGCCCAGCTCATCGTCGTGTCCCAGCAGCCGCGCCGCCCGAATCGTCGCCATTTGCAGCGCATAGGCCGGCGGAATTCCATCCTTCACCAGATAGATGAAATCCCTCCAGTTCTGTCCATGCGGATACACGCCCGCATCGGTGCCATACGCAAAGTTGACTCCCGCCTTGTAGGCCTTGCTCACCGTCTTCATAATCTGCGGGCCCACGGTGAGCGCCTTCGCGGTCACTGCCGGCGGATACGCGCCCTTCTTCGCCTGCTCGCCGACATACACCGCTGTATAAATCGTCGGGCAGTAGAACGTGTTGTGCTGCTTCATCAGCCGGATGTCCTCATCGTCCATGAACGTTCCGTGCTCGATGGAGTCCACGCCCGCCAGCACGGAACGCCGAATGGCTTCCGCGCCGTGCGCATGCACCGCAACCTTCATCCCGTAGTCATGCGCGGTTTCCACCAGCGCTTTGAGCTCGTCCAGGCTCATCTGCGGATTTGCGCCGTTGGCGCCCAGGTCCATCACGCCGCCGGAGGACATGGCCTTGATCAGGTCCGCGCCGTTCTTGTAGTGCAGCCGCACCACCTTTCGCGCCTGGTCAGGCCCGTTCATAATCGATTGCAGCGGGCCGGGATCGCCCTGCAGCGGCCTGCTCAGCCCATTCGACTTGTCCGCATGCCCGCCCGTCGTGCTGATGGCCGGTCCCGCCGTAAAAATCCGCGGCCCAATCGCATAGCCCTCCGCAATCTCATTGCGCAGCGCCACCGTGCCGTAATTTGTGTCGCCCACGTTGCGCACCGTGGTGAATCCGGCCATCAGCGTCCGCCGCGCAAACAGGATCGAGCGAATTGCATAGTCCGCCGGATTCAGGCGCGTCTCTTCCGAATAGGTGTTCTTGCCGAACTCCATGTCCAGGTGCACGTGGTCGTCAATCAATCCAGGCAGGCAGGTCTGGCCCTTCAACTCCACTGGCGTCGTGCCTTCTGGAGTCACGAATCCCGCTTCCACCTTCTCAAACCTGTCGCCCGCAATCACCACCGTGGCCGGTCCCAGCATCTTGCCGCTGAGGCTGTCAAACAGTTGCGGACAATGCAGCACGGTGGTGGTGGAAGCGGTTTGCGCGCGGCCCAACATGGCAGCGCCCAGCACCACAGCCGTCAGCACCCATCCGCAGGTGCGCCGGGTTGTCAAAAACCATGAAGGTATCATCTCTGGTCTCCAAAATTCTTGTCTGGTCTCCAAAACTCTTGCCTGGTCTCCAAAATTCCAGATCGCACACCATTGGACTGCCTGCAAAGCGAGGCCGTCCGCATGGCAAGGTGCGCTCCGGTCTTACTGCTGAGCAGGCGCGGGCGGCAGCAGTTTTGTCGCCGCTCTGAGCAGCGCCGCCTCGCGCTCCAGCGCCGCGGAAACCCGCACAGTCTGCGCGTCCGCCAGCTTCCACTCCTTCTGCTCCATGGCCTCGCGCACCCCCGGAATCGTCTTTACGCCGTAGCCTGTGTAGTAGCCCGGTGCGTAGATGAGGTGCTGAAACCATGGCCGGTTGGGCAGGCCTGACCGGCCGGTGAGCGTGCGCTCCGTTTCGATGATGTCCTGATTCAACCCAGCCGGAGCCGCTCCACCAGCCGCCGCAAACGCGCGGTCATAGGCCTTGGCCGCCTGCGTCAGGTCATCGGAGGCCTGCTCCAGCGGCGCAAAATTCAGATACGGCGGAATCGTCTCAGTCGTGGGAGGCACACTGAGCTTTTTCGGATCATAGAGCGCCTTGTAGACGCCCTCGGCAATCTCCTCGTTCTGCTCCTTCGCCTGCGCGCGCATCTGGTTGTCCAGCGCCGTCAGCTGCTCCACATACATGTGAATCGTGTCGGCAAAATCAGAAAACTGGAACGGCAGCGCATCGGCATCCGCCATGCGCATGACCATGGCGCCAAGCGTCTGCGCCAGCACCCGCCCATAGCTGAAGTCCGTATCCTGAAAATGCGTGTACCAGTAAAAATCATCGTAGATGGAGTGGTACTGCCCGCCTTGATCCTCACCGCCATAGCCCAGGTTCGCGCTCGCGATGCCCAGATGGTCAATGAAGACGGTGTAATCCGAACCAGACCCCAATGCATCCAGACGCAGATCCGGCCGGCTGCGAATCTCCGCCTTGCGGGCCGCATCTCCTCGTGAAATCCGGGCCAGCCGCGCGCGCTTCCACACCGACATGCCTGTCTCCGGGTCACGGATATCCTTCGCAACCTCGTTGATAAAGTGCTCCAGCGAGTGCGACGCACCGGCAAACAGGAAGCCTCGTCCATTGCTGTCGGTGTTGAAGTAGGCCACGGCGTGCGCCCTGAGCTCGGCCGCATGCGCCTCGCCCCATTCGGTGGAACCCAGCAGCGCCGGCTCCTCGCCGTCCCAGAAGCAATAGATGATCGTCCGCTTCGGCCGCCAGCCTTCTTTCAGCAGCACTCCCAGCGCACGCGCCTCCTCCAGCTCCGCCGATGTGCCGGACAACGGGTCCTCGGCGCCATTCACCCATGCGTCGTGGTGATTGCCGCGAATCACCCACTCATCCGGGCTGGCGGATCCCGGAATTTTCGCAATCACATCGTAGAGCGGCACGCGGTTCCAGTTCGACTTCACCACCAGATGCGCCTTCACAGCACTGGGCCCAAAGTGATAAGTGAACGGCAGCCCTCCGCGCCAGTCCGCAGGAACCGTCTGGCCGCCGAGAGCCTTCAAAAACGGCGTGGCATCGGCATAAGAAACCGGGAGCACCGGAATCTTTGTAATCGTCTGCACCTTGTCCAGCGGAATCAGCTTGACTCCAGGCACCGCACCCACGCCCGGCGTCTGCGGATCGCCCGGATACACCGGCATATCCATCACGCTGCCGCGCTGCACGCCCTGCGCGGGCCGGGTTGGCCCCTTGGGAAACGGGTCGCCATTGAAATATCCATCATCGCGCGGATCGGAATAGATGATGCAGCCAATCGCCCCGTGCTCGGCGGCCACTTTTGGCTTGATGCCGCGCCAGCTCTCACCGTAGCGCGCGATCACAATCGCGCCTTTCACTGAGATTCCCGCGCGCGCAAGAACCTCATAGTCCTGCGGCCTGCCGTAATTCACATACACCAGCGGCGCGGTCACGTCGCCGTCGTGCGAATAGGCGTTGTAAGTCGGCAGTTGCTCGCTGGTCTGGCTGGAGGTCGGATCGCCGGGGACCGGCGGCTCCTGCAGCGTGGCGTGGAAGACCGGCGAGCCGAGCAGCTCAAGCACACGCTCTTTCGGCGTGGGGAAGAGCGTTGTGAACTGCTCAATCTTCGCGTCCAGCCCATAGGATTTCAACTGCGCCAGCAGCCATTCCGCATTGTTCCTGTCGTAAGCCGAGCCCGTGTGGTGCGGCCGCGCGCTCATGCGCTTGTCGTTCTCGCGGATGCGGTCCTTCTGGGGGATGGCGCGAAACTTCTGTTCCCATCCAGCTTCGGCGGTGGAGTGCTCCGGCGTGTAGCCGCTGAGCAGATGATGTGCTTCAGCGCCGTAAGCAACTGCCGCAACCAGGCATAACAGCAGAATTCGGATTCGCATCAGATGGGTTCCTTTGCCCGGAGCATATCACGCTCCGGACGGCTCTCATCCGGCGGGTTGCTTATCGTTCTTCACACCGGCCTCTTCCCGCAGCATCTGCATCACCATCCTCACATCCTCTTCGCGCACCTCGGAATTTGCAGCCTCTCCGCTGTCGCTGGCCGCAGGGTCCCCGGCGCAGCTCTCGCGGCGCTGCAGCGAACCGTGCACCCACTCCACCCCGGTGGCGCGAACCACCTCTACAAGATTTTCCAGGCGCAGGCCTCCGCCCACCATCACGCGAATTCGCCCGTTCGCCTGCCGCGCCAGCCGCGCAAGGGTCTCGGCTCCCTCCACCACGTTGCGCTCGCCGCCTGAAGTCAAAAGCCAGTCCGCACCGGTGGATACCACTGCCTCCAGCGCCTCAAATGGGTCAGGCGTTTCATCAAAGGCCCGGTGAAAGGTCACTCTCATCGGCCGCGATTCCTCGACGAGGGCGCGCGACCGCGTCCCGTCCACCCGCCCATCCTTCAGCAGCACTCCCAGAACAACCCCGGCTGCTCCAGCCATCTTCGCCGCGCGAATTTCCTCCTTCATCCGCACGAACTCCTCCGGCGTATAGACAAAATCGCCGGCTCTCGGCCGGATCAACACATGCACGGGAATCGAAAGCGAGGCAACTGCATCCTTGATCATCGCCAAGGGAGGAGTTGTTCCGCCCGCGGCCAGATTTTCGCACAGCTCCACGCGGTCCGCACCGCAGGCGTCAGCAATGCGCGCCGCGCCGGCGCTCTCCGCGCACAATTCAAAGTGAATCTTCCCCATCATTCCTGCCCCATCCCCGCTGCGGGGCGCAATGCAAAACCGATCGTACCTTTCGCGAACAAAAGCGGCATCCGGCCTTACCGAATCGGATTGGTGAAACCCTTTGGCGGCGTCAACGACCCGCCAGGAACCACCACAGGCCTGACGCCCGCGTCCTTGCAGGACATCGCCGGCGGAAAATGATTCACCACATCGTCCGGAATCTCCGCTGCCGAGGCGGGAATGAGCCGTCTTTTTCCCGCCAGCCGCGCGGCGTCAAAGCCGCCCAGCAAGTTGGTGAGTCGCGGATTCGCGTCCCGCGGACCCTGGGGCATATACGGCTTCTCATCCGGCAGAGTGGCCAGCGGCGGCAGGTCGAAGAGCACTTCAAGAAATTTGGCAAACGACACATGGTCGCCGGGATTGGATATGATTCCGCCCGACTTCGCATAAGGAGAAACCAGAATCAGCGGCACGCGCGGACCATCCCCGCAGGGATGCTTGTCCGGGCACTCTTCAAACTGCGGCGGCGGCACATGATCGTAGAAGCCATCCGAATCGTCCCACAAGATGATGATGGCCGAGTCCTTCCAGTAGGGGCTCCGCGCAACGGCGTTCACCACCTTCGCCACCAGCGACTCCGAAAGCTGCGAATCCGAGTATCCGGGATGATCGTCGTCACCGAGGATGTTCTTCGCACGGGGATTCGCGGGCTTCCATCCGAAGGGATTCCGCTGGCCGCCCTTGATGAACACAACGCTCTTTGCGGGCAGTTGCTCCTTCTCCATGGCGGTGAAAAAGTCCAGCAGGTCGTGCTCGCCATCCCACAGGGAGGGGTTCTGCCGGATGTACCCGAAGTATTGCGGGCTGTTGTGGTGCGGAATGTACCCCGGATGGTTATCGCCCTCTCCGTTGCCAAAGCCCTCCTGATACCACCCCCAGGAGACGGCCGCGTGATTCAGCCGCGCAAGCTCGTTGATGTCCTTCTTCACATCGTCGGTGTCAATCTTTACCTGGGTCGCGTTTCGTCCGCTGAGGGAAAGCATCAGCGTCGCGTATTTCTGGTCGTACTGGTGATGCCCTTTCGCCATGGACGGAGACGTATAGGGACCAAAGGCGGGACTGGAATCTTCCACCACCGGTTCACCCGGCGAAAAGGGCGACTTGAAGGTCTCCTCAGGGTGGCGCGCTGCCTGGGTGAGGCCCGTCTGCCCGGCAATCAAATCAATGTTGCCCGGCGTGGAGGGAGCATACATCGCCTGAAAAATATGATCGTAAAGCGCGAACCGATGCGCATACATCCACAGAAATGGAATCGTGCTGCAATCCTCATGAGCCATTGTCAGCATGGCCATTTGCTGGGCGAACAGCGGGCTCGCCTGCGACACATGGACGAGATTGGTCTCCTCCCAGCTCACAAAATTGTCCATGCGGCCGTGGTCCACCTTGGCCAGCAGCGCCGGGCGCGAGTGGTCGGCGTCAGAGGTATCGGCGGCCTTCAACAGGAAGGGAGTAATCCACTGATGGCCCAGCGCATCATATTCGCGGAATCCGTGCGCCCGCGCCTCCACGGTGGCCAAATTGTCCGCACCCGGAAACGTTCCGAAGTAGGAATCAAACGAGCGATTCTCCTGGTAAACGACAAAAACATGATGAATGTGCGCGCGCAGGTTCTCAACCTTCCGCGCTCCCGGCGTCTTGTGCCTGGTCTTGCGTGACGCCGCCCGCAGGCTTGTGGAAATCCCCATGGTGAAAAGCAGGCAAAGGCAAGCTGCAAAAAAAGTGCCACTCCCCGTCCTCGCTCGAAACGGAATCTTCATCAACCGCACCTCCCACAGCAAGCATTTTCGAGTTGGGAAGCCGCCCGCCTCACTGGCGGCCCAACTGTCAAGTATCGCTTCTTCCAGCGGATTCGCCGGCCAATCTCCCGCTATTCTTTTGGCAACTCACATCGTACGGCATTGCATGGCTGCAACATGAATAGGCCATGAATTCGCGGATGTGCCCAGGATCGCACCGGCAGGAACGCGCCGGCAGGACGCGCCGGGATTCACGGCGTCATCGCGCCTGAAGCGCAACGCCGGGTTCAAGCTCGCAACCGCGGTCCAGTCGAGCGATTCCCGGCCGAAGCCATGGGACTTTGCCGGATACGACAAGAGGATTTATCCCCGGAAACCGCTCGAAAAGCAGGCTCACTCGGAGAGCTTGAAGGACGCTCGCCCGGCTTCAAATCGCCCGTCTCAAAAGCTGGCGCCCTGCAACTGTGAGTCGAGCATTGGCCCGGAACCGCCAAGTTGTCCAACGATCCTCACCACCTGAGGCTGCTCCCCTTCCAGCACCCACACCATCACATCTTTCGGTTGCAGGCCGAAGGGCTGCGCAAACACGCCCAGCAGGCCGCCCAGCTTTGGATGGACGCGAAACACACGGGCTTTCAACGCCTGTCCGTTCAAGTGAACCGTCTGCTCGCTCTGCGGCGAAATCAGTAACTGAATCAATCGTCCGCCGTTGACCGGCGCCAGCATCCCCACACGAAACGGCGGCGCATGTTGCGGCACGTTCAGCAGCAGCGTTCCAATCATTCCATTCGCCAGATCATTCGGCGGGTCAAAGTGCGCGGTTGCCGCGTGCAACTTGCCACTCCTGTCCACTGTGCGCGTGGTCGCCGTACCGGCGGCGGCATCCACCGTAAAGTCCTCAGGCTCGGCAAAGAACGGCCCCTTCTGAATCTGGTGATCACGGACCAGTCGGAAAGAGCCTTGTTGCGTGAACGTGGTCGTATCCTCGTCAAGCGACCCATCTAAAAAGTGATAGGTCCGGCGAATCGTCACTTCATCGCCCTGCACCACCTGCGTAACCTCAACGTGGGCGATGATCTTTCCAGTCCCGGAACGCGTGACCATAAGCACATGCATTGGGAGCTGGATATGTTTTACTGCAATTTGTTCCGCATGCGCCGCGGCGCACAACAGGATGACCTGCAGGACAAAAACCGGAGATATGCCGCGCCGCATCCAGCGCCTTGCTCTTTCCGGCCTCATCCTTTCCACCGCCCCACACACAACCGTCCCGGCCGCCAACGCTCCACCGTCACAGCCTCCCGCGGAATCCCAGCCGCCGCCAGCAACCGCATCCAGTCCTCTTTCAGGAAGGCCCGGCGAAACGATACCGCCGCATCATGGCGCACAAACCGGTGCCACCCGGCCAGCCTCTCCACCCAACCAAAGATCCGGCTGCTTCGCTCTGAGCGCTCCAGATCGTTGATGAACCAGCCGGCCTGCGCACTTGCTTCCATCCAGCGCAGCAACGCGACGATTTCCTCATCCTCCAAATGATGCGCCATCAGCGAACTCACGACGACATCCATTGGCTTCTCCGGCCGATACTCCAGCGCATTGCCCGTTATCCATGCGATTCCAACATCCCTCGGAGTGAACTCTGCCGCGGCACGCGCCGCGTAGGGATTCATGTCTATCCCCGTCAACTCCACCGCAATGCCGCGCCTCCGCGCCCAGCCGGCAATCCGCCGCAGCAGATCGCCGCCGCCACATCCCACATCCACAATGTGCAACCGTTCGCGCGAACCAGGCGGCATGCATCTTACGGCATTTTCTGAGTTACCGTGCCCATTTTGCTTCGTGCAGGGCCGCCGCTCCCTGTTGGTCCCACCCCAACGACGAAGACCTGTCGTTGGGGGCCCCGGGGTCGCGTCGACTTGATATCCCAGCTTCGGTTTACAGCAACTCAGAAAATGCTTCAGCCATGCAAATGTCGGTCGATACCCAAGCAGCCAGCGGTTAATCTGCTCCAGGCTGCGCAGGCAGCCACGGAAATCCTCATAGCTGCAATCGCCGTCCATCAACTCCGGCAAATCGCGCGGAGAGACCCGCAGCCTGAAGTCGCTCTTCGCGCTAGATTGCATGAAAGCGCATGGTCTCCGCCGTCAGCCCCGGCCCGAATGACATTGCGCATCCGCGCTGCCCCGGCTGCACCTGCTGCATTATTTTTTGCAGCACAAACATCACCGTTGCGGATGACATGTTGCCAAAACTCGCCAACACTTCGCGCGACGCGAGCAGCGCATCCTCCGGCAGCTCCAGCCCCTTTTCCACCGCATCCAGAATCGACCGTCCGCCGGGGTGCACTGCCCACAAGTCGATGGTCTCGCGTTCGGAGATCAGCTCACCTTCATGCAGCGCTCGGCCCAACTCGCCCGGAACCCGCCCGGAGAGGAGCATGTCGAATCCCAGCCCGCGAATCTTCCACGTAATCAGCCCTCTCGTATCGGGCACCATCACCGACTTAAAGCTGTCCAGGGCAAAACCCTGCTCGCGGGCCGAAACCAGGCTCGCAGCGGCGCCATCGGCAAAAACCAGGAAGGAGAGCACCTGTTCCAGTTCCTGCGTCTCCTGGAAGTGCAGCGTGCACAGCTCCAGGTTGACCATCAGGACGCCAGCCTTTGGATCGGAACGCACAATGTGCCGCGCCAGCTTGAGCGCATTGATTGCGGCATAGCATCCCATGAAACCGACCATCGTCCGCTCTGTGCCTGCCGGAAGCCCGAGGTGGTCCACAATCTCAAAGTCCAGGCCCGGCGCGTAGAGCCCTGTGCAGCACGTTACCAGCACGTGCGTGATGCCGGCGCGCTCCTCCTGATTCAGCGCCAACTGGTCCACCGCTTTGCGCATCAGCACGGGAGCGTTCTGCTCAAACAGTTGCATGCGCCGCGCCGTATCAGGGAAGCAGCCGGTCCGATAAAACGCATGCGCATCGTTTGACGAAAATTGGCTGGGGCTTTGCTCCGGATTCAGGAATGAATAGCGATGCGCGATTTCGGCGCGGCTGACCATGCGGCGGAAGACCGTGCGCAGCCGCGGATCGGCGAGCATCTGCGCAGCAAAGCCGACGAAGGCCTCATGCACATCATGTTCAGGAACGGCGGTGGCAATTCGGTTCAGGTAAGCCGTAGTCATGAGTAGCAGGTCCTCAGTACCGGATTCTGTTAGACGTGGCGTGTGTGTCCCGGGGAAGCGGAGGCACGACGGGGCGACGTTGCGGCGGAAACCACTATATCCAGCTTCATGGGATTTTACACATCCATCAAGGATTCGGCTTGCCAGTTGGCGAAGTTGCCGGCGCTCGATCGGGGAATCCTGCCAGGGCAATCCGTTGGAGATGGCGGGCTGGAACAAACCTTTTTACCCTTGTTCGGTCAAAGTCTTACGGTTGCGCTGCGGGCTGCAAGCCATGGCGTTCTCCGACCTCGGATTCGGCCATGCAACGCTCCTGTGGAAGCGGTATGATTGCAGCGCCGGACCTGAGAATGAGTTTCCTGTGAAGGAGTTTCCTGTTACAACGTCCATGGCGAATCGGACTCCAGTACAAGAAGAAGTTCTCGTCCTCGGCGGCGGAGTCGCGGGCTGTGCCGCATCCATCGCGCTGGCACGGAATGGACGCCGCGTCACCCTGATTGAACGCGAACCGACCCCGTGCCATAAAGTATGCGGTGAGTTTCTGAGCAGTGAGGCGCTTGAGGACCTGCATGCGCTCGACATTGACGTCCTCTCGCTGGGCGCCGTGCCCATCGACCATGTTCGGCTGGCCGCGGCCAGGCACGCGGCTGAGGCTCCCTTGCCATTTCCCGCGAAATCTCTTACGCGCAAGGCGCTGGACAAGGCGCTCATCGCCAGGGCCGTCGATGCAGGTGTTCGCGTGGAGCGTGGCCGCACCGTGCATAACCTTGCACGCGGGGAAGACAATCTCTGGCGGGCCGCGCTCGACGACGACACCGCCCGCGAGGCTCCAACGGTCTTCCTTGCCACAGGCAAGCATGACCTGCGCGGCCACACCCGCCCAGACGATCCGCAGCGATGGGTCTCGTTCAAAATGTACTTTCGCCTGGACCCCGCGCAGGCCGCTGAGCTTGCGCGAGTCTCCGAACTGATGCTTTATCCCGGCGGTTATGGCGGCATTCAGCCGGTGGAGGGCGGCATTGCGAACTTTTGTTGTGTTGTGCAGCAGCGGTATCTGGCGCGTGTGGGAAATCGCTGGGAGAACCTGCTTGCGAAGATACAGCAGGATTGTCCGCACCTTGCCATGAGACTTGCCGGTGCGCAGCCACTGCTCGACAAACCGATTGCCGTCACGCACATTCCTTACGGATTTATTCGCTCTGCAACGGAAGACGGGCTCTACTGCATTGGCGATCAGGCGGCGGTCATCCCCTCGTTCACCGGCGATGGCATATCCATCGCGCTGCATACCGCGCGCTGGGCAGTCGCAGCCCTGCTTGCTGCAGAACCGGCGCCCGTCTTTCAGGCCAGGCTGCGGTCCTCACTGCGGGCCCAGATGCGCCTGGCCGAGTTTGCCGCCGATGGTTTAAACAACGCCCTCGCGCGCGCAGTATTGCCCTTCTGCCTGAGGATGTGGCCCGGCGTGATGCGCGTAACGGCAAAGCTTACACGGGTGGCCCAGCATGCCACGGTTGCCTCCAATCGGCTGCCGGCTGAGACCTGACATCGCAGCAGACAACGATGTCGCGACCGATTGACTGCTCAAAGTTTTGGCAGGTTTCCGGAGCGAAGCAATTGACCACGACGAAGCTGCCGACGCTTCATCAGCAGGAAGAAGACCGGGACCAGGATCAGCACATGAATGGCGGATGTGATCATGCCGCCGACGATGGGCGCTGCGATGGGCTTCATCACGTCAGAGCCGATGCCTGTTTCCCAGAGGATCGGCGCGAGGCTGAGGATGACGGCGGTCACGGTCATCAGTTTCGGGCGCAGACGCTGCACCGCGCCCTCGATGGTTGCTTCTTCAATGTCGGATGGATGGAGCGGTGTGCCGAGGTTGAGGCGGTGCTCCAGCGCTTCATGCAGATAGACGACCATGACGATCCCGGTTTCAACAGCGATGCCAAAGAGAGCGATATAGCCGACCCAGACGGCGACGCTGAAGTTGTAGCCGAGTATCCATTGCAGCAGCAGGCCGCCGGACATGGCGTAGAGCGTGGGAAAGATGAGCACGGCCGCTTCAGTGGCAGACTTGAAAACCAGATAGAGAAGCAGAAAGATGACCAGGAAGACGATGGGCAGGATGATTTCAAGCCGCTGACGCGCGCGAACCTGGAACTCGTACTCGCCTGCCCAGCGCCAGGTATAGCCGGGCGGCAACACCAGCTTCTGGCGCAGCAGATGCGTTGCGCGATCGACGAAGGTGCCGTAGTCGCTTGTCTTCAAGGTGAGGTAGACGTATCCAGTGAGCGCGCCGTCCTCGTCACGAATCATCGCCGGACCGCGCGAGAAGAAGATACGCGCCACTTCGCCGATGGGGATTTGTTCGCCGGATGGTGTGGGGATGAGAGCCCGAGCGATGGCCGATGGATCGTCGCGAAAGTCGCGTTGGAAGCGGACCGCGATGGGAAACCGTTCGCGGCCCTCGACATTCTGAGCGATGTCCGCTCCTCCAACTTCTGAAGTGATGACCCGCTGCACATCCGCCACGGTGAGCCCATAGCGCGCCGCCTCCGCGCGATTGACTTCGATGTTGAGATAGAAGCCTTGCGAGACACGTTCCGCAAAAACGGACGTGGTTTCCGGCATGGCAGACAGAATGGCCTGCATTTCAGAGCCGATTTCCTGAATACGACCGAGATCCGGCCCCTGAATCTTGATGCCCACCGGAGTCTTGATGCCGGTGAGTTCCATGTCCAGACGGTTTTCAACCGGCATGGTCCAGCTGTTGGTGAGGCCGGGAAACTTCAGCTTCTGATCCATCTCGCTGATGAGCTTGTCATAGGTGATGCCGCGACGCCATTGGGAGCGTGGCCGCAGCATGATGGTGGTGTCGAACATGTCGAGCGGCGCGTTGTCAGTGGCCGAGTTGGAACGGCCGACAGTGCCGAAGACCGTGGCGACTTCAGGGAAAGAACGAATGATGCGATCCTGCTGCTGCATGAGAGAAACAGCCTGGGGAACAGAGATGCCGGGAAGCGCGCTGGGCATGTACAGGGCTGAACCCTCGTAGAGCGCGGGCATGAACTGGCTACCAAGACGGAAGTAGAGGGGAACGGTGGCTGCGAGAAAAACGAGATTGAGCGCGATGACCAGTTTCCAGTGGCGCAGGCACCAGCGGAGTACGGGCAGATACAGCGCCTGGGTGAAGCGGACGGCGGGATTGCGCAGTTCCGGCTTGAGCCTGCCGCGCAGACAAAACGGCATGAGCGCTGGCACCAGCGTGATGGACAGCAGCGAGGAGAAAACCAAAACCAGCGTCTTGGTCCACGCGAGCGGGCGGAACATGCGCCCCTCCTGCGCTTCCAAAAGGAAGACGGGCAGAAACGAGACGACGATGATGATGAGGGAATAAAAGAGGGCCGGACCCACCTGCTGGGCGGCATGCACAAGGATACGTCTTCGCTCGGCAGGTTCCGGGTCGAGTGTTCCGTTACGCT
This sequence comes from Occallatibacter sp., assembly GCA_035763705.1. Lineage (GTDB taxonomy): Bacteria > Acidobacteriota > Terriglobia > Terriglobales > Acidobacteriaceae > Telmatobacter. The sequence continues at coordinate 29,737 of DASUAU010000035.1, read as the reverse complement.
CGGCAAGATGACGATAGCCGTTTTCCACCATCACGATGGCCGCATCAACTAGAACACCAATGGCCAGCGCCAGTCCGCCGAGCGACATGATGTTCGAGCTGACGTGGAGATAGTACATCGGGATGAAGGCAGCCAGCACCGCGATGGGCAAAGTAAGAATGGGCACAAGCGCCGAGCGAAAGTGGAAGAGAAACACAATGCTGACAAAACTGACGATGATGGCTTCAAGAATCAAGTCGCGCTTGAGCGTGTGAATCGATTCATCGATGAGCCAGGAGCGGTCATAGCCGGTGACAATTTGGACGCCGGGCGGCAGCGAAGGCGCAATCTCGCCAAGCTTGGCTTTTACCCCATTAATCACGGTGAGAGCATTGCCGCCGTAGCGCATCACGACAATGCCGCCAACAGTTTCTCCTTTGCCCTGCCAGTCAGCCGCACCGCGGCGCACGTCGGGCCCGAAGGAGACGGCGCCAAGGTCGCGCACCAGAACCGGCGTTCCGTTCTTCGTCGCGACAGGGACATTTTCAAGATCGGAGAGTGAATGCAGGTACCCAAGACCGCGAACCATATACTCGGCGCCGTTCATGTCGAGCACATCGCCGCCAACCTCATTGGTGCTTTGGCGTATGCGATCGATCACCGTGGCGGCGGAGATTCCATACGAAAAGAGCTTCTGCGGATCGAGATTCACCTGATACTGGCGCACGAAGCCGCCGATGCTCGCCACTTCCGCGACGCCCGGAACGGTTTCAAGCTGATAACGCAAATACCAGTCCTGGAGAGCGCGCAGGTCGGCGAGCGAATGGGTATGGCTGCGATCGAGAATTGCATATTCATACACCCAGCCCGCGCCGGTTGCGTCCGGGCCGATGGTGGGATGAACGCCTGGCGGAAGCTGACCAGTGATCTGCTGGAGATATTCCGTCACGCGCGACCGCGCCCAGTAAAGATCCGTGCCGTCCTGAAATACGACGAAGACGTAGGAGTCGCCGAACATCGTCTGCGCACGCACACCCTTGACCTGCGGCGCGGAGAGCAGCGCTGACACGATGGGATAGGTGACCTGGTCCTCGATTACATTCGGCGGCTCGCCGGACCAGGATGTGTGAATGATGACCTGCACGTCGCTGATGTCGGGCAGCGCATCGAGCGGCACACGCCGCATTGACCATAGTCCGGCGGCCGCGAGCAGGAAGGACCCCGTGAAGACGAGGAAGGGATTGCGGCTGCACCACTCAATGATTCTGGAGATCATCACATTCCTCCGGAAGCGTCGAGGCTGAATTGTTTTGTGGAAACAGTATGGCCGTTGCGGGCAACTGCGACCGTCACCTGCCAGGTTCCGCCTGAACCGAGTTGCAACGAGCCGCTGTAATCGCCCCGGCCTTGATCTGCCAGCGTGGCGGCAACACGCTGCGCGCCCATGCCCATGGCGGGCATCGCCGGCATAAAAAAGATCACCGTAACCTGTGTTCCGGCGACGGGCTTGCCATCGGCGCCCGTCAGGCGCACGCGGAGGGTGTTGGCGCCTTTTCGTGGAGGGGATGGATCGGTGTTCAGATCAATGTGAATGGACTGCGTTGCAGACGCACCCGATCCGGAGGTTGCCGGCGGCGGCAGAGGAGAAAAAGAACCCAACACAGACTGAAGCTGCGCCTCGGAGTCCACCAGGAAATTCGCCGAGCTGACAATGCGGTCACCGGGTTTGAGGCCGCTGAGCACGATGACGGAATCGTCAATCTGCGGCCCTGTTTGTATGACACGCGGTTCGAGATTGCCCTGCCCGCGATCGATGAAGGCAATTTGGCGGGTGCCTGACTGCAGCACACCGGAAGCCGGGATGACCAGTTGCCGTCCCAGCGGAATGTGGATGTTCACGCTGACATACATGCCGGGCTTGAGCACCAGGCCGGGATTGCGGAAGACCAGCCGGACGCGCACGGTGCGCGTAGTGAGGTCCACGTCGGGAAGGATTTGGTCAATGCGTCCATGGAAGGTGCGGCCCGGATAGGAATCCACCGTCACTTCGGCCGGATCGCCCGGCTTCAGGCTGCCCACATCGGCCTGAAAGACATTGGCGTAGACCCACACCGTGGAGAGGTCGGCAATGGTGTAGAGCCTGGTATCCGGACGGACGTAGGCATTGGGCAGAGCATTCCGCTCGGTAATGTAGCCGGAGGCCGGCGACACGACAGTGACGTCACGCTGCACCTTCCCGCTCTTCACGAGGGCGGCAATCTGCGCAGGAGGAACATCGAACTGGCGCAGGCGCTCTTCGGCCGCCTGAACCAGCCATCCACTTTCCTGGGAGGCTGTTCCATGCGCCTCTGTGGTCATGCTCGAGGTGGAACCTGCATGCATCGCAGACGCAAAGGCCTGCTGGTTCTGTTTCGCCAGAAGGTATTCCTGCTCGGTGCTCACCAGGTCCGGACTGTAGATGGTGAAGAGGCGTTCACCTTTGCGTACATACTGCCATGTGGCGTTGGCGTAGACGTTCTGAATCCACCCCGGAAAGCGCGTCTGCACGTAGGCCAGCCGCTCCTCATCGACATCAACATCCCCCGGAGCCTGCAGTTGATTGTTCACATTCCTGAGCTGTGCAACCGCCGTGGTCACGCCGATTTGTTGCAGCCGCTGCGGCGAGAGTTGAATTGACGCCAGCGCAGCGCCCTCACCGCTTTGCGCCGAGGCGGAGTGCATCGGCATTGCCGCGCTGGGCCCCTCAGCAACGACGGGGTTGGATGAATCCGGCATCGACGCCGGGCGGCTGCGATACAGCAGCGTCCAGGCCAAGCCTGCCGCCAGCAGAACACAAAGTGCCAAAACCGCCAGAAATGCATTGCGATAGTTGCGGTCGCTCATTGCTCTTCCTCCTGCGCCGCTGGCGCAATGGCGGGCCCGGCAACTTTGATGGGAGCGCCGACGGCCAGTTCAAGGTCCGCCATGCGGGCGTTGAAGTCTGCCAGCGCCTGCAGCCAGGCGAGATCGATGTCAACCACCTGCATTTGACTGTCCAGCAAATTAAGAAAATCAGTCTGGTTGTTCTCGTAGGCAATCACAGCGGCGTGCAGCGTCGCCTCGGCCTGGGGCCGCAACGAGTTTTGATAGAGCGCCGCAAACTTCTGCGCTGCCTGGGCCTCGGCCAGTGATTCCTTGATCTGACCGAAGGCTTCGGTGCGCATCGCGGCAAGCTCCGCGTCCTGTTCGGTCACCGCTGCAGCTGCCGTTGCAATTTCCGCGTTGTGCTTGCGGCGGTCGAGCCAGGGTAGCGTCATCGAGCCTTCCACCATGTAGGTGTTGCGCACGTTCTGCGAAGGAGGCATCAACATGTAGCCGGCGGAAACGGTGAAGTCCGGCACGTAAGACTTTTTTGCCAAATTCCGCTGTTGCCGGCTTTTTGCCGCAGCAGTTTCGGCAACCAGCAAGTCGGGGCGGGCTTGCAATGCGAGTTGTTCGAGGCTCGCTTCAGAAGGCAGCGAGGCCGTGACGCCGTAGTCTCCCTTGATGCGCAGGGGCGTTGCTGGATCGCGCCCGACGAGAGTGTTCAGGCGCGCGCGAGCGACCTCCGCATCGCGGCTAAAGCGGATCATGTGCTCTGCCAGCCGGGTCAGCTCCAGTTGTGCCTTTAACAGATCCTGCTGAGGAACCTGGCCGACGGTATAGCGAATCCGCGCCGCCGCAATCGCCTGCTGCGCAATGGCTATGTGCTCATCATGAATGCGAAGCTCATCCTGTGCTTCAAGCAAGTTGTAAAACGCCTTGCGAATCTGGACACGGACACGCAGGCGAACCGTCGCAAGCTCATCCCTTGCCTCTGCGACATCAGATTTTGCCACGCCGGCGCGCAGCCTGCGCTTGCCCGGACCGGGCAGCGTCTGGGTCAGCATGAACATGTTCTGCGCCTGGTTGTAATTCCACGGCTGGCTCAACGGAACGCCCCAACCCCGGTACATCGCCTGGGGATCGTCAAGCGCGCCTGCTGCCGGCACACGCGCCTCAGCCACCGCCACGCGGCGCGCCGCAACGGCGATCTCCGGATTGCGCAGCTGCGCCATCCGCTCCATCTCGTCCAGCGTCAGCGCGGGCCCGGAGGGTTCCGAAGCAGGCGCCATTCTTAAAAGGGCAGCGAAGTCAGGCAAACCGTCAGCATTTGGCCGTCCCTGTGCGCAAAGAGCAGGCGCAGAGACGACAAGCGTCGACAGACACAGAAGTATGAATTGAATTTTCATCGTATCCTCGCATCGGAAGAAGACACCGTACGCGACGATGCGTCTGCAGGCAGACACACGACGCCAGATGTGCGAGGAGAGGGACTAGATTCGGAGGACGGAACCGCTGCCAGGGGAGCCGGAAGGAAGCGGCGCTTCAGCGGCGGGAAGGATTGCGTTTGCCGCGACTTCAGGAAGCATTCTTGCGATGGAAACCGATGAGGGTGCGGGAGCAACCAGATGATCGATGGTGACGGCGGCATCCGGCAGAAGCGGGCTATCCGCAGGCTGCGCGTTGCAGCAATCGTCGCATTGCACCATCGCCGGCGAATGACATTCGTTCATCACCATCCCGCCGCAGCAGGAGCGGTGCGCGGCAGGCGCGAGGCAGGCAAGCGCCGGCGTCACGGCCCACAGGACCATGACAGCCACCATGACGAACGCGCCTTTTCTGCCCATGCGCATAGTTTAAACCCTATTCCCTTCTCTAATCCTGAGCGATGCTTTGCAAAGGATGCGGTCACGCCGATTACCTTGTCAAGAGCTGCTGCTGCAACCAAAGTCACTCCTCGCTCAGATTCGATAGAATTCCATTGATGCCTGAACCGAAAGATCTCATCTCCGCGCTTGGCGCGGCTTCCCTTTTCTCAAACCTTTCGCCGGAAGAGTTGCGCCTGCTCACCGGTCACGCGGTCCGCAAGCACTATGCGCAGGGAGAGTTGCTGTTTTCCGAGGGCGACGGCTGCAAGGGCCTGCACATCATCGTCAGCGGTAAGCTGCGCATCTTCAAGAGCTCCGCCAGCGGAAGAGAGCAGGTGCTTGCGGTTGAAGGCCCCGGCGGTTCCGTGGCGGAGTTGCCGGTCTTCGATGGCGCTCCCTATCCCGCATCGGTCAGCGCGGTCGAAGATTCACAGATTCTCTTCATTTCCCGGAGCGACTTCCGCAGCTTCTGCCTTGCGCACCCCGAGGTGGCTCTCAAAATGCTGGCCGTGGTGGGCGCGCGACTGCGCCGCCTGGTGGGAATCATCGAAGAGCTCTCGTTCACCACCGTGCGGCAGCGTCTTGCGTCTGTGCTTGTTAAGCTTGCCCAAACTGAGGGCAAACGCATTGGGAGCGGCATCGAGATTCATCTACCGGGCACGCATCAGGAACTTGCGCATCAACTCGGCACTGTGCGGGAGCTGGTTTCGCGCAACCTCATGCGGCTCCAGGCGGAAGGACTGGTGCAGGTGGATGCGCGCAACGTTACCGTGCTCGACATGGACGGCCTTACGGCCCTCCTTGAAAGCACCTCATAAAGACTCATTCGGCTGCGGGACTTTCCACAGCCTTGCCGCACCCCTCGCGCCTGACTGCGATGCGTGACATAAGTCGCTGCCTGGCGGGACGGCCTTACCGTAGCCGCATTTACGTCTTCGACGTGTGCATCCGCGCATTCAGCCAGCCTTCCCGCCGGCTAGCTACGCCTCGTCTTGAACTCCATGCCCATCGCGGCGATCGCTGATTTGTCCAGCGCTCGGGCGGCATGCGGAAAGACGGTGGATTCCTCCAGCTTGATGTGTCCAGCGTAGGTGCCTTCCAGTTCGCGAGTGGCGGAGCGCAAATCCTGCTGTTCACCGCTGCTCAGCGCGCCTGCCGCCATCCACTTTTTATAGAGCGCTTCAATCTGCCCATGCAGCAGCCCCGTGCGGCGATGATCCTCTTCAAGGTGCACAAGATCATCCGCCGGCTCGATCGCCTCCATCGCGCGAAGACGAGGAAACAGCGACTCTTCCTCGTCGGCATTGTGGCGCAGTCCACCCTCCCGGAAATAATGAAGAGCCGCAGTCACCGCAGCAGATTCTTCGTCAGTGAGCGTTCGCCCGCAGGCACGCTCCTCGACAATGCATAGAACCTGGAGAAATCGCTCAATCCGCCTGTGGCAGTCCCGCAACATCCCCAGAGGATCATCAAATCCACTGTCCGGCTTTGCTCCGATCTGAATGCCCATGTATTGACCTTTTTTTGAGAAATTGCACTTCCATTTTAGATGACAACCATTTCGCTTTTGCCGTGCGGGACCTGAAAATAGGATGCGCCCTGAAGGACGTAAGGTGCAGGCTTTCCGGACGGCAGGCGGCGGAGCGTAGCCTCTGGGAATGCATGAACAGCAGGGCTCTTCGGCCATCGCGTTGCCGGTGAGTGCACAAGCGCGGGCGCGAGAGCCGCTGCACGGCAATGGACACAGGCCAAGTCACAAGTCAGGACACAAGTTAGGGTCACATCCCAAATCGCCGGAAAAGGACGCTCGTTGAAATCCACGGTCTCAATCTGTGGGTTCATGGCTACATCAGAAACGAACCAACCGCAAACCGCAGTGACCAAAGTCGCACAGACGAGCGACGGCAGCGTTCCGGCTCCAACTGCCAGCCGTGCGTGCCAGGCGGTTGACGTTTTTGGCTGAGTGAATCGGAAATCAATGGCTGCAGCGCGTCGCCCGTCCCTCGGGCGTCAATTCCCTTCCCCTGCCCGCTGTGTTCTAACGCTGCAACAACTCTTCGGACAAGCTCCCAGCTTGAGCCTGGCCCGAAGTGTGTGGGCGGCATGAGCAAAGCCCCGCCGCCCGCGTATCCAGCACGAACGGTTTTGCCTATGGCAGACCAGTGAGCGATCCCTGTTGTTGCAGGGAGCCCACCCACACGCTGTCCGTGCAAACCTCAAGCCAGTACAGTTGCTTTCCACTGACCTGATAAGTGACCACCTGGAATTTTCCGGTTCCCGCACTGTTGGTTACCGTCAGAGTGAAGGCCGGATATCGCCCAGGGTGGGTGGTGTCCAGAGCCAGAGTGGCGTTGAAGGCAGACCCCGGATATAGACCGGACGTCGCGGCTGGCGCACTGTAAACGCCATTCCCCATCTTGTTGTCGTCGCCCACACATGCGAAGCTGGAGGGATTGGACAAAAGGTTGCTCGTCTTGAACTGCCCCAGGGCGCCGATCCCACTGCTCCACGGGTTGCCCTGCAGAACCAGCAGCGAGGCTCCTAGCGATGCAGCGCTGAAGGCGCCGGAACCCTGGCCGAAGGCCGAATCACCAGCCGAAGCATTTGTATTCACCTGGATCATTCGTATCGCTTCCGGCCCGACGATGTAATAGTTGATCAGGCTGGTGCCGCCAGCAATTTTGAAGGCGCCCCGTCCGAAGGAGTCCGCTGCGGAGAAGGTTCCGGTGAACGACTGGTTTGTCGTTACCGATCCAAAATCATTCTGGCCGGTTGCGCCAGACATGCTTGTACCGGTTACCGTGAATACGCCGCCTTGCGCGGTCTGGCTGTAGCCGCTGTCCGTACCCCAAGCGTGTAGGCAAAACTCCCGCCGGGCGTGCCTTTGGTTTGTAAATCCAGGCTTCCGCTGGAAGTTGCCGCGGGTATTGATAATGACCACGACCTGAACTCGCTCCATAACGACCCGCGCTTCACCGCCCTCGTCGCCCATGCGAAACAGATAGCTGCATCTAAGTCCACTGCGGCGAACCTACTCAACTGAGATCTTTTCAGAACAATCCGGGTGAAGCCAGCCACGCTCTCTCATGGGCCGCGATCCGCGACGATTGATACGAACAGGGCAACGCACTCATCGAGGAGCCGGAGAATGCATTGGATCACTTCAGTTCGTCAGGCAAGCAGTTTCATCTGAAGATCACTCGCCTGTGGCGTGTGCGGGAGATGCCTCAGGACTCCGGGATATCGTCAGTTTCTGTCCAAGATCTGACGGCTGAATCTCGTGTGTTGCGCCAGCGGGTCATCGGCGCGCATACAGACGACCAGCGGTGCAGACGCAATTCGCTCGATTGCCTAATTACTTCCGCTGAAGAGTGAAGCTGCATGAGTCTATTATTAGTCGGTCGGTTTCATGATTCGCAGCAGGGGATGTCCGTTCATATTCTGGAGCGGAAAGTAAACCAAATGGGTTTTCGGGTCGACCGACACCGTGTGGGCATCCGGCATGTAGAGTTTTCCCAGTAACGTTAGGTTGCGGTTTGATTCCTGAAACACAGTGACGATTCCGGATTCGGCTGAGACATACAGACGCTTGAGGCCCGGATCGAAGGCGAGAACGTCCGGATCTTCACCCACTTGATGTACTGAAAGAAGCTTCATCGCCTTCAGATCGAAGACGGCGAGGGAATGATTTTCCTCCCCGGCTATAAAGGCGAGCCCTGTTTCTGTATCCAGCGAGATACCGTGGGGGTTTTCTATCCCCGGAAGAGGGTAGCGGCGAACAATCTTCATCGCCGCCGGATCGATTGCCACGAGTTCATTGACTCTGTGAACGGCCACAAGTATCCTGCCGGACACCGGATCATAGACAGTATTACCGGCGCCACCTCCAAGCGGAATCTTAGCAATCAGCTTATTTGTTGTGGCATCGATTACCGCGTCCACTCCACCACGCTCGTCTGAGACAAACACCCTTTTGACAGTCGGGGCATAGGCAAGTCCATCAGGATAGTCGATCGGCCCCGCCGTCGCGATTGTTTTCAGGGTGGCCATATCCACCACCGACACTTGATGTTTGCCAGTCGCAGAAGCATAGACCCGTCCGATTTCGGGAACTGCAATGACGCCGTGTACCCGACTGAACCCGTCGAGATTGGCCACAACTTTGCGGTTTCGTGTATCGAAGACCACGAGCTGATTCGCATTCATGTGAGAGATGTATAGCCGACTGGCTTTCACATCGAGACTTTGATAGTCAAAGCGGACAGCGGGTCCGGGCATGGGAATGTCCACAACCTTCATCAGTACCGGATAGTGCGCTCCGGCTTGTGCCTCAGCGAGGCTTCCTGCCATGAGTAGCAATAGAGCCAAGCATCCATACACCCACTTCAAATTGCGAATCGGATTGCGCATCAGGAGTCCTCCTCTTCAAGTGTGAGTCGATTGCATCACGTCCACACTCGTGCATGCGCCCATGCAGATGCTTCAAAAACTCAGGGCCAGGCTTACGCTGATCAGCCTGTTGGCGACCGGATTGCCGACCTGCGCCGAATAAGGGCCGCCAGAGAGAGCGATTGTTTGGCCGAAGAGCGGCGAGCCCAGAATATTGATTGGCCGAGCAAGATTGGGATGGTTCAGCGCATTGAGAGCGGACATACTCAGCGTGAGTGCGTAATGGCGGCTCGTTGCTCCGCCAAGGTTCGAGTCACCGCCGCCGCTCAGGCCACGCCCTCCCGAGCCTCGAACCCGCCACTCCGGTTCCGGTGCAGAAGCTTCACCGACCTTGCGGAGAGTGGAGCAGGCGGTCAGACGATCATGAACATTGAGGGCCACGTCTCGAAGCAGATGCTCAAGCATTACAGCCACATTCGGATGAAAGTCAAGCGCAACGCGCTGGAGACGATGGTACAGAAACGGGCTGCGTCAGCCACCGAACAAAACGGGTCGCACGTGCGTGCAGAATCACCCGCGACTGCGCACGATTTTGAAGGGGGGTACACATAAAAATCCCCACAATCAGCGAATTTGGAGGGTCATCGGGGGATGGTGCGGAGTCGTAAATCTAAGAAAATAATTGGCTCCTCAGGTAGGACTCGAACCTACAACCCTTCGGTTAACAGAGCAGTCGTGATCGCTGGAGTACGTATGTTTTCAACGGAGTACGAAGGAACCCGAGGTCGTTTTCGGAGCACCTTCGGCGCACAATTTGGCGAAGAATTTGGCGAAGTTCTTCGTCGGGATTGATCACACGGTCGGCACCCCTTGGGAACCGGCCGCAGCCGCTTCTGGAAACCTGGTCGTGGACAGAACGGGCCGAAGAAATGGACACGCATCGTTCTCAATGATGAGAATATGCGGTCTTCAACCCCAGAGCACCTTTTGCGCCTACACAGCAAGGAGGACAAACCTCATATGTCTTTGCTTCGCTTGCATCTATGGTGGCGGACGAACTTGACGCGACATTACCGCTGTCCGGTAAAACTTCCTCTCTGATCGCATAACCCCAAGAGGAGAAGGCGGATAGGGTCGATTTTCGCTCGCCGTGATTTGAACTCCGGTACCGGCGATCCGGCCGGTGTGGAACGTAGCGTATCAGCAGACTCAGCGTTGGATCCGGGCGCGCTGTTTCGAGACCATAGTCAAGTATCTGCACATTTTGCTGCGGGAGTTTGCCGGGCCCAAGACGCAACCGACCGCAATGATCCTGGACATCCGTCCGCTGCAATCGACGCCGGAGTTTCGTGCGCGTAGCAGCTACGACGGGGGCCAAGCTTTGTACGAACTCGAAGGGATGTGCAGCGGTCGATACGCCGAGCTATTTGCTGGCCCTGCACGTGATTCCGGCCGATGAATTGTTGCCGCGCCGCTGGGTAGTTGAAACGAGCTTTGCTTGGGCCGCGCGCTTTCGCCGTCTGGCCCGCAACTACAAACGACTGGCGGCCACGCTCGGAGCGTTCCACTTCCTGGCATACGCTTGCCTTATACTCGCAAACCTCTTCCGGTTTCTCGCCGGAAGTTAATAACAGGCTCTAACTTCCTACCCTTAATCCAATTCGCATTCAGTCCAGACGAATCCAGAGGATGACACCAAATAATGCGATGAAAGAGAAAGATGAAAATCACCTGCCGCACGCTGCATGGCCCGCGACAGGAACCGATGCAGGAGGTGTCCGGTCAAAACTTGTACAACGAACGTTGCAGCCCTTTGGGGACGAGACGTGAACGTGAATCACGAGATGTTGACTAGGTGGTTATATAAAACTTGCACTTTCACTACAGAAGCCACGAATCCTAATATTCGAGTAACTCGCGAATAGCTCTTTGACAATCTTAGAAAACCATAATCCCGCAAGAATTTCCGTATTTTCACTTGACTTCCGATAGAGTCCATGCGAGAAAGTTAGCGTCTTTACAGGTTGATCGTTGGATGTGCTGAACTGCAAACGCAGTGACCAGATCATCCTGCAGCTTTCACACCTCCACTGAACATCCTTCTTTCCTGTTGCATGAAATTCGTTGAAGTTTTCGTGGCTTGTACTCGAGCACAGGAAAGTAGTCGTGTCCTTCGGAGCGAGGGGCATCACTTGTTTCTTGCGAGCTAGCTTGGAATCCTCTGGAAGCGGACGCTTGTGCACAGCTCTCAATCCAGGAAGCCCCTCGTCGGCTTGATCTTGCTTTCTCTGAATTCGTTTCTTCATCTGCTTCTGGGCAAGTCTTAAGGGGGACACATGGGTGCGAGGGATGCTGGTCGCTCGAATTCTCTGGCTGCAGTGGTTGCCTTGACGATCCTGGTTCTTACCTGCACGGCGCAGAGCTTTGCATCCCAGGGACAGCAGAAGTTGCATAAGCATGTGCCTCCGGTCGTCGCTAATGGCCAGGCGAAGCGAGTGGGTCCTCTGCCACCTTCGCAGGCGATCGACATGACCGTTGTATTGCCTCTGCGCAACCAAACGGCGCTTACGAACCTCCTTGGAGAACTCTACGATCCATCCAGCCCGAATTATCGCCATTTTCTGACAGTCCAGGAGTTTACGGATCAGTTTGGACCCACGGAGCAGGATTATGGAACCGTGATGCAGTGGGCCAAGGACCATGGTCTGACAGTCGTCAGTCAATCGAAGAACCGGATCACTCTCGATTTACGGGGGTCGGTTGCACAAGTGAGTACCGTACTCGGGGTCGCGATGAACACGTACCGCGACCCAAACGGCAAACGCACCTTCTTCTCCATCGACCGGGATCCCACGCTCGATCTTTCTGTGCCCATCAAACACATCGAGGGGCTGAATAACTACTCAGTACCCCAACCCATGCTGAAGAGGAAGAAGAATGCGAGCCCGATTGCCAACGTCCTCGGCTCGGGCCCAGGTGGCTATTACCTCGGCAGCGATATGCGCGCGGCCTACTACGGTGGGACACTGCTGACCGGCACGGGACAGTCTGTCGGGCTGCTTGAGTTCGATGGATATCGCCTGAGCGATGTCGATCTCACTTTCAACAACGCTGGCCAATCGTACAGCGTTCCAATCAATAACGTTTTACTGGACGGCACGACCGGGGCTGCGGGTAGCGACGACGCAGAAGAAGTACTTGATATTGTGCAGGCGATCGGGATGGCGCCTGGCTTAAATCAAGTGCGTGTCTATATCGGCACGAGTGATGCTGACATTCTTAACAGTATGGCTTCGGAAGATATTTGCCAGGAGTTGAGTGTCTCCTGGAGTTGGGTACCTGACGATCCGGCAACTGACGATGGCATTTTCCAAGAATTTGCAACCCAAGGTCAAAGCATCTTTGTGGCGTCTGGAGATCAGGGTGCGTACGATGCAGCGATCAGCCCCTATTTCTACCCGGCCGAAGACGTTTATGTGACCGCAGTCGGCGGAACGCATTTGATCACGAACTATGGTGGTGGGCCCTGGGCAGGTGAATCTGCATGGAACTCGGACGGGTATGGAAGCGGGGGCGGTGTGAGCCCCGATGGAATTCCTCTCCCCAGTTGGCAACAAGGGGCAGCCAACTGGCCCAACGGAGGTTCCAATAGTCTTCGCAATGTTCCGGATGTGGCAATGGAGGGTGACCTCGACAATTTCTTTTGCGACTTGGGCTTCTGCGCTGGAGGGGAAGGCGGAACCAGTTTTGCCGCACCGCGCTGGGCAGGCTTCATGGCGCTGATCAATCAGCAGGCCGTAGAGACAGGATCTGCACCTGCCGGAGGGCTGGGCTTTCTCAATCCCACCATTTATTCCATCGGAGAAGGTGCCAACTTCAACGCGGACCTGCATGATGTCACCGATGGAAATAATGACACTGCTGACCAACTGGTCTGGTATAACGCTGTTTCTGGATACGACCTGGTGAGCGGATGGGGAAGTCCAAATGGACAGAATCTCATTGATGCATTGGCCGGACCAGTGGTTCCCGGATTTTGGTTGTCTTCTTCCCCGTCGAGCTTGCCGATCTCGCAAGGCGGCTCCGCCACGGCGACGATCTCCGTGATCGATGCAGGAGGATTCAGCGGCGCCGTGAACCTCACCGCAAGCGGCCTTCCCGGTGGGGTGACGGCATCGTTCAATCCAACCAGCACCACGGGAACGAGTGTACTGACATTAACCGCAGATGGCTCCGCCACCACGGGAGCCGCGACGGTAACCATTACTGGAATCTCCGGTACGTTGACCGCGAAAACTCAGCTTGATCTGAATATCAATCCACCTCTGACACCTCCGCCCCCCGTTGAGGAATTTGGGGCTGTGAACATCGGCTCTAAAGGTAACGCGGTGGCACTAACATTCACGATTACAACAGCTGCCACGCTCCAAAATATTGGAGTCCTTACACAGGGATCACCGAACCTGGATTTCGTTGACGCCGGCGGAGATACCTGCGCCACCGGAAAGAGATATAAGGCCGGAACGACATGTACGGTCAATGTCGCTTTTTCGCCCAAATACCCTGGAACCCGCGATGGCGCAGTGATCCTTTCAGATAAATATGGGAATTCATTGGCCAACAGCGTGTATCTGCAAGGCGTTGGTGTTGGCCCACAATCCACATTCAATCCCGGATCGGAAACAACCATTGGAAGCAGCTTCGCCTCACCTGACAGCGTCGCCATCAGGGGGGATGGCAGTATCTATGTCGCCGACTATGGAAACAGCACCACCCACGGCGGCCTGTACCTGGAGACATTTGCGAACGGAAGCTATACACAAACCCAGCTAAACTGCACATTCAATTCACCCACAGGTGTGGCAGTTGACGGTAGCGGAACACTTTACGTAAGCGATCCGGGTACTTACGCCGTGTACAGGGTTGCCATTTCAAATGATAACTGCACCCAAACGGCAATAGGGATCGGCTTCAACCAACCCTCGGCAGTAGCGGTGGACGGAAACGGCAATATATACATTACCGACAAGGGGAACCATGCCGTCTACAAGGAGGCTTTGCAGAACGATGGCACGTACGTCCAGACGATGGTTGGAAGCGGTTGGATCACTCCTCTCGGCGTAGCGGTCGATGGAAACGGGAGAATTTATGTTGCCGACTCTGGGATACCTGGCGTGGTGATGGAAACTCCGTCCGGCGGGAACTACACGCAGGCTCTGATCGCTAAAGGCTGGACCGCTCCATCTGGAGTTGCGGTCGACAGCGTAGGAAATATCTACATTTCCGACGTTGGAAACGCTCTTTACAAAGGGGGTTTGGTTACGGCCGGTGTGTACAGGGCAGCTGCTTCCGGCGCAAACTACGCTCAGACACCAATCGGCACCGGCTGGACGGAACCTTCCGGTTTGGCCGTGGATGCGATGGGGAACGTCGTAGTCGCCGATCAGTTAAGAGGCATATATAAAGAAGATCTCGCAGATCCACCCCGATTGACATTCGCCAATGCCGCAACAGATACGATTAGCGCGGACAGTCCTAAAATCGTAACAGTCTCCAACCTCGGCACAGCGGCGTTGAATGTCTCTGCTGTCAGTTACCCCACGGATTTTCCTGAAGCTTCTGCAGGATCAACTGAGTGCACTTCAAGTACATCATTGAATGCTGGACAAACTTGCGACCTTAGTATCGAATTTGAGCCCACCACGTCACTTGCCGGAAATACCTCGCTACTTCTGAGCGAAAGCGTATCCATTACCACGAACACCCTCAATGCCGCAGCAGCACAACAGACTCTATCGGCCACCGGTACGGAAGTTCTTCCTGGCGGATCAGTGAATCTGGATGTGTCCGCTGACCCAGCGACGGTGGGTAGTTCGATTACTTTTACTGCGAAGGTCAATGGGTCGAGTGGCGGTCCTGTTCCAACCGGAACAGTGACGTTTTACAACGGCACGACCGCGTTGAGCGGGGCCATTTCGCTGACCAATGCGGTGGCCACGTACTTTACAGCTTCGTTGGCCGCAGGTACTTATACGATTTCTGCCTCGTATTCGGGAGACTCTAATTATGTGAGTTTGAACTCCGATACCATCAACGAGAGCATTCTCGCTACACCAGGTACGGCGCCATTTGGAAATACGAACGCCGGAACGCTAAGCATTGGCAGTACCAGCAGCCCAATTCCACTGACGATCACGTTCACTCAAGCGGTAACACTCGGCAACATTTCGGTACTCACCGAAAATGCGCCAAACCTCGACTTCTCCAACGCTGGTACAGGGACTTGCACCGTCGGAAACGCCTACACCGCCAATTCGACCTGCACTGTGAACGTAACCTTCTCCCCCAAATACCCCGGAGAGCGCTACGGTGCTGTTGAGTTATATGACAACAATAGCAACGTCATTGGGACCGGCTATCTGCAAGGCAAAGGCGTCGGGCCTCAGACATCTTTTCCGCCTGGAACTATCACCCCCCTATACGACTGCGCGCCCTGCTACCCTCTCATGTTGGCATATCCGCAGGGTATTGCGGTGGATGCTAGCGGCAATTTCGATTTCGCCACAAGAAATGGCTTCTGGGGGATAGGAGGCATAAACACTGGATCCGTAATCTCCAGCGCGATTGGAAGCGGCTTCACCGACCCAAATGGCATTGCAGTGGATGCAGCCGGGAACGTATATCTGGCCGACCGCGACAGCCACATGGTTTACAAAGAAAATCCAAAAGGGTCATATCCATATCCCGTGACCTACATCCAGACGCCGATCGGCTATGGCCTCAACTCCCCTGCAGGCATCGCGGTGGATGGTTTTGGGAACGTGTATATTGCAGATTTTGGAAACGGTGTCTCGCCCGGTGCGGTCTACGCGGAAGTTCTCTCGGACGGAAGTTACACTCAAACCAAGATCGCAGGCACATTTGTCTCACCTAAAGCCGTAGCCGTCGACGGTAATGGGGACGTTTTCGTCGCAGATTCGGCCAACGGGAACGGAAAAGCCGCCATATACAAATTGACACCGTCAAACGGAACATATATCCAGAGCTCGATAGGATATGGGTGGATTACCCCTACAGGAATAGCAGTCGACGGCAATGGCAACGTCTTTGTCACGGATAACGACTACGATCTCGGCGACGGCTTCGTCGCTGAGGAAACGCTGCAGCCGGACGGATCCTACACGCAATCTATCATTGTCGATAGCACCAGCATTCCGGAACCCAGCGGCATTGCCCTGGATAGCAGCGGAAATCGGTACATCACTGACGACCTCGAAGGCGAGATATTTCGACAGGATATTGGTGATCCGCCGAGCTTGAGCTTTGCCGCAACCCAGTATGATCAAACCAGCAGCGACAGTCCCAAGACCGTTACCATTCAGAATATTGGCAACGCGGACTTGACGTTTACATCGGTAAGCTACCCGACCGATTTTCCAGAAGCGTCTGGACTTCTGAGCGATTGCGCAACCCAGTCTTCTCTTCAGGCAGGGTCTGGCTGCACATTAACGATCAACTTCGAGCCCGGCAGTCCTCTCAGCAATGGTCAATCCCAATCTTTAACAGAAAACGTAACGATTGCGACCAACTCCCTTGGCTCAAGCACTCAGAACATTGCGCTTGCAGGAACCGAGGTTACGCCAGCGGCTACGGTCACACTGACAGCAGCGGCGAATGTATTCGTGGCGGGCGGCACGGCCACGTTCACGGCTACCGTGACTGGGAAGAGCGGCCTTCCATCGCCTACTGGTACGGTCACGTTCTATTCGGAGAATCAATTCACCCACACCTACCCAGACCCCACCACCGCCATGGGCACGGCCACACTAAGCAGCAATGGAACTGCGACTTTCTCAACGAACTCTTTGGCTGTGGGCATATACGGCATCTCCGCGACGTATTCCGGAGATCAGACTTACTCAAGCGTTACGTCCTCTCTGTTTGTCGTAAAAATCAATGCGGCCTCCGGTTTTGGAACCCAGAACGTCGGGAGTTCGGGCATTATGCCTGTAACAATTTCCTTCACGTCCGACACGACGCTCGGAGGCATCGCGGTCTTGACGGACGGAATGCAAAATCTGGACTTCACCAATGCCGGTGGCGGAACATGTGCTATAGGGAATCTTTATCCTTCGAATTCATCCTGCACCGTCAATGTTTCCTTTGCACCCAGGTTCGCTGGGGCACGTCGTGGCGCACTGCTTCTTAGCGACACTAGCGGGAATTTGCTACAGACCATCTATTTGGACGGTAAGGGCATCGGCCCTCAGGTTGATTTCAAACCTGCGGCCACGACCACAGCCTTCGTAGAGACATCTGCTCCTTGTGATCAGGTTGTCGATAGCAGTGGAGACATTTATGTCAGCCTTTTCGCGAACGGAAGATGTGGCCCTATTACAAAGTGGACGCCAATTAACGGGAGCTATGTTCAGTCGACAGTACCGAGCGGCACCTTGTCAGGACAAATCACTCTGGCCGTCGACGGCGCTGGGAATGTATATATTGCCGATACGAACAATAACCGCGTATTAAAGGAAACCCTGTTCAACGGGGTTTACTCAGAAACTGTGGTTGGAACAGGGCTCAGTCTGCCTCGCCAGATTAACGTAGATGGACACGGAAACATCTATTTCTTCGATAACGACAGTCAATATTATGCCGGTCCAGATTATTACTACCCATCAATATATATAGAAACCCCCTCCCCAGCCGGCGGGTATATACAAGCAACTCTCGTGGCGGGGAGTATGTTACTAAACCATACAAGTGAGACGGCTACTGGGCTCAAGGTAAATGACGAAGGATACATGTATGTCGTCCTCGAGGGACCCCTTCAAGGAGTACTCTCGGACTCCGTAATCTGCATAGCTCCAGGCACGGTCTATAGTACTGAAACATATTTCGGAAATGTTTGGCTGACGAATATCACCTTGGGCTATGTAGACGCTAACGGCGATCCATATATCACCGACCCTTATTACGGAAGTTTTTTATACGTGCAGAATGGTGATGGGTATTTGACCAAAATTCCGATGCCTGCTGGTGCGTGGGGTATCGACGGAAGCGGGAATCTCTACCGTACGGTCGATAATGTTGTAACCAAGGTGAACTACGCGAGCCCACCGAGCCTCAGATTTGCGCAGACAGTTGTTGGCTCAAAGAGCAGCGACAGCCCGCAAACAGCCACATTGGAAAACTTCGGGAACGCGCCACTCATATTCTCGGTTCCCAGCAGCGGAACGAATCCATCGGTCTCGAACAACTTTGCATTGGACCCTTCCAGCACCTGTCCACAGATCAGCGTATCAGGCTCGTCTTCATCGTTGGCTATGAACAATTCATGTACCTATGCGGTGAACTTCACTCCCACTGCAAGCGGTACAATCAGCGGATCTGTTATCGCGAGCGACAACGCGCTCAATGCCGTAGGCGGAACTCAGACAATTCCATTGAGCGGCAGTGGTACCAGCGGCACCAGCGGGAATATCGCGTTGGTGATGCTCACAAAGGGTCCCGATGGAGCTCTTCATGGAACAGTTGAGACCAACCCTTTTGGGATCGGGCAACTTTACGCCAATGTCTGGGTTGACACCACACACAAAACCTTCGTCCAGGGCGGCGTTTTCATGCAGCTGGATTCACAGGGTAACCTGACTTGCACTGCGTATTCTTCCCCAACGCAAGTAACCGCGACACAGTGGACACCAGTTGGGACATTTGATTACACGACAGAGCAATATTACATCCCCGGATGCGGGCAACAGCTGTACAACTTTGCGGTTGCGCGCTATACCTGGGGGTCAAGCCGGTCTATTGAGCAGGTTCCTTTTATCTTGGAATATAGTACTCAGGACAATAGATATTCGAACGGCCAACAGTTCGTAGCGCAGTTCGCTCCTGTTACGGTGGGGCCGGCTTTACCTGGCGAATCGGGTTCCAACTCACTCATAACCGCAACGGCTACCCTGACGAATCCTCCTGTCAATGCCGTGGGCTACGACTGGCAGATAGTCGGCGGAAATGGGGCAATTCTATTTCCGAACGGTCAGGAGACTATGTCTTCGACGACAAATTCGATTCCCATCGAAGAGCTAAATCCGACCCAGACTAGCATTCCCTTTGATATCGAAGTTGGCGTCAGGAATTCGGAGACTTCAAGCACCTTCACGTCCGCCGCATCAGATCCGCTTCTGTATGGCCCAGGTACAGGCTCCTTCAGCTATTCCGCGAAAGACAACGGCGACTGCTCAAGTAATCAGGGTGAATGTACTCAGGGTGATCCCATTAACATCGGAACCGGGAACGTCTTCGAAAAGGTCGTTGATTACCAAACCGCGGGCCAAAACAAGCTGAGCTATATCCGTTACTACAACAGCTTTCCTATCCCCAATACGTTTGCGACGACCCTTGGGCTCCGGTGGCGCTCGAACTATGATCGCTACCTGAATTTCGTTTCGAGCAGCGAGATTGCGGCCGAACGGCCTGATGGGCAAGAGATCACCTTCCATCAGAGCGGGAGTTCGTGGGTCAGCGATAGCGACATCGACGACACTCTCACGCAGTCGGGAACGACCTGGACTTTGAAAGATCACGACGACACCGTCGAGACGTACACGAAGTTGAGTTCCGGCGAGGGACAGCTTCAAAGCATCGCTTTGCGCAACGGCTACACGCAAACCATGGCCTACAACGCCAGCGGGCAACTCAGCACGGTGACGGATTCGTACAATCGCCAACTGACATTCACCTATTCCAACGGGACTATCGCCACGGTCACCACTCCTGACGGACTGGTGCTGACCTATGGCTACAACAGCGTCTCAAATCCGAACGACAGACTCGCCTCCGTCTCCTACTCGACGAGTCCTGTGACCGAACAGCAGTACCAGTATCAGGATTCAAGTGTCCCGTATGCGCTCACCGGAATCATGGACGAAAACGGCAATCTCTACGAAAGCTGGACGTACGACAGCGATGGACGCGCCCTCACCAACCAGGTCGGTGGTGTCGCAAACAAGTTCACCGTCGCCTATGACGATGCGAACCTGACCCGCACGGTCACAAATGCGCTCGGAGAAACGGAGACCTACACTTTCACCATGATGCAAGGGGTTCCAAAGGTCGCGCAGATCACTCGAACCTCCATCGGCAACGTTCCAACGGGGACCGAGACTTTTGCCTACGACACCAACGGCTTCCTGAGCAGCGAGACCGACTGGGATGGGAATCTGACCACCTACCAAAATGACAGCCATGGAGACCCGCTGACGATTACAGAGGGCGCCTATACCTCTGTGGCCCGGACGACCACGATTACCTACGATCAAACGTGGGGCCATCTGCCCGATTCCATCGCCACTCCCGGACTGACGACTTCGTTCACCTACGACAGCAATGGCGAGGTGTTGACCAAGACTCTGGCGGACACCACAACCCAATCGATACCGTATTCGACACAGGGTGCGACACGAACCTGGACTTACACCTGGCAGAATTCCCTTCTCGCCTCCGTGCAGAGCCCGCGGACGGACGTGGTCGAAAAGACCTCCTATGCCTATGACTCAACCGGGGCGCTGACCGGGATCACGAATCCCCTGAACCAGCAAACGACCATCACCAGCCACACGGGGGGAGGGCTGCCGCTCACGGTCGTCGATCCGAACGGCGTGAGCACCACGCTCAACTACGATCCACGTCAACGCCTTCTCAGCAGCACCACTGCGAGTCACGAGACCCAGTACGGCTATGATGCGGCAGAGAATCTCACCAGCGTGACCCAGCCCGACGGCTCCGGCCTGACCTACACCTACGATTCCGCGCACCGGCTCACAGGGATGAAGGATCTCTTCGGGCAAAAGATTTCCTATACGCTCGACGCGCTTGGAGACCCCACAGCCACGGATGTGCTGAACGCCTCCGGCACGGTCACCAGCAAGCACTCGAATGCATTCGACATCCTCGGACGGATGGGACAGGACATCGGCGCAGCCGGCCAGACCTCGTCCTTCACCTATGATTCGGTGGGCAACATGCTCACGGCAACCGACCAGGCAAGCAACAAAACGCAGCGTGCCTTTGATGCGTTGAACCGCCTCACCAGGATTACGGACCCCGAAAGCGGCGTCACGACCACCAGCTACGACGCGCACGACCGGCCGTTGAGCGTCGTTTCACCCACTGGAGGCACAACCGCTTACGTCTATGACGGCTTCGGCGATCTGATCCAGGAGAGCAGCCCCAACACTGGAACGGCCGTTTACTACTACGACAGCACGGGCAACATGATCAAGCGCGTCGCCGCCACCGGCGCGGTCACGCAATACACCTACGACGCCCTCGACCGCGTTCTGACCATGACCTTCCCTGCGGACAGTCCGGAGAATGTCACCTACACCTACGATCAGAGCGGCCATGGCGATGGCATCGGCAGGCTGACCTCGGTCACGGACGCGGCCGGCACCCTTTCCCTCAGCTATGACCAGTTCGGCAACCTGCTCACCAATACGCGCACCACAAGCGCGGGCACCCTAACCACCTCCTACACCTACGACGCCGCCAACCGGATCGCCTCGATTACTTACCCGTCGCAGACCGTCGTCAGCTATACTCGCGACATCATGGGCCGGATTACGGCAGTGACGGCAAAGCCCAACGGAGGCGCGAGCACTCCGGTGGCGACCAACGTTGCCTATGAGCCCTTCGGACCCTCCAACGGGCTCACCTACGGCAACGGCGTTTCGGAAACGCGCGGCTTCGATCAGGACTACCGGATGACGGGAATCACCGACACGGGCGCGTCCGTGCTGCAGAACCTGGGCTACGCCTACTATCCCACCAACAACGTCCAGACCATTACCGACGCCGTCAACTCTGGCAACAGCCAGAGCTTCAGCTATGACAACCTGCAGCGCCTGAGCAGCGCGGCGGGCGGCTATGGAGCCTTCAGCTATACGTACGACAAGGACGGCAACCGGCTGACGCAAACCCAGGGCACGGAGACGACCACCTATGGGTTTGGCACTGCGAGCGATCTGCTGGCGACGCTCTCCGTCGGCGGCACCCAGACGCAGGCGGTCGGCTACTCGGCCGACGGCCGGATTGCCACCCTGAGTCCCGGCATCCAGGCGCCCGGAGGCCAGTCCATCACTTCACTCAGTTACAACCAGGATGGGCGCTTGTCGGCAGTCAACGCTTCAGGCGGTGCATTGGCCAGTTACACCTATAATGCCTTCGGACAGCGTCTTATCAAGACCATCTCCGGAACGACCGGCGAGATCTATCAATACGGCCAGGATGGCATGCTCCTCGAAGAGACCAACGCATCGGGTGCGGCCCAGGCCGACTACATCTACCTCAATGGCAGACCCATCGCCACGCTCAACAATGCCACGGGCGCTCTCTACTTCCTGCAGGACGACATGCTGGGCACGCCGCAACTCGCAACGGATAGCAGTCAGACTGTCGCATGGCAGGCCACCTATCAGCCCTTCGGGACCGCATCTGCGAGCGGGACGATCACGCAGAACCTGCGCTTCCCAGGACAGTATTTCGACGCCGAGAGCGGTTGGAACCACAACGGATTCCGGGATTACATTCCCGATCTGGGGAGGTATGCGGAGCCGGATCCGCTCGCCATGCAGGGGAGCGCGAGGTTTTACAATCCCACCACGGGTGCACTATTCACACTCCGAGCAATTGCGCTCGATAACGGAGCCACTCCGTATGTCTATGGATATGATTCTCCCACGAATTATACTGATCCGGAGGGATTGATTTCCTGCAAGAAATCTTGCGATGAACTGTTGGAAGAAATCAACAAATTAAGTAAAAAGACGTTTCAGAGGTTCCTTGAGTACCAGTATCCTAAATGGAATCTGCCCTTGCTTGGAAAAATGTCTCGCCAATCTCACATTGCTGAATTCAAGCGGACACAAGATAGGCTCAGAAAAGCACTGAACGACTATAACTCACAAGGGTGTCCGGGCTCGGGCGTGCCAGCCGGTGTGTGGCAACTTGCGACCATGCCGGCGCCAGCACTCACGCCCAGTCCAAGTGATCTACCGCATTGGAAACAACCATACTTGCCCACCCCAGCTCCGGTAGTTGGGGCTGGAACTGCCGGAGGGGAAATTATCACAATAATTGTAATAATTTCACTTTCACCCGTGGGAGCATAACTTGCAATACGAACCTTCATTGGCTTCACGTTTGGACACTACGATCCTTAGGAGTAAGGACCCTAATCAAAAGATCGGAAACTGATGATCTTGACGCCAGTGAAAACTTCATTTTGAGACTAGCGATGACACCACTCGAACAAGACATCCGTTGGGAGCAAATCTGGAATGTAGCTTCACTTGATGCGACTGCACTGCTTTGCAGTGAGCTGAATTTTCCCATTGAACTAGAACGGTTTCAGAGTATTCTTCGACCGCTTCTAAGCCGTTACTACTCGGATAACGAATTCGGCAAAGCTGCTGGACGCTTACATTTTCTGATGTCATCCGCGCTCCGAGCGGCCACGACTCAAGATGAAGAACGCCAATTCTTCCTGTGGGGAGAGCGAATATTTGAT
The DNA here is from genome assembly GCA_035763705.1 of Occallatibacter sp. GTDB lineage: Bacteria > Acidobacteriota > Terriglobia > Terriglobales > Acidobacteriaceae > Telmatobacter. The sequence continues at coordinate 6,085 of DASUAU010000035.1, read as the reverse complement.
CTTGGGAGCGACAGGACAGCGGAGTTCTTTTGGCTCTCCGTTGTGCATGACCTAGAGGAAGTCATTAAGCCGGATTGGATTGAAGATGTGTTCGCGAAGATCCGTAAATGCATGGAGGATCCCCGAGATGCGTTGGAAGTAAAGATCCACGCGATTGGGCTCAGACTTTCCGAATTGGATAAATCAATTCTAGGGCGTATCGATATGGCCGAGGAGTCCTTGGCTACTTGTTTCAGCCTGACCGGAGAGTACAATGTCTTTACAAAATTCTGGCGCGCTCAAACCTTGCATTTCTCGATCGAAGAACTGAGCGAGATTTACCGGATTGGGAAGAAGTTGGCCGAGAAGAGAAATATCCCGGAGACTGCTGTAACATTTCCTGGAACCTGGGATTTTGGCATGCCTCAGGATAGCTCTGTATTGTCGGGATGAGACTGATTCGCTGGTCCTCAGCGGCACAAAGGCACTCGGAGGACATCTCCCAAATTGCTTCATGGCAATCCCGGGCACGATTGTGCGATGTATTTGTTTTGTATCGGCCAAAGCCGCCGGAACCCTCTCCCGCAGCTATGACCAGTTCGGCAACCTGCTCACCAATGCCCGCACCACAAGCGCAGGCACGTTGACCACCTCCTACACCTACGACGCGGCCAACCGGATCGCTTCGATTACTTACCCGTCGCAGACCGTCGTCAGCTATACTCGCGACATCATGGGCCGGATTACGGCAGTGACGGCGAAGCCCAGCGGTGGCGCGAGTACGCCGGTGGCGTCCAACGTTGCCTATGAGCCGTTCGGGCCCTCCAGCGGGCTCACCTACGTCAATGGCGTCGCGGAAACGCGCGGCTTCGATCAGGACTACCGCATGACGGGGGTTACGGACACGGGCAACTCCGTGCTGCAGAACCTGGGCTATGTCTACTATCCCACCAACAACGTCCAGACCATCACCGACGCCGTCAACTCCGGCAACAGCCAGAGCTTCAGCTATGACAACCTGCAGCGGCTGAGCAGTGCGGCGGGCGGCTACGGCTCGTTTACCTACACCTACGACAAGGACGGCAACCGGCTGACGCAGACCCACGGCACGGAGACGACCAACTACGGATACGGGACCGCGAACGACCTGCTGGCGACGCTCTCTGTCGGAGGTACGCAGACACAGGCGGTCGGCTACTCGGCCGATGGCAGGATTGCGAGCTTGAATCCCGGCATCCAGGCGCCCGGCGGCCAGTACATCACTTCGCTCAGCTATAACCAGGATGCGCAGCTTTCGGCGGTGAATGCTGCCGGTGGCGCGCTGGCCAGCTACACCTATGATGCCTTCGGGCAACGGCTGATCAAGACGATCTCTGGAACGACCGGCGACATCTATCAGTACGGCCAGAACGGGATGCTCATGGAAGAGACAAACGCTTCGGGTGCCGCCCAGGCCGACTACATCTATCTCAACGGCAGGCCCATCGCTACGCTTAACAACTCCACCGGCACGCTCTACTTCCTGCACGATGACATGCTGGGCACGCCGCAAGTGGCGACTGACGGTAGCCAGACCGTCGCGTGGCAAGCAACCTACCAGCCGTTTGGGACGGCCTCAGTGAGCGGGACAATCACCCAGAACCTGCGCTTCCCAGGGCAATATTTCGACGCCGAGAGCGGTTGGAATCACAACGGATTCCGGGACTACATTCCGGACCTGGGGCGGTACGCCGAGCCGGATCCGCTGGGCAGACTGGGAAGCGGGAACAACTTGTATGCATACGTGAACGATGATCCAACTGGATTGACTGATTTGTTTGGTTTGTGTCCCAAGCAGGATCCTTGCGAATCTTCAACCTCGTCTGCCCAACAGCAAAGAATCGGACCAATCTCTGGATACCCTGAAACAGGGAAACACGCATGGCGTGCAGCAAATGACCCCATTTTCATATATGCCGTCAATCAGTTCAACCAGAGCAACTCGTTCGTTCCCGGATCACCGATGTACGTTACTCCAATGCAACTGAAGGCGCAGGCAATGGTTGAGTCCGGCGGCACCCCAAGTGCATTTGCTTCAGATCCACTTCAAGCTAACAACGCTGGTGACTGGACTGCACTAAAAGGAAGAGTGACAGGCCTCAAGAAAGGCCAGAGTATGACGCCTTGTATTAGCGCAACTGCGGCCCTAAAATGGCTGCTTTACAAGGGGTCAATCCACGACATTAACGGAAATGTCGTCGGCTACCGGAGTATGTATGATGCGCTTCGCGACTATAACGGAAATATGCAGATATATCCGCACGAAGGAGGCATGCAGCACCGTTATTGGTATGCGAGCAAGGTGCTGTCACTGTCTCAATAGCGAGTGAGCAAAGTAGCGAAAGGATGAAAATGACATGGCTAAGCTCATGCTTGCGGGTCTTCTTCTGATTGGAACCGTTGGCCTTAATTCACCTCGAGAGGCATGCCCGAGCAATCTGAGACACAGATTGGCCACTCAGCATTTCTCTGGGATGCTGAAGGGAGACATACGATTCACGAGTCTAGGAACGCTCCGTTGTGGGGCGAACAATCTTCGTATGTTCTTTTATGAGTGGTATGAATCTTCTCCGCCCGGCCTGGCAATACATGCCTCATATCGTGTCATAGTTATGGACGGTGGGATATATGTGGGATCCTATGTCGTTGAAGACAGGCCAAAGAACGAGGGTGATCGATTATTGTTTCCGTATGATTCTCACGGAAAATCAATCGGCTGCGGGACCAGTGGCGTGCTGCCTAAAAAGGTACTGCTAAATGGTGAGGTAATCCCCTTAGCCAAGTGACAGAATCCAAAGGCCAGATGGATTTGGGCCTAGTTTTGCACGGTTCGAAATGCGAGAGGAGTGAGGTTGATAGAAAAACCGCTGAGTATGCCCAACGGTGGCGCGAGCACTCCGGTGGCGTCCAACGTTGCCTATGAGCCGTTTGGGCCCTCCAGCGGGCTCACCTACGGCAATGGCGTTGCGGAAACGCGCGGCTTCGACCAGGACTACCGGATGACGGGGGTTACGGACACGGGCGCGTCTGTGCTGCAGAACCTGGGCTACGCCTACTATCCCACCAACAACGTCCAGACCATCACCGACGCCGTCAACTCCGGCAACAGCCAGAGCTTCAGCTATGACAACCTTCAGCGGCTGAGCAGCGCGGCGGGCGGCTACGGCTCGTTTGCCTACACCTATGACAAGGACGGCAACCGGCTGACGCAGACCCACGGCACTGAGACGACCACCTACGGCTATGGGACCGCTAACGACCTGCTGGCGACGCTCTCTGTCGGAGGCACCCAGACGCAGGCGGTCGGCTACTCGGCCGATGGCAGGATTGCGAGCCTGAATCCCGGCATCCAGGCGCCCGGCGGCCAGTCCATCACCTCGCTCAGCTACAACTTAGGATGCTCAATTCCCTTCCTCCACGCGACGTCGCGACGCCTCTACAACCCTTCGGGTATTATCCCAGCTTGAGACATAGACAATCTGCTGAACGTCAGAACCGGTCTTAGAAAGGAAAGGACTTTACGCCTGATCCGATGGCATTGCTGCGTTTGCGGGGGAAGACAATTTGGCGAAGTTTGGCGAAATTTGGCGAAGTTCGATGGGCATCGAACTGAAGCCATCTCTAAGCAATTGACTATAAAGGAGATTGGCTCCTCAGGTAGGACTCGAACCTACAACCCTTCGGTTAACAGCCGAATGCTCTGCCATTGAGCTACTGAGGAGTGTTTGGCGCTTGATCGTCCTCTATCAAGGTAGCAAACTGCGGGGGTTGCGTCAAAGCTCCGGCGCCCTTTCAGGCCTTCGGGCGCTAGGATGGAACCAGCACCTACAGGAGGCCCGCATGTCCCGCATCTCCCGTCTTGATCGCAGCCAGGTCACCGCCGATCTGGCCGTGCTTTTTGACAAGGTTTTCACCCAGCGCGGCAACGTGCCCAACATGTTTCGCGTCATGGCCCACCGGCCTGAAATCTTTGCCACCATGCAGGCCCATTTCGGCGCTGTGCTCAACACGGGCACCGTCTCCACCCGGCTCAAGGAGCTCATCATCGTCCGCACCAGCCAGGTGAATGAGACGCCCTATTGCCTCGCCAGCCACACGATTCTTGCCCGCGGACTAGGCTGGACCGACGACCAGCTTGCCCACCTCGCCGACTGGTCCCATCGCAACGACTTCACCCCCGCCGAAAAGGCGGCCCTGCGCCTGGCGGAGACCGTCACGCGTGATGCCCGTGCAGTCAACGACGAGCAATTCGCCGAGCTCAGCCGCTTCTATTCCGAAGGCGAAATCGTCGAGCTGCTCTGTGCCATCGGCCTCTTCAATTATTTCAACCGCTTCAACAACGCCCTGCAAATGGAGCCAACCAAGCCCGGCGAAGGCGGCTCTGCCTCTGCCGAAGATCAAGCTGCAACAGCGGCAAAGCAGTAGCGCACATTCATCCAAATCCCTCTCCCGGAGCCATTTTCCATTCCTATGACACTCACCATTCCTCCCGGCGAATTCCACGCCTACCTCTTTGACTGCGACGGCACCATCGTCGACTCCATGCCCCTGCATTACACCGCCTGGAAGCAGACTCTCGCCGAATGGGACTGCGATTTCGACGAGCGGCTCTTCTACGCCTGGGGCGGTCGTCCCGTCGCGGACATCATCGCCGCACTGAACCAGCAGCACAGCCTCCAGATGCCCGTTGCCGAGGTTGCGCGCATCAAGGAGGGCCGCTACCACGAGCAGCTCCACCAGTTGCAATCCATCCCTGAGGTCGTCGAGCACATTCATGCGCAATACGGCCGCATCCCACTCGCCGTCGTCTCCGGCAGCCGCCGCAACTCCGTCCTTGGCTCGCTCACCGCGCTCAACCTGCTCGATAAATTCGAGACCCTCGTCTGCGCGGAGGACTATGCAAACGGCAAGCCCGCGCCAGACGCCTTTCTTCTCGCCGCCGAGCGCCTCGGCGTCAAGCCCGTCAACTGCCTCGTCTTTGAGGACACCGATTTAGGCATTCAGGCAGCGGTTGCGGCGGGCATGGCATGGGTCCGCGTGCCTCAGCCACCTGAAAGAGCGCAGTGCAACGGAACCACCGCGGCGAAGATAACGTAACCAGGCTTATCCCCGCGCTTCCCCTCGGAGGAGTATGTCATCCATCCCTGCCGCTCCGTCCGGCAACCCGCCGGCCTCTCCACCGCGCACGCAATGGGCCGTGCTGCTCGTCATCGCCGCCGCCGTAGCGTTACTGCACATGCTCACCAACGGCCGCTACGGCTTTCATCGCGATGAGCTCCAGTTCCTTGCGGACGCGCGCCATCTTGACTGGGGCTTCGTCGCCTTTCCGCCGCTCACACCCCTCATCGAGCACATCGGCCTCTCGCTCTTTGGCCTTTCCCTTGTTGGCCTGCGTGTCTTTTCCGTCCTTACGCAGGCCGCGGTCATTGTCGTCAGCGGCCTCATGGCTCGCGAGCTCGGGGGCGGACGCTTCGCCCAGGCCATTGCCGCGCTCACCGTGGCCTTTTCTCCGGTGCCACTGTTCAGCGGCACGGAATTCCAATACACCAGCTTCGATTTTCTATGGTGGGTTCTCACCGCGTACTTCCTCATCCGGCTTCTCCGCACGCAGAACCCCCGCTGGTGGCTGGCTGTCGGCGCAACGCTCGGCCTCGGCCTCCAAACCAAATACTCAATCGTCTTCTTTATCGCCGGCATTCTCGCCGGCCTCATCTTCACCAGTGCGCGCCGCCAGCTTGCCAGCGGATGGTTCTGGGCGGGCTTCTCTCTGGCGCTCCTCATCTTCCTGCCCAACTTCCTCTGGCTCATCCACCACGATTTCATCTCGTACACGTTCCTCCGGCACATCCACGCGCGCGACGTCGCCATGGGCCGCGCCGACGGCTTTCTCAAGCAGCAGATCTTTTACTGCACGAATCTCGCCGCCGTTCCTCTCTGGATCGCCGGGCTCATCGCCTTCCTGCGCAGCAGCCGTTACCGCATGCTCGCCTGGATGTACATCGTCCCGCTCGCGCTTTTTTATGTTGGCAAAGGCCGCTTCTATTACGTCGCGGCGGCGTACCCCATG
>DASUAU010000034.1:0-6443 GCA_035763705.1 Occallatibacter sp. | reverse complement strand
CCACTGGCGTCTCGCTCGCGGCCAACAGCGCCGGCATTCTCGCCGCATTCTTCTCCGGCCTGGGCAACGCCGCCAGTTGCACCGCGGGCTTCCAGGTCACGGCGCAATCGGGCACCGGCGCGGTCTCCGTGCAGCCGCTGGTGATGGGCACGCCCACCGGAACCTCCTACGCCATCAACTCCGCCAATCAGTACGCAATGCGCGTCCGTGTCCACTGCCCTGAGTCGCATCGCGTTCTCTCCGTCTTCCGCAGTTACGGCGACGACGGCCCCATCGCCGGCGGCGGCCAATGGAATCTCGCCCCCGCCAGCCTGCTCTTTGAAATTCAGGAGTTCGTCGACGGCGTGGCCGGCATGCCCGTCGTGCTCTATGACGGCGCACTCGCCAACCTGCCCGGCAGTTGCATGGTCGCCGCCGCCAGCACGCTCAATCTCCAGGGCAGCATGCGCTCTCTCAACCTCACGGACACGGGATCAGGATGGGTCGTCACCACGCCCTCCGGCGGTTCGCCTTCTACGCGCCGCACCGGCCCCGCCACGCAGGGCTCTGAGTGCTACCTGGAGCGCACCGGCAAGCTGGTTTTTTATCCCGGCTTTGTTCCGGTTGCCGGCGAAGAGATCGCGCTGAGTTATCGCAGCATGGGCCGCTCCGTCGGCCGTTCCATCAACACCGCCAGCCAGCAGCAGCTTGCCGCAGCCGGCCTGCCTTCCGTCTGCGCGTGGATTGGCACAGTCACCAATCCGCCCGCACGCACCTCGCAGGATTGCCGCAACGCCGCCGCCATCCTCGCGCAGGCCGCGGCCAGCGTCAGCGCGCTCTGGGCGGGCACTTACAAGGCCACGCGCGCCTCCTTTGCCGCAGACGTCTGGCCCGGTGACGCGCTGCAGCTCGCCGCGCCCTCCACCAATCTTGATGAGCAGGTCGTCGTCCGCACCGTCAAACTCACTTATCAGCCGAGTTATCCAGACTTGGTCCAATATGTCATTACCTTCGCCAATGACTGGGCCAACGATCTCGCCATCAAAACCAGTGCCTCCGTCCCGCCGGACACCTGGCTGCCGGCCGTCGCGCCGCTCACTGTACTCACCAGCCTCAACGCTCTCGCCGTCACGTCCATCAGCGGCAACAACGTCACCATCAACGCCGGCGCAACGCCGCCCAGCGGCGGAGGCTTTGAAATTCGCCGCCGCGACTTCGCCTTCCAGCCCGGCGAAGACACGGACCTGGTCATGCGCAGCGCTGAGCCCACCATGACCTTCACCCGCGTCGCCGCCAGCGACCGCTATTACATCCGCATGTATGACAACTCCACGCCGCCCAACTACTCAGAGTTCTCCGTGGCGCTTATCTTCAATCTTCCGCTCGCCTCTTAACCGCAACCCCATCGCCCCAACCCACCTCCGGAGACTCCCGTCCATGCGCATGATGAATGAATTTGAAGCTCAGGTCCTCAGCGACCTCAGCGTCCTGAAGACGCAAATGAACGGACTCGTGGGCGAAGGCGGCGGCCGCATCGCCGAGCTCGAGCGCCGTATGGACCGCCATGAACAGAACTGGCAGCGCGCCAAGGGCTTTCTGGCCGCGCTCAGCGTCCTGTTCGCCGTTGCGCAAATTGCCTTTGAAACCTGGCTCCGCCACTGACACCCCAGGCAGGTTTCATCCTCGCTGCCGCCTGCTCGTATAATCACCCGCATGGACTCGAAGCCGTTAGTGGGCGTCGTGATGGGCAGCAGAAGCGACTACGATGTGCTCTCCGCCGCCGTTGAAATTCTGCGCACACTTGAAATCTCCCATGAGACGCGCATCGTCAGCGCGCATCGCACGCCTGACCGCCTCTTCGAATACGCTGATTCTGCCCGCGCCCGCGGACTGCGCGTCATCATTGCCGGAGCCGGCGGCGCGGCCCACCTGCCAGGCATGCTCGCCGCAAAAACTCTCGTGCCCGTCCTCGGCGTTCCTGTCGCGGCCACGCAGCTCAACGGCATCGACTCGCTGCTCTCCATTGTGCAAATGCCCAAGGGCGTTCCCGTGGGCACGCTGGCCATCGGCACTGCCGGCGCGGCCAACGCGGCCCTGCTCGCCGCGGAAATTCTCGCCACGCACGATGAGCATCTTTTTGAGCGCCTCTCCGCCTGGCGCGCCGCCCGCACCTGGGAAGTGATGCAGCAGGAGCTGCCTGAGTGAGCGGCGACTCCTGCACGGAATCCGGCGCATCCATTGTTGAACCCGGCAGTCTCATCGCCATTCTCGGCGGCGGCCAGCTTGGCCGCATGACCGCCATGGCCGCGCGCACCATGGGGTATCGCGTGCGTGTCATGGATCCCGAGCCCGCCTGCCCCGCCAGCTTTGTGGTGGATGAAACCATCGTCGGCCGCTGGGATGACGCCGACGCCGCGCGCCGCCTGGCCGACGGCGCAAGCGCCGTCACGCTTGAGATTGAGCAGATTGGCGTGGATGCACTTGCGCAGGTGGCCGCGCTCGCGCCGCTTCGCCCCGGCGTGGAGCCCGTCCGCATCATTCAGGACAAAACGCTGCAAAAAGCCTGGCTTGCCGAACACGATTTTCCCGTCGGCCCCTTCCGCATCCTCCAAAGGGAAGCCGATTTGCAGCAGGCCGTGCCCGCGCTCGGCGGCCGCGTCTTTCTCAAAATCGGCCGCGGCGGCTACGACGGCCGCGGTCAGGCGCGCATCGGTCCCGATGCGAGTACTGGCGCGCCCGCAACCGAGGAGTCCATCGCCGCCGCATGGAAAAGCCTCGGCGAAAAACCCTCAGTCGCCGAACAGGCGCTGGACCTCGATTTTGAAATCAGCGTGATGGCCGCGCGCAATCCGTCAGGCGAAGTCCGCAGCTTTCCCGCCGCGCGCAATCACCATGAAAACCAGATTCTTGCCTGGAGCGTGTTGCCCGCCGGCATCCCCGCAGAACTCGAAGCCCGCGCCGGAGCGCTCGCCTCAGCCATCAGCAGCGCTCTCGGCATGGAAGGCCTTCTCTGTGCGGAAATGTTCGTCACGCGCCAGGGCCAGCTCTTTGTCAACGAGCTCGCGCCGCGCCCCCACAACAGCTATCACCAAAGCGAGCGCGGCTGCGCCACCAGCCAGTTTGAGCAGCTCGTGCGCACCACCTGCAACCTGCCCCTCGGCGACCCCTCGCTCCTGACGCCCTGCGCCATCGTCAATCTGCTCGGCGAGGAATGGCTCCATCGCACCACCGCGCCCAACTTCGCCGCGGCGCTCGCCGTGCCCGGCGTGCGTTTGCATCTCTATGAGAAGCACACGCCGCGCATCGGCCGCAAAATGGGCCATCTTTCCAGCGTGGGCGCAACCGCCGACGAGGCACTCGAACGCGTGCTCGAAGCCAAGAGCAGACTCTAGCGAAAACTATATCCAAACATCATTAGGGGCCGTGCGCTCGCCCTGCACATCGCCAGTGTTCTGTACTCCGCGCGGCTCCATCAGCAGCACATGCGTTTCTTGCTCGGCAAAGGGCTTGTGCTCCACGCCTTTCGGAACCACGAACAGCTCGCCCGCACCAAGTTCCACTGCACCATCGCGAAAATCAATCCGCAGGTGACCATCCAGAACCAGGAATGCCTCATCTGTTTCCGCATGTGAGTGCCAAACAAACTCGCCTGCCAGCTTCGCCACTTTGAACTGATAGTCATTCAGCTCGGCAATCACCTTCGGCGTCCAATGGTCCGCAAACAGTCCAAGCTTATGGCACAGATTGATCGCTTCGTAGCGCATCGCCCACTCCTCAGCCGGCCAGGCCCGCAGCTTTCTCCCACCGCTTTGGCCGCTTGTTCGCCTGCAGAATCTTCTTGCGCAGGCGCAGCGATTTCGGCGTGACTTCCACCAGCTCATCGTCGGCGATAAACTCGATGGCCTGCTCAAGATTCAGCGCCTTGTACGGCACCAGCCGAATGGCCTCATCGGCGCTCGATGCGCGCATATTTGTCATCTTCTTTTCGCGCACCACGTTCACGTCCAGGTCGTTGTCGCGCGAGTGCTCGCCCACAACCATCCCCTCGTAAACCTCCACGCCCGGCCCCACAAACAGAATCCCCCGCTCCTGCAGCGCATTCAGAGAGTAGGTTGTTGTCGCGCCCTGACGGTCGGAAATCAGCGCGCCCGTGGGCCGCTGCGGAATCTCGCCCTGGTAAGGCGTGTAGCCGTCAAACAGCGCATTCATCACAATGGTTCCGCGCGTCTCGGTCAGCATTTCGCTGCGCAGCCCAATCAGCCCGCGGCTGGGCACGCGAAACTCCATGCGCACGCGGCCTGACCCGTGGTTGTGCATCTTCGTCATCTCGCCCTTGCGCGGCCCCAGCTTTTCAATCACCACGCCGGTGTAAGTCTCCGGCACGTCGATCGTCAGGTGCTCCACCGGCTCCATGCGCGTGCTGTCCACCATGCGCGTCACAATTTCCGGCCGCCCGGCCATCAGCTCATAGCCCTCGCGCCGCATCATCTCAATGAGAATGGCAAGCTGCAGCTCGCCGCGGCCCAGCACCTTGAAGGTGTCCGGCGAGCCGCCATCCTCCACGCGAATCGAAACGTTCGTCAGCAGCTCCTTCTCCAGCCGCTCGCGCAGGTTGCGGCTGGTCACATACTGCCCTTCGCGCCCCGCAAACGGCGAATTGTTCACGCTGAACTGGATCGCAATGGTCGGCTCGTCAATCACAATCAGCGGCAGCGGCGCCGGATTCTCCACACCGGTAATCGTCTCGCCAATGGTGATGCCTTCCACTCCGGCCACGGCCACAATGTCGCCCATCTCCGTCTCGGTCGTCTCCATCCGCTTGAGCCCGGAGAAGGTGAACAGCTTGGTGATGCGCGTCTTCATCAGCGAGCCGTCGCGCCGCGAAATGTTCACCTCGTCGCCCGCGTGCAGCGTGCCTTGAAAGACGCGGCAAATGGCAATGCGCCCAAAGTAATCGGAGTAATCAAGATTCGTGACCAGAATCTGCAGCGTGCCTTCCTTGTCGCCCGTCGCCGCCGGAATCGTCTTCACGATCGTCTCGAACAGCGGCTTCAGGTCCTCGCCCGGCACGGCCGGGTCCAGCGTGGCCGTGCCCGCCTTGGCCACCGCGTAGAGCACCGGAAACTCAAGCTGCGACTCGTCGGCATCGAGATCGATAAACAGGTCGTAGATCTCGTTCAGCACTTCCTGCGGGCGCGCATCGGGCCGGTCAATCTTGTTGATGACCACAATCGGCGGCAGCTTGGCCTCCAGCGCCTTGGCCAGCACATAGCGCGTCTGCGGCAGCGGCCCCTCGGCCGCATCCACCAGCAGCATTACGCCGTCCACCATCTTCAGCGCGCGCTCCACCTCGCCGCCAAAATCCGCGTGCCCCGGCGTATCCACAATGTTGATTTTGCCGCCGGCGAAATTCACCGCCGTATTCTTGGCCAGAATCGTAATGCCGCGCTCGCGCTCCAGCTCGTTCGAGTCCATCACCCGGTCAGCCACCTGCTCGTTCTCGCGAAAGGTTCCCGACTGGCGGAGCATGGCGTCCACCAGCGTCGTCTTGCCGTGGTCCACATGGGCAATGATGGCGATATTGCGTATCGTCTGGCTCACAAAATCAGTTTCCTCGTTTCGGGTTCGGCGGTTGCGGCCGTGCGTTGGCGCGCGGCATCACGGCCCGTTGCCGCACACCGCTCCATCCTTAGTTTATCAGGAGTTTGCCTGCGCCGCTGCCTCGGCCGCCCTGCGTCCCACGTGCCTGTGCGCCCGCCCGCGCATCTTTGTGCCGTCGCACAGGTCAAAGGCCGCGTTCACCAGCGCAATGTGCGAGAACGCCTGCGGAAAATTCCCCACCAGCCGCTTGCGCTCCACGTCATACTCCTCAGAGAGCAGGCCCACATCGTTGCGCAGCGCCAGCAGCTTTTCAAACAGCGCCCGCGCGTCGCGCTCGCGGCCAATCGCCTTCAGGCTGCTCACCATCCAAAAGCTGCACGCCAGAAACACCCCTTCGCCGGGCGGCAGCCCATCCGGCGATTTCGCCGTGTCATAGCGCAGCACCAGCCCATCCGGCATCAGCTCGCGCTCGATCGCTTCCACCGTCGACTTCACGCGTGCATCCGTGCCCGGCAAAAAGCCCACCACCGGCATCAGCAGCAGCGCGGCATCCAGCGCATCGCTGCCGTATGCCTGCGCAAAGCTGTTCTTCTGCTTGTGGAAGGCCTTCTCGCAAATCTCCGCATGGATGGTGTCGCGCACCTGTTTCCAGCGCTCCAGCGGCGCGGAATAGTTCATCTGCTCGGCCAGAATCACCGCGCGGTCAAAGGCCACCCACGCCATCATCTTTGAGTAAGTGAACTGCTGCCTTCCGCCGCGCGTCTCCCAAATGCCCTCGTCCGGCTCCTGCCAGATTGTCTCCAGATGCTCCAGCAGCGAAACCAGCACGCGAAAGTCGCTCTCTGTGTGGCGAAACAGACTGT
>DASUAU010000033.1:0-36564 GCA_035763705.1 Occallatibacter sp. | reverse complement strand
GTCGGCCTTGACGTTTTTGAGCGTCTGCACAATGCCGCTGGGCCATGTGATGATGACCTTCTCAGCAACATCATCCGGTCCCAGCCCGAAATGCACCGGGCCCAGGCTCGACGAGGCATAGCAGACACTCGAGGTCTGGTGATTGTACTGCACGCCGGATTTGGTTTCCACCTCAATCCTTGCGCCGATGCCGTCACGATTCGATTTCACACCGCGCAGTGCGATACCCAGCCAGTGGCCGCTGTGCGGGCTGCGATTCATCCACAGTTCGGCATTGTGGTCCAGGCTCGTCGCCACCACGTCGATGCGTCCGTCGCCGTCGAAGTCTCCAAAGGCGCAGCCGCGGTGGCGCGCCAAGGGCGCCGCCATCAGGCCGGCCTTCGACGTCAACGCCTCGAACTTCCCGCTTGCTCCCATGTTGCGGAATACCGTGTCCGGCCCTACAAAAGTGCTTCCGGGCGGCCACACAGAGGTTACATGCCCGCGCGTCACGAACAAATCCTTCCAGCCATCGTTGTCAAAGTCGTAAAAGGCAGCGCCGAAACCGGACATGGGTATACTTTCCGCACGCATGCCGCTGGGTGTGGTGGTCTCCACAAAATCGCCCTTACCTGTGTTCTGGTAAAGCGGAAACGTCTGGCTCCTCAGCGCGACATAGAAAATGTCCGGGTATCCATCATTGTTGTAGTCGCGAAAATCCAAACCCATGCCGGAGACGAAGGTGCCATCCTCCGGCAATGCCACATTGGCCTGGAAGGCCACTTCCTCAAACTTGTTGCCAAGGTTATGAAAGAGGAAGTTGTACTCGGCATCGTTGGTCACAAACATATCCTGCTTACCGTCCAAGTCGTAATCGGCCACGCCCACGCCCATCCCCTTGCCGATGTGGTCGCGCAGTCCCCACTCCTTGGACACATCCGTGAACGTCCCGTCCCCGTTGTTCAGGAAAAGCTGGTCCGGCAGCCCTTTGTAGAATCGCGGATGGCAATACTCAGCCACCTTTTCCACCAGGCACAGCGGTTTGTCCGAGTAGGTCCACCGCAGATAGTTCACGACAAACAAATCGAGCTTGCCGTCATTGTTCACGTCCACCCACGCCGCGGCCACGGCCCAAAGCGGCCCGTACTCCGCGTCGTTCCACTTGTCCAGGCCCGCCTGCCTCGTCACGTCTGTAAACGTCCCGTCCCCGTTGTTGTGGTAGAGCGTGTTGCCATGGACGCCCGTCACAAACAAGTCCGGATGACCGTCGTTGTCGTAGTCCCCCACAGCTACGCCCACGTCGAATCCATGACCCTGCAATCCCGCCTGCTTCGTCACATCCGTAAACGTCCCGTCCCCGTTGTTGTGAAGAAGCATGTTGTTGTACTTGGCTGAGGTCTTTGTCAACGTCGAAAGGTCCGCGCCGTTGGCAAAGAAGATATCCGGTCGCCCGTCCCCGTCGTAGTCAAACACCGCCACTCCGCCTGCCATCGTCTCCGGCACGTTTTTTGCGGAGCTCTGGTCGCTGTCGAGAAGAAACGGCAGGGGTTTGTATTCAAAGTGAATGGCGGACTGCGGTTGCTCGGCACGAGAAGCCTGCGCCAATAACAACGGCGCGGCCGGAAGTGCCGCGAGGGCAAAAACCGTAGCGAGGAGAGAAAGAGTGGAAGGCCTGCGCATACCCTAACAAAGAAAGAGGTGGCGTAGGGGCCACTCCTAGTTTGATTGTACTCCCGGCAGGCCGTGGAATCGAGAGCCGCGCCTGAGGGGTCAGGCTGGTCTATGCTAGGAAATATGCGGTTTGCATGGATGCTTTGTGTCACCGTGGGGCTGCAGGCTGCGCAGGGTCAGGCTGCCCGGCAAAGCGCTGCTGCAAGTTCCGCTGCGCCCGGGCCAGGCAAACCCGCCACCAGCGGGCAGGACGGTTCAACACTTTCTATCGCAAGCCTGCGCAGGGCCGTGGCGCAGAACCCTTCAGACACGGCGCTGCGCCTCAAGCTGGCCACCGCGTATTTTCGCGTGGGCGATTTGACGCACGCACGCATTGAGTACGAGGCCGTGCACGCGGCCGAACCCGGAAACCTGGCCGCAGCGCTCGGGCTGGGGTATACCTATGTGAAGCTGGGCAGGTATGAAGACGCTGTTGAGCTGCTGGCGCCGTTCGAGCATGAGCATGCGAGCAACCTCGACCTCGAATACGTGCTGGGCTACGCGCAGATTGAGGCAGGCCAGTCCGCTCAGGGCATTCCGCGCATGGAGGCTGTGGCTCGCAGCCGCCACTCCGCCGACGCTTATTTGATTGCGGGCTCGGCTTGGATGTTCCTCAAGCAGTACAAGCCCGCCAAGGCCGACGTGGATGCCGCAAGAGCGCTGAATCCGGCGCTGCCCGGCCTGCAAACTCTGGTGGGGCATGTCTACTATGCGCTGGGCGATCTCGATGTCGCCGTACCGGCTCTCCAGGCGGCCCTGCGACAGGATCCGCGGGATTTCACGGCCAACCTCTACCTGGGTTCGATTCGGCTAAAGCAGGGCGATTTTGCCGATGCGCGGCCGCTGCTGGAGCTGGCGCTGCAGTTGGGGCCGAATGTGCCGCTTGCGCGCCTGGAAGTGGCCCGCCTGGATAGCATGACCGGCAAGTATGCACAGGCCCTGCCGGCACTGGAGGCACTGGAGAGCGAGAATCCGGACTGGCTCGACCCGCACATTGAACTGGCCGCGCTCTACTATAAGCTGCACCGGCCTGCCGATGGTGAGCGCGAGCGGCAGATTGTGGTCAGGCTGCAGACGAAGCTTGAAAAGGATCGGGACAAGAGCGGGAAGTAGATGTCCGAACCGCGGCTGCGTCCCAGCGGCTGGCGATGTTGGGTTCCCACGATCAGGCCAAGGAATGCAGGGCCAAAGCAGAAGAGGTGGCTTTCGCCACCCCTTCCGGTTGGAGCCGCTTCCAATCCAGAGGATGCGATTAGAAGTAGTACTTGGCTGCGAACTGCATCCAGCGGTATCCGCTCTTTGCGTTCGGAACGCCAGTTGTGGATGTGTTGCTATTCGTGGTCAGCGAAGAACCACTGCTGACACCGTTGAACCTCAGTTGGTTGTCCGCAGAGCCATTCAATCCGAACTGACCATTCGGGTGGTTCAGCCAGTTGGTGGCCGAGATACGCAGCTCGATCCTCTGCGAGTCGGTAATGCGGAACGCCTTGAAGACGGCCAGGTCGCTGCCGAAGTAATGCGGCGTGCGGATGTAGGGCCAGATGGTCTGGCCTTCCTGACCGAAGGTGGTTGCGGTTGGCGGCAACGGGCCCGCGAAGCAGTTCGGGTTGAAGTACTGCCCCTTCTTCAGACCCTTGCGCGGATCGCAGATGACAACGGGCTGTACTCCGTTCTCGGGCTGGCTGGTTCCAATCCATTCGGGTGGTTGACCTACGCTGAAGGTCTGATTGCCCACGAGCGTCTCCACGCCGTTGACGAGGGCGTAGGAGTTGGCTGGAATGGGCAGTGTGATCGGTGTGTCGACCTCAGTGTTTTTCCCAGAGTCGAACTGGTGATAGTCCATGTTCATGTTCGGCGAGGTGGTCTGGTAAGGAGCGCCATCCTCATACGTGGTGTAGGTGGTCAACTGCCATCCGTTCACAACTTCCCCAAGAAGGCGGTTGTTGTGGATGGGCTTGGGCAGTTTGTAGCTCGCCGAGAAGTTGAAGATCTTGGTGTGATCGTACTCGAGCGGGCCGTAGTTCGCGTCCAGATTGAACGGATCCACCACCGGGCCGTTGCCGTTGCCGTTTGACGTGGAACCGTCGCGCGTGCCCAGCACCTTGCCGAAGGTGAAGTTGGTGAACAGGTAGAGGTTGCCGGACTGCTTCTGCGCCGAAACCTGCAACGAGTTGTAGTTGGCATAGCCGCCGTGCGTCTGGATCCACAGGTCACCGTAGTTTCGCAGCGCCTGATAGTCATGCGTGGGCACTGCATTGTAGGACGGGCCGGGTGCCGGTCCATTGGGGCAGGGCATATTCGGCTTGCTGGGATCGTTGACGCACGTTGCGAGGTTCTGATAGAGCCCGGTCTGTGGATCAGGCTGGTAGAAGGCACCGTAGCCGATGGGGTTGGCGTCCTGAATGTGGCCATTGGCGCCATTCAGAAGCTGGTTGCGGCTCATGCTGCCCACGTAGGAGACCTCGGCAACCGTATGGCCGGGCAAGGACTGTGCCACGCCGAAGCTCCAGGTATCCGCGTAAGGTACCCTGTCGTCGCCCAGTGCATCAGCCTTGGTGCCACTGGTCCCGTTCTGGTTCAGACCCTGCGGCACAGCAAGCTGC
Source organism: Occallatibacter sp. (assembly GCA_035763705.1). GTDB lineage: Bacteria > Acidobacteriota > Terriglobia > Terriglobales > Acidobacteriaceae > Telmatobacter. Next base: position 32,272 of record DASUAU010000033.1, on the reverse strand, counting down.
GTAGTGCTGTTGGCCGCGCAGCTCTCTGCCAAGCCGCCGGTGGTGGCCGTGCAGACCGCGCCCCCTTGGATGTTGTATCCGTAGAAGCCGGTCAAGCCGTTCTGGTTGGTGTTGAAGGCATAGGAACCCAGCGGGCCGCCCATGGCGCCGCTCGCGTCGTTGCCGGAAACCTGATAGCGATAGGTTCCAAAGCCGCCGCGGACAACCGTGTTGCCGGTTCCGAAGACGTCATAGGCAAAGCCCACGCGGGGGTCATACAGGAAGAGCTGGCTCTTCCAGCCTGAGGTGGGAATCGAGGAATCAATCTTGGTCCACTTCAGACCGGTGTTGGGCGCCGGATTTGCCGAGTTGTCATAAGCCGTCGGATCCCAAACCTGGGTCCCGCCGATCTTGTCATACCACTGGCCCTCATGGTCGGCGCGGAGGCCCACATTGATGGTCAGCTTGTTGTTGACCTTCCAGGAGTCCTGCGCCCAGAGGGACCATTCATGCCAGATGAGGTCCGGCACCGCGTCGAGGTTGGTTTCGTTGTAGCTGCCATTGCGGCCCATCAGGCGGTCAAGGACCACGTTGTAAGTGTCCGAGGCACCCCAGCGGGTCACGTTGAAGTCGCCGTTGGTATCACTCCCGTTGGCCTGCAGGTTCTCCTGCGCATCCCAGTAGAAGCCGGCCTTGATGGAGTGCGACTTCACGATCTTGGTGAAGGTGTCGGAAATCGACGGCGCCTTCGATGTCTTGCCAAAGGTGTTCGGGCCGTAGATGCCGCTGTTGAAGTCGAACTCGTTGATCTCCGTGATGCCCACGTTCCAGTCGCCGTCAAAGTTGGGAATCTGGTCAGTGAGGTTCGAGGTGCCGTAGAGGCTCTCCTGCGGGAAGCCGAGCGCCTTGCGGCTCGTAGCGGCGGTGTTGGACAGCGAGTTGTTATTGACGAACTTCGCATAGGCGAAGACGAACTCATTGGTCGTGGTCGCGTTGAAGACGTGCGTGTAGTTCGCCAAATAGAGATTGGCCGTCTCCTTGCCGATTGGCTGCGAGGGATACGGAACCGTCCACTCCGGCGCCCACCAGATGGAAAGCGGGTGGTTATCCGTCTCTGTCTGATACGCGTAAGAGCCCCACAGCTTGTTGTTGTCGTTGAAGGCATAGGTCAGCTTGCCCGTCCCCTCCCAGCGATTCACCGGCAGGCTCGGCGCATACTGGAAGTTGTTCCAGCTGTTGGCCGCATTCGGCGTCACGTTCGGCGCCGGGTTCAGGTTGCTGATGATTACGCCGTTGGGGTCAAAGTAGGGCGACAGGTCAGGAACCGTGCCCGTGCCGTATCCTCCCCAGGGCGAGTTGGCCGTGTTGCAACCCTGCCATCCATCGTCTGTGTTGCAAGGCAGCGCGTAGGCGTAGGGCCATTGATTAATCGCCCCGGCGGGAACGCCGGCGTTGTTGAAGTCACCTTTGAGCTGGTCAGCAGTGGGCACGGTCATCAGCACCGGGCTGCTGTAGGGGTGCTGGATCATCTTTTCGTAGCCGCCCCAGAAGAAGAGCTTGTCCTTGTTCCGGTTGAAGCCGAGGAAGGAAACCGGGCCGCCCACGTTGCCGCCGATGTAGTAAAAGCTCTGCGGCTGAAGAACCGGCTGGCCGCCGCCGGCAATTGCCAGATATTTGGCGTTCCAGTCGTTGGCATAGCCCACGGCCGTGTTGCGCGCGTACAGATAGGCTTCGCCGTGATACTTCTGGCCGCCGCTCTTGCTGAAGGCTTCCAGAACCGCCGGACCCTTTGCATAAGAAGCGTCGTAGGAGGCGGACAGGTACTTCACACTGTCGGTCATGTCCTGGTTGATGTTGGCCACCTGGGTTCCGGCATTGCCCGGATCAATCAGGTTGGCGCCATCCAGGTACACGTCCGTCGAGCCGTAGGGCTGCGTGCCGTTGGCAGAGAAGCTGCCCGCCGGGCCGTTGTTGGTGCCGGTCACCTGGCTGTTGTAAGCCGACCCTGCATTGCCCGCGTTGTTGAACGCCACACCGGGCATCATCTTGATGAGCTCGGCGGCGTTGCGGCCGGTCAGTGTGGCAGAGTCGACAAGCTCGTTGTTCAGCGTGTCGCTGATTTCAGCAGTGTCCGTCGGAATTTCGGCATTCTCTCCCGAGATAACCGTAACCGCCGTGACGCTGGAGCTGATCTGCAGATGGATGTTCGGAACCGTACGCGAGTCGCCCTGGTTCAGGACGATGCCGGTTTCCTTGAACGTCGCGAAGCCCTTTTCGGAAACCTCCAGCGTGTAGGTTCCGGGAGGCAGCGCGGTGACGGAGAAAAATCCTGTTCCATCCGCCTTCGAGGTACGAACGTCGTTGGTCGCCTGATTGATGATCTTGACGGCCGCTCCGGGAATGCGGGCGTTTGATGGATCGGCGGCGATACCGCTCAGGGTCGCCGTCAACGTCTGTGCGTGGGCGAGACTGACCGTAAGCGCCAGCAGTGGAACCAGCAGCCAAGGAATCTGCCGGAACCATCGTGACACCGGATTTGAGCCCGGCGCCTTTCTGTTTATGGAAAACATGTGTCGATGCCTCCTGAATACTCTCTGTTTTTCGCTCCGGATGATGCAAAGCTAAAACGTCCTTTGCTTCGCATCGCCGAGAGACTATGATTGTCAAACCTGCTATCGATAACACAGCAAAGATACGCCATGCAAGTGTTTTTCTTTGCGTTTCGCCCCTTACTAAAGCGATTCTCCTTCACATTTGGAAATTTCGGATTTATACCAGTTCCTGAAGACAATCTCCGGGTTTCGGTATCCGTGCCAGATGGGTTTTTTGCTCTGCAATTCCTCTCCGCAGGAGCCGAATAGGCGTCCTGTCGCGCACCCCTCCCCGGCAGCCCAATTCCTGTCCTCCCGCTCGAATTTCTGGGCTAAGCTGATTATTTACCAGATATTAAACAGAGTACCCAGAGTCCGGACGCAGGATTCCATGCCCTTCCTCCTGCCGGAAACGAGTCTCGCGGCGTGTACTCCCCCTGGCTTGTCCCGCCCTCCGGAACGCCGCCGGACTCGGGTTCAGCCCCCAGGCGTGTACAACAAATTGTAGGTGTGAAACTGAGTTGAATTTGATTTCATGGGACCCAATTCAAGCCTCGTGGAGGCCAATCCGGGTTCATCTGCGGCCCCTCGCTGAGATTTCCGCACTCCCGCGCCGGACACCGCCCGCGATCAAATCCTCATTTTCGAGTCCCGGCTCGCAATCAGGGATGGTCCTGATCAGGGATGGTCTTGCCTGGCTCGGGGGTCGTTGGACAACTGCCGGTTCAGTTCCACGGCAAGCTTGTTCCTGGGATCAAGGTGGAGAGCGGTTTCGGCAGCCTTGCGAGCCTCAGGAAACCGCCCGGCTTCGGCTAGCTCACCGGCAAGGTTGATCCATGCCTCCACCCAGCCGGGCGCGGCCTGCACCGCGAGCTGGAAGTGCTCAATGGAACCGGCCGTGTCTCCACTCTGCGAAAGAACATAGCCAAGCTGTTTTTGTGCGCCGGCCAGTTTCGGGTCAATCTTGACTGCGGCCTCGAGCTCGGTGCGCTCAACGTCCAGGTCACCGGCGCGATCCAGAGCAACGGCGAGCTTGAAGTGGTAGTTCGCGCTGTTCGGCTGCGCATCCACGGCACTGCGATAGTCTGCAACGGCCTCCTTCAGTTGCCCGGCGGCAAGCGCCTTGTCGCCGTCGGAGGTGCTGACCGCGGCCGCCAGCCGCGTGGCCTCGTCTTTCTTCAATTGTTGATAGGTTTTCAGCTCCCGGGCTGCCTGCTGGTTGTCGCCTGTTCCGCGCAACGCCTTGGCAAGTTCGAAATGCACTTCAATCTGCGGCGCGCCCAGCGCGATGGCCTTCTGCAGCTGCACTGCCGCATCCTTCCAATCGCCCAGCAGCTCTTCCACCATGCCCAGGTTAAAGCGCGCGTCCGGGGCCTTGGGATCGATCCGTATGGCCTCTTCCAGATAGGTTTTCGACTGCGCGTAATTGCCGATGGAGCGCTCCACGATGCCGTTCAGGTCCAGCAGCTCAGCATCGTGGGGATGGGCAGCCAGCAGCTTTGGGCCCATGGGGCGGGCCTGGTCAATATGATTGGTCAACACCAGCACGCGAAACAGCGCCAGCTCCGCCTCCTGGTTTCCCGGATGAACCTTGACCATGTGTTCCAGAAGCTGGATGGCTTCCACATATTTCTTCTGCTTCACCAGCACCACGCTCATCGCGTTGCCCAGCGGCAATGAATCCGGCTGCTGTGCAAGCGCGTGCGCCAGCACCGCCTTTGCATCCTCCAGCAGATTCAGCATGCCCAGCGCACGGGAAAGCGTGATGGAGAGATTCGCGTTCAGCGGCACGGTGCGCAGCAGCTCCACAACGCCAATGTAGTTGTGCTGGTCGAAGAGGTCCTGGCTCAATCCTTCCAGCGCCTGATCAGAGTGCGGATCGAGCTTGAGAGCGGTCTTCCATTCCTCGTCGCCCTCGGCATGCCTGCCCGCGCCGGCGTAAAGATAAGCCAGCATCAAGTGCGGCTTCAACACGCCGGGGTCCAGCTGTGTGGCTTTGCGAATCTCCGGCAAAGCCTCCGCAGTCTTGTCTTCGCCGGCCAGCGCCAGCCCGGTCAGGTAGTGAAGCTGTGCAGATTCAGGATGGGATTGGAGAGCGCTGCGAAAGGTCGCGACCGCGCAGGCAAACTGGCGCCGGCTGGCAAACCAGCCTCCCAGCTCGACGGCGTTTGCCACCGTGGGCCGGGCATGCAGTTGCGCCGTCAATTGCGCCGGACCGTTGCACTCGGCCTGCGCCGCGGCGGCAAAAGCCGCACAGGCTGCCAGCAGAATCCCTTTGCACCATGCTCCGCGCAGGATGCCCATTGCGCCGTTTCTCCCGAGCCAGAATACACGAGCGCGCAAAGGTCCGGCAGGCCGCCCAGGCAGCCGCTTGGCCGGCTCCACATGCAACAGGGTAAAATTGTAGCGAATCGTTTTACTCAAGATGCTCGCGAGCCCGCGCAACCAGGGGAACGCGATACATCATGAGCTGCCTTGGGAGAGGGTTCATGCGACTTCGGAAACTGATGAGTGCGGCAGCAATGCTGCTTGGTTTGGCAACCCCGCTGGCGACCTTTGGCCAGTTCCATGCACCAACACAGGAAGAGCTGCACATGACCTCGGACCCGACAGCGCCGGACGCGGCGGCTGTCTACCTCTACCGCGAGGAGATTCAGGACGACCCGCATCATTTCCACAGCGTCTATGCACGCATCAAGATCCTCAAGGACAGCGGCACAGAGCTGGCCACAGTGCAAATCAACTATCGCAAGAGCTTTGTCTTCGCCGCCGCCGGCGACAACTCCAGCCACATGGCCAATGGCTTCTCCAACAGTTGGGATCTGCCCAATGTGAACCGTACCGGCGAAGACCAGCCGAACAATACTGATACCTTTGTGGGCCACATTGAGATTGGCGCCCTGCAGGCCCGCACCATCCATCCCGACGGAACCATTGTGCCCATGACCGAAGGACAGGCTGACCTGCTCCAAATGAAGCTCGGCAACAATCAGGTGAACCAGCTCACTTTTACCCTGCCGGACGTACATAAGGGCGACATCCTCGAGTACTACTACCAGGTTCGCTACGACCGCTTTCAGCAGCCGCCCTTCTGGCAGGTGCAGTTTCCTTATCCCGTCCTGAAGGAGCACTTCGTCTTCATTCCCGACACGCAGTTCACGCATCTTGACGCGGCCGGGGCCGGCACGTCCAACAGGCAGCTTCTTGACCGCACCGGTGAAATTGAAACCGATGTCCGCGCCACCAGCGTGCTGCCTCCGGGCTCCAAGGTCCAGCAAGATGCGCTGAACCACTATTACGTTGACTTCACGAATGTTCCGCCCACGCCGCAGGAACCCTTTACACCGCCCCTCGAAGGCCAGATCTACCACGTGCAGTTCTATTACATCTTCACGCCTTCGGTGAAAATCTACTGGCAGAAGGAAATGGATTTCTGGAACAAGGCGCTGGACAAGTACATCGCAGCCACGCCGCTGATTAAAAGCACGGCCAGGGAAATCACCTCCGGTGCGGCCACTCCTCTCGACAAGGCGAAGGCGCTCTACAAACTGGTGCAGAAGTTCGACAACCAGGATCTGGATCAGCGCGCGACCATCGCGCCGGATGACGGTTCCATCCCCTTCGGCAGCGTGGAGCAGGTGTTGCAGGCCAAGCGGGGCTCCAGCCGCCAGCTCACCTTCCTTTATCTCTCTCTGGCCCGCGCCGCCGGGCTGGACGCGCGGCCCATCCGCCTGGCCGGCCGCGACCGTCATCTCTTCTCTGCGGAAACGCTCGACACCACCCAGCTTGACTCCGTGATTGTGGGCGTCACCATCGACGGCAAGGAAATTTACCTCGATCCGGGCGAGCGCATGGCGCCGTTTGAAACGCTCTACTGGGCGCATGCCGGCGCGGGCGGCGTGGCGCTGAAAGACGGCAAGGTGGAAACCCTCATCATCCCCCTGCAGGACAACCGCTCCAACACCGTCGTCCGCGTGGGCACGCTCAACCTCAGCCCGAATGGCCAGGTCTCCGGCACGCTGAAGGTAGGCTTCGTCGGTCAACAGGCGCTGTCCTGGCGCCAGTTGGCTCTGCGCTCCAGCGCTGCCAACGTTCAGCAGGAGATGGAAGCGCATCTGAACTCCGAGCTGCCCAACGGCGTGCAGACGCACATTGAGCATCTCGTGGGTCTCGACGATCCCAGCCATCAACTGGTTGCGATCATTCCGGTTACCGGCATGCTGGCCACCTCCGCCGGCAAGCACCTGGTGCTGCCCCGGCTCCTGTTTGACACCAAGGACTCTGACCCGTTCCCCGCCGAGGCACATCGCGTGTGGCCTGTAGACATGCACTATCCCGCGCAGGAGCAGGAGCAGATTACCTACATGCTGCCCGACGGATTCAAGCTGGAAACTCCGCCCGCGGACGTGAATGAGCGCTGGGCAGAGAACGCAGCCTACATTGTGCGCACGCAGGTGGCGGCCAACTCCGTCACCAATGCGCGCATACTGGCGCGCGGCTTCACCGTGCTTGACCCCTCGCAGTACAGCGCGCTGCGCGACTTCTACCAGAAGGTGGCGCAGGACGACCACCAGCAGCTTGTGCTCGACCCCACAAATTGATTCCGCTGCGCATCCAGCCGTCCCGCGCGTACCCCACTCATCGCGCTTCTTCATCACGATGAGTGGGCAAGAGGCAGCCGGCCTCTCACCCAACCGTCACGCGCAGGCCTGAGGCGTGCGGCACCTGCACGGACACGCGGCCCCGGCGAAGCTCCGCCTTGGACGCCGAAGGAACGATGTGGGCCTGGCGGCTGTCGACTGCCGGCGCGCGCAGGGCTTCCACATGCAGCGTGCGGCCCTCCGCACGTTCAAAGGCCAGCTCCACCACCACATCCTTCGCCAGATCCTTGTTGAGCACAATCACCGTGCGACGGCCATCGGGAAACTCCGCCGCATAGGCCGTCGCGTCCACGCCCGTGGCCTGCAACTGCGCCGTAAAGTCGGTGTCGAACAGCCTTCCGCCCGCAAGCGAACCCGCGAACTTCAGCCCATAGGCAACCGGCTCCAGCATGTACTCGGTGCCGAAGGTTGCAATCGGCGTATAAAAAGGATGCGGATGCGAGGCAATCTCCTCGGGCGGCGCGCCCTCATCGCGCAGCATGGCATCGCCGGGCAGGAAGCCACCCACCGAGTTGGCCACCGACCGCCCCGTGCCGCCATGCAGGTTCACGCCGGAGTAGTTGTTCGCCGCCAGCAGCAGCGAGTAGTCCGCCGACCACAGCGACGCCGCAAACACATCGGAAACGCCCGGCTTTCCGCCGCGATAGCAGGTGTTGCCCTCCGTCATGCGCACCCGAGCCTTCATCTTGTCCGCCGCGGCCCGCGCAATGTCGGCCGTGTGCTGCACCTTGGCCATCGTCGCAGCCTTCAGCAGGTTGGGGATGTTCACTTCCGGGTTCGTGGCCGGACCGCCAAAGTAATAGTGATGCGTCAGCGTGGTCACATCCGGCGGATTCTCAATCGACGGCCAATCGGCGGCAATCTCCGTCAGCCATTCCACGCGCGAGGCCACGTCCGGCATGCCGAAACGCGCCCCCGGCACCCGGGCCGTGATGGCGCGCGCCATCGCCAGCCACTGCTCCAGATAGGCCTTCTCGCCCCACGTCCTGGGGTCGCGAAGATGGCTGCCAAACAGATCCGCTTCATTGCCAATCTGGAAATATTGCAGCCGCTGGCCCAGCGTGCGCTGCACAAACACCGCCTCCACCGCCGCTCGCTCCGGCGTATTGTTGCCCATCCCGATGCCGTAAATGCAGGTCCATCCCGTGGCCCCCAGAAAATCCGCCAGGTTGCGCACCGCCTCGGGCGTCACCGCATAGAAATGATCCTTCGGCTGCCCCGTCACCTCGCGCGCATTGTGCGCCGCGGGCTCCGGCGTATCCGCCGTGGGCTTCCAGTAGCCGTACTCGCTGGTGTTGCCCCCCAGCCGCAGCACGCCGCGTGCGCTGAGTGCGCGAAACTGGCGAATCAGCCCCGTATTCTGCGCGGAAAAGAAGGCGGCGTCGACAAGCTGCTGCACCTCATAGGAGAGCCCCACAAAATCCGGCGGCATCTCCGGCCCGGTGGCGTTGGACGAAATGTGAAGCGTGGTCCCGGCAGGCTCCGTGGCGTGCAGGCGCGTTGCGGCGGCCGCCAGCGCGGCTGTCGAAAGAAAACTGCGTCGTGTAATCATGATTCCTCAATGGAATTAGGGGTTTGGATTCCGGTCAGTCCTTCGGACGCATCCCAGTATAGGAGCCCCAGCGCGGGAACTGAAATTGTGTTCACCCGCCGGTAACCACAACCTCGCGCAGAAATCCGCGTCTCTAATGGACACGGGGCCCTCGCGCGCGCAAGATTTTTTTTGAGGGGCCACTTGCTCTCCGGATTGGGGAACCGCCAATGAAGCTCTTTCACGGACCGATTGCCGCCGTGCTCTGCGCCGGCATGCTGTGCCTGTGTCCGGCATGCCCGGCCGGCTTTGGACAGTCGCAACCGGGACAAGGCGTCCCGGCCCATCCAAATGCGCGCCGCGCGTACGCCTCAAGCCAGCTCCAGGGCGACGCGCGCATTCTGCACGCGCTCAACCGCCTCACCTTCGGCCCGCGTCCCGGCGATCTAGAGGCCGTCCGTGCCATGGGCCTCGACAAGTGGTTTGACCGGCAACTCCATCCGCAATCGCTGGACGAGACCGCGCTCAAGACCCGCCTTGCCGAATTTCCGGCCATGCAGTGGGGTACGCCTGACCTGCTCTTTTATCTGCCCAGCAACGCCGTGCTGCGCGCGGCCATGAACGGCCGGGTCCCCATCCCTGACAGTGGCATTCTGCCCGCCGTTTATCAGAACCAGATGAGCCGCATCCGCGAGCGGCAGCAGGCGCGCAAGCAGCCCGAGCCCGGCGCCAAAGCCGCCGCTGCGCTGACCGACACGTCCCAGACCGAACCCGCCATGACAATGGAGCGCGCCGTGAGCCCTACGCCCATGAACAAGGCGGTCTTCCCCCACCCCAACCCGGCCGATGCGGCCAACTCGATGGATGCCGCCTCGATGGATGCCGCCGCTCGCCCTGGGGCATCTGCGCGGCCAGGCTTCAACGCCGCCTTCTTTGCTTCCGTCACCGCGCTCGACCCCGGGCCGCGGCTCATCCAGCTCGCCAACATGCGGCAGCCTGAGCTGGACGCCTTTCTGCGCTCGCTCAAGCCCCGCCAGCGCGAACAGCTGGTGGCCGGCATGGACCCCGGCCAGCGCGAGCAGGTGGGCGCGCTTGAAAACCCCGAGCGCGTGGTGGCCGAAGAGCTCATCGCCGAACGCCTCACGCGCGACATCTACTCGAACGCGCAGTTGCAGGAGGTGATGACCGACTTCTGGCTCAACCACTTCAACGTTTATCTGCGCAAAAACGAGCAGATGCCCTACTACCTTGTCAGCTACGCGCGCGACACCATCCGGCCCAACGCGCTGGGAAAATTTGAAGACCTGCTTGAAGCCGTCGCGCACAGCCCGGCCATGCTTCTTTATCTCGACAACGCCAGCAGCATCGGGCCGGACTCCCGCGCCGCCGAGCACGCCGACCTCAGGGAATCGCGCAGGCCCAACGCAAAACACAAGGCCCCTGAAGGCCTGAACGAGAACTACGGCCGCGAGCTGATGGAGCTGCACACCGTGGGCGTCAACGGCGGTTACACGCAAAAGGACGTGATCCAGGCCGCGCGCATCCTCACCGGCTGGACCGTGCAGCGGCCCCTGCGCGGCGGAGGATTCTTCTTCAACGGCAATCGCCACCAGCCCGGAACGGAAACCGTGATGGGCAAAAAATTCAAGGACTACGGTGAGCAGCAGGGCATCAATTTTCTCCACTTCCTGGCCACGCGCCCCGCCACAGCGCAGTTCCTCAGCCTCGAGCTGGCCCAGCGATTCGTCAGTGACGACCCACCCAAAGCCCTCGTCGATCGCATGGCGCACACTTATCTTTCCTCCGGCGGCGACATCTCCGCCGTGCTCAAGACGCTCTTCCACTCGCCGGAGTTCTGGGCGGCAGGCGGCGACAACGCCAAGGTCAAAACGCCGCTTGAATTCGTCGTCTCAGCGGTGCGCGCCAGCGGCGCCGACGTCAAAAATCTTCGCCCGCTCGCCAACGCCCTGCGCCAGATGGGCATGCCGCTCTACGGCTGCGTGCCGCCCACCGGCTACAGTTGGCAGCAGTCGGCATGGGTAAGCACCGGCGACCTGGTGGACCGCATGAATTTTGCGCTGGCCCTGGCCGCCAACCGCCTGCCCGGCATCCGAACCACGTGGAACGCGAATGCTGCTGCCGTGGCCGACGCGAGTCCGGACGCGCCCACTCCGCAGGCCGAGGAAGCCCGCCTGCAGGCTCTGCTGCTGCCCGGTGGCGTCTCAGACTCCACGCGCGCAGCCGTGCTCGCCGAGTTTGAAAAGCAGAACGCGCATCCGCAGCAAGTCAACACCGCGCACCCTGAACTGCAGGGAGCCGGGGCACGCCAGCTTACCATCCAGGAACGGGAAGACCAGTTGATGGCCGGTCTGCTGCTCGGCTCGCCTGAGTTCCAGCACCGCTAAAGCAAGAGGGGACCCCATGCACACCACCCGCCGATTTCTTCTTCGCAACGGCGCTTTGGCTCTCGCCGGAACCACCGCCATTCCCGGCTTTCTGGTCCGCAGCGTCATGGCCCAGAGCCCCTCTGCGTCGCGCCGCCGCCTCGTCGTCATCTTTCAGCGCGGTGCCGCCGACGGCCTCAACATCGTGGTGCCCTACCAGGAAAAGAACTATTACTCCATGCGGCCCAGCATCGCCATTCCACAGAACCGGGTGCTCGACCTCGACGGATTTTTTGGCCTTCATCCTTCGCTCGCCGCCTTGCAGCCGCTTTATCGGCAGGGCCATCTGGCCGTCGTCCACGCCGCCGGCTCGCCCAGCATGTCACGCTCCCACTTTGACGCGCAGGATTACATGGAGTCCGGCACGCCCGACATCAAGAGCACGCAGGATGGCTGGCTCAACCGCGCCCTGCAGGCTGAAGACCTCCGCCGGCACAATGCCCACACCGCTTTCCGCGCCGTCTCCGTCGCGCCCGACGTTCCGCTCACCCTCGCCGGCAAAATCCCGGCCATCGCGCTCAACAACGTGAACAATTTCTCCGTCGGCGGTCATGGGCCGCGGCCTTCCCTCGCCGCAGACGCCTTCCAGGCCATGTATGCAGACAGCGGCGACCGCATCTTCCACTCCGCCGGCGACGAGACCTTTGACGCGGTGAGGATGCTCCGCGCCGCTGACCCCGCGCAGTATGTGCCCGCGAATGGCGCGAGATATCCCAACTCCGATTTCGGCCGCAACATGCTCCAGACGGCTCAACTGCTCAAGGCCAACCTCGGCGTGGAGGCCGCCTTTACCGACGTGCAGGGATGGGACACGCACCACAGCCAGGGCGGCGTCGAGGGCCAGCTCTCCAACCGGCTTCGCGACTTCTCTGATGCCATCGCCGCCTTCTGGCAGGACATGGGCGACGGCGCGGAGAATGTCACCCTCGTCACCCTCTCCGAGTTTGGCCGCACCGCGCGCGAGAACGGCACCGGCGGCACCGACCACGGCCACGCCAACGCCATCTTCGTCCTCGGCGGCAGCGTCAAGGGCGGCAAGGTTTACGGCCGCTGGCCCGGCCTGGACAATGACCAGCTCAACCAGGGCCGCGACCTCGCGCTCACTACGGACTATCGCCAGGTCCTCGCCGAAATCGTTGAAAACTCCCTCGGAGCAAACGATCTCAACCTCATCTTCCCCGGTGCGGAGCTTGCACCAAAGAGCTTCCTGCGGCTCACTTAGAAACGACAGCATGCCGCCTCCGGCCGGTTTTCCGCCGCGCCGGAACGTTACCATAAAGTATCGTGTCCGCCGCCGCATCCCGCAGCTCTGCACCGCCGCGCATCGCCATCCTGCTCGCCTTCTTGACCGTTTATCTCTGCTGGGGAGCCACGTACACGGCCATGAGCATCGGCGTGCGTCTGCTGCCTGCCACCGTCCTGGCCGGAACGCGCATGCTCATCGGCGCGGCCATCATGCTGGGCTTTTGCGCCCTCACCCGCAGGCGGATTCTCTATCGTCCGCGCATCCTGCTGCGGCTTACCCTTGCGGGCGCGCTCATGCTCCTTGGCGGCAACCTGGGTCTGGTGTGGAGCGAGAAATACCTGCCCAGCGGGCTCGCCGCGCTCATCGTCGCCGTGGTTCCGCTTTACGTCACCGTCATTGAAATGCTGCTGCCCTCCGGCGAGCGGCTGCGCGCCCGCGGATTCTTCGGCCTCGGCCTTGGCCTTCTCGCGCTGGCGGCGCTGCTGTGGCCCAGCTTTCATCAGGCCATTCGCGCACACGGCCACAGCCGCCCCATGCAGTTCGTCGCCGCACTCATCGTGCTCGCCGGCGCGCTCAGTTGGGCCTCCGGCTCCGTGCTCTTCCGCCACATGCGCCTGCCCGTTGACCCGCTCGTCGCAGCCGGATGGGAGATGCTTGTTGCCGGCCTCGGCAACTGCTTCATTGCCACCGTCACCTGGCAGTGGCCGCGCGCCACTTGGAACGCCGAAAGCCTGGGCGCCGTCGCCTACCTTGTGCTCTTCGGCTCGCTCCTCGGCTTCACCTGTTACATCTGGCTCATCCACCACGTGCCCGTGGCCAAGGTGGCCACCTATGCCTATGTCAACCCCGTGGTCGCCGTGCTGCTGGGGGCGCTGGTGCTGCATGAGCATCTGCAGCACTCCGAATACCTCGGCATGGTCGCCGTCCTCTGCGCCGTTGCGCTCGTCACCTCATCGCAGATGAAGAGTGGCCGCTCCGTGGCCGAAGTGGAGACCGTCCCGCTCGAACGCGAAGCCTGAAGGCCCGTCAAGCCGGCCGCAGCGCGGCCGCCTCGGTGCGCGTCAGCCCTTCGCCTTCCTGTAGCGCCGGATCAGGTTGTTCGTCGACGAATCGTGGCTCAGCGCCGGCTCGCTCGCGCTTTCAAGCTCGGGAATAATCCGCTGCGCCAGCGCCTTGCCCAGCTCCACGCCCCACTGGTCAAACGAATTGATCTGCCACACCGTGCCCTGCGTAAACACCGCATGTTCATAGAGCGCCACCAGCGTGCCCAGCGCGTGCGGCGTCAGCTTCTCGGCAAGAATCGTGTTCGACGGCCGGTTGCCCTCAAACACCCGGTGCGGCACCAGCCAGTCCGGCGTGCCCTCGGCCTTCACCTGCTCCGGCGTCTTGCCAAAGGCCAGCGCCTCGGTCTGCGCAAACACATTCGCAATCAGCATGTCATGGTGCCGGCCCAGCGCATTCAGCGTGTGCGTAAAGGCGATAAAGTCGCAAGGAATCAGGTTCGTGCCCTGGTGGATAAGCTGGTAAAACGAGTGCTGCCCATTGGTCCCCGGCTCTCCCCAGTAGATGGGCCCGGTGGAGTAATTCACCACCTTGCCCTTCAGCGTTACGTGTTTGCCGTTGCTCTCCATCGTCAATTGCTGCAAGTACGCCGGAAAGCGCTTCAGATACTGCTCATAAGGCAGCACGGCCACCGTGTGCGCGCTGAAAAAGTTGTTGTACCAGATACCCAGCAGGCCCATCAGCACCGGCAGATTGCGCTCAAACGGCGTGGTGCGAAAGTGCTCGTCCATCGCGTGGAAGCCCGCCAGCATCTCACCAAAACGCTCCGGCCCAATCGCCAGCATCGTCGAAAGCCCAATCGCCGAGTCCATCGAGTAGCGGCCGCCCACCCAATCCCAGAAGCCGAACATGTTCGCCGTGTCGATGCCGAACTTCTCCACCTCCGCCGCATTGGTTGAAACCGCCACAAAATGCCGCGCCGTGGCTGCCTGGTGGCCGCCCAGCCTGCCCAGCAGCCACGTCCGCGCCGAGTGCGCATTCGTCATCGTCTCCAGCGTCGTAAAGGTCTTGGACGAAACAATGAACAGGGTCTCCTCGGCGTCCAGGTCGTGCACCGCTTCGGCAAAATCCGTGCCGTCCACATTCGAGACGAATCGGAAATTCATCTCCCGCTGAGAATAGTGCCTTAACGCCTCGTAGGCCATCACCGGACCCAGATCGGACCCGCCAATGCCGATGTTCACCACATTGCGAATCGGCTTGCCCGTGTAACCCTTCCACTCGCCGCTGCGCACGCGCTCGGCAAACGCCGTCATCCGGTCCAGCACCTCATGCACCTGCGGCACCACGTCCTTGCGGTCCACCTTGATCACCGTTCCCCTGGGCGCGCGCAACGCCACGTGCAGCACCGCGCGCTTCTCCGTCACGTTGATCTTGTCGCCGCGGAACATCGCATCCATTCGCTCCCGCAGTCCGCTTTCCTCTGCCAGCTTCAGCAGCAGGCGCATCGTTTCATCCGTCACGCGGTTTTTTGAGTAGTCAAGGAAGAGCCCCGCGCCTTCGGCCGTCATGCGCCCGCCGCGCTCCGCATCCTGCGCAAACAGCTCGCGCAAATGCACCGTCCGCATCTGCTTTGCATGCGCCTGCAGGGCCTTCCAGGCATCGCGCCGCGTCAGCGGACGCACTCTGGTGGATTTGCTGGTTTTGGTTGCCGGGCTTGCCATCAGTTCCTCTCCTCTCAAGGTTTTGAGCGGTCAACAATTCTTTAGATTCCGCGCGGGGCCTTACGGTTTCTCGCCGTCTGCATCATCGCACGCCGCGCCGTGCGGTTGAAAACGCGCCTTCAGCCCGCACTGCGATGTAGAGTAGAAGGGAAGTCCCAAACGCAGCACAAGCGCGTTTATGAGCGAGTCCGATTCGAGCAAGGGCAGAAAAGATTCACCGCGTCCGGGTGTCTACAGGTCCGTGAGTCTCAAGGAGCTGGCGGCCCATCTGGGGCTCAATCCGGCCACGGTCTCTGTCGTCCTGAATGACGTGCCCGGACGCTCCATCCCCCAGGCCACGCGTGATCGCATCAAGGCCGCCGCGCACGAACTTAATTATCAGCCCAGCCTGCTGGCGCGCTCCCTGCGCAACCGGCGCACCCTCACCATCGGCATCCTCGTTCCCGAGCTCGGCGACGGCTATCATACCCAGGTGATGAGCGGGATCGGCGACCAGCTCATCAAGGCCGGCTATTTTTACTTCACCGCGCACCATCGCCACAAGCCAAAACTCATTGATGATTACACGCGCATGTTCATCGGCCGCGGCGCCCAGGGCATCATCGCCATTGACACGCACCTCGAGCATCCCATCCCCGTGCCCGTCGTCGCCGTTGCCGGCCATCGCCCCATTGAGGGCGTCACCAACGTCCTGCTGGACCACCGCCGCGCTGCCGAGCTCACGCTGCATCATCTTCACTCGCTCGGTCATCGCCACATCGCCTTTATGCGCGGGCAAAGCTTCAGCTCTGACTCTGATGAGCGCTGGAAAGGCCTGGTGGCCGTGGCAAAGAAGCTCGGCATCGTCATCCAATCCAAGCTGGTCGTTACCCTCGATCGCGACCTCACCACTCCCGAGCTCGGTTACCCGGTTGTGCAGCAGCTCATGGCCACCGGCCTGCCCTTCACCGCGCTTGTCGCCTTCAATGACATCTCCGCCATGGGCGCCATCCGCGCCCTGCGCGACTACAACCTCAGCATTCCCGGGGACGTCTCCGTCATCGGCTTTGACAACATCAAGGCCGCTGCTTTCACCCTGCCCCGCCTCACCACCATCAGCCAGCCGCTGGCCGAAATCGGCAGCATCGCCACGCAAACCCTGCTCAACCGCATCCACGGGGCCACGTATGCCAAGGACGACATCACCGTGGAGCCCGAGCTCGTGGTGCGCGAGTCCACCGGCCCCGCCAAACAGTAGCCCGCACCGTGGCATTCGCGGTTTTCCTCAGTTTTCATCCTAGACAATCGTTTGATCTGCGTTTATAGTGGCTCACGTCTTTCGGCATTTCCATTTCCCGGGGCCTGGCAAATACCATGCAGAATACCTCCCGCCGCCGTTTTCTACTGCGTTCCTCCGCGCTTGCCGCTCTCGCTGCCTTCGACGGCTTCCCGGCAATTGCGCAGTCTTCTCATCGCGCATCCCCCCTGGCCTGGATCACCGCCGGAGACCGCCGCTTCGCCCCGCTCGCTGTCGACTCCTGGACTCCCTCGGCCAATCCCGCGCCCGGCGCCGTCACGGTCGACCCTTCGCGCCGCTTTCAAAGCATCCTTGGCTTCGGCGGAGCATTCACAGACGCTTCCTGCTACCTCTTTGGTCAAATGCCGGAGGCCGCGCGCCATCAACTGCTCGAAGAACTCTGCGGCCCTTCCGGCCTGCGTCTCTCCGTCGGCCGCACCTGCATCGGCTCCAGCGACTACTCCCGCACCGCCTACTCCTTTGACGATGCGCCCGCGCCAGACCCCGCGCTCACGCACTTCTCCATTCACCACGACCGCGCCTACATCCTGCCCACGCTGCGCGAAGCCCGCAGTGTGAACCCCGAAATGTTTCTTTTCTCCGCGCCCTGGAGCCCGCCCGGCTGGATGAAATCCAACAACTCGCTCCTCGGCGGCACCATGCAGAACAAGTACCTGGCCGCCTACGCGCAATACTTCGTCAAGTTTCTCCAGGGTTACAAGCAGGCCGGAGTGCCCATTGATGCCGTAACCTCGCAGAATGAAGTGGACACCAATCAGGACGGCCGCATGCCCGCATGCCTCTGGGGCCAGGAATACGAGATGGGCTTTGTCCGTGATCATCTCGGTCCCGCACTCCGCACCGCCGGCATCGACACAAAGATCTGGATCCTCGACCACAACTACAGTCTCTGGGGGCGCGTTCTCGACGAACTCAGTGATCCCGAGCTTGCCCAATTCGTCGACGGCGTGGCATGGCACGGTTACGTCGGCGCGCCTGATGCCATGACACGCGTGCACAACGCCTATCCTTCCAAAGGCATGTATTGGACCGAGGGCGGTCCAGACATCACTGACCCGAAGTACTCCACAGACTGGGCCATGTGGTCCAACACTTTCTCCGGCATCCTCAACAACTGGGCCCGATGCATCGTCAGTTGGAATCTGCTACTCGACGAGCACGGCAAACCCAACATCGGCCCCTTCAGTTGTGGCGGCGTCGTCACGCTCAACTCAAAAACCGGCGAAATCACCCGCAGCGGTCAATACTGGGCCTTCGCACATTACGCAAAGCTGGTTCGCCGCGGTGCGCGCGTGCTCGCCAGCTCCGGCGGCGCCTTTGGCATTGCCCACACGGCATTCCTCAACCCGGACGGCTCCTATGTCCTCGTCCTCACAAACCAGGGCGAACAGCGCGCCGTCGAATGCCGCATCCAGGACAATGCGCTCCAGGTCACCCTACCGCGCGATTCCATCGTCACGCTTCAGTGGAGCGACCCGGAGCCTTCATGATTTTTGTCATTTTCCTCGATGCTTGAGGTTTGCGACCGGGGCGGTCCCGCAATGTGCAACCTAACGCACAAAGTGGACTGCCCCATTTTTTGCGTGCAATCTCTCGTATCTCAGGCCCGGCCAGCATGCCGTTGCGGTGTGAATCCTGCCTCCAAATTTCTTCCTTAGTCAACCGTTTGTTTGCGCTTACCCCATCCGCCGCCACCCGGCGACTCCACCCGCAGCAGGCTCCCCGCGGCAAGCTCCCGCGTGCATTTGCCTGGGAGCTCACGCTCCGTTTTGCCCTCGTAGAGTGTTGTTTTGCCCACAGCGCCCGCCTCGCCGCCGGCCAGTCCCCATGGCCCCGCCAGCCGACGATCCGCCAGCAGCGTCACCTGCGCGTCACTCAGCAACTCGAGCTCGCGCACCACGCCGTCGCCGCCGCAGTGCACGCCCGCGCCGCCCGAGCCCTTGCGCAGCGCGTAGCGCACCATCCTGAACGGATACGCATACTCCAGCGCCTCCACCGGCGTGTTCAGGCTGTTTGTCATGTGCGCATGATGCGCGCTCGCACCCGGACCTTCCGGCCCCGCGCCCAGCCCGCCGGCAATTGTCTCGTAATAGGTGTACGCGCGCCCACTTCCCTCACCGTCTCTTGGATCGATGCCGCCAATTGTAAGGTTGTTCATCGTGCCCGCGCTCGCCGCTGGAATCCGCTCCGGCAGCGCCTGCGCCAGCGCCCGCAGCAGCGTATCCACAATCCGCTGCGAGGTCTCCACATTGCCGCCCGCCACCGCCGCCGGCGCCACCGCGTTCACCACCGAGCCTGCCGGCGCCGTCACCCGCACCGGCCGCATCAGCCCCGCCGTGGCCATTGCACCCTTGGGCAGTAGACAGCGCAGCACATAGAACACAGCCGACCACGTAATCGCATACACCGCGTTCACGCTGCCCGCCACCTGCGCATCCGTCCCGGCAAAATCCACTTCCGCGCATCCGCGCTTCGCGTCGTTTCTTATCGCCACGCAAATGCGCACCCGTACCGGCCGCACGCCATCGTCATCCAGAAAATCCTCCGCCTCCCACACACCCTCAGGCAGCGACGCCAGCACCTGCTTCATCAGCTGCTCGGAGCCCGCAAGCATCGCCTGCACGCCGCGGTTGAGCCGCGCATGTCCGAACCGTTCCACCAGCTCCAGCATGCGCGCCGCACCCACGCGGCATGCGCCCATCTGCGCCGTCAGGTCGCCCTCGCGCTCCCGCGGTGTGCGCACATTCGCCAGCAGAATCCCCAGCACCGCCACATCCATCCGCCCGCCGTGCATCAGTTTCACCGGCGGAATTCTTATCCCTTCCTGCGCAATCTCTCTGCAAGGCCCCATTGACCCCGGATACATCCCTCCCACGTCCGCATGATGCGCGCGATTTGCCACAAAAAACGCCGGCCGCCGACCGCCGCGCAAAAACACCGGCGCAACCATCGTGATGTCCGGCAGGTGCGTGCCCCCACGAAACGGATCATTCAACAGCGCCACGTCGCCAGGCGCAAACTCCATCGCCTCCAGCGCTGCCCGCACGCTCATCGGCATCGAGCCCAGATGCACCGGCATATCGTCGCCCATCGCAATCAGCGCGCCATCGCCCGCGAAAACCGCCGAAGAATAATCCCGCCTCTCCTTGATATTCGGTGAGAATGCCGTCCTGCGCAGCGCAGCGCCCATCTCCACCGCCACTGAGTGCAGTGCGTGGCCCACCACGGCAATCTCCGCCGCATCCGGCACAGCCTGCATTTTCGCTTGCGCCCGCCGCTTCGCGCCTGTCGCACTCTTCATCGCCTGCCTCCGCGCTTCGCCGGTTCCAGAATCAGATTCGTCGGCCCGTCCACGCGCGCCGTCCATCCCATCGCCACATACGTTGTCGCGCTCAGCTCCGTCACCACCGCCGGGCCCGCAAACTTGTCGCCCGGCCGCAGCCTCGTGCGGTCAAAGAGCGCGCCGCTTCTCCACTTGCCGCCCTCAAACACGCGATGCACCCCAAGCCGCGCCTGCTTGCCATCTCCGCGCGTCAGCTTCGCATGCGCTGCACGCGGCTTTGCCGTGGCCACCACTCCCAGCACGCGCAACGTCACCACCTCCACCGCACGCGCGCGGTCCGCGTATCCATAGTGCCGCTCATGCAGCCGATGAAACTCCTCCACCGCGCGTGCATTCCAGGGCACACGCAGCTCGAATCCCTGCCCGTGATAGCGCAAATCCGCCATGCGCGTCAGCCGTGGCCGCCTGCCTTCCGCTGCAAATGCTCGGCGCGCCTCCGCCTCCAGCGCGCGAAACGCCGCTGCAATCATTGCGCTCCCCGGCGCCTGCATCACCGTGCGGGAAACCTCGCGCCGCAAATCCGCATCCAGAATCCCCAGCGCGGAAAGTGCGCCCGGTGCCGCCGGAATCACCACCCTCCTCATGCGCAGCGCATCAGCCAGCGCGCACGCGTGCAGCGGCCCCGCTCCGCCAAAGGCCAGCAGCGCAAAATCCCGCGGATCAAACCCGCGCTCGACGGAAACCTTCCGCAGCGCGCTCTCCATGCGTACATTCGCCACGCGAATCACGCCCTCGGCCAGTGCTTCCGTACTCGCAAATCCCGCGCCGCCCACACGCTCCAGCGCTGCATAAGCGCGCGCCGCATCCAGCCGCATCGCGCCGCCAAGAAAATGCTCTGCGTGCAGCCTGCCCAGAACCAGGTTCGCGTCCGTCACGGTCGCACCATTGCCGCGTCCGTAACACGCAGGGCCCGGAACCGCGCCAGCCGACTGCGGCCCCACCTGCATCGCACCCGCCGCATCCATCCACGCCAGCGATCCGCCGCCCGCGCCGGCCGTGTGAATATCCAGCATCGGCACGCCCACCGGCAGCCCGGCCACCAGGCCTTCCGTCGTCGTGGGCAGCTCCAGCGCTGCATCCAGCAGGGCCACATCTGTCGAAGTGCCGCCCATGTCAAAACTCAGCAGCCGTTGCACACCCGCGGCACGCGCCACGCTCAGCGCGCCAATCACGCCGCCCGCCGGGCCGGACAGAATCGTCCGCACCGGCTCTTCCGCCGCCGCCCGCGCCGACAGAATTCCACCCGACGACTGCATGATGCTCAGACGCGCATCCCGCTGCGCGAGCCCAACCTCCAGCCTTCCTATATATGTCGCCATCTTCGGCGCAAGATACGCATTCAAGGTCACCGTCGCCGCGCGCTCATACTCGCGAAACTCCGGCAGAATCCGGTGCGAAAGCGACACCGGCATCCCCAGCTCCGCCAGCGCCTCGCCCACCATCCTTTCGTGCTCAGGATGCGCGAACGCAAACAGCAACGACACCGCAACCGACTCCGCGCCGCATGCGCGAATCTTCTTTCGCAGCGCGCGCAGCTCCGTCTCGTCCGGCGTGCGCAGCACCTTGCCCTCAGCGCTCACCCGCTCCGCCACGCCAATGCAGCACTCCGCCTCGGCCAGAGGCGCGGGCCTGTGCTCGGTCCAGTCATACAGGCTCGGCCGAGCCTGCCGTGCCAGTGCCGGCGTGTCCTCAAATCCCTCAGTCGTCACAAACGCCACCCGCGCGCCCTTGCGCTCCAGCAGCGCATTGGTGCCCACCGTCGTTCCGTGCCGAACCTCCAAGCTCCGCGCGCCCGCGCGTTGGGCAATCTGCGCAATCGCCATCAGAATCGCGCGCCCCGGGTCCTTCGGCGTTGACGGCAGCTTCAGCACCTCCACGCGTCCGCCCATGCGATACACGCAATCGGTAAACGTCCCGCCAGTGTCAATCGCAATTCGCAGTCGCGCGCTTCGTGGAGCCATGGCAATGCCAACATATCAGTTGCCGCTCTATTTCTGTAGACCCGCTCGAGACTTCGATGAGAGAGTGGATTCCAGACGCAACGTTGCCCGCGCATCCGCATGACCCAGCCCACGCCGCCCCCCGAATCCTTCCGCTGGAGCCGCGCCACGCCCGCGCAGCGCAGCGTGGTCCTCGCCGCCGCGCTCGGCTGGATGCTCGACGCCTTTGACGTCATGCTCTACTCCATCGTGCTGGCCACGCTCATGCGCGCCTTCTCCATGAGCCGCTCCACAGCCGGCCTGCTCAACGCGCTCACTCTCGTCGCCTCGGCCCTCGGCGGTCTCTTCTTCGGCCTGCTCGCGGACCGCTTCGGCCGCCGCCGCATGCTTGCCGCAAGCATCCTCGTCTACTCCGTCTTCACCTTCGCCTGCGGACTCTCCACCAGCATTCTCGCTCTCGCCGTCTTTCGTTTCCTGCTCGGTCTGGGCATGGGCGGCGAGTGGAACACCGGCGCCGCCCTCGTGGCGGAAACCTGGCCCGCCGCGCTTCGCGGCCGCGCCCTTGCACTCGTCCAAAGCAGTTGGGCCGTCGGCTACGCGCTCGCCGCCGTCGTGGCCGAGCTCATCCTCACCCACGCCGGCTGGCGATGGGTCTTCTTCGCCGGCCTGCTGCCCGCCGCGCTTGTTTTATGGATCCAGTCCCACGTGCCCGAGCCGCCCATCTGGCAACAGGCCCGCGCCAAAACCCAAACCGGCCAAAGCCCTCGCGCCCTGCGCCTTGCCCTGCGTGGTTCGCTGCGCCCGCTCGCCCTGCTCACTCTCGCCAACACCTTCGGCATGTTCGCCTGGTGGGGCCTCTTCACCTGGATTCCCGCGTACCTCATCCTGCCCGTCGCGCAGGGCGGTCGCGGCTTTCACGCTCTCGGCCTCACCGGGTTCCTTGTCACGCTCAATCTATTCGGCATGTTGCCCGGCTATCTTTGCTTTGGCCTGGTCGCGGACCGCTTTGGCCGCCGGCCCGCCTTCCTCGGCTATCTCCTCTGCGCCGCGCTCGCCGTGCCCTGTCTCGCCGCCGCGCGCCAGCCGTCGCTGATCCTTCTCTTCGCATCCATCGCCGCATTTTTCGGAACAGGCTTCTTCACAGGCTCCGGCATTCTAGGCAGCGAGCTCTTTCCCACCCAGGCCCGCGCCACCGCCCTCGGCATCTCTTACAACGTAGCCCGAGGGCTCAGCGCTCTCGCCCCCTTCACCATCGGCGCACTCAGCCAGCACTTCGGCCTCGCGTGGGCTTTTCTCGCCAGCGCGGTGGCTTTTCTTGCCGCCGCCATCGCCGGATGGTTTCTGCCGGAGACCCTCGGCACACAAACCTCTGACCTTGACGCCGCCTGAGTCGCGCCTCTACTGCGCTCTGCCCGGCGCGTCCTTCGCCGGCTGCGCGCTGGGCTGCGTTCTGTCCAGTGCGTCGGCTTTCGCGCGCTCCTGCGCCGCCTCTGCCGCGCGCCCCTGCCGCTCATAAGCAATCGCCAGTTGCCGGTGCGGCTCAGCCCATGTCGGGTCCGCCGCCGCAGCCTGCTCATAGCGGCTGATCGCGTCGGCAATCTGCCCACGCAGCATCAGACTGTTGCCTGCATTCATGGCGAAATTCGCCTGCTGCCTGCTCACCGCCGCTCGCGCCAGCACAGCGCCCTCACGCCGCAGCGCAACCACCTGCACGCGCAAATCCTTCATCTGCGCGCGCAGTGCGTCGGCCTTCTTTGTGTCGCCCTGGGCCGCGGCCGCATTCGCCTGGTCTGCAAGGTTCGCCGCCTCCTCCGCCAGAACGCCGGCCAGCGTCACGCGCGGTCCCGGCTGCCGAGGCAGCAGCGGAATCGCCTTCTTCAGCGCTTCGGTTGCCTCCGGCAATCGCGAATCCTGCTTGAGCGTGCTGCCCAGAATCGCCCACGCATCGCCATCGTTCGGCCGCAGGGCTACGGCCTTTTTCATCTGCGCCACCGCCGCATCCAGCCGGCCAAGCTGCATCAGCAGGATTCCCAGCGTGTACGGCGGATCAGGCAGCTTGGGGTCAAGGTCGCCCGCGCGCGTCAGCTCCCGAATCGCATCGTCGAACCGGTCCTTGAATTTGTAGGAGAGCCCAAGGTCATAGTGCAGTTCCGGATCGTTCGGGTCCAGCTTCAGTGCATGCTCAAAGTTCTGGATCGCATCATCAAACGCCGAGAGCTGCAAATGCGCCACGCCCAGATCCTTCCACACCACCGCGTCATCCGGCTCCAGCGCCAGTGCGCGATTGAAGTCCTCCAGCGCCGCCTTTGCGTTTCCCGTCAGGGTCAGCGCCAGGCCCAGATTCGTCAGCACGCTCGCATTCTTCGGCTCCTCGGCCAGCGCCTGTTCAAACCACGGAAGTGCATCCTTCTGCCTGCCCATCCGTTGCAGCGTCATCGCCAGCGCCAGCGCCGCTCCAGGCTGCTTCGCGTTCGCCTTCAGCGCGGCCTCAAACTCCGCCGCCGCATCCTCGTCGCGTCCCGCATTCGCAAGTGTCCGGCCATACTCCATCAGCGCATCGGCATCCGGCGGCTCGGTTTTCGCCGCGCCTTCCAGCATCGCCAGCGCGTCCGGCAGGTCCTGCTCTTCGCGATAGACAATCCCCAAATGCACGCGCGCCCTCACCAGCTTTGGATCCAGCAAGAGCGCCGCGGAAAAATGCTTCTGCGCCTCCTCCCAATTTTTCTGCTGCGCAAAGAGCGAGCCAATCGCGTCCTCCAGCTTCGCGCTCCGGCCAGCCAACCTTTCCTCGGCTTCCATCTGCTTCAGCGCCTCGCCGGGCCTTCCCACCGCCGCCAGCGCGCGGCCATACGCGTCATAAAACTGCGCAGTGCGAACCGCCGTTCCGCTCCTGCCCTCCGCTGCATCCAGCCGCAACGCCGCCGCAAAGTGCGGAATCGCCTTCGCGGCCTGGCCCGTCTGCGCCAGCGCCTGCGACAGATTCGCCTCAATCGCCGCGTCGTGCGGCTTCAATCGCTCCGCCGCCTCATACTCCGGAATCGCCTCCTCCACGCGCCCCATCTGCACCAGCACCGCGCCCAGCGCCTCATGCCCTTCGGCAATCCCCGGCTCCAGCTGCACCACCTCGGCAAACTTCTTGCGCGCCAGCTCCAGGTTCCCCTCCTGCCGCGCCGCATAGCCTTCGTGAAAAGCCCGGTCGGCCTCCTTCAGCGTGCGCGGCTCCTCGCGCCTCGCGCTTTGGCCATGCATCGCCATCGCCGCGGCCAATGCCAGCACCGCCGCTGCAATCCACCTGCCTGCGCGCATTCCTCTCATCCACTACTTTCCCGCGGGCTTCTGGTCGCCCTGGTGCTGCAGCTCCACCGCCGTCTTGAACTCCTGCCCAGCCGCCAGCCGGTCCCCCACCGCGCGATAGGCCTGCCCCAGCAGGTTGTGCGTCACATAATTCGACGGATCCATATGCACCGCATGCACCAGATAGTGCAGCGCTGTAATCGGATGGTTCAGCTTCAGGAATGTTTCGCCCAGCAGGATGAACGGCCCGGTCGAATTCGGCTCCAGCAGCACCGCGCGGTTCAGCGCCGTCTCCGCCTTCGTGTACTCGCCGCTGCGCAGGTATGCGTCGCCCAGCCTGTCGTAAATGCTCGGCTCCATCGGATTGATTGCGCGTTCGGCTTCCAGCTCGCGAATCGCCCCCGCCACATCGCCCCGCGCCAGTGCCACCTCGCCCAGCAGCTCGTGCGCCAGCGGCAGCTTGGGGTCCAGCGCAAGTGCCTTCTCCGCCTGCGCCGCCGCCTCGTCGCGCAGCTCCCGCCGCAGAAACATCCGCCCCGCCAGCAGGTAGGCCCGCGCGGAATCCGGCGCAAAGCCGAACTGCGCGGCAAACGCATGTCGCGAGTCATCGTACCGCTGCACGTCGGCGTAGCACAGCGCCAGCACGTAATTCGGATCGATGTTGGCCGTCTCCACCGGCGTCCGCGCGCGCTCCAGATACGGAATCGCCTCCGGCACATGCCCCATCCGGAACAGCGTCACGCCATGCATCTCAATTGACTCGCGATCCTTGGGGTCCTGCGCTTCCGCCTTGCTGAACGCGTTGATCGCCTGGGGAAATTCGTTCTTCTGGTAAAAGATAATGCCGCGTAACCGCTCCACGCCCTGCGGAACCGGATTCTGGGCGGCAAGCGTCTTCAGTTCGTGCAGCGCGACATCCAGTCGGCCCTGGTGCGCCAGCGCTTCCGCCGACGCAAATGTCGGCGCCGGCTCCGGCGCCGCGTTCGCTGCCTTGGGAGCAGGATCCTGCGCCGCGCACACCAGCCATCCACACGCCAGAACCACTGCAATGCCAAAAGTGCGAGCCATCCACAACCCTGCCTTCAAAAAGTGTACTGCCGCGCCGGCACGCCGCAGCTACGCCGCCCCTGTCCAAAGGCGGCCACGCGCCACGAAAAAGGAGGGGAGCCGAAGCTCCCCTCCATTGGTTTGCGGCTCCTCCCGCGGAATTAAAACTGAACGCGAAGGGAGAATTCGAGCTGGCGTGGCGCTCCACCGGGTGCTTCCGACGTAATTCTGCCATCCGACTCGATGTTGCCACCCGGGTTGCCCGCGTTGATGTGGTTGAAGGCGTTGAACGCATCCATGCGGAACTTGGCTGCAATCTGCTCGTGGATGGGGAACGTCTTAGTGAGAGCGAGGTCCGTGTTAAAGAATGCAGGACCGAAGTAGGTGTTGCGGCGAACGTTACCGATCATGTCCAGGCCCGGATTCACAAAGACTCCGGTGCCTTCACTGTTGGCAGCAGGATCGGTCAGGTTCGCCGTTTGCGCCGTGTAGAAGGTGCGGGACGCCGTGCCGGGATCGAAGGACGTCAGGCTGGTCTTCATCGTGGCGCCATTGTTCGAGCTTGGCCAGTTCGGCGCGCTGCCCGGAACATTGGATGCCGACTCGTTGTAGCTCAACGTGAACGGCAAACCGCTGGACCAGTTCAACACACCGCCCAACTGATAGCCGCCAATCAGCTCATCCAGCATGCGGTTGGCCCCTGCGGCAAACTGCTTGCCGTGGCCAAAGGGAAGGTCATAGCTGCCATACCAGGTAACCTGCTGCTTGCGCGTGTTCTGGTCGCGTCCGTGTGTGATGTTGTGGTCCCAGGTGTAGTAGCCGCTCTGGTCATCGAATGCGGCTGCCCACTGATAGTTCGTCGTGAAGGAGAAACCGTCGTGGAACTGCTGTGCAAGGGTAATCTGCAACGCGTCGAACTCAGTGTTCTGGTTGTCACCGTTGTACTGGATGCTGTTCGTCCAGCCGCACATGCCGCTCGTCACAAATGGCTCGTTCGGCGTTGTGTAGTTGGCGTCCTGGCAGGCGGGCAGGCTATATGCGTAGTACCGCTGCAGGAAGTTCGAGGTGTCGGTTCCGCCGTCGGGGGCAATGGTGCCGCCCGCAACCGTGGGATCGTAGTGCAGTGTCTGTCCGTTCGCTGAGTACTTGGCCGGCAGGTTGATCGCTGCCTCGTTCGGGTTGGTGCTGTTGCCATCGCCGTCGCCCAGGGTATGCGTGCCCTTGTTGCCCACATACGCCAAAGTCAGGGTCATGGTCGGCGTCAGCGCACGCTGCACGCTCAGGTTCCACGCATCGATCGTTGGGAAGTTGAGCGGGTTCGGACGAGCCTTGGACGAGACCTGAGAGCCGGGGTTCGGCAGCAGGCCGTTCTGGGGCACAGCGATCGGAACATAGGCGGTTGGGCCATTCGCCAGGGTAAACGCAGCCGCCGTTGTCGTCGGCTGGTTGATCTGCTGGTTGGCCAGGACAGGCAGGTTCTGCGTCACCGTGTGTCCAAAGATGGAACCGAACACGCCGATATCGAAGCTCCGTCCATAACCTGCGCGGATTACCGTCTTGTCGTCAAGCTGGTAAGCCACGCCCGCGCGCGGGGCAAACATCTTGGAAACGCTCCAGCCCCAACCCATGTTGGAACCGATGCCCCCGATGCCGGCCACGTGCAGGTAGCCGTCCTCCAGGTTCAGCAGCGAACCGTTGCCTGCGGCGTTCACCGCCTCTGGGAAATAGATCTCATAGCGAAGTCCATAGTTCACAGTTAGGTTGTGCGTCACGCGCCAGGTGTCCTGCGCATAGAAGAAGGTCCGTTTCTGGAACTCCTTCGCATTGGTTGAGGTGGAGACGTAACGGTTGTAGCTGGTCACGTCGCCCAGCATGAAGGTGGCGAAGCCGAGACCGCCTGCACCTGAAGTGTTTGCAGGATCCGACGTCGGACCAGCCGAGAAGTTCAGCAGGCCGTCACGATCGTTGTCTGAAGGAACGCGCAGGTTGCGGGCATAGCGCAGGTCAAAGCCGGCCTTGAAGGTGTGGTTGCCCACAATCTTCGTCCAGTTGTTCACAATCTGGAACTGGTCTTCGCGCTCGGTTAGCGGGCAGTTGCAGCGGTTCACGTTCAGGCCGTCGCCATAAAGCGGCTGCGTGCTGCCGCTCGGCACCGTGCCGATGAAGAAGCCTGGAGAGCCGCCCGTGAAGTAGGTCCCCAGATTGATGCCCGGAATGTTGAGCGTGTTGGCGAACTCCGTGCTCTGGTCGTGCTTGGAGTCGATCACGTTGTAGCGGTAGTAACCCAGCCGGAAGTCCGTCAGCAGTGTCGGGCTGATGGCGATATCCATGCCGGAGGCAAGGCTGTCGTTGGCGCCGTTCGAGTTGCCGCCGTAGCCGCCGATGCCGAAGCCGGGGCCGCCCGCGTCGCCGAACATCACCGTACCCGACAGGATATCGGTGAAGCGGGAGAACCGCTCAAAGGCGTGTGCCTTCTCACTCAGCGAGTAGTCCACACGCTCTGTCCACTGGTTGGCGTTGAATAGGCCGGTGCCGCTCTCGTGGAAGTTGCTGTCCAGTCCGTTTACTCCGCCCTTGCCGCCCAGTGTCACGTCCTTGGTGTAGGGCTCCAGGTACGTCAGCAGCGCCAGTGCCTGTTGCGAAAGCATATCCGTCGGGATCACATTGTTCGGGAATGCCGTGGGTGTTCCGCTCGAATTGTCGTAAATGGTGCCTGCCGCGCCCAGCTGCGTTTTGTACTCGCTGAAGTCGCAGCCGGCAATTCCGCCAGAACCGGAGCCCAGCGTATTGCCAAGGCAGGATTCTGTCAGGTTGTTGGTCGGCAGCGTATCGGCGGCTGAAGTGCCCACCTTTTGCCGCTGGCCTTCAAAGTTGAAGAAGAAGAACGCCTTGTTCTTCATGATCGGTCCGCCAATCGATCCGCCGAAGCGGTTCTTCAGCCCCGGAGGGATGGAACCCGGGACAGGCGGCTGAGAATACGGATCGCGCGCCAGGTTGGCATTGCCGGTGCGGAAGTCATACGCGTCGCCGTGGAAGCTGTTCGTGCCGGAGCGCGTCTGCGCCGTCACCACAGCAGATACGGCCTTGCCAAGCTCAGCGTCAAAGTTCTGCGTCGTAATCTTGGTTTCCGTCACCGCGTCCGTCGTGGGGTTGATGACGATGATGCCCAGAATCGGGTCCTGGTTGTCGGTGCCGTCCAGCTCGAAAGCCGTGCCGCCGAAGGCCTGGCCGTCTATTTGAATCTGCTTTGAACCCTGTGGGTTTTCATCGGCAGCATGCGACCAGCCCAGAAGCTGCGCGCCCGGAAGCAGAAGCTGCATGCCGGTGAAGTTCTGGTCGCCCACCGGAAGGGTTTCCATCTGCCGCTGATTGAAGACCGTCGATACGTCCGCGCGGTCCGTCTTCAACTCAGGCTGCTGGTCCGCGTTTACGGTAATCGTCGTGGCCGATCCGCCCACCTGCATCGTGGGGTCGATGCGCGGCGCTGTGTCCGCCAGCACCGCGATGCCCTTCGCCACAAATCTCTGGAATCCCTTCGCCGTCGCCGTCAGGTCGTAGACGTCGGGGATGAGGTGCGGAACGCTGTAGTCGCCTGATGCGTTCGATGTCGCGGTAACGATCGTTCCCTTGCTTTCGTCCTTTACCGTGATCGTCGCGCCGGGAATGGCGGCTCCGCTCGCGTCGGTGACTGTTCCAAAAATCGAACCGTACACCGACTGCGCCTGTGCGGGAACTACCAAAAGCAAACTCGCGCAGGCAAACAGGGTCAGCACAAGTGCTGAACGCAGTCTCTTATTCATGCGGTCTCCTAAAAACGCCTGTGGTCCTTGTGTATGAACTTGTGTGGACTCTGCCTCGCGGCAGGTTGTGATTTTCGGCTACTCGTCGTGCAAGGCTCCCCCGCCGCTGTGGCTGGTTTGCGTAGAATTTTCCCGTGGCCGCCGCCCCCTAAAAATTGGTATCCATGAGAGCTGAAAAGGCGTACCCCGGCACCAGCCGCAACGATAGCGAATGAAAATCATGCCTGTCAACGTCTTCCATCAAGAAAAATGCGGCAAGGAATCCAGTAAACGATATATCAATCCATGGAAACCTTTACATTCGGCCTCCGCGCTCCCTCAAACATATCTCCAAGGCGGCCTGAATCCCGTTATCTTGCTCAATTAAATCGTTTTAGTTTGGGTTTTCCACCGTCGTCTTCGGCTCCTCAACGGACGTATCACACCCGAGCATACGGTCCCACCCCTTGCCACTTCAGCGATGCCACCTCGGGCGTCTCCTTATTTTGTCATATCATTTTCTGTGTGCTATCGGACGGCCTCTCAGTGACCCTTTGCCAGCAAAACCGCCCGATGATGCCGCCTGCTCCGCCACGCCGTGCCAGCCGTTTCTCATGACGGCCTGAATGCTCATAAATCGATTGTAATCTTATACTTATAAGTACATTTCTCCCGCTTTTCCGACCGCTATCCCTCTATTTTCACGCCCAGCCATCCGACTCGCTCATCTTCCGCCCAGCGGTACGAGTTTGCCTCTCCCTGACCACCATTTGTCCGCTCCGTAACCCTCGCGCGGTAGGACATTTTCCCGGGTTTCCCGAGCAATTCCATGGCTTTCCCGCCCCGCGGCATGGCGTGTTACCGGCCGTTTCCCGCGCACGGCATCCTGCCCAGCATCACCCGCATGGCAAAGCGCTTGGCCTGCTCGTCGTCGGGTGAAAACGCCAGCACCCGCTTCACTGTGGAGAGCGCATCGTCGCGCTTGCCCAGCCCACATTCCAGCACGGCCAGGTCCATGCCCGCCTGCACCTGCGCCGGGTCGCCGGCAAAAACCTTCCGCAACCTTGCCACCGCCGCGGCGGTCTGGTGGCGTCCGGCCTCAATCAACGCCAGATCGCCCGCAGCCGCCGAGTCCTCTGCATTCGCCGCCAGCGCCGCGCGATACTCCCGCTCCGCCGCATCGGTCTTGCCTGCTTCCTGGTCCAGAAAGCCTATCTCCGTATGTAGCTCGCTGTCCTTTGCCGCGTCCGGCTCTTCCTTTTCAGCCCGCAGCAGCATCGTCAGCGCGCGCACGCCGGCCTGGGCGTCGCCGCGCTCGGCCATCTGCGCATAGGCCAGCCCCAAATCGCGATCCATATTGCGATTCTGGCCGCCATCCTCCGCGAGTGCACCGCCCACCACCGCCAGCGCGCCTTCCGTCGCAGGCTTCACCGGCGGCTCCGCGCGCGGCTCCACGCGAATCCAATGGTCGGTGATCTGCGCGTGCGCAATGTCGCTCGACTTGAGCCGCGCCATGTGGCATGCCGTGCAGTCCGGCTGCTCCGCGTGATGCGCCGCGGCAAAGCCCTGCGTGTTGTGGCACTGCAAACACCTCTGCCGGAAGAACGCCACGCGCCGCGGGCCCGGCCGGGGGTCGCCATGCGGATTGTGGCACGTGGTGCAAGTCATCCTGCCGCCTGACTCCCGCATGCAGCGGCTGCGCAGCAGCGCCTCCCACTGGCTGCTCGCGCGCCCGCCTGTCGGTTCGTCGCTCTTGTACGCAAAGTAGAGCGCGTAGTGGAAGAGATCATCTCCCGGCCGAAAGTCCGCCAGTCGTTTCCCTCTCCGCTCCACCATCGCCTGGCCCTCCAGGTGGCAGTTCAGGCAAATCGAGTCGCGCCGTACTCCCGCCAGCTTCGTCAGGTCCAGCATCGGCGTCTTGCCGCCACTGGCCACATGCGCGCGTCCATTGCCATGACAACTGGCGCACGTTACGCCGCCGGCCGTGAACGGCCTTCCTGCAAAATGGTTCCGCGCACCCGGCAAAGGCTTCTGCACGCCCGAGACATGGCAGTGCAGGCAGCCCGCGTCCACCTCCATTGTCAGCGGCATCTCGGTCGCCGCCAGCTTATTCGGCGCCATGTCCCACACGCGCTTTTTCGCGTACCAGTTGATGGGCGACTCGAACCAGTAGCCGTCCTGCTCAAACAGATACGTCCGCCCGCGATCGCCCGAGCCCACAAAGTAGAGCAGCCGGCGCTCGCCGTTCAGGCTGCGCTCCGCCGTCGGGCTCTGCCGCTCAAAGTGCAGCCACACCTGTCCGTCGCGCTCTGCAATCCGGTAATGCACGCCCGAGCGCGCATGCACAAAATCCGCCGGCATAAGCCCGTCCAGCGCGGTCCCGCTGGAATTTGC
>DASUAU010000032.1:0-7834 GCA_035763705.1 Occallatibacter sp. | reverse complement strand
GGGTGGCGAAACAGACTGTGCTGCGCATGCAAAAAGCTGTCCATCATCTCGCCGTAGATATCCAGTTGCACCTGCCGCGCGGCCGCGTTGCCAATGCGCACCGGCTTCGACCCCTCGTAGCCGCCGAGCCAGTCCACCTCCCACTCCA
This sequence comes from Occallatibacter sp., assembly GCA_035763705.1. Taxonomy (GTDB): domain Bacteria; phylum Acidobacteriota; class Terriglobia; order Terriglobales; family Acidobacteriaceae; genus Telmatobacter. The sequence goes on along the minus strand of DASUAU010000032.1, from coordinate 7,686 downwards.
CCAGTTGCCGCTCGCCCTTCAGCCCGTACATAATCTGCACCTGGTCAGGGCTGCCGGCCAGCGCCCGCAGCAGCCAGCTTTGCCACGCCGCCGCCTCCTCAAAGTAGCCGCCGTTCGAGAGCGCGAGCAGCGTAAACGTGGTGTCGCGCAGCCAGCAGTAGCGGTAGTCCCAGTTGCGCGGCCCGCCAATCGCCTCAGGCAGTGACGTGGTCACCGCCGCCACAATGCCGCCGGTGGCTCGAAACGTCATGGCCTTCAGCGCCATCAGCGAGCGCTCCACCGCCTCGCGATACCGCCCCTCATATTTCAACTTGGACGTCCAGTGCTTCCAGAAGTGCTCCGTGGCCTCGAGCGCCGGCTCGAGCGAAACCGGCCTGGGGTCCGGGCGGAAGGAATCTCCATAAGTCAGCGTGAACCATTGTCGCTCGCCCTCGCGCAGCGTAAACTCCGCCACGCTCTTCAACTCCTCGCCGCGCACCTCAACCGAGGCCTGCAGCACCGCCAGGTTCGGCCCCGCAATCGCGCGAAAGCCTCCCGGAATCCGCGTGACCCACGGCACCGTGCGGCCATAGTCGAAGCGCAGCGCCAGCTCCATGCGCACATCCACGCTGCCCCGCACGCACTCCGCAATTCTGAACAGGTCCGCATTGCCGCCGCGAATCGGCATAAAGTCCGTCACGCGCAGCGCGCCGCCCTCCTGCTCAAAGGTCGTCTCCAGAATCAGCGTGCCCTCGCGATATTGCCGCTTCGCATCCCACTCGCCGGCCGCCGGCGCAATCTTCCAGTAGCCGTTCTCCTGGGTGCCCAGCAGCGCCGCAAAGCACGCATCTGAGCAGAAGTACGGCCAGCACAGCCAGTCAATCGACCCATCCTTTGACACCAGCGCCGCCGTTTCGCAGTCGCCAATCACCGCATAGTCTTCAATCCTTGCCGCCATCGTTCCTCTTTCACTTATTGCTCGTGATAACTCCGCATCAGCCCGCCGTCAATTACAAATGTTGCGCCGGAAACATACGACGCCTCGTCCGATGCGAGATACGTCACCAGTCCCGCCACATCCTGCGGCGTGCCCAGCCGCCCCAGCGGAATCTTCTCAAGCAGCGCCGCCAACTTCGGCTTGTCGTTCAGCAGCGCCGTGTTGATGGGCGTTGCAATCGCGCCCGGCGCAACATTGTTCACCGTAATGCCCAGCGGCCCCAACTCCACGGCCAGGTCGCGCATGAGCATGCGCAGCCCGCCCTTGCTGCAGCAGTAAGTGGCAAAGCCGGGAAAGGCCATGTCCTCATGTACGCTGCTGATGTTCACCACGCGTCCCGGCTTTTTCGCGGCGCGCAGCCGCTGCACAAACGCCTGCGTCAAAAAGAACGGCCCGCGCAGATTCACCGCCAGCACCTTGTCGTAATCGGCCTCCGTCGCATCCCAGAAGTCCGCCTTGTGCTCCATGCCCGCATTGTTCACCAGAATGTCGGCCGAGCCGAAGCGCTTCCATGCCTCGTCCACAAGACTGCGGTCGTCGCCGGTCCTGGTCACATCGGCCGGCACAATCTCGCCCTCGCCGCCCGCGGCCTCAATCGCCTTCTCCGTCGCCTGCGCGCCCGCCGCGTCACCCACATAGTCCACAATCACCTTTGCGCCTTCGCAACCCAGCCGCTCGGCAATCCCCTGCCCAATTCCCGATCCTGCCCCGGTCACAATCGCGACCTTTCCTTTCAATCGCTGCATCGTCTTCTCCTCGCGTTCGATTGTTATAGCTGGAAGAATTTCTGCGCTGCTTCTCTTCAGTGGGATGCGCCCGGCGCCAAATTCGTGGCCAGCCACGCCATTTTTCACGCTCCACTCACACCATACGCGCCCTGTTTCCCATTCCCGCCCCGCGCGCAGTACACTGCTCCGCAAATGCGAATCGCCCATTCTTCTCCGCATCCCGCACATGCACACGCGCGCAAGCCGCGGCGCTTCCTTGCGCTCGCCGCAACCTTCGCTCTCTTCTGCGCGCTCGCCACACATCTCTCTGCACCTCTCTCCGCGCAGCCAAAACATGCCGCCAGCCTGCGCATCTACGCCATCGACGTGGAAGGCGGCCAGTCCACGCTCATCGTCGCGCCCTCCGGCCACTCCATGCTTGTGGACACAGGCTGGTCCGGCCACAACGGCCGCGACGCCGATCGCATCCTGGCCGCCATGCACGACGCCGGCATCACGCGCCTCGACAAGGTCTTCATCACCCACTATCACGTGGACCACGCCGGCGGCATTCCCAATCTCGTCCAGCGCGTACACGTGGGCGAGTTCCTCGATCACGGCCCCAATCGCGAGGACTCCGACAACACGCGCCACAATTACGCCGTCTATCTCCAGGCCCTCAAGCAGAAAAACATTCCACGCCGCATCGTCAAACCCGGTGACACCATCTCCATCCCCGGCCTCAGCATCGTCGTACTCGCCGCCGATGGCGCGCACATCCACGCCGTCCCCGGCATCCCGCCGCAGCCCAATCCCTATTGCGCCGGCGAACCGAAATGGCCCGTTGACCCCACTGAGAACGCGCGCTCCACGGGCTTGCTGCTGCGCTATGGCAAATTCAGCTTTCTCGATCTCGGCGACCTCACGGGCGCAAAGGAGGTTGCGCTCGTCTGCCCGCGCAATCCCATCGGACCCGTCGAGCTCTACCTCGTCAATCACCACGGCATGAACCTCTCCAACTCCCACGCACTCGTCGACGCCATTCATCCCGTCGTGGCCATCATGGACAATGGCGCGCACAAGGCCGGCATGCCCCAGGCCTGGCAAACCGTGCACGACAGCCCCGGCCTCAAGGCGCTTTACATGCTGCACTACGCCGAGGGCTCTGACGCCGCGCACAACAGCGCCGCGCCGCTCATCGCCAACATGCAGGGCAGCCCCGACGGCGCATCCTTCAAGGTCGTCGCACACGCCAGCGGCCGCTTCTCCGTGACCAACACGCGCACCGGCAAAACCGTCGACTACCCCGCGCAGTAACGCGCGCCTTGCACTTCTTCAGGAGTCCGCTCATGCCCGTTTCCCGCCGTTCCTTCCTTGGCGCATCCGCCGCGGCCGCGGCCTTCGCCGCCATGCCGCGCCTTGCCCACGCAAGCTGTCCCTTCCGCGTCTCCGTGATCAACGACGAAATCTCGCAGGACTTTGACCACGCCTGCCACGTCGCCGCGCACGACTTCGGCCTCCAGTGGATTGAACTGCGCGGCATGTGGAACAAGAACCTCACCAGCCTCAACGCCGCTGAGCTGGCGCAAACCCGCGACCTTCTCGCCAAATATCACCTGCACGTCACGGACATCGCCAGCCCGCTCTACAAAGTCTCCTGGCCCGGCGCGCCCCGGTCGCGCTTCAGCCCGCGCACCGCGGAGTTCCACGCCGATTTCGACTTCAAGCAGCAGGACGCGCTCCTCGACCACTGCATCGATCTCGCCAAAATGTTCAAGACCCGTCGCATCCGCTGCTTTGACTTCTGGCGTCTCGACGACGTCGCGCCCTATCGCAGCCAGATGAACGAAACCCTGCGCCGCGCCGCGCAAAAATGCGCGAAGCACAACCTCATTCTTCTGCTCGAAAACGAAATGGACTGCAACACGGCCACCGGCGCTGAGGCCGCGGCCACCCTCGCCGCCATTCCCGAGCCCAACTTCATGCTCAACTGGGATCCCGGCAACGCAGCCACCTTCGCCGGCAGCCATCCTTATCCCGACGGATACAATCTGCTGCCCAAGCACCGCATCGGCCACTGCCACGCGAAAAATGTTGTGCGCAAGCCCGGCGGCAAGTGGCAGTGGGCGCCCGTCGGCACAGGCGTCGTCGACTGGACCGGCCAGCTTCGTGCGCTCATGCGCGACGGCTACCACTACGCCGTGAGCCTTGAGACGCATTGGCGCGGCGCGGGCACGGCGGAAGCCTCGAGCCGCATCAGCATGCGCGACCTGAAAGCCGCACTCGCCAAAGCCGGCGCCGGCTGCTTCGCCTAGCGGAGCGTCGCTCGCTATCATGGTCACAGGCGCGGCTTTTGCGCGGCCCGCGCCGCAACCGTTTCCTCATATTCAAAGGAGCACAACGTATCATGACGCAATCCGCCACAACCACCGTCGAACGCACGCACCAGGAAAAACTCGACATGCTCGCGCAGGTTGCCGTGCGCGTGGGCCTGGGCCTCACGCCCGGCCAGGAACTCGTCATGACCGCTTCGCTTGACTCCGTTCCGCTCGCCCGCCGCATCACGGAGCAGGCCTACCGCGCCGGCGCATCACTCGTCACCGTGCTCTACGCCGACGATGAAGCCGCCCTCATGCGCTATCGCTTCGCGCCCGACGCGAGCTTTGACCACGCCGCCGGCTGGCTCTATGACGGCATGGGCGCGGCTTTCAAAAGCGGCGCGGCTCGCCTGGCCATCGCCGGAGCAAACCCCTCGCTGCTCTCCAATGAAGATCCGGACAAAGTCGGCCGCGCCAATCGCGCCGTCTCCAAGGCCTACCGTCCCGCGCTCGAGCTCATCACCCGCCACGAAATCAACTGGACCATCGTCGCCGGCGCAACGCCCGCATGGGCCGCCGCCATGTTCCCTGATCTGGCGCCGGACGCGGCCATGGCGCGCCTGTGGGAGGCCATCTTCCAAACCACGCGCATCAACTTCGGTGATCCCGTCGCCGCATGGAAGCAGCACGACGCCGAGCTGCACAAGCGCGCCGCAATCCTGAATGAAAAGCGCTACTCCGCGCTGCACTATCGCGGCCCCGGCACCGATTTCCGTCTCGGCCTCGCCGACGATCATCTCTGGCTGGGCGGCGGCACCACCGCCGGCAACGGCAATTACTGCATCCCCAACATGCCCACGGAAGAAGTCTTCTCGACGCCCCACAAGGACCGCGCCGACGGCACCGTCACGGCCACCAAGCCGCTCTCCCACCAGGGCACCATGATTGAAGGCATCCAGGTCCGCTTTGAGGCCGGCCGCATCGTCGAAGCCCACGCCACGCGCGGCGAAGACGTCCTCCGCAAACTCATTGACACCGACGACGGCGCGCGCCGCCTTGGTGAAGTCGCGCTCGTGCCGCACTCCTCGCCCATCGCCTCCAGCGGCATGCTCTTCTTCAACACGCTCTTTGACGAAAACGCCGCATGCCACATCGCGCTCGGCCAGGCTTACTCCTCCTGCGTGCGCGACGGCGACAAGCTCACGCCCCAGCAGCTCGGGGCCAAAGGCGCGAATGACAGCCTCATTCACGTGGACTGGATGATCGGCTCCGGCCAGCTCGACATCGACGGCATCACCGCCACCGGCACCGCCGAGCCGCTCATGCGCCAGGGCGAATGGGTGTAAGCGCCGGAGCATTTTCTATTCAAGAGTGAACAAAAATCTGGGTGCCCCATTCATGCGCGTCTTTTGCGCATGAGTGGGAAAGCACAAATGCCAATCTCGACTGGTGACAGGGCAACCGATAGCGCCCTATCGCGTCTTCGCGTGCAGTGCCTCCAGCGCGTCGCAGGCCGTCTTCACTCCGTCCTCCTGCGCAAGCTCGGCGGCGGCCTTCCGTGCATTCCCGGCAAACTCCGGCTCGTCCAGCAGCGCGCGCACCTTGCGCGCCACGCGCTCCACTTGGTAGTCGCTCTTCGCAATCGTCCGCGCCACGCCCAGCCGCCGCATTCGCCGCGCGTTGTCCGGCTGGTCGTGCGAGTAGGGCATAATCAGCATCGGCTTGCCCGCGCGCAGGCATTGCGCGGTGGTTCCCACGCCGCCCTGGTGCACCACCATCCGCGCCTTCGGCAGCAGCGCGGAATACGGCGCATACTCGGCCACGCAAATCGACTCCGGCAGCGCCTGCTTCGGCCGGTTGCGCGCATCGCTGCCAATCAGCAGCACCGCGCGAATCCCCAGCTCCATCGCGGCCTTCGCAGACACCTCATAGAAATCTCCCGCCGCCAGCACCGCCGCCGAGCCCAGCGTAAACACCACCGGCGCATCGCCCTTCGCCATAAACCTTTCCAGGCTTGCGGGCAGGGCGGCATTGCCTGCGTCGGAATCGTAAAAGCAAAATCCCGCAATCAGCGTGTGCGCGGGCCAGTCCTTCTGCGGGGCGCCCAGCACGCGCGAGAACAGCGCCAGCACCAGCGCCGGCGAGTGCTTCGCGTCAAACAGCGGATTGGCCCCGCGCGGCAGCCCCAGCGCGCGCCGCAACTCATAAATCGGCCCCGGCCATTTGCGGCTCGCCAGCCGCGCCACGCGCTTAATCACCCGTCCAAATCCCGGCGCGCGGTCAGCCCGCGCCAGCCTGGGATACGGCGGCAGCACCGGCGGGTCAAAGGCAGAAAAAAATGAGAGCGGCGCCAGCACATAGCTCGCCCAGGGAATCCCCGTCTTCTCCGCCACCAGCGGCCCGGCATAATTCAGCTCACCCAGCAGCAGCAAATCCGCGCGCGCGGGCTCGGTGGCCGCCGCCGTCAGGTCGTCATAGGTCTCGCGCAGCACTGGAAAAAGAAAATCCCGCAGCCCGTGCTCGGTGCCGTGCTTCACGTCATACACCATCTCCACCAGCACGTTGTTTGTCGGGTCAATGTCCGGCCGGATGGCGCGAAACTCGAGGCCGAGCGGCTCAATCTTCGGCCGGTAGACATTCGGCAGCGCCATCACCGGCCGATGCCCGCGCCGCTTCAGCTCCAGCGCCAGCGCCACCAGCGGATTGATGTCGCCCAGGGTGCCAATGTTCGAGAGGACAATGCGCACAAGCCCGTCCAAAAAAAGTTGACCTGAAATCTTGACCTGAGATGTTGACCTGAAGTCTTGAATGGAGCCGCAGCCCCAAGACTAATGCATTCGGCCGGCCCCGCACGCCCGTCCGGTGCTATCATCGCCTGTTCCAAGCCCAACCCGGGAGATTTGTCATGAAGCATCCTCGCATCCTCGCTCTTCTCGCCTCTGCTCTGCTGCTCGCGCCCTTCTGCCCAGCGCAGTCCAGCCCCTCGCAAACCAGCACGGCCCAGTCCAATCCAGCCCAGCCGGCTCTCTCCGCCCACTGGGAGGAGCTCACTGGCCCCGACTTCATCCGCGCCATCCATCAGGCGCAGGGCGTCTGCATGCTGCCCTTCGGAATTCTTGAAAAGCACGGCCCGCATCTGCCCATCGGCACTGACCTGCTCAACGTGCGCTTCGCCGTCTTCAACGCCGTCAAGCAGGAGTACGCCGTCGTCTTCCCGCAGTACTACTTCGGCCAGATCTTTGAGGCGCGCCACCAGCCCGGCACCGTTGCTTACAGCCTTTCCACCCAGCTGACCCTGCTGCAGGAAACCGTGAACGAGATGGCCCGCAACGGCTGCAAAAAAATCCTCATCGTCAACGGCCACGGCGGCAACAACTCCCTGCTGCCGCTCTTCGCGCAATCGCAGCTCGCCACGCAGCATGATTACGTCGTCTACGTCTTCGGCCTGCCCACCCTCACCGTCCCCGGCCGCCCCGCGCTCACGACGCCCTATGACATGCACGGCGGCGAAGCCGAAACATCCGACATGCTCATCGCCAGCCCCGGCCTGGTGCATCTCGACCGCGCCACCCAGCAGTCCGGCGAGGACCAGCACCGCGACCCGCTGCCCGAGGGCGTCTACACCGGCATCTGGTGGTACGCGCGCTTCCCCAACCATTACGCGGGCTGGGGCGCAGCCGGCAAC
>DASUAU010000031.1:0-9707 GCA_035763705.1 Occallatibacter sp. | reverse complement strand
CCCCCGCCAAGCGCCCCGCCGCGTGCCGCGCGCTCTTCGCCAGCCTCTCGGAGTATCTCGACGACCGCGTCGAGCCCGGCGCCTGCCTCCAGATGACCCGCCACATCGAAGGCTGTCCGTCCTGCGTCGCCTTCCTCAACGATCTTCGCGCCGCCATTGACCGCTGCCGCTCGCTCGAAGTTCCCTGTGACCCCCGCATCGCCGCCCGCCTGCGCTCCACGCTCAATCAGGAGATCCAGCGAATGACCAGCACGCACTCCAGCCAAGAAATCTCTGCCCACATGTAACGTTTCGCCGGTCTCCGGGCTTTCTTATCATGAAGGCTGGAGGTTCATATGGAAATCAAAGTCACTCATCTTGATCAGGTTCGCTTTCAGATTCAAGCTCGCAATCATTCCGTCATCAGTGATCAGCCTGCCAACAACGGTGGAGAAGACACCGGCATGACCCCGCCCGAGTTCTTGCTCGCTTCCCTCGGCTCCTGCGCCGCGTTTTATGCCGTCCAGTACCTCAAGGCCCGCAACCTCCTCGGGGACAAGCCTGTCGAAGTCTCCGTCAACGCGGAAAAGCTCCTCAAGCCCGCGCGCCTCGACAACTTCCGCGTCCGCGTCGACTGCCCCGTGCCGCTCACGCAGGAGCAGAATGAGGGGCTCATGCGCAGCGTGCATCTGTGCCTCATTCACAACACCCTTCTTCAGCCGCCCAGCATCGAAATTGAACTCCATCAACCCGAATTCGAGCAGCTCCCCGCATAGTGCTTGCCACACTGCCGCGCGCAAGCTTGCAGCCCCCTTGCTCGATAAGATACGCAAATAGCCCATCAATCCTTCTGCTTGGAGGTCTGCGCTTCAGGTCTTCAAGCTGGAAGTGTGTCCAGGAATCTTTTCTTCGCCGGTCTCATTCTCGCCGCCAGCGGCCTTCTCTCGCCGCCTGTCGCACTTGCCGTGGGCCTCCTGTAGGGCCTCACCGTTACCCTCTTCCTCGTCGGCAACGGCCCCTCCACGCAAGCCCTGCGCGAAGTCGGCGTTCGCCCGCTCTTGCAGGGCGTGCTCCCTCGCACACAGAAAAAGGCCCGGCTCCTTATCAGCCGGGCCTTTCCGTTTCGCTTTTTCGTCTTTAGTAGCGGTCGCGATCATCGTCATCGCGTCCATAGGACATACCGTAGTAATGCCGCACGCCGTCCGCATATCCCCGCCGGAAGGCTTGGCGATATACCTGCCGCTGCCCGCCAGGCAGATCCGGATCACGGTACTCGTCACGATTATTCACGTTCGGCCGGCGATGGTTTTCATAGTCCTTCCGCGCGCCGATAATGCCGTCGCGAAATCCCCGCTGCTCCACATCGCCGTACGCATCCGGAGGCATATCCCACGGCCGCTCCGGCATCGGCGCATAGGATTGTCCGTTCCCCATCAGGCGGCGCATCGCCACGTAGTAGCCTCGGCGGAATCCCTCGCGATAGTCATCACGCATCTCCCGCGGAAGATGCGGATTCCGGTATTCGTCCCGGTTGTTCACATTCGGCTGCCGGCGGTTTCCAAAATCCTTCTGCGCGCCGTCCACTCCATCTCGGAACCCCTGACGCTCAATGTCATTGAAGCCGCGCGGAGCATCCCAATTGCCGGGCTGCTGGCCATAGTAGCCCGGTTGCTGACCCTGGCCATAGTAGCCCGGAGGCGGCCCGTCTTGCGCGCCTGCGGCCTGAACCATGCCCACGCCGCCCGCGCTCATCAACACTGCGAGAGCTGGTACTGCGAATCGATGCAGTTTCATCGTGCGTACTCTCCTTCCTGGTTTCTTCCCAGTTCCGTCCCAGTTCCTTCCCGGTTCTACAATTGCCGATTTCTCTAACACGCGATGTGCGGCCGGGCACACTCGCCGGGGCGACGCCACATCAGGTCTGAAGCAAGCCGATTGTACGCGCCTCCCTTCGCGCTTGCCATCCACATTTCTCCGTCCCCAGGCACGCAGGTCACGCTCCGCATCGACTACGATGGCTGCATGCCGACACTGTTGCAAACCCGCAACCTCAGGATTTGTTTTGGAGCGCGGGAGGCAGTCTCCGGCATCGATTTCTCCATTGATGAAGGCGAAGTCCTCGGCCTCGTCGGCGAGTCCGGCTCCGGCAAAAGCGCCACCGCGCTCGCCATCCTCGGCCTGCTTGACCCCGCCGCTCGCGCCACCGGCGAAATCTTCTGGCATCAGGGTGATTCAAACGCCGAACCCCTCAACCTCCTCGCCCAGCCCGCCCGCGTCCTCCGCCGGCTTCGTGGCCGCGGCATCGCCATGATCTTTCAGGAACCGATGACCGCCCTCAATCCCGTCATGTCCATCGGCCGCCAGGTCGCCGAGTGCGCGCAGGCCCACGCCGTAAGCTGGTCGCCGCGTGAAGCACGCCGCCGCGCCATTCAGGCACTCGAGTCCGTCGCCATCCCTGACGCCGCCCGCCGCTACGGCGACTATCCTCACCAGTTCTCCGGCGGCCAGCGCCAGCGCATCCTCATCGCCATGGCGCTCATCAACCGCCCCCGCCTCCTCATTGCAGACGAGCCCACCACCGCTCTCGACGTCACCGTCCAGGCGCAGATTCTCGCCCTGCTCGCCCAGCTCCAGCGCGAGCACCAGCTCGCCATGCTCTTCATCTCGCACGATCTGGCCGTCGTCGGCCAGGTGGCCAATCGCGTCGCCGTCATGCAGGCCGGCCACATTGTCGAAACCGGCCCCAGCGCCAGCCTGCTCACCGCGCCCCGGCACCCTTACACGCGCAGCCTGCTGGCCGCCGTGCCCACCCTGCGCACCCCGCGCGACCGTCCCCTGGCTGTCATCGAAAAAGGCGTCGAAACCGGGCCAGAGCAACACGGCCAGTAAAACAGGCCAGACAAACAGGGCCAGTGAAACAAGTAACGTGCCGCCGCACGATTCCGCGTGAATCCCGCCGCCCAGTTGGGGTAGAAGGGAAGAGAGCGATCTGTTCGCATCCGGGTGCCCGCATCAGGAGGCTATCAATGAAGTTTCTTGCAACTCTTTGCGCCGTGGCGCTGGCGGCGGCCCTGCCGCTGGCCGGCGCGCAGCAGGTCCACCACAAAAAGAAGGCCAAGCCCGCGCCCACCGCGCCCGAGCTGGCCGAGTACATCCGCGGACAGATGCTTTCGCTCAGCCCCGACGACGGTTACAACGACAACCAGGAAGTCAGCTTCGACGCCGACGGCAAGGTCATGACCGTCAAGCAGCCTGACGGCCGCTGCGAAATCTACTTCGGCAACCTCGACGCCAACACCATCGTCTGGGATGATTTTGACGCCAGTGACTCGAATGACACCCGCGAGAAGCTCCTACGCGCCACCATCATCGGTCTCAGCGGCAAGCCCGCGCGCGTCTGCTATGACAAGCAGAACCACCCCGTCTCCAGCATTCCCGACAATCGCGCCCGGCTGCTCTTCGCGCAGTACAAAACCACCCAGAACCCCGACTTTGCCTATCAAATGACAAAGGCTCTTCAGGCGCTCATTGCGCTGGACGGCGGCCTGCCCGCGCAAAAACTCTTCTAAAGCATTTTCAGAGTTGCTGTAAACCGAAGCCGGGATATCACGTCGACGCGACCCCGGGGCCCCAACGACAGGTCTTCGTCGTTGGGGTGGGACCCACAGGGAGCGGCGGCCCTGCACGAAGCAAAAAGGGCACGGTAACTCTGAAAATGCCGTAGCCGCTGCCCAAACGCACCACCGCCCCCCGGTTCAGGCAACAGGCTCTCTTGCCGGGAGGCGGCGTGGTTTCTGGACTTGCCTTACTCGGCTGCCGCGGTCTCTTCGGCGGCTTCCGTCGCTTCCTGCTCCTCGGCCGCAACCTGCACCTTCACGTGCGCGGTCACCTCGCGATGCAGCTTGATGGCCACGGTGTACTCGCCCACGCTCTTCAGCGGCTCTGTGAGCTGCACCTTGCGCCGGTCCACCTCAAAGCCCTTCGCCGCCAGCCCGGCCGCAACGTCGGCCGAGGTCACTGAGCCAAAAAGCTGCCCGTTCTCGCCCGACTTCCGCTCAAAGCTCAGCGAAACCGCCGAAAGCGTCTTCACCAGCTCCTCGGCCTGCGCTTTTTCCGCGGCGGAGCGCCGTGCCGCGGCTGCCTTCATCTGCTCAATCACGGCCTTGTTCGCCTGGGTGGCCTGCAGCGCCAGCTTGCGCGGCAGCAAAAAGTTCCGGCCATAGCCGTCGGCCACCTTCACCACGTCTCCGCGATGACCCAGGTTGACCACATCTTCCTTCAGAATCACTTCCATCTCAAACTCTCCATTGTTGCGGGCGGCCCGGCCCTTGTGAATCCACTGCGGGTGCCCGGCTCGCATGCGAGCGGCGCATCCTCATCCCGTCCGGCACGGCCGCGCGAAATTCTGCTTCGCCTTCAAAAAAAAATGCTGCCTGCGCCCTAGTGCCGCGTGGCAAAGGGCAGCAGCGCAATGTTCCGTGCCTGCTTGATGGCGCGCGTCAGCCGCCGCTGGTGCGTCGTGCACACGCCGGTCAGCCGCCGCGGCACAATCTTGCCCCGCTCGGCCACAAACTGTTGCAGCAGCCGCACGTCGCGGTAGGGGATTGCGTCAATCTTTTCCGTGCAGAACTTGCACACCTTCTTGCGCCGGAAAAACTTGCTGCGGCCGCCGCCAGAGGGGCGTCCGCCGCTGCGCGGCCCGGAGCCGTGCTGAGGCCCGGAGCTGTGCTGCGGCCCGGAGGTCGGGGTTGCCGGGGCTGCCGGAGTTGCGCCCGTCTCGGGCGTCTTGCTGGTTGTCTCTTCTGCCATGTTTGCTTCCTCTTCTGCGTTCGCTCCTCCGCGCCGTCTCTGCGGCGGGAAGGGCAAGGGTCGGGCCGGAGCTCTGCGCCGTTTCGGCGGGCGCTTGAGAGCCGGCAATCCACGGGTTTCGCTTACGCGCTGGCCTGGGCGGTCTCGGCGGGCTCTGCCGTCGCTTCCGCCGCAACAACGGGCACGGTCGCCGGCTCGGCGCTCAGCTTCCGCCGCGCATTGCGCAGCGCCTTCACCTTCGCCAGGCGCTTCTCTTCCTCGTCCATGCGCACCGTAAGGAACTTGATCACCGGCTCGGTCACGCGCAGCCGCCGCTCCAGCTCCAGCACCACCGCGCCGTTGGCCTCCAGGGTCATCAGCACATAGTTGCCGTCGTTGAATTTGCGCACCATGTAGGCCAGCTTCCGCCGCCCCATCTTCTCCACGCTCTTCACCGCGCCGCCGCTGTGCGTCACGGAGCTTGAAAAGCCCTCGATCAGCTTGTCCACTTCCTCTTCGACCACGTCCGGCCGAACGATAAACATCACTTCATACACACGCGACATCCTGCTTCCTTTTCCGCCGGTTCCTTTTTCAGGTCCCGGCCGCTGCCGCCGGCCTTCGCCATAGCGGCTCATCCTTGCGCCGTGGCCGCCCGGTTTGCTCCCAAATCATTCCCGGACAACCCCGGCCATCCTCGTCCGCCGCGGCTGGTTCACGCGCGGCGGTTGAACTCGTTCATCGCAGCCGCCGGTCCCTGTTCAACGATGCGCCGCGTGGCCGCTGCCACCCGGTCCAGCACCTCGTCCAGCACCGTCAGCTCCGTCTTGCGCATCGGCGAAAGCAGATAATCCCTGCCCGGCCTCCGTGCCCCTGCCACTTTCGCTTCCTCCGGCAATTCGGGGCCCCCACGGACAGGTCCTCGTCCGTGGGGTGAAAAGTCGTGACCAACCCCAATGCGCAGCCGCAGCCACTCCTGGCTGCCCAGGGCCGCGGTCACGCTGCGGGCGCCGTTGTGGCCCGCCGCAGATCCCCGCTCCCTGATCTTGAACGTCCCTAGCTCCAGGTCCAGCTCGTCGTAAATCACCAGCAGGTCCTCGCGCGGGTCCGCTTCAAACTCCTTCACCAGAGCGGCCACCGAGGCTCCACTCAGGTTCATGAATGTCTCCGGCTTGGCCAGAACCACCTGCCTCCCTGCAATCCTGCAGGTGGCCGTGGTGGCCTTCGATCGCCGGTTTTGCACCGCAACGCCCTCTTGCCCGGCGATGCGGTCGATTGCCAGGAACCCCGCGTTATGCGGCGTCCATACATACTCCGGGCCCGGATTGCCCAGCCCCACCACCAGAAATGGCCCGCGCTTCTCGCGCGCCTGCCTCTCTCCGGTCGCGTCCGCGGCCGGGCTGGCTGGCCCGGCCGGCTGTGCGGACTGGCTTTCTCCGTCCAAGGCCTACTTCTTGGCCCCGGCGTCGGCCGCTTCCGTCTTGCCCTTCTTGGCCACTTCAGGCTCAGCCGCCGCGGGCGCTGCCGCTGCCGCTGCCGCCGCCGCATCGCCTTCGACCACCGGTGCAACCTCTTCGCGAATGGCCATCACGTGCGCCACTGTCGCGTCTTCCGGCGTCAGATACTTGAACTTCTCCGTATGCAGCAGGTCGCTCACGCGCAGCACGCCGTGCAGCTCAAGCTCGGTCACATCCATGTCAATGTGGCTCGGAATATCCCCCGGAAGGCACTCGATCGCCACCTCGCGCAGCACGTGGTCCAGAATGCCGCCCTGCGTCTTCACGCCCACCGGCGTTCCCAGCAGCCTCACGCGCACGCTCACCTGCAATGTCTTGTCCAGCGCAATCCGCTTCAGGTCAATGTGAATCAGGTCGTCCTTGATCGGCTCCCGCTGCCAGTCCACAATCATCGCCTTGGCCGCCGGGCCCTTGCCCAGGTCCACGTCAAAAATCGTGTTGTGCCCCGACTCGGAATACAAAATCCGCAAAATCTGCTTCGGGTCCACTTCCACGGCCACCGGCTCATTGCCGCCGCCGTAAAGCACCGCAGGAATCCTGCCTGCGCGGCGCACCCGGCGCGCGGCGTTCTTGTTGAATTTGCCCTCGCGGGGCTTTGCCATCACCACTTCAGACATTCGCTCTCTCATTTCTCGGGCACGGGCCGCGTCGGTTGCCGCTCCCTTTGTTGGGTGAAGCAACGGCCGGCTCTCAATCGCCGGCTTGCCGCTTCAAAATCCCTGTCGTGCACGGCAGCGGCTCCCTTCGAGCCCTGCCTGCCTTCCTCTGCGCCGTCGCAGAGCCAAAACCTATCACTTCATCAGCTATCAGCTATCCATTAGTAGCTGGAAGCTGACTACTCACGAAAACAGCGTGCTCACGCTCGTCTCCAGATGAATGTTCTCAATCGCCGCGCCCAGCAGCCCGGCCACGCTCAGCACCTTGATCTTCTCCAGCTTCTCCGCCGCCTCGCGCAGAGGAATCGTGTTCGTCACCACCACCTGCTCCAGCCGCGAGTTGGCAATGCGGTCAATCGCCGGTCCGCTCAGCACCGCGTGGCTGGCGCAGGCATACACCGCCGTCGCGCCGTTCGCATACAGCGCGTCCACCGTCTTCACCAGCGTCCCCGCCGTGTCGATAATGTCGTCGATAATCAGGCACGTCTTGCCCGTCACGTCGCCCACAATGTTCATCACCTCGGCCACGTTGATGTCCGTGCGCCGCTTGTCCACAATCGCCAGCGGAGCCTCCATCTTCTGCGCAAAGTGCCGCGCCCGCTCCACACCCCCCGCATCCGGTGAAACCACGGTCAGGTTCGGCAGGTTCAGATCCTTGAAGTAGCTCACCAGCACCGGGCTCGCGAACATGTGGTCCACGGGAATATCGAAGAAGCCCTGAATCTGCGCCGCGTGCAGGTCCACAAACAGCGCCCGGTTGGCCCCCGCCGTCGTCAGCAGGTCCGCCACCAGCTTCGCGCTGATCGCCACCCGCGGACGGTCCTTCCGGTCCTGCCGCGCATAGCCATAGTAGGGAACCACCACCGTAATCCGCGCCGCTGAGGCACGCTTCAGCGCGTCAATCATAATGAACAGCTCCACCAGGTGCTGGTCCACCGGATAGCACGTCGGCTGCACCACAAACACATCCACGCCGCGCACGTTGTCCAGCAGTTGGAAGTACACCTCGCCGTCGGCAAAGCGCTGTAGCTTGGCCTCGCCCACCTTCACGCCAATGTGCCCGGCAATCTCCTCGGCCAGCGCGCGATTCGCCGTCCCGCTGAAGAGCTTGAACCGCCGGTCCTCGCTCAGGTTGCGCGAGCGCTTGCGCTCCGGCGCCGGTCGTTCAGACCCAGATCGTTCGGGTCCGGCTTTGGCATCCTTGGCGCGCTGCGCCGCATCTGCGCCACCGTTGCTTACGCCGCCGCTCCCGCTTCCGCTCTTGGCCCCGTCTCTGCCGGCGTTCGAGCTCCGCTGCTGCGCGTTGCGTTCTTCCGGGTTGTCCTGGCGCTTCTCCTCCAGGGTCACCGTCACCGTGTCTGTCACTGTCTCTCGATCCATCTCCAAGAACCTCCAAGCTGGTTTGCTTTGGCTGCTCCCCTGGGTCTCCAACTGCACAAACTGGCTGGGCGACTAGGATTCGAACCTAGACAAGTGCCTCCAAAGGGCACTGTCCTACCATTAGACGATCGCCCAACACCCTGCCTCTTCAGGCCGCGCACCTCCGCCATTTCTGGCATCGCGCCTGAAGCCTTCCCCGTCAGCCGCCGTGAGTCTCGCTTGCGCGGCGCGGGGCTGTCAACCTTCGTTTGCGGAAAGCATCTGCGCCCAGTACTCCCGCCTCGGCAGCGTCCGCGTCAGCTCGCCGCGCACGCCCGCCGCCTTCAGCCGTTCCAGGGCCGCTTCCGCATCTTCGCGGCTCTTGTAAAGCCCGAAGAGCGCTGAACCGGACCCCGACAGCGAGGCGTGCAAGGCTGCCCCCGGCGTGTCCGCGGCGGCAAGAATCTGCTTGATCTCTGCAAGGGAAGAGTGCTGGCGAAACACGACCCGTTCAAAGTCGTTCCGGATCCAGCTCAAGATCCCGGTGCGGACAAGCGCGGACTCTTGCGGTCCGGCCAGGTCCTTTCCCACGGAAAGGACACCGGAGGAGCCTGCCCGCTCTCTGCCCTTCAGGGCTTCCCCCGGAATCTCTCCCGGCTTCACTCCCCCAAAGGCGCTCGCGTAGGCGCGGCTCAACTCCTTGAGTGTACCTGCACTTGCGGCCTCAGTCAAACCTTGCTCGGCACACAACTTGTCCCATTCCTTGAAGGCCTCCGGCGTCGAAACGCCCACCTCCGGCAGCGCCGCCACGCACCAAACAGGCTCAAAGTCCTTCAGTGGATAAACTGTTTGCCCTCTATCAGTTCCCAGCACCGCCCCGCCCACCAGAAACAGGGGAACATCGGAGCCTACCTGTCCGGCCCACTTCAGCTCTGCCATCAACAACTGAAGAGCACGCAGCTCCCGACTATCTTTCTCCCCTGCACGTGGCGTTTCCAGTTCAAGTTTCTGTGCTCTATCGGCCGACACCCCTGAAGGGACAACCCTGAATAGCAAATCTCTGCTTGAATCCAGTGCAAGGAAGTCCAATTCATTTTCCAGCCCCACCAGCGCCGCCGCCGCATTGGCTGACCCCGCGCCCATCCCGCCCTGCACCGGCAGCCGCTTGTCTATATCAATGCTCACCTCGGCCCTCACGCCCAGCGCCTCCAAAGCCAGCGAAATCATTCGCCAGACCGTGTTCCGCTCGTCCGTCGGCACCCGCGCGTCGTTGCACCTCAGCGTAATCCGCGTCTCCGCCGCCCGCTGCGCCTCCACGCGCACAACGTCGTGCATCTCAAGCGTCTGATACACCGTCGCCAGCCCATGAAACCCATCCGCCCGCGGCGCACCAATATACAGTCCCAGA
>DASUAU010000030.1:0-69941 GCA_035763705.1 Occallatibacter sp. | reverse complement strand
AATCCATTGAAACCGCCCTGGAACCGGCCGCAGAAATGCCTGCCGTCCTTCAGCAGCCGCCCGAGTCCGAACCCGCGCCGCACGAACCTGAACCCGAGTCTAAGCCCGATCCCGAACCCACGGCCTCCTTCGCCGAGCTGCTTCGCGACTTTGAGCAATCGCACGCGCACTCCTCCCGCTCCGGTGCCGGCCAGTCGCCCGGCCAGATTCAGGGCACGGTCCTCTCCGTCACTGCCGATCAGGTCTTTGTCGACATCGGCTTCAAGGTCGAAGGCGTCCTTCCGCTCTCCGCCTTTGGCAAAGACGATCTCCGGCCGGGCGACGTGGTGCCCGTCTCCGTCAAGGGCCGCAATGAAGAGGGCTACTACGAGCTCTCGCGCTTCCGCGTCGCACAGCCCCGCGACTGGACAGCCCTTCAGGCCGCTTTCGAGCAAAAACTCGCCGTCGTTGGCGCCGTCACTGCCGTCGTCAAAGGCGGGCTCTCCGTCGATGTGGGCGTCCGCGCCTTCATGCCCGCAAGCCGCAGCGGCACGCGCGATTCGGCCGAGCTCGAGAAACTCGTCGGCACGGAAATTACCTGCCGCATCACCAAGCTCGACGTCGCCGCCGAAGACCTCGTCGTCGATCGGCGTGTCGTGCTCGAGGAGCAAGCACGCGCCGAGGCCCACGGCCGCCTGGCAACGCTCCAGCCCGGCGACCTGCTCACCGGCACCGTCCGCAGCCTGATGCCTTACGGCGCATTCCTCGATCTCGGCGGATTCGACGGCCTCCTCCACGTCAGCGACATCGCATGGACCCGCGTCAACCGGCCTGAAGATGTGCTCTCCGTCGGCCAGCAGCTCCAGGTCCGCGTTCTCAAAATTGATTCTGATTCCGGCAAAATCTCTCTCGGCCTCAAGCAGCTTCAGCCCGAGCCGTGGGAGACCGCGGCAGCCAGATATCAGGCCGGGCAGCGCGTTCGCGGCACCGTTACGCGTCTCGCTGACTTTGGCGCATTTGTTGAGCTTGAGCCCGGCATTGAAGGCCTCATTCACGTTTCTGAGATGGCCTGGAACAGGAAGGTCCGTCATCCCGGCGATTTGCTCAAGCAGGGCGACAGTGTTGAAGCCGTCATCCTCGCGGTTCAGCCGGAGGAGCGCAGGCTTTCCCTCGGCCTCAAGCAGACTCTCGCCGATCCCTGGGCGGAAATCCCCGCGCGCTTTCCCGTGGGCGCGCGCATTGAGGGGCCGGTCACGCGCCTCGCCAAATTCGGCGCATTCGTCCAGCTTGCCGAGGGCGTCGAGGGCCTGGTCCACATCAGCGAAATCGTCGCCGGCCGCCGCCTCAATCATCCCTCTGAAGAGCTCCGCGTCGGCCAAGTCGTCCAGGCCCAGGTCCTCGCCATCGACGCTGAAAAGCGCCAGCTCAAGCTCAGCATCAGGCAACTCATTCCCACCGGCATCGACGAGTATCTGGCCGAACACAAAGTCGGCGACAAGGTCTCGGGCCGCGTCGTCAGCGTCTCGGCGAATCAGGCCGTCATCGAGCTTGGCGACGGCATCCACGCGCCGTGCCGCATTCCATCCGGCTCAGCACCCGAACAGGCCGAGCAGCCTGACAGCGGCAAAGCTGATCTCTCTTCGCTGTCGTCGATGCTCAGCGCGCGCTGGAAGGGAACCGCGCCCGCCGCATCCGCCCCGCCGCAGCCGCTCGGCGCGGGCCAGATTCGCATCTTCAAAATCACCGCACTCGACGCCGCCGCCAAAACCCTGGCGCTCGAACCGGCATAGTGTTACACGTACGTTTCATCCAGATAGCACCAGCGCCAATTCTCGCCGCGCTCCGCGCTTTGGATAATCGGGTGCTGCGTTGCGTGGAAATGTGCGCGTGCGTGACGGTTCTTTGACGAGTCGCAGCAGCCCACGTGGCCGCACTCCAGGCACATGCGCAGGTGTACCCACGTGTCGCCCATTTGCAGGCACTCCTCGCATCCTTTTGTCTGCGGCTTCACGCGCTTCATAGGTTCGGCAATGTGCGAACAGGTTTTGGCCATCGCGCCCTCCTTTCCGCAGTCTGCGCCAGTCTGCTCATTCCACGCAATACTGCCGTGCCAGCGCGTGGAATGCTTTTATGTGCGCGGCAATCCACGCCTCGTCGCGCCGTGCCGGCGCGTCTTCCACTCTTCCCGATGCATCATTCGTTCCAGTGCTTGCTGCGTTCCACCGCGCGCTGCCAGCGTGCGCGCCGGGTTGCGCGCTCCTCGCTGCTCATCTTCGGCTCAAACCGCGTGTCGCCCTGCCGCTTGGCGCGCACCTCGTCCGGCGATGGCCAGAATCCCGTGGCCAGGCCCGCCAGATAGGCGGCTCCCAGCGCCGTAGTCTCCGTCACGCGCGGCCGCACCACGGGCACGCCCAGCACGTCCGCCTGGAATTGCATCATCAGGTCGTTCACCGCCGCGCCGCCATCCACGCGCAGCGCGCTCAGCGGCGTCTCCGTCTCGCTCTGCATCGCCTCCAGCACATCGGCCACCTGCAACGCGATGCTTTCCAGCGCCGCGCGCGCAATGTGTCCCGGTTGCGTGTCGCGCCGAATGCCAATCATCAGCCCGCCTGCGTGCGGGTCCCAGTGTGGCGCGCCCAGGCCCACAAACGCCGGCACAAACACCACGCCGCCCGCATCCGGCACGCCCGCCGCCAGCGCTTCCACGTCCGCCGATGAGCCAATCAGCTTCAGGTTGTCGCGCAGCCACTGCACCACCGCGCCGCCGATAAAGATGCTGCCCTCCAGCGCATATTCCAGCCGCTTCTGCGCGCTGGCCGCAATGGTCGTAATCAGCTTGTGCCTGGACCGCGCAAAGGTCGTTCCAATGTTTTGCAGCAGAAAGCAGCCCGTTCCGTAGGTGTTCTTCGCCTCGCCCTTGTCCCAGCACAGTTGCCCAAAGAGCGCCGCCTGCTGGTCGCCTGCGATGCCGGCAATCGCAATGCCGCCCAGGCCGGGCGTCGTCGTCACCTCGCCCACCTTTTCACTGGACCACGCCACCTCAGGCAGCACGCTTGCGGGCACATGGAACAACTTCAAAAGCTCCGTGTCCCACTCGCCCTTCACCACGTTGTACAGCAGGGTGCGCGAGGCGTTCGTCACGTCTGTCACGTGCCGCTTGCCGCTCGTCAGGTGCCACACCAGCCAGCTATCCACCGTGCCAAAGGCCAGCTCGCCGCGCTCGGCCCTGGCGCGCGCACCTTCCACGTTGTCCAGAATCCACTTCAGCTTTGTCGCGGAAAAGTACGGGTCAATCACCAGGCCGGTGCGCGCGCCAATCGTCTCTCCCGCGCCCGACGATTCAAGCTCCGCGCAAAACCCTGCCGTGCGCCGGTCCTGCCACACAATTGCCGGATGAATGGGCTTGCCGGTTGCGCGCTCCCACACCACCACCGTCTCGCGCTGGTTGGTAATGCCAATTGCCGCCACGTCGCGTGGACCCGCGCCCACCTTGCCCAGCGCCTCCACCGCGCAGCTCATCTGGCTCGTCAAAATTTCCGTCGGGTCGTGCTCCACCCAGCCCGCCTGCGGATAAAACTGGCGGAATTCATGCTGCGCCACGGCGGCAATTGCGCCAGCCTGGTCAAAGAGAATCGCGCGGGAGCTCGTCGTTCCCTGGTCCAGCGCAAGAATGTATGCCATGCGGCCGTCGCCCTCCGGCCATCAGTCAATCACGCGCAGCCGCGCCCCCGCAAGGCGCTCACCCGGCCACGTAGAGATCCACGTATTCGTGCACGGGCATCGCTTCCAGCCGCGCCCGGTCGAGCGAAGCCTCAAGAATCTTCTCCTGCTGCGCCGCGTCGAATCGGCGCGCCAGGTTCCGCATGAACTTTTCCATCAGCAGCGGCATTCCCTCCTCGCGCCGCCGCTTGTGCCCAATGGGAAATTCCACCGTCTCTTTGAGCACCGTTCCGTCGCTCAACTCCATGCGCAGCGTGTTGGCAATCGAGCGCTTTTCCGGATTGTGATAATCCTGCGTGAACTGCGCATTCTCCACGCACGTCGCCTTCGCCCGCAGAGCGTCAATCCGCGGGTCCGCCGCAACATCGTCCTCGTAATCCGCCGCCGTCAGCCGGCCAAAAAGCAGCGGAATTGCAATCATGTACTGCACGCAGTGGTCGCGGTCGGCGGGGTTCGCCAGCGGACCTTTCTTGTCGATAATCCGCAGGCACGCCTCGTGCGTCCGAATCGTAATCGCGCGAATCTCCTCTGCCCTGCGCCCCATCGCTTGCATCTGCCGGTGCAGCTCCATCGCCGCCTCCACCGCCGTCTGCGCGTGGAACTCCGCCGGATAGCTGATCTTGAACAGCACGTTTTCCATCACATAGCTGCCATAAGGCCGTTGAAACTTGAATGCCTGTCCGCGAAAGCTCACGTCATAAAATCCCCACGTCTTCGCGGTCAGCGCGCTGGGGTAGCCCATCTCGCCCGCGCGTGCCATCAGCGCCAGCCGCACCGCGCGGCTCGTCGCGTCGCCTGCCGCCCAGCTTTTGCGCGAGCCGGTGTTCGGCGCATGGCGATACGTCCGCAGGCTCTGCCCATCCACCCAGGCCAGTGAAATCGCGTTCACCGTCTGCTCCCGGCTCAGCCCCAGCAGCGCGCTCACCACCGCCGTGGACGCCGCCTTCACCAGCACCACGTGGTCCAGCCCAACCTTGTTGAAGGAGTTTTCAAGCGCCAGGCAGCCCTGAATCTCATGCGCCTTGATCATCGCCGTCAACACCTGCTTCATGCGCAGCGGTTGCTTCCCCTCGGCAATCGCCGCCCGCGAAAGCCAGTCTGCCGTCGCCAGAATTCCGCCCAGATTGTCGGAAGGATGTCCCCACTCCGCCGCCAGCCACGTATCGTTAAAGTCCAGCCAGCGAACCATGGCGCCAATGTTGAAAGCCGCCTGCACCGGGTCCAGTTGATAATTTGTTCCCGGCACGCGCGCACCGTGCGGCACTTGGGTTCCCGGCACAACCGGTCCCAGCAATTTTGTGCAGGCAGCGTACTCCAGCGCCTCCAGCCCGCAGCCCAGCGTGTCCAGCAGGCAGTAGTGCGCCGTCTCGCGGGCCAACTCGCTGGTCACCTCATAGTCCAGCGCATAGTCGGCGATGTCGGTCATCGCCTTGTCCGGAATTGTGTCCGGCGCGGGCCGTTCGTTGCTCATCTGCGACGACACATGCACTCCTTTTCATTGGCAGCGGGTTCAGCGTGCGTGCTGTTTCAGCCGCGCTTCACAATCGGAACGAACGTCAAATTCTCCGGACCGGTGTAATTCGCCGAGGGGCGGATAATTTTTCCGTCCGCGCGCTGCTCCATCACGTGCGCGCTCCAGCCCGCCGTCCGCGCCATCACAAACAGCGGCGTAAACAAATCTGTAGGCACGCCCATCAGGTGGTAGGCCACGGCGCTGAACCAATCCAGATTGGGAAACATGCGCTTGGCGTCCATCATCACGCTTTCAATCCGTTCCGCCACCGCATACAGGCGCTTGCCCTCGGCGTCCATGGCCAGCCCGCGCGCCAGCCTCTTCACAATCTCGTTCCGCGGATCGCTGATGGTATACACCGGGTGCCCAAAGCCGATAATCACCTCGCGCTCGGCCACGCGCCTGCGAATATCCGCCTCGGCTTCATCCGCTGTCTTGTAGCGCTGCTGGATCACCAGCGCGACCTCGTTGGCGCCGCCATGCTTTGGCCCTTTCAGCGCGCCAATTGCGCCGCAGATGCACGAGTGCAGATCGGATCCGGTGCCCGCAATCACCCGCGCCGTAAAGGTGGACGCGTTGAACTCGTGTTCCGCATACAAAATCAGCGACGCCTGCATTGCCCCAACCCAGCTTGCCCGTTCCACACTGGGCGGCTTGCCGTGCAGCAGATGCAGAAACTGCGCGGCGATGGAATCGTCGTCCGTTTCCACGTCAATGCGCTTGCCGTTCCGCGCAAACTGGTGCCAGTAGAGCAGCATTCCGCCCAGCTTGGCCAGCAGCGCATCGGCCACGGCACGCGCGCCTGCCGCGTCATGCCCTTCGGCCTCCGGCTCCACGCATCCCAGCACGCTCACGCCGGTGCGCAGCGCGTCCATGGGGTGCGCCTGGCCCGGCACAAGCTCCAGCGCCTTCTTCACCGCCTCCGGCAGCCCGCGCAAACTCTTCAGCCGCGCCTTGTAGGCGGCAAGCTCCGCCGCCGTGGGCAACGTGCCATGGACCAGCAGATGCGCCACCTCTTCAAACTCGCACTGCGTGGCCAGGTCCTTGATGTCGTATCCGCGATAGTGCAGATCGTTGCCGCTGCGCCCCACCGTGCACAGCGCCGTGTTCCCCGCCGGAGTTCCTGACAGAGCCACGGATTTCTTCGGCTTGAAGGTGGATGTTGCGGTTGTCGCCTCGCTCATGCTGGTCCTCCGCGTCAGCGTACACTCCAGCATAGTTCAGCCGTGCATAGTTCAGCCCGCGCCGTTACTTCTCCCGCTCGCCCGTCTCTTCCGGCTTCTCCCGCGCAAACAGCTCGTCCAGCTTCTGCTCGTACGCGTAGTAGTCCAGAAACCGGTAAAGCTCCTCGCGCGTCTGCATCCGGTCCACCATGCCGCGCTGCGTGCCTTCCTGCCGGATCGCCTCATACACCTTCAGCGCCGCCGCGTTCATCGCCCGGTACGCCGCGCAGCAGTAAAGCGCAATGTCCACGCCCGCTCCCGCCAGTTCCTCGCGCGTCCACAGCGGCGTTTTGCCAAACTCCGTCAGATTCGCCAGCACCGGCACGCCGGCCACCCGGCGAAATTCGGCATATTGCCCCAGCTTGGTCACTGCCTCGGCAAAAATCACGTCCGCGCCGGCCTCCGCGTAGGCCTGCGCACGCTCCAGCGCTGCCACCAGTCCTTCGCCGGTCAGCGCGTCCGTCCGCGCCACAATCACCAGCTGCGCATCGCTCCGTGCGTCCACCGCCGCCTTCACGCGGTCCACCATCTCCTGGGCGGAAACCAGTTCCTTGCCCGGCCTGTGTCCACAGCGCTTGGCGCCCGCCTGGTCTTCCATGTGTATCGCCGCGGCGCCTGCGTTGGTCATTTCCTTGATCGTCCGCGCAATGTTGAATGCGCCGCCCCATCCGGTGTCGATGTCCACCAGCAGCGGCAGCGCCGTGGCATTCGTAATCCGGCGAACGTCCGTCAGCACGTCTTCCATGGTGGTCATGCCCAGGTCCGGCAGCCCCAGCGAGTTCGCCGCCACGCCCCCGCCCGACAGATACACCGCCCGAAAGCCCACCGCCTCCGCCATCCGCGCCGCGTAGGCGGTAATGGCGCCTGCCACCTGCAGCGGCTTCTCCGCCGCCATGGCTGCGCGAAATTTCTCCCCCGCCGATCCCGTTTCACGTCGCTGCTGCATGCAATGCCTTCCGCCGCATCATAGCAGGATGTTTTCCGGCGGTTTCCCAATTCCACCCGCCGGTGCGACAATCATCCGCACAGAGATTTTCCCGCCTCGACTTCAGGGGCCCAAACCGCCAAACCGAAGGAGACCCAAGATGAAGCGTCTTTTCGCCTGTGCGGCCGTGCTGGCCGCCACCACCCTCACGCTCTCGGCGCAGTCCATGCAGCCCAAGGCTAAAAAGGCTCCACTCAGCCCGCCGGCCACCGCCATGGCCACTGTCGCGGGCAAATCCATCACCATCACATACAACTCGCCCCGGCTCAGGGGCCGCGAGGGCCATGTTTTCGGCAACGACGGCCTCATCAAGACCGCGCATGGATCGCAGTATCCCATCTGGCGCGGAGGCGCCAATGCCGCCACAACCCTCGTCACCAGCGCCAACCTCAAAATCGGCGACCTCAGCGTGCCCGCCGGCAAATACACCCTCTTTTTCGACATCACCAATCCTGACAAGTGGGTCCTCATCATCAGCAAGAAGACCGGCGAATGGGGCCTGGCCTACAACCCTTCTGACGATCTTGGCCGCGTGCCCATGCACATGAGCGCGCCCTCTCATCTGGTCGAGGACCTGGTCTATACCATCCACTCTGATGCCCACGGCGGCCGCATCACGCTCTCCTGGGAGCATCACTCCGCCTCGGTCCACTTCACTGTCGAATAGGTTCCACCCATCGAATGTGCCTCGGCGGCGCTTTGCTGCAAATGCGCCGCCGGGCCGATAAAATAGAGCTCGAACTCCGAGCACCGTGGAAGAGGTCATCCGGCTTGCCCTTATACGAATATCGCTGTACCCAGTGCGGCCATCACCTGGAGAAAATTCAGAGCTTCAGCTCTGCCCCGCTCACCGAGTGCCCCAACTGCCACGGCCTGCTGGAGCGCCTGCTCACCGCGCCCGCACTCCAGTTCAAGGGCGCCGGCTGGTATGTCAATGACTACGCCGGCAAGGCCAAATCCTCCTCGGACGCCTCCGCCGCCGAGTCCTCTTCTGGCTCGACCTCGTCCGACAAGCCGAAAACCGGCAGCGCGCCTGCTGCTTCTGGCTCGAAACCCGCCGCCTCTGAATCCAGGCCGGCCGCCCCTGCGTCTTCCTCCAGCGGAACCTCCGGCGCATCCTCCTCTTCAGGAAGCTCGTCTTCATCAACCTCTGCGCCTCCCAAGTCAGCCTGAGACTGAGCCATGCCGCCCGGAATGCTCGCCCGCACCGGCGCAGCATGCGCAAGCCGGCTTAAGCGCGCAGCATGCGCAGGTCGTCATAAGATAGTTGCTGTCTGCTAGTTGCTGTCTGCGCAATTCCATGTCTCTCCTTGACCCCATCCCGTTTCCCGTGGAACACGCCGACCTGGCCGTGCTCGAGTGGGAGCCGCTGCTGGCCCTCGTGGCTGGCTTTGCCGCCTCGTCCGTCGGTCGCGACGCGATTCTGGCGCTGCGTCCGTCCGCGGATGCCGGTTGGATTACCCGCCAGCATCAGCTCACCGCCGAGCTGCGCCTCCTGCTCGAAGAGCAGGTATCCATCCCTCTCGGCGGCCTCTTTAACCCCACTCAGCACCTCGCCAAAGCCCAAATCTCCGGCGCGGCGCTGGAGGCTGCCGAGTTGCAGGCCGTCGCCCGCCTCGCCGCGGATGTGGCCGCGTGGCAGGCGCTCCTGGCCACGCCGCCTGCGCGCCTTGCCGGCAGACTGCCGGGACTTGCCGGGATATCCGCCGAGCGTACGCCCGGCCTGAAAGCCCTTTCCGAATCCATCCAGCGCAAATTCCTTCCCGACGGCTCGCTTGCCGACGACGCCTCGCCCGAGCTCCGCCGCATTCGCCGCGAGCAGGAGCGTCAGCAGCGCGTCATTGAAGAAAGCCTGCGCAGCGCACTCCGCAAGCTGTCGTCCGACGGCGCAACGCAGGACGACGTCATTACCATTCGCGGCGACCGCTTCGTCATTCCCGTCCGCAGCGAGCTCAAGCGCCGCGTCACCGGCGTCGTTCATGGGGCAAGCTCTTCCGGCCAAACCGTCTACGTGGAGCCGCTCGAGACCATCGAGCAGAACAATGAGCTGGTTCGATTGCTGGAAGAGGAGCAGGCTGAAATCCACCGCATCTTTGTCGCGCTCACCGCGCAGGTGGCCGGCTTTGCCGCTCCGCTGCTTGCCGGGGCGCGCGTTCTCGCTTTGGTGGATACGCTGCTTGCCCGCGCCCGCTTCGCCCGCGACTACGACTGTGTCGCCCCCGGCATTGAGCCCGATGCGCTGCGTCTCGTTGCGGCGCGTCACCCGCTGCTTGAAAAGCATTTCCGCGCCGCCGGTGCGCCGCACAATACCGCCGTCGTTCCCCTCACGCTGGACCTGTCCGCCGATGCGCGCCAGCTCATCATCAGCGGACCCAACACCGGCGGCAAAACCGTTACGCTCAAAACCACCGCCCTGCTTGCGCTCATGGCCCAGGCCGGACTGCCCGTTCCCGCCGCATCCGCTGCCTTCCCCGTCTTCACCGCCTTCCTTGCCGACATCGGCGACGCGCAATCCATCGAGGCGGAGCTTTCCACCTTCTCCGCGCATATCACCAATCTTGGCCGTCTCTCTCGACTCGCCGATGCGCGCTCGCTCGTCCTTCTCGATGAGCTTGGTTCCGCCACCGATCCTGAGGAAGGCTCCGCGCTGGCTGTCGCTGTCGCGCACTTTTTCCTTCAGGCCGGCGCGTGGTCGCTCATCTCCACCCACCACACCTCGCTCAAGGTCTATGCCGCAAACACCCCCGGCGTGCGCAACGCCGCGGCCGGCGTGGACGAGCGCACCCTCGTTCCGAATTACAGGCTGCAACTCGGCGTTCCCGGAGCATCCGCAGGCATCCTTACCGCGGAGCGCCTCGGCCTGCACCCGGACATCATCGCCGCCGCCCGCAGCCGTCTCGGCTCGCAGCAGGAGGACCTCGCCCGCTTCCTTGAAAAGCTCCACGCCGAGCTTGATGCGCTTGAGGCCGAGCGCAAATCCACACGCCAGCAGCAGTACGCCCTCAATCAGGAGCGCGCCCGCCTGGCCCGCGAAGGACAGCAGGAACTCAACCAAAAAGTCAAAGAGCTGGAAGCTCAGCTTGCTTCGCTGCTCAAGGATTTCGAGTTCCAGATGCGCGAGAACGTCCGCGCCGTCCAGGACCGGGCCGCCCAGCAAAAGCTCTCCAAAGATGCCGAGCGCCGCATCGCCCGCCTTCGACGCGAGTTCCAGGAGAGCTTCAACCAGACCGTCGTTGCCCACCGCACCGGCGCGGACCGTGGCGACCCCAACGCCCAGCCGCACCTGCTGCGTACCGGGGACGACGCAGCCAGGCCTTCGTCGTCAGCTTGGAAGATCGCGCCCGGCGACAGCGTTCTGCTCAAATCCATGAACAAAATTGCAGTCGTCCAGCGCGAGATTGAGAAGGATGTCTTTGAGGTTGCGCTCGGACCCATCAAAATGCGCGCGCGCAAAGCGGAGCTTGCCGAGTGCTCCGCGCCTGCCTCAGCCGCAGACAACTCCGCCCGCGCCAAGGCCGACCCTCTCGCCGCCGCCCGCCGCCAGCGCGGCGTCCAGGTCTCCGTCACCAGCGCCGGCTCTGACAACCTGCGCATGGAAATCAATCTCATCGGCCGCACCGTCGATGAAGCCACCGACGAGCTCGAAAAATATCTTGACCGCGCCTTCCTCGCCGGGCTGCCCAGGGTCCGCGTCATTCACGGCCACGGCGCAGGCATCCTCCGCCGCGGGCTCCGCGACTTCCTCAAGAACCATCCCCACGTCGCCTCCATCGCCGAGGCCCCGCAGAATGAAGGCGGTCAGGGCGCCACCCTCGTGGAGTTGCGACAGTAGTTGCAAAATACATACAATGTAGCTACGATTATTGCAAGGGCTTCCTACCCCCTCCACAGAGAGATTCGGCTTGGCCTCGACAACTTGAATGCAGTAGTTGCTTGAATAGTTGGAGACCATGGATACTGCGAATTTTGATTGGGACGAAGCGAACATTAGCCATATCGCCGAGCACAACGTGGCCCCGGAAGAAGCCGAAGAAGTTTTGCTGGGCAACTCATTCGAAGTAGGCTTCGATGTTGTCAATCACGAGGAAAGATGGGTCTTTATCGGTGAGACGAACAGCGAAAGAATACTGCGAGTCGTCATGGCCGTGCGGAATGAGAAGATTCGGGTCGTGACTGCGTTCGAGCCGTCAAAGCGAGCAAAGATGCTCTACCTGGCAAGGAAGGCAAGCGAGAAATGAGCGATGCAGAAAATACAAAGAGCGGTTTGAAGATCCCCGTCTTCGCTACCGAAGCAGAAGAGGCTAAGTGGTGGTTCGAGAATGAGAATCTCATCGCAAACGAGTTCGAGAAGGCCGCGAAAGAAGGCCGTCTCGGCCGTAAAGGCGTCGCGCGCCTTCTTGCCGAGCGCGGAATCAAGCTGACGCAGCCTTTGCCCACCACCACCATCCGCCTCGACCCGGACGACATCACCAAAGCCCGTGAGCAGGCTGCCGAGCGTGGCCTCCGCTACCAGACCTATCTCAAAATGATCATTCACGAGGCCTTGCGCAAGGCTGATTCCTCCCCCAAGCGCCATGGCGCCTGAAATCCATTCGCACCCGCCTTACGAAAGCCGGAAATTCACCTCTTGACGGCCGTCGCAACGGGGAGTAGCCTTTTTCGATAGGCGAAGAAAAGGCGAAAATATGCCATCCTCAGACACACTCTTCCCCATCCTCGATCACCACCCCTCATCACCCCTCGCTCAACGGGCGGCCAGGGCTCCGCTCCAGGATTCCGGCTGCCTCACGGAATACCGCCCGCTCCCCTCGCGCTCCATCCTCAGCCGCGTCAACTCCAACCGCCGCCTGCCCTTCGACTGGGCCATCAACCCCTACCGCGGCTGCGAGTTCGCCTGCCGCTACTGCTACGCGCGTTACACCCATGAGTTCCTGGAGATGACTCCCGAAGACTTTGAGCACAAGATCTACTTCAAGCAGAACGCGGCCTGGCTGCTGGAGCAGGAGCTGAAGCACCGCAAGCCTGGTGAGCACATCGCGCTGGGCACGGCCACTGACCCCTATCAGCCGCTCGAACGCCGCCAGCGCGTCACGCGTTCAATTCTCGAAGTCTTTGCACGAACCCGGGGCTTTCAGCTTGGCATCGTCACCAAGTCCGCGCTCATTGCGCGCGACATCGACCTGTTGCGGGAGATTGACCAGCGCCACACGCTCACCATCCACCTCACCGTAACCACCATGAATGCTCAATTGGCTCGAATATTGGAGCCGCGCGCGCCGCGTCCTGACCTGCGCATGCAAACCCTCGCCCGCCTGCGTCAGGCAGGCCTGCGCGCCGGAGTTTTATGCTCACCGTTGATGCCCGGCATCACCGACACTCGTACCTCCATTGCCGCGGTGGCCAGGGCGGCATCGGGATCAGGCGCATCGTTCTTCGCCGCGGGTGCGCTCTTTCTCAAGCCATGCTCCAAGCCCACTTTCCTGCGCTTTGTCGAAGAGCATTTTCCCGGCCAGCTTGCCGCGTATCAGCAGCGCTATGCCGAGCACG
This sequence comes from Occallatibacter sp., assembly GCA_035763705.1. Taxonomy (GTDB): domain Bacteria; phylum Acidobacteriota; class Terriglobia; order Terriglobales; family Acidobacteriaceae; genus Telmatobacter. The sequence continues at coordinate 56,974 of DASUAU010000030.1, read as the reverse complement.
CCTTTGTTTCGGCTGCCTATCGCCGGCGTGTCGCCGGGCTGGTGGAGTCCATCTGTCGCGAATACCGGCTCGGCAGGCGCTTTGCAACCGCTCTGGAGCCCATTCCCCCGCAGCCGGAGCGCCCTGTGCGCGCGGCTCAGCCCTGGCTGCCCTTCGCCAGCTAAGCGTCCGCGTCCGGCAGCCTTTCTCGTTGCCGGGGTTGCCGCCTGCAGTCGGCGCACTCAGTACTTCGGCATCGCCGGGTCAAGCTCAGTGGGCGGGCGGCTCACAACTGCGATTCTCCGTTCGTACAAATCTCAGGTGTCCCCAGTCTCACTTCAGAGACTTCTGCAACGACGGAGGGAGCAGGGGCCTTCAGGCCCCTGAATACCGGCCCATCCAGTGTCGGGGCTTCAGCCCCGGGCCCGCAAAATAAATCTTCCAACTTTGCCGATTAATCTGCCCAACCTGCCACACTGGAAATAGCCGCACTCTCACCCCGCCACCATCAAGCTGAGAGCTGACGGCTGAAAGCTGATAGCTGGGCGGAGCCCCCCTCCCCCCCTACTTTTTTTATTTGCACTTTTCCACAATTTCCTTGCCGATTAATTCGAGATCTGTGAAACAGCCGTCACTCAGTACTTCGGCATCGCCGGGTCAATCTCCGTGGCCCACGCCTCAATGCCGCCGGCCAGATTCTTCACCTTCGCGTACCCGGCCTGCTGCAAAAGCTCCGCCACGCGCTGGCTGCGCCCGCCCGATTTGCAATGCACCACAATCTCGCGCTCGCGGTCCAGCTCCGCCAGCCGCTTCGGCACATCGTCCACGGGCATCAGCGTGCCGCCCAGGTTGGCAATCTGGTATTCGTAGGGCTCGCGCACATCCAGTACGAATACATCCTCGCCGGCGTCGCGCAGCTCCTTCAGTTTCTTCACGCTCATCTGCGCAACTCCGTTCACCGGGCCGCCGTCCTTGTTGGCCGCCGGACTTACGCCGCAAAACTGCTCGTAGTCCATCAACTCCGTCACGGTGGGCTGGTCGCCGCACACCGGGCACTCCGGGTTGCGCTTCAGCTTCAGCTCGCGGAAGCGCATGCCCAGCGCGTCCACCAGCAGCAGCCGGCCGGCCAGGGTTTCGCCCTTGCCCAGAATCAGCTTGATGACCTCCGCGGCCTGAATCACGCCCACCAGTCCCGGCAGAATCCCCAGCACGCCGCCCTCGGCGCAACTGGGCACCAGGCCCGGCGGCGGCGGCTCCGGATAAAGGCAGCGGTAGCACGGTCCGCCCTGCGTCGCAAAGACGCTCGCCTGCCCTTCAAACCGGAAGATGGAGCCGTAGACGTTCGGCTTGCCCAGCAGCACGCAGGCGTCGTTCACCAGGTAGCGCGTGGGGAAATTGTCGGTCCCGTCGGCCACAATGTCGTAGTCCTTCAAAATCTCCAGCGCATTTGCGCTTGCCAGCATCGTCTCGTGCTTCACCACGTGCACGGTGGGGTTCAGCGCCGTCAATTTTTCCTCTGCGGAGTCCAGCTTCCGGCGGCCCACGTCCTTGGTGGAGTGGAGAATCTGCCGCTGCAGATTGCTGGCGTCCACCACGTCAAAATCCACCAGCCCCAGCGTGCCCACGCCCGCCGCGGCCAGATAAAACGCCAACGGCGAGCCCAGCCCGCCGGTGCCCACGCACAGCACCCGCGCGGCCTTCAGCCGCTGCTGGCCCTCCATGCCCACCTCCGGCAAAATCAGGTGGCGCGAATAGCGGGCAAGCTCGTCGGTGCTCAGTGCTGGCAGGGAATCGGCATCCATCGCGAAACTCGTTGGTCAACTTTCAGGCCGGCGCGGCGCGGGTTGACGGGAATACACCGCTCCGGCTGCACTCAGGGTAGCAAAATGCGCCCATCCGCGGTCGTACTCCGCTCAGGCCGCCGCTCAGGGTGCAAGGCGGAGCGGGACTTCCTCGAACCGTTTGTCCTCTTCGCGCGTTCCCGCCAGCAGAAAGGCCCGGGTCTCAGCCGCGCGTCCCTGGCGAACCGACGTAATCACATAGCAGCAACCGATCCAGTGCGCCCCAGCCAGGTCCGTCGCAGACCAGTGAGCCTCGTGGTCAGGGTGCGAGTGGTAAAAGCCGGCAATCTCCAGCCCGCGTTGCCGTGCCTCGCGGTCCAGGTCCACCAGCTCCTCCGGCGCAATTGCATACGTGCTCCGGCTTTCGCTGCCCCGCGCATTGCTCGCACGCGGCGCCATGGTCACGCGCCAGCCATCGCCATCGCGGGTTCCCAGCAGCGCGCCGCAGCACTCGCCGGGAAAGGCCTCCTCCGCATGCGCGCGCATGGCCTCGTGGACCGATTCTGGAAGCGTCAGCATTTCCATGCCCGTCTTGTGCCCTGCTCCTTTGCACGCATTCCCGCGGAATTGCCCCAGGCCCTCCGCGTATGCGAGAGTGGAAGCAGCGAGAGTGGAAGCAGAGAAGCCGCGCCTGCTGCCTCCTCACCATCCTTGCAGACACAGGGGAAGACCATGGCCCGCAAGCACCGCAACCTCACCTTCAACGAACTGCTCGACATTCTGCGCGCGCACAACTTCACGGTGGCCGCCTCCACCACCGTATCGAATGGCACGCTGGCCAGCAAGAACGGCGCAGCCGCCGTGTTGGTTCCCGCCCAGCAGCCCGGCGCGGTTGCCGCCTATGCCGTCCGTCCCGGAGCGATGGTGCAGAACGAGGTGGCGCTGCTGCTGGACCGCGGCTACCAGAAGTTTCTTAAAACTTCCAAATTTGAGCTGCCCGCAACGGCTGCACAGTTGCAAGCCATTCACGCATTCGAAGAGGAGCTCATGCTCTTGTCCGGGCAGGAGTGTCTCTATAACGAAGCGCTTGGCACCACCAGCGATCTTTATTACTATGACCGTTTGATGGGCCGGGACGAAGCGGAGACCAAGCCCGTCCAGCCCTGGGAACTGGCTGCGGGGCACTAGAACAAAATTCGGGATGCTGTACCCCGCAGCGGCAATCTGGAACGGCCCGCATGGAGCATACCCTCCCGGATTTTGCACTTGAGCGCGAGTCTCTGCGCAGCCCGGTCGGGGAGAGTGAGCAGGCCCTCAATGAACGGGAATCCTCAGACGGATGCCGCGCCGCCCAAGGCCCGGAACCGGCGCTCAACGCCGCGCAAGCCGGTCGACGAGCCCGCCGAGCTGCGTCTGCTGCATCCAAGCTGCGTCCTTGCCTGCCGCATCCTCGATCTTGGCCTGGGCGGTTGCCGCGTTCGCACGGAGGACCGCTTCCTGGCCGGCATCATGACGCGGCTGGAGGTGGTCTTCACCGTCAAGGGGGTCAACTTTCGCCTCACCGGCGTCACGCAGTGGACTGATCGGCGCAACCTCGTCGGCATTCGCTTTCTGGAGATGACTGAGCGCCGCAAAGACGCGCTGGCCGAGGCCCTTTCCGAGGTTATAGCCGAGCCCCTGCCTTGAGGCCGCGCTGCCCTGATCCGTGCTCTAGTGCAGGGTGCCGTGCGTCTTCATCGCAGCCAGTTTGCACTCCGCACACTGGCACTCACGCCGCAGGTACTCCCACGAAAAAATGCCCGCGGTGTGGCCGTCGAGCCAGTTGAACTGCAGCGCATAGCGGCCCACGGCGTGCGCGCTGGCCGGCTTGGCCGGCGGCGTGTACAGGGGCAGCAGGTCAGCGGTCTTTGTCTTGGGCTGGCCCGGCGCGCGATGCTCGTTGTTGCGCTGGTCCACGCAGGTCGCGCAGGGGCAGGCGTCTCGCAGAAAGGCGAAGCTCCAGGCGCTCTGGTGTCCGTCAGCCCAGTCGATTTCAAGGCCCTTGCCCTCGCTCAGCAGCACGCGCACTTTTTTCGGAGTCACGGCCTCGCGCGCCAGCGGCTGTGCATGCCGCTTCTGGCGGTCCAGCTCTTCCTGCGTGGCGAAATGGATGCCTTCGTGGCTCATGGCTCTTATTTTATCGCCGCCGGTGCGCTGTCCGCTTCCGGCTTGCGGTCATAGTGCAGCTTGAGCACAAGAATGGAGAGCGACAGGGCCAGCGTGATTGCGTTGGCGGTGGCCACCTGGACCGAGCCGATGCCCAACCCGTAGGCCAGCCAGCAGGCCGTGCCAAAAACAAAGAGAAGAAACATCGCCAGGGAGATGTCCCGCGCGCTCTTGCGCCGCCACACATGGATAAGCTGCGGCAGAAACGAGATGGTGGTGCAACAGGCGGCCAGGGTGCCCGTCCACTGTAACCACTCTTGCGGCTGAGTCAGTGCTGTCATGCTTTCTATCCTATCTTCACAAAGAACCAGACGCTCATGAAGACGCCCACCGCGATCACAAAGCCGCGCAGCAGCGGCTGCGGAACCCGGCGCGCCAGGCTGGCCGACGCGTAGCCGCCAACGCCGCAGGTGAGCATCGCCAGCAGGCAATAGCGCCACACCACCTGCCCATTCAAAACAAAAATCAGGAAGGCCATGCCGTTGGCCATGGTGGTCGAGACCACCTTCAGCGCGTTGATCTCGTGCAGGTCGTCATAGCCGAAGAGCGAAAGGGCGGTCATCAGCAGGAAGCCCGCCCCGGCGCCGAAGTAGCCAACGTAAATGCAGACCGCCATGGTGGCCAGAAAGACCTGCATCCGGTGTGGCTTGTGCGGAACGTCCGCAAGGCGTCCCCGGCGCGTGACCAGACGATGCGCGGCCAGGCTGCGCGTCACCGGCCCGCTGGCGGCAAACAGCGTGGTGGCGGCCAGCAGCAGCCACGGCACAAGGCGCAGAAACATCTGCTGCGGCGTGCGCAGCAGGATTGTGGCTCCGGCCGTGCCGCCCAGCAGGCCGGCCAGCGCCATCGGCAGCACCAGGCGAAGATTTTTGCGGATGTCCTGCCGGTAAGCGGCAATCGAGGTGAGCTGCCCCGGCCACAGCGCCACCGTGTTGGTGGCGTTGGCCTGGATGGGCAGCATCCGCATGCCCAGCATGGCCGGGAACAGCAGCAGCGAGCCGCCGCCGGCCACGGCATTCAGCACGCCCGCCAGGAAGGCCGCAATCTCCAGCCAGACCCAGTGCAAATCGATTGCGACAAAGAAGCCGGACAGCGCGCTCATCCACGGCTTATTTTAAGGGTCAAAGCGCCTCCACCCTTGCCGGACTCTCATCCGCCATTGCATCGCCTCCGATTTCTCTATCGTTGAAAAGAAGCAACAGGATATGCTCTTGCCATGTTCGGGCTTGCCAAGCGCCTGCTGTATCTTTCCTGCCTTGTTCTTCTCGCCGCTCCAGCCTTGCCGCTCGCGGCGGCGCAATCCTCCGCGGCGCCTCTCCAGGACATCAATCAACTGGGCAGGGGAACCGCGAAACTCGAGGGTCCCTGGCAATTCCACCTCGGCGACAATCCCGCCTGGGCGCTGCCCCAAACCGGCGACAGCGCCGGCGACGTGGGCTGGGAGCAGTTGAGCCCGGACAAGACCTGGGGCGAACAGGGACATCCGTCCTATGTCGGCTACGCCTGGTATCGCAAGCACATTCACATCACGCCGGCCGAGGGCGCTTCGCCCGATTTCGCGCTCTACATCGGCCACATTGACGACGTGTACCAGATCTACTGGAACGGTCTTCTGGTGGGCCACTACGGCGCCATGCCGCCGCACTACTCCTATCCCTACATTGCGCCTCCTCAAACCTTCGGACTGGGGCCCATCCGCGACGGCGTGCTGGCCCTCCGCGTGTGGAAGGGCCCACTGATGTCGTTTGATTCCGCGAACCTTGGCGGACTGCATGCCGCGCCCATCCTCGGCAGCCCCACGGCGATTGCGGGACTCAAGTCCCAGAGCGACTACAACTGGCTGCGCAACCGCCAGTATTACTTCGGCCTGCAGGCACTCTACTTTCTGGTCATGCTGCTCAGCCTTCTCACCTGGTTTCGTAACCGCTCGCATCGCGTGCTCATGTGGATGGCAATCTTCAGCGGGGCGCAGGTGCTGGTCACGTTCCTGGTCGGCCTTCGCATCCCCTTCTCAATGCAGTTCTCGCTGGGCTGGATGCAGCCGCTTCTGAGCCTGATTGATATCAGCCTTTGGTTCCTCTTGCTCTATCTGCTGGACCTCGATGAGAACCCCACGCTCTCGCACTTCACCCGCCTCCTGGCCACCGTGAGCATCTGCTCAAGCTCGCTGGACGGGCTCATGCTGATGCTGAACTGGAGCAACCCGGCCCTGGCGCCGTGGCTTCAGGGTCTGGATGCCGTCTTCACCACCTTCTTTACGGTCGCTGAAGCCTATCCGCTGGTGCTGGTGGCTCTGGCCGTGCGCAAGCGGCTGGACCACGCGCGCTGGCTGGTGGCCATTGCCGCCTTCCTGGCGGAGATGATCTCCGTCTTGCGGATTGCGCTCGAGCAGGGGAGCCGGTACACGCACTGGACCATCGGCGACAAAATTGGCCAGCCGCTGTTCACCATCAACGGCAACAACTTTACCGCCGGAACCATCGCCAGCTCGCTGCTGTTGCTGGCCATCATCTATGGCGTCTATCGCTACCTCAAAGAAGCGGGCCAGCGGCAGGCCTCGCTTGAAGCCGAGCTGAAGAGCGCGCGCGAACTCCAGCAGGTGCTCATTCCGGAGCAACTGCCGCCCCTGCCCGGATTTGCCTTCACCAGCTCTTACCGCCCCGCGCAGGAGGTAGGCGGCGACTTCTTCCAGGTCATTCCGCTGGAGGGCGAAAATGCCGGCTCCACGCTCATCCTCCTCGGCGACGTCAGCGGCAAGGGCCTCAAGGCCGCCATGACCGTTTCACTCATCGTCGGCGCAGTGCGAACCCTGGCCAAATTCGCGCCCCAGCCGGCGGCCATTCTCTCTGAGCTCAACCAGCGGCTCTGCGGGCGCATGCAGGGCGGATTTGTCACCTGCCTCGCTCTTCGGCTAGGCGCAGATGGCGAATGCGTGGTCGCCAGCGCCGGCCATCCCGCTCCTTTCCTCAACAAGCGCGAGGTCAGCCTGCCCGGCGCAATTCCTCTGGGAGTTCTGCCGGCCACCCTTTATGAGGAGGCCGTCCTCACGCTCCACGAAGGCGACCACTTCGCCCTTTACACAGACGGCCTGCTCGAGGCGCGCCGCCCCGGTGGCGAGATCTTCAGCTTTGACCGGCTCGACGCCCTCTTTGCCACCCGGCCGGATGCCGCCAGGGCCGCCGAGGCCGCCATCAATTTCGGTCAGGACGACGACATTACGGTGCTCACGCTCACCCGTCTGGCCACCGGCCAGCAGTCCACCACGACCGTTTCCATCCCCAGATTCGCCAGCAGCTAAGGGCGCAAGAAGCGCTCACATCGCACCAATCCATTCTTAAGTAGCTGAAACCATTCACTGTATCCGCATCTCTAAAACATTAGCTAAATACACTCATATTTTATGCATCCTGCATGCTATAGTTGTCTCCAATAGAGTGTGCGGCTGGGAATCATCCCCGGCCGAATCGTTACCGAATGCATCTGGAGGATAAGAATCATGGCAATCACTCGTTGGGATCCCTTTCGGGAAGTCATGGCGTTGCAGAACCGCTTCAACTCACTTTTTCGCGAGGTGAATGAGGGCGACGCCCCGTTGACGGCCGCCAGTTTTGTGCCGGCGGTCGATATCTATGAGGACGACAAGAAGGTGGTGCTCAAGCTCGAGGTGCCCGGCGTGGAAGAGAAGGACCTGGACGTGAGCGTGGAAAGCCACACGCTGACGGTGAAGGGCGAGCGCAAGTTCGAGAACGAGGAGAAGGAAGAGAACTTCCATCGCATCGAGCGGCGCTATGGCAGCTTCTATCGCGCCTTCACGCTGCCCCGCACCGTGGACACGGAGAACGTCAGCGCGGACTACAATGCCGGAGTGCTCAAGCTGGAGCTGAAAAAGAAGCCTGAGGCTCAGCCCAAGCAGATCAAGGTGAATGTTGCCGCCTGACGTCTGCAAGAGCGATCAGTTGTCAGCCGTCAGCTTTCAGCTTCTTGTCGCTGGCGCTGGCGTAATCTGGTAACTCGAAGCGCCGGGAGGGCGAGGAACTACACTGCCGCCCGGCGCTCTTTTATGGATGGACGACTTCTTTTGGCTCGACGCGCTAGCGATGAAAGAACAAGCTGAAAGCTGACGGCTGAGAGCCAGGAGCTGAATTTTATGGCGATTCGTTGGGAAAAGCTGACCGTGAAGTCGCAGGAGGCGGTGCAGCAGGCGCAGGAGCGTGCGGCCGGGCTGGGCAATCCGGAGATGCTGCCGGTGCATCTGCTCCTTGCGCTCGTCGAGGATCGCGAGGGCGTGATTCCCGCGGTGCTCGGAAAAATTGGCGTCCCGGCCCAGCGGCTGGAGAGCGACCTGTACACGATTGAGGAGAAACTGCCTCGCGTGGCAGGCGCCGGCGCGCAGCCAAATTTGAGCCAGGCCCTGAATCAAGTGATGGAGCAGGCCTTTCGCGAGGCGGCCAACTTCAAGGACGAGTACGTTTCCACTGAGCACCTGCTGCTGGGCGTGGCGCACCAGAAGGGCGACCCTGCCCGCGAGGCGCTGGCTGCTTTGGGCGCAACCCATGAAGCGATTTTGAAGGCGCTGACGGCGGTGCGCGGATCGCAGCGCGTCACCGACCAGAATCCCGAGGGGAAATTCCAGGCGCTCGAAAAATATGCCAAGGACCTCACGGAGCTGGCGCGTCGCGGCAAGCTCGATCCTGTGATTGGGCGCGACGAGGAGATTCGCCGCGTGATCCAGGTGCTCAGCCGGCGCACCAAGAACAACCCGGTGCTGATTGGCGAGCCGGGCGTGGGCAAGACGGCGATTGTGGAAGGGCTGGCGCGGCGCATTGTTTCCGGTGACGTGCCGGAGGCGCTGCGTGAAAAGCGCGTGATTTCTCTTGACCTGGGCTCGATGCTGGCGGGCGCAAAATTTCGCGGCGAGTTTGAGGACCGTCTGAAGGCGGTGCTCAAGGAAATTGAGGAGTCGAACGGGCAGATTGTGCTGTTCATCGACGAGCTGCACACGCTGGTGGGCGCGGGCGCGGCGGAGGGCGCAATTGACGCCAGCAATATGCTCAAGCCGGCCCTGGCGCGCGGTGAGCTCAGGGCGATTGGCGCGACCACGCTGAACGAATATCGCAAATACATTGAGAAGGACGCGGCGCTGGAGCGGCGTTTCCAGATCGTCTATGTGGGCGAACCCAACGTCGAGGACACGATTGCGATTCTGCGCGGGCTCAAGGAGCGCTATGAGGCGCACCACAATGTGCGCATCAAGGACTCGGCCATTGTGGCGGCTGCAACGTTGTCGCACAGGTATATCAGCGACCGCTTTTTGCCGGACAAGGCGATTGACCTCGTGGATGAGGCGGCGGCTTCGCTCGCCATTCAGATTGGCAGCGTGCCCACGGAGATTGACCAGCTTGAGCGCCAGGCCACTTCGCTGGAGATTGAGCGCGCCGCGCTGAAGCGCGAGACAGACGCCAACAGCATCGAGCGCATGGAGGAAGTGGAGCGCGAGCTGGCTGCACTGCGGGAGCAGACAACGGCACTGCGCGCGCGCTGGACCAGGGAGCGCGAGGCGATTACGCACATCAGCGAGCTGAAGAAGCGGATTGAGGCGCTGCGCTTTGAGGCCGGGGAGCAGACGCGCAAAGGCCAGCTCGATCGCGCCGCGCAGATCCAGTATGGCGAGCTGCCAAAGCTGGAGGCAGAGCTGAAGGCGCTGGATGCGGCGCAGGACGGCAACGCCAATGTGCAGCGCATGTTGAAAGAGGAAGTGGACGAGGAAGACATTGCGAAGATTGTGAGCAAGTGGACGGGCATTCCTGTGTCGCGGATGCTGGAAGGCGAAGTGAAGAAGCTGGTGCAGATGGAAGACCGGCTGCGCGAGCGCGTGGTGGGCCAGGATGCGGCGCTGAGTGTGGTGGCGAATGCGATTCGCCGCTCGCGAGCGGGGTTGAGCGATCCAAAGCGGCCGATTGGCTCGTTTATCTTCCTGGGGCCTACGGGCGTGGGCAAAACGGAGACGGCGCGTGCGCTGGCCGAGTTCCTCTTTGACGATGAGCAGGCGATGGTGCGCATCGACATGAGCGAGTACATGGAGAAGCATGCTGTGGCAAGGCTGATTGGCGCGCCTCCGGGCTACATCGGTTATGACGAGGGCGGCCAGTTGACTGAGGCCGTGCGCAGGCGGCCCTATGCCGTGATTCTCTTCGATGAGATTGAGAAGGCGCATCCGGATGTCTTCAACGTGCTGCTGCAGGTCATGGACGACGGGCGGCTGACCGACTCCAAGGGCCGGACGGTCGACTTCAAGAACACGGTGCTGATTATGACCTCGAATCTGGGCGCGGCCATGCTGGTGGGCGACGCCCTGAAGACCGAGAACGATTTCGACAGGGCGCGCGAAAGCGTGATGCGGATTTTGCGCGAGCATTTTCGCCCGGAGTTTTTGAACCGCGTGGATGACCTGGTAATCTTCCGTCCGCTGGGCGCGGCGCAGATGAGCAGGATTCTCGACATGCGGCTGAATGAGGTTCGGAAGCTGCTGGAAGACCGGCAGATTTCGCTGGAGCTGACCGAGCCGGCGCGACAGTTGATTCTGGCGGCGGGCTCCGATGCGGCATACGGCGCGCGGCCCTTGAAGCGCGCACTGCAGCGGATGGTGCAGGACCCGCTGGCCATGAAGATTCTGGATGGCGACGTGCTGCACGGCGCGCATGTGCGCATCGACGTGGACCGGGAGACGAACGCGCTGCACTTTGAGCCGATGAGCCGCGAAGCCATGGCCTGAGCCTCAGTCAGGTTTCACTGCTTTTGGAGTTGAAGGATTGAAGAATTTGCGAGAGCCTCGGAGAGAACATCTCCGGGGCTTTTTTGTTGTGCGGGGTCCTCTCCGCGGCAGCGTTCTTGCTGGGGCAATGCATTCTGCTGGACAGCGCAGTTGATCTGATTTATGCTCCGACAGATTCCATCATTCAAGAGAGTAGACTCCGGCGGACTCAGGCGCAGGCGGCGGGGAATCGTTAGTGGGATCGTCTTTGGGGAGGGGATTCCGGATGAGGCGCGATCGTTTTTTCTATACCGGCGTGGGAGCCGTCTTTCTGGTGCTGATTGTTCTCGGCTTTCAGCATTACATCTTCGAGGGCAGACTGGTTGACGGCAATCCCATTGAGCCGGGGATGCTGGCGGCGGTTGTGGCGCACAGCTCGGCGATCTTCGCGTGGTTCCTGCTGTACTTTGTGCAGGCGCTGCTCATTCCCACGCATAACCGCAAGCTGCACATGAAGCTGGGCTGGGGCGGGGTGGCGATTGCCGCGACCATTGCGGTGACGGGGCCGTATGTGGCCATCCACTCCACGCGGGTTGTGCACGAGGATGTCTTTGACTGGCCCGCGCTGCCGTTTCTGCTGGTCATGCTCTCAGAGATGGCGCTGTTCGTGGTGTTCTTTACCGTTGGCGTGCTCAATCGCAAGCGGCCGCGGGTGCACCGGCCCATGATGCTGCTCGCCAGCCTGTCCATGATTTCCGGAGCGCTGGCCCGCATTCCCCAGGTGAATTCCATCTTTGGGTTGCACGAATGGATGGCGCTGTTCGGGCCGGTGGCCGCGCTGGGGCTGGTTTTTCTTGTGGCGCGCTGGGCCATCACGCGCACGCTGGACCGCGAGTATGCCGTCGGCTATGCGGCGCTGGTCGCGGTCACTCTTGCCGCGTCGCAACTGGCGATGACGGGCGTGTGGGTAAGCTGGGCGGGAATGATCGTCGGGCGCTGAGCGAGAAAGCCGGCTGGCAGGTTGTAAGGGCTGGCGGGCTGGCCGGTTGGCAGAGTTGGTGGCGGGGTCCGGGGGCGAGTGACTTCCCGCGCCGCAGAATCGAGCCACCGGTTCGGATTAGGCGTCCGGATTTTCTGGCGCGGCCAGGGTGGGCCGCCCTTCTGGTTGTGCTCAGGGCAGGGGACAGGCAGCGGCCTTTTGACGCGTTCCGCGATGCGGACAGCCGGGCCAGCAGCAGGGGCGGTGCTGGCCTTCCTTTAAATGAATGCAGACGCGCTCGACGTGCTGGCGGCGGGTCTCAGGCTTTTTGACGGACTGGACCCAGCAGATCCACTCATTGCGGGCGAGAGGCGTGATGTCCTGCCAGACGGCATGGGCGGCGGAGTCGGCGACGAGGGCTGCGCGCAGGTCGGGCGGGACGGTGTGGACCACGCCGGTGGAGAGCCTCACAGGCATGGAGCTACTTTACACGCGGCGGCGGGCACGGTGCACAGGACTGTGCTGCACAGTTTCACAGTTTCACAGCCGCAAAAACGAGTGGTCGGCTGTGCTGCACAGTTTCACAGTTTCACAGCCGCAAAAATGCGTGTCGGGCTGTGCTGCACAGTTTCACAGTTTCACAGCCGCAAAAATGCGTGTCGGGCTGTGCTGCACAGTTTCACAGCCGGAAATGCACCGTCGGTGCAGCTATCAGCCGTCAGCTTTCAGCTTGATTGGGTCTGGTTGAGGGGATGGGTTCTGCCTTCAAATCTCTATTGTGCGACGAAGTGGGGAAATATTCGGCAAATTCGCAGCGGATTTTGGGCGAGTGGAATGAGCGGCTTGGGGGCGGTGCGATGTGGGGAGGGCTTGACAGGAACGCAAGGGACGCAGGGACTCAGGGACCAAGGACTCTGGAGTGAGTGGCGGGGCGAGGGGAGCGGTTTCCCAGGTCTTAGGACCGGGAGCTGGCTCAGTCGCGGTAGTCGACCTGCACGGTTTGAAAGTCGGCGCCAAGCGCGCGGGTGTTGACGGTGACGGCATGGGGGTGGCTGCCGAAGATTGTGCGGATGAGGCCGGGATCGGCGAGACGGATGACGATGCTGCCGCCTTCGACCGACACGTTGACGCCGGCATTCTGCACCAGCGTGCCTGCACCGCTGGAGTCCTGCTTGAAGACGGAAGCCTGGCCAGCCTTGAGCAACGCCTGGAGGTTGCCGTGCGCCGGCCTGGCCCCCGGCGCTTTGTAGAGGTAGAAGCCGAAGGTGTAGCTCCCGCCGGGACTGGGGACCGCGACCTGCCACATGAATTCGCACTGGCTGTCTGGAGTGCCGGTGCGATTCCATGTGAGGGGGGCGAGGGCGGACTGTTCGAGGGGAATCCGGAACTCTGCGCGGCCCGGCGTGACGACGCCCGTAATTTTTGCGTTTTGCCCGGCGAGGACGACCGGGCCGAGGCAGGCAAGGAAGACCGCGCGCCGCAGAGATGCGTAGAGATTCACGGATTGAGTATGGCACGGATGGCGGAGAACAGGGAGTTGGGAGCGGGGAGTAGGAAGTGGGTGGTGGGGTGAGGGAGTGGTTTCACCCACATCGCCAACAGCAGGAGATGGGTGGAACCCGTTGATCGTGGCAGCACGGCGACACTGGGATGTGGGGCACCGGCCCGCCCGCTCATCGCAAAAGACGCGATGAACGGGGCACAGCTTTTCGGTTCGATGGTTTCTCTTCGAGGTGGATGACCGGGCCACCTGCCACCCGCCAGTCGGTGTGGGCGGGTTAGTGGTGTGGCGTGGGGGGCTTTGTCATGGCCTCATATTCTTGGATTAGCGCGCCTAGATTCGTACATTCATGCTGAATCATGAATAATGTTTCGGGATTCTTCATCGGAGCTTGGCTGTCGAAATCGCGCGGGTTTCCTACTGCCGCCATCATTTTGTGGTAAGCCGGTTCAAATTCGGGTCCGTATGTGTTTTCCCATGTGTTCACTTCATCTGCCGAGAATCTTCTCTCCTCTTTGTCGATTTGCGCTTGTCGGCCTTCATGCTGCGTTTTTGCCACGGCGGGAGGCTTGGCTCCTAAGTCATATTTATCTAGGTTGTCGTTGAATTCTTGATTTTGTTTATCTTCGGCAATTGCAATGCTCACAGGGTAGGTATGAAGTTCGCGGTACTTTGAGCGGGCCAGGAAATCATTGCAGTTTTGCAGTTCCTTGTTTGCGCTGACTAACAGTTCGTCCTGCGCGACAGGGATATGTATTGGATGTGGTATTGGAGACTGTAATACTACAGCTTTTAGTGAGTTAGCCGCCTCCTTCCTCTTTGCCTCGTCCGGCTCCGATGCTATCGCCCCCAACCTGCTTAGCACAGCGTCTCTGAATTGCATTTCTACATTCTGCTGTTGAGTGCTCGCAGTGTAGGACATTATTTGGGAAATACCGAATACGATAACTCCGCAGGTCGCCAATCCCCAGACTATTGCCAGAGCAATCTTCTTCCTGCTGGACCCATCGCCTAGTGCTAGCGTTGCCAGATGTCCGCCATATCCAGCGAGGGCCAACGGAAAGACCGCAACTGCGATGAACGTGACGGCATATGGCCACATGTCTGCGGTGGCATATACGTAGAAGGCTCTGCTGAGCAAAGCGGCTAAGCACAGAGACAGTTCAATCATGGCGACATATATGGGAACACGGAGGGACTGCCGTCTTGCTGTCATGCAATTATGCTTTCGCTGCAATCACTTTCGAGTCAAGGGATAATCCTCTTCGCCGACGTACAAAGGCCGCCCTTTTCAGGACGGCCTTTGTGTTGGTGCGGATGATGCAGGTTTTTGCGCCGAAGGCGCGGCTGCTGCATGCAATGCCTTAGTCCCCGGCGACGGGTTCGGCGGGCTGGGGGTTGCGGTTGATGGGGCTGGCCGCGTTGTTGGTGGCAGGGCGAATCATATCGACCGAAACGATGCCCTCCGCAGGAGGCTTTTCGCCGAGGACGTGCTCGCGGTAGAGCTTGGCCATGCGGGCGTTCTCGGCTTCCTGCTTGATCTTGTCCTCGATGGATTTCGAGTCGCGGGCCTTGCTGTCACGCGCCCGGATGCGCTCCTCGCGGGCGTTCTTGGCGATGCCGAGCTCGTCGAGGGTGTGATTGGCCTCAGCGTTGACGTGCTCCATGTTGAGGACCAGCTCGTGGCCGACGTTGGACATGCCGACCTTTTTGCCGCCGGCGAAGATCTCATGGCGGCCGTGCTCCTCATACCACTTGGTAAGGGTGGAGGTCATGTGCATCTTCTCGATGATGTTGCGCCAGCCCACGCCGGTGTTGTACGCACAGAAGGAGATTTCGCCTTCCTGCGTGGCGTAAGGGATGATGCACTGCTCGGTGCGGCGGAAGTCGTAATTGAAGAGATCCTGGAACCACATGCCGGCGATGAAGAGGAAGTTCCAGCGGTCCTGACGGCGCTTTTGAATGTCGTCCATGGTGCGGTCGCCCTTGACCGAGCCGTAATTCTTGCCGGTGGCGTTGAAGGTCTTGTCCATCTTCTTGAGCATATCGGTGATCTTGAAGTGGGTGGGCGCCTGGAAGGGATCGTAGTTGCGCAGCAGGGCAAGGCCGAAGCCGATGACCGACATCCACTTGCCGCGAGCCGCGTCGTTGACCTTGGCGAGGTCCTTGGCGACCTGATCCATGTGGAGGAAGGCGGTGACGGGCGCGGCTTCCTTGGTTTCCTTGTCGATCATGACGGCCATGCCGATGCCGCAGTTGGGATGGCATCCGCAGGAGAGCTGTCCCCACTCGGCGGTGGGCCCGTGGACGAGGTCGGCCCAGTCAGAGAATGTGCTCATGAACGAGATGGGGAACCAGTCGCGGGCGGGCTCGCCGATGCCGCACTGGGTCTTGATGTCGTGGGCCATGTGCGAGAGGGTGTAACGCTGGGCAAAGCGGCGCTCGTCGCTGATCTCCTCGTCGCGGCCGGTGAAGCTGACGGGCTGGAAGCTGAGGAAGCTGATCTTCTTGGGGTTGTCGAGCGCGAACTGGATGATGTGGCCCACCTGCTCATTGTTGATGCCGTTGATGATGGTGGTGACGGGAACGATTTCGACGCCGGCCTCGTGCAGATTGTTGATGGCCTGGAGCTTGACGTCAAAGAGGTTGCCGACCTT
The DNA here is from genome assembly GCA_035763705.1 of Occallatibacter sp. GTDB lineage: Bacteria > Acidobacteriota > Terriglobia > Terriglobales > Acidobacteriaceae > Telmatobacter. The sequence goes on along the minus strand of DASUAU010000030.1, from coordinate 41,121 downwards.
GCGGTGGGAGTTGGCGGCGTTGCCGATGCCGTCGAACTGGAGATAGACGTAACGGAGGCCGGCCTCGGCCGCGGCGCGGCAAAGCTCCTTGGACTTGGCGAACTCAATGCCGTTGGAAGCGGCCTGGACGGAGTTGTAACCGACCTTGCGCGAGTAGGCCACGGCGTCAAGGAAGTAGGGCGAGAGGGTGGGCTCGCCGCCGGAGAACTGGACGCTCATTTGCCGCCGGGGCTTGATGGTGATGGCGTTGTCGAGCATCTGCTTGATTTCTTCCCAGGTGAGCTCGTGGACGAAGCCGACCTGATTGGCGTCCATGAAGCAGGGATCGCACATCATGTTGCAGCGGTTGGTGAGGTCAATGGTGAGCACGGAGCCGCGGCCGTGGGTGACGGTGCTGGTGCCGTGGTTGTGCAGCTTGTCGTCGTTGTGGGCGCGGATGTCGCGGCCGGGGAAGGACTCTTCGAGGTGCTTGAAGAAGGCCGGGTCAATGGACATGACGTCTTCAAAGTGGCCGTGCTTGGGGCAGTCCTTGATCATGAGGATCTTGCCGTCGCGCTCGATGATCTGGGCCTTGATTTCGCCGACTTTCTCGTTGAGCAGGACCTCATGCGGCAGCTTGCCGTCGAGAATCTGCTGACGGATTTCGGGGACGCACTTGGGACAGAGCGAGTCCGTGGTGCGTGGCCAGCCGAGCGGCGGCTTCTCCTTCTGATAGCTCTTGAGCAGCGGCTTGTCGCTCCACTTGGGCGTGAAGGATGGATTGGGGCTGATGCGGTTCAGCCGCTCGAAAATGACCCAGGCGCCCTTGGCAGCGTAGACGGTAGCTTTCTCGGCGTATTTGATCGTCTTGGACATGGAGTGCGATCTCCTCTTGAGGGATGTGCCGGCGATGGAGCGGGTCCGGCGGGGTGGCGAAGGTTCGGGCCGGGACGGAACACCGGCGGGAACGTAAATACTCAACGCAAGAGTAACTTCGGCGGGCGGTCGATCCAACGGCAGTGCAGTGAACGGGGAAATGGGGGTCTGAATGGGGGCTTGGGGGGGCTGAATGGATATGGGTTTGCCGCCGTCCGGCGGGGTTCAAGGCGCTGGAGGGGAAGAGGTTAGGGTAAAGGACTGACAACTGGAATCATCTTCATGCTAGAATCCGAACCGGAAAAATCCACTCAAGGAAACCGTCATCAATGCCGGGGAGAAGGCGCTGTTTCTCTGATTCTGTAAAGTGCGTGGGCATGATGGTTTTTGTCCTGTTTGCGTTGCACTGCGGCGCGCAGAACCCAACAGCCAACGAGTGGACGTGGCAGGCGGGCGTCGTCACCCTTCCACAACCGGCAGTATCTCCGCCGACGGTTTGGGGAACACAGGGTGTTTTTGCACCGGGAAACAATCCGGGGCCGGCATCAGACGATGAAGCATGGACCAGCAAAGACGGCAAACTCTGGCTCTACGGAAACGGCCTTTGGGAGTTCGATCCGACGCTTGAGGAATGGGCGTGGATTTCGGGAGCGGGGCCGTTTGCCGACGAGGGCCATGACCCCTACTCCATTTTGGGCATCTATGGCACGTTGGGTGTTACTGCGGCAGGAAATCACCCGGGTGTTCGGTACGGCTCTTCAACCTGGACGGACAGCAGTGGGAGGCTTTGGCTCTTTGGGGGATTTGGGTATGGCTCTGACGGTGCTCTCGACATGATTGAGCTCAATGATCTCTGGATGTTCGACCCATCAAACCAAGAGTGGACATGGATGGGGGGCTCCGAAACTGGTGCGACGGTGCCGCAATATGGAACGCAGGGTGTTTCAGCGCCGGTAAATGTCCCCGGACCCCGCTCCGATGCCGCAACCTGGCTGGACAGCAACGGGCGAGTCTGGCTCTACGGGGGAACTGGCGAGGATGCCAACCTGCAGGTTGGATATCTAACTGATTTGTGGGTTTTTGATCCTTCGATAAGCCAGTGGACGTGGGTTGCGGGAACCGACACAAACAGTGGCAACAATCTGGAATCTGCGGTCTATGGAACGCTGGGTGTGGCTTCGGCGGGAAACAATCCAGGGACCCGTGTCTCTTCTTCGACCTGGGCCGACAAGAATGGGAATCTCTGGCTCTTCGGGGGTGTGGCAGAACCGAACGATCTCTGGGAGTTCAACCCGACAGTGGGCGAATGGACGTGGATGGGTGGAAGCAACGCTGTGACTGAGGGCGTGTCCTGCTCAGGAAGTACCACCACTCCGTGTGCGGAGCGCGGCATCTATGGCACGCTTGGGGTTCCGGCTGCCGGCAATGTGCCCGGTGAGCGGGCGCACGCATATGCGTGGACCGATCAAAATGGCGAATTCTGGCTTTACGGTGGACAAGGGGAAGACTCCGTAGGCAATCCTGGAATGCTCGATGACTTGTGGCGATTTGACCCGGACGCGAACGAATGGGCATGGATGGGCGGAACCAGCACGATGCCTTGTGCGGATACCAACTACGGCTTCACCTGCACAACGCTTCCGGTACCCGGAACGATGGGCACCGCCGCGGTAGTCAATACGCCGGGAGGCCGCTACGGTGGGTCGCAATGGCTCGACGGCAACGGCAACCTCTGGCTCATGGGATGGGTAACCAGCATTCCCGGCGGCGGCCACCAGTTATTGAATGACATGTGGGAGTTCAGCCCGTCTCTGAGCAGCCTGCCACCGGCGATTACTCCGATCTTCAGCCCGGTTTCGGGGAATTATCAAAGTACGCAGACTGTGACGCTGTTCAATGGCATGTCGAATGCCGACATTTACTACACAACGGACGGGACAACCCCGACGAGCAATTCGGCTCTCTATACCGGCCCAATCACGGTTCCAGGAACGGAGACACTCGAAGCAATCGCTATCGCTTCCGGTTATCCCGAGAGCGGGTTGGCAACAGCCAGCTACGACTTTAAATCGGATACGCCCACGTTTTCTCAACCGGCTGGCACCTATTTTTCCGCGATCCAGGTGACGATCTCCGACACGACAGCAGGCGCGGCCATTTTCTACACCACGGATGGTTCCACGCCCAGGTCAAATTCGACGCAGGTGAACGGAAATCCAATCCAAGTTTCGAAGTCAGAGACGATCAAGGCAATCGCAATCGCAAACGGGTATAGCAGCGACGTTGCTTCGGCCAGCTATGTTCTCAACGTGGGTTCTCCAACGTTCATTCTCTCCGCGCAGCCCGATGCATTGGCCGTGAACTCAGGAAGTGCCGGGTCGGTGTCCCTCATGGTGACACCGCAAAACGGATTCAATGCGAAGGTGAGCTTTGCCTGCTCCGGTCTTCCGGCCGGGGCGACGTGCTCTTTCAATCCGGCAACGGTGACACCGGTTACCGGTGCGGCGACGACCACGCTGACAATCACATCCGCAGAGCAGTCTGCGGCGCTGCAACCGGGATCGCAGGAGGGGTGGCCTGCGGCGTTGGCCATGTGCATGCTCCTCTTTGGATGGAAGAGGCGGGGCGGCGCCACGCGTTGGCTTTTGGTGCTGGCTGCCTGTGTGTGTTTGAGTATGGTTTCAGCCTGCGGAGGCGGAGCCACTGGTGGCGGAGGCGGTGGCACGACCTCAGTCACCTCGACTGTGACCGTGACGGCCACATCCGGTTCGATTCAGCAGACCGCGAAAATCTCCTTCACCGTGAATTAGGTCGGTTGCGTTCGCATTGCACGAGCAGTTGCATGATGCTCTCGCGCTGCGGCTTCAGGCCTGTCTAGGAGTGCGCCTTGCGGATTATGGCGAGCCGGCGCTTTCGGTTTTGGAGACCTGGTTGATGATGCGCTGTACAAGGACGACGCGGACGTGGATGTGGCGGGCGACGTCAGGGAGGAACTCGGTGATGAAGTTGTCAATGGGCGCGGTGGCCAGGCCGATGGCGTAGCGGCTGGCGGTGCCGGGGGCGTTGGTGGAGATGCCGGGGACGTAGAGGTTGGAGATTTCGACTTCGATGCCGCCGCCAAGGAGGTTGGAGTAGTTCAACATGCCGCGTCCGTTGTCGCCCTGGGTCCAGGCGACCTGGGCGATGGCGTGGACGAAACGGCGGGGGACGGAGGCGTTGGGCATGCGGTGGTAATGGGGGTCCTGGTGGACGAGGGAGGGGATGAGAAAGGTGCCGAAGAACTCGCCGGTGAGGTCCTGCGTGTAGCTGACGCCGACGTTGCGGGCGAAGCCGGGCATTCCGGGGCCGTAGGGGGTGTGGGAGTCTGACCCGATGGTGATGGCGGACTGGCCGAGGATGGTGATGGCGTTGAAGGGGTCAAGGAGGTTGCGGACGGCGAGGCGCGCCTTCTCTTTGGGCGTGAGGGGCTTGACCTGCGGGCCGGTGAGGAAGCGGGCGAACCAGTCGATCACGGCGGGCTTGGTGGAGGGGCAGGGCTGCGAGGCTGGTTGCGGGGCTGGTTGCGGGGCTGGTTGCGGGGCGGAAGGTGCGGAGTTTGGCGCATTGGGGCAGGGGCCGGCGGGTTTGGGCAGCGGCGGGGTTTTGGGCTGCGGCGCGGCGGGCAGGGCCGGCGGGGGAGTGGGAGCGGGGTTTTGAGCGGCGGCGAAAACGGGGAGCGCGAGGGAAGATGCGCCTGCGAGCAGGCCGCAAAGGAGCGCGGCGATGCGCCGGTGCGGGGGATTGCCTCGGGCTGGCACGCTGCGGTTGCTCACGAGCGAAGGATAACGGAGACGTGCCGGAGCTTTAAAGGAGGGACGGACGAGCGGGCCGGGAGGTTTGAAGCAGGTTGAGGCCAGCCGAACCAAAGTGGGAGAGGCGGGGGACGCATGGAGGGAGAGACGCGGACGGAGGGGGAAGGTAACTCCAGCACCGGGGTGGATTTGCGGGCGCGAGAACGCCGCGAAGCGTTCGGCATCCTATTGACGGAGGTGGCACGGGCCGTGCCGGGCGGCGTTGACCGGGCCGGCAGCGAGGCGGAAACTGGAGGCGCGAGGCGTGACGCAATGAATTTTTATCCCCCACCACCGCCACCGCCGCCTGGACCGCCGCCGGGCGGCGTGGGCCAGCGGATTGAAGAGGCGATTGAGCTGATCGAGATGGAGTTTCGCCATGCGGTGGCCTATGTGAACGACGCCGTGGTTCCGCAGGTGCGGCAGGAGTCCGTTGTGGCGCTGCGCAAGCTGGGCGATGCGATGAGGAATCTGGCCGACAAGATGGACCACACGATGAATCAGAAAACGAACAAGGGTGGAGGGCCGCGCGGCTGATGCGGAGATGGAGCGCAGGATGCTTGAGCCCGGAATATTGCGGTCCGGCGCGGGTCGCGCGCGGATGGCTGTGGGCGGGGCTGTCCGCGGCGGCGATTGGCGTGGCGGGCTGCGGGCACCATCGCAATGTGCCGGCATTGCCGACGCAGGGCAGCGCGCCGACCGTGTATGCGCCGGGCGAGACGACGCCCCCGGAGCGCTACCCGACGACGCCGGTGGAGCCGCGGACGCGGATTGAGGTGACGCCGGTTCCGGACGGCGGCGTGAGCCAGGGAGATCTGGATTATGTGCTGACGCACCGCCCGATTTACTCGGAAGAGGGCGCTGCGACCTGGTATACGGCTCCTTACAAGGGACGCAAGGCGGCGAATGGGCAGGTGTTCAGCGATGATGCGCTGACGGCGGCCAACCGCACGCTGCCGATGGGGTCGCTGGTGGTGGTGACGAACCTGAAGACGAGGCAGGCCTCGGCAATGCGGATTAGCGACCGGGGACCGTTTTCGCCGGGCAAGATTATCGACCTGACCAAGGCCTCGGCGAAGGCGACGGGTGTGTATCGCATGGGAACTGCGCCGGTGCGGGTGGATGTCTACTGGACGCCGAAGCCGATTGAGACGGGCGGGCGGTGGTGCGTGCAGATTGGGGCCTTTACCAGCGCGCGCAGGGCGGAGCAACTGAAGGCGCAGCTGCAGGAGCGCTATCCGGAGGCGCGGGTGATTGAGTTTCCGGGCGAGCGCAGCTACTGGGTGCGCATACGGCCGCAGGGCGACGACAGGGAGCGGGCCGAGTATATTGCCGACCATGTGCATCCGTCGCAGGGCGAGGCGTATCTGACGCGGCTGGACTGAAGGGCGCGGCTGGACTGACACGGGCGGGGCTTGACGGGCGCGGCGGCGAAGCAGAAACGTCGAAGACAAAGAGACAGAGAAGGAAGAGTGGAGACGGCAGTGAGGAAGAGTCGCGTCCGGGTGATGTGGCTGGCGGCGGGCGCTGTGCTGGCGTGCGCGCTGGCTGCGCCGGCAGTGTGGGCGGCGCAGGCCGGGCAGGCGGGGCCGGCGGGAAAATCAGCGGCCGTTCAAGCGGTAAATCAGGGAAAGAATCAAGGGCAGGCAGAGGCCGCCGCGCAAGAGGCGTATACGCTGCCGGCCGCAACGCTGGAGAAGGCAATCGAGCTGGACAGGATTCGGACGGCACTGGCCTTTGGCGGCGAGCTTTGGGGGCTCATTGTTCTTTGGCTGCTGCTGCGGACGCGGGCGGCGGCGTGGATGGATGCGCGGGCGGCGCGGATTGCGCGACGGCACTGGGTGCAGGGGATTGTGTTTTTCGCGGCGCTGCTTGTGGCGACGGAGCTGGCGGCCGTGCCGCTGGATGTGGTGGCGCAGGCGGCGAGCCGGGCTTATGGCATCAGCGTGCAGAGTTGGGCGGGCTGGCTGGGCGACGAAGCGAAGGGGCTGGGGCTCTCCATCGCAATCGGCGCGCCGGTGTTGCTGCTGTTTCACCGGATGGTGCGGCGGTGGACGCGGCGCTACTGGCTGGCAGCGTGGGCGGCGGCGACGGCGCTGATGGTGGCGGGCGCGTTTCTGGCGCCGCTGGTGATTGATCCGCTGTTCAACCAGTTTGAGCCGCTCGAGAAGACGAATCCGGCGCTGGCGGCGCAACTGGAAAGAGTGGTGGAGCGGACGGGGGTGAAGATTCCGCCGGACCGCATGTTCCTGATGAAAGCGAGCGCGAAGACAAATGGGTTGAATGCGTATGTGACGGGGATTGGCGCGACGAAGCGCGTGGTGGTGTGGGATACGACGGCGGGGCGGATTCCGAACGACGAGGTGCTGTTTATTTTTGCGCATGAGACGGGGCACTACGTGTTGCACCATGTGGCGATCGGGCTGGCGCTGTCGTCGGCGGGGATATTTTTTCTTTTCTGGGTGTGTGCGCGGTTTGCGGAATGGATGGCGAGGCGGCGCGGCGCGGCGTGGGGATTGGGCGCAGTGGGCGACGGCCGGGCCGCACTGGCGAGCCGGGCGGGCTTTGTGGTGCTGCTGCTGGCGGTGGGGATTGCGGGTTTTCTGACGCAGCCGGCGGGCAACGCGGTGAGCCGGTACTTTGAGCACCAGGCGGACATCTACGGGCAGGAGGCGATTCACGGCATTGTGCCGGACCCCGAGAGGACGGCGGTGGCGGCGTTCAACGCGCTGGGGCGGGCGTGGCTGGAGGACCCGCATCCGAATGCGTTTGTGGAGCTCTGGATGGACACGCACCCCTCGACCGAGCAGCGGGCGGAGTTTGCGGAGCACTATGACCCGTGGAAGAGTGGCGGGCGGGGGAAGTATTTCAGACAGTAGGGAATAGGTGTGAGGTTTCAATAGTTAGTCCATCTGATCAAGACCTGTAAAGCTGGGTTTGCGAAGACTCAGGGATGCAGGAGACCAGATGGACTATCACAAGAATGTCCGAACGATGGCGGCGGCTCAAATCCGGCTAGCTGCCTTTTTCTTTCATCGAGGTCGCGTCATAGAGATGCAGGAGATGGCCGTCGGGGTCGGCAAGAACCGCGCCATATCCCCAGAACTGCTTTGCGGGCGTGGAGACGAAGGCCAGGCCTGACGCTGACAACTGCTCGAAGAGCGAGTCCACGTCCTGGACCTGGAGGGTGTAAGAGGACTGCCCGCTGAGGATGGGCTGCTGAAACTGCTCAAGAAAGACGGTGAGGCCGGCGTCGTCCTGAATGGCCGCCACGCCGAGACCGGCGCTGCCGCCCTGGGGAAGCTCGAACTCCACCTTGAAGCCGAGATGGGTGACGTACCAGCCGCGAGATCGCTTCCAGTCGCGGACCGCGAGAGTAAGGTGATCAATCTTCACCATGAAAAACCTCCCCGCCCATGGACCGATTATAAGTCGGCGGCTGCGGCGCGCGGCGAGCGCGAGGAGAGGATGCGAAGGGATTCAGGCCGGGGCGCGGCCGGCGCTTTGAAGCGGTTTTCCTCACCTGCGGGCGGGGGTGGCAGGTCGTACACTGGAGCTTCGCGACCCTCAATCAAGGAGAGAGCTTCCGATGGCTTATCCCACGAACTACCGCTATACGAAAGAGCACGAGTGGATTGCTCTGGACGGCAAGATTGGCACGATCGGGATTACCGATTACGCGCAGAACTCACTGGGCGACATTGTGTATGTGGACGCGCCGAAGGTGGGCGACACGGTGACGGCGAACCAGACCTTTGGCTCGGTGGAGAGCGTGAAGGCGGTGAGCGATTTGTTTTCGCCGGTGAGCGGGACGGTGACGGCAGTGAACGAGGAGCTGAAGACCTCGCCGGACAAGATCAACGAGAACGCGCACGAGACGTGGATTATCAAGGTGGAGCTGAGCGACCCCGGCGAGTGGGAGAAGCTGCTGACGGCGGCGGCGTATGAGGCGTTTGTGACGGAGGAAACGGGAGCATAGCTCCGGTTTCAAGCTGCCGGCCGCCGGTTTTTGGCTGGTGGCTTGTGCGTGCGTGGCCGGCATGGATGTTTCAACCGTGGGTGCGTTTTAGCTAGAGGCTGGAAGCTAGGAGCTAGTGGCTGAGCGATGCGTTATTTACCAAAGTCGGATGCAGAGCGCGCGGAGATGCTGGCCGAGATTGGCGCGCGGTCGATTGACGATTTGTTTGCGGTGATTCCGGCCGAGTACCGGCTGGCGCGCGACCTGGACGTGCCGCGGCAGCAGGGCGAGAGCGAGATTGTTGCCTACTTCAAGGCGGCGGGGCAGAAGAACGCGACGGACTTTGCGAGCTTTCTGGGCGCGGGCGCGTACCGGCATTACCGGCCGGTGGTGATTGACGCGCTGGTGCAGCGGGGCGAGTTCCTGACCAGCTACACGCCCTACCAGGCGGAGATGACGCAGGGAACGCTGCAGGCGATTTTCGAGTTCCAGACAATGATTGCCGAGCTGACGGGGATGGACGTGGCGAACGCAAGCATGTATGACGGCTCAACGGGCGCGGCGGAAGCGGTGCTGATGGCGATGCGCGTGACGGGGCGGCACCGGGCGGTGGTGACGCGGACGGTGCATCCGGAGTATCGCGAGGTGCTGGCGACTTATTTGAAGCACCGTGAAATGCCGGTGGCCGAGGTGGGCTACGACGCGGAGACGGGGCGCGTGGATCTGGCCGCGCTGGAGGCCGCGGTGACCGAAGAGACGGCGTGCGTGCTGGTGCAGAGCCCGAATTTTTTTGGCGTGATTGAGGACATCAAGGCGATTGCGGAGATTGCGCACAGGAAGGGCGCGCTGCTGGCCGTGTCGATTGCGGAGGCGGTGAGCCTGGGCGTGGTGCGGCCGCCGCGCGAGGCCGACATTGTGAGCATGGAGGCGCAGAGCTTTGGCGTGGCGCTGAGCTATGGCGGGCCGTTCTGCGGTGTGATTGCGGCGAAGGAACAATTTTTGCGGCAGATGCCGGGACGGCTGGCCGGGCAGACGATGGACAAGGACGGGAACCGTGGATTTGTGCTGACGCTGTCAACGCGCGAGCAGCACATACGGCGGGAGAAGGCGACGTCGAATATCTGTACGAATCAGGCTCTGGTGGCGCTGATGGCGACGATTTTTCTGACTGTGTATGGCAAGGAAGGGATGCGCGAGCTGGCGGAGCAGAATCTGGCGAAGGCGGAGTATGCGGCGCAGACGCTGAGCGCGCAGCCGGGGGCGAAGCTGAGGTTTGCGGGCGCGCCCAGGTTCCACGAGTTTGTGCTGGAGACGCAGGAGGCTCCGGCGGCGCTGAATGCCCGGCTGTTGCAGGAGAAGATTGTGGGCGGAGTGGAGCTGGGGCGGTGGTATCCGGAGTTGAAGAATGCGACGCTGTGGTGCGCGACGGAGGTGATGCCGCGCGAGCGAATGGACGCGGCGGCGAAGGTGCTGGCGGCGGGGCTGGTGGAGGCGTAAGGGGTGCGTGGCTGCATCAGGTTGTTGGGCGTGGAGGTGATCCCGTGTTTGGCAAGCCAAAGCGATCAATGACGGACAAGGAACGCGTGTGGTAGGAGAAGATTCGCCGGCGTGGTGAGTTCTTCTTCGAACTGAAGCGGGCCGGTATTGGTGGCTTAGCCTTTGTTGGGGAATTGGGTTTCAGGGTTTACTTGCACCGGCATGAAGATTTCGCGGCACTCTTGGGAAACGCGATATCGCTTTTAGTAGCTGGATTCTTCGAGGGTATGTGGGAGTGGAAATCCTATGAGAGGCGTTATCAGGCCTGGAAGCTGGCCAATCCTGGAAGCGCAGGGATGTTGAACGGTTCGGAATTCTTTGTCACGAAAGAAAAAAATGGAAGCAGCTGAAAAATCAATCGCGCGTAACGTTGGAAAGGTTCGGGCGCACCAGACGCAGAATGAGGGGCTGGTGTTTGAGAAGTCGCGGGCGGGCAAGCGGGGCTACAAGCTGCCGCCGCTGGATGTGCCGGAGGTGGATTTCTCTGGACTTCTTGGAGAAGCGTATCGGCAGGAGCCGGCCATGCTGCCGGAGCTGAGCGAGATTGAGATTATCCGGCACTTTACGCGGCTTTCGACGTGGAACTATGCGATTGACCTGGGGATGTATCCGCTGGGGTCGTGCACGATGAAGTACAACCCGCGGGTGAACGAGTTTGTGGCGCGGATTGAGGGGCTGGCGGAGGCGCATCCTTACCGGCCGGACGCGCAGGCGCAGGGGATTCTGGAAGTGATTGACCTGCTGCAGCGGTGCCTGATCGAGATCACGGGGATGGACACGATTACGCTGCAGCCGGCGGCGGGCGCGCATGGGGAGTTTACAGGGATTCTGCTGGTGCGGGCGTGGCATGAGTCGCAGGGCAACGCGCGGAAGAAGGTGCTGATTCCGGACTCGGCGCACGGGACGAACCCGGCGACGGCGGCGATTTGCGGGTACGCGGTGGAGAACCTGAAGTCGAACAGCGAGGGCGGGATTGACCTGGAGGCGCTGGAGCGGCAGGTGGACGAGGAGACGGCGGCGCTGATGCTGACCAACCCCTCGACGATTGGGGTTTTCGAGAGCCAGATTCACCGGATTGCCGACATTCTGCATGCCAAGGGCGCGCTGCTTTATATGGACGGCGCAAACATGAACGCGCTGGTGGGCAAGGCGCGGCCGGGCGATTTTGGCGTGGACGTGATGCACCTGAACCTGCACAAGACATTTTCCACTCCGCACGGCGGCGGCGGGCCGGGGTCGGGTCCGGTGGCGTGCAAGGCGTTTCTTGAGCCGTTTTTGCCCGCGCCGGTGCTGGCGCGGAAAACAGGGAATAGGGAAGAGGGAGTAGGGAGTAACGAGGCCGGCGAGCTGTATTGGGAGTATGCGCGGCCGCGGAGCGTGGGGCGGGTGCGGGCCTTTTATGGCAATACGGGAATGTTCATCCGGGCGCTGGGTTACATTCTGGCGAACGGGCCGGACGGGCTGCGGCAGACGACTGAGGACGCGGTGCTGAATGCGAATTACATCCGGAAGAAGCTGGAGGATGTGTTTGAGCTGCCGTACAAGACGCCGAGCATGCACGAGGTGGTCTTCAGCGACAGGCGTCAGGCGGCCAAAGGCGTGAAGACGGGCGACATTGCCAAGCGGCTGATTGATTACGGTTTCCATCCCTATACGGTGAGCTTTCCGCTGATTGTGCCGGGGGCGCTGATGATTGAGCCGACGGAGAGCGAGAGCCGCGAGGAGCTGGACCTGTTTATCGACGCGATGCGGGCGATTGCGCAGGAGGTGGAGGAGACGCCGGAGGTGGTGAAGACGGCACCGCACTCGACGCGGGTGAGCCGGCTGGACGAAGTGGCGGCGGCGCGGAAGCCTGTGCTGCGCTGGAAGCCGGAGTGAGCCCGATAAGCAACGAAAAAGAAGCGAATATGTAACCGAAATGGTGCAAACTGCTTCGCCGGAGAGGCCGGTTCGGGGTAGAGTTTGAGCAGGGCTGTGGCCGGTGAGCCGGGTTGGCAGGCAGGGCTGGCAGGCTGGAAGAGCATGCCGGAAGATCATACCCAGGACAAGCCATTCGGCAAGAGCGGGTTGCGGCGGGAAACGGATTGGCGTTGCTCCCGTCAAACCTATCAGGGTTGGTCAAACATATCAGGCATATCAGGGTTGGCAAGCGGGTTGGCAAGCACGGGGAGGGCCAATCCCGCCTTGGTGACCGGGTGACCTATGACCAAGGTTCTGTTGCTTTCGCGCCGGAACGACGGGATAATGATGCACCCGAGGTATGCGATTTTTCGGGGTGTGCCGGAGGACCGCCGGGCGGCGGAACGGCAGCGAGTGCAAGGAGAGACCATGAGATTCCGACAGGATGAAAATGGGCAGATGCTGGTGCTGACGGCGCTGAGTATTGTGGCGCTGCTGGGATTTCTGGCGCTGGCGGTGGATATGGGGCTGCTGTTCCGGTCCAAGCGGCAGGTGCAGACGGCGGCGGACGCCGGGGCGATTGCGGCGGCGCTGGAGTACTCGTACAACGGCACGACGAATATGGGTTCGGTGGCCGGCACGGCTGTGTCGAGCAATGGAGTGACGCTTTCCTACACGCCGACGCTGAACACCGACTGCCCGGACACGACCCATAACTGCGCGATTGTGCGCACCACCGGGATCAACGGCTACCACAACACGGCGGGCTATGTGCAGGTGACCGCGGTGCAGGCGAACCCGACATTCTTCATGGGCATGTTCGGCGACTCGAATGTGCGCACAGCGGCAAGCGCGATTGCGGGGATTGAGCCGAACCCGGACTGCCTTATCACGCTGGACCCATCCAGCGACCATTCATTCTGGATCAAGGGAAACTCAAACATCGTGACGCCGAACTGCGGCATCCAGGTGAATTCAAACAGCAAAACGGCGGTGTGCATCCAGGGGAGCGCAGGTATCAACGGGCCCTATTTGAAGATTCACGGAGGCCAGGACACGAGCGGGCAATGCGGCAAGAATCCGGGAGCGCCCGTTTACAGCGGCTCAGGAACGTCAAGCGATCCGTTGGCCACGGAGGCGGCATCTGCACCGACGCTGACTTCGTGCACGACGGGAGCAGGCGGCAACACGTACTTGGGTACAACCCTGACGGACGCGTCCCTGTTGCCGACGCCCTCGACAGCGGCCAGCGGCAACTTGTCGGATGGGGTTTACTGCTTCCAGAACAACGTGACGATTGGCGGAAGCGGAGCGCTGACGATGCCTCCAGGGATTTACATTTTTGAAAACGGAGTGACGATCGGGAATTCAGCGGTGACCTTTGGCACGCAGCAGGCGACGACGAACTCGACGAACTACAACGGCGCAACGCTGGATATCTATGGCGGGTCGTTCGACAACACGAACGGCAACCTGTCGGTCTATGGGCCGTCGGGGTCTACCACAACGCTGAACGGAATCGCCATCTACCAGCCGGCGACGAATTTGACCGCGACCTGCCAGGATCCCAGCATTAAGAACGCGATCAACACGACGACCTGCCTGCAAGCGCAGTTTGGCAGCAGCAATCTGTCGAATATTGTGGGCTACATTTATGCCCCGGCTGCGACCGTGTATCTGCAGGACGAGGGCGGCGGCTTGCAGGCCACTGGTGTCGTAGCGGACGACTTCTACAACAACTCGAGTTTGACGATCACCAACAGCTACAACTCCTACAATCCGAGCACCACGCCGCTTTCAACCATCGCGCTGGTGGAGTAAAAGGAGCCGGGATGATCAGGCTGATGTGGAAGAGATTCCGGAGAGACCGCTCAGGGCAGGCGCTGGTGGAGTTGGCGATTGCGCTACCGGTGCTGCTGCTTATCCTGCTGGGCGGCGTGGAGCTGGCGCGCATCTGCTACGCGTCCATTGAAGTGACCAATGCAGCGCACGCGGCCCTGCAGTATGCGGTGCTGAACGGCGGAGCCTTTAACAGCAATGACGCAACGGGCCTGGACTCGACCGGCATGATGCGCGCGGCCACAGCCGACGATTATGACTTGAGCACGACCCTGAGCACGCCTTTGTCGTGGGCCAGCGGCTATCCCACCTATACATGCACGTGTTCCGGCACGGGCACGGCGAGTTGCTCGGTGCCCAATGGGCCGACCGGCTGCACGACATCCCACGTGGTGACGACGGTGCAAGTGCAGATGCAGACGAGCTTTGATCCACTGATTTACGTTCCGCTGCCGGGCTGGGGTGGAAGCAAAATTACGATTTACGGCTACGCGCAGGCAAAAGTGCTGCCCTAAGCCGGGGCAAAGCGGGACAGAGGTTCTAAGGACAGGGCATTGCGAGGGAAAGACGGGATGATGCGGGCATCAGGAAGTGGGCAGAAACGCGAGGAGGGGTCGGCGCTGGTGGAGACGGCGCTCTCCATCAGCGTGATGCTGACGGTGATGGTCGGCATCATGCAGCTTTGCCTGGTGATGTATGCGTCCGTCTTTGTGAACGAGGCGGCGCGCGAGGCGACGCGCTATGCCAGCGTGCGGGGGTCCAACTCGTGTACGGATCTGTCGACCTTTCCCAACTGCAACCTGGGGCCGACGTCGAGCCCGATCAGTGTGCTGACCACCTATGTGCAGGGGCTTGGCTACCCGCTGCCGAACACCAGCAACCTGCAGGTGACGACGGCGAGCTGGAATTACGTGACGCTGGACGGGAGTGGATTTGGATACTCGCAGTGGACCTCTGCAGCGGCGTGTACAGGGGCGAGCGATCCTGGGCCATCCGGGACGCCTCCAGGCGGCGGGAATCCCTGCAACTACCCCGGCAATATGGTGACGGTGCAGGTGCAGTACGCGATGCCGCTGAATATTCCATTTTGGACGAATGCGAACGTGACGCTGACCAGCCAGTCGAGCATGCTGATTGCGAACTAGATCCCGCAAGGTGTGAGATGCGGAGAGCCGGGGGCGAATGCCTCCGGCTTTTGCACATTTTGCGGCAATCATCCACACGGGCGGGGGCGGGCGAACGGGCCTACACTCGAAGGTATGGCGACGATTCCGAACCTGACGCTGGACAACGGGCTGCCGGCGAACCTGGATGCCGAGCGGACGATTCTGGGCGCGATTCTGCTGGACAACGCGGCGCACGCCGAGGCGGCGGAGAAGCTGGAGGCCGACGATTTCTCGCTGGACTCGCACCAGCGGATCTTCCAGCGGATGAGCGAGCTGGTGAGCGGGCAGCGGGCGGTGGACATTGTGACGCTGGCCGAGGCGCTGGCGCGCAACAAGGAGATTGAGACGGTGGGCGGGGTGGCGTACCTGGCGAGCCTGACCGAGGGATTGCCGCTGCGTCCGGTGATAGACGAGTACATCCGCATTGTGAAGGACAAGAGCCTGCTGCGGCGGCTGATGGCGATTTGCTCAGCGGCGATTGCGCGGGCGGCGGACCAGAGCGAGCCGGCGCTGGAGGTGCTGGGCGCGGCGGAGATGCAACTGCTGGAGGTGAGCGACAAGGGGCTGACGCAGGGGTTCCAGAGCCTAGACCAGATTGTGGCCAACTCCTTTGGGTCAATCGACAACCTCTACAAGCACGCGCGGGATGTGACGGGGCTGGCGACGGATTTTACGGAGCTGGACCGGCTGACGAGCGGACTGCAGAAGGGCGAGCTGATTATTGTGGCGGCGCGGCCCTCGATGGGCAAGACAGCGCTGGCGATCAACATTGCGCAGAACGCGGCGGTGAACCACGCGGCGGTTGTGGCGGTGTTCAGCCTGGAAATGAGCAAGGAGTCACTGCTGCGCAGGATGCTGGCGTCACAGGCGTGGGTGGACCAGCGGCATTTGCAGACGGGGTTTATTTCGCGCGAGGACCAGGGCAAGCTGCAGACGGCGCTGGGGCAACTGGTGGAGACGCGGCTGTTTATCGACGACACGGCGGGGATATCGCTGGCGGAGATGCGGGCCAAGGCGCGGCGGCTGAAGCAGAACTCGGGCGGGTTGGACCTGGTTGTGGTGGATTATCTGCAGTTGATGTCGGCGACGCTGCCCTCGGCGGGGGGCAAGCGCTATGAGAACCGGACGCAGGAGGTATCGGCGATCAGCCGCGGGCTGAAGGCGCTGGCCAAGGAGCTGGACGTGCCTGTGATGGCGCTGTCGCAGCTTTCGCGCGCCAGCGAACGGCGCGGGGACGACAAGCGTCCGCTGCTGAGCGACCTGCGCGAGTCGGGCTCGATTGAGCAGGACGCGGACGTGGTGGCGTTCATCCACCGCGAGTCCTACTACAACCGCAGCGAGGAGATGACGGACGAGGAGCGGGCCAAGTCGGAGATCATTGTCGCCAAGCAGCGCAACGGGCCCACGGACACGATTCACCTGAACTTTATTTCGAAGTTCACGCGCTTCTCGAATCCAGCCGATCCGGTGGAGAATTTCTAGCGTCCCGAGCCGGAAGTCCGTTTAACAATTCAGCCAACCGATGTGGCTTGAAAAGCAACCTTCAGGGGCTGAAGCCCATTTGATTTTGCGACAGTTGCGGCACGAGTAAACTCGTGCCCTGTTACAGTGCCCCGCATGCCACGAGTTTTTCTGCAGCCTGTGAAGCCGCGCCCAGTTACAAGACCGAAGCCAATTCCTTACACGCATTTCTGACTCCTGACACTCGTCTGGATTAGATTTCGTTGAGGATGCAGGCGACGCGGCCGATGATGAGGTCGTTGGGAGACTCGCCGGGCGCGGCCTCAAGCAGCTCGACGTCGAAGGCGGCGTTGCCGGGGCGCAGGACGAGGCGGTTGGAGAGGAAATCAAGATATCGCATGGCTAGACGCGGGCCGTTGCGGACGGCATAGAGCGTGGGCCGCTGGAGGCGGTAGCGGGCGAGCGAGTTGTAATGGCGGTCAATGACCAGCAGGGCCTCCGGCATGAGGATGGGCTCCATGGGCTCAGCGTCTGCCGTAGAGATGCGGACGGCGACAAAACGCTGCCAGGTGCGCCGGGAGACGGTGGCGCGGGCCCGCGCGGCACGCAACACTTCCTGAGGCAGATGAAGGACAGAGAGGACTGAGCCGGAGCGAACGCTGGGCTCAAAGAGCGCCGTGTTGTGGGAGACGACGGGGACCGAGGCTGTTTCCTGGCTGGAAAAAGAATGCCCATTGTGGCGCGGCGCGGGAAGCAGGTCAGCGGCGCACAACTGCTGGACGGAGAGGATGCGGTCCATGGCTTCCAGGGAAAGCTGGCGGCGGCAGTGCAGGAAATTGGAGAGATGGGACTGTCCAAAGCCGGTTTGGCGGGCGAGCAGAGAGACGCTGAGCGAGCCGCGCTGTATCCTGCGGAGCACCTCCAAGCGTAGCCGCTCGTGCATTTGAGTAAAACTCATCTGAGGAAAATCCGCCGTGAGAAATAGGTGGACATGGCGCACCTTTTCTTTGAGCAATGTGATTTGGCGGGATTTTCAGCCATTCTTGCGGGAACCTCCTGGCCTGAATACACGACGGCGAGTGAGTCAGGGGGGAGGTGTTGACTGTAAAGATACGGAACACTAGATTGGCTTTACTGAAACTCGCATTGCCCTGTGGGAATTCTCAAAGAAGCACAGGCGGGGGCGCAACCCTACGAGGGTGGGAGGAACTCCCACCTCCGTAACCATGGGTTTGTCCCGCCTGGAGAGACAAGGCCGGGGATTCCTCATCCGCGAGCAAGCGCAACCGAGCGGGGGCGCTCAGGGCAGTGTGGAGACTTCCAGAATCTGCGCGCGAAAGCGTTGCCGAGCGAGCGTGAGCCATGAGCGAATCCGGAGCCGGAAGGATGCAAAAGCCACATTGGCACGACCGTGGACCAGTCCGGATTGCAAAGGGCAGTGGGAACACGACTCGAGCGGGACGAGGCAAAGAGATGACTCGGGACCAGGGCGGAACGGCAGCAAAGGACCATCGGGACCAGAGAAGCCCGGGCCGGCTGCATTTTTGCCCCAAGCTCCGCCGGATGCGAAAAAGAAATTGCGTGCGGCGGGAAAGTGCTTTGCTTTGGAGATGCCGCCATGGAGTTGCGCGTGCAATTGAAGATTTGCGAGGGGTGCGGTTGCTTGTGGTACCGCGCCCAAACCGAGGGGGGAGTGTATTGCAGGGAGTGCGAGGTCAAGCTCAGAGACTTCCCGGAACCGGAGACCCGAAAGATGCGTGGACGGCGAGGCCGAAAGCCGCTGCGACGGATTTGGGGAGTGGCTGAAGTGGCGGGAGGTGCGCAATGAGCGCCGCCCTGCAATTGCCGGTGATTCGAGGAGAAGCCAGCCTGCGGCGGGGATGGGAGGAACCGCAACGCGGCGAGGAATCGAGCGAGGGGAGAAGGCCGAATGAGGAGCGACGGCAAGCAAGTGAAGTACCGGCGACGAGCCTGGCCTTCTATCGCAAGCACACGGAGAGCCTGCTAAAGCGCTATTTGTACGCTTCGATTCAGGTGGGCCGCGCGCCTTCCATACTGGGCGATCCGGTGGGACGGGGATGGGTTTCAAGCCGGCCGGTGAGAACGTTTGAGGACGCGGTGATTTTTGTTCTCGACATTGAACGCTGCCTGGATGCGCTGAGCATACTGGACCGGTACCTGCTGAGCCGGGTTGTTCTGCAGGAATATACGCATGCGGAAACGGCGGCGCTGCTGGGCATGAGCGTGCGCGCCGTGGGATACAAGCTGCCGCAGGCGGTGGACAGGTGCACCGAAAAGCTGCTGGAAAGCGGGCTGCTGGTGCTGCCAAACAGTTGAACTGGAGCGGTTCCAGAGTTTCCGTGCCCTCTTCAGATTTGTAAAGAGCGGCGTTTTCCTAAAGAAAAACGCCGCTTGTCAAAAATGGCTTCGGAGTAAGTCAACTCCGGAGCCGCTGCAAGGGCAAACCACTGAGGGAGCGCGAGGGTGCGCTCCCTCGATTTTTCGCTGCGTGGCGATGCGGGGTTGTTCCTGATGGAGCGTGCGGGCGACGGCTACCGATTGATTTGCGGCGTTCTCGACCGCTTACCGGCGTTACTGCACATCCACGGTGCGGTCGCCCTCATAACGCATGATGTGGAAGTAGGCCTCCCAGCCGCTCCACTCCATCGGCGCGGGTAGTTTGGCCATGGGGTCGCGCAGCGCGTTTGCATAATCCTGCACGAGCTGCCTGGTGCGGTAGACGCCGGTAAGCCAGTCGCCGCGATACCAGTTCTTCCACTTGCCATACTCGGCGGCGCGCATCTGCGCCTGCATTGCGTCAATGGCGATGAGAGCGTCAGAAGTGCCGGCCAGCGCCTTTGCGGTGTCTCCGGCTCTGCCGGCCTCGACGGCTTTTGTCACGTCCAGCAGCATGCGATTGCTCTCGCGATTGATGGAAATCATGGTGAGCACCTGGGCCTGATAGTAATTCCGCCGCGCGGGAGCGACTGTTTTCTCCGCGGCGAGCGCGCGCTTCCACTCCGCATTCCATCCGGGCTCGGCGTCGGTGCACATCTGCACATCCCAGTTCTCAATTTTCTGTTCCATCTCCGGAGGAAACTCGCGCATGACGCCGGGCCGGGTCCACTTGGGCGACTGGCTGGGCATGTCAATCACCTGGCCCTGAGTGAGCGCCTGAAGAATGAGCCGGCGCGCCTCGGAGTGGTAATGCTGGTCGCCGATTTCGTGCGGAACGGCGTAGGGACCGGGCTTTGGCGCGGCGCTTGCTCCGTGCAACTGCGCCCAATGAAAGACGGGGAGCGCGGCGAAGTAGCCTTTGTAAACGCCCTCAAGCGCAACGGCTGAAGCAGCGCCGAACTCCTGAGCGGCCCACGCGCGGTAGTACGCGCCGTCCGCATCGGTTGCGGCCCTGGGCAGGCCGCCCCAGGCGATGTCCATCACCTCGCGCGCGGTCATCGCCACCGGACGGATGTCGCTGGTGTTCAGCAGCAGATAGCCGGTTGCGCCGGCGCGAATATAGCGGCCGAGCGACTTTTGAATCACGCTGACGGGCACCATCTCAGAAAGCTGATTCGCCTGGCCGTTCATCATGGCCACGTGGAAGTATGCGCCCTGGCCGGCCCTGACTTCGCCGTGGTCCTGCAGGTCGCCGTAGCCGGTGTCCGGCCAGACCTCGGTGACTTCCGGCGGAATCTTCAGGTAGCCCTCGCGCTCAAGGCGCGCGCCCTCCTGCCAAAGGTTGGTGATGAACTGCGCATGCGGAAATCGCGTGCGCACAATGGCGATCTGGCCGGCAATCGCTTCGCTGACGCGCGTGCCGAGCAGCTTGTCATTGCCCTTCACGCTGGGGTCCAGCTGCGCATAGCTCTGGTCAGACAATCCACGCAGCCCGACGGTCCACAAAATGTCGTCGTCCGGCTTGTACTCGGCCACGGCGTTGGTCCATGCGCGCTTCAAAATCTCAGGATGCGTGGAGAAGTTGTAAGGCACGCCGCGCGGCCATCGCGCAACGTTCACGCCGAGCGGCGTTGCGTGATGCTGGTTCACGATGAGGCCACGTCGCGACGCGGCCTCCACCTGCGCATCGTCAGGAAAGATCCAGGTGCCCGGCACCACCATGTTGCCCTTGAGCCGCAGAATGGTTTCAAAGACGTTGTCCCAGACCTTGAGCGAGATTTGCGTGTGCGCGCCCCTGGGTGCGAGACGCCAGCCGGAGAGCAGATCCTCGTCGTTCAGGAAGAATCCGCGATAGCGGAAGAGCGGGCCGGGAAAGACATGCGCAAAATCCGCGCCGAGCACAATCCGCGTGCGCCTGGCCGGCTGTTTGCCGGTCCACAGGTACATGGGGTCCACGCCGAGCACCTGCTGCGAAAACTGATAGACGGCGTAAATTGTTCCGCGCATATCAGCACCGGTGAGGCAGACGACGCGCTTGTGCGTTGGGCCCACACCCTCTGACGCAATGGAAAATGCAAAGGCCTCGCGCACAGCGGTTGTGGAGCATTGCAGACCGGGCGGAAGCTCGCTGTTCCCGGCAATCAGAATCGCCACAGGCCCGGCCTGGGAGAGCGAGTCGACGAGCCTGGGCTCGCGGCCGAAGACTTTGGCGAAATCGCGGCGCAGGTCCGCGGTGGCAATGCGCACCGCGCCCGGAGCCTGCGCGCTTTCGACCAGCGTGATTGCGCCATCCACGGTGACGGACTGCGGCGGTTGCGCCTGCGCCGCGGCAACGCACACGCAGATAGCCAGCAGCAGACCCGCTTGCCACCACCGCGCGAGCCCGCGCCGCGCACATTCACGCACCCTTGTTGCATTCAACATGGCCAACCCTCTCTGTATGGTGAGTGGGAGCTATTGCGGACGAACACGCAAGGCAGGCGGCGCGCAAAGTGCGCCGATTGATCCCGCAGGCATGATACGCAACGGCGCGTGGTTCTGTCGCATGGGTGAAGAGTGAATGATAGTGAGAAGCGGCTGAATGCGATGGTTGTAGCGCGCCGCTGCCGTGACTTCCTTAGAACTTGCGGGACCACGCGCGGGGCCGGCGCTCGACGATGACCTTTTTGCCGGTGAAGAACGAGAGGTCGCGCGGCCCTGGGCGTGACGGACGCTTAGGGGATTCCAGGCCACGCGCTTCCAAGCCCGCGTTTCCGGGCTGTGCTTCCAGGCTGTGCTTACGGCTGTGCCGGCAGGGTGGGGGGAGTGAGCGTGGGCGGGTTATTTGCCTTGTGGATGGCCCAGGCCGTAAACGCAGCCGCACCGGCAATCGATGCCACCATGAACACCTTTACCGCCGTGGGCATACTGGAATTGGAGTTCGTGGCGACCGCCTTGGTTTGCGCACTGGTTAGAGGCTGGCCTGTGACCTGCGCCAGCTTGTCGACCAGAACAGCAACGGACTGGTCGAACTGCCGATCACGACGGGTCTTCGTACCGAGGGCGCGGACATTCGCGCTCTCTGTCCACAGCGCCACGTTTGTCCTGGGGTCGCGGATGGTGAGAATCACTTGAGGATTGTAGGTGGGGATGTCGTTCACGCCTGAAACTTCCGGAGCAATCGCACGGATTTCAAAGATGAGGTCCGCTTGAGCCGGAGAGCTGACCAGCTCATATTGACCCATTCGCTTCAGCTCCTTGTAGAAGGTGTTGTATGCGCGATTGGGTCCACCGCTGAAGACTTGAAAGTAATTGCTTCCTCCGCGGTTGGCCACAAAGACGGTGTGGGCATGGAGAATCTCCGGGGGAATCGGAGCGGCGTCGGAACTGGTTTGCTGGGCGGCCAGCGCCGGAGAAAGAGCCAAGAGGCCGGACAAAACGATACTCGCGGTACTTCGAGCCAGAGAGAACATCACGCACCCCCCTGTATTCAATAAACGCAGCAGCGGAGCAATAAGTCGCATGTTTTTTTTAATTTTCCGCGGGATTAGGGCAAGGGAGGATACGCGCGCGGAAATGAGGAATCTGCTAAAACTGGCGGGACCACTCGCGGGGCCAGCGCTCGACGATCACCTTCTTGTCGGTGAAGAATTCGATGGCGTCGCGGGTTTAGGCGCATGACGCGGAAAAGGCTGCTCTTCCAGTCGCCCTTCTTGAAAGCTCCGCATAGTTCAGTGCTTGTTCGGTCGTGCTATTGCAGACGAAGAAGGCTTGCTTCCCAGAAGGGGACTCACTTCGAGTACCGAAATCGAACTCTCTTGGATGCCTGGAACAAGCTCGAGCCCCAATGTTTTCATGAGTGCAGCGTTCAGGCTGTCAACGCCCTTCCCGGCGACTTTGAACCGTGCGTCAAAGGAGCCCTTGATGCCTGTCTCGTTGATTACGGGGTTCTCCAGCCCGGTTGCCAGCACATAAGCTAGATCGTCCATTGTTCCATTCACCAGAACGAATATCCCGTCCCAGTAGCCGCGCTTTGCTTTGCGTGTAGAGGCCGAAAAGCTGAGCAGTTTTGCGCTCGCACTTGTCGACCGAAGAATATATACACGCTTTCGCACGGTCCTTGTCCGAACCTGCAAATGCAACGCTGAGAGAACGGCTTGTTGAACCATAGAGGTCGACACCGAGGGAGAAACGCCGACAAAATTCGTGCGCAGGTTATAGCGCCCCGCCGGCAGCGGGTCTTTCAAGACATACCGGTTTTCAAATGGATTAAAAACATCTGTCATAAGTGAGTCGGCATCGACTCCAAGAAAATCAGTACCGGTGGGTGGATGATTGACCTGAGCAGGGTTCGCATTGGCCGAGGCCTTGCTGACGGACACCTCGAACAAAGGCTGTGTCGCCTTGTCTTTAGCGGATTCGCCATTCGATTCGGTGATGTCCATCAGCGGCTTGAACGCCACATTTTTCCCTTCTGCGACAGCCCTCAGGTCTGCAGCGCTGACTGAACCGATCTCTGTCACCGCAACGATTTTCCCGTTTCCATCCACAATGACGGTTGTCGGCCTGACGTTCACCCCGTACTCAGCAAAGATCTTGCCTGATTGATCGATGCCGACCCAGCCCGACATCTTTTTCTTCGTCAAGAATCCTTGCACTGCCTTCAGGTTTTCATCGTCGATGGAGATGAACTGGAATTTCGCAGGGTCAAGCGACGCTTCCATTCGGTTGAGATGTGGAAGACTGGCTATGCACGGGGAACACCACGTGGCCCAGAACTCAAGCACCACCACTTTGTCTTTGAGGGCCGCCCAGTTTGCTCTCGCTCCCAAAGGAGCCTGCAGCAGTTTCAGTGAATCCAGAGGCGGAGCAAGTGAGCCACTTGCAGGATGCGCCCATAGTGTGGTTGTTCCGGGTATGGCCGCTACAAGAGTGATCAAGCCAGCCTGTAAAGCTGCGCGAATAGGCATCCACCTGAAGATCCCCTGCATCCTTCTTCCTCCGAATGAATCGCAAGAATTCCGTAGGGACGGAATCAAATGCAGACAAGCCAATGGCGCAATCGGGAGCGAACACAGGCCATCGAGATTGATACAACTTTAGACGCCGAATGCACAGCGAATGTTCCAAGAGGCATTCATCGCCAATTCCGGGTTTGGAGCCGCAACGCAGAAGGTGCCCCTGCACTTGAGGAGCAACGTCACTGTGACTACCTCTAAAACTGGCGGGACCACTCGCGGGGCCAGCGCTCGACGATCACCTTCTTGTCGGTGAAGAATTCGATGGCGTCGCGGCCCTGGGCGTGCATGACGCCGAAGAAGCTGCCCTTCCAGCCGGAGAAAGGAAAGTAAGCCATGGGCGCGGGGACGCCGATGTTGATGCCGACATTGCCGGTGGAGACGAGGTTGCGGAATTTACGGGCCTGAGCGCCGGAGCCGGTGAAGATGGAGCTGGCGTTGCCGAAGGGTGAGCGCTCGATTTGCTGGACGGCCTGCTCGACGGAGTCGGCGTGGACGACGGAGAGGACGGGGCCGAAGATTTCGGTTTCAAGCAGCGGGCTGTCGGCGGGCAGCGCGTCCAGCACGGTGGGTCCGATGAAGGAGCCCTGCGACGAGGCGGCGAGCGGGCGGCCATCGACGAGGGTTTTTGCGCCCTCGCTTGCGCCCTGGCCGATGAGCGAGACGATGCGGTCGCGGCTGGCGGCGGTGATGACGGGGCCCATTTGCGAAGCGGGGTCAAGGCCGTCGCCGACCTTGAGCGAAGAGGCCGCGGCGGCAATGGAGTCGCGGAACCAGTCTTTGGCCTGGCCCACGGCCACGGTGACGCTGACGGCGAGGCAGCGCTGGCCGGCGCATCCGAAGGCGGAGTCGGCGATGATGCGCGTGGTGGTTTCCGGGTCGGCGTCAGGCAGGATGACGACGTGGTTTTTTGCGCCGCCCTGGCATTGCACGCGCTTGCCGGAGGCCGAGCCGCGCGCGTAGACATAGCGCGCGACGGGCGAGGAGCCGACGAAGCTGACGGCGCGGACGAGAGGATGGTCAAGCAGCGCGTCAACGGCGGGCTTGCCTCCGTTGACGAGGTTGACGACGCCGGCGGGCAGGCCGGTTTCCTGCAACAGATCGACGAGCAGGGCGGCGGAGAAGGGAACGCGATCACTGGGCTTGAGGACGACGGTGTTGCCGCAGGCGATGGCGTAAGGGATGAACCAGAGGGGAATCATCAAGGGGAAGTTGAAGGGCGTGATGACGGCGCAGACGCCGAGCGGCTGGCGGACCATGCTCTCGTCGATGCCGGGTGCGATGTCCTCAAGAGTGTAGCCCTGCATGAGGACGGGGATTCCGCAGGCGACTTCGACGTTCTCAATGCCGCGGCGTAGCTCGCCACGGGACTCGGTGAGGGTTTTGCCGTTTTCGATGGTGATGAGTCCGGCGAGCTCTTCGAAGTGGTCTTCGAGAATGTTCTTGAGCTTGAAGAGGAACTGGATGCGGTCACCGGCGGGGGTGGCGCGCCATTCGGGAAAGGCGGCGTGGGCGGCCTTGACGGCGGAGTCCACCTCGTCGGCGGAGCCGGTGGGCGCGTTGCCGAGGGAATCGCCGGTGGCGGGGTTGAGGAGCTCAATGCCGGCGGAGCTGGTGGGCGCAAGCCAGCGGCCGCCGATGAAATTGCGAACCTGGGAGGACGGGCGGTTATACATAGAACTCCCACTGTAACGCAGCGGAGGCGCGCGCGCAGCAGGAAAAGAACGGGCGGCGCGCGGGCTTTGGTATGGTGGAGGGGCCATGAGGCCTGGGGAACGAGAGGCGCGGAAGCAGGGAGGGGTTGGACAATGCGGATGAGAGTTGCAATGGGTATGGCGGTGTTTGGGCTGGCGCTGGCAGCGGCCAGCGGGATGGCACAGCAGAGCGCACCAAAGCCGACGACGGCGGCTGAAGCGCCGAACAAAGATACGAGCTATATTGACGCGCAGGGCACGGCGCACGTGACGCGGGTGGCGCCGATTCCGGCGGACCTGAGCCCGCAGGCGCGTGCGTTTTTGAGCCGCAGGATTCCGGATGCGGGTCCGCCGCAGACGCTGGCCCAGCGGCGGGCGGGTACGGATGCGTGGGCGCTGCGGGCAGCGGCGGCGTGGAGCAAGCTGTGCCCGAATACGCTGGTGAACAGCGAGATTGCGGGCGTGCCGGTGAGGATTGTGACGCCGGAGGGAATGCCGGCGGCGAACGAGGACAAGGTTCTGCTGAACCTGCACGGCGGTGGGTTCAACTCGGATTCGGGCTCGTATACGGAGACGATTCCGATTGCCGGCTACACGAAGATTCGCGTGGTGGCGGTGCTCTACCGGCTGTCGCCGGAGCATAAATTTCCGGCCGCGGTGGAGGACTCAGTGGCGGTGTACAAGGCGCTGCTGAAGAAGTACAAGCCGGAGCACATTGTGATTTACGGGACCTCGGCGGGAGCGATTTTGACGGGAGAGGTTGCGGTGGAGCTGAAGAAGGAAGGGCTGCCGATGCCCGCGGCGCTGGGCATCTTCAGCGGCCTGGGGGATTTTGCGCGGGCAGGCGACTCGCAGGCGATGTATGCGTTGAACGGGCTCTCAGGGCACCTGGATCCGCCAAATCCGAAGGACCATGACGCGGAGTATGTTGGCACGACGGATCCGCACGACCCGGTGCTTTCGCCGGTGTATGCGGACTTGCGCGGGCTGCCGCCCACGCTGTTTGTGACCAGCAGCCGCGACCTGCTACTGAGCGGAACGGCGAACCTGGAGCGGGCGTTTCTGCATGCGGGCGTGGACGCGCGGATGGTGCTGTTTGACGGGCTGCCGCACGCTTTCTGGTATGACCAGAATCTGCCGGAGGCGATTGAAGCCAACCACATGATGGCGCATTTTTTTGTGAAGGAACTGGGGAAGTAGCGCGGGCTTTCGGGCGTATTGGCTCGGAGTTGCGGCGGCGGGCGACTGTCCCGAATCGAAACAGACACACAAGTTGGGAAATGGGCGGATGCGGATGTGCCGGCCGGGACGATTCCGGTTTGAGCAGGGCGCAGACGCAGGGTAGGGTCGGCTGGAGGGCCAGACCTTGCCCGGACTGTGCCCGGCGCGTGCGCGGTGGTGTGCGCGGGGTCGGCTGCAAGTGCGGGCCGGCGGTGTGCGATGGCGAGCGGGCAGGCGACACAGAGCGAGGCGAAGAGGCTGACGGGGCGGCTGGCGGAGGTTGCGCTGGAGTGCCAGCGCGCGCTGGAGGCGAATCCGCGGCAGCCGCAGGCGTTGGTGGGCATGAGCCTGGTGGCGCTGGCCAGCGGACAGGCCGAGGGCGCGGCGGCACTGGCGCAGGCGGCGGTGGCGGAGGCTCCGGGGATGGTGGCCGCGTGGGTGGCGCTGGGCCAGGCGGAGAAATTGCGCGGCAGGGCGGAGGATGCGGAGCGGGCCTTTGCCGCGGCGTTGCGGCTGGACGGAACCAACGCGCTGGCGTGGACCGGGCTGGGCGAGCTGCGGCTGGCGATGGGGCTGCCGCGCGAGGCCATGGCGGAGTATGAGCGCGCGCTGGGACGCAACCCGGCGATGGCGGCGGCGCACATGGGGCGCGGCCACGCGCTGGCCTGCATGGGGCGCAACGAGGAGGCGCTGGAGTGCTATGAAACGGCGCTGGGCTTTGCGCCGCGCGTGCCGGAGACGGAGTTTGCGGCGGCCTTTGTGCTGGCGCGGATGGGCCGGGCGGAAGAGGCGATTGCGCGCTACCGGAAAGTGCTGACGCTGAAGCAGGATTTTGCGCCGGCGTGGATGAACCTGGGCTGCCTGCTGCGCGAGCAGGGTCAGGAGTTCCATGCGGAGGCGGCGCTGCTGCGGGCCGTGGAGCTGCGGCCGGACCTGATTACAGGATGGATCAACCTGGCGCTGATTGAGCGGGAGCGGCGCAACCCGGCCAAGGCGGAGGCGCACCTGTGGCGGGCGTTTGTGCTGGACCCGGAGAATGTGGCGACGCTGGTGGCGTGGTGCCAGTTTCGCGCTGCGGAGAAGGACCTGGCTGGAGCGTGGCAATGGCTGAAGTGGGCGCTGGCGCGGAGAGAAGAAGACGCCGAAGCCGTGAATATGCAGGGGATTCTGCTGCACATGGAAGGTCTGTTCGAAGAGGCGATTGCGGTTTTTGAGCGGGCCGAGGCGCTGGGCAGCCATGCGGCGGCGAGCAATCGCGGCAACAGCCTGCTGGACATGGGACACATGGAGGAGGCGCTGCACGCGCACGAGAACGCGGCGGAACGGCACAAGGAAAGCGCCGGCGCGGAGTACAACCTGGCGCTGACGCGGCTGCGGCTGGGCGACTGGGAGCGCGGATGGGCGCAGTACGAGGCGCGGCGGCGGTTTCGCGAGGTGACGCGCGCGCCGGTGGTCTTCAAGGTTCCGCGATGGCGCGGCGAAGCGCTGGAGGGCAGGCGGATTCTGCTGCACGCCGAGCAGGGGCTGGGCGATGCGATACAGTTCTGCCGGTATGTGCCGCTGGTGACGGCGCGGGGCGGGCATGCGATTGTGCAGGTGCATGCGGGCGTGGAGCGGCTGATGCGCTCGCTGGGCGCGGTGCGCGGCGGACAGGCGGAGGTGGCGCGGCTGGGCGAAGCGCCGCCGGAGTTCGAGCTCGAGTGCCCGCTGATGAGTTTGCCGGGCGTGTTTGGCACGCGCGTGGAGACGGTTCCGTGGATGGGCGCGTATCTGGGCGCGGACGAAGAGCTGGCGCGGCAGAAGCGGGTGGAGTTTGCGCGCAAGGACGACAGGCCGCGCGTGGGCGTGGCGTGGGCGGGCAATCCGAAGTACGGGGCGGACGGGAGGCGATCGACGCAGGTGGAGACGCTGCTGCCGCTGCTGCGGATGAACGCGGTGGAATGGATGAGCCTGCAAAAGGGCGAGGCGGCGGAGCAACTGAAGCGGCTGCCGGCGGATGTGCGCGTGGTGGATGGGGCGAGCCGGGAAAGGGATTTGGCGGAGACTGCGGCGCTGATGACGACGCTGGACCTGGTGATTACGACGGACACGAGCGTGGCGCACCTGGCAGGCGCGATGGGGCTGCCAGTGTGGATTCTGCTGGCCAAGCCTGCCGACTGGCGGTGGATGGAGGAGCGGGAGACGACGCCGTGGTACCCGACGGCAAGGCTCTTTCGGCAGGCGAAGATGGGGGACTGGGAGGGCCTGATGGAGCGGGTGCGGAGCCGGCTGGAAGCATGGATTCCTTTGCAGATGACTGAAAAATAGAGAGTAGGCGTGCGGACTGCTTGCAGGCCTGGTGGATGGAAAGGGAAGTAGAGCCGGCGCAAGAAAGGACTTGACTTTTAAAACTCTATAAAATAGAGTACTCTGTATTGAATGTAAATGGATGGAAGCGAGGAGGGCGAAAGGCAATGAAGGCGATGGGCAGAATGATTCGTTTGGGAGTGTTTGGAGCGGCTCTGGCGGCGTGTGCGGGAGTGGTTGCCGCACAGATGCCGAATGCCGCGGAGATGGCCACGCAGAAGGAAGCGATGCAGAAGCTCGCGTTTCTCGCAGGGACGTGGCAGGGTCCGGTGACGGTGCAGGCGGGGCCGGGCGAGCCGCAGCACCTGACGCAGACGGAGACGGTGGAGTACAAGCTGGGCGGTCTGGTGATGCTGGTGGAAGGCAAGAGCGCGGATGCGGCGGGGAAGGCGGAGTTTGAGGCGCTGGCGACGATTGCGTGGGACGAGACGGCGAACGGGTATCGGATTCGCGCGTACTATGCGGGGCACTATGTGGACGAACCGCTGACGGTGGAGAAGGATGGGTTTTCGTGGGGTTTTGACACAGGCCCTGTTCACATTGAAAACACGATGCGCCTGACGAGCGATGGGCAATGGAAGGAAGAGACGCAGGTGACAGTGCCGCACAGGCCGTCGTTCCAGACCGTGGAGATGATGCTGAAGCACGAGCAATGAAAGGAAAGGAAAAGCTGACATGCATGAAGAGATGAGTGAGCGGGATTTGAACGAGCGGTTTGCGCTGATTGAGGCGATGATTGCCGAAGGGCGGCGGTCAACGGAGCATTGGGGATGGGTGTTTGTGCTGTGGGGCGTGATGTACGCGGTGGCGGTGAGCTGGGCGAGCTGGGGCGCGGGAGGGGAAATGCTGAGCGGTGAGCACAGCGCGCTGGCCTGGACGGTGACGATGTTTGCCGGAGCCGGGCTGACGCTGGTGATTGGCATGCGGCGTGGACGCGGGAGAAAGGCGACGATGCTGGGACGCGCGGTGACGTCGATGTGGGTGGGCATCGGGATTTCGATGCTGGTGGTGTTTCCGGCGCTGGGTTTTAGCGGGCGGCTGGGCACGCACAGCTTTGTGGCGCTGGTGGCGGCGATGCTGGGCGCAGCAAATGCCGGGTCGGGGCTGATTTTGCGCTGGAAGATGCAGGTGGCATGCGCGGTGGTGTGGTGGGCGGCGGCCGCGGCGGCATGTTTTGGCACGGCGGCGCAGGCGTCAATGATTTTTCTGACGGCGGTGTTTGTGTGCCAGATTGTGTTTGGCGTGTACGTGATGGTGAAGGAGTCGCGGCATGCGCGCGGAGGACTGGCCCATGCCTGAGCTGCCGGAATTGAATCCGGTGATTCACGGCAAGCTGCGGCTGGCAGTGCTGTCACTGCTCTCCGGCGTGGAGGAGGCGGAGTTCACGTGGCTGCGGGCGAAGACGGGATCGACGGACGGAAACCTGGGCGCGCAGTTGGGCAAACTGGAAGAGGCCGGCTACGTGACGGTGACCAAGCAGTTTGTTGCGCGCAAGCCGCAGACGGTTTATCGCATGACGGAGACGGGCCGCGCGGCGCTGACGGAGTATGTGCAGGCGCTGAAGACGCTGCTGGGCGCAGCGATGGCGGAGTGAGGGATTCGATTACGCATGCGGCACGACTCCACGGGAACCTTACACGACGCTGCTGGAACGATGCCCGTAAAAAATGCGGGATGCTGTTGCAAAAGTTATGAGTGAAAGCGGTTAGACGGTCTGCGCGGATTGCAGGCTCTGGCGGACGCGCTGCATGATGTCGAGATAGTGCGCGAGGTTGTGGATGGAGTTGAGCGTGGCTGCGAGCGGCTCAGCGCATTGCATAAGGTGACGCAGGTAGGCGCGTGAGTAGCGGCGGCAGGTGGGACACGGGCAGTCGAGGTCGGGCGGGTTCTGGTCCTCTGCATATTGTTTGTTCTTGATGTTCATGCGGCCCTGGCTGGTGAAGAGCAGTCCGTGGCGCGCGGCGCGGGTGGGCAGCACGCAGTCCATCATGTCCACGCCCATGCGCGCGTACTCCTCGATTTCGTCGGGGTAGCCGACGCCCATGAGGTAGCGGGGCTTGTCTTTGGGCAGCAGCGGCAGGACTTCCGCAATCATCTCCTGGGTGAGTTGGCGCGGCTCGCCGACGCTGAGGCCGCCTATGGCGTAGCCGTCGAAGTCCATCTCGACGAGGCGCTCCGCGCTCTCGCGGCGCAGATCGAGATAGGTTCCGCCCTGAACGATGCCGAAGAGATTTTGGGTTTGTCCATTCATCGCATCGTGCCAGGGAACGAGATTCTGGTGCGCGCGGAAGTGGGAGAGCGAGCGCCGGGCCCAGTTCATGGTGAGGCGCAGGCTTTCCTGGGCGCGCTCGCGGCTGGCGGGATACTCGGTGCACTCGTCGAAGGCCATGGCGATGTCTGCGCCGAGGGCTATTTGTACATCCATTGAGTGTTCAGGAGCAAAAGAGTGCAAACTCCCGTCGAGATGGGAGCGGAAGGTGACGCCTTCGTCAGTGACTTTGCGCAGGCCGCTGAGGGAGAAGACCTGGAAGCCGCCGGAGTCCGTGAGCATTGCGCGCGGCCAACTAATGAAGCGGTGCAGGCCGCCCATGCGGCGAATGGCCTGGTGGCCGGGGCGCAGATAGAGGTGATAGGTGTTGCCGAGGATGAGTTCGGCGCCGAGGGATTCGACGGTTTCCTGCGGGACGGCTTTGACTGAGCCGGCGGTGCCAACGGGCATGAAGACAGGGGTTTCGACGGCCTGATGGGGAAGGTTCATCCGGCCGCGGCGGCCGCCGGCGGCGGTGGAGTGGAGGACGTCGAAACGGAGGCTCACGAGTTGATTGTAGCGAGGGGAGACCAGAGCTCGGAGTCGATGCGCGAGACGGCGTCGGCTTGAGAGGGTTCAAGTTCGAGCAGTTCACTGAGCAACTGGGCGATGGTGCGACGGCTGCGTGGATCGACGAGGTTGGGCGCGACCTGAGCGAGGGGAACGAGGACGAAGGCGCGCTGGGCGAGGCGCGGATGGGGTAGCTCGAGGCCTGACTCACTGAGGCAGAGATCGCCGAGAAGGAGCAGGTCGAGATCGAGGGTGCGCGGGCCGTTGGGCGTGGAGCGGGAGCGGTCACGGCCGTGGGCTTTCTCAATGGCAAGGAGGCGATGAAGCAGGACGCGCGGCGCAAGCGAGGTTTGCAGGGCGACGACGGCGTTGAAGAAGCGAGGCTGGTCGGGGATGCCGACGGGCGCGGTGGAGTAAAGCGGGGAGCGGGCACAGATTTGGCCGAGTGCGGCGAGCGGCGCAAGCGCGGCGGCGAAGGTGGCGGGCGGAGGACCGGCGGGGCCGGGAAGATTACCGCCGAGGCCGATGTAAGCAGTGCGCATTGAGACCAGAGTAACCCGGCGCGGCGGGCAGGCGAGAGCGGGCGGCGGAGGGTTTCTGGTAGCATCCCTTCTGGAGACGAATTACGCATGGATTCGATGAACAATGCTGTGCTCGGCGTCCGCCGGAACGAGGATATTGCGCTGGATTTGCTAAAGTTTGTGGCCGGAATGACGGGCGTGGGCAAGCCGACGGTGCCTTCGACGGGCTTCTCTGGCACGGCGGCGACCAAGCCGGAGGAGCACGTAACGGAGCTGCTGGCGCTCTACGGGCGCTGCCTGAAGGCCGTGAAGGGTGAAGGAGCCTAAGGCGACGGCGGGCGAGGCGATGCTGAAAGTGGCGGTGGCCGGGGCGGGAGCCTTTGGCCGCAACCATCTGCGCATCTATCACGAGATGGAAGCCGCGGGCGAGGGCGTGGCGCTGGCGGCCGTGGTGGAACCAGATGCCGGGCGCGCGGCGGTGGTCGAAGAGAAATACGCGATTCCTGTTTTTGCGACAGTGGAAGCGCTGCTGGCTGCGGATTTGCGGCTGGATGCGGCGAGCGTGGCCGTGCCGACGGTACACCATGCCAACGTGGCCACGCAGCTTTTGGAGGCGGGGCTGGACCTGCTGGTGGAGAAACCGCTGGCGGCGACGCTGGCCGAGGCCGATGCGCTGGTGGCGCTGGCGGAGAAGAAGAAGAAAATTCTGCAGCCGGGGCATCTGGAGCGCTTCAACCCGGCGGTGCTGGCGGTGCAGCCCAAGCTGCGGCGGCCGATGTTTTTTGAGGCGCACCGGCTCTCAGTGTTTACGCCGCGGGCGCTGGACGTGGACGTGGTGCTGGACCTGATGATTCACGACCTGGACATCGTGCTGACGTTTGCAGCGTCGGCGGTGCGCGAGGTGCGCGCGGTGGGGCTGCCGATTTTGTCGCCGCGGGTGGACATTGCGAATGTGCGGGTGGAATTTGAGTCAGGCTGCGTGGCGAACTTTACGGCGTCGCGCGTGTCGACGGAGCGCGTGCGCAAACTGCGTTTTTTTGAGCCGCGGCAGTATGTATCGATTGATTATGCGCGGCAGGATCTGCTGGTGATCCGGCTGGAGGGCGGTGTTCCGGCGGAGATTGCGGCAGCACTTGCGGCTGGGCGCGTGGACCCGGCACTGCTGGCGCAACTGGCGGAGTCGGCGGGTGGCGCGGGCGACGGAGCTGCTTCGGGATCTGCATCCGGATATGCGTCTGGGCCGGGGCCGGGATTGAAGTTTGCCAAGCTGCCGGTGACGCCGGGCGAGCCGCTGCGGCTGGAGATTGCGGCGTTTCTTGATGCTGTGAGGACGCGGCGAGCGCCGCGTGTGACGGCAAGGCAGGGGCGCGAGGCGCTGGCGCTGGCGCTGGCGATCCAGGCCGAGATGGCGGCGCACGCGGAACGCGCGGGGCTGAAGGATTTCTTTGAGAGCGGAATGGAAGCGGGCGCGTAAGCCGCGACGTTTTGCGGAAGCAATTTAACTGGAAGCCCGCTTGGATTTTTTTGAAAGGCAAAAGCGAAGGGCGCATTCCAGGCTAGAAGTGCGCCCCGTTTTTTGGTGAGCTTGTGCCGCACAGCCGCGCGTCTACGGCGCGGGAAGCAGCGCCGGCTCGCGCAGGATTTGCCGCATCTTGAGGTAGACGGCGTTGGTCCAGCCGAAGCCGATCTGGTTGGAGTAGCCGGCGCTGACGTGGACGTTGGCATTGCCGGCGACGACGTTGTATTTCTCGCGGATGGTGCCGTCGTGCGCGAATCCCACATCGACCGTGTGGTTCCATTTGCGGGCCAGGCGCTTGGCGTCGGCGCGGAATCCCGCATCGTCGAGGCCATCGACGGCAATCCAATTGGTGGGCGCCCAGCCGAAGGGCTCGTCCCATTGCAGGCCGCTGTCATAGTTGCTCATGGAAAGTCCGCCGGGCCGCTCGAAGAGGCTGAGTTTGGCAACCATCTGGCGCGCCTGGGATCGCGTGGCGACACCGGCCCAGAGGGGATAGAGCGAGGTGATGTAAGCGTAGGTGGATGGCTTGTGGCGGACGAAGTTGTAATCGCCGAAGACGCCGCTTTTGGGCTGCCACAGGTAGCGCTGGATTTCATAAAGGCGATGCTGGGCATGGGCCTCCCACTTTTTTGCGTCGGCGGGCTTGCCAAGAATCAAGGCGAAGTGCTCGAGGTCGCGTTCATAGCGATAGAGCAGGCAGTTGAGGCCGACGGGCGCGTAATGACCGGTTGATCCATCGAAGGGGCCCCAGCGAAAGGCGGGATCGAAGCCGGATTCGCGCATGGCGCGATCGCTTTTGTAATAGTCGGCGGTAAGACGATAGTCATGGTACCAGGCGCGCATGCAGACAGCGCTGAGGTTGACGTCGCAACTGGTTTCGCGCAGGCTGGCGGCCTGCGCAGCGTCAGGATGCTGGGGGCTCTTGATGAGATAGGCTGCGCCGCCGGCGTGGGGATGGTCGACGAGCCAGTGGATGACATCGATGTAATAGGTTGCATCGTCGGCCATCTCGGGCACGGGGCCGACGCCGTAGTCATAGAAGCGGGCAAGGCCGGTGACGCCGGCGCGATGCTCGGGGCGCGTCCAGGTGGAGTAATCCTTTTCGGCGAGCTCGTAGCCTTTCTCAAGCCATGCGCGCGCGGCTTCGCGTCCCTCCGGCGTGGCATGAAAGCTGCGCGGATTCTCATAGACGGCACGCATCATGGAGGTGAGGAAGGGCGGCTGCGAGCGCGTGAGGTAGTAAGTGCGGTTGGCGTTGAGCACGCCGCCGTAGTGCTCGATTTCAAAGTAGAAGTTGTCGACCATGTCCCTGGCCAGGGCTTCGTGATGGTCGGCTTCAAGCCCGAGGACGATGAAGTAGCTGTCCCAGCCATACATCTCGTTGAAGCGGCCGCCGGGCACCACGTAAGGATGCGGGAGAAAGAGCAGACCCTGCGCGGGAAGCTGGTGCGGATCCGCGTCGCCGATTATTTCAATTGGGTGCGGCAGCGAGAGGACGCGCACGTGGCATTTCTGCTCAAGCGCGACGACCTCGGGCGGCGGAGGCATTTCCGCCGGCATGTAAAGCACAGGGCGCGTGGTGATTTTGATGTCGCCGAAGGAGTGGCAATCGGTCATGGAGCGGGTGAGCGTGGCCCACGTGGCATGTATGTAGGCGAGCGTTGCGGCGGGATCGGGCTTGGCCGGCGTTGTGCCGGCGGGTTGGGCTGGGAGTTGCGGCTGAGCGAGGACGATTGCGGCACATGCAAGTGAAGCCAGGCGAAGCAATTTCATTGTGTTTGAGACTCCCGTTGGTTTGTACCACGGTCGCATTGGAGTGTATCGCACGCAAGGATGCGATGGCGCGCGGAAATGAGCGCGGCGCGGGAACAGTGGCGCGGGATGCGGTGTCTATTGGAGGCAGTGGTTGCGACAGGAAATGGCGCAGGGCCTTGAAGGACGCGCCCGCGGCGCGATGCGCGAGGCGGCCTGAGGCCTTGTGCGCGCAACAGGAGGCGGGCATGTTTGAAGATGCGACATTCGAGAGCTATGGACGAATCCACACGCGGAGCCGGAGCTGGATGCTGGCGACGCTTGCACTGAACGGCGGCGTGGTGGCGGCGCTGGTGCTGTTTCCGCTGCTGCATCCTGAGGCGCTGGAGCGCGCAACGCAGTGGGTGCCGCTGACGATTCCTGAAGCGCCACAGCCGATGCCTGTGCAAGTGCGGCAGACGAATGCGAGCGACCGCACGCCGGAGGATGCGATTGATCGCGCGCTGCAGCCGCCGCGACTGATTCCCGAGCGGATTGACATGAGCCGCGATCCTGCGCCTCCCGCGGGCATGGTATTTGCCGACCCGTTGGGCGAAGAGTCGAGTTTGCCCGGCGATGCGAACGGGGTGTTTCGCGGAAACAGAGCGATGCCGGTGGTGCGGCCCGCGCGCACATCGGTGCGGCTTGCATCGAGTCTTGTAGATGGATTGCTTGTGCGCAAAACGCTGCCGGCGTATCCGCCGATTGCTCGCGTGACGCGCACGCAGGGAACGGTGGTGCTGCAGGCGACGATTTCAACGACAGGCACGATTGAGCATCTGCACGTGGTGAGCGGGCCGGCGATGCTGCAAGGTGCGGCGCTGGATGCGGTGAAGACGTGGGTCTACCGGCCGTACATTTTGAACGGCAAGCCGGTGGAGGTGGAGACGACGGTGCAGGTGGAGTTCCGGCTGCAATGAGAAAACGCGGAGTGGCGCGGGGCGCGTGGAATCGGCGACAATCGCAGGTGCCATGAAGAATCTCTCC
This sequence comes from Occallatibacter sp., assembly GCA_035763705.1. Taxonomy (GTDB): domain Bacteria; phylum Acidobacteriota; class Terriglobia; order Terriglobales; family Acidobacteriaceae; genus Telmatobacter. The sequence goes on along the minus strand of DASUAU010000030.1, from coordinate 4,286 downwards.
CGCCGCGCCTTTCTCAAGTCCGCTACAGCCGCCACCGTTGCCGCATCCGCTTTTCGAGGCTGGGCCGCACCCAAGACCGGGCGGGTGCTGATTGCCTCGAACTCGCCCAACGGGATATTGGCCTACGACTGGGACGGCGAGACAGGAACGCTGAAAGCGGCGGGCGTGGCGGCGAAGATCGACATGGTGGACTGGATTGCTTTTTCGCCGGACAGGAACTATCTGTTTGCGGCGTGCGAGCTGGACAGCTTTAACGGCAAGCCGACGGGCGAGGTGGCGAGCTTTCGCGTGGCGAAGGGCGACCTGTATCCGCTGACGACGCGCAACTCGGCGAGCAAGGGAACGTGCCAGGTGGCTGTGGACAAGACGGGACGGGTGATGCTCTCGGCCGACTACGGCGGCGGCAGCGCAGCAAGCTTCCAGGTGACGGATGGCAAGCTGAGCGACCTGGTGTGGAGCGAGCACTACACCAAGCACGGACCGAACCGCGACAGGCAAAAGACGGCGCACGCGCACTACTGCTCGTTTTCGCCGGACAACCGGTTCGCGTATGTGAATGACCTGGGCGGCGACCGGATTCACATTTACCACCTGCACGCGGAGACGGCGGAGCTGACGCACGCGGGCGAGTACCACGGCGCGCCGGGCTCGGGCGTGCGCACGCTGCACTTTCATCCGAACGGCGTGACCGCGTATTGCATGAACGAGATTGCGTCCACGGTGGATGTGCTGCACTGGCATGAGCGGAACGGGCATTTCTCGCTGATTACGCGGATTGATCTGCTGCCGGAGGGTTATCACGGGCCGCATCGCGGCTGCGACACGGTGATCACGCGCGACGGAAAATTTGTCTACTTTGCGAATCGCGACGACAATTTTCTATACAGCTTCAAGGCCGACGCGAAGACGGGCATGCTGACGCCGATGGTACGGACAAGCTGCGGCGGCAAAACGCCGAGGAATTTTACGCTGGACCCGACGGAGCGCTGGATGCTGGTGGCGAACCAGGATTCAAGCCTGCTGAGCGTGTTTGCGCGTAATCCGGAGACGGGCCTGCTGGCGAACGAGGGCAGGAACGTGGAAGCGGCGACGCCGATGTGCATTCTTTTTGCGTAAAGACTGGGAAAGCAGAGCCGGAATGATGCGCCTCTGCTTATGCGCCGAGGAGCGCGGGCTTGCGGATTGGAGCGCGGTGCGCGGCATGCCCCGTCGCGGCTGTGTGCACGGGAATGCGCGTCAGCTCCCAGGCGGAGCGATCCTTGAGCAGGCGCGAAACCAGCGCGGTGTGCATGGCGTGGCCGGCGCGCTCAGCCACCACGTGGCCTTCCATGCGGCGGCCGGCGAGCGCGAGATCGCCGATGAGGTCGAGGACCTTGTGGCGGACGTACTCATCGACGAAGCGGAGCGGGCCATTCTCAGGACCGTTTGCGCCAAGGATGATTGCGTTCTCAGGTCCTGCGCCGCGGATGAGGCCCATGTCGCGCAGGCGGCGCTCATCGGCTTTGTAACCAAAGGTGCGCGCGGGCGCGATGAATGCGCCGTAGGTTTCAGCGGCAAGGTCAATGCTGGTTTGCTGGCGGCCGATGGGCGCGGGAAACTCGATGGTGTAGTCGATGCGATAGCCGGCGCCGGGGTAGATGCCGATGAACTTGTCGCCTTCGCGGACCTCGACAGGCTTGACGACGCGGATGGTTTCGCGGCGGCGGCGCTGGGTGCGGATGCCGGCGCGCTCAACGGCTTCAACGTAAGGCAGGGCGCTGCCGTCGAGGATGGGCAGCTCAAGGTTGTCGAGCTCAACGATGAGATTGTCGATGCCGAGGCCGATGAGCGCGGAGAGCAGGTGCTCCGTGGTGGAGATGAGCACGCCCTGGCGCATGAGGCTGGTGGCGTAACTGACCTTGGCAACGTTGCGGCCGTTGGCGGGAATCTCAAAATTGTCGAGATCGGTGCGGCGGAAGACGATGCCGGAGCCGGCGGGCGCGGGGAGCAGCCGCATGGTGACGGGTGCGCCGGAATGCAGGCCGACCCCTGTGAATTCCAGTGGCTCGGCGATGGTTTGTTCCAGATGCGCGGATGGTGCCAAAATGCAATTCCCTGGCACGAACGGCTCGTGCAACCGCTAGATTAGACGGGAAGTGGAAAAACTCGATGTGGCATTTTTACCACACTTTGCGCGAACACCCGGCGGCCGGCGGATGGGAAAGCCAGGGGGAAGTAGACATAACCCTTGTAGAATCAGGGAGCCCCTAGGTTGGCCGGGGAGGGGTGGGAAAGGAAGAGCGATGGACGTTTCAAGTGAGATTCCCGTACCGATGCGTGCGCTGCTGGCCGGGGCGCGGCGCAAGCAGGCGGCGCTGCTGGATCTGACGCGGCGGCTGGTGGAGGCCGAGTCACCGAGCGACGAGAAGGCCGGGGTGGATGGGTGCGCGGCGCTGGCGGCGGAGCGTGCGCGCGCGCTGGGCGGGCGGGTGAAGATGCACCGGCAGAAGCAATTCGGCGATGTTGTGGAAGCGCGGTTCGGGCCGAAGGGCAAAGAGGCGAAGGGCCGTGTGCTGCTGCTGGGGCACCTGGACACGGTGTGGCCGCTGGGAACACTGAAGACGATGCCGTGCCGCGTGGGCGATGGAAGGATGAGTGGTCCGGGGACGCTGGACATGAAAGCGGGCGTGGCGATGGCGCTGACGGCGGTGGAGATGCTGACGGAGGCCGGGCTGCTGGCGCGCGAAATTGTGCTGCTCTTGAACAGCGATGAGGAGGTGGGCAGTCCGGTTTCGCGGGCGACGACTGAGAAGCTGGCGCGGGAGTGCGAGGCGGTGTTTGTGCTGGAGCCGGCGCAGGGACTGGCCTACAAAACGGCGCGCAAGGGCACGGGCGACTGGCGCGTGGAGATTGCGGGCGTGGCGGCGCACGCGGGCGTGGACTTCCTGAAGGGCGCGAGCGCGGTGCGCGAGTTGGCGCGCGTGGTGGAGACGGTGAGCGGCTGGACAATGCTCGAGCGCGGGCTGACGGTGAGCGTGGGCCAGGTGGGCGGAGGCACGAAGACAAATGTGATACCGGCGCATGCGTGGGCGGAGGTGGATGTGCGCATTGCGCGCAAGGCCGACGGGCCGCGCATGGAACGGCGATTCACGGCGCTGAAGGCGAAGGACCGGCGATGCGCGCTGACGGTGACGGGCGGCATCAACCGGCCGCCGATGGAGCGGACGCGCGGCACGGTTGCGCTCTACAAGAAAGCGCGCGGGCTTGCGGCGGAGCTTGGATTTGCGCTGGAGGAAGCGGCGACAGGCGGCGCGTCTGACGGGAACTTTACCTCGGCGATGGGCATTGCAACGCTGGATGGAATGGGCGCGGTGGGCGAAGGCGCCCACGCGGCGCATGAGTCGATTGTGCTGGAGCACGTTGCGCCGCGCACGGCGCTGCTGGCTGGGATGCTGGCACGCGGTACGGATACGAGTATGGGACGCGACTGAGCGCGCGCACTGCCGGGCGGACCTCTGCTACGGATGATGCAGTGCGTTCAGCAGGAAGAAATAGCCGGCGGTGAGGAAGCCGATGGCGGTGATGGCGTGGCGCATGAGGTGCTGATTGATGCGGCGGCCATAGTGCGCGCCGAGGTAGCCGCCTGCGCCGGCGAGCGCGGCCATTTCCAGGCAGAAGGGCCATTGCACGCGGTGGGCGAGGATGAAAGCGACGATGGGGATGCCGATGGAAACGGCGCCGGTGAGAACCTTGAGCGCGTTCATCTCGTGGATGTCGTGCACGCCGCAGATGCTGAGCAGAGCCATGACGAGGAAGCCGCCGCCCGCGCCGAAGTAGCCCACGTAAATGCTGACGACGACCATGCCGAGCAGCAGGGATTTGTTGTAGCGCCGGCCGTCGGAGAGTGTCTGCAGCCAGCGGCCGACCGGGAAACTGAGCGCAAAAATGACGGCGGCGAACAGCAGCAGCCAGGGAAGCACGAGACGAAAGGCGCGGTCGCCGGTGTGGAGCAGCAGAAGGCCGCCGAGCTCGCCGCCCACGCCTGAGGCGATGGCGATGGGCAGCAGGCTCCAGCCGTAGCTGCGAAGGAGTTGGCGATAGGCAACGAGCGAAGTGAGCTGGCCCGGCCAAAGAGCAACAGTGTTGGTGGCGAGGGCCGTGACGCCGCCGATGCCGACGGCACTGGTGGAGGCCAGCAAAGCAGGCAGCGAGAGAAAAGAGCCCCCGCCGGCGATGGCGTTGAGCACGCCTGCGAAAAACGAGGCGACAATCAGCCAAGTGTGGCGCAGCGCGACAGCAAGATGCGG
>DASUAU010000029.1:0-62375 GCA_035763705.1 Occallatibacter sp. | reverse complement strand
CTGCTCGGGCCACGGCTACTCCTGGAATGCGGAAGGCATGCAGAGCTGCGCGAACGGCACCACCTACACCTACGACGGGGACGAGCAGCGGGTGAAGAAGTCCAACGGCACGCTCTACTGGGGCGGCGGCGCGGGCGCTGCCATCGCGGAGAGCGACCTCTCCGGCAACCTCACCGAGGAGTACATCTTCTTCAACGGCCGGCGCATCGCCATGCGCAACACGTCTACGCACGTGGTCAGCTACTACGTGCTGGACCGCCTGGGCTCGACCAGCGTGCTGGCCGACGCCGCCGGCAACATCCTCAACGACTCCGACTACACGCCCTACGGCGGGGAGATTCCGTTCACCACCGGCAACCCCGCGCAGCATTACAAGTTCACCGGCAAAGAACGTGACGCCGAATCAGGCAACGACTACTTCGGAGCAAGGTACTTTGAAAACAACATGGGCCGCTGGCTCTCGCCGGATTGGTCGGCCAAGGTCGAGCCCGTGCCGTACTCCAAGCTCACCGACCCGCAGAGCCTGAATCTCTACGCGTATGTGGGCAACAACCCCATGATGCGCACCGACCCCGACGGACATGTATGCCCCAAGGGGTCTGGAAGTCCGAGCGCCGGGTGCCAAAACGATCAAAACTCGTGCAAAACCCATCCCCAACTCTGCAAGGCAATCTTGGACGCGATGAGCAAAGGAATGGAAGCCGCACAGGCAATGAGATCAAGTGCCCAGCAGTTCGCTAACCACGTTGGCAGCTATTTCTATGCGACAGGTTTTAAGGGAAAGGGCGAAGAAATGAAAGTAGGGGTCAAAGGCGTTGTCACACTCGAAGGTGGCCACAAAGAAGGAACAGAGGTCACGCGACATTTCAATGGTGAGAGGGAGGAGAAGCAGATCAAAAGCGATCTCCACTTCAAAATTGAAGTGCTCGGGAATTTCTCCTTCGGGCTTGAACGCAAGGTTGAAGGCGAAGACTCCAATCCAAAGTGGCAGTTTTCGGGAGGCAGCGAGGGTGTCGAGGGTTCCTCCAGTGGTCAGGTGGGGGTGGAAATTGGTTTTTGTCATGGCACATGTAATTCGATTGGAGCTGGAGTAGAAGCTGGCAGAATCTATAACGATCTTTTCCCCGCAGGAGACGGAATAGAACCGCCGCAACAAGGGGGGTACAGAGAATGAACTCCAATAATGTGAGGGGCGAATATTCGGGAATGCAATAGGGATTCCCCCTTTCTTAGTATTTAGGAAGTCTGCTCCTTTTGAGTTTTTGTTCAATGTGGAGGTGAGTTAATGAAGTTTGATTGGCTCGAATCGAATGTAGCATCCAAGCTGTTTCTCTGGTCAGTTGTCGTTTGCTTGATCTGTTTTGTGTCTTACTTCTCATTCGCCGTACCTGCGGTTCGAATCTTCTTGAATTCGTCACCGGCTAATAATGCGTTGGGAATTCTATTCGGAGCGTTGCTCGTTTTGACGATTCTATGTGCGCTTATTGTTTCCTTCGGCATGGCCGTGTTCTGTGCATTTGGAGATCGTTCGTCAGTCGGTCTGAAGGTGCTTTGGTTTCTCTTATTTCTGGGGACCTGGCCACTTGGATCGATGATCTATTTCTTTACCGTTTATCGAAACTCCCACAAGAAGACGAGAGCCGAAGCCGGCGGCACAGTCGTCGTCAGAAAGTGGTTGGGTGACCAATGACCAGGGGCAGATGAGTTGCGTTGCTAGTCGTGTCTCTCTGTGTCATCATACTCCTTGGGATAGTGTTCCTCCAGCGTGATCCTACAGAGGGCAGGTGGCCCGGTCATCTACCCCGAAGAGAAACCATTGGACCGAGAAGCTGTGCCCGGTTCATCGCGGTTTTCTTCGCGATGAGCGGGCGGCATGGGGCTGGTGACATACGTCTCGGATTCTCCGCCGACACGAACCTCGGGTGCCACCCATCTCGCGGTGTTCGAGAGGTGGGAGGCGAAGAAGCTCACCTTACCCCGAAGATTGGCTCTGGTCGAGCTATCGTCATTACCAGACCGGCGAGCGAGATACCATTGAAATCGAATCCTTCTGGACAGCCGCAAAGCGCGGTTATACGCTGCCGAAAGGGTTCGAGATGAAAAGCGCGGCGGATTGAGTCCCATGCTCTCCCACATCTCCAACAGCGGGAGATGTGGGGCACCCGGCAATCGCTCGACATGCAACCCTCCGGCAGCGGACCTAAAGAGAGCGCAATCAGGTACAACCCATGAGAGTCACCAAAAGCGAGATGGAAATCAATTTACGTAGCGAGCTTGTCTCCGAAATGACGGTTGATCGGATTCAGTTCAAACCAGAGTGGGTACATCAGAAAGGGTGGAAGGTTGTCCCAGTAGAAACAGGGATGAGCTTTTCTGCGGAAGATATTAAGAACATCGTTGCAGGGTTGCAAAGGTTCGGCCTTTCTGAATGTTTTGCGATAGCAACAGAGGAGCTGGACCCGCTTCCAATCTGCTATGTACTCGAAATTACCGAAGAGGATTTTCGAGAGTTCAACCGCAACTGCGGACTTTTTTGGTTTTTCCTCACAGACGAGCAGCAGTCATGGGCCATCTCTTGTAATAACAACTACAACCTATTCGCCGGGAAACCGGAACTGCTGGAGTCAATGTTGGGCAAACCCATTGAAGAGGCGCGAGCGGAGTACCTCAGTTTCGCCACTGCGCTGGCGAAGGAACCGGATGACCCTCTGGTCCGTATGGCAAAACATTACGCTGACTTATAGAGTGCCTTCTTCACCGCCGCTCTGAGCCGTCGCAGGCCGTCTCATCGGGGGCGGCCTGTGCTGCCACTGAGCCTCCATCTGGCCTCTGTGCCACCCCAATGCGGGTGGCCCAAGTCCGGAGCGATGAGCTCGAATCACCTACTCTGGGTGCCCCGGGTCCAGCTTTCGAGCGCAGCGAGAAATGGGGACCCGGGAAACCACAAGCCTCAACCCGCCACTCGTAGTCCCTGGCCCCTGGCCCGCCCCTCAGTCCCTGCGTCCCTCGCATTCCTGTCAAGTCCCCGACCCGGCCATCCGCCCGCTACGGCCACTGACTCGCTCTCCATCTCCCGAACTCTCGCGTCGGAATGAGCGATTGGGCGATTTGACGCTTGTTGCGCGGGTGTCAGGGTTCGGAGATCAGGAATAGAAACCGGGGGGCGCGAGAATGCCCATTGACATTCAAATAAAATCCACTACCATATGGTTGTGGATAGTTTGGATACAAAACTTGCGGCTCTATCGGATCCGACCCGCCGGGCAATGGTCGAACGGCTCTCCCGCGGGCCTGCATCCGTGCATGGATTGACGGAGCCGTTTGCACTCTCGCAGCAGATGATTTCAAAACATATTGCCTGCCTGGTGCGGGCGCGGATTGTCATCAAGACGAAGCGTGGACGAGAGAGTATCTGCACGCTCAGACCGCAGGCAATCAAGACAGTCAGCGACTGGGCGATCAGCTATCGCCGGTTCTGGGAAGAGAGTTTCGACAAGCTGGATGTGGTCGTGAATCGAATGAAAAAAACGGAGGTCAGAGATGACAGAAAACACGGTGAGTGAGACGGAGCGGATGGTTGTCACCAGAGTTTTTGATGCCCCACGCGAACTGGTTTGGAAGGCGTGGACGGACCCGAAATACGTGATGCAGTGGTGGGGGCCGAAGGGTTTTACAGCGCCTTTTTGTGAGATGGATTTTCGCGTTGGAGGAAAATTCCTCTTCTGCATGAGATCTCCGGACGGTTGGGAGGGCTGGAACGCCGGCGAATACCACGAGATTGTTCCGCACGAGAAGATCGTCTTCTCCATGTACTTTTCTGACGCGAAGGGAAACAAGGTTGATGCTGCCGAGTACGGAATAGAGCATGAGGCCGCCGAAGATGTGTACGACGTGGTCCTTTTTGAGGATATTGGAAACGGCCAGTCGAAACTCACCTTTATTGGAAATGAGACCATGCAGAACGCAATCGAGAGCGGCCAGGTGGAGGGCTGCAAGCAGACACTCGATAAGGTTGCCACAGTGGTAGAGGGTCTGGCGCGAGCGAAATAAGAAGGCCGATAGCCCAGGCCTTGAGAATGTCGATTGAATCGCAACGCGAGGTTTCCCACATCTCCAAAATCGGGAGATGTGGGGCACCACCAGCCTCAACCCGACTCCGTAGTCCTTGGTCCCTCAGTCCCTCGCATTCCTGTCAACCCCTGCCCGCGCCAAACCGCCCGCAATTCCCTCATTCCACTCATCCAATTCCCCGCCGCATTTTGCCGGCAATTTCCCCCATCCGTCGCACAATGGAGATGTCAGAAGGAAATCCCTCGACCTTACCCCGCCACCAACAAGCTGAATGCTGGCGGCCGATAGCTGTATAGCTGCACCGACGGTGCATTTTCGACTGTGAAACTGTGCAGCACAGCCGACCACTCGTTTTTGCGGCTGTGAAACTGTGAAACTGTGCAGCACAGCCCGACACTCATTTTTGCGGCTGTGAAACTGTGAAACTGTGCAGCACAGCCTGCGACCCTGCAATCAGAGCAGGGCTGCCGCTTGCGGCTTACGCGGTCATCTCCGCGCCCTTGGCCTCGCGGCCCATCGCCGCCAGCGCCGCCAGCGCAAGGGCCACAATCACCACCGTGAACGCCAGCACCGGTGGATAGGTACCCCACCACTCGGCCACCCGCGCCTGCAGCACGCCGTTCCAGCTCGTGACCAGCCCGCCCAGCTGGTAGGCCAGCCCCGGCGCGGTGGCCCGCACCGGCCCTGGAGAAAGCTCGGTCAGATACGCGGGAACCACGCCCCACGCGCCCTGCACCATAAACTGCATCAGCACCGCGCCGGTGCCCAGCACCCAGGCCGAGTGCCCATAGGCCCACAGCGGAATGACCGGCAGCGCCAGCAGCGCCGCTGCCACAATCGCCTTCTTCCGTCCCCAGCGCTCGCTCGCCACGCCAAACACAAATCCGCCCACAATCGAGCCCAGCCCATACACCACGCCGATGACACCCACCACATGCGCCGTCAGCTTCACCTGCACCAGCAGAAAGGTCGGATAGAGGTCCTGCGTGCCATGCGAGAAGCTCATGAAGGCCGTCATGAGGAGCACCAGGAAAAAGAACGTGGGCAGAAACTCCTTGAGGTGCGGCGGCAGCAGCGGACCGGACAGTAAACCGGGCCGCGAACCTGACAACCGACCGGGCCGCGAACCGGACAGACGACCAGGCCGGATTCCGGGCGCCCGTGTTGCCCTGCTTTGTTTCCGGGCCTGCGCCGCCGCCAGCCACACCGGGCTCTCCTCCACCTTCCACTGCACATAGAGCACCAGCAGCGCCGGGCTGGCGCCGACCACAAACAGTCCCCGCCAGCCAATCCAGTGGAAGAGCAAGCCAAAGGCGGCGGAGGCCAGAATGGAGCCTACCGCGTAGCCTTCCTGCAGAATCCCGCTGAAGCCGCCGCGTCCCTGCTTGGGCAGCGTCTCAAACACCAGCGCCGCGCCCACGCCCCACTCGCCGCCCATCGCTATCCCGAAGAGCGCCCGCAGTCCCAGCAGCACATGCAGCGTGGGCGCGAAGGCGCACGACAGCTCGATGATGGAGAAACTCAAAATGTTGAAGATGAGCACCGGCCGCCGCCCATAGCGGTCGGCGAGCATCCCAAAAATCAGCGCGCCCACCGGCCGCAGCGCCTGCGTCCAGAAGACGGCCTCCATCACCGTGCTCACGTCGGTCCGGAAGTCGGCGGCCATCGCCTTTACGCAGAAAATCAGCAGAAAAAAGTCGAGGCTGTCCAGCGTCCAGCCCAGAAACGCGGCGGTAAACGCGTGTTTCTGCGGGCGGCTCAACCGGCTGAAATCAGGCAAAAGCGACATTCCAGGCAGCATAGCAGAGCCCTCGCGCCTCCAGCCCAGCCACCGGCTCACCGGCAGTCACCTCTCCGCCTCACACGAAAGTACCATTGGGTAACTCTCATTTGCCTGTACCATTGATTACCAACGACGATATTCTGATTACGAGGGATCAAAGGATGAGCGACCAACAACGAACCCAGGTTTATCAGAAGGCTCTTACCGACGCGCAGTCCGAACTGGACGAAATGCTCGGCGAGTTCAACGCACTTGCCAGCCGCAAGGAGCAACTGGAGCACGTAATGACCATGCTCAGGCCGCTGCTTGACATGGTGCAGTCCGGCCCGGCCTCACCCGCCGCTCCGGCACAGCAGGAGTTCGCGCCGCTGACTGTGCGCAGCTTCCAGCCATTGGCCGCCAGCCAGCCTCAGTCGCAAAAGCCGGCCGAGCCGCAGGTGCAGCTCCAGGACCGCGTTCAGGACAGAATTCAGGACCAGTCCCAGTTCCAGGAGCTCGCGCCCGTTGAATCGTCGCCTGCCCAGAAAGAGCTGGCCGCGTTCGCTCAGGTTGCGCAGCCCGGGCCCGAGGCCATTCTGCAGCGGCAGGAAGCTCCGGCGCCGCAGACCAAGATCGCGGCCTCCAGTGACCGCCTTGAGGATCGCATCAACTTCGCGCTCAACTTCGCCCTGCTCTCCTAAAAAAATCAGCAGCGGCTTTCACACCTGCGCGCGCCGGCACCTTGCCGGCGCGTTGCTCATTTGGCCGGCGCTTTGCTCATTTGCGTTTGTACTTTGATTTGCAGACTCAGTGCGGCCGCCCCGGCAGAATGAAATGCTCCGCGCAGCGCGGCTCGTAGAAGTCCCCGGCCATAATCACCGGGCTGTCATAGAGCGCCGGTTTGCTGTCCACCAGCCTCTGCGGATAAAGCGCCTTCGCCCCGCAACTGCAATAGGCCACCAGCTCCGTCAGGTTGCCGCTGTAGGTGCGCACCAGCCACGACAAATCCAGCATCTCGCCAAACGGCAGCCCGCGAAAATCCAGCTCCAGCCCGCTCACCATCACGTCATAGCCTTGCTCCAGCAGCCGCTTGGTAAACAGGAACAGGTCCTCGACAAACTGCCCTTCGTCAATCGCCACGCACTCCACGCGCTTGCCAATCCGCGCCTCTTCGGCGGCCAGCAGCTCCAGCGCGCTCCACGGGTCGGTTGAACGGAATTCCACGGCCTCCATGCGCCCGCAGCCGTTCCCGTTGCGGCTCTCCACCAGCCCCGCGTGCGACTTGGTATCCGCGCTCGGCTTGAGCAGGAGAACGTTTTGCTTGGCATACTGCCGGCGAATCTCAATCCGCCGCAGCAGCTCCGCCGTCTTGTTGCTCCGCATCGGCCCCACAATCAGTTCCAGCTTGCCCAGCACGCCTCGTCCCCCGGCTTGATGTTCCAGCTTGCGCATCGCCACTGGCAGTTCATTCCAGCGCAGCCTGCCTGCACCGCGCACTCATGCATTCCACCGCGAATGACCCTCGGCTTTCAACTGCCGCTGTGGATATCGCGGCCACAACTGCCGTTGCACTTGACGCCACGCGCATGCCGATTCCGCTCTGCGGCAAACGGCAACGCGGACCTCTCCACCTGGACCTCTCCACCTTTCGATGGTTGCGCCACTGCCCTCCCAGGCATTATTTGTTGCAACGAGTAACCTTTTCCGCGCGTCTGATAGGGAGGCAGCAGGATCGGCAACCCCGCACCTCTCCCAGAGCCGCACCTGTCCAGAGCCGCACCAGCCCAGGGCGCACGGCCGCATCCTGAAAGGACTTTTCATGAAGCGTTTGGCCCTGCTTGGCGGACTGCTCGCGCTGGCCGCTCCCCTGGCCGCTCCCCTGGCCCTGGCGCAAACCTCCACCTGGACGCCTAACCCGGCTCACAGCGACGTCAACTTTTCCATCCTGCACCTCAGCCTGAGCAAGGTCCGCGGCCACTTTGGCCCCATCTCCGGCAAGGTTATTCTCGACACGGCCGACATCGCCAAATCCACGGTGGACGTGACGGTCGACGTGACCGGCGTGAACACCGGCAGCAGCCTGCGCGACGACGTTCTGAGAAGCCCCAGCTTTTTTGACCTGGCCAGATTTCCAACGGCCACCTTCGCCAGCACCAGCGTGGCTCCGGCTCCCGGCGGACTGACCGTCACCGGCAATCTGACCCTTCTCGGCGTCACACGGCCTGTGGTTCTCCACGTGAAAGGGCCCATCGACCCCGCGACCCACACAGGCCGGAAGGCACACGAGGAGTTCTCCGCCTCCGCCGTCCTGAACCGGAGCGACTTCGGCGTCGGCGCCGGCTATCCGGACAAGATTGTGGGCGACCAGGTCGATCTCACCATCGACATGGACCTCGTGAAGCAGTAGCGTAGCGGATTGGACGCATCGATGGCGGCACTCAAGCATGAAATCGGCCAGCAGCAGCCCTTCTCCGGGCCGGAGGAAGAAGCACTGCTCAACGTGTTGCGCACCGCCGACTGCCTGGAGCGCGCCTTCCAGCACCGCACGCGCCAGTGGGGCGTCACCTCCACGCAATACAACGTGCTCCGCATCCTGCGCGGCGCGGAGCCCGAGGGGCTCACGTGCACGGCCATCGGCGACCGCATGATTACCGCCGTCCCCGACATCACGCGCCTGCTGGCGCGCCTGGCCACGCTCAAGCTCATCCGCCGCCAGCGCGACAAGAAAGACCGCCGCGTGGTGTGGACGCGCATCTCCGCCGCCGGCCTGGAGCTGCTGAGCCAGATGGACCCCGTCATTCTTCAGACGCCCAAAGAACTGCTCGGCCACTTGAGCAGGAAAGACCTCGGTGAATTCACTCGCCTATTGGAGTCCGCGCGCCAGCGCTGCGTGGACGGCAGCGGCCCAGTCGCCTGTGACGGCGGAACGGCGGGCGTGAGCTGCGACGGCAAACCCGCGGCCCGCGCAAAAGCCTGACGCGTTCAGGCCAAGCACTCACAGCGAATGCTTATTCCGCCGCGACGTCCGGCTTACCGCGCCAGCCGTGATACGGAATGCTGAAGATGATGACTCCAAAAATTCCAATCAGGATAAACGGCAACCAGTCAATTTCGAGCTTCAAAACGCCCCGCCAGTTTCCTCCGAAGATTCCCGGAAGATAGGGAAACATCAAAATAAGGTTTGCCGCGATGGCCCATCGTCCTGCCGCAGGCTTCTTTCTTACGAACATCCACCACGCCATAAGCCAGACGATGGAGTAGACGGCATTGCTCGCAATGCTTGTAGCATCACCTAAATTTACCAAATAGCTATTTATCGAATAGCTTTGCATCAAACTGCGACTGTTCTTATAGACAACATGGAATCCGAAACCTGAAACAATAAGGAACATCCAACAGTACACCGTTCTGCAGATTGCCAATGCTAGCAATATTAATCTCGGTTTCGTTCGTCGCGTCTCGCCCATCCCAAGTGCCCCGTTCATCACTGTGCCACATGTGAAGTGAGCGCGCAAAACGAAAAGCGCCGGAATCTCCGGCGCCTGTTGCATGGGGGTGTGCGCGGCTTATCCCCGCGCCACCTTTGCCACCGCCGCTTCTTCGTCGGCATCGGGCTGGATAATCTTGTTGTGCAGGCAGTAGAGGGCCAGCTCCAGCCGGTCGCTGACGCCGAGCTTGTCGTAAATCTTGCGCAGATAGTTCTTGATGACCTGCTCGGTGGTTCCAAGCTGGAAGGCAATCTCCTTGTTGCGCTTGCCCTGGGTGATGCAGGTGATGATGGCCAGCTCCTTGGGCGAGAGCCTTGGCTGGTTGCGCGGGCTGACCAGCGCCGCTGCCTGGGAGCGGTAGGCCTCGATCACCCAGTTCACCGACTGGTTGTCAATCCAGGTTTCCCCGGCGGCAATGCGCCGCACGCAGCGCACCAGCAGGTCAGGCGAAATGGACCGCGAGATGATGCCCCGCACGCCGCGCCGGTAGAGCTCCACGGTCTGGTTTTCGTCGCTGGACACCGCCTGCACAATCATCTTGATGTCCGGCGCCTGCTTCAGCAGTTCGGGAATCACGTTGGCCGTGCCGGTGAGCAGGCCGCCTTCCATCAGCACCACGTCGGTGGGATAGCGCTCGATGGCGGCGCGCAGGTTATCGATGGAATCAGCCTGCGCCACGACCCGGAGGTCGTCTTCCAGCGCGAAGATCTTGCGGATTCCCACCCGGTAAATGGCCTGGGAGTCCGCAAGGATGATGCGGATGGCTCCCGGCCTGACCGGTCCGTCTGTTACTTCGCCGTCAGGGGTTTCGTCGAGAAGTTCCATAGAAGGCCGAAATCGATACGTCCAGATTTACTGCTCGACAAATCGATACTCATCGATTGTGGCAGCAGCTTGATATTGGTCCTGGCTTGTGGAGCAGCGTACCACACGTCCGCTGCAGCGAACCAGAACGTCGCGCGTTGCGCCCAGCACGTCGCCGGGCATCTGCAAAGAGAACAGGATGTCCTGACCCACGCTCAGCTCCTTGTCCACCATCAGCAGAACGCCGCTGGCCGAGACGTTGCGCGTCGTTGCCTTGCGCTCCTCTTTGCCCGTGGATAGAGTGGCTGGAATTGACAACGGAAACCGTACCGCGCAGCGCACTTCCTGCCGCGGCGCGCCCCGGCGGGAGCGCTTGGCCTTCGGCGAATTTGCTGATTTTGAGCTGTCCATGGCCTTTTCCTCAGTCCGATAACGCGGGCCTGAATGAAACTGTACCGAAGATTCCCTATTCACCATACGGCACCAAAGTTTCTCACGGGTAATGGATTCGTCAACGGTAACCCCTAATTGAACCCCCGTCCAGCCTCATTTGCCGTTTTTTCGGTCATTGGTTTCCGGAGAAGAACGCCGCCGATGCGCCCACCCATTCCCGATTGCGGTTATGGTCTATGCCGATCCCCCGGCCCGCCCCGCACAAGGACAAAATCCGCCGCCAGAAAATGTGGGGGCTCCGCCAGGCGGAAGCTGAGCCTTTTTCCTGACGCCCGGGTTCCGGCCTCTTGGGTTCCTGACTTCCGGTTCGGCCTCCCGGGTTCCTGACTTCCGGGTGCGGTCTCCCAGCGCTGCCGCTCCAGGAGCCGTTCCTACCTCCCGGCGCCGAATTGCCGCTGATGGCCTTCCCGCAGTTCAGCAATCCCCGCCGCATTCTGCTGCTCGTCGCCGGCCCAGCTTCCCGCGGTCTGGGCCTTCCATCCCTGCATTCGTTTTGCATCACTTTGCGTAGATCCGGTCGGAACCCAACCGAAATCAGCAAAATCCGTCCTGATGGGAACGGATTTCGTGCTTCATGCCCGGCTGCTCCTGCCGCAGTCCCGGAAGGCTGGTCCCATACCTGAGAAATTTCTTAAAGAAATACTACTTTTGTTGTAGCGCAAATGACACTTTTGGGTTACTCTTCATTTGCAACTCCCCAATTGTTGCTCAAGGAGTATACGTTGATGCATTCCCGTCTCTTCAAGATTGCCACTGTCGCGTCCGGTGTAATTCTTTGCGCCTCAATGGTTTACGCGAAATCGGTTCCGATGAACCCCTTCCCAACCGGCAACGCGGTTCCCATGAATCCATTCCCGACTGGCAACGCGGTTCCGATGAACCCGTTCCCGACAGGCAATGCGGTTCCGATGAATCCGTTTCCCACGGGCAATGTTGTCGCGGCCGTCCCGATGAATCCTTTCCCGACTGGCAACGCGGTTCCCATGAACCCATTTCCGACCGGTAACGCGGTTCCGATGAATCCATTTCCGACAGGCAATGCGGTTCCGATGAATCCGTTTCCCACGGGCAATGTGATCGCGGCCGTCCCGATGAATCCCTTCCCGACGGGCAATGCGGTTCCCATGAATCCGTTCCCGACGGGCAATGCCGTCTAAGAACGCTACGGAACGACCGGAAGCCAGCCAGATGGAGAAATAGCAACCCTGCTGAACATGGCTCATCGCGCCGATAAGATATCTTTTGGATGTCGGTGATGACTTTGGATAATTCAATCTGGCTTACAGGGGTGTTGGTCGAGCTGCTTGTTATCGGGCTCCTTTTCTATCGCCGCGTCTGGCGCATTTTCCCATTCTTCTGCATCCTCTGCGTATGGGACGTCACCGGCACCGCAGTCAGCTACTACATTCTGCATGCACATCGCGGGCTCTACACAGCCGCCTATCTGCTTGAGACATTAGTGACCTCCCTGCTTGAGGTCAGCGTGATGATTGAGCTTGCATGGTCCGTACTGAGACCCATCCGCTCCTCATTATCCCGTCGCACCCTTATTTACATAGCCATGGCAACACTTGCGATGGGAGTAGCAATTTGGCCGCTCGTACAGGGCACTGTCATCTCAACGCCCAACATGCTGATTCAAAATATCATGCACTTGCAGCAAACAACTGCGGTGATGAGGGTCCTCCTGTTTCTCGTCCTCGCCGGCGGATGCCAGCTATTGTCGATCGGCTGGCGTGATCGAGAACTCCAGGTGGCCACCGGGCTCGGATTCTACTCACTGGTTTGTTTGGGCGTGGCAATGCTACAGGCACACCAGACAACTGCGGCCGAGTACGCAAGATGGAACCGGATTGAATTGGCGAGTTACCTTTTCTCGCTGCTCTACTGGACCTATTGCTTCGCACAGAAGGAAGCAGCCCGCCGGGAATTCACTCCCCAGATGCGCAATTTGCTGCTTTCGATGGCCGGTGTGGCGCGCTCCAATCGTATGGCTCTTTCCGAGGCCGGCAAACCGGACTCCACCGACTCCAGCCGCCGCTAGAGCAAAACCAGCCTTTCTGTGTCCCTTTGAGGACCTCACTGGGTCGCCGCTTCCTGATGGTCCCACCCCAACGACGAAGACCTGTCGTTGGGGGCCCCGGGTCGCGTCGACTTGAGAGGATTGGCTCCGGATACACCGAGGTTGTTTTTGCTTTAGCTCCCCTTCGCTTTCAGTGATTGCCAATTTCTTTATTTTCAGGCATTTCCTGGTGTGGGCCTGTTGGCCGCATACCAGCCTGCGTCGGCTAACACCTGGCCGGGAAATGGTGACCTTAAAGTATCATTGACCCTGGAGACAGGTTACCGTAGATTACCTGTATGGATGTGCAGAGTGGGTACTCCTGTGGAGAGAAATCCACCGACTCGGCACGGATTTTCTCCAAAGGGTCGATGTGTTCTGGTAGAAGTAGTAGAAACAGACTGAGCCGGCTGGAAGTTCCCATTCCAGGCAAACCAGGAAGAGCAGCCCGGCTCGAGGAATGCGAATGCTTCTTTTGATCCAAATCGTCGCCTTGGTTGCAGTGGTTGTCTACCTCGTCCGCTGGCGGGCGAGCGTTCGCCGCCGCAATACGCAGTCCTGGGAGGCCATCCTCTGCCGCCTGCGCACTGACTGGAGCGGACGGGACCTGAGCGATCACTTCCTGTGGAAGGAAGGGCTGAACACGACGCCCGCGGAGACCTGGGAAGCCATTCGTGGCGCCCATGGGCTGTGGGCCATGTTCCAGAATGCCCGGACCATGCTGGAGCTGGCGGACTTTGCCGCCAAGCACTGCGAGGCCGTGGACCGCGAACTGGTGGAAACCCTCCGCAGCGACGCCATGCAGATTCGGGTGTGCGTGCTGATGGCTCTGGCGCAATATGCCTTCAGCCATGCCAGTGAAGGAGTCCGCGTGAATGCCTTCCGTGCCGCCTCCATGTATACCGGAATGGCCGCGCGCATGACGCAGCTTTTGCAGGCAAACGCAGCCATCATCCTTCCCGACTTTGTTGCGGCGATGTAACGCCGCTTCATCGCCTACACTCAAAAAAAAAAGCCCTGGCGCATGCCGGGGCTTTTTGCTGCCTGCCTGTACGCCCAAAGTGTGCTGCCTTATGCCGGGACGGGATGCTCGGCGAGGAAGCTCACAATTTGCGCGTACTCTTCATCGGAAAGCCGGAAGTTGAGAGCCGCCGCCATCTGCTCCACCTGTTGCGCGCTTCGCCCTCCCACAATGGCCGCGGTTACGGCCGGGTGGTGCAGCGTCCAGGCAACAGCAACCACGCCGGGAGCGACTCCGTGGCCGTTGCCAATCCTGCGCAGCAGCTCGACGAGTTCCAGATTCCGGCTCAGGCGCGGCTCATTGAACTCCACCCCGCGCCGCCGCCAATCGTCCGCGGGCAGTGCCGCAACGCGCTCGCGGGTTATCTTGCCCGTGAGCAGCCCGGAGACCATGGGGGAATAATGGATCACGCCCATTCCGCTGGCCTGCACATACGGCAGTATCTCCGCCTCAATGGCACGGCGCAGCATTGAGTAAGGCGGCTGCAGGCTGGTGATGGGCGCGATGGCCTGCACCTTCTTCATCTGCTCCACTGAGAAATTGGAGACGCCAATCCAACGCACTTTGCCCTGCCGGCGGAATCGCTCCAACTGCGCCCAGCCCTCTTCAATTTCCTCTTCAGGATTCGGCCAGTGGATTTGATAGAGATCAATGGCCTCCACGCCCAGCCGTCGCAGTGAACCCTCAAGCTCCTCGGCAAGCGAGCCGGCCTTGAGCGACCGGTAAATTGAGCGGTCCTGATGCCAGCGCATGGAGCACTTGGTGAAGACGTAAGGCTTGCGGCTGGCGGATTTGAGCGCCTTGCCGACAATCTCCTCGGAGTGGCCGAGGCCGTAGATGGCCGCCGTGTCAATCCAGTTGATGCCGAGGTCAATCGCGCGATGAATCGCTGCAATCGACTCATTGTCATCCTGCGGTCCCCAGGCGAACTCCCAGTTTCCGCCGCCAACAGCCCACGCGCCAAAACCGATGGGAGTGAGTGAAAGGTCAGAGTTGCCAAGCATGCGAAGCGAGAATTCGTTCGTGGTAGTCATCGTCTCTTTAGATGTGAGCAGCGGTTTGGGGTTGCAGCTTTCATCGCCCATGCAAGGCCTTTGCAGCAGCGCTTCTCCGGGACGATGTGCGGGAGGGTTTGCGGCGCTTCACCTCGTTGGCCGGGCCGCTCAACAGCGACGACCAGCGCAGTTCCACCAGCCGCGGAGCCAGCTTTGCCTTTGCAATGGCAAGGTCGGCCATCTCCTTCACAATCCAGTCAAAGTTCGCCTGGCCCACCGAGTGAAGGTCCGCGTCGGGCGCGGGATTCATGAAGTCAACGGCATAGGGGATTCCATTTTCAACGGCGAACTCCACGGTGTTCAGGTCGTAACCCAGCGCGCGGCACAAAGCGATTGCGTCGCGCTCCACGCGCTTCAACAGCTTCGGGTCGTATTCCTGCGGGTTCTTTAGATAGCGCTCGTGGAACGGCAGGCGCGGATCGTAGGGCATGATGCGGACTTTCTTTTGTCCCACGACGTAGCAGCGGAAGTACTCCTCGAAATCCACGGCCTTCTGATACATCATGCACAGGTCGCGCGACTGGTCATAGGCGCGAAAGAATTCCTCGCGGTTGCGCACATGATGCACGTCGCGTCCTCCGCCGCCATCCACGGGTTTCATGAATCCATGCTCGCCGACGTAATTGAAAACGGCATCCCAGTCGAGCGGATATTCAAGATTGCGCATGAAGCGGTCCGTGGTGCCCTGAGGATGCTGCTTGTGCGGCAGGATGACCGTAGGCGGCACCGCCACGCCGAGTTTTGCCGCCAGCGTGTAGTTGAAGAACTTGTCGTCGGCCGACCACCAGAAGGGATTGTTGATGAGAATGACGCCGTGCAGCGCGGCATGTTTTAGAAAGGCGCGATAAAACGGAATATCGTGCGAGATGCGATCGACAATGACCGAGTAGCGCGGCGCGCGGTTCAGCAGCACGGCTCCGGTCTTTACAAATTCGGCGGTGATGCCGTCCACATGGCGCGCGTTAATGGCCTCCACCAGCGCACCGGGAAAGCTGTTTTCCATCCCAAAAAGAACGCCGATCCTCTTCATCGAAAGCCTCCGTGTCCGGCCGGCTGCCTGTGGCGTGGGCTGGGAAGCGCCCGCGTTCGCTCCCAGTGTATGGGAGCCATGCGCGTTGCGGAAAAATCCGCGCGGGCGACACGGACCCCGCGAAGCATCCGGCGCCGGCGGCAAGCGGCCTCGTCCGCCGCTACGGTTCTTTGGGCTGCGCAACCGCCTTTTGCAACTGCGACAGGTGGTTCAGGTCGTGCCCGGCAATCAGCTCCACCATGCCGCCAAAGGTCTGGTCGCCGCGCTCGGGATGGGTCGCCTTCTTGTCGGCATTTGCCGGCAGCGCGGAGCGAATCAGCATCAGGTTCCAGTTGCGCAGCGCGGCAAAGGTGACCAGCGCCTGGGCCAGCGACATGCCGGAGTAGCTCGCCGCCCACTTGTCCTGGTCAAAGGGCTGCACGGTGTGATTGTCTTCGGCCAGGGTTTGCCGCAGCCGGAAGCCGAAGGCCACTTCGCAGTCGGCCAGGTGGCAGGCAATCTGCGTGGGGCTCCACTTGCCAGGCGCAATGGGCTCTCTCACCCGCTCCGGGCCCAGCGACTTGATGGCTTGCGCCAACGCGGAAGGCGTGGTGGAAAGAATCACATCGAGCGGCCTGCCATCCAGGAATTTCCCGTAAGGATTCCGTTCACTCATTCAGTGGATCTCCTTTGATTTTGTTGTTCAAGTCCAGTGTGCCGGCCCCCGTCAAAGATACTCCTGCATCATGCGCTGCCAGACAGGCCAGTCGTGTGCGTTCCTGGTGTCCCAAATGGCGAGCTGGTGCGGAATGCCCTTTTCGTCCAGAATGCGTGCCAGATTCCGGTTCTGTTCAAGACAATGATCGTCCCATCCGGTGCCCAGCACAAGCTGGTTGCGGCGGTAGCGGTCCAGATACCAGGGATCGCTCATGTTCGGCATGTAATGGGCGGGAATGTTGAAGTAGCAGTCCTGGTCGTAGTAGCCGCCAAGAAAACTGCTCACGTCAAAGGCGCCCGACATCGACAGCATGCCGGTGAAAATGTCGGGATGGCGCAGGGCGATGTTGGCGGCATGATAGCCGCCAAAGCTGCAACCCAGCGCGACCAGATGCGGATTGCGATTCCTGTCGCGGATGAGCGGGACCACCTCATGCAGCAGATAATCCTCGTATTGCATGTGGCGCGCGATGCGACCGCGCGGCGGGACCTGCCGGTTATACCAGCTTTCGGCGTCGAGCGAATCCACGCAGAAAAATTGTAATTGCCCGGCATCGATGCGTCCGGCGAGGCCGCCAATGAGGCCGCGATCTTCCAGATCGTAGAAACGGCCGCAGGAGGTGGGGAAGGCCAGCACGGGCAGCCCGGCATGGCCAAAGACGAGCAGCTCCATCTCGCGGCCCAGGCGGCCGGAATGCCACTTGTGATACTCGCGATGCATGGGTTTGCTTATGCCTCGGGTGCGAGCGCTGTTTGCCGCTGTGAAGATTGGAGACGCTTAGTTGTTCCTGATACTGTAACAGCCGCGGGTTTGCGCAGATGCGGGGATTTTGGGGGGTCTCGACCGCCGGCCAAAACCTTCGACAGAAGGCAGGTGAGCATGCGATTGGACCGTGAAAGCGAAACGAATCCTGAAGCCCGCGCCGCGTCCTGCGCCGTTCTGCCGCCCGTGCAGCTTGCCTAGAAGGGCAGTTTTCAGCGATACTTAGGTGTTGTGTCTCGCTTCGGCCGGGCTCGCTGTCTGGCCTTTCCTTTGGCCCGCCGGTTGTGTGGCTTTGGGCTACCCTGGGAGACCGCAGCAGCTTGAATGTGAAAGGAACCGTATCCTCGTGGTGATGATTCGTTTGGCGCGTGTTGGCGCCCGCAAGCAGCCTTACTACCGCATTGTGGTGATTGAGAAGGACCGCGCCCGCAACGGCCGCTCGATTGAGGTGGTGGGCACCTACAATCCACGTACCAACCCCGCCTCAGTTGACCTGAAGCATGAGCGGATTGCCTACTGGCGCGGCGTGGGCGCGCAGATGTCGGTGACCGTGGCCAAACTGGTTTCGCGGCATCCGGCGCAGGCCGCCGAACCTGCCGCTGAACCGGCCGCCGTTTAAGGAACCCTTCGCCCCCCCATTGCGGCCATCCCCCGCCTTGCGGGGCGGCCGTATACAAGTGCTGACGCGGGCCCAAGTGTGTGCTACTATTCGCGCACCGATCCAATGATGCTGCTGCCAGGAATGCTTTTGGCAGGACGCATACGGTCAGAGGCAAGTGCATGACCAAAACAGATATGGTCGCAGTCGATGAACTGGTTCGCGAAATTGCGCGGGCCCTGGTGGATGAACCGGCAGCGGTGGAAGTGGAATCCGTGGACCGGGACGACAACACCGTACTCAAGCTGCGCGTTGCTCCGCAGGATGTGGGCAAGGTGATCGGCAAGCAGGGACGCACGGCGCGCTCCGTGCGCACCATCCTGGGCGCCGTGAGCATGAAGCTGCATCACCGCTACACGCTGGACATTCTGGAAGAGGACGACGAAGACTAGGATGGCCAGGTCCGGGCTCCGCCGCAGATGCCGGGGGGACCTATGACCGCATCCGATTCCTGGGTCTGGCTGGCACGCATTCGCCGCCCGCAGGGACGCAAGGGCGAAGTCTACGCGGAAATCCTTACTGACTTTCCTGAGAAGTTTGCCGCGCGCAGGCAGCTTTGGCTGGTGGCCGACGACGCCGGCGGCGCGACCCGGCAGCAAGGGCCCGGCGCCCGGACAGACTCCGCCGCGCTGCCCATGGAACTCGCCGCCCACTGGCTGCACAAGGGCGGCATCGTGCTCCATTTCGCCGGCGTGGACACCATTTCCGCCGCGGAAACCCTGGCCGGAAAAATTGTTGCCATTCCCCAATCCGAGCGGGCCGCGCTGGCCGAGGACGAGGCCTACATCGGCGACCTGATTGGCTGCGAGCTTGTGGACGTTGCCGGCCCGGCGCCGGTGGCGGTGGGCCGCATTGCAGACGTGGACCGGACGGCCGGCCCAGTGGCGCTGCTGGTGGTGCGCGGCGCGCGTGGAGAGGCTCTGATTCCGTTTGCTAAGGAGTATCTGCGGCGGCTTGACCTTGCCCTAAAGAAGGTTGAAATGGCGCTGCCAGAGGGGCTGGCAGACTTGAACGCTCCGAAGACAGGAGTGGAATAGCGCAATGCGGGCTGCTCGCGTAATCTGACCAGAAAGCCGGAATACCCTGCCGGAAGCCACCAACCATGCGCTTTGAGATCATCACCGTTTTTCCCGGCTTATTCGCGGGCATTTTTGAGCACGGCATTGTGCGCCGGGCCCAGGCGGAGGGCCTTGTTTCGGTGGCGCTCTACGACCTGCGCGCTTTTACGCATGACCGCCATCGCACGGTGGACGACCGGCCTTTTGGCGGCGGCGAAGGCATGGTGCTGAAGCCTGAGCCGCTGGCCGGGGCGATGGAGTCTCTCGACATTCCGCCCAAGCCCAGCCGGAACCCGGCGGGCCAGCCTCTATCCGGTGCGCGCGTCATCCTTCTCTCCGCGCAGGGGCGGCCGTTTTCGCAGGCCATAGCCCGTGAGCTGGCCGCGCTGGACCGCGTGGTGCTGGTGTGCGGGCGCTATGAGGGCGTGGACGAGCGCATCAATGATCTCTATTGCGATATGGAGCTCTCCATTGGCGACTATGTGCTGAGCGGCGGCGAGCTGGCCGCGGCCGTGGTGCTGGACGCCGTGATGCGGCTCAAGCCCGGCGTTCTGGGCAATCAGGCTTCAAGCGCGTTTGAGAGCTTTGGCGAGGAGGACGCGGAGATTGCCGCCGACACCACGGGCGTGCCCCGCTCGCAACACGGCGCGGGCGGCCTGCTGGACTATCCGCATTACACGCGCCCGGCGGAGTTCGCCGGCCTGGCCGTGCCGGCCGTGCTGCTGAACGGCGACCATCTGCAGATTCGCCGCTGGCGGCGCGAGCAACAACTTCGCAAGACTTTCCTGAATCGGCCCGAGCTGCTGGAACGGGCCACGCTGAGCGAAACGGATCGTCAATTTCTGGAATCGATCCGCGACTCCTGCCGATAAAGCAGGAGAGGAACGTCTTGAGCACTTTGGCCATTGAAGAACTTGCGGTCTGCTGGATTGTGTGGATTCTGGCACTGGCGTTCCGCGGCATTCGCAGCCGAGGGCTGGGCCGCAGCCGCCGTCCGGCCAGCTTTATGGGCGCTATTCTGTTGATTTTGGCTGGTTTAGCGTGCCTGCTGACCCGCATTTTTCCGCTCGAAATGGAAAAGCCGCCCGTTGTTCTGGCGGCCGCCATGGCGCTTGCGCCGCTTGCGGCCCTGCTGGCCATCGCCGCCGCCATGCACTTAACCGGCCGCCGCCAGCTTGAGGCCGCGCTGCGGGAGGGCCGCGAGTCAGTCCTCTCCGGCCCGTATCGCTGGCTGCGCTGCCCGATGTATGCCTCGCTGCTGGGCATGGCCGTGGCCACCGCGCTGGCCTACGCGTCGCTGCTGATGACCATTGTGGGCATGCCGCTGGTGATGGTGGGAATCGAGATTGGCGTCTACGCGGAAGACCGCCAGCTAGCCGACCGGTTTCAAGACGTTTTCATGGAATATTCCGCGCACGTGAAGGCCTATATCCCCTTCCTTCGCTAGCACTTCTCTCGCATGCATCCGGCGCGTCCCGCGCCTTCGGGCGCATTAGGCGACGGGAGCAATTCTCTGGTACACTGAAAGCTCCGAGTTCAATCGCAGGAAACGACTATGTCCATTCATCCCGTTATGCAGCGCCTGGCCGACAAGCTGAAGCGCACTGACCTTCCCGAGTTTGTTGCCGGCGACCAGATTCGCGTCCAGGTAAAGATCAAGGAAGGCGAAAAAGAGCGTCTGCAGGCCTTTGAGGGCCTGGTGATTGCCGTCAATCATGGCCCCCAGGGCACTTTTACCGTTCGCAAAATGAGCTTTGGCCAGGGCGTGGAGCGCATCTTCCCGTTCAACTCCAAAGTGGTTGACCGCGTGGAGAAGATTCGCAGCTACAAGGTGCGCCGCGCCAAGCTGTTCTACATCCGCGCACTGCGCGGCAAGGCAGCACGCCTGAAGGAAGTGGATCGCGTGGTCGCCAAGGCCTAGAGCCGCATTTCGCCCTCACATTCCACAGCCCCCGGCCGCAACGCCGGGGGTTTTGCTTTCTATACTGGCTGAGATGGTCAGGCCAGCCACATGCGGATGGGCTCTGGAAGAGGCGGCGCGCAAGCAGGGCGCGCGCTCGATTGCAGGTGTGGACGAGGTGGGCCGCGGGCCGCTCTTTGGCCCGGTGGTGGCCGCGGCCGTCATCCTGCCGGCCGGCTGCGCGCTGGACGGCTTGAACGACTCAAAGCAATTGACCGAGCGCAAGCGCAACGAGTTCGACGGCCGGATTCGCGCCTGCGCGCTGGCTTATGCCGTGGCCGCGGTGGATGTGGCGACCATTGACCGCATCAATATCCGCCGCGCCTCCCTGCTGGCCATGCGGCTTGCCGTGGAGGAACTCGCGCCTGCACCGGATTTTCTGCTCATCGACGGCGTGGACACCATTGAGTGGAGCTGCCGGCAGCAGGCGGTGGTGAAAGGCGACGGCGCCAGCTATTCGATTGCAGCGGCCAGCGTGCTTGCCAAGGTACATCGCGACAAAATCCTCGTCGAGCTCGACCGCGAATATCCCGGCTATGGCCTGGCCCGCCACAAGGGCTACGGCTCTCTGCAGCATCGTGAGGCTCTGGCGCGGCTGGGCCCCACGCCGCTGCATCGCAGGAGCGTGCAGTGCGTGGCGCAGGCTGAGCTCCGCTTCCACGGTTAGGCGAAGATTCGCGTTACACGCTCACGCCTCGGCGGGCCTGGGCCTGCGGCGCTGCGCCAGGTTCAGCACCGGGCGCGCCAGCAGCAGGACGGCAATGACGATGGTGATGGCAAGCGGGGTGAGCACGCCGGTCTTCACCTGCCACCAGTAGTGCACCACGCCGCACACCGCGGCCAGATAAATGAGCTGGTGCAGCCGGTTCCAGCGCTTGCCGCCCAGCTTGCGAATGGCCCAGTTGGTGGAGGTGGCGGCCAGCGGCAGCATCAGCAGCCAGGCCGCCATGCCCGCCGTAATGTAGCGCCGCTTCACCACATCGGTTGCCATCCGGTTCACGTCAAAGCCGGCGTAAAGCGCAACCCAGGTGAGCAGGTGCAGCGTGGCATAGAAAAATGTGAACAACCCCAACAGCCGCCGGAAGCGAATGATCCACGTTAGTTTAGGAATCAGCTTGCGCACCGGCGCGATGGCCAGGGTAATGGCCAGCAGGCGCAGGGTGGTGCGGCCGGTGGCGAAGGTGATGGTCGCCGTGGCGTCCGGGCCCAGCGAGGTGGTGGCCGCGCCCCACACCAGCCAGCCAAACGGCGCCAGGCAGGCAAGCCACACCAGCACCTTTAGGGCGACAAGCGAGGAGTGTTTCAATAGTTCTTCCTCAGGTCCATGCCCTTGTAAAGATAGGCAACCTGCTGGCCATAGCCGTTGA
Organism: Occallatibacter sp.; assembly: GCA_035763705.1. GTDB lineage: Bacteria > Acidobacteriota > Terriglobia > Terriglobales > Acidobacteriaceae > Telmatobacter. The sequence continues at coordinate 40,127 of DASUAU010000029.1, read as the reverse complement.
AGAGCAGCGTGGTGCGGCGCTGCTGCCAGAAGGGCAGGCCGACGCGGCGCTCAGTGGCCTGATTCCACGGAACCGTGTCCACGTTGGGATTCACGTTGGAGTAGAAGCCATACGCGCTGGGCGCCTGCTGGTTCCACGTGGTGGGCGGCTCATCCTTCACAAAGCGCACGCGCACAATCGACTTGGCGGACTTGTATCCGTACTTCCACGGCACCACGATGCGAATCGGCGCGCCGTTCTGGTTTGGCAGCTCCTGGCCGTAAAGGCCGAAGGTGAGCAGCGTGAGCTCGTTCATGGCCTCATCCATGCGCAGCCCTTCGGAGTAAGGCCACACGATGCCGGCCACTTCGTCCGCCCACTTCTCCACGTGCCGGTCATAGTAGGAGATGAACTGCACATATTTCGCCGTGCTCAGCGGCTCACACTGCTTGATGAACTCCGACAGCGAGTAGCCGACCCATGGAACGACCATGCTCCAGGCCTCCACGCAGCGGTGGCGATAGACGCGGTCTTCAAGCGGGCGCAGCTTCATCAGCGCATCAATGTCAAAGGTTTTTGGCTGCTTCACCAGGCCTTCCACCTGAACGGTCCACGGCCGCGTGGGCAGTCCACCATCGTTCTTTGCGGGGTCACCCTTTTCCACTCCAAACTCATAAAAATTGTTGTAGTGGGTGATGTCCTCAAAGCTGGTCAACTGCTCGCCGGTGGTCGTCAGCGGACTCTTCACGGTCTGCAGGCGCGTGCCGGCAAGCACGCTGGTGCGCGGAGAAAGCACCTGAGCCAACCGCTCCCCGCCGAACGCGGTTGCGCCCAGAGCGGCAGCGCCCGCCAGCGATCCGCGCAGGAAACGGCGGCGATTCATGTATTGATCCCTGGGCGTGATTTGCGAAGACGGGATGGAAGGCGGTTTACCAATCAGCATGGAAAGACCTCGCGTGGAGAAACTTCAATCGCATTCATTAGACACAATTTGGTTCCGCGGAGTTACAGAAAGCGGCGAATGCGGTTGATCCGGTCAAACCGGCCGGTCCGGCTGTCCAGCCCGGCTGTCCAGTCCGGAACCAGAACTCCGCTTGAAAAGCCGGATTTGCGGCCCGGACTCAATCCAATGCGTGCGGCTCATACCGCTCCCTCGGCGCTTCGGGGTTCCTTGTGGCTTGCGCCGCGGGTCGTCAGGGCCGGCAGGCTTCCCCTGGGAAATGCGGAGGACTGGCGGACCACCAGGCGCGTGGGAATGTGCCACTCCTTTTTAGCGGCCCTGGGATTGTCGCGTTCAATGCCGGCCCGCAAGGCCTCGACCGCCGCCGCCGCCAGGTCCTTGCAGGACATTTGCACGGTGGTGAGCGGAGGCAGCATGAACTGGGCAAGGTGAATATCGTCAAAGCCGACGACGGAGATATCCGCGGGCACCTTATGCGTGGTGCGATAAAGCGCGTGCAGCACGCCGATGGCAGTCATATCGTTGGAGCAGACGACGGCCGTTGGAATGGGATCCAGCTTGACCAGTTGCTCCATTGCCGCAATGCCGCCTTCCATGGTGTGGCTGCCTTCCATCATCGCGTCTCGCGGCGCAACCAGCCCCAGCTCGGCCATGGACTTGATGAAAGCGTCACGCCGCGCCACGGCCGAACGCAGGCGCAGCGGACCGCTGATGAAGGCGATGTGGCGATGACCGAGCGCGGCCAGATGCTGCACGCCCTGGCGAATTCCTTCGCCGTAATCCACCTTGAGCACGCGAATGTTGGGCAGGTCCGGCCCGGCATCCACAAACACCAGCGGGAACTCGCGCTCGACCAGCTTTTGCACCAGCCCCTCTTCAATGCCGAAGGTCATCACCGCCACGCCGTCCACGTTGCGCTGCAGCATGCGCCTGATCAGGGATTCGGTGCGGGCCGGCTCGTAATTCGTGGAGCCGATCAGCACCTCATAGCCCTGCGCGACGGCCAGATTTTCAAACTCCTGCACCAGCTCCGGGAAGAACGGGTTGGTGATTTCCGACACGATGAGGCCCAGCATGCGGCTGCGGCCCGAGACCAGCGCGCGCGCCTGCGTGTTGGGCAGATAACCGACTTCCTCAATCGCCTTCCAGACGCGCTCAGCCAGCTCCGGGTTGACGGTGGGAATGCGGTTGACGGCGCGGGAGACGGTGGCGATGGAGACGCCGGCACGCTGGGCTACATCGCGAATGCTGACCGTTGCCGGCCTGCGCCGGTCCGCAGAATGGGATCTTGGGCCCGTCATGGATGCGACAATTTTACCCCTTTTCTTGTGTTTCTCTGTGGGTGTTTGTGCCCGTAATTTGGGCGGACAATCCCCAAAAGGTAGAATTTACTGCATCTTGCTGGATGCGGGTTTGGTTCCTTTGCCCCGGAAATTGCTGGATTCAGGCTGATTTTGGTAAGCGTTTCCTCTTTCTGGCCTCGTTCTACTCCAGAAAGACCTCAGCGCCGGAATCAGGGATGCGCCTGCCCGCCTGCCACCACTTCAAGAGCATGGCGCAGGAGCGGCAGGATGGTTTGCAGGCTCTCTTCCGCGCCGCGCCGGCTCCCCGGCAAATTCACCATGAGGGTGCGGTGCTTGAGCCCGGCCACCGCGCGCGAGAGCCAGGCGTAGGGATTCTGCTTTGCCCCATTGGCGCGCATCGCCTCCGCCAGCCCCTGCGCCTCGCGCTCCATCACGCGTCGCGTTGCCTCGGGTGTTCGGTCGCGCGGGCCAAGGCCCGTTCCGCCCACGGTGAGAACCAGCGCAATTCCCTGCCCCACCCACTGCTCCAGTTGATGAACGAGCGCATCCTCATCGTCGGGAAGCAGGGATGCAATGATCTCCGCATCGGACCAGTTCCGGCGAAGCAGCGCCGCCACGGCCGGACCGGCGGTGTCTTCCGCAAGCCCGCGCGCGCAGCGATCAGAAACAGTGAGGACGGCCAGTTGCATGGTGCTCATTGTAGCCTTTTACTAGCGGAGCACGTGGATGTTGTGCAGCCATTCCTGTGCGCGCAAGGGCCACGTGGTGACCGGAAGCGCCGTGCGCCGCAAACCGTACCCGTGCCCGCCCTGCGCGTACACATGCAGCTCCGCCGGAACCTTGGCACGCTTGAGCGCCATGAAGTAGACAATGGCATTTTCGACATGCACCGGATCATCCTCAGCCTGCACCAGAAACGTGGGCGGAGTGCCTGCCGCGGGCACCGCGTCAGGATTCAGCTCGAAGTGTTTTTCCGCAAGAGCCAGATAGCCGGGATAGATAATCACGGCAAAGTCCGGGCGGCAGCTCAACTTGTCGGCGGCGTCCACGGCATCGTAAAGCCGCGTGTCAAAGTGCGTGCTGAGCGCCGCGGCCAGGTGTCCGCCCGCGGAGAAGCCGAGAACGCCCACGCGATGCGGATCGATGTGCCACTGGGCCGCATGCTCACGCACCATGCCCAGCGCGCGCTGCGCGTCCTGGAGCGCCGCCGCGGATTTTGGATAGGGCCCGGAATTGGGAACGCGATATTTCACGAGCACGCAGTTGACGCCGATCGAATTGAGCCACGCGCAGACTTCGGTCCCTTCCAGGTCGATGGCCAGTATCTGATATCCGCCACCGGGAAAAACCACCACCGCCGCGCCGGAGTTGCGTCCCGTGGCGCGATAGAGCGTCAAGGCCGGCTTGTAGACATTGCCCAGGCGGATGAGCGGCTTGCCGGCAATCAACTGGTCAGTTGGCCTGGTGGTGTTCACCTCGGGCGGCGGATTGGCCGGCGCGCCGGGAGCGATTCCCGGCCATAGCGGCAACGTTAAATGGCCGGGCGCGGGCTGCCACGCCGGCGTTTGCGCAGGTGCGGCGGCCAATGGGACGGCGAGCAGGCAGGCGACGAGAGTGGAAATTCCTGGTTTCAAGGGACGGTTCTCCTGAGAACTTGATGCGCTGGGATGATCGCAGCATGGGGTCACTTGACGCAATTTCGGCACGCGGCGACCCGAAGGCGCACTGGCGTTGAGCATGGAGAGCAATTCCAGGCTGCTAAGGATTGGCTCCCGGCGGAACCAGCAGCGTGATTTGCTCCGCGGCCACTTCCATGCGCGCCGGAAGCATGCCGAGAACCTCTCCGTCCGCCTCCACATAGACCGTGGCCCGCGCCCGATTCCTCATGCGGCATTCCACGGTGGCAGCCTCAACCAGCTCAACCTCTTCGCCGAACGAGGGGCGTTTCGCAATCACGGCCATCAAAAAGCTCAGATAGCGAAGGCGGCTTCGCGTCTTGAAGGCAATCAGGCTCAGCGTGCGGTTGCGCACGGTTGCCCCCGGAGCAAGCTGGCCCAGCACGCCGCCAAACGAGCGCACACGAACGGCAAGCAACTGGGAAACCTCTTCGCTCCTGTTCGGCTGCTGATTGTCGCCGGTGAAAACAGCCTGAAAATATGGAAAGGAGCTGGTCGCCCACACGCGGAATGCCTCCATCAGATAGAGGGCATATCCGAATTTTCGTTTCAGCTTAAGGTCAAGCCGCGACATCATCAGCGCATCCGCGCCGATGCCCGCGGCGACGGTGAAGTAGCGGGAGTGCTCCGCGCCCAGCCGGTCATGGTAAAAGATGCGGCCCACCGGCACCTGCACGGGCTGGGCCTGCAGCAGCCGGCGCACGGCCTGCAAAGGCGACCTTCCCAGCCCCAGGTCCTGCGCCAGCGCATTGGCCGTTCCCAAAGGCACCACGCCCAGCGCCACCGGCGTTCCCACCAGGCACTGCAGAACTTCGTGCACAGTGCCGTCTCCGCCGCAGGCCAGAATGGCGTCATAGCCGTTGCGCACCGCTGCGATTGCCAGGGCCCGCGCATTTCCGGGCGCGGCGGTCTCCAGCGCCTCCGCGTCCAGGCCGGCCTCACGCAGCAGGTCGAGCGCCTTTTGAATGATGCGGGCGCGGCGGCCTGAGAACTGGCCGGAAGCTGGGTTGTAAATGAGCGCGACGCGGCGCATGAGCTGGGATTCTTTCCTTCCCGCGTTCTGGACAATCGAATGCTATCTCTATTTAACCGTCGTTGGCCCGGCAGGAGCAAATGGCGCCGCCACGGAAGACAAGGCACGATGGCACACAATGGCTGCGGCAGCAGGTTGCTGCTGCTCGCGCAATCGAATGGGTGCGGCGCTCAGCAGGGCTGCCGGATTTCGCTTGAAGTGCCGCCGGCCGCGGGAATGTAGCATTTCCGCGTGTAGTCCATCACCATGCGATCAGCGTTGAAGCGCCAGCCCAGGGTTCGAATCGTCCGCTTCATCCGCTTGATCCACCCGCGCGGCAGTCCATCGCGGTCGCGCTGATAGTAGAGCGGAATCAACTCGTCGCGCAGCACGCGATAAAGGTCTTCGCCATCGCGGCTGTCGTGGACATTCAACTCGGAGTGCGTTCTGCCGGTGCCGATGGCGAATCCGTTCATGCCGTCGTAGGCCTCCGCCCACCAGCCGTCCAGAACGGAAAGATTCAGCCCGCCGTTCAGCACCACTTTTTGTCCGCTGGTGCCGGATGCCTCCAGCGGCCTGCGCGGATTGTTCAGCCACACATCCACGCCCTGCACCAGCACGCGGCCCACGTTGATGTCGTAGTCCTCCACAAAGACAAACTTGTCGGCGAACTCGCTGTTGCGCATCATCTGGGCAATCTGCTGCAGAACGCGCTTGCCCGGTTCATCGTGGGGATGCGCCTTTCCGGCAAAGACGAACTGCACGGGGCGTTTCGGATCGTTTACCATCGAGGCCAGCCGCGCAATGTCGGCAAGCACCAGGTTGGCTCGCTTGTAAGTGGCGAACCGCCGCGCGAATCCGATGGTGAGCGCATCCGGCGAGAGCACCCTGCCCAGCTTGCGCAGCGTTTCGGCAGGCTCCGCACGGCGCTCCGCCTGCTCACAGACGCGCCTGCGCACAAACTCCAGCAACCGCGACTTGAGAGCGAGATGCGTCTCCCACAACTCGCCGTCATCCACGCTTTCAATGCCTTCCCAGGTGCGCGCGGCGCCGCTGTGCGCCTGCCACCCCATGCCGAGATGGCGATCATAGAGCCGGCCCATCTGCTGCGCCAGCCATGAAGGCACATGCACGCCGTTGGTGATGTGGCCGATGGGCACGGCGTCCTGCGATTTGCCCGGATACAGATCCCACCACATGGCGCGCGAAACCTCCCCATGCAGCGAAGAAACGGCATTTGCGCGGCGCGAAAGCTTGAGGCCCAGCACGGTCATGCAAAAGCTTTCCTGGGGATCAGTGGATTGCACGCGGCCAAAGCCCATCAGGTTCTCCTGGGTAATGCCCAGCGAATCACGCAGCGGTCCCAAATGCTCTTCAATCAAATCCGCGGGAAAGCGGTCATGCCCGGCAGGCACAGGCGTATGCGTGGTGAAGATAACCTCGCGCGGAACCTGATTGGCCGCTGTGTTGAAGTCCAGCCCCTCCTCTTCCATGCGGCTGCGAATCGCCTCAAGCACGGCAAAGCCGCTGTGGCCCTCATTCAGGTGCAGCACGCCGGGCGAGATGCCCATCGCCTTGAGCGCGCGAAATCCGCCCACACCCAGCAGCAGTTCCTGGCGAATCCGGGTGCGCCCATCGCCGCCGTACAAGCGTGACGTCAGCTCGCGATCCTCCGGTGCGTTGCCCTCCACGTCCGTGTCGAGCAGCAGCAGGTCGCAGCGGCCCACCTTCACGCGCCACACTTTGGCGCGAATCCGCCCGCCCCGCGTCTGAATCTCCACCACCACGCGCTCACCGTTGAGCCCGAAGGCGGGCTGCATCGGGCAATGGCTCACGTCGGTTTGTACATATTCCTCTTGCTGCCAACCGGTGGAGTCCAGCCGTTGCAGAAAGTATCCCTGTCCGTAAAAAAGTCCGATGCCGACCAGCGGAATGTCGAGATCGGAAGCGCTCTTGATATGGTCACCGGCCAGGACGCCCAGGCCGCCCGAATAAATCGGCAGCGACTCATGCAGGCCGAACTCAGCCGAAAAATACGCCACCGGATGCGGCCGCAAGACGCCTGCGTGTTCTGCGCCCCAGGTGCGGTCATCGTGCAGGTACTCCTGCTGACGCCGGTATGCATAGTTGATGCGGCTGTGGAGCGCCAGCTCCGTGGCGCGATGCTCAATCTCATTGAGCGGAATCTCGCACAAAAGGGCGATTGGATTCTGATTCAACTGGCGCCAGCGGACGGGGTTCAGATCGCGAAAGATGCTGATGCAGTCCTGGTCCCAGCTCCACCAGAGATTTTGCGCAAGCGACCAGAGCCGCTCCTGCACCGGCGCAATAAAGCGGTCGAGCGTGCGCGCCTCGCTTACCACCGACGCGACTTCACTGGCAGCGTCGGTGAGCATGCGCACCTCATCGTCAAGGAAGACGCGCGCCTCCCTGGTTTGCACAATCAGCACGCCCTGCAGCATGCCGCGATGAATGAGTGGAACGCCGAGAAACGACCGATATTCGTCTTCGCCCGACTCCTTGAAAAACTTGAATCGCGGATGCTTCCGCGCATCTTCCACTGAGACCGGCCTCACCTGCTCGGCCACCAGCCCTGCCAGGCCTTCATTCAGCGGCATGCGAAGAGTGCCGATGCAGCTAGGATGCAGGCCGAGCGTGGCGGCCAGGACCAGATTCGAGCGATCCGGCTCAAGAAGATAGGCGGAGCAAACATCGGTGTTGAAACGGGCTGCAATCAGCGCCACAACGTTCATCAGCGTATCGGCCGGCCTGTTCCCCTCCCGCGTGAGGCTGGTAATCTCTTCCAGCGTCAACACGTGTCCGCCGTTTGCGTCATCGGCCTGGCTCATACGCGCCTCCTTCTTCTCCGCACTTGTTGCTGCTGCCCAACTGGCGACAGCTTCGCCAGGCACCTCCGGGGAGATGCGCATACCACAATCTGCCGGAAGGAATCTGGATTGCCCTGGGCCTTCGCCACGATCTTCAAAAAATCCCTATTTATTGGCTTATCGGCGGGATTGATTCGAAGATACCACCCTCCCCCTGCGATTCCGCAGGGTAATTTCCTCACCGCCGCCTGCCCGCCCATTTCAGGAGTTATCCGCTCGTCATTGTGCCGCATCAGCGATGCATGCGCGAAAACAAATAGAGCAATACGCTGAGCACAACGCTGATGAGGATGCAGGTGCCCAGAGGGAAGTAGACCGATACATGTTTGCCCTTGCAGGCAAAGTCGCCCGGCATCCGGCCCAGCGGGAGACCCAGCCGGGACGAGACCAGGATTGCGACACCGATGAGGGCGAGCAACAGTCCCAATCCGAGCAGCGCCTTTCCCAGTGGCTGCATCCTTCATCCCCTCCATCCGCTTACCGGCTAGAATACAAGGAACCGGAGAACCGCGGAATGCGCTCACTCCGGCCATGAGGATTCATGCGGACATTCGGCCTCGTGCTCGGCATTTTGTGTGTTTTGGGCGTGCTGCTGGACGCCTTCCAGACCATCATCCTTCCGCGCCGCGCGGCGGGCCGCTTTCGCATCACGCGGCTTTTTTATCTGGCCACATGGGCGCCGTGGGTCTTTGTTGCCGGCAGGCTTCATCATCCCCGCAAGCGGGAAACCGCCTTCAGCTACTATGGTCCGCTTTCGCTCATTCTGCTTCTGGTTGTCTGGGCCTGCGCTCTGGTGCTGGGCTTTGCACTCATTTTTCACAGCCTTGGCACTCCCTTCCATGACGCTCTTCGTCAGTCGCCCTTCGACTCAGACCTTTATGTGAGCGGCACGACGCTTTTCACGCTCGGCCTGGGAGACGTGACCCCGCAGGGCCCGCTGGCGCGAAGCCTCATCATTCTTGAAGCGGGCACAGGGCTCGGATTTCTTGCCGTGGTGATGGGATATTTTCCGGTGCTGTATAGCGCATTCTCGCGGCGCGAGGTGAGCATTGCCCTGCTGGACGCGCGCGCCGGGTCGCCGCCCACGGCAGCCGAACTGCTGCGCCGCCACGCTGACTCCGGCGCGGAAAGCGCACTGTCGCTGCTGCTGGTGGAGTGGGAGCGCTGGTCAGCCGAGCTGCTCGAAAGCCACATCTCCTATCCGCTTCTCTGCTATTTCCGCTCGCAGCACAGCAACCAAAGCTGGCTTAGCGCGCTCACTTCCATACTCGACACATCCGCGCTGCTGATTGCCGGCGTTCGCGGCCATGAAGCACGGCAGGCGCAGCTGACATTTGCGATCGCGCGCCATGCGGTGGTGGATCTTGCGCAAACGCTCTCACTCGAACCCGTTCGCAACGCGACGGACCGCCTGCCGCCGGAGCGCTACCAGCAGCTTTATGAAATGCTTTGCCAGAGCGGCGTAAGCGTCTGCCGCGATGACAGCTCATTTGAGCGCCTGCAGACGATGCGCGGGCTTTACGAAGGCTATGCCGAGGCGCTGAGCCGCTATCTCTGCATGCCGCTGCCGCCGTGGTTCCCTGAGCATGCGCGCAAGGACAACTGGCAGGCGGTGGCAAAGCTGCGCGCAAAAACCGAGCAGGCAAATTCCGACACGGCGGAGCAGCCCACGCCGCAGGCAGTCACAGATAAAATCGCCTCGTTTATTGACCATCCTCACGACTTTTAAGGTGAGGAAGAACCGCCGCGCCGGTACGCAGGTCGTCACTGGGATGCAGCACAACTTCCTCGCCTGCCTCGAGCGAGCCGAACACTTCAGTCATGCCATCCACAGCCGCACCGGTGGTGACACTTACCTGCTCGATTTTTCCGTGGCGCGCGCACAGCACAAAGCTCAGGTCGCCGGTGCGCGTAACAGCCGATTGCGGCACGAAGAGCGTCTCCGCCGAGCGCCGCACCGGCCAGGAGACGCTGGGAAACATGCCGGAAGCAAGCTCGATCCCCGGGTTCCACACATCCATTTCCACGGGCATGGTGCGCGTGGTTGCGTCAATGGAATCAGCCATGCGCGCCACGGTTCCGCTAAAGGTTCTGCCGGGGAATGCCGGCACCGTAAAGCTCACCTTCGCGCCCTTCTCCACTCCGGCCACATAGATTTCCGGAACGGACACAATCAGACGAAGGTGCGTCACCTCTTCCACGCGCAGCATTGAAGCCTGTGCGCCTGATCCGCCGGCGGGCCCCACCAGCGCACCGGGATGCACGTTGCGCCTGGTCACCACTCCGTCAAACGGCGCGGTGATGCGCAGGTAGCTCTCCATCTCGCGCGCGGAGCGCAGGCTGGCGCGCGCCGCATCCGTCGTGTTACGCAGGGAGACCACGCGCGCCTTGTCTGCTTCGGCGGCCTTCTGGGCGATATTCAGTTCCTCATCCGAGATCACGCCCGGAGTTGCGGAGGCGGATTTCAGCCGCTCATACGTGGTCTGGTCGGCGGCCAGCTTTGCCTCGCCGGCAATGCGCTGGTTCTCCGCGCTCAGCACGCGCGCTTCCGCCTCAGACTTTTGCGCCACAATCTCCGGCGCGGTAAGGGTCGCCAGCAGTTCCCCCTTTTTTACGCGCGATCCGCGGTCCACGCCAATCCACTGCACAAAGCCGCTCACCTTGGAAAAGATGCGAACCTCCTCAAAGGGCTGCAACTCGCCCGGCAATTGGATCGACATCGACAGGCGGCGGGAGGTGACCGATACCGTGTCCACTGGGGCAGGCGCAGGCTGCGCGCGCACGGTGACGGCCGATACGCGACGGCTGGATCCGCAGCCGGCCACGCCGACGGCACACGTCCAAAGCGTTCCACACGCAAGCAGGATGAACAATAGAGTCCGCTGCGCCGAGGGATGGGAAAAGGTTCGCTGTTTCATTGCAAAATCACTCCGGTGCCTCCCCTTAGGAAGCGTAGGGGCTATGCTCGTCCGTCACGTCCAAGGACGCCGACGAGCGCGGTGCATTTTCCTGCACCAGGGAAAAAACCGCGGGAAGAATCACGAGCGTGGCCAGCGTTGACATCGCAAGTCCGCCAATCACGGCGAGTCCAAGCGGCGCGGTCTGGTGGCCGCCCTCGCCCAATGTCAGCGCCATGGGAACCATGCCCGCGATCATTGCAATCGACGTCATCAGAATCGGCCGCAGGCGCGTGCTGCCTCCGAAAATCGCGGCCTCCGTGGAGGTTCCCTCGTCCGTGCGGCGATGACCTTCAGCAAACGTGACCAGCAGGATCGAGTTGGCCACCGAGACACCCAACGACATAATCGCGCCCATGAACGACTGAAGATTCAGCGTGGTCCCCGTGAACAGAAGCATGAGCACCACGCCGGAGACCACTGCCGGCGCAGTGGACACTGCGACCATCGCCAGCCGCAGCGATTGAAAATTGGCAGCCAGCAGAAGAAAAATGGCCACAACCGCAAAGACAAGCCCCAGCGCGAGGGAGCTGAAGGTCTGCTGCATCGGCACCACCTGGCCGCGCAATTGCACCTCCACGCCGCGCGGCGGAGCGCCCGCCTTTTGAATGGCCTCCTCAACATCATTGGCCGCATGTCCCAGGTCCTGTCCGCTCACGTTGGCGGTCAACGAAATCATCCTCTGCATGTCATAGCGGTCATACTCGCCCACCACGTTGCCGTAAGAGAGATGCGCCACGTCGCCCAGATTCGGATGGTTTGCGTTGCCGCCGCTCATCAGGGGAATCGACGCCAAATCATCGAGAGAGGCCATCTGGCGCTGAGGAACCTCCACCTGCACCTGATAGCCGATTCCGGTTTTCGGATCCTGCCAGAAGTTGCGCGAGACAAAACGGCTGGACCATGTGGCGGTTTCCACTGAGCGGGCAACCTGGTCAACCGTGAGGCCCATCTGTCCGGCGCGCACGCGGTCCACGTCCACATTCAGGCTGGGATATTCCAACGGCTGCGCATAGTGCAGATCGCGAAGATGCGGCAGCTTCGCCATTTGAGCGCGCACCTGCTCCGCATAGGCATGATCCGCGGCGAGGTTGAAACCCTGAACCGCCACTTCAATCGGCGTGGGCGAGCCAAAATCCATGATCTGGTCCACGATGTCGCCGGACTCAAAGGTGAATGCAACATCCGGCATCTCACGCGCCAGAATCTCCCGCATGCGCTCTTCGAATTTCTGGATTTGAATGTGCGCGTTCGGCTTCAACTGCACGCGCAGCACCGCCTCCTGCGGTCCGCTGGTCCAGGAGTAAATCAGATTCACGGGATAGCTGGGCGTATACGAGCCCACATAGCCGATGCTGATTTCAACATTGCCAGTGCCGGCCTGCTGCTCAATCTCCTTGAGGGTCTTGAGCGCAATCTGCTCGGTGGATTCAATCCGCGTGCCCGCCGGCGCCCGCATGCGCAATTGAAACTGCGCCTCAGGAACGTGCGGAAACAGTTCCCTGCCCAGATGCGGACCAATCAGCAGAATGATGGCGGCCGCCGCTGCCAGATAGAGCCCCACAAGCAGCTTGCGATGGCCAAGCAAGCGGCGAATGAAGAGCACATACCGATCGCGGAAATGGTCGAAGCGGCTCCGCCCGGTGCTCTCTTTCTCGTCGCGATGCATACGGCGGTTCAGCCAGATATAGACCACCGGCACCAGCGTATTCGACAGCACGAAGGACGAAACCATGGCGAAGCCGACCGCCAGCGAAAGCGGCACAAACAGCGCGCGCGTGACACCCACCATCAAAAACGACGGCACAAATACGGCGAGAATCGAAAGCATCGCCACCTGGGTGGGCACCAGGGTTTGCCGGGTTCCGTCCAGCACCGCCAGCGGCACATTATCCGTGCTCAGCAGATTGCTGTGGATGTTCTCGATCACGACCATCGCCTCATCCACCAGAATTCCCACCGCCAGCGCAAGGCCGCTGAGAGTCATGATGTTGATGGATTGGCCTGCGAGCCACAAGCACACCAGCGCAGAAAGCAGGGAAAAGGGAATGGCGACGATCACGATGAACGAGCTTTTCCATTCGCGCAGGAACAGGAAGACCATCAGGCCGGTGAGAAAGGCTCCAATGGCGCCCTCCCAAATCAGCGACTCAAGCGAGTTGCGCACCCGGCCTGACTGGTCGAGCTCGTAGCTCACCTTCACATCGGCGGGCAACACGTTGGCGAAGCGGTCCATGCTGGACTTCACTTCGTTCACCACGGCCAGCGTCGAGGCATCGGCGCGCTTGGTCACCGGCAGATAGACCGTGCGGCGGCCATTCACCAGCGCATAGCCCAGCGTCAGGTCGCTGCCGTCTTCCACGGTTCCAATGTCGCGCATGTAAACGGCCGGGCCTGAGCCGGTGCGCACGGGAAGGTTGGCCAGGTCCTGAATATCCGTCACCACGCCGTTGATGGGCGTGATGCGATCCAGCCCGCCGGTTCGCACGTCACCCGAGGGCGCAATCACGTTGCCCGCAAGCAGCGCCTTCACCACCTCAGAGGTGGACATGCGGTAGCTGCTCAGCTTGTCGCGGTCCACGCGAATCACAATTGTGCGTGAGCTGCCGCCGAAAGTGGCCGGTGAGGTGACGCCGGGCAGCGTGGCAAAGAGCGGCCGCACGCGGTTCAGCGCCAGGTCCTGAAGTTCATTCACATCCCTGGTCTTGCTGGAGAACACGACATATCCCACCGGAACGCTCCCGGCGTCAAAGCGCAGCACAAATGGAGGCACAGTTCCCTGCGGCATGTAAGCGCGGGCCCGCTCAATGTAGGCCACGGTCTGCGACAGCGCCTGGTTCATATCCGTGCCGGGAAGGAAGGAGAGCTTGAGCAGCGCAAAATTCTCCACGGACCGCGATTCGACGCTCTGCAATCCGGTGACATAGAGAAAGTTCGACTCGTAGTAGTAGGTGAGGTAACCCTCCATTTGCGCAGGGCTCATGCCGCCGTAGGGCTGCGCGACATAAATCACGGGAAGATTCAGATTGGGGAAGATGTCCTCCGGCATGCGGTTGAGCGCAAGCACCGCGCACAAGGCCACAGCCATCACCGCAACCAGAACTGTAATGGGACGACGAAGAGCTCCATGGATCAGCCACATGGTTAGTGACCCCCTGCGATCGGGCTCTTAGCCGCATCCAGAAAAGGAGTCAGGTCGCCGTTGGCGGCGGCCTGCTCTGCCAGTGCGCGCCAGATTCTCAGCCGCGCCAGCGAATCGTCCATCTCCGCCTGCGCCAGCAGGCTCTGCGCCTCGGCCACGTCCACAATGGTTCCAAGGCCGGCGCGGAAGCGGGCAGTCGCCTGCTGCTCACCCTGCCTGGAAGAAGCCAGTTCGATGGGCGTGTTCTGGGCCACGCGGCGAGCGCCTTGCAGTTGCGCCGTCGCGGTCTGCTGCTGCGCGGTCAGGCTCTGCAGCGTCTGCGTGTACAGCGCCTCTTCCCGGCGCCGATTGGAGACCTCCACGCGCTTGCGCTCATGGATGGCGAAAATACTTGTCAGGTCCATCTGCACCGTCAGGCCCGCCTCCCAGTTGTAGGCTGAAAACCCCAGCCCATTCGCGCCCGGTTCCACGCTTCCATCCGACCGCTCACCACTGCCGCGCGCTGAAAGCAACCCTTCCGTGGTGAAGTGCGGATAGTACTCGCGGTTCAGAACCCGTATGCGCGCCTTCTCTTCCTCCACGCGTCCACGCTCCACCTGCGCCGCCGGATGGTTCGCAACCGGCATTTCGTCCGCCTTTGCATCCGCAGGCACTTGCAGCATCGGCCCGGGATCCATCTCGACACGCGTGCCTGCCAGGCCCAGCAACTGCGCCAGGGCAATGCCGCCCACTTCGCTTTCTTCCTGCGCCAGAATCCAGCGGGTGCGCGCCGTGGCCAGCTCGGCGTCCGCCCGTGAAGCATCCGCGCCCGGCCGCAAATGCGCGTCAACCAGCGCGTGCACCGACTTTGCGAAGACCTCTCTTCGATTCACATCGGCGGCCATCGCCTGCACCCGCTGCTCATCGGCAAGCAGCGCAAGGCAGGCCTCCGCCGCCGCCGCGGCAACGCCCAGCCGCGTCAGCGTCACCTGCGCCTCGACGCGCGCCGCGGTCTTCTGCGCCGCCTGTACGCGCGCGCCGCGATAGCCAAAATCGAACGGCTCCCAGGAAAGGAGCACGCCCGCGCCCGAAGTCCAGAACGGCCGATTCGCGTGCGCGGTCACGCCGCCCTGCGTGCCGGTCAATATATTCGGGCTCTGCGGAAGCAGCACGCCCAGAACGCTCTCGCGCGATCCCCTGTCGCCCTGCCACACGCTGTCCAGCCGCGGCAGATAGTTGGTCTTCGCCAGGCCCACGCCGGCCCTTGCCGCGTTGTACTGTTCCATGGCGGCCTGCACGGCGGGATAATTCCTGAGCGCGTACTCCACCGCCTGCGGCACAGTGAACCGGCGCACAGGGGGCGGCGCCGCCTGCTGCGCCCATCCACTGGCAGCGTGCATCGCGAAAAATGAGACAGCAAACAGGGAAGAAAGCAGCTTCCCTCGGCGGCAATCCATCGGGGAGGACCCTCCAGCGGTGATTCTGCGTGTGACAAAGCCGGCCGTCTGACGAGCCGAACGAACGCCGGCCATCAGCGGCGTCTATGAGCGGGATCAACAAGTTTGGGAAGCATCGCGGCAACCATCGAAGCAAACTGGCGCGGCATCCGCGGCACGCAGTGCCTTCCCGTGCAGCCGGGTGCTGTGGTTTACCAGGTGCAGTTGTTGACCGGGTGCTAGGCCGCGGGAGGGGAACGCCCGGGAATGGGCAGATGTGGGAGCCGTGGAGGATTGCGCCGGGCATCCCTGAAGGCGATTCGCTGGATGCGTACCGGCACCTGGAAGGCCGATGCCGCCTCGGGCTGCCAGCGGCGCATGCGAACGGGCGGCGCGTCCGGCTGGTCCTCAGGACTCTGTTCGAGATGGGATGTGGGGCGGGACTCTGGCTGCAAGATGCTGGTCAGCGTGGATGGGCGTGTGACTACCCGGTACGCGAGCGGAGCCCATGAGGATGCAGAACCTGGTTCCAGGCCCGAAACCGGCTGTGGCGCTCCCAAAGTGAACACCGACAGCACCAATAAAAGGATGGACAAGACCTGCAGCGAGACGCTCCTGAATATGAATTTCATGTTACACGGAATTCGACTTCAGCAACGGAAAATTCTTGGCCCCGGAACGCGGAGCCGGCGCTCTTTTCCCGCTTTCGGCCGGCCAGAAACCCGCTTCCGCCCGGTCGCCCTTCCCAGGGCCCAATTGCATACCGCCCCAAGGAATTCCGCGACCGGAAAACCAAAAAAGAGGCAGCCGGGGCATTCTCCCGGCTTCCTCCTCAGGTTGGACGGATTTTGCGCTTCCCGGTTGAGGCCGCTCTCAGGCGGGCCCAACATCTTTATCAGGAGCAGCCGCTCGTCGAGCCGCAGCTCATGCAGCGGTAGCAGCTTCCGTTGCGCACCATGATTGCGCCGCAGGTGCTGCAGCTCGGCGCATCGCCCATCTCATACATGTCGCGCATGGCGTCGGCCGCATGGTAAATGCCGCGGTCGTGCAATTCAGGACCATGCGAAGGCACCGCCGGAGCCGCGGCAACGGCCTGAATCTCCGGAGCGATTCCGCCGGCCGGCGCAGCGGTGCTGCCCATGCCCGTGTTCGGCGGGCTCACCTGGTTGAGCTTGCGCGCCACCTCTTCGGCCAGCCTCGCCAGTTGTCCCTGCGAGATGCTCGCTCCCTCCTCTTCGGCCTCCGGCCCGGAAACCAGCGTGGAAGAGGCTGGAAGCTGCGGCGTCTGCGGAACCAGTCCCGCGAAGAGCGTGAGCTGCGTGCCCGACAGGAACCGCAGGCTGAGCCAGCGGAAGATGTAGTCCATCAGGCTCTTGGCATAGCCAATCTGCTCGTTGCCGGTCCAGCCCGAGGGCTCAAACCGCGTGTGCGCAAACTTCTCGCACAGCACGCGCAACTGCACGCCGTGCTGCAGAGCCAGTGAAACCGACGTTGCAAAGGCATCCATCAGTCCGGAGACCGTGGAGCCCTCCTTCGCCATCCGGATGAAGATCTCGCCCGGCTGGCCATTGGGATAGAGCCCCACCGTGATGTAGCCCTCGTGCCCGGCGATGGAGAACTTGTGCGTGACTGAGGCGCGCTCCTCCTGCAGCCGGTGACGCACGGCGCGCGGAGGCGCATTCAGGTCCTGCACGGGCTCGGGCGGCGCCTCAAAGGCCACCGGCGCCGGCTTTTGCGCAGCAGCCTCGGTAGCCCGGGCCAGGTCCTCAAGCGACTTTTGGAAGGCTGCGGCCGCGGCAATCACCTGCTTTGCCGTCACCTCCATCTTCTCGCTGAGCCTGGCTTCCAGCACCTTCACGTCGGTTTCCGCGGCAGCCTTGCCAGTGGCCATCTGCGCCAGCACCCGGCCAGCCGCGGCATCCAGCGCGGAAGGCTCCCGCCTGGCGTCAAGACTGGTGTTCAAAGGCTGCGTTCCCTTCGAACCGTCGCGGTAGATGGCCACGGCCTTGATGCCCTGGCGCCAGCTTTCCGCGTAGGCCTCGGCCACTTCTTCCACCGTGGCCTCGTTGGGCAGGTTCACGGTTTTTGAAATCGCGCCGGAAAGGAACGGCTGTGCCGCCGCCATCATTTTGATGTGGCCCATGTAGTGAATCGAGCGCGTGCCCTTGGCCGGCTTGAAGCTGCAATCGAAGACCGGCAGGTGCTCGGGCTTGATGCCAGGCGCGCCTTCAATGGTTCCGGTGGCATCAATGTAACTCACAATGGCATTCACCTGGTCGTTGTTGTAGCCCAGCTTGAAGAGCGCGGCGGGCACCGTGTTGTTCACAATCTTGATCATGCCGCCGCCCACCAGTTTCTTGTACTTCACCAGCGCCAGGTCAGGCTCAATGCCCGTTGTGTCGCAATCCATCATGAAGCCGATGGTGCCGGTGGGCGCCAGCACCGTGGTTTGCGAGTTGCGATAGCCATAGCGCTCGCCATAGAGCAGAGCCATATCCCAGCAATCGCGGCTCGCCTCCAGCAGCGCCTCCAGTTGCGGCACCGCAAACGGCTCATTGCTCACGCGCGACTTGCCAATCTTGTTCACCTCGGCGCGATGCATCCGAATCACATCGAGGAACGGCTCGCGATTCACATAGAAACCGGGGCACGCGCCGCCCTGCCGCTCCACGCCCGCCGTGAGCGCCGTCGCCGGGGCAATTGAGGGGCAATGCTGCGCAACCACGGCCGATTGCAGATAGGCCTGCCCGCACAGGATGGCCGTCAGCGCGCCCGCCAGGTCGCGGCCTGCCGTCGAGTCATAAGGGATTCCAAAAGCCATCAGCAGCGCGCCCAGGTTCGCATAGCCCAGCCCCAGCGGCCGGTAGTCGTGCGAGTTCTTCGCAATGGCCTCGGTCGGATAGCCGGAGTTGTCCACCAGAATCTCCATCGCCGTAATCACAATCGAAATCGCATGGCGATAGGCCGGAATGTCAAAGGTTCCAGCCGGCGTGACGAACTTGAGCAGATTGAAGCTGGCCAGATTGCACGCCGAGTTGTCGAGGAACATGTACTCCGAGCAGGGATTGGAGGCGTTGATGCGCGCCGTGTTCTTGCTGGTGTGCCAGCGATTGATGGTGGTGTCAAACTGCAGGCCCGGATCGCCGCACAGCCAGGTGGCTTCGGCAATCTTGCGCATAATCTCGCGCGCCTTGTAGGTCTTCACGGGCTTGCGGTCCTTCACCGCTACGGTGTTGAACTCCCCGTCCTGCTCATAGGCGCGCATGAACTCGTCGCTCACGCGCACGGAGTTGTTCGCGTTCTGGAAGAAGATGGACGAGTAGGCCTCGGAGTCCGGCCCGGAACCGTCATAGCCCGCCTTGATCAGCGTGAAGGCCTTGGCCTCCTCCTTCGCCTTGCAGTCAATAAAGTCCATGATGTCCGGATGGTCCACATTCAGGATCACCATTTTGGCCGCGCGGCGCGTTTTGCCGCCGGACTTGATGACTCCGGCAAACGCGTCAAAGCCGCGCATGAAGCTGAGCGGGCCGGAGGCCTGGCCGCCGCCCGAAAGCAGCTCTTTTGAGCCGCGAATCGACGACAGGTTGGTGCCCGTTCCCGAGCCCCACTTGAAGAGCATGCCTTCGGTCTTGGCCAGGGTCAGAATCGAATCCAGCGAGTCCTCAACGGAATTGATGAAGCACGCCGAGCACTGCGGATTGCGATAACCCGTGGCCGAAAACTGCACGCCGCCCGTGGCCGGGTCCCAGTGCCAGCTCTGCGCGTCGGAGTTTGGCTCCAGACGGTCGCAGCCCACGTTGAACCACACCGGCGAGTTGAAGGCCACGCGCTGCGTCACCAGCATGGCCGCCAGCTCGTCATAGAAAACGACCGCGTCCTGCGCCGAGGCAAAGTATCCGCCTGCAATGCCCCAGTCGCGAACCGTCTCAGCCACGCGGCCCACAAGCTGCCGCACGCCCGTCTCGCGCTCCGGCGTGCCCATCTGTCCGTGCAGATACTTTGAGGCCACAATGTTGGTCGCCGTCATTGACCAGTCGATCGGCACCTCCACATCCTTCTGCTCAAAAATCGTGTTGCCCTTGCTGTCGGAGATCAGCGCCGTGCGCCGTTCCCACTGCACCTCGTCATAGGGCGACGTGCCCTCTTTCGAAAACCGGCGCGTGAAGGTTAAACCGACCTGGCTCGCGTGGGTCTGGCTTGCAGGGGCCTGGCTTACAGGGGCCTGATAGGAAGGAGCAGAAGTGTGAAGGTTGGCCTCGTTCATCGAATTCCTCTCGGTCAGCAATTTGGGTGGAATCCCTGCCTATCCCCGGCTTGCTGCACCCTGAGATTCGGCCCGTCGGACTCGCACGTCTTGCGGGAAAGCGGAGGCTGCAACGCGCCGGGGGTTTCAAAGCCCTCAACGGTTGGACGGCGGCCCCTGCCGCCGCGTTGGTTGCATCCCGCTTAAAGCCGCAGATGAAAAAATAGCGCTGTCTATGGTGCAAGTCAACAGCAAACCACAACATCTAGTGTTTTGTTTGCATTTGAGGGATTCGACCGTAAAACAGCCCAATTTCGCCTGTGGAAAGCCCAGGGAGCCCTGTCAATTGCGGCATTGCGCCTCCCTGTGGCGCCCAAATCCGCGTCAAACCGGGACCTTGCAAACCACCCCGCTTCCATTCCCAAGCCTATGCCTGGCCGGAGCCGCATTCAACACGGATTCGCGGTGCAAATCCGGGCTCGGCTGTGCGAAACCCACCCGCTTGCCGCAGCCGCGCACCGGGCGATTCCCGCCGGTGTGCGCGTGCGCTGCTGATAGGCTGGGAGGGTGAACCCTGCCCAGCCGGACCTAACTGCCTGGAAGCCTGCCGCGTCTCCGCAGCCGGCCACCCTGCGCGGCCGCTACGTTGCGCTGGAGCCTGTTGACGGCGCGCGCCATGCCGAGCCCCTGTGGCAGGCCCTCCGCGGCCACGATGAGGTCTGGACGTGGATGGCCGGGTCGCCCGCGGCAAACCCTGAAGAGCTCATCGCCGGCCTGGAGCGCTGGCAGGAAAAGGAACGCGCGCTGCTGTTTGCGATTGTTCCGCTTGAAACCGGCCAGCCGGCCGGCTGGGCCTCTTACATGCGCATTGAGCCCGCGCACGGCGTCCTCGAAGTGGGCAACGTGATGTTCTCGCCGGCGTTGCAGCGCACCCGCGCGGCCACTGAGGCCATTTATCTGATGGCGCGCCACGCCTTTGAGCAGCTCGGCTATCGCCGCTTCGAGTGGAAGTGCCATGCGCAGAATGAGGCCAGCCGCCGCGCTGCCCTGCGCTTTGGGTTTGCCTTTGAGGGCATCTTCCGCCAGCACATGGTCATCAAGGGCCGCAATCGCGACACCGCCTGGTTTGCCATGCTGGATGTGGAGTGGCCCGCCCGCAAGCGCGCATTTGAGGCCTGGCTCGACCCCGGCAATTTCGACGCCGCTGGCGGCCAGCGCGCGAGCCTCTCGACCCTTGCTTCCGCCGCCCATTGACCGCACGAAAAGAAAGATGCCGCCGGCACCGGCGGCACGCTTCCGCAAGCCGGATTGCGTCTACAGCGGCTCCAGAGTCTAAAGCGGCTCCAGAGTTGATATGCCCCGAAGCCATTTCCGACGAGTGGCGTTTTCCTTAAAGAAAACGCCACTCTTTACAAATCTGAATCGGGCACGGGAACTCTGGAACCGCTCTAGTCGTTCTTGATGCGCATGCCGTAGAACGAGCGGTGCACGAAGTAGAACGAAATGGCAAAGAAAACCGCCGCCAGCACGTGCGTCCACCTGGGGCTGATGGCCGACAGCCGAACCGCCAGCTCGACGGCCAGCAGGCCAAAGAGCGTGGTGAACTTGATGACCGGGTTGAGCGCCACGGCGGCCGTGTCCTTGAAGGGATCGCCCACCAGGTCGCCCACCACCATCGCCTCATGCAGCGGCGTTCCCTTCTCATGCAGATCCACTTCCACAATCTTCTTCGCGTTATCCCAGGCTCCGCCCGCATTGGCCAGAAAGATGGCCGCGTACAGACCGAAGATGGCAATCGAGATGAGATAGCCGATGAAGAAGAAGGGGTCAAGGAAGGCAAAGGCCAGCGCCGTAAAAAACAGCGCGATGAAGATGGTGAGCATCCCGCTTTGTGCGTAGCGGGTGCAAATGGCCACCACCTGCTTGCTGTCTTCCGTGGACGCCTTTGTACTTCCTTCAATGCGCATGTTCCGCTTGATGAACTCGACAGCGCGGTAGGCGCCGGTGGTCACCGCCTGGGTGGACGCGCCGACGAACCAGTAAATCACCGCGCCGCCCGTCACCAGGCCCAGCAGGAATGGCGCGTGCAGCAGGGAGAGCTTGTCCACATTCTGGGTGAGCGAATTGGTGAGCGTCATGATGGTGGCAAAGATGAGCGTGGTTGCGCCCACCACGGCCGTTCCAATCAGCACCGGCTTGGCGCTGGCCTTGAAGGTGTTGCCCGCGCCGTCGCCCGCCTCCAGCATCCTTTTGGCGCGCTCAAAGTCCACCGCGACGCCGTACTGCTTCTTCACGTCTTCAGCCACGCCCGGCTCGTTTTCAATAAGAGACAGCTCATAGATTGACTGCGCGTTGTCGGTCACCGGCCCAAAGGAATCAACCGCGATGGTGACCGGCCCCATGCCCAGAAAGCCGAAGGCAACCAGGCCAAAGGCGAACATGGGCGCAGCCAGAATCACGCTTTCGAATCCCATGCTGCTTACCCCGTAGCCAATGGCCATCAGCGCAATCACGGCCAGTCCCAGGTAATATGCGGAGTAATTGCCGGAGACAAACCCGGAAAGCAGTCCCAGCGCCGATCCGCCCTCCCTTGCCGAAGCCACCACCTCCTGCACATGGCGCGCGTTGGTGGACGTAAAGACCTTCACCAGCTCCGGAATGAGGGCGCCGGCAATTGTTCCGCAGGAGGTGATGGTTGCGAGTTTCCACCAGAGCGTGGGGTCGCCGCCCAGGTTGGAGAGCAGGAGATTCGTCACCGGGTAGGTGACGGCAATGGTCACGAGCGACGTGATCCACACCAGCGAAGTGAGCGGCGCTTCAAAGTCCATCTCCTCCGCCTTGCCATACTTCGCGCGGGCAATGATTTCGTTAATGTAGTAGCCGGCAACCGCCGCCACCAGCATGGCCACGCGGACCGCAAACAGCCAGACCAGCAACTGCACGGCAACCACACTGCTCTTTGCGCCCAGCATGATGAAGGCGATGAGAGCCACCTGGACCACGCCATAGGTCTCAAAGCCGTCCGCCGTGGGACCCACGGAGTCGCCGGCGTTGTCGCCCGTGCAGTCGGCAATCACGCCGGGATTGCGGGCATCGTCCTCCTTCACCTTGAAGACAATCTTCATCAGGTCCGCGCCAATGTCGGCAATCTTGGTAAAGATGCCTCCGGCAAGGCGCAGCGTGGCCGCGCCCAGCGACTCACCAATGGCAAAGCCGATGAAGCAGGGCCCCGCATAATCGCCCGGCACAAAGAGAATGATGCTGAACATCATCAGCAGCTCAATCGAGATGAGCATCATGCCAATGCTCATGCCGGCCTTCAGCGGCACGCTGAAGGCGCGATATGGATTTCCGCCCAGCGATGCGTATGCGGCGCGCGAATTGGCCAGCGTGTTTACGCGAATGCCGAACCACGCCACAAAGTAACTGCCCGCCATGCCCAGCACGCTGAACGCGAGAATAATGACCACGCGCGCCGCGCTGAAATGCAGCAGCACGGCGAAGTAGACCAGGATGACGACAGCGATGAACGACCAGAGCAGCAGCAGAAATTTGCCCTGATTGATCAGATAGGTTTTACAGGTCTCCCAGATCAGCTGCGAGACCTCCTTCATCGACCGATGCACCGGCAGGCCCTTCAGGTGGACGTACATGAAGATGCCGAAGAGCATTCCCAGGCCGCAAAACAGCGGCCCGAACATGAGCAGTCTGTGTCCGTTCATGCCCAGGAACTGGACCTGGGTTAAGTCCGGCAGGTGCAGATTGGCTTCACCGCCCGCCTGGCCCGCGGGTTCGGCAAAGGCCGCGCTCTGCCCCAGCAGCAGAAGCATGCCGATTGCGCCTGCCAGCCGCCCGCCATGGCCCAAGCGCCGGCCGCTCTTGCTGCGCCGCTCCACATTGGCTGCTGTTTGGCTCTGGCCCGCATTCTGCCGCGCAAAAAATTGCACGGCCAAAAGCGAAAACAAACTCACTGCGAGGGAGAAAATCACCCAGTCTTGCACCGTCACATAGCCTCCAGGTTGAACTGTTGGAATCACTCCGCACAAAACTCCAAAAACCGAAACCGCCTAGATACCGGTAAAAAGCCACCGGGAAGCGTATCATCCAGTTGGAACCCTGTCGAGTGATAGCCATCACGCCGCTCCCCCAATTGGTTCCAGGGCCAAACAGGCATTTTCGCGCGCGGGGCAAGTTGCGCGGTGCACCGTAACAGGCCAGGGGGGAGCTGGCATTCGCTCGCATGAACGCATCCAATCTGCTTACACCCCGCCAGGCGGCGGAGAAGCTTGGCATCAGCTACCCGGCACTCAAGCACTGGATCCTCGCCGGACGCATCCGCACCGTAAAAACCCCCGGCGGCCACCACCGCGTGCCCCTGGAATCGCTGGAGGAATTTCTCCCCACCCCGGCTCCGCGAACCTCGCCGCGCATCAGCGGGCGCAACCAGCTTTTGGGAACCGTGGCGGAGGTTCAGGTGGAGGGCTTGCTGGCCAAGGTCGTGCTTTCGGTGGGCGGCCAGCGCGTGACGGCCATCATCACTTCAGACGCGGTACGCGACCTCGCGCTCAAGCCCGGCGACTCGGCCGTGGCGCTCATCAAGGCCACTGAGGTCATGATTACGCGGCCCTGACCGCAACTGATCTTGTTCCAATCGGCATGGCTCAGCGCTTATCAGGCAATTTATGCGGCAATAAATCGACTAAAATCATATAGAATCGCCGAAAAGACCTGCTATTCCCCGGAGCTGATGTTGCCTGCACGCAAACTGCTTTCTGCAATCGTCCTCCTGTCGGTTTCCACGCCGATTTCCGCCCAGAGCTTGACTGCCCGCTGGCTGGCCCGCGTCTCCGCGACGCAGGCTGCCCAACCCCACTGGATGACCCCCGTTGCCACGGTCACCCCGAGGCTGGAGCAGGAATTTCGCTTTGACACCGTCCACCAGCAGACCGCAACCGGCAACGTTACCGTGCTGGACAACGGCAAGGGACTGGAGCTGATTCCCACGCGCAACACAGAGCTTCTGCTCAACCTGCCACCCTATCTGCTGCACCAGAACCCTGCCTCACAGGACGGCTGGGGCGATGTTTCGTTTGTGATGAAGTACCGCTTCCTCTCGCGCAACGAGCAGCACGGCGCGGCCATCCTCACGGGATTCCTAGGCGGCAGCATTCCCACCGGCACTTACAAAAACGGCTCAATCAGCGCCGTGGTTACGCCCACGCTGGCGGGCGGAAAGGGCTGGGGCAAACTCGACGTTCAGTCCACGCTGGGCGGTACCTTTCCCGTGAACAGCGTGCACCAGCTCGGCCACGCAATCCTGTCCAACACGGCCTTTCAATATCACGTTATCCGGCAGGCGTGGCCCGAGGTGGAGATCAACTCCACGTTTTGGCAGGGCGGCGACAAGGACGGCCAAAAGGAGACGTTTCTCACGCCCGGCGTGGTCTTCGGCCGCTTCCCCATCCATCACCGCGTGGCTCTTGTGGCCGGCGCAGGATTCCAGATCGCCGTCACCCGGTTCCACGCGTCCAATCACAACTTCATCGTCAGCATCCGCATGCCGTTCTAGGCAGCCCATTCCGCGGAAATCCCGACCTCACCCGCGCGGCCTTTATTCGTAGGCCAGGGCGTCAATCGGATCCTTGCGCGCGGCAACCCACGCCGGATAGAGCGCGCCCAGCAGCGATCCGGAAAAGGCAATCAGCGCGCCCCAGCCAATCCACGGCAGGGTCAACTGGAAGGCGAAAGTTGCAAACTTCAAGTGGAGCAGCGCGCGCACGCCATAGGTGGCAGCAATGCCCAACACCACGCCGGTCACGGCCAGCAACGCGGTTTCGCGCAGCACAACGGAGACAATCACGGGCTTTGACGAGCCCAGTGACTTGAGAATGCCAATCTCGCGCGTGCGCTCCATAACCGCCGTGTACATTGACTGAAAGATGACCAGGAAGCCCACAATCACGGCAATCGAAATCACCACGTTCAACGCGAGGTTGAAGCCCGGAAACTTGGTCGGCGTGTATTGCGAGATGACGTCGGACATCTTCTGCACCTGATAGTCTTCCAGCCCGTTGACTGCGCGAATCTCCTTGTGGATGAGCTCATCGTTGGCCGGGCTGTCGCTCTTGAGATAAATCACGGTGGCTTTGCCGTCGGCGCCCATCATCGCGCCCAGTGTGTCGATCGGCACCAGCTTGCGCCCGCCCTTTCCGCTTTCCACAACGCCGCAAATACGAAACGGATGATTCAGTATCTCAACCGTTTCGCCCACATGGTGGCCCTTGCCTGAGCGTGCAAAGACGTCGTCCACAATCACGTCATTCGGCCCGGTGAACGGCCCGCCGGAGAGAAAGACAAAGGGCTTCAGCGCGTTGTAGCTCTTGTAATCAATTCCCCAGATAATCTCCACTGAGCCGGACATGGAAAAGTGCGAGATCACCGGCGACGCCACCGTCACGTGCGGCAACTTCGCGAAGTAGTCGGCCAGTCCGGCAGACATCGGCGCGCCGCCCATCCCGTTCAGGAAGCTCGCATTCGGCGGGCTCACCACAAGGTCGGCCCCAATGCCATTGGTTCGCGCCTTCTCGTCATTCAGCATGCCCATGAAGATGGCAACGATCGAAAGAATCATCACCACCTCAATCGCAACCGCGGAGATGCTGATGAGGGACCGCAGTGGGCGGTGAAACAGGTTGGCGATTACGAGCTTGTTCATTCCCAGGTCTGGCTCCGGCGGAAGCGCGCGGCCTGCAAGGCTTCCACATTCAAGGGTACCAGCCCAGCGGACGCGGCCGATTTTTCCCGTGATTGATGTTGCACTTGTGCGTGCGGACCGTAACCGCTTTTTCACCAACTTGTGGGCAAATTGGCCGATTCGCAGGGGAGGCAAACCTCATTCCATTCGGCGCGTCCAATGGCCAGTTGTATATTTTGACAACAGGGTCACACCTGACCAAGGTAATCCAGATTCATGAAAACAAAGGTGGAAGCCGATAATTCTCTTTGACTGAATTCCCTGACGCGGTTTATCGTGTTTGTGGAAAATCCCTCGGGCTTTTTTACCCGGTCTTTGGTGGCGAATGGGCAGTTTTGGAGAAGACCTTCGCGCTGAGCGGCTTTCCCGCGGCATCGCGCTGGAGCACATCACCGAGATCACGAAGATCAGCCAGCGGCACCTTATCGCGCTGGAGGAGAACAAGTTTCGTGTGCTCCCCGGCGGCATCCTCAGCAAAGGCATCGTGCGCGGCTATGTGGGCGCGGTGGGCCTGGATCAGCGCGACTGGACCGACAGATTCCTCCAGGCATCCACTGACTCCGGCACGCGCGTGGACTTTGACCAGGATTGGTCGGCGTTTGCTGAAAACGTAGGCAAATCCCGCATTCGCCAGCATGAGCTCGCAGCCATGCGCCTGCGCTGGATTGGCGCAATCGCGCTTCTGCTGCTGGTTGGCGTCTCAGCCTTCTTCACCGTGCGCTACTTTGGCGTGCGCGCCGGCTGGTGGTCTTCGCTGATGCCGGTGCACACTTTCACCGCCAGGGCGCACAGCGTTCTGGACCACATCGCTTCCTGGTTTCAGTAACGCTCCCGCAGTTCTCTGAATAAAACTCCGGCAGCCGCTTCGCTCCTCGGCAATCCTTCCTTTCCACGGCATTACGGGGCATTCCCGGGTCTTCCCGGGTCTTCCCGCGCCAGGGGGTCCTTCGCCCTGCCGCGGCCCAGCATCCGGTTCAACCCGCTCAAAATGCGCCTCGCCCCCCTCTGCACCCCATTCGCCCTTCAACCTTTGCTCGCCATGCCCGGCCCATTTACCATGGAGGGCGAGCCGGAGGTCTGAACCCCCTTCGGCTCAGGCTTGCATTCCCGATGCTGGGAAGGGCTTTCGGCCTCTCCCGCGCCGGCTCGTGCAGAGAGAACCTGAGCGGTTCCCGGGCATAGTGCACAGCAGCGGTTTGTGACAGTTGTCTTCTTTTTGCACAGCAAAACAGAAGCCACCCAATCCGCCGGTGAGCACGCCTCGTCTCCGCTTGCGCCATCGCGGCAGGCCAACAATTGAAATCCCTTCAATGGGGAGGAATATAACGTTGAGCGACCGTTTTCTGTTTACCTCTGAGTGCGTGACCGAGGGTCACCCGGACAAAATTGCCGACCAGGTTTCTGACGCCATTCTGGACGCCTGCCTCGAAAAGGACCCTTACAGCCGCGTGGCCGCTGAGACCCTCACCGCCACCGGCCTGGTCGTCATCGCCGGTGAAATCACCACCAAGGCGTACGTGGATTTCCAGAGCCTGGTGCGCGGAGTCATCGCCTCCATCGGCTATGACAATGCTCTCTACGGATTTGACTCCAACACCTGCGCGGTCATCTCCACCATCAACAAGCAGTCCGGCGACATTGCGCAGGGCGTGGACACCGGCGGCGCCGGCGACCAGGGCATGATGTTCGGCTACGCCACCAATGAGACGCCTGAGCTGATGCCCGCAGCCATTTCGCTGGCCCACAAGCTCACCCGCCAGCTGACCGCCGTGCGCAGGAACGGCAAGCTGCCTTATCTGCGTCCCGATGGCAAGAGCCAGGTCACGGTCGAGTACGACGAGAACGGCAAGCCGGCGCGCATCGATGCGGTTGTCATCTCCACTCAGCACGCTGAGACCGTCAGCAATGAGGACCTGCACGCCGACATTCTCAAGCATGTCATCCAGGCCGTGCTGCCCGCCGAGTGGCTCGACGAGCACACCAAGTACCACATCAACCCCACCGGCCGCTTTGTCATTGGCGGGCCCATGGGCGACACCGGCCTCACCGGCCGCAAAATCATCGTGGATACCTATGGCGGCGCAGGCCGTCACGGCGGCGGCGCGTTCAGCGGCAAGGATCCGACCAAGGTGGACCGCTCGGCGGCCTACATGGCTCGCCACATCGCCAAGAACATTGTGGCCGCGGGACTGGCGGAAAGGGCTGAGGTGCAGCTCGCCTACGCCATCGGCATTCCTGAGCCGGTCAGCGTCCGCATTGACACCTTCGGCACCGGCAAAATCAGCGAAGCCAGGCTCACTGAGCTGGTTCGCAAAAACTTCTCGCTCACGCCCAAGGGCATCATCGACAGCCTGAACCTGCGCCGGCCCATCTACCAGAAGACCGCCGCCTATGGCCATTTTGGCCGCTCGGAGCCCGAGTTCACCTGGGAGGCCACGGACAAGGCCGCCGCACTGGCCGAGCAGGCCGCTGACGCGGTAACGGTGAAGACACAGTAGGCGCTGAACTTGCCATCCCACATCTGCCGTTGGCCCGGACGGGGCGTATGGGCCAACGACAGAATTTCACAGAAATTTATCGGAAAGGCGCGCTGCCAGGGTTCCCTCATCTGTCGCGGGAGGAGTAGGCTCTACTTCCGTAAGAGCAGAAACAGGAGGTTCCCCCATGTCCCAAGTTAAGCCTATTCCTGACGGATACCACTCCGTTACGCCTTACCTGATGATCGACAACGGCAGATGCAAAGAGGCGCTGGATTTTTACACCCGCGCTTTCAACGCCAAGGAAATCATGCACATGTCACGGCCGGATGGCGGCATTGCTCATGCCGAAATGCAGCTTGGCGACTCGAAGATCATGCTGGCCGACGAGTCGCCCAAGATGGACGCTTATGGCCCCATGCACTACAAAGGCTCGCCTGTCACGCTGCACGTTTATGTGCCGAACGTGGACACCACAACCAAACAGGCCACCGCTGCCGGCGCCACGGTGGTTCGCCCCGTCGCCGACCAGTTCTATGGCGACCGCACCGCGGGTCTCAAGGATCCCTTTGGGCATCGTTGGTATCTCGCTACCCATGTTCGCGATGTCTCCGAAAAGGAAATGGAACAGCAGATGCACGCCATGGCCTCGGCCTGAGCGGCTATCGCGCCAATTCGTGCGGCGCCTCTCCACGATGCGCCGCACGCCGTTTCACCTTCATGCGTTAAAATTCAGCGAGATTCACTCATTCCTTTCGCGCGAGGAGACTGATGCGCATCCCCGCACTGCTGATTCTTGTTTGCGCCGTCGCCGCGCTGGCTCCAGCCCAATCCGCGCAGTGGGACTACCAAGGCAGAACCGGCCCTGTAAACTGGGGCCGGCTTGACCCTTCTTATCGCGTCTGCTCCGACGGGCGCCAGCAGTCGCCCATCGACATTCACCATGCGCGCCTGAACAAGGCTCTCCAGCCCATCGAATTCCATTACATTGCCGGCGGCGTCACGCTCATCAACAACGGCCGCACCGTGCTGGTGCGCGTGCATCCCGGCAGTTACATCCTCGCCGGCGGCCAGCGCTATGACCTCGTCAGCTACAGCTTCCACCATCCCAGCGAGGAGGCCGTGAAGGGACGCCTCACCGACATGGATGTCGAATTCCTGCACAAGAGCGCCAGCGGTAAATTCGCCATCATCGAGGCCCGCCTGAACGAGGACATCGACGAACCCAACCCCACCATGTCCACGCTTTGGGCCAGCCTGCCCGCAACCACCGGAGCCAGCAAAGAGGTGGCGTCCATGGTCAACCCGCTCGGCCTGCTTCCGCCGGATCGCAATTACTGGACTTATACCGGCTCGCTGAGCACGCCGCCCTGCACCGAGGGCGTGCAATGGTTCGTGATGCAGACTCCAGTCACCATCAGCCGCGGGCAATACCGCGCCTTTGTGGCGCTGTTCAACATCAATTCACGTCCGCTGCAGGACGCCCACGGCCGCCGCATCGAGGCCACTCGCTAAAGCATCAACGGGCCAGCGGCGCAAACCGCAGCACAAGGCCATCACCGCTCTCCGGAATCACTACGCGCACGCCGGTCAGGTCGTTCACCAGGTAGTGCGCCGCATCCAGAGTCTCGACTGGATGCGAAAAAGTGGTTGCCACCACCGTGCATCCCGCCGCCTGTCCGGCCCTGGCGCCGGAGGACGAATCCTCAAACACCACGCAGTCGCCGGGCGCAAGGCCCAAAAGCGCGGCCCCCGCCAAAAACGGCTCAGGGTGCGGCTTTCCCTGGATCACCTGGTCGGCGGTCACCAATTGCCGCGGCATGGGAATGCCGCCCACCTCCAGCCGCACGCGCGCCAGCCGTTCCGTGGCGCTGGTCACCACGGTCCAGCGTTCCGGCGGCAGCGCGGCCAGCAGCTCCGCCACTCCGGGCAGCACGGTCAGCCCCTCGTTGTCCGCGATTTCAATCTCTTCAATCAGCTTCAGTTCCGCTTCGCTGTCCAGGTCGGGCCGCAGCCTGGCCACCGTCTCAATGGCGCGGCAACCATGCGCAATCCGGCAGGCATATTCCGGGTCAATGCCGCGCATTTGCGCCCACTTCGTCCAGCTCCGCTCCACTGAGCCAAGCGACGAAATCAGAATTCCATCCATGTCGAAGAGGATTCCCCGGCAGCCAATGGAAACAGGAGATACCGCGGCAGAAGCGCACATGGCTTCATTCTATCGATCATGCTTCGCGGCTTTCTCGCTGTGCGGTTTGGGTAAAGGCTGCGCCCCAAAGGCAACCTTCGGCGGCTTGCCGAAAGTGATGGTGGCCTGCACGGGAGCGGCACGCGCGCCGCCCTGCACCTGGTTCTGCTTGAGCGTCATCGCGCCGTTGGCAATCGCCGCTTCGCCCGTCCAGCGTGTAAAGCGGGCCAGCGCCGCGGGTTCTGCCGCGCCTGTGGCGGCCGTCAGCGCGCCCCGCCGCCAGTCGAAATGCATTGTCCCCTTGGCCGTCGCACCCACATCTTTGCCGGCAAACCCGGCAAAGGACAGCTTGCCATCGCCGCTGATGGTCCCACCCTTGCAACGCAATTCCATCAGCTTGCACACGGCCTGGGGATTCAGCTTCTCAAAGCTCCCCTCCAGTGCATACACGGGCTGATTGCCGTTCGACACCGTTCCGCTGCCCTCTAGCGTGCCGCCCAGCAGCTCCCCGCGAAAACCCTCCACATCGGCTTCGTTTGCTCGCGTCCGCACTTCCGTTGTCACGTTCTTCAGCGTGAAAGGTCCCATCGTCAAGGCATCGGCCTTCAAGGAGCCTTCCACTTGCGGCCATGCGCCCGACCCCGAGGACTGGAAACGGGCCAGCAGCGACGAAAGCAGCGTATCGGGCTTGCGCGCGCCCAGCAGCGCCGCCTCCAGCTTGCCCGCATTCAGCTCGCCAAAGTGCAGCTCCACCCGCGGCAGGCACGGCGCTTCTTCCGCGCACTTCAAGGGAACTTGCAGGCTGGCCGCGCCCTTCACCGGCCCATAAGTAAACTCGACCGGATCCCACACCAGCATGTTTCCGCCCAGGGTCAACAGGGCCTGCGAAATCCCCACCTCATTGGCCAGAAAACCCGACTTCCACTTCACGTCGTGGAACTCCATCGTTCCACTCAACTGGTCGTCCTGCCGATTGGCAGCCGGTGGCGGAGCGGCCTTGGGCGCCGATGCGGCATTCCCGGGAACAAGCGGTTCCGGCTCAGGCAGCCACGGGCCCTGCGCGTGCAGTTGCAGCGTCACCGCATCTCCGCTCAGCCCATCCAGAGGCGAGGAAGAGGAGAGCCCCGCCACTGCGGTCCATTGCCGCAACCGGCTCAGGGCTACCGGCCCCTGCAATGCGGCCTGATAACCCTGCACGCCCATCCTCAACGTGGCTTGCAAGGGAGACGTTCCGCCGGACGGCACTGCTACTTCTGTCTCCAGCGCCTGTTGGTCTCCCACCAGGGCCCTCGCGGGCGCGAGCGTGATCTTCGGAATCTCAATCGGCTGCCGCAGCGCGCCGCCCCGCAGTTGGAACCCCTCCACTGCCAGGCTCCCGGTCAACGCCTGCGCCGTCTCCACGTTTTTCGCCGGGTTGCCGCGCCTGCTCCGTCCCGCTGCCCGATGCAACGGCTGCTTTCCGGAAAATTTTCCATCGGAGGCTGTAGCTTGAGGAGTGGAATCGTACTTGAGCTCCCCGTTGATTGTGCCTTCGGCCTCCAGGTCCTCGTCGATTCCGCTGCGCAGCGTGCGCAGCAGGTCCAAACCTGCCTGCACCGGAATCTTTTCAAGTGCAAGTGAAAGCCGTGGCGGCGCGTTGCCGGGCAAATCGCCCGCAAGCCGCACCTGGCCGTCTCCCAGCGGCGAGTCGCATGCCAGGTTCGCCACGCTCCGGCTCGTGTAGTGATAGTCGAAGCTGCAATTGGCGTCAAAATCCAGCGGCGAGGCCGGCGCGAACTCGGCGCGATGCACACCCGTGGCGCGCAGCCGCGTGGTCACCTTCGCCGCTTCCGGCGTTCCGCTCAGGTGCAGGTCGGCCGTCAAGTCCCCGCGCCAGCCGGGATCGGAACCGATAATCAGCCGGCTCAACTGTCCAAGCTGCGCCTCGCTCCACTCCATGTCCAAGCGAATCGGCATCTCACGCAGCTCCGGCGCGCGGTGCAGGCTTGCTTCCATCTCCACAATGCCGGTGTCGGCCAGATCGAGCTGCACGTCAGTCCGCGCAGGTTGCCCGCGCAGCCGCAGGCGCCACACGCCCGGATCATCCTGCCAGAAGGAAATGTCGGCATCCACCAGCGAAAACGGCAGCTTTTCCAGCCCGTTCTTGATGTTCACGCGCGAGCTTGTGGCTTCCAGATAGGGCAACTGCCGCGGCTCGCGCACAGCGCCGTTGCGGGTGTGCGCGGCAGCGGTGCGAAAAAGCGAGTCTAGATTCCAGCGTCCGTTCTGTGCCCGCACCAGGTTCAGGCTGGCCTCGTCCACGCTCACGCTGCTGATGGCCAGCCTGCCCCGCCACAGGGAAAGCAGGCGAATCGCCGCCGTCACTGAATTGGCATGCAGCACGGGCTCCGCGCCAAAGGCCGGGTCCTCCTCCACCGTCAGGTCTGTCAGCACAAACTCAGGACGCGGCAGCAGCCGCAGTTCGACGGAGGACAGCCGCACCGGCCGGCCCAGCGATTGCGACATCAGATCCGTAATGCGCGTCTTGTAGCGGCGGATGCTGATCATCGGCGGCACCACCAGCGCCGCCACCAGCACCCCAACGAGCGCCAGAACCAGCCAAAGCCGCTTCCTGTTGCGCCGCCGGCGTTGCACGTCGTCCGTCATGGCTGGTGTCTCGTTTCGCGCTTGCGCAACACGCGGCTAGCGCACCCGATGCAGCGTCCGCGGCCACCGCGTTTCCGTGAAGAAGTGCAGGGCCACGTGCCCCATCCACCTCACCCCGTTCGCAAAGCCCGTCTGCTCATACTGCGCTTCGGTCGACTTGAACGACCAATAATTGAACAGAGGCCGACCCACAACATTCGCCCTCGGCATAAAACCCCAGTAGCGCGAGTCCAGGCTGTTGTGCCGGTTGTCGCCCATCATGAAGTACATTCCCGGCGGAACCACCAGATTGCCGTCCACCACATCCTTGGGAAACTCCACCTTCGACCACGAGTCGGGCACCTGCGGATTATCCGGCGGCGCCTGCTCCGGAAACTCATCCAGAAACTCCGTGTAGTTTTCCGGCGTCGTCGGCTGGGCGTGCGGCTGCACCTGCGCCACGCCGTTGACATACACGATTCCGTTGTGCAGGTGGATGTGATCGCCGGGCACGCCGATGAGCCGCTTTACCAGGTAAAGATATTGCGGGTTGCCCTCGGCGTCAGGGTCGGGCACCGGCTTGATGAAGACCACGATGTCGTTGCGCTTCGGCTCGCGATAGTACATCAGCGGCATCCATTTGGCCGGGGGCGCCAGCGTGATGCGGTCCACCACCAGGTGGTCGCCCACCAGCAGCGTCTTCTCCATCGAGCCGGAGGGAATCACGAAGTTCTGCGCAATGAAGGTGAGAATGTAGAGCCCCACCACCAGCACGGAGCAGATGCTTGCCAAAGCCTCAAACGGAGTCTCCTCCACATGCTGCTCGGCGGAATCCTTCTGCGTCTCATCAGGCGTCGTGGAGGTCGAGTTCTTCTGGGTCATCCTGTGGCTCTGTGCTCAATCGGCTGAATGCGCCGCAACGTGCCCTGCCTATCGGGGAAACGCCCTAACGCACCACCGTGAAAATTCGCTTCCAGCGCGCCAGGCCCGCCAGATGCGCTGAGAATCCGCTATCGTGTCCAAGTCTATCATTCGCGCCCTCTTGCACATCGGTTGAAGACTTGCGCCTGAGCGAGAAATAGATCACCAGCGGCCGCGCCACAATGGCATCGCGCGGCACCAGTCCCCAGTAGCGCGAATCCTCGCTGTGGTTCCGGTTGTCGCCCATCACAAAATACTC
This sequence comes from Occallatibacter sp., assembly GCA_035763705.1. Taxonomy (GTDB): domain Bacteria; phylum Acidobacteriota; class Terriglobia; order Terriglobales; family Acidobacteriaceae; genus Telmatobacter. Next base: position 5,326 of record DASUAU010000029.1, on the reverse strand, counting down.
GCCCGCGGGCACCACCAGCGCGCCGTCGCGCGTCAAGTCCTGCAGCTGGCGCCACCAGACAGGGTCAACGCTCGGATCGGAATAGATTCCGCCGGGAAAATTATCGCGAAAGTGGTTCGGCGGCGCGAGCTCGTAAACCGCATAGGGCTCCACCAGCGGCACGCCGTTCACGCTCACCTTCCCATTCACAATGCGCACGCTGTCGCCCGGCAGGCCGATTACGCGCTTCACCAGATAAGCCGGGTCAGGATGGTGGAAGATGACAACGTCGCCGCGCTCAACGTTGCGATAAGGCAGAATCCACCGGCCAAACCTGCCGGCCGGCGCAAAAATCTGCCTGTTCACCAGCAGAAAATCGCCCACCAGCAGCGTGCGCTCCATGCTCTCCGACGGGATGAGAAACGGCTGCAGAAGAAACGTGAGCAGGAACAGCGCAACGATGATCGTGCGCAGCAGCGAGGCCAGCGCCTCAGGCACCGTGGGCAGATGGATGGACAAATGGCGGTGCTCCTTTGGCGGAGCAACGGCAGTTCTTGCGGCCGCGCTCATTCCCGGGCCTCTTCCGCCGTGTTCCTTGCCGCGCCGGTCTCCACGCTGCCGTTCAGCTTGGCCAGCGCGCGCCGCGCCGCGTCCTGTTCCGCATTTTTCTTTGTGCTTCCCGTGCCGCGCGCCAGCGGCTTGCCCGGCTCGCCGTCCACCGGCTTCAACCGCACCTCCACCACAAACCGCTTGCGATGGTCCGGCCCGCTCTCGCTCTTGATCGCGTAGACGGGCGTTCCCGTCCGCTCAGCCTGCAGCCGCTCCTGCAGCGCCGATTTGTAATTGCCCAGCGCCGCGCCCGATTGCAGTTCGCGCGCCAGCAGCTCCGCGGTTTCGCCCATCACATATCGCCGCACAAATCCCCGCACCGGCTCCAGTCCGCCGTCCAGATACAGGCCGCCCAGCACCGCCTCCATGGTGTTTGAAAGCACTGTGCTCTTGCGGCGCAGCCCGCTGCGGTCCTCCCCGCGACTCAACCGAAGGTGCTCTCCCAGGCGAATTGCCGCCGCCACTTCGGCCATGTGCTGCCGGCTCACCAGTTGGGCCCTCACGCGGGTCAGCTCGCCTTCGCTCCACTCCGGATGCGCCAGAAACAGCGCTTCGCCCACCGCCAGTCCCAGCACCGCGTCGCCCAGGAACTCCAGCCGCTCATTGTCGCCGGCAGCGGCCTCGTCCGCATCCCCCGTTTTTGCCACTCTCTGGTTGGCAAGCGACCGGTGCGTCAAGGCGCGCAGCAGCAGTTCCTGCCTGGCAAAGCCATGGCCCAGCGCCGCCTCCAGTTCCGCCAGCTGTGCTTTCACAAGTTCCTCAACCTGCTTCTGCTGCCCAGCGCACATTCAGGGAAGAAAATCCGCCTTGCCCGCATCCATTGCTCAAGCATTCTGCTGCCCATTAGACGCCGCGGCGCCTCTGTGCCCGGCAGATTCCCTGCTCACTGCGGCCTGGGGGTACCTTGCTGACCATCTCCCGGCTGTGCGGTCTTTTCCGCCGGCGGCGCCGAGTCTTCATCGGCGTCCTCGCTGCAACTGTGTCCGCGCACCGCATAGGCGGCCTTCACGCCACGTTCGGCAGCCAGACGCGTATCCTGCGCTCCATCGCGGTTGGCCAGCGCTTCCTTGTATTCCATCACGGCCGCATCCCGCTTGCACTCCAGGTCCAGCATCCGGCCCAGGTAGATGTGCGACCACGCCAGCAACCTCGGCTCCTTGCTCTTTGCCAGCGTCTCCTGGAACCGCTCGATGGCATCATCCGGGTCGCCCGATAAAATCGCCACCCGCGCAAGAATGAAATCCGCTCGCCCCGAGCCGGCCACGGCGTCCGGGCTCTGCGCATTGGGACCCTGGGCCTCCGGGTTTCCAGAGGGCTCGGCCGCAAACTTGTCGGCCAGCTCCCTGGCGCCCTTCAGATTGCCCGCCTCAAGCTCAGCTTCGGCAAGGTCCAGCCCCTTCAGCTCCCGCGGCTGGTCGCGCTGCAGAATATCGCCATCCGTCTTGGCGTCAAACACCGTCTGCCGCGCGCGGTGAATCTGCTGGTTGATGTCCATGCCGTAGACCATCTCGCCAATGCTGTCGCCCAGGCTCGCCGGAGTTTTTTCAAACTCTTCCAGTTGCTGGTAAAAAATCTCCGTCAGCACATAGCCCTGTTGCATGTCATGCTTCACCAGCTCCAATTTCATGTCGCGAACCTTCTGCTGATAAAGCTGCAACTGGTGCTCGTAGCGCGGCAGCGCAGAGCGGTCCACCCCGGCGGGAATCTTATACACCGGGATGCCGGTATCCAGCGTGCGCGCTTCAATCGCCTTAATCAGGCACTCCACCACGAACGCCACCGGGTCTGACCGGTAACGGTAAGCCAGCGGAGAATACGACGCTTCCTTCAGGATGGGCTCCAGCCGGTTGATTGCACCGCTTCGCGCATACAAAAGCGGCTCGATCAGGTAGTGCAGATAAGTGTGCCGCACCTTGACCATCGGAATTCTGCCATTCACCGGCGAAACCACATCCACATAATCCGAACCATAGACGCGCGCATTCACCAGCGCCGGCGAAAGCATCGGCTCAATCACCACGATGAACCGGCGGCCGGTGTAATCGGAGGCGGGCATCTTCAGATACAGGTTCGTATCCTGGATCATCTTTGACAGCGGATCGTGAAGCTGCTCGATGTCCCGGTCATAAAGATGGTGAATCGTCAGCCAGATTCCATTCATGTCCACGGCTGTTGTGAAACTGCGCAGCAGCGGCAAAACCTCCACCACCTGCGTGGAATCAGGCGGCATTTCGATCAGCTTCGCCGTCGTCTCCAGCTCCGGCGGCGGGCTTAGATAAAGCGCCAGCGAGATGTACTGCGAAATGTCCTCGGCCGTTCCGGTCATGCGATGCTGCGCCACAAACAGGCATAGCTTGTCGCGCGCGGCCCGCGCGGACTCGCTCCTGGCCAGAGCCTGGTTCATCTCATCGCGCACGCGCTGCCGAATCGGCGCGCTTTCCGCCAGCCCCTCGTTGTAGTCGCAGGCATTCAGGGCGGCGGCCATAAAAAACACCTGCTCAGAGCTGACCAGGGAAATCATCGGCCCGTTCGGGTCCACCAGCGAAGGCGCCTGCTCGCGAATCATCGGCGCCTGCTGCTCGCCGGTTGCCGCAGCAGGCGGGGCCTGCCCCGGCGTGGCCGAAGAGGAGCTCTGTCCCTGGTTCTGCAAAGATGTGTCGGAGTTTTGTGCTGCGGCGGCAAGTGAAGCCAGCCCGGCCAGCAGGCAACCGGCAGCCACGGCGCGCCACGCGCTCCCAGCCGCGAAAGATCGAAATCTGTTGAACTGCATGAACGAACCCTGTCTGCCAGTCTATTTGGACAGCCAGACAGGGTCAAACGTATGCATCCCCTTGCAAACCGGCCGAATCTCTCGATTGCACGCCTATCCGCGGACAGAAACTCCTGAGAAGGAGAGCACTGCCAACCCGCGCACCGGCTGGCCAAAGTAACGCGCCGGCTCAAAGCGGCTGAGCACCAGCATATTTTCCACCTGGGCCCGGGTGGCCGCGTCGTGCGGGCCGCTCACAATGCGGTAGTCGTATACCTCGCCCTCGTTGTTCACATAGGCTTCCACGACGATCGGCGAGGTCACCTTCATCTCGTCGCTGCTTCCTGATCCGCTGGAGAGATACATCAGCCGCGGAGCGGTCGCATCGCCCAGCGGTTCGTCGCCCTTGGCCTGGGCCATCTCCGGCTGGGCAATCATGCCCACCAGCACCGCCACCGTTCCCAGCAGCAGCACCGCGCTGGCAAAGCCCGCGCCGGCCTGCAGCAGGAATGGGCCCACCGTGTTCTTCCACGCCAGTGACCAGCCCTCGAAAATCCCACGCTTTTGCCGCGCCCGCTCGTGGCTAACCGCCACCCGGATGCGCAGCAGCAGGTCCTTCGGCTCCACAATGGACCCAAGGGACGCCAGCGCACCCTGCATCTTTCTCAGCCCGCTCCACTCCTCGGCGCATCGGGCGCAGCCATCCAGGTGCGCGGCCATCCGCTGCATCTCGCTGCCCGGCAGGCGGCCGTCCAGATACTCGGAAAACTTCGCCTGAATGGCATCGCAGCCGATCATCGTGCCCCCTCTCCAACAGACAGGCCGAACCCCGCTTGCGGACTGGCCTGCGCGGCCTTCAAGGGAGCCTCGATCAGCGCCTTCAAAAACGCCCGCCCGCGCACCAGCCGCGATTTCACCGTTCCCAGGTTCACACCCTGTATCTCCGCGACTTCCTCATACAAAAATCCTTCAATATCGCGCAGTATCAGCGTGGTCCTGAACGGCTCCGGCACCCGGTTCAATGCCGCTTCCACCCTGGCCCGGTTCTCTTCGCGCACCGCCATCTCATAGGGCGACTCCGCCGGATCAATCAACATATCCTTTACGCACAGTGGTGTGCCGCTCTGCCTGCTTCCAATCTGCTGCTCCATCGCCACTTCCCTCTGCTTGTGCCGCATCCACCAGCGCCGCTGGTTCGAGGCTTCGCGCAGGGCAATCCGGTAAATCCACGTCCTCAGCGACGACTCTCCGTGGAAGCTGCCCATCCCCCGAAAGACCTTCACAAACACTTCCTGGGTCAGGTCCGCCGCATCCGCGCGATCATAGGAAACCCGCGCCAGCAGCGAATAGATTGGCTGGTGGTAGTGCGCAATCAGCCATGCGAACGCTTCTTCAGAACCGGCACGCAACTCTTCGACAAGAGCCGCCTCCTCGGTCCGAAAGGTTAACGCGCTGGCAAGATTGCCCATGGTGAGGTCCGCCTGCAACTCAGTGCCCTCCCACCTTACTCCATCCGGCTCAAGCCTGGCAGCCTGTCTCCCCGCCGCTGCTCCGCCGGTCATCCGCAATGCCGGGAGCCTGACCTGCCGTGCGCGGGATACCGGCCCCATCCAGGTCCTCGAGCATCCTGTAGGGTTTAGACACCGCAACCCGCCCAAAGTGTTCCCATCATTGCTGGCAGCCGGCCCGTATTCGCCCCGCAAGGTCAGCATTCCCCGGCAATTTTCTGCGCGGGACCAGCCCTCTCAGGCCGCATCCGGCCCACGTTGACGAATCTCTCTTCAGCAGAGACAATAAGAGAGTTACATCCTTCCCACGTGTGGGCCTGTGGCGCAGCTGGGAGCGCGCTTCCATGGCATGGAAGAGGTCATCGGTTCGATCCCGATCAGGTCCACCAAACTCACTTCACAAACTTCACAAATTGTCCGGCTGGCAACGCACCCGGGGGCTGTGCGCTACTTCGGCACCGACGCAGCAACTGCCTCTTCC
>DASUAU010000028.1:0-153239 GCA_035763705.1 Occallatibacter sp. | reverse complement strand
AGGACCTGGTGGACCGGCAGATTATCGACATCCACGGGCGCAAGGTGGTGCGCGTGAACGACGTGGATCTCGAGTGGATGGGCCACGGCTCAGTGCACCTGCTGCGCGTGGCCGAGGTGGAAGTGGGCATGCGCGGGGCATTCCGGCGCGTCTTTAAGGGAGTGATTCCCAAGGCGCGGCTGGAGTCGATTTCGCGCCGCTTCAAGGACAGGGGCATTCCCTGGCACTTTGTGGACGTGATTGAGGTGGACCCGGCGCGGCGCGTAAAGCTGCGCATTGAGCACGAGCGGCTGGCGGAGATGCACCCGTCTGACCTGGCGGAGATTCTGGAAGACCTGGCGCCGGCCGAGCGCGAGGCGGTTTTTGGATTGCTGGATGAAGAGGTGGCCGCCGACGCGCTGGAGGAAGTGGATCCCAAGCTGCAAAAGAGCCTGCTGGAAAAGCTGGACGAAGAGAAAATTGCCGACATTGTGGAGGAGATGGATCCCGGCGCGGCGGCTGACCTGCTGGCCGAGCTCTCTGAGGAGAAGTCAGACGCGATTCTGGAAGAGATGGAGCCGGAAGAGCGGCAGGAAGTGGAAGAGCTGCTGGAGTTCGACGAGGATTCGGCGGCCGGCTGCATGACGACGGACTATGTGTACGTGGACTCCGAGGCCACGGTGGCGCAGGCCGTGCAGGCGCTGAAGGAGTTCGACGGCGACCCGGAGAGCGTGACGGAGATTTATCTGCTGGGGCCGCGGCGCGTGCTGGCCGGGACGGTTCCTCTGGCGCGGCTGGTGATGGCGCAGCCGGAGTCGCACCTGAAGGTTCTGGCCGAGCCGCGCATCCTGAGCACTCCGGCGGACCTGCACCAGAAGGAACTGGCGGAGCTGTTTGACAAGTACAATCTGCACGCCCTACCGGTGGTGGACGGGCTGGGGCGGATGGTGGGCGTGGTGCAGGCTGACCAGGTGATAGCGTATCTGCGCGAAAAGCTGTGAGCGCCGCGCTGGCGAATCGGCAGGAGGCTTAGTCCTCTTCTGCAAGAAAACCACCCAGGCGGTCAAGTTTTCGCTCCCACGCGGTCCGGTGGTCGAGAATCCACTGCTCCAGCGCGCGAAAGCCATCCGGCTGCAGGCTGCACGTGCGCACGCGGCCCAGCTTTACGGTGCTCACCAGGCGCGCCTCCTCCAGAATTTGCAGATGCTGGACGACCGCCGCCAACGTAATGCCCAGCGGATCTGCCAGTCCGGAAACCGACATGGGGCGCTGGACGAGCCGGCGGAGAATGGCGCGGCGCGTCGGATCGCCCAGCGCGTGGAACAGGCGGTCGTAGTCGATGGCGGATTTTTTCATCCGTAGGTCCTTATCCGTGGGTTCTGCCCTGGGGTTCTGGTTCCAGCGCGGCTTTCAGAGTGCCAGGTCGGCTTCAAGGCTGCCGAGCAGCGACTTCCAGCCCATCTCCACCATCTGCGCGCCGTCAGGCCAGTCAATATATGCGCCCTGGTGGGTGAGGATGAGCGCGGTGCCCGCGCCTTCGGCCACGAACTCAAAGGTGGCGAGCATCACGGCAATGGGCTTGCCGTTGAGCGCCATGCGCGTGGTCATCACGATGCGCTTCTCCGGCGTGATGTCCTGGTACGTGCTCTCGTTGGCAATTTCTGAGCCGGCAATGGGGTGGCCGGGCTTGAAGCTGTAGCGATAGCGCTCCTGGCCGCCGGGCCGGAACTCCATTTCAAACTCCTGAATCTCGTGGTCGCCCTCGGCGTACCAGCGGCGTTTGCGCGCGGGCTGGGCAAAGGCGGCAAAGACGCGATCCGGCGGCTGGGGATAATTGCGCTCCACTTGAAAGGTGCTGTGGACGATGGCGGACGCGGCGGCGGGGGTGATTTTTTCTGCGGGCATGGGGTTTCTCCTTTGCGTCAATACTTAAGTAACAACTTTAGTATTATGCCGGTCGCGGAAATTGTCAAGTGGATACTTCAGTATTTTTTTCAAGCGCAGCACGAGGGCCGGCTGCGTGCCTTTGGGGGGCGATGGACTCGCCTAGCTCTTTGCCGGCTCGGCCGCGGCCGCGGGCCCGCCCACCGCAAGCACGCGAGGCACGCGGTCGGCGATGGGCGGCAGGGCGGGGAAGGCCGCGTGCGGCTCAGTCTGGTACCAGTAGGCGGTGGAGTAGAAATTGTCGCTACGCACGTTCGCGTGGCCGTGCTCGATGGTGACGCGAATGGATTTCTGAAAGGCCAGGGGGCTCTCCGTGTGCCAGCGATAAAGGCAGTAGCGCCCGCCGATGCGCTCCGGGTCCACGAGGAACGGCGCGCCGTTGTGTGGATAGGCGAAGGCCTCGAGGCCAAAATCCCATGCGCCGTTGTAGTAGTCCTCCGTGCCGGTGCCGTTGATGGTGGGCATGGCGTCGCCGTCCACAAAAATCATGTCGTCGCCCTCGCCGAACCAGCCTTCCTGGTTTTGCAGCACGGCCTGCGTCACGCCCACAAAGTGACCGCGGCCCACGGCATCAAGAAAAACGTAGTTGTCCTTGCCGGAAAGATTTTTGCGGTCGTTCACCTTCGCATCCCAGTTGTGCGTCCAGTCGTTGGTCCAGCCGTGGCAGGGCGCAGCCTGGCGATATTGCGCGTGGAAGCGGCCCAGGTCGCCGGGCAGCGTGGGCAGCGCAACATAATCCACGGCAAAGTAGAGATTGTCGGTGCGGACCGGACCCTGATTCTCGACCGTCATCCGCGCCGCGGTGGCGAAGGGCATTTTGAAGTAGGCGTTCAGCGCTTTGGCGGGCGCCACGCAGGTAAGCGCCGACTGATAAGTGAAGTACTCGCCTAGGCCGAGGCCGAAGAAGTCGCCGATGGGGACTTCAATCGATGGCGTCGCCTCGCCATCCCACCAGGCGCGCAGCACCAGGTTCTTCAGGTGCATGGGGTCGCGCGAGTTGATGGTGAACCAGAGGTGCGTGACCACGCCCGCGCCGGAGACATCGAGGAGGGTCGCCGATTTTCCAGGGTCAACGGAGACCGAGTCGCCATTGCCGCCCGAGCGGTCCCAGCTTGAGGAGCGGCGCGGCTTGTCCGTGCGCAGGCGCGCGGGCGCAATCAGATCAGCAGGGGCGGCGGGCGCAAGCGGATCGGGCTCGGCGGCTGAAGATGCCGCGGCAACGGCGGGCGTGGCGGTGAGGCCGAGAGCCGCGCCGGCGGACAGCCCGGCACTGAGCATGGAGCCGAGTACGCGGCGGCGCGAAGGCGTGTTGGCAGGGTCGAAGGGGTACATGGATGGGGTCCTTTGGGCAGGATTTGAGACGACAGCGAGTGTACGTTCGGCGGCGTGAACGGTGTCAAGCGGAGAGCGGTGGAAGGCCTTGCGCGCCCAGGGTTCACACTGTGTTCGCGCAGTGTGGCCGAGTCCTGTTATGGTCAGGAAGGCACCGTGCAATTGAGTCGAAATTGAGAGCCTGAGTCGAGGACTGCATATCGTGTGGAAGCGCTGGCGAATTCGGATTTTGCTGTTCCTGGCAGTGCTGGGACCGGGCATCATCACGGCCAACGTGGACAACGATTCGGGCGGCATCTTCACTTACTCGCAGGCCGGCGCGCAATACGGTTACAAGCTGCTGTGGATGATTCTGCCCATCACGCTGGCGCTCATCGTGGTGCAGGAGATGTGCGCGCGGATGGGCGTGGTGACGGGCAAGGGCCTGAGCGATCTTATCCGCGAGGAGTTCGGCCTGCGGCTCACCTTTGTGCTCATGGTTCTGCTGGTGATTGTGAACTACACAAACGTGGTGACGGAGTTCATCGGCATCGCCGGATCGCTGCACCTGTTTCACGTGTCGAAGTTCATCTCAGTGCCGGTGTGCGCGGCGCTGGTGTGGGCGCTGGTGATTCGCGGGGACTACAAGAGCACGGAAAAAGTCTTTCTGCTCGCCTCGCTTGTTTACATTGCGTATATCTTTGCCGGCGTGCTGTCGCAGCCAAGCTGGCATGACGCGCTGCTGGCCACCGTGAAGCTGCCCCAGGGCAAGGTCTGGCATGACAAGGCGTATGTCTACATGGCCATCGGCGTGGTGGGCACCACCATTGCGCCGTGGATGCAGTTCTATCTGCAATCGTCGATTGTGGAGAAGGGCATTCGCGTCAAGGACTACGGTGCGTCGCGCTTCGACGTGATTATCGGCAGCTTCTTCACCGACATTGTGGCGTGGTTCATCGTGGTGGCCTGCGCGGCCACGCTTTATGTGCACGGCATGGGTGGAATCCAGGTGGCGTCAGACGCGGCCGAGGCCATGCGGCCGCTGGCCGGCGACTACGCCTTTGTGCTGTTCGCCTTTGGGCTCTTCAACGCGTCCTTGTTCGCCGCGTCCATTCTGCCGCTGTCTACGGCGTATACGGTGTGCGAGGGGCTGGGCGTGGAGTCCGGTGTGGACAAGAGCATGAAGGAAGCGCCGTTCTTCTACTGGCTTTACACGCTGCTCATCGCCGGCGGCGCGCTGGCCGTGCTGCTGTTGCCGGACTCGCAGCTCATCAACGTGGCCATTCTTTCGCAGGTGCTCAACGGCGTGCTGTTGCCCGTGGTCATCATCCTCATGCTGCTGCTCATCAACCGGGCTGACCTGATGGGCGAGCACAAGAATTCGCGCCTCGGCAACTGGATTGCCTGGGGCACCAGCATCATCGTCATCGTGCTTACGCTGTGGATGCTGTGGAGCATGATTCCCGGCCACTGAGCCACCTGCAAATTAGGAGGGCAGCTTTCAGTCAAAATGGAATGACACGGAATTGCGAGAAATTTCCTCATTTAACGCTAATAGCTCGCTGTCTATTTTGATGTCTGCATGAGAAAGAGGATATGCAAGCGAAAGGCCTTGAAGTGTTCTAACGCGAGAAAGCGCAACATAAAGCTGTCCGCTGGTAAATGCACCAGTTTTAAAGTCGAGTCGGGCATCGTCGAGAGTGATCCCTTGTGACTTATGGACAGTGACTGCCCATGCAGCCTTGAGTGGGAATTGCGAATAAAACGCAGTGACGACCGGAACGATTCTTCCTTCAGTTTGATCCCACTGATACTCGATCTTCTCCCAACGAGTTCGCTTCACCTCACATTCATCCCTTCGTTTATCGAGTTGAACCCAAATCGCGTCTGGTTGCAAACGTGTAACCGTCCCAAGAGAGCCGTTAACCCATTGCCGGGAAGGATCGTTCTTGACCATGATTATCCTTGCTCCGACTTTGAGCGTAAGGTGGATCGGTACAGGTAAATTATCTGACTTGAAGGTGCCTTGCAGCGTGCCAATGTACGTCACTGGATTTCCATGAAGCTTTGTTAAGTTGGCTTGATTATATGAATCTGCCATCGGATTTGTTGGCGTTATGATGATGGGTGTATCTCGACGTCTGTGTGGGCCGAAACATTTCTCGTTAATTAAACTGATCGCGTAGTTTTTATTCTTGCCGACGCGAATATCACCCAATACTTCAATAAACTCTGGCTCCGTTTGTCTATATATCTTTGTCAATTCCAGAAATTTGATGTCGAGATCCTGCAACGAATGTGCATTTGGGAGGAGAGCGCTCTTATAGCCGAGTTGTTCGAGAGCTCGCTTCTCATCTGTCGTCACGATGGGCGGGAGCTGTAGAAAGTCCCCAATCAGAAGAACCTCAACACCGCCGAACGGAGCATCAATCTTGCGGTTGATTCGAAGCGAAAGGTCTATAGCATCCAGTACATCTGCCCTAACCATGGACATTTCATCAATAATTATTCGCCGTAAGTTGAGGAAGATATGGCGGCGGTGGTGCAACACTTTTACGACATTGGGTTGAATGACAGTTGGGGGAAACTGGAAAAAGGAATGTATCGTTTGGCCGCTGACGTTGAGCGCTGCAACTCCGGTATACGAAAGCACGACATGATTAATTCCCGGGAGCGAAGCGATTTTGCGAACAAGAGTCGATTTTCCTGTACCAGCGCGTCCTGTAATCATCACTACTTGATGGTCACGGCTTGGTAATGCAGGAACCAATGCTTGCTGCATGACTGTCAAAGCAGAATCCGAAGGCAATGGCGCGAGTTGGCTCTGCTGGACACGTCGCATGCCGACAGCTTGCAAAATCATCCGGAACACAGGCATGGATTTTCACCCCAGAAATTAACTGTAGAGTCTACACTCCATGCGGGCGCACCTTGCGAAACTGCTTCACAGCAGCTTGCCCGCGGCCAGGTCGCGAATCAGTCCGCGGTCGGCGGGCAGAAAGTCGTAGCTGGGCAGGTCCTGGAGCGGCACCCACTTGAACTGGGCGAAGATGCGGTTGTCCAGCTCGCCGGTGAAGGAGTGCACCACGAAGAACTGGAGATCGACTGCGCCGCCGTGGCGGTAATTGTGGCGGATGCGGGTGACGCGGGAGCCGATTGCGGCCTGGATGCCCAGCTCCTCGTCCAGCTCGCGCGCCAGGGCCTGCTCGGGGCTTTCGCCGGGCTCGATTTTGCCGCCGGGAAACTCCCACTGGAGGGCCATGGGCTGGTCAGGGCGGCGCTGGCAGATGAGAATCTGGCCGGACCTGACAATGAGGGCAGCAGAAACGAAGCGGAGTGCGGGGCCCGGGGTCCGGGGGGGCGGACTGGTGGGTGAATCTGGCACGCCTCAAGTGTAAATGGTGCAGCCGGGTTGGGACTCACTCGCCGGCGACGGCGGCTTCCACACCTTCGGCGTCCGCCGGGCGAAAGTAGCCCCAGCCCTTGCGCGCGGCAGCCTCAAGCAGCGCGGGCGAGGGGTTCACGGGGTAGGCGCGGCGGGCAATCTCCAGCATGGCAAAGTCGTGGATGGAGTTGCCGAAGACCGCGTCGGGCCGCACCAGGCCGGCGCGCTTGAGCGAGGCGGCCTTGCCCTCGTCGGTGGGCACGTCCAGCAGGTCGGCGGTGATGACGCCTTCTGTAATGAGCACTTCGGCGGCCAGCACCCGCTCCGGCGGAATGCCGAAGCCGCGGACGCCGGAGGCCACAACCCATTTATTGGTGGAGCTCACGGCCCACATCTCAACTTTCGCGGCGCGCAGGCGGGCCAGCAGCGCGGCCATCTCGCCAAAAACGCGGGCGCGCACAAACTGCTCCACATAGGTTTCAGCGGCCTGCCACAGTTCCTGGTCGCGCAGGCCGGCGTAGATCTGCACCATCTCGCCGCAGATCTGCGCCTCAGGCACGTTGCCGGCCAGGTAGGCGCGATAGCGATTGTCGATCCAGTCGCTGGTGGAGCGGGAGACGAGGCCCTGCTCGATGGACCACTCCATAAAGCCGCAGCCGGAGTCGCCGCTCCACAGGGTGCCATCGCAATCCAAGACGGCGACTTTCGGATGGTGCTTCAGAACCTCCCGCTCAAACTCGGCGGCGGTCCATTTTTGGATTTCAGTCTGCGCGGGCTGCAAGTGCTTCGTAATTCCTCTCAATTCTGTCTCTCCTCTTATTCTCGTCCACCGGGAGGGTTTTTGCACAGGAAGGTTCCGAGAAGAACATGGCTGTACACGGCGGGCGCGGCGGCGTGCATGGCCTGCCTGTAGCCTTTCTCATCGGGCGCGAGGTGCGCGTTTTTCGCGCACGGATGGCGGCGCGGACCTGCCCGCGATGGGGCGCGTGTGAAAAAATTTGTTGGCCCAGCCAACACACCGTCGTTGAATCGCGAGCCTGCCCCGTTGCCGGAGTTGATTCGGTGATGAACGTGGTTCCGTGCGGCCTGGCGTCGAGCGTGGGGCGCGCGGCCAGCACGGATAATCGAGGGTGTGAACCAGGGCTCCAACGCGGATCTGTTGCAGGATTATGCGACGTATCTGCGCGTGGAAAAAGGGTTGCGGCCGCTCACCTGCGAGGCCTATCTGGGCGACCTGCGGACCTTCGCGGAGTTTCTTGAGCAGGCGAATGGCGTCCTGAGCCGGGCGCGGCAGCAGGATGTAACCGGCTTTCTGGAGCACCTGCGCACCCACGGAATCGAGTCGAGCTCGACGGCGCGGAAGCTGAGCTGCCTGCGGGGCTTTTACCGCTGGATGCTGCTCGACAGCCGCGTCAAGCATGACCCCACGGTGAATATTGAGTCGCCCAAGGCCTGGAAGGTGCTGCCCAAGTCGCTGGCCGAGCCGGAAGTGACGGAGATGCTGGAGCGGGCGGCGCTGGCGGCGAGTCATCCGCGCGCCCGAGCCACGGAGCTGCGCGACCGCGCGATTCTGGAGCTGCTCTATGCGGGCGGGCTTCGCGTTTCAGAGGTCACGGGGCTCTCCACGGCGGATCTCGCCCTCGATGCCGGTCGCGTGCTGGTACGCGGCAAGGGCGACAAGGAGCGCATCGTGCCGCTGGGCCGCACGGCGGTGGAAGCGCTGGAGACGTACCTGCGCGAGGGGCGTCCGCACCTGGCGCGCATCGGGACGGGGAAAAAGAACGGATCGGCGCACGTGCGCCTGCAGGATGGAACGCGGCTCTTTCTCTCCCTGCGCGGCATGCCGCTTACGCGGCAGTGGATCTGGCATCTGGTGAAGGCGATAGACGGGCAGGCAAGCCCGCACAAGCTGCGCCACAGTTGCGCCACCCACATGGTGGATCACGGTGCGGACCTGCGCAGCGTGCAGACCATGCTGGGCCATGCCGACATCAGCACCACGCAGGTGTATACCCACGTAGCGCTGGGACGGTTGAAGGCCGTGCACCGGCAGCACCATCCTCGCGGCCGCCAGAAGCCGGAATCCGAGACCGCCGCAAGGCCTGCCGCCGAAAAGCCTGCAACGGAGAAACCTGCCGCCGAGAAGCCGGCAAAGAACGGCAAGGTGATTGAGATGCGCGCGCCGCGGCGCAACGGGCAAACGCACGAAGCTTCCCAGGCGTCCCAGGCGTCTCGCATGCCCTGGAGCCCGCCCGATAACAAGGAGCCGGCATGAGCGGGCCGGCGCGGAGCAAGGGCAACCCTCTGCTGCCGCTGGTCGAGCAGTATCTGCGACTGCTTGAGAATGAGCGCGGAGCCTCGGCGCACACGCTGCGAGCCTACCGGCGCGAGCTTGAGAATTTCGTTGCGTATCTGGCAGAACACGGCGCGGCCCGGAAGCCCTCGTCCATCCGGCACACGGAGATTCGCGCCTACCTGGGCACGCTCTATACGCGCGGGCTGGGCAAGGCCTCCGCGGCGCGGGCTCTGGCGGCCATTCGAAGCTGGTTCCGGTGGCTGGCGCGCGCCGGGCACGTGGAAAGCAATGTGGCCCGGCTGGTGGCGACGCCAAAATTGCCCAGGCATCTGCCGCGCGTGCCGTCCATTGAGCAGATGAACCGCGTGGTGGACTCCGTGGACGAGGATGCGGCAAGCTGGCCGGCGCGCGACCGCGCGATTCTGGAAATGCTTTACGGTTGCGGCATCCGCAATGCCGAGCTCACCGGCATGAACGTGGACGACGTGCACTGGGCCAATGAAGCCGTGCTGGTGCGCGGCAAGGGGCAGAAGCAGCGATATGTTCCGCTGGGCGACGCGGCGGCCAAAGCCCTGCGCGCCTACATGGCGGAGCGGCGCGAGAAGCTGTTGGCGATGGGGAAGGTCGCTGCGGTGGCCGCCGGAGCGCTGTTTGTGAATCTGCGGCTGCGCGGGCTCAGCAAACCCGGTGGCGAGGCCCGGCTGACCACCCGCAGCGTGGGACGCATCGTCAAGCGCATCGCCATCCAGAAGGGGCTCTCCGGCGACGTGCATCCGCACACGCTGCGCCACGCCTTTGGAACCCATCTGCTGGAGGAGGGCGCGGACCTGCGCGCCATTCAGGAGCTGCTGGGCCATGAGCGGCTCTCCACCACGCAGCGCTATACGCAGATGACGACGGCTCAATTAGAGGCTGTCTATGACCGCACCCACCCCAGAGCCAGATAACCCATCCATTTATGTAAATATTTGAAATAAATAGAGATGCGGAAGATGCACAGGCCCAGCTAAGACCGCAGGTAACCAGAGTAGTAACCAGAAAGTGGAATTGTCCCCGAAGTGGACAGAGCGGAAGCTCATTCACAGAGGGAAATCCAATGGACGAAGAAGCGGTGGTTTGCACACGGTGCCAGTCAGTGGGGCTGGAGCGGTACGTGTACAGCGGTTCGGTCCGGACGGGATTGCTGTTGCTGGCGGTTCTCGTCATTCCCGGCGTGCTTTATTTCATCTGGTACTTTCTTGAGGGGCATTGGGGCTGCAGCAGTTGCGGCTCGCGCGCGGTTGAGCCGCTGATGATTCCTCCTGAGCAGTGCGCCTTCGGCGTGGAGCCGCCGAGGATCGCCGAGAGCTACCAGCTAAAAGCTCAGCTTCCCCCGCGGGAGCCACTTGAGCTGGATCATCGTGTTGGTAACGGTCTGCTGGCCGGGTAGGTAAATCGGGGCCTTCCATTTTTCCAGCGTAAAGCTGCCGTCCACTTCAAAGTTTCTCCCCAGCCGCTTGGAGACATTCAAGCCAAAATCGTTCAGCGTCGTGCCGCCGGGGATGAAGTCCTTGGCGGCTTTTTGATTGCGGTAGTTCACCTGGATCCATTCATTGCCGCTCAGGTGCCAGGTGAGCCACGCCTGGCCGCCCTTGGCCTCGCGTCCAATCCAGTCGCCCAGCAGGTTGCCCTTGTTGGTGTAGCCCTGGCGCTGCACCGTCTCCCAATCCATGAACAGTCCCTTGTAGCTTGTGGAGACCGGCGGGTCTGAGGTCACGGCTTCCAGGCGCAGGTCAAGGCTGGGCGCGCCTGGCAGGTGGGCAAGGTAGATGCCGGGCCGCCAGGCTGCGCGGCGGGGCGCGTCGATGGCGGATATATCGTCGTGGACCTCGCCATCGGCATAGAGCGTGGCCCAGTTGCGCAGAAAGGGCAGCCGGTATGCGAAGTCGACGCTGCTGAAGCGCGCGCCGGGATCGTTCGCGCTGAACTTCTCAGACGCGGGAACATTCTGGAAGCTGAAAAAGCTCTTGAGGAAGGTGTGGAGGTTGACGGGCTCATGGCCCTTGCCGCCCCAGATCACCGTGCGCTCAAAGCCGATTTCCAGATTCGGCGTGGGCTTGAAGCTGATGGCCTCCATGTGAACCCACGGCGCGTTGGGATAGGTGTGGCCCTTGAGTGAGCCGATGAGAAAGTCGTAACGGAACGGTCCGGTGAGGCGCGAAAGCAGCGGAATGCGCAGCGGCTCCGCGCGGTTGATGCGGAAGGAGTAGATGTTCTCCGCGTTGTTGGACCATGCCATGGCGCCGCCCAGGCCGGGTCCAATCCATGCGTCCTGCTTGCCAAAGGAGATTTCGTGGTTGAGCACGCGCGTGGAGACGTAGGCCTCCACGATGCGGCCGGTGGTGACAGCGGCCAGCGGGCCCAGCGGAATGGTGGTCTGGTTGTAGGGCTGGTTGGTCGCCGGATTGAGAAATGGAATCTCGTCATCGGTGGAAAGCAGTTGCGCCAGCGCGGTGGAGTAGCCGGCGGCCGACGGCGCTGCCTGGAACTCGCCGCGCACGTAAAGGGCAAAGCGGCCGGCGGTGGCGTAGCCGCCGGCTCCGCTGTAGTTGTTCGCGCCGTTTTCATAGGGCCGGCCGTAGTCGTTGATGACGGTCTGGCCAAGGTGGAAGCCGTCGCGCAGGGGCGTGCCGCTGAGGATGCGCGTGGTGGAATAAACGGACTCGATGCGGACGTGGCTCCTGTACGCGCCGCAGGGGCCGCTCATGTCGCCATGGATTTCCTCTTCGAGAGATTCGTAGATCGCCTCGGCCTGGTCGTTCACGGGGCTCTGGCCCGCGTCCTCAATTCGCGCGCCCATCTCCTCCAGCATCTCTCCCACGCGGGAGCGCGTCCAGGGGCGCATGCCGATGTAGGCCGAATCGATGTAGCCGAGCGAGTAGAGGCGCATCACCGCGGGATAGATCCAGCTATCCACGGGAATGTACGGCGAGTCCAGCACCGATGGCTCACAGACCGGAGCGGCCTGTGCGGCGGCGCTGTGCGGGCCGGCGACAAATAAAGCTCCGGCTAGCAGGAAGACAAGACAATGCGCACCGGCAGGGGGAAGACGGCTCAACCGCATGTCCCTCACTCTACCATTTGCCCGGCAGACCAATGCTGTGCAACACGCAGTCTGTTGCAAGCGGCGAACCATCGACCTCCACATGGCGAGCCGCAGGGATGAAAAGCAATCCGCAAAAGGTCGTGTGCATCACTTGCGCCGCCGTGCCAATCCTTTGGTGGCGCGGTCAAGCTGGCGCGCGAAGGCGTCGACAATCTGCGCCTTGCGCGCGGGGTCAAACAGAGCCTTGCGCTTCATGTAGGCTTCCATGCCGTGCAGCGTCTCGGCGGAGTCTGCGGGCAGGCCTTCCTGCGTCTTTAAGCCGCGCGCGCTGGGCGTTGGATGCGCCAGGCAGGCGATGAGCGTGGGTCCGCGGCGCAGGCGGGCGCGGGAAATGGATTCGCTGGCCACGCGATAGACGGCGACAGCATCCTCTGCGTCCACGGCGATGGCGGGAACGCGCGCGGCCTGCGCAAAGGAGAAAAGCCGGTCCAGGCGGGACTGGGCCTTTGCAAACGCGGCGGCGTTGCGTGCCTGCACATGGCAGACAAAGAGGATGGGCAGTGTGTGCGCGCCGGCAAATTCCAGCGCCTGCTGCCAGGCCTGGCCGGGTGCAGAGCCTGAGCCGCACAGCGCGACGGCGAGCGGATTTTCAGGCTGCGGCTTGAGCGCGAAGGCCGCTCCATTGGCCAGGCTCAGCTGCGCGGCCGCGGAGGGCGCAAAGGGCAGCACATCTTCCTTGGGCGCGGCTTGCGGCTGGGATTTTTTGGGGCGGGCGGGTGCGGGCGCCAGCGGCGCAAAGAGATTGGCGAGCGAAAGACCGTGCAGAAGGCCGGCAAGCGTGTCTTCGGGCATGGCGAAGAGCAGGTCCGCCGGCTGCAGGCCCACCAGCACGCCGGCATAAACGGCTTCGCGGCCCAGCGCATCCCGCAGGCGGTGCGCGGGCAGGCCCGCGTCGACAAGCTCGGCGGCGCGCCGGGCAACCGCTCGGCAGCGCAGCATGGCGGCGTAGAGCTCCCACAGGCGTTCCGGCGCAATGAGCGAAAACGGCGCGGGAACGGCTGCCAGATGGGGCGAGGCGGATTGGGGCGCGGTGCTGGCCGGCATGAATGCTGAGTCCTTATGCGTGGCGAATCACGGGTGGGCCAAAGGCGTCAGGTTGAGTAGTCGGCGTTGATGCGAATGTAGTCGTGCGTCAGGTCCGTGGTCCAGAAGACGCAGGAGCCGGAGCCCTGATTGAGCTGAATGGTGAGGGCAAACTCGGGCTGCTTCAGAAACTCGTGCGCGGCGGCTTCGTCCAGCTCCACGGCGCGCGCGCCGTCGCGGCAGATGCGTTGCGGACCGAACCAGATGTCGATGCGCTCGGGATCAATGGCCGCGCCGGAGTAGCCCACCGCGGCCACAAGCCGGCCCCAGTTGGGGTCGCAGCCTGCCCATGCGGTTTTCACCAGCGGCGAGTGCGCAATGGCCTTCGCCACGCGCACCGCGTCCGCGTCCGATGCCGCGCCCTCGATGTGCAGCTCCACAACATGCGAAACGCCTTCGCCGTCGGCAACAATCTGGCGGGCAAGCGAGGTGCACACCTGGCGCAGCGCCTCGCGAAAGGCTTCATACGCCTGCTCATTCTCCGCGCCAATCGCCACGCCGCCCGCGCCCGAGGCCAGCAGCAGCACCGTGTCGTTCGTCGACGTGTCGCCGTCCACCGAGATGCGGTTGAAGCTCAGCTCCACCGCGTCGCGCAACAGCGCGTCCAGAGCCGGCGGGTCGATGGCCGCGTCCGTAAGGATGTAAACAAGCATCGTGGCGTGCGGCACAAGCTGCGGGTGAATCATGCCGGAGCCTTTGCCCAGCCCGGCGATGCGCACCTCGCGGCCCTCCACCTCAAAGCGCGCGAAGGCGGTCTTCTCCACGGTGTCGGTGGTCAGAATGGCTTCCGCCGCCTGCTGGAAGTGGTCGCTCTCCGGGCCAAGATTGGCGGCAAGCTCCGGCAGCGCGCCCACCAGCTTTTCCGCGGGCAGGGGAACGCCGATGATGCCCGTGGACGACGGAAACACCTCTTCCGGCTTGCAGCCAAAAGCCTGGGCCACCGCCGTGCAGGTGGCGTGTGCGGCGCGCAGACCGGCCTGCCCGGCGGCGCAGTTGGCGTTGCCGGCGTTGATGGCCACGGCGCGCAGCTTTCCGCCCGTCGCGCGCAGGTGTTCCTTGTCCACTGTGAGC
Source organism: Occallatibacter sp. (assembly GCA_035763705.1). Taxonomy (GTDB): domain Bacteria; phylum Acidobacteriota; class Terriglobia; order Terriglobales; family Acidobacteriaceae; genus Telmatobacter. The sequence goes on along the minus strand of DASUAU010000028.1, from coordinate 139,025 downwards.
GGCGCGGCGGTTACGCGGTTGGCGGTAAACAGCGCAGCGGCGCTGGCCGGCTGGTCCGCCACAATCAGGGCAAAGTCCGTGCGGCCGCTCTGTTTCAGCCCCGCTTTGGCAGCGCCAAAACGAAAGCCGTGCGGGATGAGAAGTTGGGAAATGTCAGACATCGTCGATGAAGGGAAGCAACGCATTTAATCTAGCAGGTTGGGGGAGCGATGACCGAGAGCGAGCGGCTGCCGGACGGAACGCAATTTCTGACGCTGCAAAACGTGAATGTGGCGCGCGGTGACCGCGTGGTGCTGCACGATGTGAATTTGCACATTGGCGCGGGCGAGCACGTGGCCATCCTCGGCCCCAACGGCTGCGGAAAATCCACGCTGATTCTCACCATGACCTGCCAGATTTATCCCATGGTGCAGCCGGGCATGCGGGTGCGCATCTTTGGCCGCGACCGCTGGGACCTGACGCAGCTCCGCAGGCATTTCGGCGTAGTCAGCGCGGGGCTCATGGGCACCGAGCTTCCCGGCGAGCGCACGGCGGTGACCACGGGGCTCGACGCCGTGACGGCGGGCTTTTTTTCAGCCTCAACCCTGTGGCCCAACCTGCATGTCACGGCGGAAATGCGCGACCGCGCCTGGGAAGCCCTCGATCGCATGGAGGCGCGGCACCTCGCGGATCAGCTGGTGGGCGAAATGTCCGCCGGAGAAAAGCGGCGCATCCTCATCGCGCGGGCGCTGGTGCACCGTCCGCGGCAACTGCTTCTCGACGAGCCCTCCAATGCTCTCGACCTGGCCGCGCAACGCGAACTGCGCCAGACGCTGCGCCGGCTGGCGGCCGAGGGAACCGGCATGGTGATGGTCACGCATCACCTGGGCGACATTCTGCCGGAGATGGAGCGCGTGATTCTCATGCGCGCAGGCCGCATCGTGGGCGACGGGCCGCGCGACCAGATGCTCACCGGGTCGCGGCTCAGCGAGCTCTTTCAAACTCCCGTGCGCATCGGCCGCGATGAAGAATGGCTGCACAGTTGGTAAGCCGCCGACCGCTTCCCGTCAAATGCAATCGGTGGTAGCATTCAGCCATCCGGCAGGTGCCGCATGGTGTGGCGATACAGGAAAACCGGGAGGATGCGATGAGTCCATTTACAAGGCGCGAATTCCTGAAGACGACGCTTGCGGTTGGCGCGGCGGCCAAGGTGGGCACGCTGCCGCTGCACGCGGAAGGACGCACGGCCGCCAGCACGGTTACGCTGGGCCGCAGCGGGCTGGAAGTCACTCGCCTGGCCTTTGGCACCGGCACCAACAATGGCTACGTGCAGGCCGGGCTCGGCCAGCAGGAATTCACGCGCCTCATCCGCTATGCCTATGACCACGGCATTCGTTTTTTTGAGACGGCCGAAGCCTACGTCACGCCCGCCATGCTGGGCGAGGCGCTCAAGGGCATTCCGCGCGAGAACTACAAGCTCATGACCAAGGTGACCACCGACGAGGGCGTGGACCCCATGCAGCGCTTTGACCAGATGCGCAAGCGCTCCATGACCGACTACTTCGACATCATGCTGCTGCACTACCAGCACTCCGGTGACTGGGTGGCCAAAACCGCCCACTGGCGCGACGGCCTGGACGAAGCCCGCGTCAAAGGCCTCATCAAGACACAGGGCGCCTCCGTGCACGGCCTGCCCGCGCTCGACCAGGTTCCCGGCCAGAAGTGGATGCAGATTGCCATGATCCGCATGAACCACAAGGGCAAGGCCATGGACGGCCCGCAGTACTGGTCCGGCAACAATCCGCAATATGTGCCCGAGGTGGTGGCCAAGGTGCAGGAGGTCAAGCGCGAGGGCATGGGCGTCATCAGCATGAAGCTCATGGGCGAGGGCGTCTTCAGCCGCGAAGACCGGCAGAAATCCCTGCGCTTCGCCTTCCAGCACGCCGGCGTGGACTCGGTAACCATCGGCTTCAAGAGCACGGCTGAAATCGACGAAGCCCTTGAGAACGTTGGCCAGGCGCTGGCCTAGGGCAAGGCCGCAGCCCGCGATAGAGCGCGAAATAGCTCCGCTCGGGGCTCATGAGCGGGAACTGGTTTGCCTGCATGGTGGCCCAGGCAACCGGCGCCGGGTCCGGGTTCGGGGCTACGCAAGACTCCGCCGAGGGTGCAGCACGGCGTGAATCATGGTGACCACGGAGCCCGAACGCAAAAAGACCTGCGCTTTCGTCGCCTCGTTTCCTTTCGACAGGATGCGGAATCAACCTGCGGTGGGCTTGGCGCCGGGCACGCGCTTGCGCAACATGGCAATCTGGCCGGTGTGGTGCGCTTCGTGTTCGCAGACGTGGAACCACTTGGCGAGGTTGTTGCAGGGACCCCAATCGGCGTCGTTGATCTCGCCGAGCAGCCACTTGTCGTCGCGCTTTTTAAATTCGGCAAGCGTTGACTCGCGCACTTCGTGGAGGATGTCGACGTAGTATTGGCGGTCGTGCCCCTTGATGGTTGCGCGCCCGGCGTCACCCAGATTCATGGCCGGATCCCATTTCTTTTTGATGTCGTCGGACCATGTACCCCACTTCATGCCGCCGAAGGTGTTCATGCTGTAATACTTTTCAGTGGCGGCCAGGTGCAGCATGAGCGCGCCGATGGAGTTGGCATTCTTGTCGAAGAGGTAGTCGAGATCAGGCTGCGTGAGGCCCTTGGTGCTGCGCAGCACGCCGTTCTGCTCCCGCATCCAGGTGAGAAGAGAGACGAAGGTGCCGACCTGCGGGGAGTAGCCGGGCAGCGCGCCAAGGATGTTGGGCCCGGTCGCATTGGCGGCGTGTGCTGTGGGCGCGGCGCCAAGAGCGCAAAGACCGACGGTGAGCATGGCGCTGCCGCTGAGGAAATTTCTGCGGTTCGGTTGAATCGAGGGAAGGGAAACTTCTGGATTGCTCATGGGATTGTCCGACCTCCGGCAAATGGCTTGAGATTTACCGTGTACCACGATGCCCGTGGGGAGGCGGCCAGTATACATGCGGAGGCGGTGCGCAGGGGAGTTGCAGGCATTTAACCTGATGGTGAGGAATGAGGACATGACGACGATTGAGCTCAGCAAACAGGCGCGGGCCGATGCCATCGCCTCACTTCGCCGCTACTTTGACGAAAACCTCACCGAGCCCCTCGGCGAGCTGCCCGCCGGTCTTCTGTTGAATTACTTCCTTGAAGAGATTGGCCCGGTCGTCTACAACCGCGCCATCGCCGACGCACAATCCCGCATGGAGCAGCGCATGGCCGATCTCGCGGGCGAGCTTTACGCCGGCGAATTCGGCTATTGGCCGCGCCAGGAAGCCCAACGCAAAACCCGGCGATGACCCGGCAAAAAATAATTCTTCAGAATTTGCCGATTAATTCGCGCAACCTGCCACACTGGAAATAGCCACACCCTCACCCAGCCACCACCAAGCTGAGGGTTGACGGCTGAAAGCTGATAGCTGGCCCGGAGGGTACCCCCCTCCCCCCCTATATTTTTATTTGCACTTTTCCACAAAATCGTTGCCGGTTTTTCGCAATTCTGTGAAACACGCCTTCCGCCGCCGTCTTGACGCGCGGCGCCGGCCGGTCGTACGGTGGCAGTACACGGGAAAGGAGGATGATCCAGCCTATGAAGATTGATTGTTCCAGTAGTTCGTTACGTGAGGTGACTGAGGCCTAGGGCGTCGCGCCCCAAGACCCCAAAGTAAGACGTAGCGGAGCCAATCCGCCGCGCCACGGGCAGTCGCGGAGTTGCGATTCGCCTTAGTCCAATCCCAACAGATCACCGGCAGCGGCCTGGGAACCTGAGCGTTCCCGGGCCGTTGTTGCGTGTATAGAAGGACTTAGCGCACGGGAGTCGCCCGCGATGAGATCAAATTTTCCGCCGGGACTTTTGGCGTGATGAACAAATTTAGCCAACGATTCCGGCGATAAGTGGGTCTAATCTTCCAGGTTCGAGTGACGGGTCGTTGGGGGGACGGGCCGTGGCAGTCCTCAGGGAGATTGAAGGAGAAGGAGGTTGTTGCGATGAAACAGAGGTTGCTTCGAACATCGTTTGCATGTGCGGCAATGCTTGCTCTGGGTGTGTTCGCATACGGGCAGCAGGGCCGGCCGGGTGGTTCGCCGCAGGGCCAGCCGGGTGGTGCTCCGCACGGCCAGCCGAACGGCGCGGGCGCCGGCGCGGGAATGGGCCAGGGAGCCGGAATGGGCACCCACATGGGTCCTGGAACCGAAATGGACATGGGCCACGCGAACGTACACGCGGGCATGTCGGGTTCGCGCATGGGTTCAAGTTCCCCAAACCAGGTGCTGAGCAATGCAAAGCTGAATACTTCCCTGACGACGGCGCTGGGCAAAAGCGGCGTCACGATTCCGGGCGGAAATCTGCAGACCGCCTGCCAGGGGTTCAAGAACCTGGGCGGGTGCGTGGCGGCGATGCATGCGGCGAAGAATCTGAACCTGAACTTTGCAGACTTGCAGTCCCGGATGACGGGCAAGGGCGCGGTCAGCCTCGGCAAGGCAATCCAGAACCTGGGCGGCCCGGCCGTGAGCACCAAGGAGGCGGCAAAGAAGGCCGCCAAAACCGCCAACAAGCAGGCCGACGCTGACCTGAATGAGGCGTCCAGGCTCTCGGCGCAGTCGCCGTCGTAAGTCGTAAGTCGAACCTGAAAGAGCAGTAGAACTCCAGCCGCGGACGGCGGTTGGATGATCGGGCCCCGCGGAGGGACACCACGGCTCCGCGGGGCCGTTGTGTGTTGGTGGAAACGCCGAGGCCGGACACCTGCACACGAGCACTCGAGGAAAATGCCGGCTGCGATACACTGAGTGCCGATGCGGGTGTTTGGGATTGACTGCGGCACGGAAGTGACGGGGTATGGGGTCGTCGAGTCGGACGAGCAAAGCCGTACGCCCACGCTGGAGTGCCGCGCGCTGGGGGCCATCCGCCTGCCGAAATCCAAGCCGCTGGCCGAGCGCCTGCGGCAGGTTTTCACTGAGCTCATGCGCGAGCTGGAGCGCTGGCAGCCGGAAGTCGTCGCCATTGAAGAGGTCTTCTACTCCGTCAACGCCAAGTCCGCGCTTAAGCTGGGGCAGGTGCGCGGCGTTGCCTTGCTGGCTGCGGCCACGGCGGGGCTGCCGGTGGCCGAGTATGCCCCGCTCAAAATCAAATCCAGCGTGGTGGGCTACGGCCTGGCAAAAAAGGAGCAGGTGCAGTTCATGGTGGCGCGCCTGCTCAACCTCGAGGAGATTCCCCAGCCGGCCGACGCTGCCGACGCGCTGGCCATTGCCATCTGCCACATTCACACGGCGCAGACCCTCACTCAGCAAACGGCCCAGCAGGCAACTCAGCCGGCAACTCATCCCACGACACATCCGGCGGCACATCCGGGAGCGGCACATCCGGGAGCGGCACGGTGAGGCGCGCAACTCCATTTCGCGCGGCAATCGTTGCGGCTATGCTGGCGGTTGCCTCGGCGTCAATTCCGGCACAGCAGACGATTGCACAGGCTGCACAATCCTGGCCGCAGCCGCCTGCCGCAGCCGCGCCGCAGCCTGCCGAGCACGCCCGGCCGGAATCCGAACCGGTCTTCAGCGCCCGCTTCGAGAACACTCAGATTGCGCCCTCCGAGTGGACGCTCACGCTCTATCCTGACGGCACCGGCCACTTCCATGCAGACCGCGCCAACTCCACCGCGCCAAAGCCTGCCACCATTGCGCCCATCACGGTGGACCGCGCGATTAAGCTGAGCCCGAAGTTCACGGCGGAGATTTTTCGCACGGTGCGGCAGAACGACTTTCTCAATATCGAGTGCGCCAGTCGCATGAAGGTGGCCTTCCAGGGATGGAAGACGCTGAGCTATCACGGACCCGACGGCGCGGGAAGCTGCCGATTCAACTACTCGAAGAACAAGCAGATTGAGGCGCTGGCCGAGTCGCTGGTGGCCGTGGCCTCCACCCTGATGGAAGGCGCGCAGTTGGAGCTGTTGCGCGAGCACGAACCCCTGGGATTGGACCGTGAGATGGCTTTTATGGTGGACGCGGCCAACGACGGCCGATTGCGGCAGATGTACGCAATTCGCGGAATTTTGCAGCGGTTGGAGACTGATCCGGCGGTGATGGAGCGGGTGAGAAAGCAGGCCAGAAAACTGCTTGCCCAGGCTGCGCGTGAACATTAAGTGACCCTTAAGTGATGGGGTTCAAAGATTTTTCGCGACTTTGCGGGCCGGGTTTGTGTCCTAATGTGTGTAGGCCTCCGAGGACCGGAACAGGAAACCCGGAGGCGCGGGTGAAGGCACGAAAGGGGGCCCCGTATGAATCAGATTGAAGCAGGCTGGTGGAAGCAGTTCACGTTCTCGGCAGTGGCGCTGGCGGCGGCGTGCGTGCTGGCGGCAGGGCAGGCCGCGGCACAGCAACCCTCGCCGCAGATGGCCCCGCAGGATGCAGCCCCGGGCAACACCGCAACCGGTACCGGCGCGCGAGCCGTGCGGCTCAGCTATGTGGAAGGACAGGTGCAGCTCTCCATGGCCGGCACCATTCTTGCGCAGGAAGCGCCGCTGAACACTCCGCTCTTTGAGGGCACAAGCATCACCACTTCCGACGACGGCCGCGCGGAAATTCAATTTGAAGATGGCAGTGTGGCGCGCGTGGCGCCGGACAGCTCGCTGACCTTGAGCGTGCTGCGGCAGGGGGCCAGCGGTCCTGAGACCGTGATGCTGATGAACAGCGGCCTGGGATATTTTGAGATGCAGGGCGGGCAGGGCTCCGGCTCCATGCAGGTGCAGTTTGGCAGCGATGCGGTGACGGCGAGCGGCTTTACCGTGATGCGCGTGGACCTGGACAATCCGCCGGGAGATCTGGCGGTCTTCTCAGGCAATGCGCATCTTGCCGGCGGGCAGAACCTGTCACTGGATGTACACGGCGGCCAGAGCGTGAGCCTGGAGTCCGCCGGGCCGCAGCCTTACCAGCTTGCCGAGTCAATTGAGCCGAACTCCTGGGACCAGTGGAACAATGATCGCGACCAGGCATTGACCGCCGAAGAGGCCGACCGCACCGACGCCACCAGCAACGTGGCCCAGGGCAACAGTCCCGCCTGGAGCGACCTGGATGCGAACGGAAGTTGGTATGACGTGCCGGGAACCGGCGATGTGTGGTCGCCTTACGCGGCAGAGAGCTCGGGTTGGGATCCGTATGGATGCGGCAACTGGGTGTGGATGCCGCCTTATGGCTATGTGTGGGCCTCCTGCGAGACCTGGGGCTACCTGCCTTACCAGTCAGGCTACTGGGGCTGGTATGAAGGCATTGGCTGGGGATGGTATCCCGGCGGCGGCCAGCCGTGGTGGTATGGCGGCGGCGGATGGAACTACAACGTGCGCAATGCTCCGCGGCGTTTCCGGCCGCCGGTCAAGCCGCGTGGCGGCCCCGTGATGCCAAAGGGCAATGAGCATGTGGGGCGGCCCGGCGTGGGTTATCAGCCGCATCCCGTGGTTGCCTTCAACCGGCTGGCGCACAGCTCGTCTGACGTGGCTCTGCGCACCAGGAATGCGCCGGTAATGATGGGCGGCAATCCGGTTGCGCCCAGGAAGCCGCTTTCTCCACGGCCCTTCTATGGCCACCAGACTCAGGAGAATCGGACGGTGCAGAACAATGGCGGCGTGCACTACGGCTATACGCAATCGCCCAACCAGACCCAGCAGGAACGCGATTCCTTCTGGAACACGCTTCAGCATCCGGCCACCGGGCCCACGCCGAATCAACCCGTTTACCGTGGCACGCCGCAGCGGCCTTCCTCCGGCGCATGGGGCCAGCGGCCCGCTGCTCCTCAACGGCCCGTTGCTCCTCAGCGGCCCGTTGCCCCTGCTCCAAGCCGCAACTACGGCGGCAATCAAAGCCGGCCCTCGGGCGGCGGCGGAGGCCATCCATCCGCGGGCGGCGGAGGTGGACATCCCTCCGGTGGCGGCGGCGGTGGCGGCGCGCATGTGAGCGCAGGTGGCGGCGGCGGCGGAGCGCATCCCTCCGGCGGCGGCAGGCCGCGCTAAGGCCACACGCAACTCAGGCGCGGCAACAAGCAAGAAGCAAGGGAAACTACGGGGCTGCTTCGGAAATCGAGGCAGCCCCTTCTGCGTGGAGAGCATGCCACAGCGCGGCGAACTCCTCGAGCGCCAGCGTTTCCGCCCGCGCCTGCACAGGGATGGACGCATGCGCGAGAGCTGCGGCAAGGTCCGGCGCGGAAAATCCGGCGGCGCGCAGGTTGTTCACCAGGGTCTTGCGCTTTTGCGCGAAGAGCGCGCGAAGAAAATTCAGGAACGGTTTTTCTAGAACGCCCAACTGGGTAAAGCGCGGCGCAAAACGCCAGCGGAAGACCGCCGAGTGGACCTTGGGCGGCGGAGAAAATGCGCTGGGCGGCAGCGTGAAGAGCATTTCCACCGGCCCGTAAAGCTGCACGGTGGCCGAGAGCAGGCCGTAGTCGCGCCCGCCGGGCTGCGCGGCAACGCGATCCGCCACTTCGCGCTGCACCATCAGCACCGCGTGCTCCAGCGAGGCATGCGCTGCGGCCAGGCGCAGAAGAATGGGCGAGGTGATGTAGTACGGCAGGTTGCCGGCCACCAGCAGCGGCTGGCCCGCAGCGGCGGCGGCTGCGGCAAAGTCGAATTGGAGCACGTCCTCCGTCAGCACCGTCGCGTTTTCGCCCGCGAGTTCGGCGCGAAGCTGCGCGGCGAGCTCCGGGTCAAGCTCGATGGCCAGCAGACGTGCGCAGCGCGCGGCCAGAATGCGCGTGATTGCGCCGCGGCCGGGGCCAATTTCCACCACGGTGCGTCCGGCGCAGCGGCCAAGCGCCTCGGCAATGCGCTGGATGGCCTGCGCGTCGTGGAGAAAATTCTGTCCTAGGCGGGAGCGCTTGGGCATGGCACTTTTCAGCATAGACGAGCCGGGCGCGCGCGGGCTCAGGGCTCGTGTTTCAGCACGGCAAGATGGAGATTGCGGCGGAGAGTGAAGCCAAGCGACTCGTAGACACGAATGGCGGAGCGGTTCTCTGCCAGCACGTGCAGAAACGGCGTTTTGCCGCGCCGGCGAATCTCGCGCATCACGGCCTGGATAAGAACGCGGGCATGGCCGCGGCCGCGCACGTCAGGGTGCGTGCACACGGCGCTCACTTCCACATAGCGCGGCAGGTGCAGGCGCTGGCCGGCCATGGCGACCAGGCGGCCGTCCTCGAAGATGCCGAAGAATGCGCCCAGCTCGTGCGTCCGCTCGCGAAAAGGGCCGGGCTCCGTGAGGCGGGTGAGCGCGAGCATGGCAGGCACATCCGATGCGCCCAGCGGGCGAACGGTCGCCGCGTTCGATGCGGATCCATCCTCCGGTTCAGCTTCCGGTTCAGCTTCCGGCTCGGCTTCCGGGCCGGCTTCCGGTTCGTCGTCGCCGGGTCCGGCGCTGCCCGGTGCAATCATCTGGCTCAGAATGGCGGCGCGATCCAGTGTCCATCCGGGCGTTTCCTCGAGCGGCTCCTCAAGGAAAAGCGCCAGGCGGCCGGAGGGCTCGGCGAGCGCGCGCAGTGACTCGAGACTGTGCGGCGCGGGGTCGGCCATGCCGCTCAGCGGGCCAATGGCGGCGGGATAGCGGCGCGCCAGCCCCGCGTCCACGGCAAGGTAGCTGTGCTCGGTGTGCAGCGCGTGCCAGATTGGGTTGTCGAGAGGACTCGGCATTGTCTTCAAAGATGACAGAATCGCCGCCGGGGATGCGGAATTCCTGCATGTTGGACGGGCTGGCGGGGCGAAGGGTGAGGGCGCGCCCGATTCAATGGGGCGCGGGCGCGGACTCGGGCGGAAGCGACGGTCCATATCTTCGCCGCACCAGCCACAGAACCGGCAGGCCCGCAAGGATGAGCGCGGTGCCCAGCAGCGAGCCGCGAAGATTGCCGGCATAGCTCCAGAAGAGCACGGCGGCAGCCGAGAGAACGAAGATGGCCGGCAGCACCGGATAACCCCTCGCGCGATAAGGGCGCGCGTATTCAGGATGGCGGCGGCGATAAAGAAAGATGGTGGCGGCCGTGAGCATGTAAAACAGCCACTCGGCAAAAACCGCCAGCTCAAAGTGCTGCTGGAATCGGCTGAGGAAGAGCAGCAGAACGGTGGAGAGCAGGCCCTGCACCAGGAGCGAGGTGGAGGGCGACTGGAAGCGCGGGTGAATGTGTGCGAAGCGGGCGAAGAAAAGCCGGTCGCGCGCGGCGGCAAAGGGAACCCGCGCGCCAGACATCACCGTTCCGTTGAGCGTGACAAAGATGCTGAGCGCCATGGCAGCGGCCACAAAGCCCGCGCCCGCCGGGCCTGCAACGGCGTTGAGTGCGGCAACGGCCGGGCGCTCGCTTGCCGCAATTTGCGCCGCGGGCAAAACGTATTGAATGGCGGCGTTGGTGGCCATAAAAAGCGCGCCCACGGCAAACAGGCCGCCGATGAGCGCGATGGGCAGGCTGCGCTCAGGCCTGCGGACCTCGCCGGCAACCATGGTCAGGTCATTCCAGCCGTCGTAAGCCCACAGCGTGGCGATGAGCGCCAGCATAAAGCCGCTGAAGCCACCGGTGGCATGGGGCAGCGAGGTGGAGAAGTTTCCCCACGCGCCGCCGGCCGCCCTAAAGCAGACGCCCACCACGATGAGAATCAGCACGGCTTTGAGAACGGTGAAGACGAGTTGGAAGTCGCCGGCCTTCTTGATGCCGAGATAGTTCAGGCCGGTCATCAACCAGGTGACGGCGATGGCGAAGAGCTGCGAGCCCAGCAGCGGAGTGCCCGCAACGTGCGCGCCCAGCCAGCCGAAGGCGGGAAAGAACTCCAGCGTGCGCGCCAGGCCGATGGTGACGGCGGCAATGGACGCGGGCTTGGCCACGGCGAACCATGTCCACATGTAAAGGAAGGCCGTGGTGTCGCCGTACGCGCCGCGCAGGTAAACGTACTCGCCGCCCGCATAGGGCAGCATGGCGCCCAGCTCGGCATAAGTGATGGCGCCGAAGAGCGAGAGCAGGCCGCCGACAATCCAGGCAAGATAGACAAGCGTGGAGGAGCCGGTGTCCTGCATCATCTCGCGCGGCACCAGAAAGATGCCGCTGCCGATGATGGTGCCCACAACAATCGCGGTGGCCTGGCTTGCACCAAGCACGCGGGGCAGGTCAGCCGGCGTCTGCTGCGGTTGCGCGGGAAGGGAAGCACTCATGCGGTGAGGAGAGGGTAGCACAGCTTCATCGGCGGCCGGCGGCCGTTGGCTGGCGGGGCCGGGTTATTAGACCCCAGGCGATTCAGAGCTTCATCCGTCGTCGCGGTGGAGCTTTCGCGTCAGGATCTGTGCCGCCCATTGCGGCAAGTGCTCGCGCGGCGGCACGGACGACATCCTCAGCGTGGAAATGCTCCCAGATTGCCTGCGCTGTCTTTCTCGGCACCACCGCCGCCAGCGACTCGACTGTAGCCTGCTGCACATCGCGCAGGCTGCCGAAGTGGGTCAGCAGGCGCTGGCGGGTTTGCGCGCCCACGCCGGGAATGGCCAGCAGCTCGGAGTCGCGGTCGCGCATGGCGCGGCGCTGGCGATGGTAGCCGATGGCGAAGCGGTGGCTCTCGTCGCGGATGAGTTGGACAAGGTGCAGCACGGGCGAGCGGCGGTCTAGCACGATGGGCTCGTCTTCCGCGCCGTGCAGGTAGATGACTTCTTCTTTTTTGGCGATGGACGCGAGCGGCTGCGAAGTGAAGCCGAGCGATTCCAGCGCGTCGGCAGCGGCATGGAGCTGGCCCAGGCCGCCATCAATCAGGATGAGCGAAGGCATGGGCTTGTCTTCATCCTTCAGTCGCTTGTAGCGGCGATGGACCACCTCGCGCATCGACGCAAAGTCGTCCACGCCCAGCACCGTCATCACCTTGAATTTGCGATAGGCCGACTTGTTCATCTTGCCGTCTTCCCAAACCACGAGCGAGGCGACGGTCTCCGCGCCCTGGATGTGCGAAATGTCAAAGCACTCAATGCGGCGCGGCAGCTCGGGCAGCATCAGCGCGTCGGCCAGCGACTCCTGAATGGCCTTGCGCGAGGGTTCCAGCACGCGGAAGCGCTGCGTGTGCGACTGATGCGCGTTTTGCCCGGCCAGGTCGACGAGCGAGCGCTTTTCGCCGCGCTGGGGGACGGCGATTTCGATGCGATGGCCGGTGCGGGCCGTAAGAAGATCGGCGAGCGACTCGCGGTCATCGAACTCGACGGGCGCAAGGATGGCGCGCGGAACATAGTGCTGATCGATATAAAGCTGCTTGAGCAGTGCGGAGAAGAACGGTCCCGGATGAAACTCAGGAGGCCGGAACTCAGGATTCACCGCGGAATCGGCAGCCGTTGCGCTGCCTTCCAATTCTTCCGGGTCTTCGACATTGGCTTCCAATAAATCCGGAATGTCCTCCCAGAAAAATTCGCGCCGGTCGACGATTTTTCCTGAGCGAATGTGAAAAAGATTCACGGCCAGCGCGCCGTCTTCAAAGTGGTAGCCGAAGACGTCGGCCTCGTCGCCTTGTTCGGCCGTGGCGATGCGCTGTTTCTCGCTGATTTGTTTCACGGTCGAAAGCTGGTCACGCAGGCGCGCCGCGGCTTCAAACATCTCGGCTTCGGCGGCTGCTGTCATGCGCGCGGTCAGCGTTTTTTCCAGCTCGGCATGACGGCCTTCGAGAAAAAGCTGCGCGTCGCGCACGGCGTTTGCATAGATCTCCGGCGTGGTCAGGCCTTCCACGCACGGCCCCAGGCAGCGATGGATGTAGTACTGCAGGCAGGCGCGCGGATGATAGCGCGAGAGGTCGACCTTGCAACTGGGCAGCAGAAAGCTGCGGTGGATGAGCTCCGCCACGCGATAGGCAAGGTTGCCGGGAAAGTAGGGTCCGTAGTAGGCCGCGCCGTCCTTGCGCAGCCGCCGCGTGACAAAAATCTTGGGATAGCGGTCGGCCAGCGTGAGCTTTACATAGGGGTAGGTCTTGTCGTCGCGCAGCAGAATGTTGAAGCGCGGCTTGCGCTGCTTGATGAGATTGTTTTCCAGAGCCAGCGCTTCCTGCTCGTTGGCCACAAGAATGTAGTCGAGATCGACGGCCTCGCGCATCAGCGAGCCGGTTTTGGCGTTGGCCTGCGATGCCTCCAGCAGGTAGGACCGCACGCGCGCGCGCAGATTCTTCGCCTTGCCGACGTAGATGACCTCGCCCTCGGCATTCTTGTAGAGATACACACCGGGCTGGGTGGGCAGGGCGCGGATTTTCTCGTAGAGGTCCATAGAAGAATGCGGCCCGCAGTGGACGGATTGCTGAGCGCGGCAGGTCGGAAACCGCGCCGAACTCCGCCGGGCAAAGCCCACTTTCTAGCATAGCGGGTGGGCGATACAAACGTGCCTGCGGCCGGATTTGCAGGGAAATCCTTACCGGTGCGGGTAAGAATTACACGGTAAAGGACGGCAAACGGCTCTGAGGGTGCGCATACATCTATCTCATACAGAAGCAGATGCGTGAAAGGGCGGGTTTGGTCACGGGGGTGCAATGGTCATGGGCGAGAAGATGACTGCCGCGTGTGCTTCCTGACGAGGGACCAGAAACCAGAACGCGGCGGAAAGAGGAAACGATGGCAACGAATCGGTACGGCTTGTGGATGGCGACGACGGCGATGGCGGTGATGAGCGTGACGGGCTGCGCGACCAAGAACTGGGTGCATACGCAGACGGCTCCGCTGATTCAGCACACCGGCCAACTGGAAGAGAAAACGGAGGCAAACGCTCGCGAGCTGCAGGACGTGAACCAGAGAGCGCAGGCGGGCATTGATCAGGCGCAGGGCGCTGCGGCAACGGCGAACCAGAGTGCGCAAAGCGCGTCCACGGCGGCCAGCAACGCAACCACCGCGGCAAACGACGCCGTGAATCGCGCCGACTCGCTGGACAGCGTGGTGAAGGGCCTGGACAACTACAAGCAGATGGCTGACGTTTCCGTGCACTTTGGCTTTGACAAGGCAGTGCTGACCGCGGACGCGAAGGACAAGCTAGACCAGTTCGCATCGCAGCTCACTTCAGCCAAGAGCTACATTCTGGAAGTGACCGGCGGAACGGACTCGACGGGCTCCAAGCAGTACAACTACGCGCTGAGCAATCGCCGCGCGGACGCCGTGGTGCAATATCTGGCGTCGAAGTACGGCGTGGCGCCGCACCGCTTTTACCTCATCGGCATCGGCAAGGATGTAGAGGTTGCCTCGAACTCGACGGCGTCGGGACGCAAGGAGAACCGGCGTGTCGAAGTGCAGTTGCTCTCGAACATGAATACCGGCGCCAGCACTGACCAGTCGGCAGCGGAGACGACGCCTTCCGGCGGACGCTAAGCCGGTTGCGCCGGTCTCCGGCACCCTCAAATCAACGGGCGTTGTCACGGGCGTAGTCCAGCGCGAAACCTGAAGCGGCCTCGGAGGAAAACTCCGGGGCCGTTTTGCGTTTGGCGGCATTGCAGAAATCAGGCAGCGGCGCAATCAGGACTGCACGGGCGGCAACTGGCGGATGTGCTCGGCGCGAACCTGGGCTGCGGTGAAGAGGGCCAGAAAGGGCGCGCCCTGCGCGGCGGCTTCCACGGCGGGGCGGCCGCTGGCTTCTTCGCGCTCCACAATGCAAACCACGGCGGCAACCGTCATGCCGGCTTCCTGCGCGGCCTGCAGGGCGGCGATGGTGGAGGCGCCGGTGGTGCACACGTCGTCCACAATCACCACGCGCGCTCTCTCGCGGCAAAAGCCCTCAATGCGGCGGCCGGTGCCGTGGGTTTTTTCAGCTTTGCGCACCAGAAAGCCGTGCAGCAGCGGCGCGGAAGGATTCTGCTGCGCGCGCCAGGCGCTGGCCGTGGCCACATTGGAAACGATGGGATCTGCGCCCAAGGTGAGCCCGCCTACGGCCTCTGCGTCCACGCGGTGTTGCTCCAGCAGATCAAGAATGGCGTGGCCGGTGAGCCGTCCGCCTTCCGCGTGGAGCGTAGTGGTGCGGCAGTCGATGTAGTAGTCGCTGGTGCCGCCGGAGGAGAGCTTGAACTGGCCCAGGCGGAAGCTGGTGCGGGCTAGAAGAGACAGCAGTTGCTGAGCGAAGGTCGGGGTGGTCATCACGCTGATTGTAACGGAGCCGATGCGAACGGATTCTCTAAGACGTGACGGCCAGCCCGGCCTTTTGCTGCACGGCGGAGGGATGCGAAAGGCGCCGTGCCAGCTCGCTCTGCGCATCATGGTCCGCGATAATCAGCAGGCGGTCGCCCGGCCGCAGCGCAGGCACAGTGTGCTAAGGTGGAGCCGCTGAGCGGGAGGGTTCTGTCTTTATGCGTAGATTTCTGTGCGGAATTTTGCCGTTGTTGATGGCGCTGGCTCCGGCGTGTGCAGCAGCGAAGACTGTGGTCTTTTGGCAGGCGGGCTTTCCGGCGGCGGATTCTGTCGCGCCGCAAGAGGCTGGGCTGCGAGCCGCGTTTGACGGAGCGCAATTTGCCGATGCGGCGGAACTGCCAGCCGCCTTGGCGGCAAAGGATACGAACCTGCTGGTGCTGCCGTATGGGTCTGCATGGCCTGAAGCGGACTGGGATGCGATTCTGCGTTACCTGGACGGCGGCGGCAACCTGCTGGTGCTGGGCGGCAAGGCATTTACGCACGCGGCGTATCAGGACGCGAGCGGATGGCATCTGCGCAGCGCCGGCACGGCGCAGACGCTGGAGCTTTTCATCGATGGATATCAGCGGACGCCGGGCTCGTCGACTCTGGCGTATATGCCGAACGGCGATGTGTTTCCGCAATTGCCGGAGTTCGGCTGGAAGCGCGCCTTCAGTCCGGTGGTGCGGCTGTCGGTGGTCAATTACGACTCGACGGGCGGCGCAACGGGCGGCGTGGACATGGGGCTGACGACGCTGGCGTGGGGTGAGCGCGCGGGACACAAGCTGGCCGCGCCGGTGATTGAGCTTGACCACTATGCGCATCGCTTTGTGGGCGGGCGATGGATTCTGGTGGCGTGCCAGCCGGATGCGGACTTCTACGCGCACACAAAGCTGCTGAGCATGCTGGCTGCCATGGCAACTCGCAGGCAGGAGGATTTTACGTTTCGTCCGCGCGTACCGCTGTTTGTGCCGGGTGAGCCGCTCGAGTTTGACTGGGCGCAACTGGGCGCGCTCACTGTGCAGGAGGCCGGCGATGAGCTGCATGTGCGCGTAACGAGCGAGGACGGCGCGGTGCACTATGACGCCGCCGTTCCCGTAAAGCCGGCCATCACGCTGCCGGCGGGCGCGGCGGAGGGCAAGGGCTTCCACACGGTGGAGGCTACGCTCGAGCGCGGCGGCAAGCCGTTGCGGCGCTACTGGTCGGGCTTTTGGATGCGCGACTGGAAGTATCTGCTGAGCGGACCGAAATTGACCGTGGGCCCGGATTACTTTGAGCTGGATGGCAAGCCGCTGCCCGTGGTGGGCACAACCTATATGAGCGGCGACGTCGCGCGGCTCTACTTGCTGAAGCCGAATGCCTACGTGTGGGAGCACGACATGGCGCAGATTCACGGCGACGGGCTGAACATGATTCGCACCGGGCTGTGGACGACGTGGCAGAAAATGCTTGCGCCGGATGGGCAGATGAGCGAAAAGTCGTTGCGCACTGTTGAAGCGTTTCTGATGTGCGCGCGGCACAACGATTTGCCGGTGCAGTTCAATCTCTTCGCGTTCTATCCCGACACCTTCGGCGGAAAGAACGGCTATCTCGATCCCGTGGCGGTGCGCGCGGAGATGCGCTATGCGCGCTCGCTGGTGGCGCGCTTCCATGCGGTGCCGTTTCTGGCCTGGGACCTGATCAACGAGCCGAGCGCGAACAGGAATCTGTGGCACACCATGCCGGACTATGACGCATTCGAGAAGGCGGCTTGGCGCAAATGGATTGACGCGCGTTACCCCGACAAGGCTCTGCTGCTGCACGCCTGGGCCGAGCCGTCGCTGGGCATCGGGCGCGATTTGCAACTGCATCCCACGGCGGCCGCGCCGGAGCAGGCGGCGCAGGACCCGCTGGCGCTGCCAAAGCCCGGAGCCTTCTCACCGGATGCGGCCCGCAGCGGCTTCAATCCGCTCAAGGTTTACGATTACGCGCTGTTCACGCAGCACGTGTTTGTGGACTGGGTGGGGCAGATGCGTACCATGATTCGCGGAACCGGATCCGAGCAGCTCATCACCGTCGGTCAGGACGAAGGCGGAGTGGCGGGCCGGCTGTCTCCGGCGTTCTATTCGCCGCAGCTTGACTTCACGGCGGACCACACCTGGTGGGACTACGACGCAATTCTGTGGGCATCCCTGGCGCCCAAAATGCCCGGCAAACCGATGCTCATCCAGGAGACCGGCGAGCAGCGGCGGCTGACGCTGGATGACCGGTTGCGGCTGAGCGCGAAGGTGGAGGGCTGGCAACTGGAGCGGAAGATTGCCATTGCCTTTGCGCAGGGCACGGGCGCGCTGGAATGGGTGTGGAATGTGAATGCCTACATGGCCAATGACAATGAAGTGCCGATTGGCGCCGTGCGGCCCGACGGAACCGAGAAACCCGAGGCGCGCGTGCTGGCCGGCTACGCAAAGTTTGCGGCGAAAAGCCCGCAGAGCTTTACGCGGATTGAGCCGCCCGCGGTGACGATGGTGACCTCGCAGGCGCTGCTCTATTCCGTGCTGGGCGGCCTCGGGCTGAACACGCAAAAGCACGCGCTGCGCGCCATGGCTTACTGGGACCACACGCCGCTGCGCATGCTGCCGGAGAATCGGCTGGCGGAGCTGGGCACGCCGAAGCTGGTGTTTCTGCCTGCGCCGCAGGGGCTCACGCAAAAGGCGTGGGATGCGCTGATGGCCTATGTGGCGCACGGCGGCACGCTGCTGGTGACCGGGCCCGTGGATCGCGACGCGCACTGGCAGCCGGTGGACCGGATGACCCCGCTCGGCGTGAAGGCAAAGGAAATTCCTCTGGTGGTGCGCGGGTCTTCGTTGGCATTGCCCAACGGGCAGACCTTCGCGCTGGGATTTCCGGCCGATGTGCAGCAGTCGGCAACGTGGACGATGCGCTTTGCGGATGGAAAATCCGTGCAGGTGGTGCCGCATGGGCAGGGAAGAATTTTGTGGGCGGCCGATCCGGTGGAGTTTGCCAGCGGAACCACGGCAACGGCGGCGCTCTATCGCTGGGCGCTCGCCGAGGCCGGCGTGCAGCCGGCGTTTCATGAAGTGACGCCGCTGGGCAATGCGGTGCTGGCGTTTCCCACGGAGCTGCCGGATGCGGAGCTTTACAGCTTCAGCAATGAGAGCGACCAGCCGCAGGCGGTAAATCTAATGGATGCCCGGACCGGCGCGCACATTCACTTCACGCTCAAGCGGCAGCGTGGCGCATTGCTATTGCTGAGCCTGAAGGGAGATGTGCTGGCCAGCTATGGCGGCGCGGCGGAGGACGCACGCTGAAAAAGAGCGGCCCCAACGCGCGGGGCCGTGGAGGAATTTGAAGTGGAGCAACCGGAATTCGGGACGATGCGATGGAACGATTGCTCAGCGGCCCGCACCGGGAATGTAGTGGTACTGAATCTTGGCGGGTTGTTTCACCTGGTCGCCGGTCAGGTCGTGGACGTGCCACACCACGCTCTCCGCGGCAACCTCAGGATGGCGGCGCAGGAACATGAGCGCGTACATGCCGGCCGTGGGGTCGTTTTTCTGGTCGGCGAATTTGGCGGATTCAATGGCCGATTTCTTTCTGTCGCCCAGGCGGCGATAGATGATGGCCAGCGAGTAATGCGCGGCCAGGCTGTCCGGGTCAACGCCCTGCAGCGCCTGGTATTCCACTTCCGCCTCGGCGTAGTGATGCTCCTGGAAGTAGCTGAAGCCTAGCTCGCGCAGCGCGTCCTTTGCGCGCGGGTATTTTGCGAGGACGGCCTTGAAGTCGTTGATGGCCTCCTCATTCCGGCCTGCATTGCGCTCCACAATGGCGCGGTAGTAAAGCGCGCGCGGGTCGCCGGGCAGCAGCGCCAGAGCCTTTTGCAGATTGCCGCCGGCATCCTTGTAGCGCTCCCACGCAATCTCCACAAGGGCCATGTTGGTGTATGCGTCGGCATAGTCCGGGCGAAGGCTGGCGACGTGCTCAAAGGCGTCCACGCTGGCCTGGTATTGCTGCGCATCCAGCAGCGCAATGCCGTAGTTGTTCCAGCGCATCCACTCGGGATTCTGGTCAGGCTGCGGCGGCGTGGGCGTGTTCAGGCCGATGTTGAAGGTGCGGGAATCCGAGGCTATGGCGACGATTGGCTCGGGATAATTCTTCACTCCAAAAACGTAGCTGATGAAGCGCTGGTTGAAGCGGCGGTACTTCACCGTGGCCGTAAGGGTGATGGAGCCGGTGATGTCCTTGGGCAGGCGGAAGCGGTAGCGGACAAGCTGCGAGCGGCCGGACTGGATGGTGTTGTTGTAGGCCAGCACGCGATTGTTCCAGATCTGGTGGTGGCCGTTGAGCGTGCCCTTGTTGTTGATGAGCCGGTTGGTGAAGGAGTGGGCGGAGGGATCCAGATAGCCGTCCGGCTGCAGAAATCCGCTTTCCGCCAGGGTTTTGCCGGCCGAGTTTTTCACGGTGAAGTCGACCCAGGCCTCGTAGAAGTCGCGCTGCTCCGGTATAAAGGAGTGGCCGATGCCCTTGTTCTGAATCACGACGTCGGCGATAAGGGTTTCACCGGGTGCGAGCGAGAAGCGCGTGAGCCCCAGCGGTGCGATGAGCACCTGGTCATGCGTGGTGGCGGCGGCGCTTTCGTTCTCCAGGCCGAAGAAATCGATGTTGAGGACGCCCTTGCCGTCGGGGCCATGCTGCAGAAACCCTGCGAGCTTCTTCAACTGCTCGGGGTACTTGTAATAGGCGGCGTTCAGGGTGTCGCCGCCAAGCCAGCGATGGCTGAAGATTTTGCCGTTCTTGGCGGCGGGTTCTGAGACGCCGGCCTCCACAGTTTCCAGCGGCATGTGGCAGGTCTGGCAGGTGGAGACAACGTCCTTGCGATAGGCGGGCAGCGGATTCTGCTTGCTGAAGCTGGAGCCCTGCCATTCGTCGTAAACGGTGAAGGCGCGGAGAAATTTGTAGTCGTCCAACTCGCGCGGAATGGCGGCCTTGTGGCATGCCGCGCAGAGCTCCGGCGTCTTGTAAAGCGGGCGCATCACGGCCTTGTCATGCCGGTCAAGGTGCGCCAGGATTTCCGCGTCAGAGACGGGGCCGGTGATGGGCTTTCCGTTGGCGTCCACAAGCACGGCGGGCGTGCCCATCACGTAGCTGCCGGTGCCGGTCGCGTCGGTGGAGATCATGGAGTGGCAGGTCTCGCAGGTGATGCCCTCGTCCTCAAACGGGCGCTTTACGGGCATGCCCTGCGAGAGATCGCCGGAAAGCAGTGCGACGGGATTGTGGCAGCCCTCGCAATGGCGCGAGTACTGCACGCCCTTCTTCGCGATGAGCAGGTTCACGTTCTTCAAGTACCACGGCTGGCGAAAGCTGGAGGAGTGGGCCGACTGGCGCCACTCGTTGTAGGCCTCCTGATGGCAGTGGCCGCAGTATTTCGCGGTGTAAAAGCTGCGCGGGTTCAGGAACTGGCCGTTGGCGGAGGTGGCATTGGAGGGCAGGAAGGGATAGTCCTTGCCGAAGAAGTAGTTGTAGCGGGCGGCCACCGACTCATGAAACGGCGTGAGCGTCCCGGTGATGGGCACATGCGTCGCGTAGTCGGGGATGGGGTCGTTGGGCGCGTGGGGAACACCGGGATTGTGCGACTCGCCGGGCACGCTGTCGGGCACGACGTTGGGCACGTTGTTGGGTGTGGTCCTCGGCGCGGTATTTGGCCCATTGGGGGTGTTGCTCGTTGGCGGTGCGGATGCCGATGAGCCTGCCTGCGCGGGACGAGAAGCCGCCAGCACTGCGCAATTGACTGTGAGCGCAACCAGCAGAGACGCGGGGAGGGCAAGAGCTGCAAAATACCATCGGCGGAAAGGGGTCTTGGACATCGAGCGTTTGATCTCCCGGAAATGAAAAGCGGGGATGTGAAAACCGGAGCGCCAGGACGCCGGGAAGAGACGCCACGGAACCACCTGCAAAGGTAACAGCTTGAGGGGCAAAATTGTCTTCCATCGAAAGGTGGAGGATTGATGCGCTGAAAGGGGAGCGGCTCTGAAGCCGGCGCGCCTCGGGACGATTGCAGCCAACGGTTCACAGAGTGGGATGAATGGGGATAAATCAGGCCTGACGAGTGTGTTCCGGCGCACATCCGCTTCGCCAAAGCAGGGCCGAAACTGTTAGTTTGGAAGAGACGGTTTCGAGTTGCGCGATGACCTCAAGCCCTTATTTTTCCCTCGCAGTTCTTTTCGTGGCCGCCCTTGGTTTCGGGCTGACGCCGCTGGGGCTGGCGTGGCTGTGGCGCAGGATGCTGGCGCCGGCCAAGCCCAACGCGATCAAGAACGCGATTTACGAGTGCGGGCTGGAGTCGCAAGGCGACGCGTGGGTGCAATTCCGCCCGGCTTACTACCTGTACGGAATCATTTTTCTTATTTTTGACGTGGAAGCGGTGTTTTTGCTGCCCTTTGCCGTGGCGTTCACGGGACTGGGCCTGGAGGCCTGCGCGGCCATGCTGGTGTTTGTGCTGCTGCTGGTGGAAGGCCTGGCGTGGGCGTGGGCCAAGGGTGTGCTGGCCTGGGAATAACGGCAGCGACGGGGAACCGGGGAGTCAGGAGTCCGGAATGGCTGTGGATGAAAAACTGAAGATCGAACTGGGCAAGCAGGGCGTCTTCGTCACGACTCTCGAAGAGCTTTACAACTGGGGCCGGCGCAGCTCCATCTGGCCCATGAACTTCGGGCTGGCCTGCTGCGCAATCGAGATGATTGCGACGACCATGGCGCGCTATGACCTTGCGCGCTTCGGGGCGGAGGTTTTTCGTCCGTCGCCGCGCCAGGCCGACATGATGATCATCTCCGGCACGGTGACCAAGAAGATGGCCCCGCAGGTGGTGCGGCTTTACAACCAGATGGCCGAGCCGCGCTATGTGATTGCCATGGGCGCCTGCGCCATCTCCGGCGGACCGTTCAAGCAGGGGTACAACGTGCTGAAGGGGATTGACCGTTACATTCCGGTGGACGTACACATTCCGGGCTGCCCGCCGCGGCCGGAGGCGCTGCTGGAGGCCTTCATCGCCTTGCAGAAAAAGATTGACGGCCAGTCATTGACGGGAGAAAACAGGCCGCGCTTCCTGGATGAGAATGCGCCCGGAGAATTTCCGGTGCCGGAGATGGGCGAGCATGACCTGGAGCCGCCCGCCAACAAGAATGTCTGGACCGTGCCGGTGGTGATTCGTTGATGAAGACGGTGGAGGAGATCAAGGCCGCGATTGAAGCTGCCGTGCCCGGCGCGGGCGTGGAGATCGTGACCAATCCCGGACCCAGCGCGCAGCACTCGCTGCTGCTTGGGGCGGGGAGCGCCGTGGCCGTGGCGACGTTTTTACGCGACGACGCGGAGCTGGAGCTGAATTTTCTCTCCAACGTGACGGGCGTTGACTGGCCCGACAAGGAGATCACCGAAAAGGTGAAGGCGACCAAGCCGGTGACGAAGACCGTGGACGGAGTAGAGAAGACCATGGAAGAGACGGTGGAGGAGACGCGCAAGCGCGTCGAGCCCGGCTGTCTCGAAGTGGTCTATCACCTGTTCTCAATGACCAAGAAGCACGGGCCGGTGGTGCTGCGGATGCGCACCGGGAACCGGAGCGACAAGGTAACCCTGCCATCGCTTACGCCGGTGTGGCGCGCGGCGGAGTTCCAGGAGCGCGAAGTCTTCGATTTGTACGGCGTGGTTTTTGAAGGGCACCCCGACCTGCGGCGCATTCTGATGTGGGATGGCTTCAAGGATTACCCCATGCGGCGCGACTACGTGGAGCCGGACGATTTCGAGTACGAGCCCACGGCGCACGATGAGGTGCTGAAGCGCGCTGAGGCGCATCGTGCTGCAGGCGAGTGCGTGGAGCCCGGCCAGGAGGGTTCAGCGCAATGACGAATCCCGTCACGAATCCTGTTGCGAATCCTGTCACAAATCCTGCGATGGAAGCCTACGCGCGCCCCACGGGCAAGGCCGGAATTGAAGGCCGGTCAGTGATTGATCCCGAAAGCGGCACCGAGCTGCTGGAAGTGGCGATGGGGCCGCATCACCCGTCCACGCACGGCGTTTTCCGCATGGACGTGACACTGGACGGCGAGCGGATTGTGCGCCTGAAGCCGGTCTTTGGCTATCTGCACCGCAACCATGAGAAGCTGGGCGAGGCAAACAGCTATCTGGCCTCAATGCCTTATACGGACCGGCTGGATTACATCTGCTCACTGACCAACAACTGGGCCTATGCGCTGGCGGTGGAAAAGCTTGCCGGGCAGGAGGTGCCGGAGCGGGCCGAGTATCTGCGCGTGATTGTGGGCGAGCTGACGCGCGTGCAGAACCACATGCTCTCGGTGGGCTTTCTGATTCAGGACATGGGCGCCAGCGGCACTCCGCTGATGTATGCCTTCCGCGAGCGCGAAAAGATTCTGGATTTGTTTGAGGCGCTGACCGGCTCGCGCATGATGTGCAACTACATGCGCTTTGGCGGCTGCCGCGTGGATGCCAGCCAGGCGTGGTTTGGCGAAGTGCGCACGGTGCTGGACAGCCTGCCGCAGGCGGTGGATGAGTTTGAGCGGCTGCTGGTGACCAACGAAATTCTGATGGCGCGGACGCAGGGCGTGGGCGTGCTGCCGGCGGATTTGGCGGTCAGCGCAGGAGTGACCGGGCCGGGGCTGCGCGCGTCGGGTGTGAACTATGACATTCGCAAAGTGGACCACTACGGCATCTATGACCGGTTTGACTTCAAGGTTCCACTGGGCGAGCACGGCGATGTCTATGACCGTTTCATGATCCGCCTGCTGGAACTGCGGCAGTCGCTGGGGATTCTGCAGCAGGCGATGAAGGAGATTCCCGGCGGGCCGGTGATGGATCCCAAGGCGAGACTTCGCAACTTCCGTCCCAAGCCGGGGGAGGCCTACGGACGGATTGAATCGCCCAAGGGCGAGCTGGGCTTTTATCTCATCAGCGACGGCGGGCCAAATCCGTACCGCTATCGCGTGCGGCCGCCGAGCCTTGTGAATCTGACGGTGCTGGAAGACATGTGCCTGGGCCAGAACGTGGCCGACGTGGTTTTGATTCTGGGTTCAGTCGATATCGTGCTGGGCGAAGTGGATCGCTAGAGAGAAACACAGAGGAGAAGGGCATTGCTGGGCGAAGGAATCCTGAAGGGACTGGTGGAGACGGCGAGAAATTTCGCCGGCAGCTACGTCTCCAAAGATCGGCTGACAACGGTGCAATACCCTGAGGAGCGGGCGCCGCAGATTGAGGCGGCGCGGGTCTTTCCCTTTCTGGTGTACGACGGCGCCGACTGGGAAGCGGGATTGCGCTGCGTGGCCTGCCAGATCTGCGAGAAGGAATGCCCGCCGAAGTGCATCTACATTGAGAAGAGCAAGGAAAAGAAGCCGGATTACGTGGGCAAGATGCAGATTTATCCGGCGCGCTTCGACATCGATGTGTCCGTGTGCATGAGCTGCCAGATCTGCGTGGAAGTGTGCCCGTTTGAAGCCATCAAGATGAATACGGAGTTTGAGCTGGCCACAGACGACCGCTTTGGCGGGCTGATGCTGGACTGTCACGCGCTGGCGAAATCGAACGAGTACTATCACACCATTCATCCCACGGAAGCAAGCGAAGTGGACGCGCGGCTGGCCGAGGAAAAAACCAAGCACGAGGCCAAGCAGAAGGCTGCCGCCGAAGCGGCCGCGGCCAAGGCGGCCGTAGCCAAGGCCGCGGAGGCGACTGCGGCCAGTGCTCCCGCGAGTGCTCCGGCCAGCCCGGATGCAAAGCCCGCGGCGCCCGCGGACAAGCCGGCCGGCGGGGGCGAGTAAGCCATGGTCGAGAAGGCGGACCAGATTTTCGTCCTGCTGCAGCACTGGCTGATGAGCTTTTTGCCAGCGGCGTGGCAGCATGCGGCCGGCGTAGTGCTGGGCGTGGTGGGCATTATCGTGGTTTACCCCACCCTCTTTGCCATTGCGGTGCTGATGGAACGCAAAGGGCTGGGGCGGATGCAGAACCGCTACGGGCCGAACCGCGTGGGGCCCTTCGGAATTCTGCAACCAGCGGCTGACGGCATCAAGGCGCTCATCAAGGAAGACATTGTGCCCTTCCGCGCGGACGCTGTGGTGCACTTTCTTGCGCCGCTGGTGCTGGTGGTGGCTGTCTTTATGGGGCTGGCGGTGCTGCCGATGGGCCGCAACATGCAGCTTGTGGACATGGACACGAGCCTGCTCTTCGTCTTTGCCATGGGCGCGTCCACTGAGCTTTCGATCTTCATGGCGGGGTGGTCGAGCCGCAACAAGTATTCGCTGCTGGGCGCCATGCGCGCCGTGGCGCAGATGATCAGCTATGAGGTTGCGCTGCTGCTTTCCAGCGTGGTGATCGTGATGATGACCGGCTCACTTTCTCTCACAAAGATGGTGGAGGCGCAGAACCACTACACGGGAATCTTTCCGCACTGGTATGTCTTTACGCCGTGGGGGCTGGCCGGTTTTGTCATGTTTGTGATTGCGGCGATGGCGGAGACCAATCGCTCGCCGTTCGATTTGCCGGAGGGCGAGTCGGAGATTATCGCCGGCTACTTCACGGAGTATTCGGGCTTCAAGTTCGCGCTGTTTTTCCTTGGGGAATACGTGGGCATGTTCGGCATTGCGGGCCTGGGCACCACACTGTTTCTGGGCGGCTGGTCCGCGCCGGCTTCGTTTCTCGCCTGGATTCCCTCATGGATCTGGTTCTTCGTCAAGGTCGAGCTCTGGATCTGCTTCTTCATCTGGGTGCGCGGCACGCTGCCCCGGTTGCGGCAGGACCAACTGATGAATTTTGCATGGAAGTTCATGCTGCCCATGACGCTGGTGAATCTGGTGGATGCGGCGGTGTGGCGCTTTATGGGCGAG
This sequence comes from Occallatibacter sp., assembly GCA_035763705.1. Taxonomy (GTDB): domain Bacteria; phylum Acidobacteriota; class Terriglobia; order Terriglobales; family Acidobacteriaceae; genus Telmatobacter. The sequence goes on along the minus strand of DASUAU010000028.1, from coordinate 113,015 downwards.
GGCTGGCTGCGCTGGGTGGTGTGCGCCGTGATTGTGGCGGGCGCGTATGCGCTGATGGGCCGAGGCGGCATGCGGCGCAAAGGCCTGGGGCCAAGGAGCTATCGCTATGCGGAGTGAGCGCAGGGTGAGCGCGCGGAAAGGGGACCCGCGCCGATGAGCGTGATGTTTTGGCTGGTCTCGGCATTAACGCTGGCCGGTGGGTTGGCCGCGGTGCTGATGAAGAATCTGGTGCATTGCGCGCTGGCCGTCACGGTGGCCTTTGCAGGGCTGGCGCTGCTCTTTCTGCAGCTTGACGCGCAGTTCGCGGGCTTTGCGCAGATTCTGGTGTACATCGGCGCTGTGGCGATTCTGGTGGTCTTTGCGATTCTGCTCACGCGCAATGCGGAAGCGCCGGCGGAGGGCGGAGTCTTCAGCCGCACGTGGCTTGCGGGCCTGGCAATTGCAGCGGCGGTGTTTGCCGTGCTGGGATGGGCCGTGCTGGCCAGCGCAAAGGGGTTGCCGCTGGGAGCCGGTACGCCGAATGTGACTGTGAACGAGATTGGCCGCGCGCTGATGGGGCGCTATGTGCTGCCTTTGGAGATTGTGGCGCTGCTGCTGACGGCGGCGCTGATTGGCGCGGTGATTGTGGCCATGCATGAGGCCATTCTCGTGAAGGGGAGGGCCCGGTGAGTCCCCTGGCTGGATATCTGATGGTTGCCGCGCTGCTGTTTGCCATTGGCCTGGCCGGCGCGCTCACGCGGCGCAACGCGATTCTGGTTTTGATTGGCATTGAGCTGATGCTGAATGCCGCGAATCTGAATCTGATTGCGTTCTGGCGCTACGGGCCGCACCCTGAGGCGCTGACGGGCATGATGTTTGCGATTTTCTCAATTGCCGTGGCCGCGGCCGAGGCGGCCGTGGGGCTGGGGCTGGTGATTCAGATTCATCGCCACCTGAAGACGACGGACCTGGACGAGATGAACAGGATGAAAGGGTGAGCGGATGTTGATGCAGGAAGAAATGGCAGCCGCCTTTCATCCGGGCAATGCGCTGGTGGCCTCGGGCGTGACGCAGGTGCTGTGGCTGGTGCCGGCGCTGCCCATGCTGGCCGCGGGCGCCATTGCGCTGCTGAAGCAGCCGAGGCGGAAGCTGTCCGCGGGCCTGGCGATTGGGTCGCTCAGCATCTCGCTGGTGATTGCGCTCATCGCCTTTACGCATGTGGTTGCGGGGTGGGCGAGCCACGTGGCGGTGCGTGAAACGGTGAACTTTACCTGGATGCAGGTCGGCGCGGCGCAGGTGCAACTGGGCTGGGTGCTGGATCCGCTTTCGGCCATCATGATGGTGATGGTCTGCTGTGTGGGCCTGCTCATCTTCATCTATTCCGTGGGCTACATGGCTCACGATGAAAACTTCACGCGGTTTTTCTGCTTTCTGGCGCTGTTTGCGGGCGCGATGCTGGGCGTGGTTATTTCCAACAGCCTGCTGCTGCTCTTCATGTGCTGGGAACTGGTGGGACTCACCTCCTATCTGCTGATTGGCTTCTGGTATCACAAGCCTTCAGCGTCGGCGGCGGCGAAAAAGGCATTCATGACCACGCGCGTGGGCGACGTCTTCTTCCTGCTGGGCATGGTGTGGCTCTTCGCACAGACCGGAACGCTGCTGTTCTATAACGGCGGAACGGGATCGATGGAGCCGCTGGCGCTGGGCGGGCTGCTTGCAACGCCTTCCGTATGGGGATTGACGGCGGCGGGCGCAATTGCGCTGCTGATTTTTGCGGGCGCGGTGGGCAAAAGCGGCCAGTTGCCGCTGCACGTGTGGCTGCCCGACGCGATGGAAGGTCCCACGCCGGTGTCGGCCCTGATTCACGCGGCGACGATGGTGGCCGCGGGCGTCTATCTGGTGGCGCGCGTCTATCCGCTGATGTCCGCGGGGATTCTGCCGGGCGGTTCCACGACGGCGCTGACGGTGGTGACCTGGGTGGGCGCAATCACCGCTGTCTTTGCCGCGCTGATTGCCATTGCGCAGGACGACATCAAAAGAATTCTTGCCTACTCCACCGTTTCGCAGCTTGGCTACATGATGGCCGGCCTGGGACTGGGCGGTATTGCCGTGGGCATGTTCCATCTGATTACACATGCCTTCTTCAAGTCGCTGCTGTTCATGGGCTCGGGCTCGGTGATTCACGGCTGCCACGAGGAGCAGGACGTGCGCAGGATGGGCGGACTGAAGCACGAAATGCCTTGGACGTTTTACACCTACATGGCCGGCATGCTGGCGCTCAGCGGCTTCATTCCGTTCGCCGGTTTCTGGTCGAAGGACGGCATTCTCGACGCCGGCAAAGGCTGGGAGATCTCGCGCTGGCCGTTCTACCTGCTGGTCTTCGGGGCGCTGCTCACTGCGTTTTACATGATGCGGCAGGTGAGCTACGTCTTTTTTGGCAAGTGGCGCGGGCAGGGCCATGCGCATGAGAGCCCGCGCGTGATGACGGTGCCGCTGGTGATTCTCGGCTTCTTCGCCGTGCTTCTCGGCTTCATCGGCACTCCGGTCTGGCCGTGGTTTCAGTCCTTTCTCGGCTCCAGCCCCGCGCACTTTCAGTTCTCGGCGTTGGGCGAGTCGGGCTCGCTGATGGCCAGTTCCACGCTGGTGGTTCTTGCGGGTCTTGTGCTTGGCTGGCTGCTCTACGGCAACAAATCACCGAAGGCCGAGGAGCCCGATGCCCTGGAGCGCGCCGTGCCGCCCGTGTGGGTGCTGCTGCGCAACAAGATGTATGTGGATGAGCTGTACGGGGTGACGGTGATCGCGTTTTACAGGTGGTGGGCGCGCGTCTCTGACTGGCTGGACCGCCGGGTGTGGGGCGGCGCGGTGGCGGGCGTGGCTTTGGCCTTCCGCGGCGTGGCGCACCTGAACCGGCTGATGGATGTGCATTGGGTGGACGGCGGCTTTGACAAGGGCTGCGAAGAACTGGCCGAAGGCGGCGGGTTGCTGTCGCGCGTGCAGAGCGGGCGGGTGCAGACCTATCTGCGGCTGCTGGCGCTGGCCGTCGCGGTGCTGGCCCTCTTCCTTATCTGGAGCAGCCGCGGATGAACGGAATTCACATTCTTACTTTGCTGACCGTGCTGCCCGTGGCGGGCGCCGTGGTTGCCTTGCTTGCCGGCAGGCGCGCGCGCACCGTGGCGCTGGTGACCGCGCTGGCTGCGCTCGCGCTCTCGCTCTATATATGGACAAAGCTGCCTGCCGACGGCTCGATCGGATTGGTGGAGCGCGCCACGTGGGCGCCCAGCCTGGGCATTGAATATCATCTGGGCGTGGACGGGCTTGGCGCGCTGATGCTGGTGCTCTCCGCCATTGTGACGCTGATGAGCGTGGACGCGGCGCATCGCGTACACATGCGGCCCAACCTCTACTTCTGCATGGTGCTGCTGCTGGAGGCCGGGCTCTTTGGCTCGTTCACGGCGCTGAATTTCTTTCACTGGTTCCTTTTCTGGGAGCTGAGCCTGATTCCGGCGTTCTTCCTCATCAAGCTGTGGGGCGGGGCAAAGCGCGGACCGGCTGCGACCAGATTTTTCGTCTACACGATGGCCGGAAGCGTGGCGCTGCTGATCGCCTTTCTTGCGGTCTATCTGGCCACGGGTAGCATGGACTTTGAGAAATTGACGTCGATGGCCTCCACCGGCGCGCTTGGCCAGGCCGTCACCATGCACCTGGGCTCGGTGATGATGGGCGGCGGGGTGATGAAGTGGCTGGCCGTGGGCGTGCTGGCGGGCTTTGCGGTGAAGGTGCCGATGATGCCCTTCCACACGTGGCTGCCGGATGCCTATGCTGAAGCGCCTTCGCCGGTGACGATGCTGCTGACGGGTGCAATGTCAAAGATGGGCGTCTATGGTCTGCTGCGCATTGCGGTGCCCATCTTCGGGCATCAGATTGCCGAGATGCGCGTGCCGTTGCTTGTTCTGGCGGTCATCACGGTGGTGATGGGCGCATGGGCCGCGGCGGCGCAGAAGGATTTGAAGCGCGTCTTCGCGTACTCGTCGGTCAACCACCTGGGCTACTGCCTGCTGGGCATCTTCGTGCTGGCCATTCCCGCGGCAGGCGTGGCGGCGGAAGCAAGCCGCGCGGCGGCGCTGAACGGCGTAATCCTGCAGATGTTCAACCACGGCATCACCGCCGCGGCCTTGTTCTGGTTTATCGCCATGCTGCAGGACCGCAGCGGCGGCGAGCGCTGGATTGACCACTTTGGCGGATTGCGCAAGCCCGCGCCGGTGCTGGCAGGCATGATGGGCATTGCGCTCTTCGCCTCGCTCGGCCTTCCGGGCTTGAATAGCTTTGTGAGTGAGTTCCTCATCTTCCGCGGCGTCTTCCCGCTCTCCTGGGTTGCGGCGTCGTTCTCGATTCTTGGCCTGCTGGTGACCGCGGCGGTGCTTCTCACGGTCATCCAGAAGGTGTTTACGGGGCCGGTGCCCGAAAAGTGGGCCAGCTTCCCGGATATGCATGGCGGTGAGCGGCTGGCGATGGCTCCGGTGATCGGGCTGATGCTGCTGATTGGCCTGTTGCCGCAACTGATTGTGAACACCGTGAACCCAACGGTGGTGTACCTGCTGGCGCACTGGAGATTTTAAGAACGGTTCTCCAGCATGCGCGGAGTTTTTGAGGATTTGCAGGGCAGCCTTCTTCTGTGGTCGAAGGCCGCGCAACGTAACTGGTTTCGATTTACGGTAAGTGGAGAACCGCTGTAGATGTTGGCATGGACGATTTATCTCTCGTTTGCCGGAGCGCTGGCGCAGGCGCTGCTGCCGAAAGGCAGAAATGAGCTTGCGCGCTGGCTGGCGCTGGCCACGGCAACGGCGGGACTGGCGCTGGCGGTGGCGGGCTTTGCGGCGGGAGCGGCAAATCACTACGCACTGAGGACCGTGATTGACGTGCCGTGGGTGCCTTCGATGGGGATTCATTACACGCTGGCGGCGGACGGAATCAGCCTGGTGCTGGTGCTGCTTACGGGGCTGGCCGCGGTGGCCGGCGTGCTCTTCAGTTGGAACATCGAGCACCGCACCAACGAGTTCTTCGCGTTTTATTTTGTGCTCATCGGCGGCGTCTTCGGCGTCTTCCTCAGCTTCGACGTTTTCCTGCTCTTCGTCTTTTACGAAATTGCCATTGTGCCCAAGTATTTCCTCATCGCCATCTGGGGCTCCACGCGGCGCGAGTACGGCGCGATGAAACTGGCGCTCTACTCGTTTGTGGGCTCGTCAATGGTGCTTATCGGCTTGCTGGCGGCCTATGCAGAGTCTGGCAGCCATTCCACGGGTCTGATGGCGCTGGCCGGCGCGGGGCTTCCCGTCAGCTTTCAGATGGGTTGCTTCCCGCTGGTCTTTGTGGGCTTTGCGATTCTTGCCGGCATGTGGCCCTTCCACACGTGGGCGCCTACGGGCCACGTGGCCGCACCGACCGCGGCCAGTATGCTGCTGGCCGGCGTGGTGATGAAGCTGGGCGCCTATGGCTGCCTGCGCGTGGCCATGACCATCTTTCCGCGCGGCATGGATCCGTGGGGCTTCTCGGTGCTGGGGCTGGGGTCGTGGCGCGAAGTTTTTGCGCTGCTGGCGGTGATTGGCATTGTGTACGGCGCGCTGGTGGCGCTGGTACAGAGCGACTTCAAGTTCGTTATCGGCTACTCCAGCGTGAGCCACATGGGCTTTGTGCTGCTGGGCCTGATGACGCTGAATCAGATTGGCATGACAGGCGCGGTGGTGCAGATGTTCTCCCATGGCATTCTGGCCGGGCTGCTCTTCGCAATTGTGGGGCGCATCGTGTACGAGCGCACGCACACGCGGCAACTGGCGGAGCTGGAGGGAATGCACCTTTCCAAACGATTGCCGTTTGCGGCGTGGGCCTTTGTGATTGCCGGCATGGCGGCGATGGGGCTGCCGGGCTTTTCAGGATTCATTGCGGAGTTCCAGGTGCTCACCGGCGCGTGGCAGGTCAGGCCGTGGTGGACGCTGGCCGCGGGCGTGGGCATTGTGGTGGGCGTGGCATACACCTGGCGCGCGCTGCAAAAGGCTTTCTTCAGCGATCACACGCCGGAGCCGCATGTGCACGACCACGGGCACGAACTTGCGGCGGTGACGTGGCCGGAGAAAACAGGCGTTTTCCTGCTGATTGGCGCAAGCCTGTGGGTGGGGCTCTATCCGCGCATCCTGCTTGAGGCGATTGAGCCGGCGGTGAAGGCGCTGCTTGCAGGAGGGCTGCGATGAACTACCTCGAGCTCTTCCATGCAACGCTCCCGGAGACTGCGCTTGAAATTGCGGCGCTGCTGGTGCTGGTGGTGGACCTGGGGCTGCTGCGCTGGGCCACCGGGGAGCTGCGGCGCACGGTGGCCGTGCTGCTGGGGGTGCTGGGCTGCGGCGCGGCGCTGTGGACGGTGGCCATGTATGGCCAGGGAGGGCTGAAGGTTGGCGGCGACGTGCTGCTGGCCGCCGGCGGCTCAACCGGCGTGGCGCAGGTGGGCATTCTGGCGCTCACAGAGCTGACGCTCTTCCTGCTGATTGACGCCGACTTCACCGAGCATGTGGGCGAGTATGTGGCCGTGGTGCTGATGGCCGCGGCAGGCGGACTGATTATCAGCGCCGCACAGGATCTTCTCGTCATCTTCATCGGCCTGGAGTTGCTGAGCCTGGGCCTCTATATCCTCACGGCATTTGCAAAACAGTCCGCACGAAGCGCTGAGGCGGCGATGAAGTACTACCTCTTCGGCGGCATGTCGGCGGCGTTCCTGCTCTTCGGGTTCAGCTATCTGTATGGACTTTCTGGCTCGACAAGCCTGCCAAAGGTGGTGATGGGCACCTATCTTGCCTCGGCGCACGGCGGGCTGCCTCTGCTGGTGGTCGCGCTGGTGATGGTGGCCGCCGGGCTGGGCTTCAAGGTGGCGGCCGCGCCGTTCCATCTGTGGGCGCCGGACACCTACGAGGGCGCACCGGCTCCGGGCGCGGCGTTTGTTGCGTCGGTGTCAAAGGTCGCGAGCTTCGCGCTGCTCATCACCATCAGTTCGGTGGCGCTGCATTTCATGGAGAGCTTCCACTTTGCCCACGCGCATCTGCGCGGGGAGGTCTTCTCGAATGCTTCGCCTCACGTGGCGGTCGGCATTCCGGTTCTTTGGTATTGGGTGCTTATCGCGCTGGCCGTGCTGTCGATGATCATCGGCAATCTGGCCGCGCTGGCGCAGGTGAGCGTGCGCCGGCTGCTGGCATATTCCGCGGTTGCCCATGCGGGCTACATTCTGCTCGGCCTCGCGTACTTTTCGTGGTCGCCGCGCAGCGCGCAGGCCATTCTCTACTATGTGCTGACCTATGGGCTGACGACCATTGGAGCCTTTGGCGCCGTGGCGGCCGTGGAGCGCGCAACGGGAAGTGACCGGATGGATGCCTTCCTGGGGTTGAGCAAGCGCAACGGAGTTTTGGCGGCCGTGATGCTTGTGCTCTTCCTCTCGCTTGCGGGGATTCCGCCGCTGGTGGGCTTCTGGGCCAAGTTCAACCTCTTTGCCGCGGTGTTGGCTGTAGGCGATGTAAGCGGCCTGGCGCTTGGACTTGTTGCACTGGCCATCGCCATGAGCGCCGTAAGCCTCTACTACTACCTGCAGGTGCTGAAGCGCGCCTACGTGATGCCCGGCGCTGAGGAGACACGGATTGCGGTTCCGGCAATGACGATGGCCGTGCTGGTGGTCATCGCGCTGGCGGTGCTGGCTCTGGGCATCTTCCCCAGCGCAATGCAAGGCTGGATTGCCGGATTCTATCCGGGGATGTGACGCGTAGCGGAGTGGCGCAGAAGGCAAGCAAAAGGCCCGGTCCTCAACGAGAGCCGGGCCTTTGTGTTGCGCTGAGAAGAAATCAGCCGCGGAGGAAGTCCTTGGTTTTCTGGATCAGGACGTCGCGGCCCACATCGGAGATGGCGTTGGTCAGCGGAATCTGCTTGGGGCAGATCTCGACGCAGTTCTGTGCAAAGCCGCACTCCTGAATGCCGCCGTCGCCGGCCAGAGCGCGCAGGCGCTCTTCCTTGAGGACCTTGCCGGTGGGGTGGTTGTTGAAGAGCTTGACCTGCGCGATGGTGGCCGCACCCACAAAGCCTGTGGTCTCATTGAATTGCGGACAAACCTCCATGCAACAGGCGCAGGAAATGCAGTTCGAGAGCGGGTAGCTGACTTCCTGGTCCTGCGGGAAGACGCGTGGGCCGGAGCCGAGATCGTAGGTGCCGTCCACGGGAACCCACGCCTTGACCCTCTTCAGGTTTTCAAAAAGCACGGAGCGGTCCACCTGGAGGTCGCGCACCAGCGGGAATTTGGAGAGCGGCTCAACCCGGATGGGCTGCTCGAAATTCTCCACCAGGGCGGAGCAGGCCATGCGGGCGCGGCCGTTGATGCGCATCGCGCACGATCCGCAGATCTCCTCAAGGCAGTTGGAGTCGTAGGTGATCGGAGTGGTCGGCTTGCCGTCGGCGGTGACCGGATTGGCGGCAATCTCCATCATGGCGGAGATGACATTCATGCCGGGACGCCACTCGATTTCGAACTTCTCCCACACGGCGGGCGCGTCGGGGCTGGCCTGGCGCTTGATTTCAAAGGCTACGGTATTGTTTGCCATCGGTCAGTCTCCCTCGGTTATTTCGCAGCGTCGTAGCGGCGCGGGCGGGGCTTGATGAACTGCGTATCCACGGCCTCGTACTCAATGCGCGGGCCGTCGGGCGAGCCGGTGAAGGCCGCCTTGGTGGTCTTTAGGAATTTCTCGTCGATGCGCTCGGGGAAGTCGGGCTTGTAATGCGCGCCGCGCGACTCATCCCGCAGCAAGGCGCCGCGCACCACGCAGCGCGAGAGCTCGAGCATGTTTTTGAGCTGGCGGGTGAAGGCGAAGCTGGTGTTGGCCCACTGGCTGCGATCGCTCAGGTTGATCTTGTTGTAGCGGTCGAGCAGCTCGACGATTTTTTCGTCGGCCTCCTGGAGCCCCTTGTTGTAGCGGATGACGGTGGCGTGCTTGGTCATGGTGTGGCCCAGTTCGCGCCACAGCCGGAAGGGATTCTCCGTGCCGTCGCTCTTCATCAGGTTGCCGTTGATTTCGGCCTGCCGCGCCAGTTCCTGAGCCGCGCCGCCGTCGCCCTCCTGCGCGGCCAGGCTGTTGGCATAGGCAATCGCATTGGGGCCGGCGTGGAAGCCGCCGTAGATACAACTGAGCAGAGAGTTGGCGCCAAGGCGATTGGCGCCGTGGTACTGGTACTCGCACTCTCCGGCGGCAAAAATGCCGGGGATGTTGGTCATCTGGTTGTTGTCCACCCACATGCCGCCCATGGTGTAGTGCATGCCGGGAAATATCTTCATGGGCTCCACGTGAGGATCGACGCCGACAAACTTCTCGTAGATTTCCAGGATGCCGCCGAGTTTGCGGTCGAGGGTTTCGCGGTCGATGTGGGTGAGGTCGAGGTAGACCATGGGCTGGCCGTCAATGCCCAGGTGATGCTCATAGACGACCGTGTGGATGGCGCGCGTGGCCACGTCGCGCGGCACCAGGTTGCCGTACTTGGGGTACCACTCCTCAAGGAAGTACCAGCGATCGGCGGCGGGAATCTGCGCGATGGGCCGCTTGTCGCCAAGCTGGCGCGGCACCCAAACGCGTCCGCCCTCGCCGCGGGCGGACTCGGACATCAGGCGCAGCTTGTCCTCGCCGGGAATGGAGGTGGGATGCACCTGAATAAATTCGCCGTTGGCGTAGAACGCGCCCTGTTGAAAGATAGCCGACTGCGCGGAGCCCGTGCAGACCACGGAGTTGGTGCTCTTGCCAAAAATTGCGCCGATGCCGCCGGTGGCCAGAATGATGGCGTCCGCCGGGAAGGCCTGCAGCTCCATGGTGCGCAGGTTCATGGCGGTGATGCCGCGCGCCACGCCCTTGGAGTCGAGGATGGCGGAGAGGAACTCCCAGCCTTCAAATTTGCGGACGCGGTCTTCGGACTCGTAGCGGCGCACCTGCTCATCGAGCGCGTAGAGCAGCTGCTGGCCGGTGGTTGCGCCGGCGAAGGCGGTGCGGTGGTAGAGCGTGCCGCCGAAGCGGCGGAAGTCAAGCAGGCCCTCCGCTGTGCGGTTGAAGGGCACGCCCATGCGGTCCAGCAGATCGATGATGGCCGGCGCGGCCTCGCACATGCCTTTCACGGGCGTCTGGTTGGCCAGAAAGTCGCCGCCATAGATGGTGTCGTCAAAATGCTGCCAGGTGGTGTCGCCTTCGCCCTTCAGGTTCTTTGCCGCGTTGATGCCGCCCTGCGCGCACACCGAGTGCGAGCGCTTGACGGGGACGATGGAGAACAGGTCCACGGCGCCGCCGGCCTCGGCGATCTTGATGACGGCGGCAAGTCCTGCAAGGCCGCCTCCGATGACGATGATTCTGGGTGCTGCCATCTGTGTGTCAGTCCTTTCCGTCAAAGCGGCCAGTGCAGCGGCACGGGCGAAAAAACCTCAAGCGTGCGCAGGCTCCTGCGCGGGTTGAATGGCGTGCCGCGGAATGGGCGGGGTGTATTGGAAGGGCGCGGCAATGCGGTTCCAGATGTTGATGAGGCCGATGGCGATGGAGAGCCAGGCCAGCTCCTGCGGCGCAAAATGCGCGGAGACGGCGGCATAGTCGGCATCGGAGATGTGGTGCTCGGAGAGGCGCGTAAGCAGCTCCGTCCACTGCAGGGCGGCCATCTCGCGCGGAGAAAAGACGCCGGCATCGCGCCAGACGGCGATCAGGTCGAGCTTGGGCGCGGCGATGCCCATGTGGCGCGACTCGTTCAAATGAAGCTGCGTGCAGAAGGCGCAGCCGTTGATCTGCGAGGCCCGCAGCTTGACCAGCTGCTGGAGCTCGACCTCGAGTCCCGAGGCGGCCAGAGCCTTGCCCAGCTCAATGATTGCGTTCTGGCCGGCAGCGGCGTATTTTTGGAATTCCTGGCTGGTGATGCGCGGTTCAGACATTGCGACTCTCCCTTCTGTTAGAGGATCATGCGTGGCGTTGGCGCGGCGGGCAAATGCAAATGCGCCGCGGTTAGCGGAACATCGGTGGGCGCGTTCTTGTATTTGGGGCTGATGAAGGCCCAGATGCTGGCCAGGCCCATGAGGGCAAGACCAACGCCGACGACGGCGCAGGCATAGCCGAGGCGGCGGCGCGACTTGACGCCCGGCGTGATGCCCCACTTGGCGGCGAAGAGCCAGATGCCATATGAGAAGTGCCAGCAGATGGCGATCATGGCGACAACGTAGACGGCCAGGATGAGAGGATTGGCGAGCTCATGCTGCACCTTGGCAAAGGCCATGCCGGGATTGTGCGGCAGGTCAGCGCCCATGAAGCGCTGCGTGGCCACGTGGTAGCCGATATAGGCAAAGGCGACAAGGCCGGTCCAGCGCTGCGACATGTACATCCAGTTGCCGGCAAAGGGATAGTAAACAACATTCGATTTGCCGCGAATCCAGATGTAGAGACCGTAGAACGCGTGATAGAGAATGGGCAGGAAGATGAAGACCCATTCCAGCACGCGAACCAGCGGCAGGCTGTTGAGGAAACGCACCTGCAGGCCATAGGCGACGGGTCCCTTGAGCGCCTCAAAGTTGGAGATAAGGTGCTCGATGAGGAATGCGCCGATGGGGATGATTCCAAGCAGCGAGTGCAGCCTGTGCAGGACAAAGCTGCTGCCTTGCCCGGCGCGCAGCGGCGGAACGCCCGGCTGGACTGTGGGCGCGGAGGGGTGCTGTGCAGTGGCCATGCGAATCGCGGCTCCTAAAGGCTTTGGATCGAGGCTAGATCGCTCAACGCGAAAAAGGACTCTGAAGTGTTCCTTCTGCATTATTGGTTTCCACGATTGGGAGCGTCAAGGAGCCGGGACCGCAGCGTTTCGGTGGGTGGAACCGTTACGGGCGGCTGGCCAGCGGGAGCAAAGCGGGAAGCAGGGCGGCAAGGGCGCGTCCGCGATGGCTGAGCGAGAGCTTGGTGTCCAGGTCAAGCTCGGCCATGGTGCAGTGCAGGCGAGGCACATAAAAGAGGGGATCGTAGCCAAAACCGCCGGTTCCGCGGGGGCTTTCCAGCAGAAAGCCTTCGACCGAGCCCTCGGCGGCGTGGAGGGGCTCGCCATCGCGGGCCGCCACCAGTACGCAGCGGTAGCGGGCGGTGCGCTGGTCCGCGGGAACACCGGCCATGCGCTGCAGCAGCACCATGTTGTTCCACACGTCGGTGTTGTCATTGGCGTCGGGCGAGTCATGCAGGCCTGCGTCGGCTGCAAAACGGGCTGAACGCACGCCCGGCGCGCCGCTGAGGGCATCGGCCTCCAGGCCCGAGTCGTCGGCCAAAACGATTTCGCCGGGAGCGAAACGGGAGTAGTAGACCGCCTTGAGGGTTGCGTTGGCGGAGAAGGTTTCGCCGTCTTCCTCGGGCGGAGGTATATGGTCAAGGCCGGGGAGCGGCTCAAGTTCAAGCGAACGTGCAACGGCGGCGGCGCGGAAGTCGCGGAGTTTGCCCTGGCTGGAGGTGGCGACGAAGAGGCGGAATGCCATCTGGGCCAGTGTAATGGGTCCAGTGGGCGATGGACAGGGGAAAGAGGGGTTTTCGAGAGTGGGCCCGATGCGGCAGAATGGGCTGCGGCAGAATGGGCAGGTTTAGTGGAATAGGCCTTCTGGGATGGTGTGATGAGGATTCCTAAGAGTGGGATGATGTTGGCACTGGCAAGCGTCCTGGCGCTGCCGTGTTGGGCGGCCTCCGGGCCGGCTCATCTGGAAGTGGACAATCTGCAAAATCCGCTGGGAATCGATGATGCGGCGCCGAGCTTTAGCTGGCAGCTTGAGGATGCAACACGCGGAGCGCGCCAGACCGCCTATGAAGTGCAGGTGGCCACCAGTGAGGCCGCGCTGCGGGCGGGCAAGGCCGATATCTGGCTGAGCGGGCACGTGGCTGGAGCGCAGTCGCTGAACGTGAAATACGCTGGACCTGCGCTCATGCCGAGTACGCGCTACTACTGGCGCGTGACGGTGTGGGGTGCGGACGGAAAGCCGTATGCGCCGAGCGCGGTGAGCTGGTGGGAGACCGGCCTGTTGAGCCAGGATGCCTGGCGCGCCGGCTGGATTGGATTTGAAACACAGGAAGAAGCGGCCGTGCGGCATGCGCAGGCAGAGTGGGTGACGGTTGCAAACGCCGGTGAGGTGCAGGGAAGCGAAGAGCGGATTGAGTACCGGACGCGGGTGACGTTGGCCAGGCCAGTGCGCAAGGCAGTTCTCTATGCGACGGCGGAGGATACGGTTTCCGCCTGGATAAATGGAGCGCAGGTGAGGAGGGCCGCGGTCTTGCCGCCTTATGGGCATCTGCCGTGGAAGAAGTTTGCGCGGGCGGATGTGACGAGCAAGATTATCCAGGGCAGAAACACGATTGCCATCGAAGCGGTGCATTACACGCATCCCGCCGATGGTGCAGCGGTGGTGCCGAAGCCGCCGATGATGGCGACGCTCATTGTCGAGTATCGCGATGGCACGGTCGCAACCTTTGAGAGCGATGGGCAATGGAAGGCCGCGATGCATGCACCCTCGGGCTGGCAGGCCAGGGACTTTGACGCATCAGGATGGCAGAACGCAGCCGCATGGAAGCCGGCGGATGCGACGACGGATGCTTCCCCGAGCCATCCGTGGATTCCGGATTCAGTAAAGGCGTTGCGGCATGATTTCGACGAGCACAAGCCGGTGAAAAGCGCGCGACTCTATGCAACCGCGCTTGGAATGTACGAGATGTTTTTGAATGGCCGGCGCGTGGGCAACCAGGGGATGGCGCCGGGCTGGACGGATTATCGCGAGCAGGTGCTCTACCAGACGTACGACTTGACGGCGCTGGTGAAAGAGGGGCGGAACGCGATAGGCGCGCTGCTGGCGCCGGGATGGTATGAGACGCCGCTGGAATGGTTGCAGGAGCCGAACGACTACGGCGTAACGCCGCCGGCGCTGCGTGCGGAGCTGCGCATTGAGCACACAGACGGAAGCGTGGAATGGGTGACGACCAGCTCCGCGTGGCGGGCGCGACGGTCAAGCGTTCTGCACTCGGAGCTCTATGACGGTGAAAGCCAGGATGCGCGGCGACGCGAGCCGGGCTGGGATATGGCGGAGTTCGATGCGCACGGATGGAAGCAGGCTGTGGCGATTGAACCCGCACCGGTGAAGATCCGGGCGCAGGAGTTCCAGCCGATTCGCGTGGAGCGTGCGTTGCACGCGACAAAGGTGACCGAGCCCAGGCAGGGCGTTTGGATTTACGACTTTGGACAGAACCAGGCCGGCGTTGAGCGGGTGCGCGTCAGCGGCCCGGCTGGAACAACGATTCGGCTGCGCTTTGGCGAGATTCTGAACCCGGATGGCACGCTCTATACAGAGAATCTGCGCACGGCAAAGGCGACAGACACCTTCACGCTGGCGGGCAGGGGCGTGGAGGAGTTCACGCCGCAGTTCACCTATCACGGCTATCGCTACGCGGAGCTGACGGGGCTGCCGACGAAACCCGGAATGGATGCGGTGACGGCGCTGGTGCTGCACACCGATGCGCCCTTTGCGGCGCAGATGAAGACCGGCGACGCGATGATCAACCAACTGCTGAGCAATATTGAATGGGGGCAGCGGTCGAACTTTATGAGCGTGCCCACGGACTGCCCGCAGCGCGACGAGCGGCTGGGCTGGATGGGCGATGCGGAGGTCTTTTGGCGCGCGGCCAGCTACAACATGAGCCTGGCGGCATTTACGCGAAAGTTTGCCGCGGACATGCGCGGCACGCAGACAGGCACAGCGTTTTATGGAATCTATTCACCGGGTACGGCGAAAGAAAACATGGGGCTGGCCGCCGGCTGGAGCGATGCGGGCGTAATTCTTCCCTGGACCTCGTGGCTGCAAAACGGCGACACAAGCGTGATCCAACAGAACTGGGCGGCGATGACGAAGTATCTGGATGCGATTGAGCAGGAAAGTCCGAATGGGTTGTGGGAGAAGAATCTTGGAAATCAATTTGGCGACTGGCTCTCGCCGGAAGGCAAGACAAACCAGGTGCTGATTGCCACCGCCTATTGGGCGTATGACGTAACGCTGATGCGCGAGATGGCGCGGGCGACGGGGCGGACAGCGGAGGAGCAGCACTATGCGCAGCTCTTTGAAAGGATTCGCGCGGCCTTCGATGCGAAGTTTGTGCGCGGCGACGGCTTTGTCGCGGGCGCGGACAACAGTGCGTCGCACTTCGGACGCATCAACAATCCCCATGCAAAAAGTAGCGGCGGCGACACGCAGACCGGATACGTGCTGGCCCTCAACATGAATCTTGTGCCGCGGGAGCTGCGCACGAAGGTGGCGGTGCGCCTGGTGGAGAAGATCCATGCGAACCACGGATTGCTGGGCACGGGCTTTCTGGGCACGCCGTATCTGTTACAGGTGCTCACGAAGACCGGACACGCGGATCTTGCCTACCAGTTGATGATGAACACGGCTTACCCCTCGTGGGGTTATCTGGTGCAGCATGGCGCAACCACGATGTGGGAGCGCTGGAACGGCGACAAAATGAAGAGCGACCCAAGCATGAACTCCTATAACCACTACGCTTATGGCGCGGTGGCAGCGTGGCTCTATGGCTACGCGGCGGGTGTGGATGCGACACCGATGGATGCGGGCTTCCACACGGCGGTGCTGCATCCGGCGTTCAGCACGCGACTGGGCAGCGCGGAATTCCGTTACCCGTCGGCGTATGGAGTCATCACTTCGGACTGGCAGGTTAGCGGCTCGACTGTGACGTGGCACGTGACCATTCCGGCGAATGCGACCGGATGGATTCCGCAGACGGAAGTGGAGCGCTACCACCTGAAAAGCGCGGCGGGAAGTGACGGCATCCTGCAGAGCGCGGGGCCGAACGGACGCAGCGGACTGCGACTGGCATCGGGCAGTTATCAATTCGCAGGAAAAATCGAGTAATCGGCGCGGGAAGCGGCCAACGGGCCGTATAAGGAGAGGACTCATGTCCATTACGGCAGGCATCGGCTGGCACATGCTGGGCGCCGGCATGGCTGCGTCCTTTTATGCGCCGATTGAGAAGGTGCGCAAGTGGTCCTGGGAGACAACGTGGGCGCTGGCGGGGTTGTTCTCGTGGGTTCTGCTTCCCGTTGGCGTCAGCCTTGTTCTGCTGCCGAACTTTCTCGGCTTTTACGAGGGCGTGGACACAAAGCTGTTGTGGATGGTCGCGCTGTTCGGCGCCATGTGGGGCGTGGGCAATGTGGGCTATGGGTTGACGATGCGCTACCTGGGCATGAGCCTGGGCATCGGCGTGGCCATCGGCGTCACGCTCATGGCCGGAACGCTCGTTCCTCCGCTGATGCATGGGCAGGCGGCAATGCTGTTCACCACGCGGAGCGGGCGGCTGACGATGGCCGGTGTGCTGGTGGCTCTTGTTGGCGTGGCGATTGTTTCCTATGCAGGCCGCCTGAAGGAGAAACGCAGCGGCGGCGAGGTTGCCGAGTTCAACCTTGGCCTTGGCCTGGCGCTGGCCGTGCTGTGCGGCATTTTTTCCTCGGGCATGTCCTTCGCGATTGACACGGCAACGCCGATGGCGAGCGCTGCAAAATATGCGGGTGTGAATCCGCTTTATGCGGCGTTGCCGGCCTACGTCATCATCATGGGTGGTGGCGCCGTGGTGAATTTTGCCTACTGCTTTTTCCGCCTGGCCACGCGCAAACACCTCTCGCTGCGCGCGGACCTGGCACAGCCGGCGCAAACGCTGCGCAAGAACGCGTTGCTGGCGGCGACGGGCGGCATCATGTGGTATTTGCAGTTCTTCTTTTACGCGTGGGGCCAGGCGAATATCCCCGCGCAACTGAGCTATGTGAACTGGATGCTGCACATGAGCATTTACGTGCTGTGCGGCGGGCTGGTGGGGCTGGTGCTGGGCGAGTGGAAGGGCGTGGGCTCGCGTCCGGTGCGCATTTTGTGGGCGGGCATGCTGGTGATTATCGCGGCGGCAAATCTGGTGGGGCTGGGGCTGGCTGCGGGTTAGGGAAGCGGTATCTGGCCGCCGAGTCCCTCGGCAATCAGCTCAGCGCGCAGCGCTTCCACCGTGGAGAATTGCATGGACAGGATGCCGAGCTGACGCGCGGCTTCAATATTCACCAGCTTGTCGTCGAGGAAGAGAGTTTCCTGCGGCTGCGTGCCCAGCCCGGCCAGCGTGTGGCGATAGATTCCAGGGTCGGGCTTGGCGATGCCGAGCTGATAGCTCCAGACAAGCACGTCAAAATGCGCAAGCCACTCGAACTCCCGCTGCATGTTCTCGAGTACAGAATCGCCCATATTGGAGAGAATGGCTGTGCGGATGCCACGCTGCCTGAGTTGGAGTTGCCAGGCGAGCATTGCCGGATCAAAAGTGGTCCACATGCGGGTGTCCTCGCGGTTCAGCGCACTCACCAGCTCGCCGGATTCGGGCAATCCGGCGTCGCGCAGAAATTTTTGCCAGAAGGTGACGCCGGAGAGTTTGCCCTCGTCGTAGGCGTGGCGGTCGGCCCAGTAGTGTCGCTCAAACGTATCCACGGGAAGGCCGGTCAGGCGGACCATGGCCGCGTGGGCCTCGGCAATCGGCGGTCCTGAGAAGACCATTCCGAAGTCAAAGATAACGGCGCGCAGGGCCAAAGTGCCTCCGGGAAGGCGTCCGTGTATGGTGGGGAAGACGCCTGTTTCCATTGTGCCTGATGAAGGGCCGAGATCTGGACGAGGCAGCGTCACAAAGGTTGTCCATGCGGTTTTCTGAGCGAACAAACTGGAACACGGAGGAGAGCGTGCTGGCGCGGGCGCACCGGGAGCGCGTGCAGGCCGGGCTGCCTGTTGCGGATCTGACGGCTTCGAATCCGACGCGCTGCGGGTTTGTATATGATGCGGCGACGCTGGCGGCAATGAACGATGCGCGCGCGCTGGACTACGATCCGCAGCCGCGGGGATTGCCGGCAGCGCGGCAGGCAGTGTGCGCCTACTACTCGGAGCACGGCGCGCCGGTGAGCCCGGAGCAGGTGGTGCTGACGACGAGCACCAGCGAGGCCTACAGCTTTCTCTTCCGGCTGCTGTGCGACGCGGGCAGTGAGATTCTGGCGCCGCAGCCGGGGTATCCGCTCTTTGATTTTCTGGCCGGACTGGACGATGTGCGGCTGAAGGCTGCGCCGCTGGTTTACGACCACGGCTGGCAAATGGAGCCGGAGGGATTTCGCCGTGCCATCTCCGAGCGGACGCGGGCAATCGTGCTTGTGCATCCGAACAACCCGACGGGGCATTTCACCAAGCCGTGGGAGGCGCGGGAACTGGCGCACATCTGCCGTGAACACAACCTGGCACTGATTGTGGATGAGGTGTTTCTGGACTACGGCTTTGCAGGCGAGGCGCGAAGCTTTGCCTGCGGACTCGAGGATGTGCCGATTTTTGTGGTGAGCGGGTTGAGCAAGATTGCAGGGCTGCCGCAGATGAAGGCAGCCTGGATTGTGGCGGCCGGCCCGGAGCACGGTGAGGCCATGGAGCGGCTGGAGGTGATTGCCGACACCTTTCTCTCCATGAACGCGCCGGTGCAGTGGGCGATGGGCAAGTGGCTCGCAGGCCGGGAGACGATGCAACAACAGATTCGGTCGCGCGTGACGGCGAACCTGGCGGAATTGGATCGCCAGCTTGCAGGGCAGGAGGCGGTGCGCCGGCTGGAGGTAGAGGGCGGCTGGTACGCTGTGCTGAGAATCCCGGCTGTGCAGCCGGACGAGAAGACCGCACTGGAGTTGCTGGAGCGCGGCATCTTGGTTCATCCAGGGTACTTTTTCGGGATGCGGGAGGCCGGCTGGCTGGTGGTGAGCCTGCTGGCAGATTCACGGGAATTTCTTACCGGGGTAACCGGGATGATTGCGTATTTGGGCACGCATCAAGGTAGTAACAGAAGTAAAGAATAACTTAATGCAATGCATTCTGTAATCTATGTAAAATATTTATATAAAATAACTTAACAACGTAACTTTACGAATTTGTTACGTGCGTAGAAATGGGTTCGACTGGCGCTCCTGTCCGATGGAGGTCACCTGTCCGTGACCGGGGATGACGCGGGTTTCGTCGGGCAGCGGAAGCAGGCGCTCGCGGATGGATGCGAGGATCTGGTCGAAATCCCCGCCGGGCAGGTCAGTGCGTCCTATGGAGCCGGCGAAGAGGGTATCGCCGGCCAGCAGCAGGTTGAGCGGAGCAAAGCGCAGGCAGATGGAGCCCTGCGTATGGCCGGGGGTGTGGAGAACCTGGGCGGCATAGGCTTCAAGGCCCACGATGCGGCCTTCAGCCAGGCTTTCGTCAGGCGGGACGACCTCAGGAGTGGGTACGCCGAGCCATGCGGCCTGCTGGTCCATCATGGCCAGCAATGGCAGATCATTTTCGTTGAAGAGGATGGGCGCTCCGGTGAGCCGCTTGAGGCGGAGCGCGCCGCCAATGTGGTCAATGTGCGCGTGAGTGATGAGAATTTGTTTGAGTTTAAGCCCACGCCCGGTCAGCAGGCGATGGATGCGGGCGATTTCCTCGCCGGGATCGATGACGATGGCCTCGCCGGTGGCCTCGTCGCCGAGGAGGGTGCAGTTGCACGCAAGGAGACCGACGGGAAAGGTCTCGAGAATCATGAGTTCATTGTAAAGTGGGCCGGGCGAGAGGGTTTTGGCGCGGAAAGGGCAGGCCGGGTGGGCCTGCACCGTGATACTGCGATTTCCGGAGCGTCTGCCCGGAGTTACTTTCCGGGCTTGGCAGGGGCCGATGCGGGCGCGGGCGTGGAGTTCTCCAGCACCGAGTGGCCCTGCGTGGAGCGCTCATACAGGATGGTCAGCGTGAGCGAGGTACACATGAAGATAACTGCGCACCAGGTGGTGAGCCGGGTGAGCACGTTGGCCGCGGCGCGCGGGCCAAAGGCGGTCTGCGAACCCTGCCCGCCGAAGGCGCCGGCGAGATCGGCCGAACGGCCCTGCTGCACCAGGATGACCCCGATGAGGAAGATGCTGACGATGACGTGCACAACAATTACCACGTAAAAGAAAATCTGCATTGCAAAGGCTGCTTTCCAAAAAAATTGCCCGGCCAAAGGCCCCGGGGCAGTGCGTTGGTGCGGAGGAGGGGACTTGAACCCCTATGCCGGATTAGGGCGCCAGCACCTCAAGCTGGTGCGTCTGCCAATTTCGCCACCTCCGCACAGGGCGAACTTAATGAGTATATCAAAGGAAAGGGTTTGGCGGCATGCGCGGAGCCGGCACCGGCGGGGCGCAAAGCTTTTGATCGGCGCGCTGCTGTTCCTTGTGCGCTGGGCAATGACGCGACGCTTTGAGACGTGGTTTGCCGCCGGCCTCGCAATCTGGACGGCCACCTTCACAATCTTCATGCAACTGGCGCAGATGCCGGCATGGAATCGCATGGCGGCTGTCATTATTCACTAGCAGAAATCTGTGTGCCGGAGCCGTTTGAATGACGCCGGGTCAGATGCCAAGGCGCATCATCCACTCGGCAAGGCTGCGTGCGTCCGGCGAGCCAGCGGCGTGTGCCTCGCGTACCGCGCGCCGGTCAATCTCGGGGCGGTTCTGGCTGAGCTTGAATTTGCCTTCAATGCGCGCAATGGGAATGCGGAAGCCGACGATATTGCCCAGCATGGTGCGGCGATATCCCTCGGGCATGCTGACCCATTGATCAGCATAGGCGGGCTCGTGCGTGCGGATGAGGCCGCTGAGCAGCGCAAGCTTTCCGGCTTCGTCGTCAACCAGTTCTAGCGTGCCGTATGCGTGGACCGCAATGTAATTCCACGTGGGCACGGAAAGCTGCTCGGCATAGAGCGTGGGCGAAACGTAGGCGTGTGGACCGGAGAAGACCACGAGAGTTTCGCGGCCGGCCAGTACCTGCCAGTGAGAGTTGGCGCGGGCGAAGTGGCCTTCAATCACGCCGTATGCGCCTTGGTCGCGGACCACCAGGGGCAGGTGCGTGGCAGTGGGCGAACCCTCCGCGCCGGGGCCGAAGAGGATGGCGAAGGAGTTGGCGCGCATGGCCTCAAAAAGCGTGGCGCGGTCCGTGACCAGATTAAAGCGCGGCGTATACATCGGGCTCTCTGGATATTATCAATGACGCGCGCTTTTGAGCGGCGCACGCAATGCGGAGGCGCTGGCGTGAATCGCCTGCGTATTGGTGATGATAAGCTGGCGGATGCGAGCAGATTGAGCAAAAGGAAGGGGCCACAATTGACGGAGATGGACGCAATGCAGGGTGCGCAGGCGGCCGCTCGAAAGCCGCGCAGCATTTGGCCGGCGTTGGCTCTTTTTGTCACGGCGCCGCTGGTGGCCGAGTTCCTGCTGGGCAACTTGCCGGTCAAGATGCTGTCCGCGCTGGTGGTGCTTGCGCCCATGTATGGCGGCGGTGCGCTGCTGATTCGCGAGTGCGTGCGGCGCACGGGCCGGGGATGGCCGAGCATACTGCTGCTGGGCATGGCCTATGCGCTTGTGGAAGAGGCGTACACCACGCAGTCGCTTTTCAATCCGAACTATCTGCATCTGAACCTTGGCCTGCTGGCGCCGGGTTACATTCCCGCGCTGGGCATTGGCGCGTGGTGGACGCTGTGGATGCTGAACGTACATGCGGTCTGGAGCATCTCCACGCCGATTGCGCTGATTGAGGCCTGCGTGCCTGGCCGCGCGCGGACGCCGTGGCTGGGACGCGCAGGAATGGCGGTGGTGGTGCTTGTGTTTCTCTTCGGCATTGTCGCCACCACGCTCATCGGCTATCACCAGGATCACTACATTGCGGCCACGAGCCAGTTTCTCGGTGCTGCCGTTGCAATCGTGCTGCTCGTCAGTGCCGCGTTCGTCATTCGGCGGCAACGCGCGAGCCATACAAGCGGAAGAGCGCCTTCCGCGTGGCTGCTGGGTGTCATCGCTCTTGTCTTCGGCTCCGCCGCGGTGCTGGTTCCAACCAGATGGGGATGGGGAGCAGCCGGCGCACTGCTGGTGCTCGATGCGGGCATGCTGGCCTTGGCTTTTGCATGGATGCTCATGGGGCCAATGCGGCTCCGTCACCAGCTTGCGCTTGGCGCCGGGGCGGCGCTCGCCTACGGCTGGCACGCATTTCTCCAGCATCCGGCCGTGGGCGAATTGAACGCAAGCGTGCGCGTGGGCAATGCGATATTTCTTGCGGCTGCCCTGGGATTGATTGCGCTGGCCGCCCGGCGCGTGCGGCGCTTTGAGGCTGCCGGCGAAACCCGCTACTGAATGCTGGCGAGTGAGACGAGTTCCAAGAGGCCTCCTTCAAAAAATAATGTCCCATAAAAAAACCACCAGCCGAGCTTGCGGGTGGTGGCCTGTTTCCTTCCCTGGTCTTTGTGACCGTCTTTCAGGCTCTGCTTCCCGCATGCGCAAGGTGCATCGGAATTCGCATGATGGGTCGCACGGCCGCGAGGCCGATTGCCTGAAGACGCGCCAGGATGGCGAGGGAGGAATGCATCTGGTTAAGTGCAAGTACACCAGAGCGGCCCTGTAGCGTCAAGAGAGCGGCGCGTTCGGGAGAGGGTGCTAGAAGACATCCGCGAGCCTGGCAAAGGCGTCCAGCTCGATGAGGTGCTGGCCGCGCGGCGGCGTGGCCACCTCGGCGTGCTCCAGAACCCATGTGTCTTTGTGGAAGAGGAAGACGGCGTGCAGCCCGGCGGTGAGCGCGGGATTGATGTCGCTTTTGGGACTGTTGCCAATCATCCAGCTCGCATACGGCGCAAGCTGGTGCCGCTCGATGATACCGCGATACATGGACGGATTCTTTTCCGGAACGATTTCCACGGCGGAGAAGTGCGGAGCAAGGCCGGAGCGGGCCAGCTTGTCAGCCTGCTCGGCGTGGTTGCCCTTGGTCATCAGAATCAGACGATGACGCGTGGCCAGCTCAGCCAGGGTTTCGCCCACGGCCGGCAGCAGCTCAATCTCCTGGTTGGCAATGGTACGGGCAAAGCTCTCCACGCGGCGGCGCTTTTGCGGCGTCACGGGTTCGGTGCTCAGGCGTTCAAAGCAGGCAACCAGCGAACGCGTGAAGCTTGAGAGCCCATAGCCATGAGCCTGAATCGTTTCGTGCTCCATCTCATTCAGCGTCCTGCGAACCTCGGCGGGCGAGTAGGTTTGGTGATTCAGATAGCCAATGAAGGCGGCGATGGCGCGCTCGAAGTAGACGTTGTTCTCCCACAGTGTGTCGTCGGCGTCGATCAGCAGGGTTTGCCCAGGCGGGAATTTCGGCATGCCCTCCATGGTAGCGAATCGTGAGTGGGAGCGAAACTGGCGCAGAAAACGGGCGCAGAAAACGAGGAAGAGATGGGCGCAGCCGGCACGCCGACGCGGCCGTTCCCATGCACCGCGTGAGCACGGGCGCAATTCAGCCCCACCTTCTTTCCAACCCCGTGGCTAACCAGACGAAAGCTGATTTCAATTCCATGGACCTCTCCACGCAGCAAATGATGGTTCACGTTCAGCTGGGCCAAGGGCGTGCCGCTGAGCCTGGGCAATGCCCTCCATCCGGGCGGAGAATCTTCCGTTCGCGTGGGGGCTTTGTGTGCCGGAAGGCCGGTAAATCCTGCGTATGGAAAGCCCGCAAGCCGGCATTCAAAACCAGTCCAAACTATGGTAGACTCGGCTCTTCCGGAGGGAAGTGGCATGCGAGTCGCGGTTCGAATGGCAACGGTGTGTGCATTGGCAATGGTGCTCCAGTGCGCGTTTGGTGCGGATGCAAGCGGAAACTGGACGGGCAGCTTTGACTTTCAGGGCGCCAGCGTAAATCTGACGTTTCACCTGAAGATTGCGGGCAGCGCCTTGACGGGCACCATTGACGGGCTTGGTCCCGCACCGACGGAAATTCACGATGGCAAGGTGGCCGGCGACACGCTTTCCTTCTGGGTGAATTCCGACTACCAGGGGCAGACCTACCAGCTCATGTACCAGGGCAAGCTGAGCGGAGATTCGATCGACTTCAACTTCGGCACGCCGGACGGCTCCTGGAGCGCGGAGGTGCTGGCCAAGCGCGGCATGGAGGTGGCAGCCGCGCCGGACGTGAGCGGCAACTGGTCGGGAGCCTTCGATTTTCAAGGCAACAGCATTCCGCTTACTTTCCATCTGAAGAATGCCGACGGCGCCGTGACCGGCTACGTGGATGGCCTGCCCACCTCTCCCGTTGAAATCCACGATGGCAAAGTGGCGGCCGGCACGCTCACCTTCTGGCTCAATACGGACTATCAGGGACAGACCTACCGGTTGGATTACAGTGGGAAAGTCGCGGCGGATCACATCGATTTCTCCTTTGGCACGGAAGATGGAAGCTGGGGAGCGACGCTGACGGCGACAAAAGCCGCCGCGGCTCCCGTTGCCCCGGCTGCTGCCCCGGCGACTGCTCCGGCCGGCGCAGCCGCACCGGCGGCCACGCCCGCGCCCACCGGCACACCGGCTCCAACCTCTGCGCCGGCGCCTTCCAGCCCGCAGGATTGAATTGACGGGTGGCTGGATTCGCAGTCTCATAGAGCGTGACATCGGAGGCGTAATGCTATGGTTCCGGAGAATGAACCTTGGGTGTAATCCATTCCTCAATGCAGCCGCTTGAAACGCTGGACCAGCGGGACGATTTTGTCGAGGACCGCTATCGCGAGGGCAAATCGAAGGAAGAATTTCGCGTCTATGACGCGGCGACGACGCCCAGCGTGGCCGAGCTCTACCGGCTGAACCATGAACGACAGGCGAAGGTGGCTGGGTAGGAAGCGCTGATTGCGCACGGGCAAAGGGAAGGGGCGCCGGGCATCTGCCCGGCGGCCCGTTTGCATGTCGCGGATGACGCAAGCATGGAGCTGGAGTGCGAATCGCGCCTCAAGACACCGGCTGCGAGGAAGGCTGGGAGGCGATCCAGCTTCGCAGCTTGGGCTGCTGCAGCGTGCGGAACTCCACGCAGCCGTTGATGCTCTCCACGGCATGGCGCAGGGCTACGGTGGCCACGCCCACCTTGTGCTGAGCAAAGAACTGCTTCACCTGGTCTCGCGCCGAGTCAGAACAGAAGCTGCCTGTGGAGCCGACGAGAATTTGTCCCATCTCCGGTGTCAGCTCGGTCTGCACCTTGTCCCAGTGCGTGCGGATGAACTGCCAGGCAAGTTCGCGCGTCTTGTTGCCGTAGAGCGCGCGGGCGAGCTGGATGGCCGCATCCTGATTGCGTACTTTGCCCGAGACCGCAAAATTCAGTGCGCGCTCGGCGAGTTGCGGATTCTCAAAATACGCAAGCATCCGCAGCGCCTGCTCCTGCATGTCAGGAGTGGTGGCTGTTTCGTAGGTTCTTTGGAGCTGGTCAAACAATTGCGGGTCGCCGTGCTGCGCCGCAAGGGTCAGCGCGGTCTGGCCCAGCGCTGGCTCAACGGAGTCAGGGTTGGCGAGATACTTTTCAGCCAATTCGCGCGCTTGCTTCAGAACAGCAGGGTCCTCGCCATATTTGCCGAGCAGGTTGAAGAGCGTGGCACGCAGCGCACGCAGGTCAGGCGGATCGGATGCAGCGGGCTCTCCGAGCTTTGCGTAAACGGGCGAGAAGTTGTCGCGGATCCAGCCGGCGAGCGTGGCTTTTTCAGAGGACGAAGCAGCAACGCGGTTGTAGATGGAGGTGACGCCCCCGATTGCCGAATCGAGGACGGCTGCATTGGGGTCATTGCGGACAGTGGCGACAAGATTCAGGTAGTCGCCGACAGAGGCCTTGTTGGCGCGTACCTGGGCCCATTCATCGCCGATGAGCTTGATGCGCTCCGCGGGCGTAAGACCGGTTTCCACCTCTGCCACAAGATGGCTGAAAACGCTGGGCGGATAGGCTGCGCGATAGTAGCCCTTGCCGTGCGCATCGGCAAAGTCGAGCGCGCCCGCAGGAACCTTGAGCTGCGTCGTGGCTGGGGTCAGAACTTCACAATCCTGGCCGCCGTCCGCGGTCTTAAAGCAGACAGGCAGCGTCCACTTTGGCTCGGAGTTGGACTGGATGCTGGGGCTCAGGTAGAAGCGGCGCTGCGAGACGGAGACCATGCCGTTTTTCGGCATGCCGAAGGTGAGCAGAGGGACACCGGGCTCAACGACGAGCGATTCCATGATTTTGTCCACAGGCTTGTGGCTCACGGCCGTCTCGGCATTCCAAAAGTCTTGTGCCGTGGCGTTGCCATAGAGATGCGCCTCAAGATACCTGTGCACGCCCCGGCGGAAGACCTCCGGGCCCAGGTAGTTTTCCACGGTGAGCAAAACGTCGCTGCCTTTGCCGTAGGAGATGCCGTCGAACATCTGCTCAATTTCATTGCGGGTGTTGGCCGGGGCGCGGATGGCGTGTGTGGTGGGTGCGGAGTCCAGGTTCAGTGTGCTGTTCTCACTCTCCGCCACGTCCTGTGCAATGTGCCACTCGGGGTGCAGCGCGGCAACCGCCTTGCTCTCCATCCAGGTGGCAAAGCCCTCATTGAGCCAGATGTTGTTCCACCACTGCATCGTCACCAGGTCGCCGAACCACTGGTGTGCCATCTCATGCGCAACCACCAGCGCAACATTTTTCTTCGCGCTCACGGTAGCCGTGGCGGGGTCCACCAGCAGATCGGTTTCGCGATAGGTGATGGCGCCGAAGTTCTCCATCGCGCCTGCTTCAAAGTCGGGGATGGCGATGAGGTCTAGCTTCTTCATCGGGTAATGGATGCCGAAGTAGTTGTCGTAGTAGTGCAGCACATGCTCGGCGACGGCGAGCGCGTAGCGCGTGAGCTGTACCTTGTCCGGCGTGGCGCAGACGCGAATGGGCGTGCCGTCTGACGAGCCGGAGGAGCATTGAAAATCACCGACGAGAAAAGCCACCAGGTAAGTGGACATGCGTGGCGTGGTGAGGAAGGTGAGCGTATGCTTGCCGGTGTCCGGACCCGGCGCGTCCTGGATGATGGGACCGTTCGAGATCGCGGTGTCGCCCTTGTCCACAATCAGCTGCACGCTGAAGGTGGCTTTGAAGGAGGGCTCATCGAAGGAAGGAAAGGCGCGGCGCGCATCGGTGGATTCAAATTGCGTGACGGCGTAATCGCGGTGGTCGCCCTTGGAAAGATAAAAGCCGCGCAGTTTGTTGTTGAGGATGCCGGTGTAATGGATCCTGAGCGTGGCCCTGCCCGCGGCCAGCGCGTTGGGCACCGTGAAAGTCACTTGCTCTTTATCGGGGTGGAGCGCGACGGTGGCAGTTTGCGTCTTGCCGTCCGCGGTGATGCTCACGGATTGATAGGTGAGATCGGCGGAGTTGACGGTGATGGAGTTCGACGGCTCCTTGAGCACCACGTCAATAGCTTCCACTCCGGTGAAGGTTGCGGTCTTCAGGTCCGGCGCCAGCGTAAGCCAGTAATGCGTGGGATAGACCGAGGTGGAGAGCCGCTCGGCCCGGAGCGTGTGCGCCGGGAAGAGCATGAGACCGATGACTGCGGCATTGAGACAAAAGATGCGAAGCAAGGGGAGGTGGGTTGAGCTTTTCATGAGGTCCTTCTTGGAGGGTGTGCGAATGCGGCTCGAATGCGCGAACGCAGCGCTGCGAAGCCTGAGAAATCTTGTGCCGGCGCTTGAGGGCTGAGCAACATCGGACACATTTATTTTAGCCGCCAAGAGGCAATACGTGGCCAGAGGCATGGCGGTTCCGCGCGGCGAACGCCCGATGGTCCCGGGCCTATTCGGTGGACGGGGGCGGCTCGGGTGCTGTGCCGGATTGCCGCCTGGGCAGCATGGAATCAAGCAGAAGCAGGCAGGCTCCAATCACAATGGAGGAGTCGGCCAGGTTGAAGTCAGGATAGGCATAGGTAAAGATGTGGACATCAATGAAGTCCACAACCGAGCCGTAGAGGATGCGGTCATGCAGGTTGCCCAGCGCGCCGCCAAGCACAAGCGCCAGGGCGATGGTGGTGAGGCTGATGCGATTGCCATAGCGCACCAGCGCGCCCAGAACCACCAGAGCCGCAAGGATGGTGAAAGCGATAAGCGCAACGCGCACCTTGTGCGGCGAACCGGAGTCCGCAAAGAGCGAGAAGGCTGCTCCGGGGTTGGTCCAGTGGGTAATGGCCAGGAAGTGCGGAATAATCGGAATGGCGCCGCCTATGGGAATGTGCGCCGCGACCCATGTCTTGGTCAGGCGGTCGGCCAGCAAGACCAATGCCGAGATTGCCAGCAGCCAGGGAAGCCGGCGCGGTGCGGGGAAGCTCATTGGGCAGCCTCCGGCCGTGCAATCTGCATGGCTTTCAAAGCGGACTGGCAGCGCATGCACACATTCTGCCAGATGCCGTAAGCCGAAACCTCCGGCATGTAGTTCCAGCAGCGTGCGCATTTGTGGCCGGCGGCCTTGTAAACAGCAAATGCGAGTGGAGTTGTGAACGGTCCTGTACTTGTTTTGGATATATCCCCTGGACGCGTTGGGTAACGAAACGTCCAATCCTGCGAGCCATCGGTGACTAAAACATTTGAAACATTGAATAGTTCCTTGAGCCCATCTTGGTGCTGCTTTAGGAGCTCATAGGTGTCGCCTTTCGTAAGAATTTCAATGTCTGCTTCGAGTGACTTGCCAATCATCTTGTCTTGTCGCGCGGCTTCAAGGAGAACGAAAGCAAGGCTGCGGACCTCAAACAACATGTTCCACTCATCCAGCAGCGGAGCGGAGTCCTGCGAAAAGATATCCTCCGGCCTGGGGAACAACGCGAGATGAACGCTCGCCTCGCGGCCTTCGACTTTGGGCAGATACTCCCACACCTCGTCGGCGGTGAAGCTCAGGATGGGCGCGACCAGGCGAACCAGCACCTCCGTGATGTGCCACAGCACGGTTTGCGCCGAACGGCGCGCCTGGCCCGACGGCGCGAAAGTGTACATGCGGTCCTTGAGCACGTCGAGATAGAAGGCGCTCAGGTCAACGATGGCAAACTCGTTCACGGCCTGATAGACGCGATGGAACTCAAAGGCCTGATACCAGCCAAGAATCTTCTCTGCCAGCTCGCGCGTGCGGGCCAGCATGTAGCGATCGAGCGGCAGCAGTTCGTGCTCGGCAACGCGGTCGCGTGCGGGGTCGAAGCCGGCAAGATTTCCGAGCAGAAAGCGGAAGGTGTTACGCACTTTGCGATAAAGGTCGGTGCAGCGGGCCATCAGGTTTTCGCTGGCGGCCATATCCTCGCGGAAGTCGATGGAGGCAACCCAGAGACGCACAATTTCGCCGCCCATGCGATTGGCGATGTCGACCGGATCGACGCCGTTGCCGAGCGACTTCGACATCGCGCGGCCCTGCTCGTCGAGGGTCCATCCGGCGGTGGCCACATGCGAGTACGGCGCGCGGCCGCGCAACGCAACTGAGGTGAGCAGCGAGGAATGGAACCAGCCGCGATGCTGGTCGCCGCCCTCAAGGTAGAGGCACTCCGGGGCTTCTCGCCCTTCCCGCTTTTGGAATGCGGCATAGGCGGTTTTGAGTTCTGCGTCCGACTCGCAGACGGCGAACCAGCTTGCGCCGGAGTCGAACCAGACATCGAGGATGTCGGTTTCCTTGCGGAATGTGGTCCCGCCGCACCCGGCGCAGGCTGCATTTGCGGGCAGCAGCGCGGCAATGTCTGACGTGTGCCAGGCCTCGGCGCCCTCGCGGTCAAACAGCTCCACAATCTTGCGGTTCAGCTCCGGCGAAAGGATGGGCTTCTGGCACTTCTGGCAAAGAAACACGGCAATCGGCACGCCCCAGATGCGCTGGCGGCTGATGCACCAGTCCGGCCGCGTGGCAATCATGTTGGTGATGCGTTCCTTGCCCCAAGCCGGATCCCACACAACCTTGTCTATCTCCTCAATGGTGAGTTGGCGGAAGTTGGTTTCCGAGCCGTCGCCGCGCTTTACCGGGGTTTCCAGCGAAATGAACCACTGCTCGGTGGCGCGGAAGATGACCGGATTGTGGCAGCGCCAGCAATGCGGATAGGAGTGCTCGAGGTTGGCAATGCTCAAAAGAGCGCCGCGGGTCCTCAGCATCTCCACGATGACGGGATTGGCGTCCCAGACCTTTTTGCCGTCGAAGGGCGGCGGCGCGGATTCAGGCCAGACGGCCGGATCGTAATGAATCACTCCGGCGGCATCCACGCGGCAGGCAGGGTCAAGGCCGTAGCGCTGGCCGGTATGGAAGTCGTCCGCGCCGTGGGAGGGCGCAGTGTGCACCGCGCCGGTGCCGGTGTCCGCCGTGACATAAGTTGCCAGAACGCCCAGGACGGTGCGATTCAGGAAAGGGTGCTGGAAGTGAACATGCTCCAGCGCTGAGCCCTTGAAGCGCTCGATTTCGACGGCATCGGTCAGGTTGCAGGCGGCCTTCACGTTCTCAGCCAGCTCGGCGGCCACAAGGTAAACCTCCTCGCCCTGCTTCAGCGCGGCATATTCGAAATCCGGATGGAAGGCGACCGCAAGCGACGCGGGCAGAGTCCAGGGCGTGGTGGTCCAGATGATGGTCCACACGCGATGGTTCGCCAGCAACCGATTGATTTGCTCGTTCTGCACGGCGTGGTCATCGAGCATTGCATAGCGCACATAAACGGCTGGACTGGTGTGGTTGTCATATTCAACCTCGGCCTCGGCCAGGGCGGTGCGGTCGTGCAGGCACCAGTAGACAGGCTTAAGGCCGCGATAGACAAAACCCTTCTCCAGAAAGCCGTAAAAGGCTTCCAGCGTGCGAGCCTCGTAATCGCGGGCCATGGTCTTGTAGGGCCGGTCCCAGCGGCCAAAGCAGCCGATGCGCTGGAACTGCGCGGTCTGCAAATCCACATATTTCTGGGCGTAATTGCGGCAGGCCTCCAGCACGGCGGGGACGGGCATTTCCAGCTTTTTCCGGCCCAGTTGCTCATCCACTTTGATTTCAATGGGCAGGCCGTGGCAGTCGAAGCCGGGCACGTAAGGCGCGTCAAATCCGGCCATGGTCTTCGATTTGACAACAAAATCTTTCAGGCCCTTGTTCAGCGCATGGCCCAGATGGATGGGTCCGTTGGCATAGGGCGGGCCGTCGTGCAGCAGATAGGCGGGGCGGCCGTGCCCTGCCTTGCGCAGCTCTTCATAAAGACGGAGAGAGGCCCAGCGCTCAAGCCGAAGTGGCTCATTTTGCGGTAGATTGGCCTTCATGGGGAAGGAAGTTTGAGGCAAGGTCAAGGTCGCCTTCAACTCCGGCGCTGGAGACATCGTGGCTCCTGAATACGGATCGAAATGGTTTCCAGGCTAGTGTAAATGGCGCACGAAGATTTTAGGTAACCACGCACTCTGCCCGCCGTCTATTGAAAGTAGGAAGTCCCTCTCAATGTGAGCCTTGGGGACGGCGGAGAGCGGATTCAGAGAGGCGAGCGCAGCAGGTGGAGACAATTGCGGGCAGCATCAAGCATAATGAGTTGATGGACCTGGATGCGGCGCGTTCTCCAGAAGGGAACGGGCAGTCGGTGGGGCCAACTGCGGATATGGGAAACGACGTACTCAGCCAGCCCGAGACAAAGAGCGATGCCGCGATACCCTCCACGGGGGGCCACGAACTTGATGCGTTCTTGGGCAGGGCATTCGAGGAAAAACCGATCTGGAAGGGGCTCTATGAGAGCATCCACGACGTCTTTTTCCCGCCCAAGCTGCCGCCGCTGGAACTGACCTCAACGCCCATTCCTGTGCCGGACCGGATGAAGGTGAAGGCGAATCCGGTGGCCATTGGGATTTCCACCACGCTGAATCTGATCATTCTTGCACTCGCAATCTGGCTGAGCCTCAAGGCTTTCGTCAAGATCGTCAAGCCGGATTTGAAGGCGATGAACATTGATGTAGGCACCTTTACCCTGAAGGCGCCCAAGGCGGGCAATTCCGCCGGCGGCGGTGGTGGCGGCGGGTCGCACTCCACCATTGACCCCATCAAAGGTCATCTGCCCGACCGGGCGAAGAATCCGCTTGCTCCGCCCATGGTGCCCAAGCTGGAAAAGCCAAAGCTGGCCGTCGATGCAGCCATCAATGTGCAGACGAATATCCAGCTCCCTGACAATCCGAATATGCCCAACATCGGCGTGGCTGTCTCGCCCAACGTCAAGCTCGATTCCAATGGCCAAGGCGGCGGGGCCGGAATGGGTTCCGGCCACGGTGGCGGCCTGGGCAGCGGCAACGGGAACGGCTTTGGACCGGGAAGCGGCGGCAACACTGGCGGCGGCGTTTATCAGGTGGGCGGCGGCATCTCCGAGCCCAAGCTGATCTATGCGCCCGAGGCGGAGTTCAGCGACGAAGCACGCCGCGCCAAGTATCAGGGCGTGTGCCTCATCCAGCTGATTGTGGACGCTCAGGGAAACCCGAGAAATCTCCGCGTGGAGCAGCCGCTGGGCATGGGCCTTGACCAGAAAGCGCTGGAGGCCGTGCGGAAATACAAGTTCAAGCCCTCGCTCAAGGATGGCCGGACTCCGGTTCCGGTGATGATTACCGTTGAGGTCAACTTCCGGCTGTATTAAAGCAAGGCGAGCAATGCATACGCAGTAGACAGAAGCGGAGCGGCTCATGCGCTCCGCTTTTTGCGCGCCGCGCTCGCGGAGTCAATCGATTTATCCCTCTACTGGCATTGGGGCCGCTGTGTTACCCTGCGCAGGAATTGATTTGGGGAGGGTCATCATGCGCCTGCGGGGCTGGACGGGGTTGGCGGGGTTGTTGGGATTGGTTTTGTCGCTTGGCCTGGTGCGGGCGGCACACGCACAGCAGAGCGCGACGCCGGACTATCCCTTCCGCAACACAAAGCTGAGCGACGATGCGCGCATTGACGATTTGCTCAGCCGGCTCACGCTCAAGGAAAAGATCTATCTGATGTCCAACCA
Organism: Occallatibacter sp.; assembly: GCA_035763705.1. Taxonomy (GTDB): domain Bacteria; phylum Acidobacteriota; class Terriglobia; order Terriglobales; family Acidobacteriaceae; genus Telmatobacter. Next base: position 80,187 of record DASUAU010000028.1, on the reverse strand, counting down.
CCCCACGATTCCCAGGCTGGGGATTGTTTTCTCCGGCCAGGTGGAAGGCTTGCATGGGCTGGCGCTGGGCGGCCCTGCCGGCTGGGGCGGACGAGGCCGTCAGCCATTGCCGACCACAATTTTTCCGCAGGAAAAGGGGCTGGGCGCCACATGGGATCCCGCGCTGATGGAAAAGATTGGCGCGCTGGAAGGCTACGAGGCGCGTTACGACTATCAGAATCCCATCTTTGACCGCGGCGGCGTGGTGGTGCGCGCGCCCAACGTGGACCTGAGCCGCGATCCGCGCTGGGGCCGCACTGAGGAATCGATGGGCGAGGACCCCTATCTAGTGGGCACCATGACGGTGGGCTTTATCCATGGGCTTCAGGGGCCTGACCAGAAGCACTGGCAGGCGGCCTCGCTGATGAAGCATTTCCTGGCCAATGAAAATGAGGACGGCCGCACCCATTCCTCCTCGGACTTCAGCGAGCGCCTTTTTCGCGAATACTACTCGGTGCCGTTCCGCATGGGCTTTGAGCAGGGTGGCTCGCGCGCGGTGATGGCTGCCTACAACGCGTGGAACGGCATTCCCATGATGATTCATCCGGTGCTGAAAAACGTGATGGTCAAGGAGTGGGGCAACGACGGGCTCATCTGCACGGACGGCGGCGCGCTGGGCCTGCTGATTACCGCGCACAAGACCTTTCCCACGCGGGAGCAGGGAGCAGCGGCGGCGGTGAAGGCCGGCATCAATAGCTTTCTGGACTTCTACCAGCCAGACCTGGCCAAGGCGGTAAAGGACGGGCTGGTGAGCGAGACGCAGATGGATGCGGTGCTCAAGAATCTGCTGCGCGTCTATTTGCGATTGGGCGAAATGGACCCTCCGGGCGTGGACCCTTACGCGAAGATTGGACGTGAATCGGATGGGCAGCTTCCGCCGTGGGAGACGGCCAGCAGCCGCGCACTGGCGCGCCGGGCCACGGACGAGTCGATTGTGCTGCTGAAGAATGAGAACCAGACGTTGCCGCTGGATAAGACGAAGCTGAAGACCGTTGCTGTGATTGGGCCGTGGATTGGGCAGGTGTTGCTGGACTGGTACAGCGGGACGCCGCCCTATGCGGTGAGCATTCTGGACGGAATTCGCCAGGCGGCGGGCCCGGATGTGAAGGTCCTCTTCGAAGACGGCACGGACGAAAACGAAGCGGCGGAGCTGGCGCGCAAGGCCGATGTGGCAATCGTCGTGGTGGGCAACCATCCGGAGTGCAATGCCAGCTGGGACAAGTGCCCCACGCCCTCCAACGGCAAGGAGGATGTGGACCGCAAGACGATTGAGCTGGAGCAGGAGTCGCTGGTCAAGGCCGTCTATGCTGCAAATCCGCACACCATCGAGGTGCTGCGCTCGAGCTTTCCCTATGCAATTGTCTGGAGCCAGCAGCACGTGCCGGCGATTGTCCACATGGTGCATAACAGCCAGGAAGAAGGCCATGGGCTCGCCGATGTGCTCTTTGGCGCCTATTCACCTGCCGGAAGGCTCACGCAGACCTGGCCCACGGGCGACGCGCAACTGCTGCCCATGATGGACTACAACCTGCTGGACGGGCGCACCTACATGTACAGCAAGCTGAAGCCGCTTTATCCCTTCGGATTCGGGCTGAGCTACACGACCTTTGCCTACGAAAGTCTCAAGCTGAGCGCGCCCGCGATGGATGCCGACGGCAAGGTGCAGGTGACCATGACGGTGAAGAACACAGGCCAGCGCGACAGCGACGAGGTGGTCGAAATGTATGTGCAGCACCTCGCCTCCGCCGTCACCCGGCCGCGCATTGAGCTGGAAGGCTTCCAGCGCGTGCACATTGCCGCTGGCGCCGAGCAGCAGGTGACGATGGAGCTGAAGGCGCGCGACCTGGCCTACTGGGACACGGCCGGCCATGCCTGGCGCGTGGAGAAGGAGCCGGTGCGCGTGCTGGCCGGCGGCTCCAGTGACAAGCTGCCCGTGCAGGCCGTGGTCAACATCACCACAAGCAGGGAATTCAAGCCGTAAGTCTTTTAAGCAGGAGATGCGCTCTCGGAGGAATCGAGTCGCAATCGGACCCGCACCGCTTGCCTCCTGGACTGCGCGAACGCTGGAAAGGAAAGCAGTGGTGCGCCCGGAGAGATTCGAACTCCCGACCTACTGATTCGTAGTCAGTCGCTCTATCCAACTGAGCTACGGGCGCACACAGGTGGCCCTTTTGCGGGGCCATCGTTAGATTATCAGGGATTAGAATGCGGCGCAATCGGCGCAAATCAGACGGCGGGCGCAGCCTCCGGCGCGGCCGGCGGGGGAGCCAGAGTCAGCTCCGCATCGACGTCGAGTCCTGCCTGGCGCACCAGCTTGGTGACCGTTGCGGCATTGAGCCGGGTGGCGTCGTACTCCACGCGGAGCGTCTGCGCAGCGCGGTCAAACACCATTCCGCGAATGCCGTAGACGTCGCGCACATTCGCCAGGGCCAGAGTCACCGCCTCGCCGGGCGGTGCCGCGTAGTGAAGGAGAATGTCCACTGTCGTCATGCTGCCATCATAGCAATTCGCGCCGCCTAAAGGCTCTTGAGGTACTGGCGAATCTCCGGGTCTGACCAGTCCTGGGAGCCGACAAATTTGCGGCGGATGATGCCTTTGCGGTCGATGACGTAGGTCTCCGGCCACATGTCGGTGTGGTAGAGGTCGGCGGCCTTCTCATTGGGATCGCGCACCGTGATCAGGTCCACGTGGCGGCTGGCGATGAACTCGGAATAGGCTGCGGGGTCCTGGTCAACGCTGACGGCCAGAATCACCAGATTTGGATCATCGTGGTGGAGCTGGAGCAGCGAGGGCATCTCCGCCACGCAGGGCGGGCACCAGGTTGCCCAGAAGTTGAGCAGAACCACCTTGCCGCGATAATGGGCCAGGTGGATGGAGGTGGTGCCATCGGAGACGGTGAAGTCGGGCGCGCGCTCGTCCAATTGGGTGGGATGGGATCCCCGATTGCAGGCGGGCACGAGAGCCAGCAACAACAAACCGAGGAAGGGAAGCCAACGGGAAAGCCGCACATACCTATAATACGGAGCGACGGCAAAGATGGAAAAGTGCGAGGCGTAATGGAGAAGCAAAGACCGGAAAACGATGAGATAGCACAGCAGCCGGAATGGAAACCCGTTCTTGGCCTGACGGATGAGCCGGTTGCGCCCGCGCCCGCGGTTTCGGGAACGGTGTTTGACCAGCCGGAGCCGGAACCGCTGCTTGAGTTGACGGTGATAGTGCCCGCACGGAATGAGGAGGCCAGCCTTCAAGCCTGTCTTGCGTCGCTCGTGGCCCAGGCCGATGAGACCTTTGCGCTGGGCCGTGACTGGGAGCTGGTTGTGGTGGATGACCACTCGACCGATCGCACCGCGGAAATCGCGCGTGGATTTCCGGGGGTGACCGTGCTACAGGCCGGCACGCTCGAGCCCGGATGGACGGGAAAGACCAATGCGGTCTGGACCGCCGCCCGCAAGGCGCACGGGCGCTGGCTGCTGTTCACTGACGCGGATACGGTGCATGAGCCCGGCAATCTGCACCGGGCGATGCATGAAGCCGCGCGGCACAAGGTGGGTATGCTCAGTTACTCGCCGCGTCAGTTGGTGAGCGGGCTTTGGCAGCGGGCCTTGATGCCGCTGGTCTTTAGCGAACTGGCTCTGGCCTATCCACCGGCCAAGGTCTCGGATCCCAATCAGCATGTGGCCGCGGCCAACGGGCAATTCGTGCTTGTCGAGCGTGAGGCCTATCGGCGCATCGGCGGCCATCGCGCGGTGGCGGATAAGGTGCTGGAAGACGTGGAGCTGGCCTTTCTGGCCAAGCGGCGCAAGGTCGGGCTGCGCTTCCGCTATGCGGACGATGCGCTGGCGACGCGCATGTACCGAACCACCGGCGCGATGATTGAGGGCTGGACGAAGAACCTCGCGCTGCTCTTCCACAACTCGCTGGCCACGGCAATGTGGAAGATGCTGGACCTGGTGCTGCTGGTGGCGCTGCCCGTGCTCACGGTGGAGCTGTGGAGCGCGCGGTTCGCGGTGCACTCCCTGCAGTGGCTGGGCGCGGGATGGGTGTTGCTGCTGCTTTGGCTGCGGACGATTTTCCGCTTTTACGCGCGGGTGGCCAAGTCCAATTTCCCCTTTCCGGACTGTGCGCTTGCACCCCTGGGTTTGCCGCTCTTCGTCTGGCTGCTTTATCGCAGCTGGTTTCAGCACCGGGTCTTCAAGCGAGTAAGCTGGAAGGGCAGAGTGTATGCGGAATAGGGTGCTGGACAGGATGGCAATCCGCTGCGGGATTCTTTGATGGAACAGAAATTTTTGTGACAGGATGAAGCCAGACGGCCATTCCGGGCATCTTTTAGGTGAGGCGGGGGATGATTGAGCTGACACGGCGGGCCACCTTCTCGGCCTCGCACTACTACTGGAACGACGGCTGGACAGCCGAGGAGAACCAGCGGGTATTTGGGCAATGCGCCAACCGCAATGGGCACGGGCACAACTACACGCTGGAAGTGACCGTTGCGGGCGAACCGGACCCGGTGACGGGCTTTGTGGTGGATTTGAAGTGGTTGAAGGATGTGATGGAGCGGGAAGTGCTCTCAGTCTATGACCATCGCCATCTGAACCTGGAGGTACCGGAGTTTTCAAAGACGATTCCGACCACGGAGAACCTTGCCATTGCCGCATGGAAGCGGCTGGAGCCAGCCATTGAGGCCGCGAAGGGAGCAACGCTGCGCAAGGTGCGGATGTATGAGACGCCGGAGATTTTTGCCGAGTACCGGGGTGAGGAGTGAGGGCTGGTTTCGGAAGGCGGTACATGCTGAGCGCGAGCCACCGCCTGCATACGGACGCGCTCTCAGACGAGGCCAATCGAGAGGCCTACGGCAAGTGCAACAACCCTCACGGCCACGGACACAACTATGTGGTGGAAGTGCTGGTGGGTGGAGAGGTTTCGCCGGCAACAGGAATGGTCATCAATCTTGCGGACCTGGATGCGGCAGTGCGGAAGCTGGTGATGGAGCGATTCGATCACCGTAATTTGAACCTTGATCCGCTGTTCACAACCGAGGTGCCGACGACCGAGAATTTTTGCCGTGCTGTTTTTGGATTGTTGAGCAACGCGCTGCCGGCCGGCGAATTGGAGTATGTTCGCGTGGAAGAGACCGAGAATAATTTCTTCCAGTGCAGGGGCCCGCAATGAAGGTGTTTGCGGAGTCTGCTATTGGGATTTGAAGAGACGGAGAGGACGCCCGATTTCCCCGGGCGAAAGGGAGTGAGAATGGCGCAGCCAGTTGCGGTGAGCAAGGGAGTGCACCGGGCAGAGCGGGACACCAGCCTGAGCGACTACTCGATGGAAGAGATGTATCACGAAATCCTGAGCCGGCTGGGCGAAGACCCGGAGCGCGACGGCCTGGTGGCCACGCCGGACCGCGTGGCCAAGGCCATGAGCTTTCTAACCAAGGGCTACGATCAGGATCCCACGAGCATTCTGCGCGGCGCTCTCTTTGACGTGGATTACGACGAGATGGTCATCGTCAAGGACATCGAAATGTTCTCGCTGTGCGAGCACCATATGCTGCCGTTCTTCGGTAAGGTGCATGTCGCCTACATTCCCAACGGCAAGGTCATTGGACTCAGCAAAATTCCGCGGCTTGTGGAGGTGTTTGCTCGGCGCCTGCAAGTGCAGGAGCGGCTCACGCGCCAGATTGCCGACGCCATTCAGGACGCAATCCAGCCGCAGGGCGTGGGGGTGGTTATCGAAGCGCGTCACCTGTGCATGATGATGCGGGGCATTGAGAAGCAGAACTCGTCCACCGTGACCTCGGCCATGGTGAAATGCTTCCGGCAGAAAGAGACGCGCGCGGAATTTCTCTCGCTGGTTCGCCAGCCCGGCGCGGGCGGCCTGTGACTGCAAGCCACTCCGTCATCTAGAGTAATAAAGTGAATGGACTGCTGGTCATCGACAAGCCCGCCGGCATCACAAGCCACGACGTGGTCAACCGGTTGCGCAGGCTCTCTGGTGAGCGCTCAGTGGGCCACCTGGGTACACTCGATCCCATGGCCACCGGCGTCCTTCCGCTGCTGATGGGCAAATTTACCCGCCTCGCGCAGTACTTCTCAGCCGCGGAAAAAAGTTACACAGGAACCATTCGATTCGGATTTGCCACCGACACCTACGACGCAGAGGGTGAGGCCCTTGGGCCTGCCGTGGTGCCCGCGCTCACCCTCGAGCAGGTGAGGATTGCGGCAGCCCGATTCCACGGCGAGCTTGAGCAGATGCCACCGCCGTACTCCGCCAAAAAGATTGCCGGCACCCCGGCGCACAAGCTGGCCCGCGCAGGCAAACCCGTGGAACTCAAGCCCACGAAGATTCGTATCGTTCATTTTGAAATCAGCGTGCTGGAGAGTGATACGGCCGGGTTTTCCATGAGCGTGAGCGCAGGCGGCTACGTGCGCTCAGTGGCGCACGAGTTGGGGCAGGCGCTGGGATGCGGCGCGCATCTCAGCAGCCTGCGGCGCGTGCAGGCGGGCCCGTTTGCGCTTGACGCCGCGCATGGGCTTGAGGAACTGGAGCCGCTCGCCGGAGACATCATGGCGCTCAAAGCTCTGTGCGTGCATCCGCGAAGCCTGCTGCCGCAAATGCCCTCAGTGAGCGGCGATGCCTGGTCGCTGGGGCGGCTGCGCAACGGGGCGCAGGCAAATCTGCCGGAGTTCTCGCAGGCTCCGCTGGTGAAGGTCTTTGCCGGCCAGCGTGAGTTGGTGGGCATTGCGGCGCGCGTTGCGGGCACGCTCTTTCAGCCCGTGGTGGTGATGGGTTGAGACCATGAGCCTGCGCCAATGGATTAGCGCGATGCGGCGCGCGGCTTGTGAAGCAGCGGTTCGAGCGCGGGTAAAAGCGTCCGTGCCAAAATCTCGGAGCCTTTCGCGGTGGGATGGATGCCGTCAGGCTGGATGGTGCCAGGAACGTGAATAAGGTCTTTGTAGATCATGGGAACGAAGGCGACGCGGGTACGGGCGGCCGCCTGCCGAAAGACCTGATCGAAGGCGTGAACGTAATCGGGGCCGTAGTTCGGCGGAAGCGTAATGCCGCCCAGCAGCACACGGATGTGCGCATGCAGCAGAGTGGTGAGCACGATGTCGAGATTCTGCCGGGTGGCCGAGAGCGGCAATCCGCGCAGACCATCGTTGCCGCCGAACTCGACGATGACCACGGAGGGATGCAGGCGCAGAACAGTCGGCAGGCGCTCCACGGCATCCTTGGTGGTGGCGCCGCTGGTGCCAAGGTTCACAACCTGATAGCGGTAGCCGAGCTTGTCGAGATCACGGCGCAGTGCATCAGGGTACGACTGTCCGGGGGCCAGCCCGTAGCCGGCGGTGATACTGTCTCCAAAGCAGACGAGGGTGGGTTTGCTCTGCGAATGCGCCGAAGCGGCCAGCAGGACTCCGAGGAAGGAAACAACAAATGCGCGGCGAACGTCCACAGGAACAGTGTATGCGCGTGAGTGGGCAGACGGAATGGTTTTGCGCCAGGGAGGCGGCAGGTGATTGAAGTCCGGGACGTGAAGAGATGGATTCAGAACGGCTCGCGGCGCGTGGACATCCTGAAGGGGATATCCATCTGCATCCCGGCGGGACAGTTTGTGGCCATTGTTGGCGCAAGCGGCAGCGGAAAAAGCACGCTGCTGGGCCTGCTTGCCGGGCTCGATACGCCAAGTGAAGGCGAAATCTGGCTTGACGGAACACCGATTCACAATCTGGACGAAACTGAGCTGGCCGCAGTACGCGGACGCAAAATCGGGTTTGTGTTTCAGTCTTACCAGTTGATATCCACGCTCACCGCGCTTGAAAATGTGCTGCTGCCGTTTGAGCTGAACGTGGACGGAAGCGGCCTGCAGCGGGCGCGTGAGCTATTGGATGCCGTGGGTCTGGGCGAACGGTTGGAGCACTACCCCGTGCAGCTCTCCGGCGGCGAGCAGCAGCGCGTGGCGCTGGCCCGCGCCTTTGTGGTGAACCCGCCGATTGTCATGGCCGACGAGCCCACCGGCAATCTGGACTCGAGCAACGGCAAGCTGGTTCTTGACCTGCTTCTGGACCGGAATCGAAAGGCGGGCGCCACGCTGGTCCTCGTCACGCACGACCCTGAGGTTGCCGGCCGCGCCGACCGGCGAATTGTGCTGAAGGACGGTTTGGTTGTGGAGGATTCTCTGCAATCTTCCGCCGTGCCAACCCCTGCGTCTCCGGAGCTGGAAAGCCGTGGCTAAGCGTCCCCTGGGCTGGCGGCGCGTGGCGGCCATCGGCTGGCGCGACTTGAAATCCGCGCCCGGAAAATTCGCCTTTGTGGTTCTCTCCGTCGCCGTCGGTGTGGCAGCGCTGGTGGGCGTGCGCGGCTTCAGCGCCAGCTTTCGAAAGACCCTAACGCTGGAGTCGCGCTCGCTGATGGCCGGCGACCTCAGCGCGCGCATCTTTCGCGAGCCAACGCCGGACGAGCTTAAAAAAATTGCCGCGCTGCAAAAGAGCATCCCCGGCACGCAGACCACCTGGGTTACAGAGATGGTTTCAATGGCATCCGTTGCGCCGGATCCGGTGCCATTGCTGGTTTCGCTCAAGACCGTGGACCCCTCGCAATATCCCTACTACGGAACGGCGCAGCTGCAGCCTTCGATGAGCCTGCAAAAAGCTCTGGCAGGGAACTCGGCCGTGGTGGCCGACGAGTTCCTCATCCGGCTGAATGCGCACGTCGGCGATACTCTTCGCCTTGGCGGCCGTGATTTCAAAATCACCGCCACCCTCAAGCAGGAACCCGATCGCATGAGCGGCGGCATGGGGCTTGGCCCGCGCGTGATGATCTCCAATGCCTCACTGGCTGAAACCGGGCTCGTGGCTCCAGGCAGCCGGGCGAGCCATCGCCTGCTGATTAGGCTGCCGGCCGGCGTGCAGGACTCAGTGGTGCGCAAGTCGGTGGAGGATGCGCTGCCTGATGCGCAGGTGATGGATTTCCAGGAGGGCAACCCGGCGCTGAGCAACGGGCTGGACCATGCGACCGCAATTCTCAGCTTGATTTGCCTGGTGGCCATGGTGCTGGGTGCAATCGGTGTGGCCATGGCCATGCACGCGCACCTTGAGCAACGCATGGACATGCTCGCGATTTTGAAAGCCGTCGGCGCGCATTCGGCGGATCTGCTGCGCATCTTTCTGCTGCAAACCCTGGGGCTGGGCCTGGCCGGCGCACTGTTGGGCGTAGCCGCCGGAGTGGCGCTCATGGAGTTCCTCCCCCTCGTCTTCGGCAAGCTGCTGCCGGTTCATACGGTCATGCAAATCCCCTGGCGTGCCGCGGCTGCCGGCGTTGGCACAGGCCTGTTGACGACCATTCTTTTCTGCCTGCCTCCGCTGCTGGACGTGCGCAAGGTACGCCCGGTGCTGGTTCTGCGCAGGCTGGTGGAGCCCGGCCCCGGCACCTTCCGCGCGTGGCTGGCGATGTGGTGGGCACGCAGACTTCAACTTGGCATTGCTGCCTTGGTGTTGCTTGCGCTGGGCTGCATCGCATGGGTGTTGTCTGATTCAGTGAAAGTGGGCGGCTGGTTCGCGTTGCTGCTCTTCCTGGCGTTGGTCGTCTTGCTGGCGCTGGCAGCCGTTGCGTTGCGCAGCCTGCGATTCGCGCTCAATCGTGTTCGTCTGCATCTGCCGTCTTCGCTGCGGCATGGGCTTGCGAATCTTTACCGGCCCGGCAACCAGTCTGCTGCGGTGCTGGCGGCGCTGGGAACGGGCGTGATGCTCATCCTCGCCGTTTATCTAATGCAGCACTCCATGCTCACCGATCTGCGCGAAACCGCGTCTCCCAAGCTGCCCAATGTTTTCCTTATCGATATCACACCCGATGAAGTGGCGGGCGTAAAAGAGTTCTACGCGCACCAGCGGGGCGTGATGCAGCCGCTCGCGCTTATGCCGGTCGTCGCCGGGCGCTTTGCCAGCCTCAACGGCACGCCGGTGGAGAAGCTGAAGGGGCAGCACTTTCCGCGCCGATGGCTGGAGAATGCGGAATTGAGCTGGGCAGACAAGCTGCCGGAGGGCGACAAGCTGACGGCGGGAAAGTGGTGGACCGGGGCAGGCGCGGCATCGATTGCCATTGGCGAAGGCGCAGCAAGACGGCTGCACTTGAAGGTCGGATCGGTTGTCTCACTGGAGATTGGCGGCATGGCCCGCACGCTCGCCGTTGTGGCCATCTACCGCGCCGACGGTGAGCATATGGGCGCGCGCATCTCCTTCATGCTCCCCTCCGGCCAGCTCAAAGGTCAGCCTGCCACTTGGTATGGCGGCGTGCACATGGCTCCTGATCAGGTTCCGGCCATGGAGCGCGCACTCTTTCTGCAATACCCCACCATCTCCGTCATCAACATTGCTGACATGCTGGACAGAATCGAGAGCGTGGTGGATCAGATTACCTTCGTGGTCCGCTTCCTCGCGGGTTTCTCCATCCTGGCCGGGCTCATGATTCTTGCGTCGAGCATCGCCAGCGCCCGCTTCCGCCGCATGCGCGAGGCCGTGGTGCTCAAGACACTGGGCGCCACGCGCATGCGCATCGTCCGCACCTTCAGCGTGGAGTTCAGTGTGCTGGGGCTGCTGGCGGGCGCCGTTGGCGTGGTCTTCGCCAACATTCTCACCTGCGTCATCCTGCATAAGCTGGACGTGCCCTTCCGTATGAACTGGCCTGCAACACTCATCGCACTGGCAGGCACGGCGTTGCTTGCCACGGCAACCGGATGGATCGCCAGCTACCGCATCCTTGGCCTGCGGCCGCTTGAGATTTTGCGCGAGGAATAGCCCGAGAGCAGGGATTCCTATTCCTCCCCCTGTGGGAATCGAGGCCTGGAGGCGGCTTTGCTGCCGATGAATCCGCGCCTTTTGTGCAGGATTACCGGTTGAGAGCGAGAAGCAAAACCCGCCATTGAACCCACAACGATGGCCCCGTACCTGCATTGACCCCGTCGGCGAATCTTCGTATGATGAGAGGGCTGGTCGGATGCGTCCGGCAGTCTGCCACGACCCCGCCCCGCACGGCTCCAGGCCGACGAACTACCACTTGCTGCCCCCTCGTTCAACGGCAGGACAGCTGACTCTGGATCAGCATATCGGGGTTCGAATCCCTGGGGGGCAGCCATCTAAGTCATTTATAATCAATAATTATCAGAAGCTCGTTAGGGTTGCATGACCCGTAACTCTCTTATTTTTGGAACGAGTTTGAATCCTGTTTGGGATTCATTTGCCACTGATACGGAACTGCTCCCTGTGCCCTTTGGCGAACTCTATATTTTGATAGCTTCGGCGGCAGGCCTGAACGTGAGGCTGACGATGGAAGCCTCTTTCATCGGCGGGAATCAGGTATTGTGAGGGCGAAGCATTGTACCTGCAGGTGGAAATGACGCGAACTCAGGAGTCTGTTACTTCTCTTCTGCGGAATGTTGGGGCGAATGCTGAGATTGCCCGTCATGTGGCGTTAGCCGGTTGACAAGAGAGGTATCGGCGGCCTGAGTGATATGCCGGGTTTTTTCGAATTCCGCCTTTGCCTCCTGCACTTTTCCCATGGATTTGTAGAGGCGTGCGAGCTGCCAGTGAACGGCGACATCGTTCGGAGACAGTTTTTCTGCCATTTTGAATTCGCGCAGGGCTTCGCCGCGGTGGCCAGCAGAGGCATGAATCAAGCCCAGGTCGAGATGTGCCAATACAATTTTCGGGTCGATTTGAATGGCATTGTTCAGGAGCGGGACTGCAGCCGATGAGTTTCCAAGGTGAGATTCGCAATCGGCAAGATAGGCCAGTGCCTGTGCGTGCGCCGGATCATTGGCGAGCTCCAAGCGAAATTCGCTCGCCGCTTCCTGATAGTTGAGCTTTTCCCACAGCAGATAGCCGAGGCCGAAGTGGACGTTCGGTTCATGGGGAGAGGCCTTTGCTGCGGCGCGGAATTCCTGAATGGCTTCATTGGTACGGCGGTCTGCATCGAGCGCCTCGCCGGCGAGCATATGGGCCTGCGCAGAGTCGGGATTCGTCTTCTTGATTTCGCTGTCTTGCTCCAATGCGCATTTGTAATGCTTTGCGTAGAGGCAGCTTTGGGCAAGCACCCATCGGAGCTCCTGGTTTTGTGGGGAAGCCTGAACGGCAATCTGCAAATAGGGAACGGCCTGAGGGAATCTGGCAGCACCGTAATAAGACATACCGAGGAGTGTCTGGATTTGAATGCTGGAGGGTGATTGCTTGAGCGCGGACTGAAGAGGCGCAATGGCCTGCAGGAAGCGACCCTGCTTAAACTCAGCCAGCCCAAGATTGAGAGCGATACCGGTAAGGCGCGGGTTCAATGCGAGAGCCCTGCGGTAGGCTTTGGCTGCCTCGACATACTTCTCTTCCCTGGCGAGAACGACGCCGAGACTTGCGAAGAGCCGCGCATCATGAGGATGGCTCGCCGTGAGCATACGCCATTGCTCTGCGGCCTCCGCGAGGCGGCCTTCGCGCTCCAATGCCGTGGCAGTGGAGGGGCTTGGGCCCTGCGCGTCGGCTTTGCACTGCGGCAAGGCAGCAGTAACGAAGAGAAGCGCCACCGCGGTAAAAGAAAGAAGATTGCGCCGGAAGAGCATAATTCATCTTACGTTAGAGCAAGGTATTCTGTTTCTCTCCAACCTGTGAGCCGATGATCGCATTGAGACTACAGCAACCATGTGAATGAAGTGCCGTCGATGCATCGCTCGCTGCAAATGGTTCGCGACGCGAAGGAAAAGGTCCTGCCCCTGGAAGGAAGCAGGACCTTTGGTTGATTACAATTTGCCGAAGTTAGAACGAAATCTTGCCTGCGAGTTGCAGAACTCTGGGATCCCACGCTGAAGTGATGACACCAAAGTTGCTTCCACTGTAATTGGTTCCGATGCCGCCATTCTGAACATCACCTTGGAACTGTGTGTGGTTCCACACGTTGAAGGCTTCAGCTTTGAATTCAAACTGGCTGTGCTCAGTGAACCGGAACACCTTGTGTAGAGCGAGGTTCCAGTTGTCGCGACCTGGTCCGCGGAGGGCGTCATGCCCGAGGTTGCCCCAGGCTCCTAAGGCGGGAGCGGAGAATCCCGATCCGCTGAACCACTGGAGATTGCCGTTGGTGAGAGTCTGCTTGGGGTAAGTGACTTTCCCCGTGAAGTCCGGACGATTGGTGCCGTTCTGCACACCGTTTGAACCGGCATTTCCACCGAGCGTGACATTGAGTGGTGCGCCCGACTCGAAAGTGCTGATTCCCGTAATCTGCCAACCACCGAGAAGTGATTTGAGGACGGCGTTGGGAGAGTTGCGGAAGAGCGGGACATCGTAGATGTAGTTAACGAACACAATGTTTGTCCGGTCGAAGACTGACGGTCCAAGATCGTACCTCCAGCCTTCATAAGGGTTGGAGACGGGATCGAGATCGAAGCCGTTGCCTCCGCCGGTGCTTGGGTCAATGGCTCTCGAGAGGGTGTAGCCTAACTGCGCTTGCAGATCGTGCACTCGTGTATGGAAGTCAATCTGCAAGGAGTTGTAATGGCCATCCGACTCATTTTCAGCCATTTTGATGGATCGATAGCCCAGATAAGGAACCATCTGGTTGTAGCCCGTACCGCCGCTGGAGATCAGACCTGCAAGAGCGGAGGGATCAGGAAGGTTGGTTTCCCTGAAGTCGCTCTGGTGACGGGTCTGATTGCCAACATAGGCCAGGGAGAGAATTGTGTTGGTTCCAAACTGATGCTCCATGCCAGCGCTGTACTGGTAGGTGGCAGGCAGTTTGTAGTCGTTGCTGGCAATTCCGGTGATACTGGGCACAACGATGGGCACCGACAGCGTGTTTCCTGTGGCGACGCTGGTATGCGGATCGTCCATCAGCACGTTGCTGAAGTTAACGGTAGCATCGAAAGGAACGTTGGTTGCGTCGTCGTACATGTCATTGCCCTGGATGCGCTCATACATGACGCCGAAGCCGCCGCGAATCACAGTACTGGAGTGACCGCTGACATCGTAAGAAAATCCGATGCGTGGTCCCCAGGCATTCCACTCGTCAGGCACTGTGCCGTTTGGAATGCCATTTTCGCCTCCGATGCCAATTCCGTTCAAATAGAATTGATAGCCCTTGAGAATTTCATTCGGGCTTGTTCCGAGACCGGGGCTGGCGGCAGTGCAGCCAGCATCCGACGCAGAACTACAGATGTTCCCGTTTGAATCGAAGGTGGCCGCATCCGCAGGGTTGTAAAGGGTTGGATAGAAGTTTGAAGCGCGATGATTGGCCTCATAGGTGTGCGGCACTCCGTCCCAGCGTAAGCCGAGGTTGAGAGTGAGGCTCGAGGTCGCGTGCCAATCGTCATTTGCATATGCAGCCCAGGAGACGTTGTTCCAGTGGCCGCTGTCGTGGACAGCGTCCTCGGAGTACGAATTCGAATAGCCCAGCAGGAAATCAGCGAAATCGTTGCCGGTATAGAAGCCATTGAATCCGAAGTTGCCTTGTGGTGCTGCGAACGCATCCTGGATCTTCTTGTAGAGTGCCCAGCTGGCTCCAAACTTGAACTGATGTGCTCCTCTCGACCAAGAGAGATCGTCACGCAGCTCGTAATCGTCGGCTTTGTTATTCCACGGTGTCCAGTTGGCGGAGTACTGCGTGCCAGTGTTCGACAGATTAATTGTCGGCATAAGGCTCGCCGCATTTGGACCGGTGAATATGCGATTGAAGGTGAAGCTTTGCGGCGCCGCGAGTGTGGCTCCGAAGCCGGCGGCGGGCAGGATGTGGATCCGATTGCCGTTGTAGTTGAATGCTGCCTCATTCAGCAGGCTGGGGCTGATCATGTAAGTGGTGTGGATCACGGCGCTGTACGAAGGGTTGCCAAAGCTGTTGCCAATGGTTGGCACGTTATCGCCGCTCCACATCGTGGTTCCGAAGTTCTGTGCGATTTGCTCGGAGATCCAGTGTCCGTAGACGGAAAACTTGCTGTTGAATTTGTGGTCGACGCGGACGATTTCTTCCTGCACGTTGGTGGGTACGCTTGCACCACCCTGGAAGTAGGCTCCACTGGTTGGCGCTGGGAAGATTTTGCCGTCATTCAGCAATGATTGAGCATTGGCATCGAGCAGCGCGGCGGGAATCTGATCGTTCGGGAACTGGACATCATCATTGCAGGAACCATCTGTGTTCGATGTGCTGAAGCTGGTAATTCCCGCGTCGGTGAAGCGTGTCTGTTGCGCTGAAGAAAGCTGATTGGCGCAAGGCACGGCGATGTCGGTTCCTGACCCGTTGAAGTTGCCGCCGTAGGTGGAGGGCAGGGGCACCTGCTGATTCAGGGTTTGACCCTGGATGAGGCGGCGCCACTCCATGTTGTAAAAGAAGAACGTTTTGGGAACGGTACTGTTGGGATGGAAGCTTACTGGTCCTCCAATGTTGAAGCCGAAGATATTTGATCGGAGCTCAGCCACTTTGGCAGGCGCGCGATTGAAGTAGTTGCGCGCGTCCAGAGCATTGTTGCGGAAGTACTCCCATGCGGAGCCGTGGAAGTGCTTGGAGCCCGACTTGATGGTAGTGACGACCGTTGCTGCCGAAGAGAGTCCATATTGCGGGCTGTAGTTGGAGGTAAAGACACGGAATTCTCCCAGCGACTCGAGCGAGGGCATAACGCTGAAGGTTCCTCCACCGCCACGGTCGAGGTCCTCGCCGCCGTCGAGAAGGTAGATGTTGTGCGACATGCGCTGGCCGTTGAAGCTGACATTGGCATCACCACCGACAGGCGTGGGCGCCTGGGAATCGGCCTGCAGGCTTGACGCACCGGGGGTAAGGTTGATGAGGGTATAGATGCTTCTTCCGTTGGTTTCAAGCTGTGTAATCTGGCGTCCACTGATGACGGAGCTCACTGCTCCAGTTTCAGTTTGCAGATGAACTGCATCGGCGGCGACGGTAACCGTTTGAACCAGAGCGCCAACTTGAAGCGTGAAGTCAAGACGGAGCCGATCACCAACATTCAGGACTACGCCGGTTTTCTGAGATGCCTTGAACCCGGCAGCCGTGACCTTCACGGTGTAGTGTCCGATCAGGACAGAGGGAGCGATATATTGCCCATCTGCAGCCGACATGACCGTGGTGGCGAGTCCAGTGTCTTGGCTGGTGAGAGTGATCTTTGCATTCGATACGACCGCACCGGTCGCGTCGGTGACGGTACCTACGACTGCAGCTTCCTGCGCCATTGCTGGATGGCAGAACAAAAGCAATGTTGCGCAGACGGCGAACAGCCAGAGCGACCTTCTTCCATTCCTGCTGATCAACCACTGTTTCATCAAACTTGCCTCCTGATACCTTCTCTTTGAAGTTCCTGTGTGGCAGATGAGACAACGACATCGTAGAGCATTTGCCTTTACCTTTCCGTACTGCTTCTCCCCGTCGATCGCAGACACACCCCGAGTGTTCGCGGTACAGACACACTTCAAGTGATGGCGGCCACGCGGGCTTCCGACGATCCTTTTGTTTCATTCCCGGACTTCCAAAAGCGGATTGCGAAGCTAACTATGCCGGGATTCCTTTTCGTTCAGGTCGATAGCTCCAGTGCGGAGAGCTGAGAATTCACGCAGGCGCTTGACTTAAGGCATATTGAACCTGCCAAAAATCAATACGTCTAAAACTGGGGACAGCCATTCGGGCCTTCTGAGACCCGCGTAGGATTAAAGTCACATCAAGAATCGATGTCAAGAAAAAAGTGACTGGTAAATGGATTTATTTAAGCGTTTTACGAAAACGTTATCATTATCCAGTCGAATTTTTTAGAACCTCCGGAGGCGAATGAGAACTACGCAGCCGGTTCCGTCGGCTGGTTGCCCTTCCCCTCGCCCAACATCTCGAAGCGGATGAGCAGGCAGGTCACGTTGTCTGCACCGCCGCGATTCTTGGCTGTGTCAATCAGCCGGTGGCAGGCCTCAGTCAAATTGGCTCCGGCCTTGATGATGCCCGCAATGGTATCCGCATCCAGATATCGGGTGAGCCCATCGGTGGTCAGCAGCAGGATGTCACCAGGCTCCAGCATGCCCGTGAAGATGTCCGGCTCAACCTCCGCGGCCGAGCCCACGGCGCGGGTAATCAGCGACTGATAGGGAGAGGAGTCCGCCTCCTCTGGGTTCATTGAGCCCAGGCGCACCTGCTCGGCCACAAAGGAATGGTCCTGCGTAATCTGTGCACAGCCGTCGCCGCGCAGCAAATAGGCGCGGCTGTCTCCCACATTGCCCACCAGCAGGCGTTTTCCTTCCACGTAGGCGGCCACCATCGTCGTGCCCATGCCGCGCAGCTCCGGTTTTGACTGCGAAATCTGAAACACCTCTTGATTGGCATGGACAATCGCATCGTGCAGGCGCTTGTGGGCGGGCTGCTCACGCGCCGCCTGGCAGAAATGCTCCAGCAGTGCCTTCACGGCTGCGTCGCTGGCTAGTTCGCCGGCAGCCATGCCGCCCATTCCGTCGCACACCACAAAGATTCCCGCATCCGCGTCATAGCCAAAGCTGTCCTCATTGTTGGCGCGCTGGCATCCCACATCCGTCAGTGCCGCAACTTCCTGCTTCAGCAAAGTGTCACCGTCCATCGGATGAGGTTCTTGCGGGCTTGCCTGGTGCGCGGGCGGCGCGGCAAACCGCGAGCTCCGCATTATACGAATGTTCAGGCTGCCAGAAGACTCGTCCCTATGTAAAGATGCCACGCACCGCGAAAAAATGCTTGAAAATCCTCTAAGTCTCCCACAAACTTTGCGCGTCAATGTTGAATCAGCCAAAATGCTGCCCCATGCGATCGCATTTCCGCATGGCCAGATGCAAGTTCACGGCTAACGCGTTCCCTTGGGTGGCACAGCAGTCCGCCGTGCGTGCACACTCTCCGAATCTTCCTCGGAAGGCTTCACGGGCACGGACACAACACGATGCAAAGTCCTGCGAGAGGTGAGACGAGCCGGAAGCATGCGAAATCCATTGTGCCACCTGCTTGCTATAATTCGCAGCAATTGCAATCGATAAAATTGCGATTTCACCATGGACGGTATCTCCGGTTCAGGCGCGAGCGGAAGCAAACTCTTCCGCCACCGAAAAGATGGAGGAATTGTTGTGAATCAGGAGTTTCGGCTGGATGGCAAGGCAGCCATTGTCACCGGGGCAGGCAGCGGCATTGGACGCGCAATCGCCCTGCGCTTTGCCGCCAGTGGCGCAACGGTCTACCTGGTGGATTTGCGGGCTGAGCGCGCAGAAGAAACCGCGCGAATGATTGCCGGGAGGGGCGGCGTGAAGGCCGTGGCCGTGCAGTGCGACGTGACTGACCTGAACGCGACGCGGCGTGAATTTGCGGCAATCGCTGCGCGCGGGTCCATCGACATTCTCATCAACAGCGCTGGTGTCTCCCACATCGGCCGTCTGGATTCCACGACCGAAGAAGACTTCCATCGAATCTTCCAGGTAAACGTGAAGGGTGTTTTCCTCTGCATGCAGGCGGCGATTGAGCACATGAAGCGGCAGGGAAGTGGAGTCATCGTGAATCTGGCTTCCATCGCGGCGACCTCCGGCCTGAGCGATCGCTTCGCTTATTCGATGAGCAAAGGCGCGGTTCTGTCCATGACGCTTTCGGTCGCCAAAGACTATCTGGCGGAAAACATTCGCTGCAATGCCATCTCGCCGGCACGGATTCATACGCCGTTTGTCGATGCTTTCCTTCGGGAACACTATGCGGGCCGCGAGACTGAGATGTTCCAGAAGCTATCGAACTCCCAACCGGTGGGACGCATGGGAAAGCCGGAGGAGGTCGCTTCGCTTGCCCTTTTTCTCTGTTCGGATGCAGCATCATTCATCACTGGAGCCGATATTCCCCTCGATGGTGGCTTCTTCAATCTTCGTGGATGATCAAGCGGAAGAAGAATACGGCGATCATTGCGTGACTGAGGCTGGTGGCCGTCTCCAGCCCAAGTCTTCATCGACTCGATCATGACAAAGGCCCCTTCCACGCCGGGACTGGAGACGGAAAGAACGCAGGGATGCGTTCCGCGCAGCAGGGAGTTCCAGCGCCCAGCAGGAGCGCCGACGATTTCAAAAAGGTTCTGCGAGAAAAGGTCATTGGCCAGTGATCCACGCTCGTTATGCATCTTCCGGCGCTCGTGCGCGTAGCTCCGCATCGCAGGCATCTCCTAAAGCAGGACACGGAACAAGGAAATGAACGCGCATTGTCACAGGCTCAAGAGTGGACGACATCCCGCGTGGCGCGCAAAGCGTACCGCTCTCCGGTATACCATGCGGCATTTCCTTGCGAAGTGATTGACAAAGCATTCCGTGAACAAAAAGAATGCAGAACGTCCGGCGAAATTGCCTGCATCCCATGTCCCGGGTTCCCCTTTTCCCGCGCAGGCATCACGTGGCCGGCCTCAAAGGAGTGATACGCGCGATGAGTGGGAATCCCTACGAGCCCGTGCGGTTGTCTGAAAGCCGTATACGCTCTCCTGAGCCCGGACTGTGCCGCCAGGTGCTTGCTTACACCCAAAAACTCATGATGGTGCGGCACATCATGGATAAAGGCTGGGTGGGAATCCGGCACAGCCATCCGCATGAGCAGCTTGTCTATGTCGTCCGAGGACATATTCGTGCGGAAATGAAAGGCATAGTGCTGGACGCGCATGCCGGCGACAGCTTCGTGGTTCCCGGTGGCGTGGAGCATCAGGCGCATGCTCTGGAGGAGTCGGAGGTGCTGGACGTCTTCACGCCGTTCCGCCAGGAGTATGTGGAGGCGGACGCATGAGGCAGGCCGCGCGTCTTCTCGTCTTGTTCCTTTTGCCGATCACGGCTTTTGGTGCCCGTCTGCGCTCTCCGTGGGATTCGCTTCCAGTCACGCTGACCACTGCCCCTTATGCTTGTTCCCCCATCGTGCATCTTTCTCCAAATCTGACCACGAGCGGTTTTTATTCTGACAAGAAGGGGTCAATCATTGATCAGGCAAAGTGGAAGGCCTATGGCGAGTCATCGGGGCCGTATAAAAAGCTCGGTCAGGAAGTAGTGGATGCCGCGGATGCCTATCGCACAACCGGCAGCAGGCAAGCAGCGCTCTGCGCAATTGAGCACATGCTGGCGGCCGCGCACGACGGTGTTTTCACGGGGAAGATGTCGTCCAATCAGGCCTATTATGTGCAGGGTTGGGTCATAGGCGCCATTGCAATCGCTTATCTGAAGATTCGCGACAGCGGCCTCATCCAGCGCGACGAAAGCCGCGCGATTGAACCGTGGATTCGCGATGTCGTGCGCCAGACCAGGCACTACTATGACGTGCGGCAAAGGAAGAGCACCGGTGACGCGGAGAACAATCATCTCTACTGGGCCGGCGTTGAGGTGGCCGCGGCGGGCATCGCAGCCAACAACCGAAGCCTGTTCCTCTGGGGTATTCAGACGTATGACGTGGGCGTCGCGCAAATTCAGCCGGATGGCTCTCTGCCACGGGAGATGCGGCGAGGCCGGCGTGCTCTCCACTATCATCTTTATGCGCTTGCGCCACTTGTGTACCTTGCCGAGTTTGGCCAGGACAATGGGCTGCATCTTTATGCTGCGCGCGATTTCGCGCTGAAGAAGCTCGTCAAATTGTCCACAGATGGACTCGTCGACAACAGTTTTTTTAACAAGGCCACGGGAATCACCCAGGACTTGCCCGATGGCCCACCGAAAGCCGAACAGATAAGCTGGGCGAAAGTCTGGGTAGCACGATTCCCGGATTCAACCATTGAAAAGCTTCTTCGGCAGGCGCACTCATTCAGTTACATGTATCTTGGCGGACTTCCGCCAGAGTAAGTTGAAGCCCGCACGGGAGGTCAAAAACATCCATGACATCTGCTCAGAGTTCCAAGTCCGAACTTCAGATTGCATCCGCAAAGAATGAGGGACCGTACCAGCTCCACAGTCTTGACCGCGCCGTTTCAGTGCTGGAGGTGCTCAGTGAGAGCGACGAGCCGCTCAGCCTGGCCGAAATCTGCCAGCGCATGAATCTGCACAAAAGCACCGCCCATCGTTCCCTAATGGTGCTAGAGCGCAGCGCTCTGATTGAGCGCACGCAGGAGAACCGTTTCCGCCTCGGCCTCAAGCTCTATGAGCTCGGCAACCGGGCCGTGGAACAGATTGACCTGCGCTCCCGGGTGCAGCCCTTCTTTCGCCGTCTCTCCATTCAGGTGGGAGAGACCGTGCATCTGAGCGTCCTGCACAAAACCTCCGTGGTGTATCTCGACAAGGTCGAGCCGAATCGCAGAGTGTGCATGACGTCGAAGATTGGAACTTCCAACCCTGTCTACTGCACCTCCATGGGCAAGGCGATGCTTGCCTTCCAGCCGGAGGACACGATTGATCAGATTATTTCCAAGATTCGCTTCGTGCGCTTTACGCGAAAGACGATTGGCACGCGCGAAGCTCTGCTCAAAGCGCTGGAGCGTGTGCGGCGTCGCGGATATGCCATCGACGACGAGGAGATTGAGCTCGGGGTTCGCTGCATCGGTGTGCCTATTTTCGACGGCAACCGCCGCGCCATCGCCGCCGTCAGCGTCTCTGGCCCGTCGTCGCGCATCACGGCGCAAAGCGTGCCAGCCATTGCCGGGCACGTGCTGCGCTGCGCGCGCGATATCTCCGGCTCACTTGGAATACACACAAAAAAGAGGGCCCACGTTGTCTCGCCGTTTCTGCGCCATTACGGCAACTGAGACATTCCTCCCTGGATCAGGACTCTCTCACTTTAATCACAATCGAAGCGTAGACCGTGTCCGGCGCCAGCACCAGTTGGTGCGGCGTTCCCGCGGGAATGTTCACGATGTCGCCCTTCGTAATTGTCCGCGAGATTCCATTGCGTATTCCGCGGCCCTTTGTCTCGCCGGCTTTGTCGGTCTTTGGGTCAATCACCGTTCCTCCGGTAATCAGCGTCGCCTTGCCTTCCGTCACCAGAAAAATGTCATCATAGTGCGCGTGAACCTCCGCACCGCCTGAGGCTGTGCGGATCGACAGTTTGATTGCATGCGACGAATAGTCGCCCAGCGTCGAACCGCTGCTTCCGGAGGCCTTTGCGGCCGCCACCAGTGCCGAGGTTTGTGCCTGTACTTTCTTGCCGGAAAAGACTTCTGCCTGTTGGCCGCTCTGAGCCTGGCAGGCCGCCGCGAATGCAAGCGCCGCTACAACAGGAATCAGTTTCATTGCTGCTCCTTCAAAGGTTGCCGCCAACATTCCCTGTCAGCGCAGTTCGGCCAGTGGTGCTGGATCCATGTCGCTGTAGTCCTGGTTTTCTCCGCCCATGCCCCAGCAAAAACTGTAGGCTTCCGTGCCCACTCCCGCATGGATTGACCATCCAGGCGACACCACGACATCGCAATCCTTCATCACAATATGCCGGGTTTCGTCAGGAGGGCCCATCATGTGAAAGGCTCGCGCCCCCGGCGAAAGATTGAAATACATGTAGATCTCTGAGCGGCGCATATGCGTGTGCGGCGGCATGGTGTTCCATGCGCTTCCCGGGTGCATGTGCGTCACGCCCATCACAAGCTGGCAACTCCGAGCGCCTTCCAGATGTATGTACTTGTAGATGGTGCGCAGGTTGCAGGATTCCTTGCTGCCCACTTCCATCGGGCTTGCCTCGTCCTTGCGGATGAGCCGCGTAGGGTGCGATGCGTGTGCCGGATAACTTAAAAGGTAGAAGACTGTGGGCGACTGCGGATTCTTGGATGCAAACGAAACTTGCTTTGCGCCGCGTCCAATATAAAGACAGTCCAAAGGATTGAGATCAAAACTCACGCCGTCTACAAGAATGCTTCCACTTCCGGCAAGGCTAAGCGCGCCAAGCTCACGCCGCTCATTGAAGAATGACGCGCGCAGCAGGGGGTCTGCGGCAAGCACGAGTGGCGTCGTCAAGGGCGCGGCAAATCCAACCACGGCCCGGTCCAGATCCACATAAGCTTGTCGCAGGTGGCCGGGCTCGCAGAGGGATTCAAGCAGAAAAGTCTCTCGCAATTCGGTCGTCGTCATCCGCGAATAGCGCACGGGGTCGCCTATCGAAAAAATCTTCATCGTGATCTGTCCGGACTCCTCTTCTCGTTGGACGCATTGAGCATCTCGTTTCGGTACACCTCAGCGCGTGTGTGGTTGTGCAAGGAGCCATCGCACAAATTCCTTGCCGGCTGCAAAATTCTGCTGGATGGGTGGCGACTTGCGGTGGTCTGTGTATTCGTTGTAGAGCCACGGATCCACAACCGCCACCACCAGCCCTTTACCATAATGCGCCTCAGCCATCACCGCGCCGGAGTTGTCGCTCAGCAGCGGGAATGCCGGAGCCTTCAGCGTTAGTCCGCACGTGTCCTTCATGTAGAGCGTGTGTGCGTGGTGAAAGACTTCTCCTCCACCGGTAACCGAAATGTAGCCGGGGCCGAATTGCTTTCCTGGAATGTGGTGAAGAAGCACATTGTCGAAGTGAATTCCGAATCGATCCGCAAGCAGATCAAGATGCGTGATGTCGGCATTGGCCGGATCATTCTCAAGCATCACCAGCACACCGCCCTGCTTTACCCATGCTGCCACCTGCTCCGCGTCCTCGGGCTGCACAGAATGCGGATGCGGATTCCACACGGGAATATCCGGCGAAACAATCAGATAGAACTGTGCGCGGCGCAACCGGCTCAATGTGGGTGCGGTGGTAAGCATGCCAAGTGTTGCGCCGTGACTCTTGAACAGATGGCCGAACAGCGAATACCCGCTGTTGGAAAAGTCATTCCACTTGTAATGGAAATACTCTTTCTGTCCAGCCGCATTGGTGCGCTGCTGGCTGTTGAACCATGCATCCAGCAGGACAGTTTTCCCTCGTGCCAGGGTTGCCTGCGGTGCCATGCCCATCTCGCTTGCGGCCAGCATAAACGCACCTGCGCCCTTGGGATCATTCGCCGCAACGGGGGCGCTCACGTAGTAGTGATAGCTGCCGTCCCGATACGGCGTGCCGCCCAGTCCAATGGACTTCACCGTTCCCGTAATCGTAATGGAGCCGTCCGTGCCGGCCTCAACAAAATGATTCAGAATGCCGTGCCACGCGCGCTCCGCATTCGCCGAGTAGCGCGTGGGCAAATATCCAAGCCGCACTCCCTTCTGCAAGGCGTAAGTGAACATGCACGCAGCCGAGGACTCGAAGTAGTTGCCCGGCGCATGCGGCCGGTCCATCACCTGATACCAGAGCCCGGTTTGCGCATCTTGATACCGGACAACCGCAAACGCAGTGCGATTCAGAATCTCCAAAAGCTGCGCGCGTCCCGGATCGTTCTTCGGGTAGTAGGGAAGGGTATCCACCAGCGCCATCATGTACCACCCCATGCCGCGTGCCCAGAAAATATGCGAGACGCCAGTCTTCTGGTCGGCCCATCGCTGCTTTCGTGACGCGTCCCACGCGTGGTAGAGCAACCCGGTCTTCGGTGAGCGTACGTGCCGCTCAATCAGCACGAACTGCCGCGTGATATCGGCAAAGTCGGCTGGCTCTTGGAACTCACTTGCGTACGCGGCATAAAACGGCTCGGTCATGTAGAGGCCGTCAAGCCACATCTGGTTGGGGTAGATCTGCTTGTGCCAGAATCCGCCGGAGGGCGTGCGCGGCTGGCTGGCCAGCTGAGTATGCAAAAAACGTGCCGCCTTGTAGTACTTCTCCTTTTGTGTCACGCGGTAGAGCAGCAGCAGCGTGCGCCCGAGCGCAATGTTGTCCAGGGAGTGCTGTGCTGCATCGTAGGAAGGAATGGTGCCATCCTCATCCACAAGAGCATCCATTGAGGCCCGGATGTAGCGAAAATCGCCTCCATCCGCACTGTCGTACCATGCGGCATTCATGCCATTCAGCAGGGTCGCAAGCTCATAGCTCCACTTCACTGGAGCGCCTGCTCCGTCGATGTGGCCTTGTGGCCACTGCCGTATCACAGAGCCGGCAGCGCGCTGCGTCCAGGGAAGAGCCTGGCCATGCAGCGGCCCAATCAGCAGGCAGAAAGCGGCAAGAAGGCAGCACGCCGTGCGCCGCGATGCATTTCTCTGCCATGACGCAAGTTTGACCTCAATCAATCGGTACATGATTCCTGCTCACACGCATCGGCATCGTTCGAAGGTCCGCGCGTGTACCTGTGTATCAAAGTTCACGGTTCCGTGTATGCATCTTTGCGTTTTGCCGTCTCCCTATGCGGGAAATCCTGACAAAATCTTCCCTGATTCTGCAACACTGCAAAATGTGCTCAATTGCAAAGATTCAATATCGATGTACGCATTCACGGGAATTCGAGAAGAAAACGGCGTCTCGGACACGGAGACAAACGATTGCATTCTTCTTGACACGGGACTTCGCGATTGGAAAAATCCTGCTCCGTAGTTCAATACAGCCCTTGCGGCCTTTGCTTGCCCGGGGCTCTGATCGAATGCGGCCGGAATGGATGACGCGGACTTGCGAAGCTGATTGGGTTTTCGCCGGATCCGCAACGAGCCGCAAACATGAACCGAGAGGAAGTATTTCAGGAGTGATCGGAAATGGGAAAGATTCTTCGCACCGCCTTCTGTTTGGCAGTGCTCGTGGCTCTGCCTGGCGCGCTTCTTGCGCAGGTCACCACGGCCACAGCTTTTGGCACAGTGTATGACGCAACGGGTGCAGTCATCCCCAACGCAACCCTGGTTTTCACGCAGACTGAAACCAACTTTACGCGCACCACACAAACCAACGGAGAAGGGGATTTCCGCGCGGAGTTTCTTCCCGTTGGTCCTTACAAAGTCACTGTCGATGCAAACGGATTTCAAAAGCTCGTCCGGACGGGTATTGTGCTTTCGGGCGCCGAGCAGGCGGCAATCAACTTCACACTCAAGCTGGGCGCGCAAAGCACTGCCATCGAAGTCACGGGCCAGGTGCCAGTCGTCAACACCGGCAACTCGGTCCTCAGCAAGACCGTGGACAATCGCGAGATTGAAAATCTTCCTCTCGTCGGTCGCAATGTTTACGACCTGCTGAATATTACGCCCGGCGTCCAGAACGTGCAAAACGAGAACTCCATTGGCCTGCCGATGCAGCACGTCATCTTGAATGGATCAACGGACAACATGGTGGGTCAGGTCAGCTACTACCTCGACGGCGGCAACAACATGACCGGCGTTCGCGACACCGGAAACGTGATTCCCAACCCCGACGCGATTGACCAGTTCAACGTGCAGACGAACAATTTCAGTGCTGAGTATGGCCGAACCGGCGCTGGCGTTATCTCCATCCTCACCAAGTCGGGCGCCAACACACTGCACGGGTCCGTCTTCGAATTTCATCAGGAAACAAACTTCAACGCGAACAGCTATCTCCAGACCACTAGAACGCCGGAGCACATCAACCGCTTCGGTGCAACGCTTGGCGGCGCGGTGCTGAAGAATCGCATCTTTTTCTTCGGTAGTTATGGGGGACTGCGCCAGGTGAGCCCGCAGAACTTCAACACTGTGGTGCCGGATGCCCTGCAGCGCGTGGGCAACTTCTCTGAGAATCTTCCTTCCACCACGCCGGTCTCCGGGCTCGGCGCTTGCGCCACCCATCTTTCCTCCACAGACAAGTCCAACACCGACTACGGTGGCAAATTCTTCGTCTGCGACCCCGTTACGCATCAGCCTGTGCCCGGCAACCGGCTCGATCTCGATCCAAACTTCGTGCCGGATCCTGTGGCTGCCGAAGTTCTCAGCATGAATGTGCCTTTGCCTTCGTCAGGCCGTCCCACGCCGGACAATCGTTTCATTGGCAATGAAGGGCTGCCGAACACCTCGAACGAATATCTCATCAAGAGCGATTTGCAATGGATGAAAGATCATCGCCAGACTCTCGAGTACTTCCAGTCGATCGGTTCACAAATTGTGCAGCCGGGCGGGAACCTTCCCGGATGGGCGCTTTCGAACTACCAGTATCGCCAGCAGAATGCCAATGCAAGTGACGTGTGGACCGTCTCGTCCACATCCGTCAATCAACTGTGGCTCAGTTACTCGCGCATGATCGCGGGCCGCGTCAGCAGCCCCGGCATTTCGCTTGCCGACTACGGTTCCGATCTGAACGTGCAGGGAACTCCCTCGCTTCCGAACATCAGCGTCTCCAACTTCTTCACACTAGGCAATGCCATCACGGGCCCGCTGGCAGGTGACAATGTTTACGGTCTGCGCGACGTCTACAGCATCACGAAGGGCAACCACACGCTCAACATGGGCGGCGAGGCCTATCTTGAGCACGACCGGCTTGAGACCCTTCTCAATAACTACGGCGTCTTCAGCTTCACCAGCGCCACCGTGCCAAGCACTAGCAGCGGCCAGGCCACTTATACACGCACCGGTGTGGCCATGGCAGACTTCCTCATCGGCCATCCCAACTCCATGAGCCAGGATTCGCCCGATGACGCCAACGAGAACTACTGGAACTATGGCTTCTTTCTCCAGGACGACTGGCGCATCCGGCCAACGCTCACGCTCAATCTTGGTGTGCGCTATGACGTGCAGACTGCGCCAATCGATACGCAACGCCGCATCGCAGTTTTCCAGCCCGGCGTGCAGTCCACGGTTTCGCCCAACGCCATGCTCGGCCAATTGTTCCCCGGAGATCCCGGAGTTCCAGACGGCGGCGTTGACACCAACTACAACCATATCTCGCCCCGTTTCGGCTTCGTCCTTGATCCTTTCGGCAAGGGGCGAACCATCATCCATGGCGGCGCCGGTCTCTTCTTTGACACCATCGGCGGAAACGAGTGGATGCTGTCGCAGAACTTCCAGCCCTTCGCCGTGCGCGAAACCAACGCATTTACTCATGTCGTCAGCTTGCAGCACGTTTACTCAACAGACTGCCAGGACTTCGCCGGTTGTGCTTCGCCGTTCCCTTATCTCTATGACAAGCAGAACCCGCGTTACGTTTCGCCCGCCTCGCTTGTCTTCGTGCAGCAGGGCATGCGCTGGCCTTACAACACACAGGTCAACTTCGGCATCGAGCAGCAGTTGACCAGCAACCTCGCATTCGCCATCAACTACGTCGGCGTCTTCGCCCGCAAGCTCCCGCTTTACATTGACGAGAATGCGCCGGTCTATAACACGGACAATCCTTCCGTCAACACAACCGGCGACGTCAACTGCCGCCGCCCTTATGACGCTCTGCCCTTTGCCAGCGCCACCAAGTGCGCCAACCCCGCGCCAGGCTCCAAATACATGAGCAACGGGTACGTCATCACAGATGGGCAGAATGCCAACTACCACGGGCTGCAGATCACCGTTACCAAGCGTCTCAGCCGCAATCTCAGCATCAACGGCTTTTACATCTGGAGCAAGGCGCTCTCCAGCGCAAATCTCCAAACCACCGGCAACATCGGCAACAGCGCCGCAACGGAACCGGAGGACTATCGCGCTCTCTATCTTGAAAAGCAGCGCGAGACCAACGACATGCGCAATCAGGCCGTCATTTATGGCGTCTGGAAGCCCAATTACTTCAACAACCGCGGGCCATTTCTCAACATGTTGCTTGATGGATGGTCAGTCGCGGCCAACATCTCCATGCACAGTGGCAAGCCGTTCGCCATCTCCACCGGCAGTGACACCAATCTCGATGGAGACAACAATGATCGCCCCAACGTGCTGCCGGGAATGAGCGAGCAACTGCTCGGTGCCCATCGCTCTCGCGCCGATGAGCGCGCGGAGTGGTTCGACACATCGGTCTATTGCGTCCCTGGCACCAGCGGCTGCACGGCCGGCGACGGCGTCTCCGGGCTCGACGGCCTGGTGCCCTACAACTCGCTTGACGCGCCGGGCTACAAGAATGTGGATGCGTCAATCTTCCGCGACTTCAATCTCTACGATCGGCTTCGCTTCCAGTTCCGCGGAGAAACCACCAACGTCTTCAACTTCGTCAACCTCAACGCTCCAGGTGGAACGTTGAGCAGCACCAGTTCCTTCGGTGTCATCTCTGGCGCGGGCAGCATGCGCGTCATCCAGGTAGGTGGCCGGCTCGTCTGGTAATACCACCCAGTGGTCTCAGCCCCCTTCGGCGTGGTGGACTTCCGTGTCCCGGTCGCCGGAGGGGATTCTTGTGTCTCGGCGCAGGGCCACGCCTGCAGCAATCCGCGCAAGGCGCGTCGTACACCATCGTGCTCCGGCCCGCTTTCAGGCTCTCGGCCGGCCGCCTGCGACGTTACCGCAGTGCCTGGCTCGGGCTGCTCCGCAAGATGGTCTCCGCGGGCCCATGCTCATCCATCCCGCAAGTCGCAGGGGCTCCCGATGGCTGGCGGTCCGTAACTTCGTGGAAACTCACGCCAAACCGCAGTTTCTTGCGCGGTGCCGTTGCGGGCCAGATTGCTACGAATCATGCCGGGCGCGAGCGTGGACTCCCCAATCAGCCGACGGTTCCATATATATAGGTGGCCTGCGGTGAGTGATTACCAGCGATGCCACCGCCGTGCTTTATACTTTGCCCCATTTGGGCACTTATGCGATGATCCTGTGAGAAGAGCCATACATTACGAGAAATACCTGTACGCTTTGCGTTTTCCGGCTCCGCTTCACTGGGGGATAAGACCCCATGGCGCTTTTCCCCAGCGGTCGGCAAACATCATGGAAGAAGGGTCGCAAGAAATCTGACCCATTCCGCATGGCATGGCGGTCGCAGCGGGAATCTGGCAGGGGTATGATACCTGTCGGGAACAGGCAGCGGTCGCACTTCGGCATCACCGCAGTTGACGAAGACACCCGTTGCGGGATGGCTTGTTTCTCACGTGCGATACGGGAGGGAAAGTGAACAGTCCGTTGGAAAGTGGTATGACAACTTCACTCGATATGCGCGAGTTCATCAAGACTGAGCCCGACGCAGGACCCTCGCACAAACCCCTTACGGTTGCAGAAGTCGGCCTGCGGCAGACCATCCTTGAAGAGCTGGCGCTCAAGTCGCTCTATCTTTCCGGCCCGTTTTCTGTCCTCGATCTCTCCAGGCACATGCGCCTCAGCTTTGAGGTGGCCAGCGAACTCATCAAGCGGCTCCGCACGGAGCAGCTCTGCCAGGTCACCGGCATGAGTGGCGGCACCATCCCCAACCTCGCCATCACCATGCAGGGCAGGGCGCGGGCCATGGAACTGCTCAGCCAGAACCAGTATGCCGGTCCCGCCCCCGTGCCGCTTTCCAGCTATGTTGAGCAAATCTCCAAGCAAAGCGTCACCCATGTCGAGGTGCATCCCACCGACGTTTCGCGCGCTTTCTCCAGCCTGGTCATTGATGATCGCACTCTCTATCAGCTCGGAACCGCGCTCAACTCCGGTGCGGCCATCTTCCTGCACGGACCCGCCGGAACAGGCAAAACCACCATCGCTGAAACGCTCTCCAAGGTGCTTGCCGAGGATGACCTCTGGATGCCTTACGCGGTCGAAATCGACGGGCAGATTATCACCGTCTATGACCCCGCACTGCACGAGCTGGCCAAAGACGATCATCTGATGAACCGCGACGAGCGCTGGGTGCGATGCAAGCGCCCTGCGGTCATTGTCGGCGGCGAGCTCACTGTGGAGATGCTCGACCTGCAGTACAATCCGGCCACCAAGTTTTACTCCGGCCCCGTGCAGATGAAGGCCAACAACGGCGTCCTGATCATCGATGACTTCGGTCGCCAGCGCGTCCGTCCCGACGAGCTGCTCAATCGCTGGGTGGTTCCTCTCGATCGCAAAATCGACTTCCTCACCCTGGCCGGCGGCCGCAAAATTGAAATTCCATTTGAGATGCTGGTGGTCTTCGCCTCCAACCTTGACCCCAATGAGCTGATGGATGCCGCCTTCCTGCGCCGCATTCAAACCAAGATCTATGTCGGCGCGGCCACTGACAACCAGTTCTGCGAAATCCTCCGCCGTGTTCTTGCCGACCGTGGGTTGCAATTCGACCAGACATTGGCCACGGCGCTCATTGACTTCATCAAGACCACGCTCCAGCAGGAGCTCCGCCCCTGCTTCCCCCGCGACATCGTCAACCAGATCTGCTGGGCCGCGAAATACGAAGGCAAGCAGCCGGAGTTGAATCGTGAATCGGTGATGCGCGCCCTCGAGGCCTACTTTCTGCTTCCGGCGTCCTGAGCCGCTCTCACCACCACCCGGATTCCATCTGCGTCAGACGCGGCCGCCTTCAGCGTGCTGCCCCTCACTACCATCCCGGCCAACTGCTCTCGACTGTGAACCGTCAATCGGGCATTCTGTGATAGTCCATTCGATCTCCTCTCGGAAACTGCGGTTTGGTCACCATCAGCTTCTCTGATCGAGATTGAGAGGAGAGCCTCCTGAAACTTCACGCCTGCAGCGCCAGCCAGCGCCTCAAGCAGGCCTCTGCTGACCGCCCCGGACTCATCGCGCAGCAGGAACTGGACGACGCGCAGGCGAAGGACTCCGCGGCCTCAGCGGCATAGTTGAGCTCAGTCAGGTGCAGCTCACGCAAACCCAGGCGCAAATTGCCTACGCCAACGCGCGCTACGCTTACCAGGCGGCGCTGGCCGTCGTTCGCTATCAGACCGGTCAGTAATGCGCGGTCATCCGGCGCTGTAACGCATCATCGGGAAGGGGATGGCGGAGAGGGAGGGATTCGAACCCCCGATAGCCTTTCGACTATGCCTGATTTCGAGTCAGGTGCATTCAACCGGGCTCTGCCACCTCTCCTGCGGAAACATTTCCATTCCTCGCTCGTCACGGCGCCCGGTGGCGGCAACGGCCTTGCGGAATGGGTTGCGCACTCGCTCTGCCGCATCGCCCTTGTATGCGGCCCTTTGGCAGCGCTTCTGGCAATCCATGCGCGCAGAATTGCGCTCTTTCAGTGTACCGGGAGCCGCTATGCGTGGCAATGCCTCGCCCATTCCATTGCGCCCGCCGCGGTCCCCGCAGAGGCAGAGCGCCGCTTCAAAGTGTTACTTTACCACTTGGCCAGGTTCAGCCGCGCAGGCTGCGCTGAATTGCTCAGCCTCACACCTGACGGCGCGCCTCGCCGGTGCGGAATGCAAGTCCAATGCAGGAGCGAGGGTTCGATAATGGAATTCCACATTTCCAGTCAGGCGCGAAAACGCTACAGGTTCGAGGACACCCTCTTCTCGTACAACGGGAATGTTGTCTTTGCGGATCTGTCGGCCTGCCGGCTCTTCGCCCATCGCATGAACCTGGTCCGCAACGTCGAGAAAAATCCTGATCAGGCCGTGCATGCCGGCGCGCTTTTCGCCATGGGACTCATCGATGAAGCCAGCCACGTCCTCATGGCCCGCTATCGCGAGCAGCTCGATCCTGAAGTGATGACCGCCGCGCTTCACTGGTTCGGCGAAAAGGTGGGTGAAGCCGAGCTCGACCGCCTTCTCCTCACCTTCATCGAGCATTTTCCCGGCCAAAGCGTCATGCGCGGCGACGAGTCACCGCACCAGTGGCTTGCCGGCGTCACCAACGGCCTTCCCCATCGCGCCGCCGCACTTGAAGAGCTGCTCATGCTCTGGACGGCCAACCGCAATCGGGCCTTCAAGCCCTTCGACGAGCTCTTTAACGATGGCGCGCTCGCTGAAAAAACCGTCTATCGCCAGGTCACGCGCGAGCTCCCTGGCTACTTCGCCACGCGGCCCCTGGTTCCACTCGAAGGCGCTCAAAAAGTCAGTCTGCTTGATCTGCTCCACGCTCCGTCTGCCGGCGCGCCCGCATCGCTCAGTCAGCAGCTTGCGCTCATCCGCCGCCTTTGGCGTCCGCTCCTCGGTGACAGCCTTGATCGTTTTCTCCTCATCGCCGGTGAAATCCTGCGCGAAGAGGAGCTCGCCATCTGGATGCGCTTCAATCCTGATGCCGCGCATGCCCGCGAAACCGCTGAGGCTGCTGCCCGCCGTCGCCGTGAGCGCGGTCAGCAGCAATGGCCCTCGATTACCAGCCATTCTGACGTCCCGGTCTTTGGCGATCCCGCGCATGAATATGAGAAATTCAGCCCCGACACCGCGTGGATGCCCAACGCCGTGCTCATCGCCAAAAGCACTTACGTGTGGCTGGCGCAGCTCAGCCGGCAGTACGGCCGTTCCATCACGCGGCTTGACCAGATCCCCGACGAGGAGCTGGACACCCTCGTCCGCCGCGGCCTCAACACTCTCTGGCTCATCGGCGTCTGGGAGCGCAGCCGCGCCTCGCGCGCCATCAAGCTGCTCTGCGGCAATTCTGACGCGGTAGCCTCTGCTTACTCGCTCTTCGACTACCGCATCGCAGACGATCTTGGCGGCGAGGCTGCCTACATCAACCTCCGCGACCGCGCCTATCATCGCGGCCTGCGACTGGCCAGTGATATGGTTCCTAATCACATGGGCATTGACTCGCCCTGGGTTGTCGAGCATCCTGAGTGGTTCATCGCGCGCCAGGATTCGCCCTATCCGGCCTACTCCTTCAACGGCCCCGATCTCTCCAGCGATGGCCGCGTCGAAATCAAAATCGAAGATCACTACTTCGAGCAATCCGATGCCGCCGTCGTCTTCCGCCGCCGCGACAAATCCTCCGGCGAAACCCGTTACATCTATCACGGCAATGACGGCACCAGCTTCCCCTGGAATGACACCGCGCAGCTCGACTATCTCAATCCCGCCGTGCGCGAACAGGTCATCCAGACCATCCTCCATGTCGCACGGCTCTTTCCCGTCATCCGTTTTGACGCGGCCATGACCCTCGCCAAGCGCCACTTCCATCGTCTCTGGTTTCCCGGTCCCGGCAGCAGCGGCGCCATTCCTTCCCGCGCCGAATACGGCATGGATCAGGCGGAATTCAACCGCCACATGCCTTTTGAATTCTGGCGCGAGGTCGTCGATCGCGTCGCTGCTGAGGTCCCCGGCACGCTTCTCCTCGCTGAGGCCTTCTGGCTTATGGAGGGCTACTTCGTTCGCACGCTCGGCATGCATCGCGTTTACAACAGCGCGTTCATGAACATGCTCCGTGACGAGGAGAACCTGAAATACCGCTCCGTCCTCAAAAACACCCTCGAGTTCGACCCCGACATCATGAAGCGCTACGTCAACTTCATGAGCAATCCTGACGAGCGCACCGCCATTGACCAGTTCGGCAAGGGCGACAAGTGCTTCGGCGTCGCCGTGCTCATGGCAACGCTGCCCGGCCTGCCCATGTTCGGCCACGGCCAAATCGAGGGCTTCACTGAAAAGTACGGCATGGAGTACCAGCGGCCGCGTTACGAGGAGAACCCCGACTTCTGGCTCGTCGAGCGCCACGAGCGCGAGATTGCTCCGCTACTCAAGCGCCGCTGGCTCTTCGCGGAGAGCAGCAATTTTCTTCTGTACGACTTCTACGAGCCCTCCGGCTCCGTCGATGAAAACATCTTTGCCTACTCCAATCGCAACGGTACTCAGGCTGCGCTCGTCGTCTACAACAACCGCTACGGTTCGGCCTATGGCGCCATCGATTTCTCCGCCGCCTATGCCGACAAGAGCAGCGCGCAGGTGCGCCGGCGTCGCCTGGCTGAAGGCCTGGGCATGGACTGGGATCGCGGCGCAATCCTCGCCTTCCGTGATTCGCTCACCGGCCTCGAATACCTGCGCCGTGCCTCCGACCTCACCGAGCGAGGACTCACGCTCAGCCTCCACGCCTATCAGTGCCACGTCTTTCTTGACTGGCGTCCGCTCCACTCCTCCGCTGAGCAGCCCTGGGATCGCCTGTGCGATTCGCTCAACGGCCGCGGCGTCACACGGCTTGACGATGCGCTCGTCGATCTCGCGCTGGAGCCCGCACATCAGCAGTTGTGCAGTCTGCTGGACTCCGACCTCATCCGCCTCATGGCCGACTTCGCTGAGCATCCACGCGGGGTCGCCGCCGGTGACCGCAAGTCAGTCCACGAACGCGACGAATTCATGGAGCGGGCCTGGGTGCGCTGCCTGTCCTTTCTGCGCGAAGCGCACATCGCCTATCCGCTGCGCCTTGAGCATGCCCAGCGCGAGAGCTTCAGGCCCGTCGATCCCATTCATCTCCGCGCCGCCTTCCATCAGCGCCTGCGCACAGCCCTCCGCCTGCCTTTGGCGGAGACGCTCTTTGCCACGCCGTGGACATCCGCCGCGCGCCGCGTCCTGCCCAGTCCCAGTCCGCAGCTCACCGCCACGGCCATGTGGGGACCTGTCCTCGCCTGGTGCGTGCTCCAACTCCTGGCGGAGTCCGTCGATCCTGTCGATTCTCAGCGCGCCGCTCCCGATCTCGCGGCACTTGATCTTTTTGATCGCCTCCGCCTGCGCGAACCCCTTGCCCACGCCTTCCAGGCTCTCGGCTTTGAGGGCGAAGCAGGCTGGCGCGCCGCCGCGCGCATCAAGGTCCTGCTCCTCGCCGTCGCGGGCGTGGGCCAGCCTCAGCAGCCCGCCGCCGCTCCGCCGCAGGAGGCAAAATCCGCGACTGCCGCCGCGCAACAACTGAAGCTGGTTCCGCAGGCGGAAACCGCCGCGGCGCAATCCGCCCCACAACAGCCCGCGCGCGAGCAGGCCGCCTTTTCCTCAGCCCTCTGGCGCGATCCCGATCTGCGCTGGCTCGCCGGTGTGCATCAGTCCTCCGGTGTCGATTACCTTGTCCGCGAGCCCTATGAGGAATTGCTCTGGTGGCTGCAGCTTCCAGAGTTGCTGCGTCTCGCCGCCTCACCTTTACCCTCCGCCACGGAGGCGTCCTTCCTGCGGCTCAACGTCGAGGACGCTCTCGCCCAGGCCAGGGAGGCGGGCTATCGTGTGGACGTGCTGCGCGGCGATGCCGCTGAGGAGCTTCCCGCTGAGCCTCCGGCAGAGATCGCTACGGAAATGGAATCCGCTGTGTTCGGCGCCTCGGAACCCACGTCCCAGAAATCCGCATCCGCAGCAACCAAAGAAAAGGCGCCCGCACAGAATTCAGACTCCGGCGAACCGGCGGCACACAATCCGCCTGCGCCGGAGGAGTAAGCCTCACGGCCATCCATGCCGGACAGGAGGCAGTACTCCCGTTATTCCTGCCGGGTAATCCCAAACACATCCTTTCGCTGGATGCAGGTATAGTTGAAAATCAACAGGGCCCTGCCGGTTCGCGGCGTCTTGAATCTTCAACGGCAACCGCTACAGGGCTTTGCGTGCAATCCTGCGGGCGTGACAGACGGCGAATGTTGCATTCCTTCGTATCGGATACACAGGCTTCGGTCTCTGCGGCTTCGGGTGTGCTCTTCGCGCCAATGCGCGGTCGCGACCCCCGCATGCACCCTTTGCCCTTCCAAAGCCATCCCTCAATTAGGGGCTTCTGCTCCGCAGGACGTGCCGGCCGACCGATGCCGGTGCGCGTACGAATGAATTTCCGGAACCGCCGGCTCACGGCTGGCGGCTCCGCTGAGGTGAAATTGTGAACCGTGTCTTCGTGGTGGGCGCCGGCCCTGCCGGCATCTTTGCCGCCAGAAAAATTGCTCTGGCCGGTTATGAGGTCTTTCTCTTCAATCGTGACATCAAGCCCGGCGGCCTGGCCGAATACGGCATCTATCCCATCAAGGACAAGATGAAGTTCGGTCTGCGCAAGCAGTTTGCCCAGGTCTTCGCGCTGCCCAACGTGCATTACTTCGGCCATGTTCAGGTCGGCCGCGACTACGACCTTGGCCTC
Organism: Occallatibacter sp.; assembly: GCA_035763705.1. Classification (GTDB taxonomy): domain Bacteria; phylum Acidobacteriota; class Terriglobia; order Terriglobales; family Acidobacteriaceae; genus Telmatobacter. Next base: position 43,558 of record DASUAU010000028.1, on the reverse strand, counting down.
GACGAGCTCCAGTCCTTCCATCCCGCGGCCACCGTCTTCTCATGCGGCGCGCAGGGCACCCGCCGCCTCGGCCTGCCAGGAGAGGATGCAAATGGCGTCTACGCCGCGAAGGATTTCGTCTACCACTACAACCGCCTGCCGCCTTACGCCTCCATGGACTTCTCCACCGGCAGGCGCGTCGCCGTCATCGGCATGGGCAACGTCGCCATCGACATCGCGCGCTGGCTCCTCGAAGACAACCCCGACCGCGCCACCGAGCAGGTCCTCATCGTCGCCCGTCGTGGCCCCGTCGAAATCAAATTCGACGAGAAGGAAATTGGTTACGTCGATCGTCACATCTCGCGCGAGGAGCTCACCGCCGAACTCGACCGCGTCCGCGAGCGCTGCGAACGCTGCAATCAGGATGTCTCGCCGCAAGCCATCTTCGCCGGCCACTTCAAGCACCTGGTTGAGGACGACTTTACCACCATCGATCCGCGTCTCTCCTTCCGCTTCCTTTCCTCGCCCACGGCCATCCTGCCTGATGGGAACGGCCGCATCGCCAAACTGGAAGTGGCGGAGAACGACCTCGTCCTCCGGCCGGATGGCAGCACCTCCGCAAAACAAACCAGCGCCCGCACACTCCTTGACGTGGACACGCTCATCTTTGCCATCGGCGATGAGCACGACAAGGGCATCGGCCTGCCCATGGGCCCCGCCGGATACGCTACGCAGACTGTCGCCGAACGTCCTGACGATCCCCAGTACGCCGTCTTTGATCCGCAGCTCAACCACGTACTGCCCGGCATTTATGTCGTCGGCTGGGCCCGCCTCGCCAGCACCGGCCTGGTCGGCATCGCGCGCCACGATGGTGAAGTCGGCGCGGCCGAGGCTCTCGAATACCTCAAATCCGCGCCCGCTGCCGGCACGCTCTCCGCGGCGGATATTCTCACTCGTCTGCGCGCCAAAGGCCTGCATCCGGTCACCAAGCAGGACCTTGAACTCCTTGCGCGGCGCGAGCAGCGCGAAGCTGAAAAACGCGGCCTGAACTATTTCAAATTCGCAAATAATGACGAGATGTACGCCGCCATCGCCGAGGAGCAGGCAAGGGAAGGGCAGCCGGAAGCCAGCGAAGCCCTCCGCGCAAAATAGTGCTGAATTTCAGCCGCGCATGTCCAGCGGCCGCTCTCTCCGCGTTGACAAACTAAACTGAACCGTTCAGTATGGAAATGGTCGGAGGCCGGCCCATGATTCGTGTCCAGAACCTTACCAAAACCTTCGGGTCCTTCACCGCCGTCAATGACGTATCCTTTGACGTGGCCGAAGGCGAAATCTTCGCCTTTCTCGGCCCCAACGGAGCCGGCAAAACCACCACCATCAAGATGCTCACCACGCTGCTGCGCCCCACCAGCGGCGTCATCCAGCTCGACGGCCTCAACCCCTCCACCCATCAGAATGACGCGCGCCGCCGCTTCGGCATCGTCTTTCAGGACCCCAGCCTCGACGGCGACCTCACCGCCTGGGAAAACATGGAAGTCCACGGCGTGCTCTATCACGTGCCCCACAAGCTGCGCCGCCAGCGCGCGGAAGAGCTGCTCAGGCTCTTCGAGCTCTGGGAGCGCCGCGATGACCAGGTAAAAAAATTCTCCGGCGGCATGAAGCGCCGTCTCGAAATCGCCCGCGGCTTTCTGCACACGCCGCGTATCCTCTTCCTCGACGAGCCCACGCTCGGCCTTGACCCGCAGAGCCGCAACCAGCTCTGGACCCACGTGAAGAAGGTGAATGAGGCTGAGCGCGTCACCGTCTTCCTCACCACGCATTACATGGACGAGGCCGATCGCGTCGCCCATCGCGTCGGCGTCATCGACCAGGGCAAGCTGGTCACGCAGGGCACGCCGCAGGCCATCAAGCAGCAGACCAACACCACGAGCCTTGAGGATGCCTTCCTCGCCCTCACCGGCTCCACCATCCGCGACGAAAGCGCCTCCGCCGCGGACCATATGCGGCAGATGGCGCGCATGTGGCAGGGAGGCAGGCGATGAGAGCCGTTTACATTCTCTGGTTGCGCGAGCTCAAGCGTTATACGCGTTCCCGCGCGCAAATTGTGGCTTCGCTCGGCCAGCCTGTGCTGTATCTGCTGGCCCTCGGCTTCGGCTTCGGGCCCGTCTTTCAGCAGGCCGGCAAGGGAAGCTACTTCCAGTTCGTCGCGCCCGGCGTCATGAGCATGACCGTGCTCTTCGCCTCGGTCTTCTCCGGCATCGGCATCCTTTGGGACCGCCAGTTCGGCTTCCTCAAGGAAACGCTCGTTGCGCCCGTTCCGCGCCTCCAAATCATGATTGGCCGCACTCTGGGCGGCGCAACCGTCGCCGTCATTCAGGGGCTGCTCGTCGTCATCGTCTGCTTCATTGCGGGCTTCCGGCCGGCTAGCTGGACCCTTGCGCCATTCGCGCTCCTCTTCATGATGGCCATCGCCATCGTCTTCGCCGCGCTCGGTGTCGCCATCGGCTCCAGCCTCCAGGACATGCAGGGCTTCCAGCTCATTATGAACTTCCTGGTCATGCCCATCTTCTTCCTTTCCGGCGCGCTCTTTCCGCTGGAAGGCCTGCCCAAATTCCTCGCATGGGTCACGCGGGCTGATCCGCTCACCTACGGCATTGACGGCATGCGCGCCGTGCTGCTGCACCACGCCGTCTTCGGCGGGCGTTTTGATCTCATGGTCCTCGCCGCCGTCGGCGCGGTCCTGCTCGTTATCGGCGCGCGGCTCTTCTCGCGGATTGAGATCTGACCATGCCTCGTTCGCGCAGCCGCCAGGCCCACGACAAAGTCCTCCACGCCGCGCTCGAGCTCTTCGGCGAGCGCGGCATTGAGGCCGCCAGCATGGACGCCATCGCACGCGCCTCCGGCGTCAGCAAAGCGACGATCTATAACCACTGGGCCGACAAGGAAGCGCTGCTGATGGAGGTCATGCTCTTCGTTCACGGCCTTGACCGCGAACCCCAGCGCATGGACGCCGGCGACCTCCACGCCGACCTGGTCACCGTGCTCTCCGGCCGTCCGCCCACACATCTTGACGAAGCCCGCAATCGCATCACGCCCTCCCTCATCGCCTACTCCGCCGTCCATCCTGAATTCGGCCGCGCCTGGCGTCAGCGCGTCACCGAGCCTTCCCGCCGCGCCGTCCGCGGAATCCTCCAGCGTGCCATCCGCCGCGGCCAGCTCCCGCGCAACCTGCCGCTTGACACCGCCATCGCCATCCTCCTTGGACCCATGCTCTACGTACACATCTTTTACAAAGAGGACCCGCGCAAAAAGCCCGACATCGGTCCCGACGTCGCCGCCGCCTTCTGCCGCGCCTGGCAAATTTCCGTAAGGCCCGCAAAGCCCGCGAAACGCCGTTCCCCACGCACACAAAATCGTCCTTGACCCTGCCGCCTGCATCCTTCAGCGCGCAGGGGATTTGTCCGAATCGTCCCGGACCCGTAGAATCACCTTTGGGCAGTCGGCCCGGAGCAGTTCGTCCGCTCCTCCGCCGTTTGCCCGTTCAGGTGCCGATGAGCGAACACACGAAAGACAGTTCCGGTGATGTGCAGCCTCATTCCCCTGCCTGGGAGCGCATTCTCAGGGCGCGTCACTCTCAGCGGCCTTACCCCATGGACTTCATCGAGCGAATCTTCACCGATTTCAGCGAAATTCACGGGGACCGCGCCTTTGGCGACGACGAAGCGGTGGCGTGCGGCATGGCGCGTCTTGCCGGCGAGGAGGTTCTCGTCATCGGCAACCGCAAGGGCGGCTCCACCAGGGAGCGCGTCCGCCGCAACTTCGGCATGCCTCATCCCGAGGGCTATCGCAAGGCCCTGCGCTGCATGAAGATTGCCGAGAAATTCGGCCGCCCCGTCATCAGCCTCATTGATCTGCCCGGCGCCTATCCCGGTTTCGGCGCGGAGGAGCGAGGCCAGGCCGAGGCCATCGCCCGCAACATCCGCGAAATGTCGCGACTGCGCGTGCCCACCATCTCCGTCATCAGCGGTGAGGGCGGCTCCGGCGGCGCGCTCGCTCTGGCTGTCAGTGATCGCGTGCTCATTCTTGAAAACGCGCTCTACTTTGTCATCACGCCCGAGTCCTGCGCGGCCATCATGTGGAAGGACGCTTCGCACAAGCAGCTTGCCGCCGAGGCCATGCGTATCTCCGCGCCGGAAGTTGCCGCGCTCGGCTGCGTGGATGAAATCCTCGACGAGCCCGAGGGCGGCGCGCATACTGACCATGAAGCCGGCGCTGGGCTGCTCGGCCTCGCTCTGCAGCGCCACCTCGCCGCACTCAGGGCTGTGCCTATTGACGCGCTCGTCGCCGCCCGCCAGGAGAAATTCCGCAACATCGCCCAGTGTTATACGGAAGGATAGCCCCGTTGCCGCTCCGGCTCCTCTGCGTTCGTTGCGCATGGTCCACGCATCGCGTCGGATGCGCATCTCTCTCGCGCTCCAGCGCCTCCGGGATCGCTTTCGACACCGCTCTCAACATTAGGAGCCGCGCATGAGCACTGCATCCAGCTTCGTCAGCCGCCTGCGCGCCCTCCTCGCCAGCATCCTTGCCGTGGCTTACTTCTTCGCCGCGCGCACCGTGGCCAGCCACAGCGCTGCCGGTTTCGTCAGCGACAACTTGTCTCCGCTCATCTCCCAGGCCATGCTCGTCTTCCTGCTCATCTTCGGCTTTGCAGGCTTCGGCATCGTCTTTGACCGCCAGAAGCAGCCCATCAGCCAGCAGGGTCTTCCCGCGCGCGAGGGTTGCAGGCGCGAAGCCGGTCTTGGCCTCGCGGTCGGATGGGGTCTTGCAGCCCTCTGCGCGCTCACGCTCGCGCTCCTCGGCGGCATCGCCATCGTGCTCAACACCCAGCTTGCCGCCTGGCAATGGTTCCTTGCAGACGCAGCCTTCTTCGCCCTCGCCGCGCTCGCACAGGAGATTGCCTTCCGCGGCTACGCTTTCCAAAGCATGGTCCGTGCCGTCGGCCCGCTCGGCGCGTCTCTCGGCTTCGCCCTTCTCTACGCACTCGTTGCGGCTGTTCGTCCGGGCTCTAGCCATGCCAGCTTTGCCGTCTCCGTCCTCTTTGGTCTGCTTCTCTCGCTCGCATATCTCCGCACCCGCGCGCTCTGGATAAGCTGGGGCATCAACTTCGGCTGGCACGCCAGTCGCGCCCTGCTCTTCGGCCTGGTCGTCAGCGGCGTCAGCAGCCACTCCTCGGTCGTCGAGGGCGACGCCATGGGCCCCTTCTGGCTCACCGGCGGCGGATACGGCCTTGACGCCTCCTGGCTCGCCTTCGTCCTGTTTCTCCTCGCCATCCCGCTCGTTTACCGGCTCACCCGCGACCTCGATTTCCACCACAACGCGCCCACCATCCTCCCAGCCGGCATTCCCGTTGACCTTGACGCCGCCGCACGCCGCCAGCATGAGCAGGCCATGGGCCCGGAGCCTGCCGCCGCCCCCGCGCCGCTTGTCCAAATCGCCTCGGCCGCGGCCGACGCCGTCCCCGCTCCATCCCTTCCTGCCCAATCCGGTCCGGCCGCCTCCAATCCCGGCCGAACCTCCTGAAATTCCATCCCTTCCGGCCAAATCCCTTTCACCATGGCAAACCTCTTCTCACCTCTCAACGTGCTTTCCCCTTGAAGGTTTCCTCCATTTGCGCAATCCTAGATGTACTCATGGGAGGCTCCCATGTTCCGGCCCGGTTCAGCTCGCTTCCGTCTTCCTCACCGCGCATCCCGCCGCTGCTGCCCCCTGACGCGTCTATTTCTTCTCGCCTCGCTTCCGGCCCTCCTGGCCTTCGCGCTCATGCCTGCCGCGCCCGCCCAGGTCCTCACCGTCGACAACAGCGGCAATGTCATCACCAGCGGCGCCAGCTCTGAGGCTTACGTCGACCGCCGTTACCGCCAGGTCCAGCCCACAAAAGTCGATCTGCCCAAAGAGCAGATGAACTACCGCGCCCGCCTCATGCTCATCCGTGTCCTTCAGGCCCAGCAGGGCTTTGCCATGCGGCCCATTCCCCGCGGACACAAGGGACTCGTCCTTGAGGCCAACGGCAAGCTCGACCCCGCCGGCGAAAAGTATCTCAGCATGGTCACCAATCAGGGCATCTGCGCCAAGCCCGGTGATCGCATCGTTGTCACCGATGTCAAAATCGAGCGCTCGCGCATTGTTCTTCAGCTCAACGGCGGTCCGGACTTCAAGCATCGCTTCCTGCGCCATCTTGAAATCGGCGGCGGCGACATGATGACTCCCGTGGTCCAGGACCAGGAGCAGAACCCGCAGGGTGCGCGCGTCACTCTTGCCTTTCATGGCTCCGTTCCCGCGCTCACCGGCGAACAGGTCCAGCAGCTTCTCGCCCCGCTCATCTCCTTCGGCGTCAAAACGCCCGTGCAGGCATTCACTGATACGCTGCCTTTCGCCCTCAAAAACGCCATCCTCGGCCACCACGTCCTTGTCGGCATGAGCACTGACATGGTTCTCTTCTCCAAAGGGCGGCCCCAGCAGAAATACCACGAGATGGAAGGCCAGATGCCCGTTGATATCTGGGTCTACGGCAAGCCGCCGCAGAACGTCGACTTCATCCGCATCAACGGCAATCGTGTCATCCGCGTGGAAATCGCCCGCATCGGCCAGCCGCTCCAGGTCTTCGACAAGGACGTCGTCTCCGGCATGATGCGCACCGACGGCAAGCCCGTCTTTGACCCCAACGCCAACGTCCGCATCGTCAAGCTTGGCGATGTCCAGCGCAATCCCAACACCCAGGCCCCCGCACCGCCGCCCACCCTGCGCAAGCCCGGCGAGTCGCTGCCCGTCGCGGACGCGTCTGACTCCCAGCGCGTCGGCGTCATGCGCCCCGTCCGTTTTCCGCAGCAGAAGCCCGATGATGACGACGCAGCGGCCGCCCGCGCCGCCCACCAATCCAGCCCCGCTCAGCAAACCAGTCCAGCCCAGCAAACCAGCCCCACTCAGCAATCCAGCCCAGCCCAGCAAACCAGCCCAGCGCAGCCGGCAAACTCTTCCACCACGCCGGCCCCCGCCCAGCCCACCGCGCCTGCTCCGCAGCCTCAGCAATTCCTTCCGTCTGTTGTAAACTAGCTAACAGCGAGTTCCTCTCGTTTCCGCCCCAGTGGGCGTTCAGAAAAGGGCAGAGAACCGCGCCGTTGAAGCCGTGCCCCCCTTTCCGGGCGTACGCGAGCAGAGACACCCCAAAAGGAGAACCAGTAACCCCAATGGCCAAGATTGCCAAAACAGCCGACCGCAAGAAAGTGATGGACACAACCAAGTCCACGGATTGCCCCAAGTGCAGCAAGCCCACGCGCATCGTCAAGCGCGTCAAAGACCGTGAGCGCGGAGTGCCTGGAGGGGTCTACATCTCCTGCTCAGCCTGCGATTTTTACGAGAAACTTTAAGTAAAAGTTGAAGTTCCAGAAAGTGAGAAGCCCGGCCTCGTGCCGGGCTTTGCTATTGTGCCGCCGGCGCGGTCAGTGCCTCGCCCATCTCCCGCAGAATCGCCTCGGCGGCCTCGGCAGGCTGCGCCGCCTGGGTAATCGGCCTTCCCACCACCAGATAGCTTGCGCCGCCCCGCAGCGCCTCCGCAGGCGTCGCCACGCGCTTCTGGTCGCCGGTTGCCGCACCAGCCGGCCGAATCCCCGGAATCACCAGCACGCCCTCCGGCCCGGTCAGCGCCCGCAGCGCGCCCACCTCATTCGGCGAGCACACAAACCCTTTGATCCCCGCCTCCGTGCCCATGCGCGCCAGCATTTCCACTTCCGCAGAGGCCGTCCGGGCCAGCCCCACGGCGTCCATCTGCGCCTGGTCCATGCTCGTCAGCACCGTCACGGCCAGCAACTCCGGCCCGTCCGCCACTCCCGCGGCCGTCTCCCGCGCCGCCCGCAGCATCGCCGGCCCGCCCAGCGCATGCACCGTCAGCATCCGCGCGCCCATCCCCGCGGCCGAGCGCACCGCGCCCGCCACCGTGTTTGGAATATCGTGCAGCTTCAGGTCCAGAAAAACCGAGTGTCCGCGCGCCACCAGCGGCTCCAGCACCGCCGGCCCTGCCGCCACAAACAGCTCCAGCCCCACCTTGAACCACCGGCAGGTCCGCTCCAGTTTGTTCACCAGTTCCAGCGCCGCCGCGGCATCGGGCACGTCGAGCGCCACAATCAGCCGCTCACGCGCCACTTCCACAGGGTCCTTCGCACCAGGGTCCGTAGCACCAGGGTCCGTAGCGCCAGGGTCCGTAGCGCAAGGGTCTGTCGCGCTCTGCGGCTTCGCGCCAAAGGCAGGGTTCAGTCGGTCGGGGTTGGGCATACCTTCATGCTACTTCAGGTCATGCCATTTCAGGCGCGCTCCTGGCTCACGGTCTTCGCGCCGGCCGGAATTCCCGCCGGAACTTCAGGCCTGCGCCGCCGTCCGCAGATTGATTTCGCTGGCCGCCCGCGCCTGGTCCTGCGCCGGCAAAAAGCGGCACAGATACGCAACCGGATCGCCCGACGAGGCCATCTGCCGCAGGTGATACTTCCACACATCCGGCTTCACCGTCCGCCGCGTAAAGGGCTTGCGCGTCACCTGCACCACTTCGCCGCGGCCGTTCACCCGGGGATAGGTCACCGACGGCACGCTGAAGCTGATCAGCGCTCCGGCCCGCCAGAAGCTCTGGGCAAACTCTTCAGAGAAAAACAGCGCAAAGTAGCGTCCTTCGCTCGCCAGCACGGCCAGCGCCTGCTCGGCGCCCGGCCACACCGGCCGAATATTCGCCTGGAACCAGTTCCGGAACTCGAATCCATTAAACTGGGCTTGGTTCAAAAGAAGCCTCAGCAGTTCCACTCGACTCATGGCATCCACCTGTTTCTGCTTTGCGGACCGTTTTTCTCTCTGCTTCGTCAACTGCGATCCCATCGCTACGGAGAAACTCTTTCGTGCCCTCTAATGTGGATAACGTCATTTACCTGCCGGTTTCCTTTTCGCCACACTTAATTTCCAGCAGATTTTTCCCCTCCCGCAACTCCAGCCGTCCCTTGCGAATCTCAAAAACAGGCCCCAGTTCACCAGGAGGCCGGAGTTGAACGTGCGCCTCTTTCGCCATTTCCGTTCTTCCTGGCTGCTCGTGCCGGCCGCCCTCTGCGCCCTCGCTGTGGTGGCGTCGGCCCGGCAGTCCACGCCGGCCGGCTTGCCGGAACCTACGCAGGCGCACACCAATCCCATCAATCTTCTACCCCTCGTCCACCAGGCCTACCACCGCTTTTACAATCTCGATTTCGCCGGCGCAGTCAGTCTCTTCCAGCAGCTCCGCCGGCAGTATCCCGGTGACCCCCAGGCCACCGCGCTCCTCCTCAACGCGGTCGTCTTTCAGGCGCTCTATCAGAAAGACCTTCTCGACACCACCTTCTACGCCAATGACGGCTTTCTCTCCGGCCACCACGCCACTGAAGAGGATCCCGCCGACCGCCAGCGCGTCTTCTCGCTCACCGATCAGGCCGTCAGCGAGGCCGACGCCCGCCTCAGCCGGAATCCCAAGGACGTGGACGCGCTCTACGCACGCGGCTGGGCCCGCAGCCTCAAATGCGCTTACGTTGCCATGGTCGAGCGTGGCTTCTCCGGCGCATTCCGCCTGGCCACCAAAGCCAAGGACGACGAGCAGCGCGTCCTCCAGCTTGACCCTGAGTACACCGACGCCAAGCTCGTCGTCGGCGTATATCAGTACGTCGTCGGCGCGCTCCCCTGGCCCTTCAAGCTGCTCATCGGCTTTGTCGGCATCAGCGGCTCCAAAAGCCAGGGCATGGCCTTGCTCTGGGACGATGCTGAGCACGGCATCTGCACCCGCCTTGAGGCACGCACCGTCATCGCGCTCTTCCTGCGCCGGGAAGGGAAGTACAAGCAGGCCATCCAGGTTGTCCGCGGCCTTGAGGCCGAGTATCCCCACGACTTTCTCTTCGCCCTTGAGGAAGCCAACCTGCGCAAGGACGACGGCGAGGGCATGCTTGCCGTCGATGCCTACCGCAAGGTCCTCTCGGACGCGGTCCGGCCCGGCTATTTTCCCAACGCGCGCCTCGAGCTGGCTGACTATGGTCTGGGTGAGGCCCTCCGCGGCCAGCGCCATTACAAGCAGGCTGCCGAAGCCTATGAGCACGCCGGCTGGACCCACGGCACGGGCGCGGAGCTCCGCGTCCGCACCATGCTGGCCGCCGGCCAGTGCCGCGATCTCGCCGGTGAGCGCCAGCCTGCCCTCCGCGACTACCAGGAGGCCATTGATGCGGGTCCCGGCACCTCCCGTGCCGATACCGCCCGCAAATACCTCCGTTCGCCTTACCGCGGCAACTGACCCGCCCTCGGCCCGCAAGCAGCCGATTGCCCTCGCCTGGGATTCGCGCTGGAACCTCACCGCCCCTCCTTGCGTATATTCATAGGGAAGAACAGCCGCAAGCCCGCGGAGGAGGGAATCATGGCTTTTTACTGTCATCGTTGTGGAACCGCACTGCCGTCAGGAGCGCGTTTCTGCTCCAACTGCGGCACCACGGTGGCCGGCGTCGCTCCCGTGCCGGGCCGGCCCCTCGTGCGCCCTATCATGGGCCGCCAGATTGCCGGTGTCTGCATCGGCCTCTCGCAGGCCAACGGGTGGGATGTCACCATCGTCCGCATCCTCACCGTCGTCGGCTTCTTCGTCTCCGGCGGCTTGGTCGGCGTCGCCTATCTCGCCGGATGGGTTGGCATTCCTGAGGAAATAGTTTCCGCGCCGGGGGCGTATCCTCCTCATGTATGAATGAACCCTTTTTCTCTGGCAGCGCAAAGCTCCGCTTCCACGATTCCGGCTCCGGCCTTCCCCTGGTTTTTCTCCACCCCACTCCGCTCGACCACCGTTACTGGCTTCCCCTCGTCGGCCTGCTGCCGGGCATCCGCGCCATCGCGCCCGATTTCCGCGGCCACGGCGCATCCCAGCTTGGGGACAACCTTCCCACCGGCGGATTCTCGCTTGTCCCCGATGCGCCCGAGCTTTCCATGGCGCAGCTTGCCCAGGACACTCTCGCCCTCATGGACCATCTCGGCATCCGGCAGGCCCTCTTCGCCGGCTGCTCCATCGGCGGTTACGTGCTCATGGAGCTCTGGCGGCAGGCCCCCGAGCGCATGCTCGGCATGGCCATCGTCTGCTCCAAGCCCCAGCCCGATGCCGACGCCAACCGCCGGAAGCGCGCCGCCACCATCGACCAGGCCCGCTCCGGCGCCCTCGATGCCATCTTTGACGGCAACGCGCAAACCCTCATCGGTGCCACCGCCCGCGCCCGCGCGCCCCAGATGGTCGCCGAGCTCCGCTCCCACATGACCCTCACCGCTCAGGCCCTCGTCGCGGTGCAGGCCGGCCTCGCCACAAGGCCTGACTCGGTCTCCACCGTCGCCAATCTCACCGTCCCCATCCTCGCCATCGCCGGCGGCGAAGACCCCGTCATCTCTGCCGACGAGATGCGCGTCTTCCAGTCCGCGCTCGGCGATTGCGACTTCCATCTCATCCCCGATGCCGGCCACTTCGCCGCCTATGAGCAGCCCGCAGCCGTCGCCGCGCTCTTCACGCCCTGGCTCCGCCAATTCCATTCCTGAGCTGGATATCATTCGTCGCAATCCTCCGCGCATTCTCCCCGCCCAGATGCGATAGGCTCAAAGCAGCAACGCAACGCAGCCACTGCCCAGCCGGACAACACACGTGACCACCCCATCCATCCCATCCCCGCGTCCTTTTGCTCACCCCGCACCCGGCCGCGCTCTCTCCTGCGGCCGTCTCTCGCTCCAGTCGCTCGCGCGCCGCTTCTCCACGCCGCTCTACGTCTATTCCGCCGATCACATCCTCGATCGCCTGCGTCTTTTTCAGCAGGCCTTCGCCGCGCGCCCGCACCTCGTCTGCTACGCCGTCAAGGCCAACTCCTCGCTCGCCATTCTTCGCCTTCTCGCCGCCCACGGCGCGGGGTTTGACATCGTCTCCGGCGGCGAACTGGACCGCGTCCTCGCCGCCGCGCCCCATGCCGCCGATCGCATCGTCTTCTCCGGCGTCGGAAAAACCCCGGCCGAGCTTGACCGTGCACTCGCCGCCGGCATTCTCGAGTTCAACGTTGAAAGCGAAGCCGAGCTCGACCTTCTTGCCGACCGCGCCCGCGCCCTCCGCATCCGCGCCCGCATTGCCCTGCGCGTCAATCCTGACGTCTTCGCAGAAACCCATCCCTACATCTCCACCGGCCTGCGCGAGCACAAATTCGGCATCGACATTCGCCGCGCTCTCGCCCTTTACAAGCGTGCCGCCGCTCATCGCTGGCTCCAGCCTCACGGCGTCAGCGTCCACATCGGCTCGCAAATCCGCTCCGTGGAGCCCTTCGCCGCCGCCATCCAGCGCGTCGTCGCCCTCGTGCGCCGTCTCCACGCCGCGGGCATTCGCATTCACTCCATCGATGCGGGCGGAGGTCTCGGCATCGACTACCACGGCGGCCCTCTCGCCGGAACTTTTGACCCCGCCGCCAAGGTCGCCGAGTACGCCGCAGCCCTCAATCGTGCCCTCGACGGCTTCAGCGGCCGTCTCCTCCTTGAGCCCGGCCGCTTCCTCGTCGCGCAGGCCGGCGCTCTGGTCACGCAGGTTCTGCTCGTCAAACGCAACGGCAAAAAAACCTTTGTCGTCACGGACGCTGCCATGAACGACCTCATCCGTCCCGCGCTTTACCAGGCTCATCATGAGATTGTTCCCGTGCGCCCCCGTCGCGGCCGCGCCCATCCCGTTGACGTTGTCGGACCCGTCTGTGAGTCAGGCGATTTCTTCGCCCGCGACCGCTCTCTCGCACCCGTCCGCGCCGGCGATCTGCTTGCCTTGCTTGACGCGGGCGCCTACGGCATGGCCCAGTCCTCGAATTACAACTCCCGCCCGCGCCCTGCGGAAGTGCTCGTTGAAAAGGGCAGGGCAGTGCTCATCCGCCGCCGCGAAACCATGGCCGATCTCCTCGCTCCGGAACAGCCCCTCCAACGGAACTAAACCGATTCCGCAGCGGCCTCTCTCAGCGCCCGCCCGTATCCTCCGGCCGCCCCGGCCTGTTATCGTGTTGCGCGGAGGATTTTTTACCCATGCGCATTCGTTCGCTTTTTGCCTCTGCCCTGGTTCTCGCCGTAGGTGTCGCGGTCACGTCTGCCGCGCACGCTGATCCGCTCACGGTCAAAACCTCGCTCGGCAAGGTACACGGCAAAACCATCAATGATGCCAAGGTCCGAGCCTGGCTCGGCATCCCTTACGCCGCGCCGCCGGTCGGCGATCTCCGCTGGCGTCCGCCCCAACCCGCCAAAAAATGGAAGGGCGTTCGCGACGCCGCCAGCTTCGGAGCCCACTGCGCGCAGAATCACGTCTTCGCCGACATGGTCTTTCAGGACAGCGGCCCCAGCGAGGATTGCCTCTTCCTCAATGTCTACGCGCCTTCCAGCGCAAAGGCCAAAGCCAATCTTCCCGTCATGTTCTGGATTCACGGCGGCGGCTACTCCGGCGGCGCAAGCTCTGAGCCGCGTCACAATGGCGACTTCCTGCCGCTAAAAGGCGTCGTCCTCGTCACCATCAATTACCGCCTCGGCGTCTTCGGCTTCCTCGTCACCAGCGATCTGGCCAAGGAGGGCGACGGCTCCGCCGGCAACTACGGCCTCCTCGACATGATTGCTGCGCTCCGCTGGGTCCACAACAACATCCAGAAGTTCGGCGGCGACCCATCCAACGTCACCATCTTCGGCGAGTCCGCCGGTTCCTTCGCCGTCAGCACGCTCATGGCCTCGCCCATGGCCCAGGGTCTCTTCTCCAAGGCCATCGGAGAAAGCGGCGGAGCCTTCCCCAGCGGCTTGACTCTTGGCGGAGGCACCGTTGCCGAAGATGCCAAAAAGGGCGACGCATGGGCTGACTCCATCGGCGCTCCCACGCTCAAGGATCTTCGCGCCCTGTCCACCGACGCCATTCTCGCATCAGTCCTCAAAACGCACGGCAATTTTCCGCCCGACATCGACGGCCGCGCTCTCACCCAGCCCGTGCCGGAAACCTACGCCGAGGGCAAGCAGGCTCATGTGCCCATGCTCGCCGGCTGGAATCTCGACGAGGGCAGCTTCTTCGCCATGCGGCCCATCACCGTGGAGTCCTACAAGAAAATGGCCGAGTCCTTCTTTGGCGACCGCGCGCCGGAATTCCTCAAGCTCTATCCCGGCAACACTGACGAGGAAGCCCGCCGCTCCGCCATCGACTACGGCGGCGACGCCTTCATCGCCTTCAGCACCTGGAAGTGGATTGAGGCCCAGTGCAAAACCGGCGACTCGCCCGTCTATCGCTACCACTTCGAGCTCGAGGCGCTGCCCAGCAAGTTTCACCCCGGCACCTTCACCTTCCACTCCGACGACATCGAATACGTCTTCGGCACCCTCGACACGCGCCCCGGCTGGACCATCCGGCCCGAGGATCGCGTCATGAGCGACCAGATGATGAGCTACTGGACCAACTTTGCCAAAGCCGGCAATCCCAACGGCTCCGGCCTGCCGGAGTGGCCAGCCTACTGCAAGGACCACGAGGTCATGCACCTCAACAATCCGTCCTCCGCGGCTCCATCCACCGTTCGCGCGCGCTACGAGTTCCTGCTTCAGGGAATTCCACATATGCGCTTCTAATGGCTGCGTCGCGCACGCAAGCAAAAAGGGCCGCATCCTGTGCGGCCCTTCTCATTTCCTGCCTGTGTTCAGCTTCGCGGCATCTGCCTGCGCTCAGCGGTTCACGCCGGAGGCATCCGTGAATCCCTCCGCCTGCGTCTCCGGAATCGTGCTGATGGGCGGCGGTGGGCTGAATATCGCGGTCTTCGCGTTCAGCGCATTCGAGTAGTCCGGGCCCAGTCCCAGCTTCTTCAGCGCCCGCGAGTCCGGCGTCAGCTTGGTCTGCCAGCCATTGTCGGACTGGAACTTCACCATCGCCGCCTTGGTCTGCGTATCCCACTCGCCGCTCGGCGCGCCCGTCAGGTAGCCCTCGCGAATCAGCGCCTCTTGGATCTGTGTCGCCCGCTCTGGCGCAATCGCTTGCTGCCCGCGCACCCGGTGGTGGCGTGAGTGCCAGTACCGCGTGTGCCGAAGGCGCGCATGGTGCCGGCTGCTCTTGTGGGAGACCGTCCGCTCGTGCGCCTTCGCGTGGTGCTTGTGTGTCTGCGCGCCGAGTAACGGAGACGTCGTCATCAACGCCGCCGTCAACAGCATTCCCAGGCTCGCTCGAAAAGAAAACACTCTATAAGGCTCCCGTAAAAAGATTTTCCCGGCTCTTTCTCAGGGATTTTATCGGAGACTAACACTGAAGGGTTAATGTTTTCTACCCCGATGGTGAAGAAAGTACCGTTACCATGGCTCTTCACGCACCGTCCCGCGGCCAGTCCCGCAGTGGCCCAGGCCCGTTCACCCGCTCCGCTTCCCTTACTGTAACGTGCCGCCTATGTAGCTGATGCCGGCGCTGGGCTGGTTCGGATCCATCACCTCAAACACCACATCGTCGCCCCGCTTCAGCTTGCTCACCACCGCGTCGTACTCCTCCGTGGTTCCCGTCGCGTGCCGGTTGATGCGGATAATCGCCATCCCCGGAGCCACGCCCTGCAGGTCCGCAAATGACCCCGGCCGCACCGACTGCACCAGCATACCCGGCATGTGCAGCTTGGCCGCCATCGCCGGCGTTGTCGCACGCACCACAATACCCAGCAGCTCCTCGCCCGCCGTGTCCAATCCCGACTCTCCCGGCGCCTCTGGCGCGGCTGGCACGGCGCTCACTGCGGCAAACACCTTGTCGCGGTCGCCAATCGTCACCGTCGTCTTCCCGGCCTTGCTGTCGCGCAGGTAGCCAAGCTCGGCCGTCGTTCCAGGCTTGCGCGCGGCAATGTTGTTCACCAGGTCGTCGCCGTCCTTGATTGCCCGCCCGTCCACGCTGGTGATAACGTCGCCCGGCTCCAACCCCGCCTTGTCCGCGGGTCCGCCCGGCTGCACTTCCTGCACCAGCACGCCGTTCTTGAAGCCGTAAACCCGGTTCACCGCTTCAGACAGGCTCGGCGCAAAACTCACCCCAATCGATCCCCGAACCACCTTGTGGCTCGGGCTGATTAGGTCGTTGTACACCGCCACCACTGTGTTCGACGGCATCGCAAAGCCAACGCCCTCATAGCCCGCGCTCTGCGTCAGAATCGCTGTATTCACGCCAATCACGTCGCCGTTCATGTTCAGCAGCGGCCCGCCGGAGTTGCCCGGATTGATCGCCGCATCCGTCTGGATAAAGTGCTGGAACTGCCCCGGCGCGCCCGGCTGAATCGTCCGGTTCTTCGCCGAAATAATTCCCGCCGTCACTGATTCGGTCAGGTCGAACGGGCTGCCGATCGCTTCCACCCAGTCGCCCACCTGCGCCATGTCGGAGTTGCCCAGCTTCACCGTCGGCAGCGGCTTGTCCGTGTCGATCTTGATCACCGCAAGATCGGTTGCCTTGTCTTTCCCAATCACCCTCGCCGGCCGCCCCAGGTCCTGGTTGTCCGGGTCGCTCGACAGCTTCACATAAATTTGATCGGCCTGCGCAATCACGTGATAGTTCGTGATGATGTAGCCGCGCGCGTCCACAATGAACCCCGACCCCAGCGACTCCTGCACGCCGCCGCCGTCATCGCCCTGGTCCGGCGCCTGCCCGCCAAAAAAGCGGTTGAAGAAATCCTGAAAGCTGCCCTGGCCCTGCTGGCTGTCGCCCCCGCCGCCGTTCCCGCTGTCCGGGTTCTGCTGCATGGCGTGCCCGTGCATCTTCCCGTTGCGGTTTGCTGACTGCTTCGGCAGCGTCCGCGTGTTGATGTTCACCACCGCCGGCGCAACCCGCTGCGCAATCTTCACAAACTCGTTCGGCGCAACCGCCGAGTTCACCACCTTCAGCGGCGTCGCGTCGCTGCTGCTTGCCTGTTCCTGCTGTCCGCGAACTCCATGGGCGGCAAACGAGCCGGCAACAATCGCTATCGAAAGCGTGGCCAGCAACACAAAGACGAAGGAAAGTCTGCGTTTGCGCAGCCCCTCCATGAGCGGATTCATAGGTTCAATGACCTCGTCGGGGTCCGCCTCAGCCGGCCGGTCCTCGCCTGCAATGTTCCCAGTATAGTCACTTGCGCCTTTCCTCGGTGCACCGCCGGCGTGCCCGCCTCTCGCGCCACAAATTCCATCCAAACCCGCTTCTGCCCTCGCAGATACCCCGCCTGCACCCGGTTTCGTACCATGCTCTGCCGGCCCGCGCCGGGGGCAGGGAATCCACTCAGTCAACGTCCTTTTCGCTGCTCTCGTCTCGCTCCCACGGCCTTTCCGTGACCTTCCAACTCTTCCAGCTCAGCCGCGCCAGCCGCGCTCCGCGCTCCTTTCCCGCAACCGGAGCCGATTGCAGCGCAAGGGTTTATTCGCCTCCTCTTCCGCGCGTCTACATCTTTCGTCATGGCATATCCAGACGAAGGACAATTGAATCCCTGCTACTATGAAATTGCAGAGTTTGGCGCCACGCACCCCAGCATGGAATTGCAAAGCCCGGCCCAAAAGCCGCTGGCGGCTCCCCCTTTTCTCAGTCTGCCGTCTCAATTCCGGTAATCCAAGGCGGTGCGCGGCGCACAAGCCCCGTACCTGCCGGGATTTGGGAGTAACTAAGTGACGGAGGCTTCCAAGCGATTCCACTTTCCTTCCCTGGAATTCAGGCGGGAGCCCCTCACCCTCTTTCTTCTCACCGGCCTGGCCATCATCCTCGTGGCCATCGTCGCCCTCTTCAGCCGGCTGTATCACGCCAAGCTTGAGTCTCTTGCCGAAGAGTGGTCTTCCCGCGGCTCCGCAGACCTTGACGCCCATCATTACGCCGATGCCGTCGTCGACTACCGCACCGCGCTCCTTTACGACCGCGACAACGATTCCTATCAGCTCAATCTCGCGGAGGCCCTTATCGGCCACAACGGCAAGGACGAGACCGACGAAGCCGCCACCTACCTCATCAATCTCTGGGACCGGCAGCCGGAAAACGGAACAGTCAACCTTGAGCTGGCGCGCATCGCCGCCTCCAAGGGGCAGACCGATCGCGCCATCCGTTTTTACAACAATGCTATTTACGCCATCTGGCCCGGTGACCAGGAGCAGGCGCGCCACACCGTGCGCCTGGAGCTCATTGCGCTCCTCATGCGCATCCACTCCACTGTCCAGGCGCAGTCTGAGCTCATCGCCCTCGCCGACAATCTTGGCGAAGATCCGCCCGCCCAGGCCCACGCAGCCGGCCTCTTTTACCAGACCGGCGACTACGAGCAGGCGCTCAACGAATATCGCGTGAGCCTGCGCGGCGAGCCTCACAATGCTGACGCCCTTGCCGGCGCCGGCCAGGCTGCCTTCAAGCTCAACCAGTTCCGCCTCGCCCACCGCTATCTGCGCGATGCTGTTTTTCTCCGCCCCACTGACAAGGACAGCGCCCAGCTCCTCAAGCTCTCCAACCTTGTCCTCCAGATGGATCCATTCCGTCAGCAGATACGCGCCGTCGATCGCGAACGCATCGTCATCAGCGACTTTGCCGCCGCCGGCAACCGCCTCAAGAGCTGCACCGTCACCGGCGTCAACTCCGCCACCGCAACTCGGCAGCAGTCTCTCCAGCAAAGCTGGAACAAGCTCAAGCCGCAGGTCACCGGGCGCGGCCTGCGCCGCAACCCTGATCTCATCAACACCGCCATGTCGCTGGTCTTTCAAGTTGAGCGCGCCGGCAACGATGCCTGCGGGCCGGGCTCGGATACCGATAAGGCGCTCTCATTGATTGCAAACTTGCATGAGGGTCTCTGACGTTGGGTACATTCTCCATCTTTGAGGCCGGTCCGGTCGCCCAGCAGGAAAGGACGGATTCGGCGGTGGCAGCTTCCGAACGATCCCTGGGCGCACTGTGGGGTTCGCTCTTCCGCGAAGACCGCTTCTTCCTCGTCCTGTCGGTCTTCATCGGAATCTTCTCCGGCCTGGCCGTCGTCTGCTTCCGCTTCACCATCGATCTCTGCCGCATTTATCTGCTCGGCTCCGGCGCGCAGCCCTCCACCTTGCGGCTCATCCTCGCGCCCACCATCGCCGGCCTTGTCATCGCCGTCCTCGTCATCCACGTCTTCCCGCTCGCGCGCGGCAGCGGCGTCAACCAAACCAAGGCCGCGCTCTTCATTTACAACGGCTACATCCCGCTGCGCACCGCCATGGGCAAATTCATCACCTCGGCCCTGGCTATCGGCTCCGGCCACTCCCTCGGCCCTGAGGACCCTTCCCTCCAGATTGGCGCATGTCTCGCCTCCGCACTCGGCCGCCGCATGAAGCTCTCCCGCGAGCGCATGCGCCTCATCGCGCCCGTCGGTGCAGCCGCCGGCCTTGCCGCCGCCTTCAACGCGCCCATCTCCGCCATCCTGTTCGTCATTGAGGAGGTCATCGGGCGCTGGACCGCCGGCATCCTCGGCTCCGTCGTCCTTTCCGCCGTCTCCAGCGTCGTCGTCATGCGCTGGTTCCTCGGCAATGATGCGCTCTTCCGCATCCCCAGCGTCGAAATGAAGCACCCTTCTGAGCTTCTCGCCTACGCCGTCCTCGGCATTGTCGGCGGACTGGCTTCGGTCGTGCTCGCCGGCGGCATCAAATTCGCGCGGCCGCGCTGCAAGGCGTTTGCTCCCTGGACGCATTACTTCCAGCCCGCCCTTGCCGGCCTGCTCATCGGCATCATCGCCGCCTTCGGCGCGCCCCAGGTCATGGGCGCAGGTTACGAATACATGGACCAGGCCATCCACGGCCAGTTCACCTGGCAGTTCCTTGCCATCCTTGCCGTGCTCAAAATCGTCGCCACGCTGCTCTCCTTCGTCAGCGGAACCCCCGGCGGCATATTCGCCCCTGTGCTCTTCATCGGCGCCATGCTGGGCGCGGCCGTCGGCGGAGTCGAGCACGTTCTCGCCCCCAACCTCGTCGGCTCGCCCGGCACTTACGCTCTGGTCGGCATGGGCGTTCTCTTCGCCGGCTTCCTCCGCGTGCCCATGACCTCCGTCTTCATGGTTCTTGAGGTCAGCCAGAATTACTCCATCATCGTTCCCGTCATCGTCGCCAACACGTTCGCCTACGTCATCTCCCGAGCCATGGACGACACCGCCATCTTCGACGTCCTCACCCGCCAGGACGGCCTCGAGCTGCCCTCCATGGAAGAGCAGCGCGAGGAGAGCATCCTCCGCGTCGAGGACGCCATGCGGCCGCCCGTCAAGCGCGTGCTTGAAACCTCCGACCTCAGCAACTGGAGCGCCCGCAGCGGCGACCAGAAAGCGCCCGACGTCATGCTCGTCCGCCTCAAGCCCTCCGGCTGGAGCTCGGTCACGCGCAAGGAAATCGAATCCACCGGCAATGAGGATCCCAGCGGCGCAAAACTTGCTGACTTGCTCGCCAACCGCCAGATTCCTTATCTCCACCCTGACCAGCCGCTTGATGTCGCCCTCCGCTACGTCGACCGCTGGCCGCTGGTCCCCGTCGTCAGCCGCGCCGACTTCAGCAAGCTGGAAGGCGTCATCACCCAGGAAGGCGTTCTCGAGCGCTACCGCGACTCGAACCTCGAGTAAGCATCCACCGGCAGAGCCCGGGGGATATCTCTTTTGGATTGGCCGCCCCGTCTCCGCTCACGCCTCGTGCGCCGTGGGCACGTGCGGCTGCGGCACCAGCTCGGTCAACGCAATGCCCGCCAGAATCAGCAGCGCGCCGCCCGCCGCGCGCCCGCCCATCCGTTCGCTCGTGAACACGAACGACGTGATCCATGCGAACACCGGCTCCAGCGTCAGCAGCAGCGCAATGTGTGTTGAGGGCAGCACCGATTGCGCCCAGCTCTGGATCGAAAATGCCGCCGCCGTCGCCAGCGCCGCCGTCACCAGCAGCGCCACAATCAGCCGCGCCGTCCAGTGGATATGCGGATGCTCGATCAGCGGCAGGCTCAGCGCCATGAACACCGCGCAGAAACCCACCTGCAGCAGCGCCAGCGGCTGAAAGGGAATCCTCGGCGAAATGTGCCCCAGCGTCAGGCAGTGGAAGGCGAATGCCAGCGCGCATCCAAGCGTCAGCAAGTCGCCAACATTCATCGCGCCCAGGTCGGGCATCAGGTCCGGCAGCCGCGCCGCCGCGCCGTGTCCCTTCGCTGCCGCCGGCACCGTCAGCAGCACAATCCCCACAAACGCAATCGCCGCACCCGTGTACGCATTCCATCGCGGCGCATCTCCGCCCGGCGGCCTCAGCACGGGCGCCGTGTACAGCAGCGGCACCATCACCACCACCAGTCCCGTCAAAAATGCGGATTTCGACGGCGTCGTCCGCGCCAGTCCCGTCGTCTGAAACTGATAGCCCGCCGCCAGAAACAGGCCCACCAGCGCGCCTGCGCCCACGTGCTTCAGCTTCATGCCGCGCCACTGCCGGTGATAAGCCACGGCCAGCAGCACAAAGGCCAGCGTCATCCGCACCAGGTTGAATGCCGCCGGCGTCGCATCCGCCAGCGCATCCTTCACCAGCACAAAGGTCGAGCCCCACACTGCCACCACAAACGTCATCAGCAGATATGCGCGCAGCCTCATCGTTCCTGCATTATTTCAGCTTTCTCCGCTCGCGCATCCGCCGCCGCGCCTTCTTTTTGCGCAGTGCAAATCCAGTCCCTTAGGCAGCACCGTGCTGCCTGCCATGCGCGTCGATCTCAACAAGCGCGACGGAGAACAGGCGCTTCCTCCGCCTCAAAAAACGCAAGCCTGAATCTTCGTAGAGTTCCTCGCCCAGCGTTTACTGCTCGGCCGCCCACTCCGCCACCGCCAGCGTCAGTAGCAGCACGCGCCGCAGGCCCAGCTCGCGTTCCTTGTCGCAGTACCACTCCGCCAGCGTGTGCGCGCCGCCGCCCTCGCCGCCCGCGCCCAGGCTGATCGCCGGCACGCCCTTTGACAGCGGAAGGTTCGCGTCAGTCGAGCCCAGCCGCAGCTCCGTGCGCAGGCCCAGGTGCCGGTCCACCGCGCGCAGTGAGCCCAGCAGCACCGACTCTTCTTCCAGTCGTGCCGCCGGCCGGTCGCCAATCTTCTCGATGGCAAAGCTCACCTGTCCGCGTGCTGCCGTGCCCGTGCTCGTCGCCCGCGCGTTCGTCTCAATGCACGCGTCTTCCACCGCGCGATGCAGCGCCACTTCCAGCCGCACCAGCTCCGCCGCACTCGTTGACCGGAAATCCACCGTCGCCGTCGCGCTCTCAGGAATCGAATTCACGCTCGTGCCGCCGTGTACCGTGCCCAGGTTCAGCGTTGTCCGCGGCTCGCTCGGCAGCGGCGTGCGCATCAGCGCCGTCAGCGCCGCCGCCAGGGTCGCAATCGGATTCGGCGTGCCCGCATCCGTAAAGCTGTGCCCGCCCGGCCCGCTCACCGTAATCTGGAATCGTCTGCTTCCCAGCGCCTGCGTCACCGCGGAGTCCGCGCCCGCTCCATCCAGCACAATGTGCGCCGCAATCCGTCCCGCGCGTTCCTTCTGCGCATAAAAGTGCCGCACCCCGCGCAGGTCGCCTTCGCCTTCCTCGCCCACATTCGCCAGCAGAATCACCGGCGCAGCCGGCTTCGCATCCGCATGCATCATCGCCCGCGCCACCGCCAGCATGCCCGCCACGCCCGCGCCGTTGTCACACGCTCCCGGCGCCGTCAGCCGCAGCGCGCCATCGCACTCGCCCAGCGCCGGAGCCAGCTCCGTCCCCGCCGGAAACACCGTGTCCAGATGCGCTGACACCACCACCACCGGCCCGCTGCTTTCTGGCGGCAATCCCGCCGCCGGCAGCATGCCCGTCACGTTCCCGATTGCGTCCGTCTCAATCTGTTGCAGTCCAATTTCCGCAAAGCGCTCCGCCGCCCACGCCGATCGCGCATCCTCGCCGAACGGCGGAGCGGGAATCGCCACCATCTCCGCCTGCCAGTCCATAATCGTGCGCGGATTGTTGTGCATCCACGCAAACGCCCCATGCACGGCCCTGCGCGCGGCAAGCGACGTCACGCGGGCAAAGGACGAATTCCGGGGAGAGGTTGTCATCACTATTGTTTCAAGGGTAGCAGGACGCGCCGGTCTGCACTCCGCTTCAATCTTTCATCCGCGCACATTCATCCTCGTCGTACTCCACCGAGTGCAGAAACAATCCCCGCGCCGGAGCCGTCGGTCCCGCCGCCTCTCTGCAGCGCGCCGCGAGCATCGCCCGAATCTCCTCCACGCGCCGGTAGCCGCGCCCCACGTCCAGCATCGTGCCCACCAGGTTGCGCACCATGTGGTGCAGAAAGCCGCTCCCGCGCACCCGATACACCAGCAGCAAACCCTCCGCCGTCTCGCGCTCCTCCCACGCCGACAAAAAAATCCTTCGCACCGACGGTCCCGCCGGAGGATGCGCGCGCCGGGGCAGGGAATCATCCGCCTCGCGCTGCCGAAGCTCCGGGTCCGTCGCCGCAAAGCTCAAAAAATCGTGCTCGCCTTCAAACTCCCGCGCCGCCGCCTGCAATGCGCCCAGGTCGTACGGCCACCGGCACGCGTACACATACCGCGCCGCAAACGGCGGGCAAACCGCTCCGCGAAAAACCCGGTACTCATACGTCTTCGCCACCGCCGAGTGCCGCGCATGGAACCCCTCAGCCACCACCCTCGCCTCCAGCACGCGAATCGCCTCCGGCAGCGTCCGGTTCAGCGCGCGTTGCAGGTTCTCCGCCGGAATCCGCGCCGCCAGTGCAAAGCTCGCCACCTGTCCCAGCGCGTGTACGCCCGCATCCGTCCGGCCAGACCCCTGCGGCAGCGGCGCTTCCCCCGTCACCCGCCCCAGCGCCGTCTGCAGTTCCCCCTGGATCGTCCGCTCACCCGGTTGCACCTGCCAGCCGTGGTACTCCGTCCCGTCATAGGCCAGCGTCAGCCGCCACGTCTGCGCCTCCGCGGCCGTCTCCGCTTCAGCCGGAACGCTCTCCTGCGCGGATTGGGTCAAGTCGCTCATGGGTACCTGCATCGATAACAGCCTAAGGCAAAACCGCGGTCGAGGTACGGCGAAGCCAAAATCTTCGAGTCGATGCGACCGCCACCGATGCACGGCCACTGAGAAGCGGACACTGAGCAGCGACCTTATGCCAGATCCAAGGAGGGGGCATCCTATCTGTGGTTTTGCCCGGCCAGAGGGGGCCTCGGTCCCAAACATAAGGGTAACCAGTGGGATATACTCTGCTTTTGCGCCTTTCTGCGTGCCATCGGTCCTCGGCGGGCTTTCTTGGTTTCACGGAACGAACCGCAGCCCCGCTGCGTACTAGCCCCAGAAGGCTTGCATAGGCCCTTGCCGGCATCCAGTTTGCCCGCCGGCGTCAAGAAAAACTGCGTCCGGAGCCGCTCGCCGGTCGTCTTGAGTAATGGCACCCCACATGCCTCACCAACTCGTGGAGAGGAACCATGCAATTGTTCGGTATTCGTGTGTTTGAGCAGCAGCAGATCCCTGTGCACAGGCCGGCACGCCGGCCAGCTCACCGGACAACTCGTCGGACAGGATCGTACCTGCGCGCCGCCGCCGCCGCCATGCTCACCCTTTTAACGGGAATGCCTCCTGGATTCGCCCAGCAAACCGCACCCACCGTCACGGACAAGGCCGCCTCTGCCTTGCCTGCCGCGCCGGCTCCCGTACTCACCCAGCCGCTCACGCTGCGCCAGTCCATGCGCGACTACAGCAAGCCCGCCGGCCGCACTTGGGGCGACCCCATCAAGTGGTTCGTTCCCACCTCCATTCCCAAGGCCAGCTTCCAGAACTCCGTGCGCCTGACGGATCTCGTCAAGGACGGCAAGATTTACCTCAGCCTGTCCGACGCCCTCGCGCTGGCTCTTCAGAACAACTACGATCTCGCCATCGCCCGCTATAACCTTGACATCGCGGACACCGACATTCTGCGCACCAAAACCGGCGCAACGCCCCTCGGCGCTCCCGCCGGCCTCGTCACCAACACTCTTGGCGGCGCATCGGCCACGCTCACCGCGGGCGGCGGTCCCGGCGGCACCAGCGTCGGCGCAGGCGGCGCAGGCTCCGGAACCTCCGGCCTCTCGCTCACCACCCAGGGCGCCGGACCGATGCCGGAAACCTTCGAGCCCTCCGTCTCGGCCAACATCCAGTTCGACCGTGCCCGCCAGGTCTCCACCAGCTTCTTCACCGGCGGCACCAGCTCCACCAACACTTACGACTTCACTTACGACCAGGGCTTTGAGACCGGCACCGGGCTCCAGTTCGGCTTCAACAACACTTACGCCACCACCTCCAACGGCGTAACCCTCTTGAGCCCCCAGCTCAGCTCCAACTTCAAGGTCCAGGTCACCCAGCATCTGCTGCAAGGGGCCGGCATCTGGGTCAACAAGCGCTTCATTTATCAGGCCATCAACGACCGCCGCATCACCAACTCGGCCTTCCGCCAGCAGATTCTCTACACAGTCAATCAGGTCGAGGACATCTACTGGGGCCTCGTCAGCGCCTATGAGGATGTGCAGGCCAAGGATCGCGCGCTCCAGCAGAGCACCCAGCTTCTCTCCGATGACCAGAAGCAGCTCCAGATTGGCACCATGGCTCCCCTTGACGTCGTCAATGCCGAGTCGCAGGTGGCCACTGATCGCCAAGCGCTCATCAGCTCGCAGAACACCCTCAACTATCAGCAGCAGATCATCAAGCAGGCCATCGCCCGCAACCTGAATGACCCGGCCCTCGAACGCGCCCCCGTCATTCCCACCGATCGCGTCAACGTCGCCGCCATTCCTGAGGAGTCGCAGCCCGTCGAAACCCTCGTGCAGCAGGCCTTCCGCAATCGGCCTGAGCTCGAGCAGGCTGTCCTCACCCTCAAGAACGACGAAATCACCCTCAAGGGCGCGCGCAACGGCCTTCTGCCCAAGTTCGACGTCTACGGCTACCTCGGCGGTTCCGGCGTCGCCGGCTCCATCAACCCGGAATGCAACGGTGCATTTTACGGCGGAACCTGCCCAACGATTCCGGCCACCGGATGGTCTAATGCGGCCGATAATGCCTTCAACAACACTTCGCCAGACAAGGGCATCGGCTTCAACCTCACCATCCCTCTCGGCAACAAGCTCGCCCAGTCCGTCCAGGCACGCTCCATCATGGAGTTCCGCCAGGCCGAGCTGCACCTTGAGCAGCTTTACACTGAGATTCGCATGCAGGTCGTCAACGCCCAGTACGCGCTCACCAATGAGCGTGCTCTCGTCAGCGCTGACGTCGCCGCCGAGCAGTACGCACAACAGAGCTATGACGACGAAGTCAAGAAGCTCCATCTCGGCGCTTCCACCACGGCCAACGTCCTCCAGCAGGAGCGCAACCTCGCCGTGGCGGAAAACAACCTCATCGCCGCCAAGGCCGGTTACGCCAATGCCCGCGCCTCGCTTTACCAGACGCTGGCCACCACCCTTGAGCACTACGGCATCAACATGCAGGAGGCTGCCAGCGGCACCGTTGGCGCGGCACCGGTCGTCCCAGGCCTCACGCCCGCGCCCAAGGGTGTTGAGCCCGCCACCGCTCCTCTGCCTCCAACGCAATAAGCACGCGCATTCCGCGCACCACAAAAAAGGCCCGGCGCTCTGCCGGGCCTTTTCCTTGCTGTAGTTGTTTTGCTTATCTCTCCGCCACCGCGTCCAGCAGCTCAAAAAACTCCGGAAAGCTGATCGCCGCACTCTCCGCCCCGCGAATCAACGTCTCGCCTTCGGCCCGCAACGCGGCCACGCTGAAGGCCATCGCTATCCGGTGGTCGCCGCCCGCGTCAATCTCCGCGCCGTGCAGCGTCTGCCCGCCCGGCACATCCAGCCCGTCTTCAAACTCCTCCACCTCTGCGCCCATCGCCCGCAAATTCGCCGCCACCAGCGCAATCCGGTCGCTCTCCTTCACGCGCAGCTCCTTCGCATCGCGAATCCGAATCCCACCGCTTGTGTAGGGTCCAATCGCCGCCAGCACCGGCAGCTCGTCAATCAGTTGCGCCGCCAGCGCCCCGCGAATCTCGGTCGACCGCAGCCCATCCTCCGGCGCGGTCACCTGCACCGTCCCCACCAGCTCCGCGTGCTTCTCCTCCAGGTTCAGCACCGCAATGTGCGCGCCCAGCGCCGTCAGCACATCCAGCAGCGCCGCCCGCGTCGGATTCAATCCCAGCCCGTCCAGCACCAGCGACGAACCCTTGAACAGCGACGCCGCGCACAGAAAAAACGCCGCCGACGAAATATCCCCCGGGACCGCCGCCTCAATCGCGCGCAGCGCCTGCGGCCCGCCAAGCGAAACCGAATCCATCGTCCGCTCCACCGTCGCGCCAAAAGCCCGCAGCGCCAGCTCGCTGTGGTCGCGCGTCCTCACGGCCTCGCGCACCGTCGTCGTGCCCTTGGTCTGCAATCCGGCCAGCAACACGCAGCTCTTCACCTGCGCGCTCGGCACCGGCGTGCTGTACTCAATCGCCTTCAGCCGCGTTCCCTCAATCACCAGCGGCGCGTGGCCCTCCGTCAGCGTCAGCCGCGCGCCCATCGCCTGCAGCGGCTTGCGAATCCTCTCCATCGGCCGCCGCGAAAGCGAATCGTCGCCCGTCAGCGTGAATCGTCCCACCTGCGCCGCCAGCAGCCCGCTCATCATCCGCATCGTCGAGCCGGAATTGCCGCAATCGAGCGTCGCATCCGTCACGCGCGCCCGTCCGCCCACGCCCGTCACTTCCACCACGCCCTCTTCCAGCCGCCGCACCGTCGCGCCCAGCGCCTGCATGCACCCGAGCGTCGAGGCGCAATCGGCGCCCGTGGAAAAATTCGTAAATCGCGACGTGCCTTCCGCAAATCCCGCCAGCATCGCATACCGATGGCTGATCGATTTGTCGCCCGGCAGCCGCAGCGCGCCCAGTATGTTGCGCGCCGGACGTATCCTGCGTTCTTCCGTGGTTGTGTGCAATGGAACTCCAGAAAATCTGCGCTCTCTTCCAGTTTAACGGACGCGCAGCACCTCTACCGAACCCGCAAAATCTCTACCTAACCCGCAAAACCTCTACCGGACTCGCAAAACCAGGATGGTCTCATCGTCAAACCGGTCGTGCGTGCCCTGGAAGCGCGTCACGTCCTCCAGTATCGCCTCCGCAACCCGGTGTGCCGGCAGCGCGCGGGAGGCGCAAAGCACCGCGTTCAGCCGCTCCTCGCCATACATCTCTTCCAGATCGTTCTCCGCGTCCAGAATGCCGTCCGAGATCAGCACCGCCACGTCGCCCGGCTCCAGCGCTAGCTCAATCTCGTCATAGCTCACATCCGCAAACAGTCCCAGCGGAAATCCCTCCGCCTTCACCGTCTCCGGCTTTCCGCCGCGGCACAGCACCGGCTGAACGGCGCCTGAGTTCGCCACCCGCAGCGTCCGCTTCGCGTCGTCCCACAGCGCAAACAGCATCACCACATATTGCGATTCCAGCCGCCGCTCCTGCAGCGCCTCATTCAGCAGCGACAGCATCGCCGCCGGTCCCGGCCGGTGCAGCGCGGCTGAGCGCATAATCCCGCTCACCAGCGCCGCAAACAGCGCTGCCGGCGCAGCCTTGCCGCTCACGTCTCCCAGCACCATCGCCGTCTGCTCCGGCCCGTAGTCCAGAAAGTCGTACAGGTCGCCGCCAATCGTCCGCGCCGGCAAAAACAGCGCCGCAATCTCCGCGTTCCCGTGCGTTGGCGGCGTGCTGGGCTGCAGCCGCAGTTGCACCTCGCGCGCCATCGCAATGTCCCG
This sequence comes from Occallatibacter sp., assembly GCA_035763705.1. Classification (GTDB taxonomy): domain Bacteria; phylum Acidobacteriota; class Terriglobia; order Terriglobales; family Acidobacteriaceae; genus Telmatobacter. Next base: position 14,799 of record DASUAU010000028.1, on the reverse strand, counting down.
CTCCAGTTGCCTCTCCTGTCGGCTCACCGCCTGGTAAAGCCGCGCGTTCTCAATCGCAATCGCCACCTGCGCGCCCATCGTCGTCAGCGTGCGCTGGTGCTCTTCGTTAAAGAACCCCGGCCGCGTGTGCTCCAGGTCCAGCACGCCGATAATGCGGCCCTTGTGGAACAGCGGCACAATCAGCTCTGAGCGTGTCTCCGGATTCATCTCGATATAGCGCAGGTCCTTGTACACATCCGGCACGTTGATCGGGCGCCATTCCCGCACCGCCGCGCCCACCAGCCCGCTAGTAATCGGAATCCGCCGCAGCGGCGCATGCGCATAGCCGAATCTCCACGAGTAGCGCGTAATCAGCGTCTCCCCGCGGTCGTCCAGCAGCATGATGCTGAACATCTGGTAGTCGATCACCCGGCGCAGCAGTTGCCCAATCCGCGCCAGCAGCTCGTCCAGGTCGAGAATCGACGTCAGCTCCGCTGATATCTCGTTCAGCACCGTCAGCGCCTGTGCCTGCCGTGACACCCTTGCATACAGCCGCGCATTTTCAATCGCCTGCGCAATCCGCGAAGCGGTCAGCGCCAGCAGGTGCATGTGCTCCGGCCGAAAGTAATCCGCATCCTCGCTCTCGATGTCCATCACGCCAATCAGCCGGTTCTTCGCAATCAGCGGCACCGCCAGCTCTGACCGCACATTCGGATTGGCGGGGAAGTAATTCGTATTTGTCGTCACATCGTTCAGCAGAACCGCCTGCCGCGTCAGCGCCACCTGCCCCACAATCCCCCTGCCCACCGGGAAGCGCATCCGCTGCACCTCCGGCGTGTGCCCGGTCTGGAAGCGCATCCGCAGGTCGTGGCTCCGCTCGTTCAGCAGCAGAATCGCAAAAATACGGTAGGGAATCACCGTCTGCACCAGCTCCGCCGTCCGTGCCAGCAGCGTCTGCAGGTCCAGCGTCGTGTTCAGCGCATCCGCCAGTTGCACCAGATAGACCAGGTCCGTCGATTCCACCCGTACGTTTTCCGGATCCACCAGCGCATGCGGGTTCGCCGAATCTTTCGGGCGATAGTCGCCCTCGAACTCGTGGGTCACTGGCCGGGTTGGAGTCTTTTCTGGCATCTGTCGAAGGGAATCATATCGGAACCGGCCGTGCGAGCACAGACGTACGTCTCCTCTGCGTCACGTCCGCATCTCGCCATGCGAATTTTTTCCGCTGTTTACGCCGCGCCCAGCTCGCGCACAATCGCCACGCCGGCTGAGGCGCCAATCCGGTTCGCGCCCGCCTCCAGCATCGTGCGCACATCCGCCAGCGTGCGAATGCCGCCGGAGGCCTTCACGCCGCAGCGCGCACCGGCCACGCCCCGCAGCAGCGCCACGTCCGCCGCCGTCGCGCCGCCCGTTGAAAATCCGGTCGAGGTCTTCAGAAAATCCGCGCCCGCCTGGATCGCCAGCTCCGCCGCGCGCAGCTTCTCGGCCACCGTCAGCAGAGCCGTCTCCAGAATCACCTTCAGCAGTGCGCCGTGCCCATGCGCCACCTCCGCCGCTCCGCGAATCGCCTGCTCCACCGCCGCATGGTTGCCGCTTTTCAGCTTTCCAATCGGCAGCACCATGTCCAGCTCCCGTGCGCCCAGCCGAGCCAGCGCCTCGGCCTCCTGCCGCAGCGTTGAGCCCAGGCACGCGCCCAGCGGAAACCCAATCACCACGCCCACCGGAACTCCCGTCCCCGCCAGCATCGCCACCGCCGTTGACGCCCACACCGGGTTCACCATCGCGCATGCAAACCGGTAGCGAATCGCCTCGTCGCACAGGCTCTCCACCTGCTCCCGCGTCGCCTCCGGCTTCAGCAGAGTATGGTCAATCACCGCCGCCAGCCTCTGCCAGCCCGCCAGCGTCTGCGCCGCAAACTCCGCGGCGTCAAAACTGCCATGGTCGAACTCCAGGTCTACCTCACCAATTTGCGGTGTGGTTGTCATCGTTCGCGCTCCTTAGCTCCGCCGCGCACCTTCGGGCAACTCGTCGGAGAATTTCCGGAAACCGAGTATAGACCCCGCCCAGGCGCGCGGCAAAGTCTCCTATCCGGTCCTGTATCTATCTACTCAATATCCATGCGCTCAATCAGTCCGTCCCGCAACCGATAAGCATGGTGAACCGTCGCATCCATCAGCACCGCGCCGTTCCTGTCGCGCACCACCTGGTGAACCTCCACCACAAACCGGCCTTCGCCCACGGCCTCAATCTTCACCGGCTCCACGTGCGGATCCACCGCCGCCCATTGCCGTGTCCAGTAGGCGCGCACCGCCTCCACGCCGTGCTCGTGCCCGCCCTCCATCCCGTTCGCCCACTCCACATCGCGATGCATCCGCGCCAGCACCGCATCCATCCGCCGCGCATTGAAATCCGCATACGCCGCCTTCAACAACTCGCGCTCATCCACCAGAATCCTCTCCACTCCTGCGCTCGCCTCGTTCATTCCGGATGGTCCGACGACATCAAACAGATATCCGGCAAATTGCGATACCGCTCCGCATAATCCATCCCGTAGCCAATCACAAACAAATTCGGAATCGAGAAGCCCACATAGTCCGCGTCAATCTTCTCAATCCGTCGCGACGGCTTGTCCAGCAGCGTCGCAATCCGCAGCGTCTTCGGCTTGTGCTCAAAAAAAATCTTGCGCAGATAGGTCAGCGTCAGCCCCGTGTCCAGAATGTCCTCCACAATCAGCACATTCTTGCCTTCAATCGGCTCGTCCAGGTCCTTGATCAGCTTCACCGCGCCTGACGACCGCTGCCCCTTGCCATAGCTTGACACCGCCACAAAGTCGAACGTCGTGTCCACCTGCACCGCGCGCGCTAGGTCGCTCAGAAAAACCGCGGCGCCCTTCAGCACGCCCACCATCACCAGCCGCTCGCCGTTCAGGTCCTTCGTAATCTGCGCGCCCATCGCCGCCACACGCTCCGCAATCTGTTGCCGCGTGTACAGCACCTCGAGACCCTGGTACGTGACTGTCGCCATGCATTAAGTATCGCGCGAACCCCGCCGTCCCGGGCAAGCCCATCATGTGAAAATTCCTTCCCGCCTTAAAATTCTCTCCTGCCTGAAAATTCTTTTTTGGCCTGAAAATCCTGCTCTGCCCGCCCGCTCAGTGCTTCCAGCCCCGCCCGTCTATACTGAAGCAGCGGATGTTTCCTTATATCCACATCTTTGGCTTCCACATCCCCACCTTCGGCCTGCTCCTCTGGTGCGCCGCGGTCGCTGCAGCTCTCATCATGGAGCGCAACTTCCGCCGCTTCGGGCTCGACGCCGATGCCGTCGGAATGGTCGCCCTCGCCGTCGTCGCCGGCATCATCGGCGCAAAGCTCTGGCACATTCTTGACACCCCATCCGACGTCCGCGAAATGGGCTGGGCCGTCCTCTGGGATCAGGCCGGCTTCGCCTGGTTCGGCGGACTCACCTTCGGACTCGCCGCGCTCATCGTTCAGGGCCGCCGCGCCGGCATCGGCGGTCTTCGCATCCTCGATCTCGCCGCCGCCGCCGCCGCCGTCGGCTACGGCATCGGACGCATCGGCTGCTTCCTCGCCGGCGACGGATGCTACGGCATCGCCACCACGCTTCCCTGGGGCATGAGCTTTCCCCACGGCATTGACCCCATCTACCAGCGCGTCCACCCCACCCCGCTCTACGAGCTCATCGGCGGACTCATCATCGGCTGGTGGCTCTGGCGTCGCGGCGCAAAGCCCCACCGCACCGGATGGATCCTCGGCCAGTACCTCATCCTTACCGGCCTCGCACGCTTCCTCGTCGAGTTCGTCCGCCGCAATCCCAAAGTCCTCTGGGGATTCTCCAACGCGCAGCTTGCCAGCCTCGGCTCCATCGCCACCGGCATCGTCCTTCTCGTCTGGCTCGCCGTCCGTGTCACCGTCCCGCCGGAAGAAGACGCCAAAGCCAAACCCTCTGACAACACCGTCGAAAAAGCCGCCTGACGGCGACCGCGGGTGCCCCATTCATGCGCGTCTTTTGCGCATGAGTGGGAAACCACCACCCTCAACCCGTCCATCAATCCGCTCTGTAACAGGGCACGACTTCACAGGCTGCGGAAAAACTTTCTGTATGCGGGGCACTGTAACAGGACACGAGTTTACTCGTGCCGCAACTGTCGCAAAATGAGCGCGGGCTTCAGCCCCTGCCAACCTTTCGTTTGCCACCAAACGACTGTCATCTTGAGCGAAGGCCGTCCATCGGGACGGCCGAAGTCGAAAGATCTGCGGTAGCCTTTTACACGGTTGCCCCATCCTTTTCCGCGTCCTCTGCGGAAAGGGTGAGAGAAACTCCTGCCCTTCACAGCCTCTTCAAAAACGCCAGCGCCTCTTTCAACTGCGGAAACTGCTGCTCCTCGGCCTTGAACGCCGGCGGATGCACGCACCGCCGCAGCCCCCGCATCTTCACCGGGTGCTTCAGGTGCAGCATCTCGTGGTACAGCAGATACTCAATCGCATACCTTGGGCTCGACGGCCGGTCAAACACCCGGCTCACCACAATCGTGTTGTGCGTCGCGTCATAGTGGCCCAGCGCCCGCTTCGCCGCCGCCTCGCTCCACGTCAACTGCGGCCGCCCCAGCAGCCCCCCAAAAAACCGCGCATTCAGCGTGTCGAAAACCTCTTCCAGGTTGTAGTAGCGTCCCTCCGGCCCAAAGTAGCGCTTCGTCCCCCGCGCATGGCGAATCCGCTCCGTCTCCCGCGTCACCGCCGCCGAGTTTGCAAACCGCTTGAACTTGAGTGTCTGCGCCGCCGATAGCGGTTTCTTGTAAAGCTTCGCCAGCAGAATATGCGCAATCGCATGAATCACCGCCTCCGGCGCGCCCTCCAGCAAATCGGAAAGGCTCACCAGCACGCGCCCCTCGCGCAGCCGAATCGTTGTGTTCAGAGAAGTGAACCGCCGGAACCGTATGGCAAACTCGGGCATCGGCGCGCGCGGACGCAGCGCCCGATACTCCTGCTGAAAAACCTGAACGGAATCCACGCCCACCACTCAGGAATGTAGCACACGCCACGCAGCACCCATCAACGCGCCGGGGAGTGGATTCCTCCATGACTCCGGGTGCCCCGGGTCCAGCTTTCGAGCGCAGCGAGAAATGGAGACCCGGGAAACCACAAACCTCAACCCGCTCGGTAACAGGGCACCGCTTCACGGGCTGCGGAAAAACTCATGGCATGCGGGGCACTGTAACAGGGCACGACTTCAGTCGTGCCGGAACACGCATCTCTAAATTAAAACTGTCATCCTGAGCAGAGCACGCTTGGGGCCCCGTCGCGCCGTCAGGCGGGATGGGGTAAGCGAAGCGAAGGACCTGCTTTTGCTTTTCTGTTCTATGCCCCCACATCTCCCGCTGTTGGAGATGGGTGAAAGCACGAACCTCGCCCCGCCACGGTCAAGCTGACGGCTGATAGCTGTTAGCTGCCCCGAAGGGGCCAGTGACCCTGTGCAGCACAGCCACTGCGAATCTGGACCTGTGGAGTCGCCCTCACTGCGGCTCGTACCGTTCCTGCCCCCGCTGCTTCTTGTGCACCTTGAAGTAGGCCGTCTGCTCCTTCAGCATCTCCGCCGACTGGTCCACCAAATCCTTCTCCGCGTCCGTCGCATCCACCAGCGACAGCCTGTAAATCGGCGCTGGCGATAGCGCCTTCAGCTCCGCCAGCCACTCCGGCGTGTCCTTCGCCAGCACCTTCAGCGATGGCCGCAGGTCCGCCTTCCGGTCGTCATACTGGTCAAGATTCGATCCCAGCTCATCAATCAGCGACGACAAATCCTGCAGCGCCTGGTCCATCTTCCTGTCCCGCGCTACTGACGGAATGCGCTTGCTCAACCCCACCACCGTCTCCATATGCTCGCGCACAAAATCCGAATAGAGCTTGATGCGCAGGGACGGATTTATCCCCGCGTCGCGAATCTTCTCAATCTCCGGCCCCGTCAGCGGATCGTGATGCGCCCGCTGCGCCGCCACGGTTGCCGTCGCCGCCAGTGCGCACACTGTCATCCCCGCCAACGCCGCGCCAACTCGCCAGCCCCGCATCCGTTTCCTCACTTTTATTTCTTAAAGACCTGCAGCATGGCGTCCTGGTCCGCCTGGCTCACCGTGGCCAGCGTTGCGGCCAGCACCTTGCGGTCCTGGTAGCCCGAGTCGTGCATCATTTCGTTCAGCCGAAACACCGTCCGCCGCAGCAGAATCTCTGTCTTCTTCAGCCGCTTGTCGTTCTCCGCCATCGTCAGGTGCAGCTTGTGCGTGAGTGCCTGCACCTGCCTCAGCAGTGCGTTGGCCTTCCCATCGTGTCCCTGCGAGTACTGCTGGACGCTCATCTCCGTCATGTCGTGGATGAGCTCCGCATACAGAAAGCACTGCTCGCCCGGCTCTGCCGTCTCAAGTTTCTGTTGCAACTCTGTGATGGACTGCTCGGTGGGGCCCGTGTCGTCCAACCCCAGCGCACAGGTGGGAAACGCCAGCAGGGGAACAGCCAGCAGCGCTGCCATTGTCGCTAAACGACGCATTGTGAACCTCCGTTCGAGCGTCGCCGCGCCGAACCGGCCTGCGCTCACCACAGAAATTCTTGTTGGCGACTATAGGAGCAATGAGCCATCAAATGCAAGCGCAAAACTTTGCATTGCAGGCCCATCAAAAGCACTTTGGCCCATCCCGGCCCAACCCCGGCGCGTCCGTTCCGCTTGCGCCGCAGCCGCCGTCCCTTCTTCCGTCCCTTCTGCCGTCACTTCTTTTGGAGCAGAGCCAGCCGCTGCCGCGCCTGCCCTTCCTGGTCAGGAAACCTTCCTCCCGCCGCATCCAGAAAGTGGCGATAATAAACCGCCGCCTGCCGCGCCTGGTGCAGCATGTCATAGGCCTGCGCCCACAGGAAATAGGTCCCCGCGCCCTCCGGCAGCAGTTTTGACCGCTCGGTCAGCGCGTGCAGCGTCACCTGGGGCCGTCCCAGCCGCATCGCCGCAAAGGCCAGCCCGCTCCACGCGTCCCCGTTGCCGGGGTCGGCCTGGGTCGCTTTTTCAAAGGCCGCGTAGGCCTCGCCATACTTCATCTGCTGAATCAGATTCTGCCCGTGAGTGACCAGCAAATCAGGGTTTGCGGGATCATTTTTCAGCAATTCCACGTCCAGCGCGTCCGCCCCCGCGGCATCCCCGGTCTGCGCCAGCAGGTCCGCCAGCATCTGCGCAATCGCCCGGTTCTCCGGGTGCGCCGCGTGCAATTTTTTCAGCAGCGGAACCGCCTCCGGCTTGCCCTGATTGGCCAGCGCCAGAGCAAGCTGCGCACTCAGCGCCGGGTTCTCTGGATCGGCCGCCAGAGCCGTCCGCAGCAGCGTCTCCGCCTCGCCATACTTCTTCTGCTTCAGCAACAGATGCGCCAGCCCCGCATTCCCGGCCTCCGATTTCGGATTCTTCACGAGCAGCCGCCGGTACGCCGCCTCCGCCGCCTGCGTCTGCCCCGCACTTTCGGCAATCTGCGCCGCCAGCAGCGTATCCTCCTCCGTCTCCGGGCTCAGCTTCAGCGCCTGCAGCAGGTCCCTGGAGGCCTCCGCCGCGTTGCCCGCGTTCTCCGGCCCCGGCGCATCCATCCGTGCCAGTGCCCGCCACGCTCGCGCCTTCAGGGCATCGCCGCCGCTTCCCGCATCCAGCGTTGTCGCCTCCAGCAGCTCCGGCCGCGCCTGGTTCAGCTTGCTTTCCCGCGCCAGCAGCATTCCCAGCATCAGGTGTGTCTGAAAGGAATTCGGATTCGCCTTCTCCGCCCGCCGGTAAAATCCCTCGGCTGCCTCATTCCGGTTCTGCTGGTCCGCCACATAGCCTGCGTCAAACAGTGCCCGGCCGTCCTTGGGATGCGCCTGCAGCCACGGCTCCAGAGTTGCCGCCGCTGTCTTCCAGTCCTCTTTCACAATTGCCGCTTCGGCCTGCGCCACCTCCGGCGACTCGCCCGTAGTGCTCTGCGCCCCATCCTCTGCCGAACTGGTTGCCGAACCCTCTGTCGAACTGGTTGCCGAACCCGGCGTCTGTGCCTGAGCCTGAGCCGGAGCCGACGCCGGAACAGGCGGAACCGGCTGCTGCGCGACCATCCCCGCCGCTGCGCACCCCAACCCAACTGCCATCATCACCGCCAGCAGCACCCTGAATCGCCGCACCCAACCACCTCGCTTGTCCAACTCGCGTGTCCAGCTCGCTTGTCCAAGTGTACCGGGAACCAGCCTGTTGGACGCCCCGCCCCGCCGCTTCGTCTCCGCGGTCCTGCTTAATCGCTAGACAAACGTTTGACTAGAGCCTGTCCGCAGGTGTACCGTATGCCGCAAAACAGGAGGCCGCTCCGTATGCCGCTCAATCGCCGCCGCTTTCTCTCGAGCTCCCTTGCCGCCGCCGGAGCCGCCGCAATGGCTTCGCAGGCCACGCTCGCAGCCGCGTCCGGCAACCCGTCATCGGATTCACCGGGGCAATCGGATATATCGCCCGCGCCATCCACCGCATCCGCGCCCATCCCCGGCGCAATTCCTGAAGACCAGATTGCCGCCGCCCGCTTTCCTGAAGGCTTTCTCTGGGGCATGGCCACCGCCGCCTTTCAGGTGGAGGGCGCATGGCGCGAGGGCGGAAAAGGCCTCTCCATCTGGGACCGCTACTCCCACTTGACCGGCCGCATCAAAGGGTCAGACACGGCTGACGTCGCCTGCGACCACTACCACCGTTACCCGCAGGACATCGAAATTCTCAAGCGCCTCCACCAGAAGAGCTATCGCTTCTCCATCTCCTGGCCGCATCCAGCCCACCGGCACCGGCGCGCCCAACCAGAAAGGCCTTGACCACTACAAGCGCGTTCTTGACGCCGCGCATCAGGCAGGCATCCGCCCCTTCTGCACCCTCTATCACTGGGATCTGCCGCAGGCACTGGAAGACCGCGGCGGCTGGCCCAATCGCGATCTCGCCGGCTACTTCGCGGACTACGCCGGCATCCTCGCCAAACATCTCGGGGACCGCCTCACCATCTGGGCGCCTTTCAATATGCCCTGGGCCTTCACTTACTACGGCTACGGCATCGGCATCTTCCCACCCGGCCGCAAAAGCCTGCGCGACTTCTACCGCGCCGCGCACACCGTCTCGCTTGCCCAGGGCGAGTGCTTCCGCTCCATCAAGGCCGCCAGCTCCCACGCGCAGGTGGGCAGTGCGTACGGCATGGCCCCCGGCTATCCCAAAACCAGCTCCCCGGCAGACATCGCCGCCACGGCCCGCTTCCACGCCATGAAGAACGTCTTCTTCCTGAACGCCGCGCTCAAAGGCGAATACCCCAGGGCGTTCGTCGGCCAGCCGCCTTACCAGCTGATGGGCTTCCGCCCCGGCGACGAGAAAATCATGCGCGCCCCGCTCGACTGGGTGGGCTTTCACTACTACACCCGCCGCATCGTCTCCGATCCCGGCGCAGCTGGGTCCGCGCACGGTCAGCAATACGGCACGGAGCGGGTCGTCGATACCGGCGACCCCAACGGCGGCGATCCCTACACCCGCTTCCACGCCGTGATGCCCACGGAGGGCCCGCTTACAGACGCAGGTCTCGAAGTCTGGCCCAGCGGCATCTACGATCTCGTCGCCCAGGTCTCCCGCGAATATGACCGCCCCGTCCTCGAAATCAGCGAGTGCGGCTGCAGTTATCTCGACACGCCTTACGATCAGCGCGCCGGCAGCGTTCCAGATGTTCGCCGCATCGGCTTTTTCCGTCAGACTCTCGCAGAGCTGGCCCGCGCCATCCGTGATGGGGCTCATGTCCGCGCCTTCCACGCCTGGAGCCTGCTGGACAATTTTGAGTGGACGGATGGGTACAGCCAGCGCTACGGCCTTGTTTACGTGGACTTTCGCAACCAGAAGCGCACCATCAAGGACTCCGGCCAGTGGTACGGTCGCGTCGCCGCTTCCAACCGGCTGAATGGATAGCAGGCACGGCCCGCCCCGTGCCCAGGCCGGAACCCGCATCCACCGTTCTGAAATATTCACATCCGCGCGCCGCCAACTTGCGCGAAAATAGAAGAGGAGGGTGAAGACATGAAACCCTTTCTGCAACTCAATCTTCGCGAGGAGAGCCCCAAGCCCGCGGCTCCCGGCGCGACCAAGCAGGAAAACGAGGAACCCCGGCCTGCCGTCTTCGGCAAGCGCCTGAACAGGCTGGCCAACAAGGCAGCCCATCGTGCCGCCACGCACTCCGGCGGCAGCTCCGGCCTGTTCTCAAAGTAACCACTGGGCTCTGCACCTAAGTACACCGTCCGGCGAAGGCTGGGACGGATCAGGCAGCGAAAAAGCCTTCGCCGAACGGCTCCAACCGTTTGGGTCTACGGGCGGTTTTGCCTTGCTGGTTACCTTCGCCCGCGCACCCTGCCTGGGGAGTTACCAAACTGCGGCCTCACCGTGGAGCCGGTCCTCTCCCATGTCAACGCCTACCACCTCGGTGCAAACGAACGATTCAGCCGGCCGGGGCAGAAACGCGAAAAATGAGTTCAACCTCTCATACCATTTGTTCAGGAGCCGGTGCACGCGCGGCTCCCTTGCACGTGGATATTTTTAACTGCTTTCAACAACGAGGAGATCCTATGACTTCCCCTGCTATGTTGCAGCACATGCCGCTTATTTCTGCCTATCTCTGTCAGGATTGCAATTCCGTGGGAAACAGCTCGTCGCAGTGTCCTGCCTGTGCTTCGCGCGCGCTGTTGGCGCTTTCCACGGTGCTCGATCGTGAGCCGGCCGCGCATGCGGTTGCGGATCGGCTTGAGTTTGTGCGGTCCATGGCAGAAGCGGCCTGAGGCATACAGCGTACCCGCTCGCGCGCTGCTCACGCCGGGCCATTTTCGGGAAAGCTGTTTGTGAGAGCTGATTCGGGAAAGCCGGTTCGGGAAAGCTGGTTCGGGAAAGCTGGTTCGGGAAAGCTTGATTGCCGCCGCCATCCCCACGGCGGCCTCTCCTGAACCGCGAAGCCGCTGACTGGTCCGCTCGCTGGTTTTGTACCGCCAGTTCGACAAATCCGGCCGTTGAGAATTCCGCATCGCGCAGTGCGCTCCAGCGCATCGCGCTCCAGCGCGCCGCCCTCCAGCGCGCCGCCCTATAATAAAGAATGGCCTGCCTTGCCCTGACCCCCTCTGTGCGGTCCTGCAAGCGGGTGAACGTCTCACATCGGATGCCTTGGCTTTGAGCACTGCCAATCTGACTGACGAAATCCGGCCTCACCCAGCACCTGCCGGCGCATCGCCTGCCGCGTTATCGGCGCGTGCCGCCGCGCCGGACGCCATCCTCATCCGTGGCGCGCGCACTCACAATCTCAAAAACATCTCCTGCGAAATCCCCCACGGACGCCTCACCGTCATCAGCGGCGTCTCCGGCTCCGGCAAATCCTCGCTGGCCTTTGACACCATCTATGCCGAGGGCCAGCGCCGTTACGTCGAATCGCTCTCCTCTTACGCGCGCCAGTTTCTTGAGCGCATTGAGAAGCCCGACGTGGACGAAATCGACGGCCTCGCGCCCGCCATCGCCATCAAGCAGAAAAACACCACGCGCAATCCCCGCTCCACCGTCGCCACCGCCACTGAGATCTACGACTACATGCGCCTTCTCTACGCCCGCTGCGGAGAAGTGCATTGCGTCCACTGCGACGGCCTTGTCCGCCGCAATTCCATTGATGAAGCCGCCGATGCCGTGCTCGCGCTGGGGCAGGGAACCCGCCTCCACGCGCTCTTTCCCGTCCGCCACGCTGGGCCCGAGCCAGCCCCGGAAAAGCCCGCCCGCAAGCCGGTCAAATCCGCCTCTGCCAAATCTGCCGCAAAAAAATCCGCAAAGCTCGCCGCCGAAGAAAGCGCCGCCGCGCCCTCGCCTGACGTGCTCACACCGGAAATGAAAGACCGGCTCGTCGGCCTGCGCAAATCCGGCTTCAACCGCCTCTATCAAAGCGACCGCATCTTCGAGTTCTCCACGCCCGAGTCCCTCCTCGACCTCGACTTCGCCCAGCCCTTCTTCGTCCTGCTTGACCGCATCGTCCTCAGCGCGGAATCCCGCGCCCGCATCGTCGACGCCGCTGAAATCGCCTACCGCGAATCCGGCGAGGTCCTCTTTGAAGTGCTGCCAGGGGAAGACTCTGCCCCGCGCACCCTTCATCGCTACTCCGGCGAATATGAGTGCATCGTCTGCCATCGTCCCGGCCGCGAGCCGGAGCCGCGCCTCTTCAGCTTCAACAATCCCTTCGGCGCCTGCCCCCGCTGCCAGGGCTTCGGCAACACGGTCGACTACGATCTCAACCTCGTCATCCCGGACAAGTCCCTCTCGCTGGCTGACGGCGCCATCGACCCCTGGAACCGCCCCAAATACCGCCCCTGGTTCACGGATCTCAAGCGCCAGGCCGCCGCACTCAACGTCCCTTTAGACGTTCCCTGGCGCGACCTGCCCGATGCCGCGCGTGAAACCGTTCTGCGCGGACACGGCGACTTCCCCGGCGTCTTCGGCTTCTTCGCCCAGCTCGAGCGCAAAAAGTACAAGCTCCACGTCCGCGTCATGCTCAGCAAATATCGCGGGTACGCCGAGTGCCCTGACTGCCGCGGTCAGCGCCTGCGTGCTGAAGCCCGCGCCGTCCGCCTCAACGGCCTCAACATCTGCCAGGCCGCCGCGCTCACCATCGCCGCCGCCTTCCAGTTCTTCTCCGCGCTCACTCTCACGCCCATGCAGCAGGAAATCGCCGGCCAAATCCTGCACGAAGTCCGCCAGCGGCTCACATTCCTCAACGCCGTCGGACTGGAATACCTCACCCTCGACCGCCTCGCTTCCTCGCTCTCCGGCGGCGAGGCCCAGCGCATCCAGCTCGCCACTTCTCTCGGCTCGCAGCTCGTCGGCGCGCTCTACGTTCTCGACGAGCCCTCCATCGGCCTGCACACCCGCGACACCGAGCGCCTCATCCGCATCCTCAAGGACCTGCGCGACCTCGGCAACACCATCGTCGTCGTGGAGCACGATCCTGACGTTCTCCGCTCCGCCGACCATCTCCTCGATCTCGGCCCCGGCGCGGGCGAGTTCGGCGGCAAGCTGCTCGCCTCCGGCGTGCTGGCGGAAATCGAGGCCAACCCGCAATCGCTCACCGGCCGTTATCTCTCCGGCCAGCTCTCCATCCCCGTGCCCACGCGCCGCCGCGCCCCCGGCCGCGAAAAGCTCATCCTGCGCGGCGCGCGCGCCAACAACCTCCGCGACCTCACCGTGGAAATCCCTCTCGGCCTGCTGGTCGCCATCACCGGCGTCTCCGGCTCCGGCAAATCCACCCTCGTCCATCAGGTGCTCTATTGCGCCGTGGCCCGCGCCCTTGGCCAGACCGACGGCGCTGACCCCTCCGGCCTCTTCCGCTCGCTCACCGGCGCTGAGCGCCTGAATGATGTTGTCCTGGTCGATCAGACTCCCATCGGCCGCACCCCGCGCTCCAATCCCATCACCTACATCAAGGCCTTTGACCTTGTGCGCGAGCTCTTCGCCGCGCAGCCTGAGGCCAAACGCCGCTCCCTCACCCCCGGCCACTTCTCCTTCAACGTTCCCGGAGGCCGCTGCAACACCTGCGAGGGCGACGGCACCGTCACCGTCGAAATGCAGTTCCTCGCCGATGTCGAGCTGCCCTGCGAAGACTGCAACGGCACGCGCTACCAGCCGCGCATCCTTGAAGTCCTCTACAAGGGCAAAAGCATTCACGACGTTTTGCAGATGACCGTCAGGGAGGCCCTCCGCTTCTTCGCCGGCCAAACCCGACTGCTTGAGAAGCTCGCCGTCCTCGACGAAGTCGGCCTCGGCTACCTCCGCCTCGGCCAGTCCGCCACCACACTCTCCGGCGGCGAGGCCCAGCGCGTCAAGCTCGCCGCCCATCTCGCCCAGGTCCGCTCCATCAACGCCGCCGCCAAACCCTCCCAGGCCAGCCGCGTCCTTTACATCCTCGACGAGCCCACCACCGGCCTCCACTTCGACGATGTCTCCAAGCTCCTCACCGCCTTCCGCAAGCTCATCGACGGCGGCGGCTCCCTCCTCGTCATCGAGCACAACCTCGACATCATCAAGTCCGCCGACTGGGTCATCGACCTCGGCCCTGAAGGCGGCTCCGGCGGCGGCCAGCTCGTTGCCCAGGGCACACCCGAGCAAATCGCCCAGAACCTCCACTCCCACACCGGCCACTTCCTCGCCCGCGTCCTCTAGCCACGCAGAAGCCCACCCGCAGCAGGGAATCGTCAGCCCTCTCGCCCGCTCACTGCTTCACGCAAGCTCGGAAGCCGCCCGCCGCGAACGTCCGCTGATCGCACCACAACGCAACGGGATAGTAATCGCCCATCACGTCCTGCGCGCATGGCCCCTGTTCATCAATGGCGCTTCGCGTCGGCGGCTCCTGCAGTGAGAATTGGAACGCGCACTGCGGCCACGCCTTCTGGACGGCGGAAGGGAAGTCATCTTCCGGCAGCATGTTTCGGATGAGCACAAACTTCGGATACTGCTCGTCGCCATAGGGCAGCCAATTCACGTCCGGTTGCAGCCACTTGGGCCGAACCGGATCATCCGTGATCACAATTGTGTAGTAGCCCGCCACAAGACGCGTGTTGAAGTCCGTCACGCAGCCCACCAGTGAAAGCGGCAACGCAAGCTCCTGCTCGCAAAGCGCCGGGTGCCCCCGGTCTCGTTTTTGAGACCGGGGAGACGGCAAATTCCACCCCTCTAGCGCATCGTCGTCACGCCGCAATTCTCGCGCTCAATCGGCTCCCCCGGCTTGCCCAGCTTGAACATGTAGCTGCA